>JAVHWL010000009.1:0-64763 GCA_032159825.1 Acidobacteriota bacterium
CTGCTAAAGCATCTCTGAGGGACGGCACTCTGTGAGTGTTCATGGATTCCTCCGTAGAAGTTTTGGTTTGGCAACCTCATTCTACTGGTGGAATCCGTCCCTCCTCTCGAAAATGAATAGACCCTGATTCAAGGCACTCTAGCTTGCGACTACAGTAGGGCGCATGTAAAATGCCTTCCACCATTAAAGCATGTGGGCCGATAGCTCAGTCGGTAGAGCAACTGGCTTTTAACCAGTGGGTCGCAGGTTCGAGTCCTGCTCGGCTCATCTATAACTCAAATAACAGCAACAAATTACAGCCGTCTAAAAACGGCTGTAATTCTTCATCTAGCGAAAAGACGCTTTCAATAACGCTTTCGGCCTAAATTTATACTGACAGATTTCTGCTATATTATAGAGGCAAGGCACTGTCGGCCTGTGCTAAAAAGGCATGTCCGCTATAGCTATATAGTTTTAATAAGGAGTATGGCGAAACTGTAGGATAGTAAATATCGTGCATCTAGCTGCGCTCACTAGCATCCATCTTAAAGATCAAAAGAAGAGTGCCGTAAAGAGGCTAAGATGACTCATCAAACTATTCATCATGCGCGGCTTACTCATCCGTAGCGAACCTCTTGAATCAATTCTGCGCGGCGAGAAAACATGGGAACTTCGCAGCAGGCGAACACACATTAGAGGGTTGATTGCGCTCATCCGCAGCGGCTCAGGCCAGATCGTCGGGACATGTGAGCTTGTGGATTGCATTGGCCCGTTATCACTCTCGGACTTGCGCCGGAATAGCGCCCAACATGGAATGTCTCAACGGGATTTGCGTAGCGGCATTATGTATGAGAAAACATACGCTTGGGTGCTAAAGAACGCGAGACGTTTGGAAAAACCAATTCCTTACAATCATAAATTTGGCATCATTGTATGGCATCCTCTACCGGATTCAATAAGCTGCTCAAAGTAATCTCTCTTCAGAGAACTCTCATTAGCTCGGTATGTTAGTACAACACATCACTCGTTTGGGCACTCAAATGGCTGAATTATAAAAGGGCTAAGTGCATGAAAATCAGAACCATCCTTGACCAAATTGATTTAGGTAGCATGGCTTTGCCTGAATTTCAACGGGGATATGTTTGGAATAGAGATCAAGTGCGCGGACTTATGCATTCTCTATATCGCAAACACCCCGTTGGCAGTCTTTTGGTTTGGGTCACTCAAACTGAAAATGCGAACGCACGCGGTGACGCGCCTCTTGCTCCCGGCTCTGTCAAGCTGCTGCTTGATGGTCAACAGCGCATTACTTCGCTATATGGCCTTGTGCGTGGGAATCCGCCACAATTTTTTGATGGCAATGTTGCTTCCTTCACTGGGCTTTACTTCCATTTAGAAGATGAAGCCTTTGAATTCTATGCGCCTTTGAAGATGAAGGATAATCCACTATGGATTAACGTCACTGAGCTTATGAAAGCTGGTGTGGGTGAGTTCATTCAGCGAATAGTTGGTAATCCTGAATTGCAGCCAAGACTGACAAACTACATCAATCGTCTAACTGCAATCGAGAGCATCAAAGAAATTGATTTGCACATTGAGGAAGTAACAGGAGAAGACAAGACCGTTGATGTGGTGGTGGATATTTTTAATAGGGTCAATAGCGGCGGAACGAAACTGTCAAAGGGTGATTTAGCTCTGGCGAAGATATGTGCGGAGTGGCCTGATGCTCGCGCTGAGATGAAGAACAAATTGAACAAGTGGAAGACGGCTGGATTCTATTTCAAGCTTGAATGGTTACTACGCTGTATGAATGCAATATTGACCGGAGAGGCGCTTTTCTCCGCTTTGAAAGATATAGATACCCTTACATTCAAAAACGGGTTACAACAAGCCGAGAAGTCCATAGACACTATTCTTAACTTGATCTCTGCCCGCTTAGGATTAGACCATGACAGGGTGCTTGGTAGCCGATATTCTTTCCCTCTGATAGCACGATACCTCACGGAGCGTGGCGGGCATCTGGCAAACCATAAAGAACGCGACAAGCTTCTATATTGGTACGTGCATACGTTTCTTTGGGGGCGTTACGCAGGCTCAACTGAGAGTGTGCTAAACCAAGATTTGAGTGCAATTGAAAAGACCGAAGGCGCACTTGATCGCCTTATCAATCTTTTACGTCAGAATCGCGGCGACCTTCGCTTGCGGCCAGATGACTTTATGGGATGGAGTCAGGGCGCACGCTTCTACCCTATGCTTTATATGATGACTCGCGTGCATCACGCTAAGGATTGGGATACAGGAATAGAACTGTCAAGCCATCTTCTCGGCAATATGAGCCGTTTGGAAATACATCATATCTTTCCTAAAGCACTGCTTTATGATAAAGGCTATGACAAGCCAGAAGTAAATGCTATCGCCAATTTCACATTCCTTACTAAAGAGACTAACTTACTTGTATCTGACCGTGATCCTGTCGAATATCTAGAGGAGTTCGTAAGTAAGCAGCCAGGTGCAGTAGAATCTCATTGGATTCCGATGGACAGAAATCTTTGGAAGGTTGAAAACTACCCTGACTTTTTAGCAGCGCGGAGAGAGCTTCTGGCAAAAGCAGCTAATGAATTTCTTGATAGCTTGTTGATAGGTTCTGTTCCAGAAACGCAGGTCAGCATTCCTGTATTAGAACGGCCTGCCTTAGCGCCCGTTCTAGGCGGCATGGTGGGGCAAGATGAAGAAGACCTCATACTTCAGTGCAACGAATGGGTAGTCGAGCAAGGTTTACCAGAAGGTGAAATGTTATATGAGCTTGCCGATCAAGATACAGGTCAACCATTGGCTATCATTGACCTCGCATGGCCTAATGGTCTTCAGGAAGGTTATAGCCAGCCAGTAGCATTACTCATTAATGAAAGTCGAGAAACAGAGGAGGCTGTTAATCTGGCGGGGTTTAGACATTTCACTGACTTTGAAGCTTTCCGTACTTACGTGCAACGTGAAGTTCTATCTGATGCTCATGTGACTGCTAGTTAGTTTAGCGAGTGAAGAAAGAGAATATCCATTTGGAGAACCTCGATAAGAAGTCCCTCAGCGAACGCGACATCTGCACAAAGTTCATCACTCCCGCGATTGTTGACATCGCGGGCTGGGATAGAGATACGCAAATCCGAGAGGAGTTATCCCTGACCAAAGGACGTATCTTTGTTAGAGGCAAACTGCATACGCGAGGCGAAAAGAAGCGCGCGGACTACGTTCTCTATCACAAGACAGGCATTCCCATTGCTGTTGTTGAGGCCAAAGACAATAATCACACGGTGCGAGCGGGCATTACGCAAGCCATAACTTACGCCGAACTTTTAGACGTACCTTTTGCTTATAGCTCAAACGGCGACGGGTTTATTGAGCATGATCGTTCTGTTGTATCAGGCGCAAAAGAGCGCCAGCTATCCTTGAACGAATTTCCTACGCCGCAGGAACTCTGGCGAAGGTATTGCGACCGCAAGGGCATCGAAGATAAGACTGAAAAACAGATTTACTCTCAAGACTATTATCCAAGCCCTGATAATAAGACACCCCGTTACTATCAACTGACGGCAATAAACCGAACTATTGAAGCTATATCTAAAGGTCAAGACCGTATTCTGCTTGTGATGGCGACAGGAACGGGCAAGACGTTCACGGCTTTTCAAATCATCTGGCGTTTATGGAAGTCCGGCGCAAAGAAGCGCATCTTGTTTCTGGCAGATAGAAATATCCTAGTTGACCAGACCCGCACGAATGACTTCAAGCCTTTTGGCTCTGCCATGACGAAGATAAAGAACAGGCAAGCCGATACTGCTTATGAAATTTATCTTGCCCTTTATCAAGCAATCACTGGTACTGAAGAATCACAGAAGGTTTATAAGAAATTCTCGAAAGACTTTTTTGATTTGATTGTCGTTGATGAATGCCATCGCGGAAGCGCAGCAGAAGATTCAGCCTGGCGCGAAATTCTCGAATACTTTTCCGGCGCGACTCAAATAGGCATGACGGCGACGCCGAAGGAAACAGAATATGTCTCAAACATCTATTACTTCGGTGATCCCGTTTTTACATACTCACTCAAACAAGGGATTGAAGACGGTTTTCTCGCTCCTTACAAGGTTATCCGCATAGACATTGATAAAGATTTGACAGGCTGGCGACCAGAGCAAGGCAAGAAAGACAGGTACGGGAAAGAGATTGAAGACCGTGTTTACAATCAGAGCGACTATGACCGCGAACTTGTTTTAGAGAAGCGTACCGAACTTGTCGCCAGGAAAATAACGGAATATCTGAAGGCGACGAACCGCTTTGATAAGACAATTGTATTCTGCGAAGACATAGAACACGCCGAACGTATGCGGAGCGCGCTGATAAATGAGAACGGCGACCTCTTTACAGAAAACAGTAAATACATAATGCAGATCACAGGCGATAACGCCGAAGGCAAAGTGGAACTTGATAACTTCATCTTGCCCGAAAGCAAGTATCCAGTGATTGTGACGACCTCTAAGCTCTTATCAACTGGCGTTGATGTACAGACGTGTAAGCTTATAGTTTTAGATAAACGAATCGAATCAATGACAGAGTTTAAGCAGATCATCGGTAGAGGCACACGCATAAACGAAGCTTACGGTAAGGCTTACTTCACGATCATTGATTTCAGAAAGGCGACAGAGCTTTTCGCTGATAAAGACTTTGACGGCGAGCCTGTTCAAATCTATAAGCCGAAAGAAGGCGAGCCGGTTGAGCCACCAGATGAAGTGAGCGGCGCAACGAATGACGGCGAAACGGTCATTGATGACAGCGTGCAGATTGGCCGGACAGGTCAAGGCACAAAGCGAACGAAGTATTATGTCGGCGATGTTGAAGTGCAGCTTGTTTCGGAGCGCGTACAGTATTACGGCCCGGATGGAAAGCTGATAACAGAATCACTTAATGATTACACACGCAAGGCCGTGCAAAAGAATTTCGCTTCGCTTAGTGATTTTCTGAATCGCTGGACAAGTGCAGATAAGAAACAAGCCATCATCGAAGAACTCGAAAAGGAGGGCGTTTTAATTGATGCCTTAACCGATGAAGTTGGGAAAGATTACGATCCGTTTGATCTTGTGTGTCATGTAGCTTTCGGGCAAAAGCCTTTGACGCGGCGCGAGCGGGCAGACAATGTAAAGAAGCGAAACTACTTTGCGAAGTTTGAAGCAAAAGCCCGTGTGGTGCTTGAAGCCCTGCTTGATAAATATGCTGATGAAGGATTGGATAATATAGAAGACCCGAAGGTTTTGAAGGTGCAGCCGTTTGATAAGTATGGGACACCGCTTGAAATCGTTCAGGCGTTTGGTGGAAGAGATAAATATTTTGAAGCCGTGCGAGACCTTGAAGAGAGTATTTATTCTGCCGCTTAATAAGGAAACCTTATGGGAAAAGATGATTACATTGCTGATGCGCTTGATATAGTGAACTGCGCTCAATACTTTGAGGAAATAGAAGAAGGAGAAGCATATCTCTGTCCGGCTGAAGGTGGCGCTTATAGTCATAAGCCTTGCCGCTTCTTTGGTCTGTACCGTAATAAAAACGTCGAAAGCGTTGCTAATATTGAAGCCGTCGTTGATGTGTCGAAGACGGGTGATAAAGTGAAGGCTGAAGTGTTATGGGAAAATTCCGGCCAAAGCGAAGCGCAACTCCAAAAGACCGCTATTGAAAGAGCCTTGCGCTTCCGTCCTACTAAGCTTCCCATCAGGGTCTTTATTCTAGCTAATCGAACTCCAACTGATTTTGTTAAAGACTCAAAAGGCGGGATGCAAACCAGCAAGATGTATCTTGATATGTCTTCGCTCAAAGCGAAGGACGCAGAAGACCTTGCCGCAAAGCTTCAAGGTAAGAAATGGTCTAATTTCAAATTCTATAGCTGGAAATAATTGCGCTTATGTCAGTCAGTACAACAGTCAAAACTATTCAAGACATCATGCGGAAAGACGCGGGCGTTGACGGTGACGCGCAGCGCATCAATCAACTCGTCTGGATGTTCTTTCTCAAAATCTTTGATGACCGTGAAGAAGAGAAAGAGCTTTTGGAAGATAGCTATCACTCGCCGATTCCTGAGCGCCTTCGTTGGCGAAACTGGGCAGCGGACGCCGAAGGCATCACGGGTGAGGCTCTGGCAGATTTCATCAATAACGATCTCTTCAAGACGCTGAAAAGTCTTTCGTCGCCAGACCCGCGAGCGCAGCTTGTGCGGCATGTGTTTGAAGAGGCTAACAACTACATGAAGTCCGGCACGTTGATGCGCCAGGTCATCAACAAGATCAATGAAGTTGACTTCAATCGTAAGAATGACCTGCACCTATTCGGCGACATTTACGAACAGATATTGCGCGACCTGCAAAGTGCGGGCAACGCGGGAGAGTTTTACACGCCGCGCGCCGTCACGCAGTTTATGGTTGAGATGGTTGACCCGAAGCTAGGCGAGAAGGTTTTAGACCCGGCTTGCGGCACGGGCGGCTTTCTAACCAATACGATTGAGCATGTCAGAAAGCGTTACGTCCACAGCATAGAAGACGAGCAAATCCTGCAAGCCTCGATCAAGGGCGTAGAGAAAAAGCAGCTTCCCTATTTTCTGTGCGTGACGAATTTGATGCTGCACGGCATAGACACGCCGAATCAAGTCTCACATGACAACACACTCGCGCGCCCTTATCGTGACTATCAGCCGGAAGATCGCGTTGACGCGATTGTGACGAATCCGCCGTTTGGCGGTATGGAAGAGGACGGCATCGAAAAGAACTTTCCGAAGGCTTACAGCACACGTGAGACGGCAGAGCTTTTCCTTGTGCTTATCATTCATCTATTGCGCGAAGATGGGCGCGGCGCGATTGTCTTGCCTGATGGTACGCTCTTTAAAGAAGGTGTGATAACGCGCATCAAGGAAAAGCTATTGACGGAATGCAATCTGCACACGATTGTGCGCTTGCCTAACGGCGTGTTCAATCCTTACACGGGCATCAAGACGAATCTGCTGTTCTTCACGAAGGGGCAGCGGACGAAAGAGGTTTGGTATTACGAGCATCCATATCCGCCCGGCGTTAAGTCCTACAACAAGACGAAGCCGATTCGCATTGAAGAGTTTGAAGCGGAAAAGGCTTGGTGGGCGAATCGCGTTGAAAGCGAAAGGGCTTGGCGTGTTTCGTTTGAGACAATCGCGGCAAACAATTTCAATCTTGACATCAAGAACCCGAACGCGCCCGACGAAGTTCACGGCGACTTTGACGAACTCCTCGCGGCGCACAATCAAATGGCGCTCAACTTGGCAGCAACGCGCGACACGCTAAAAAGCGAACTGATGAAGGCATTGCAGGCGACTACTGGAGGGCAAATCTAAGTGAGCCTGCAAACTTTCTTCGATAACTTCGCGCTGCTTGCAGATGCACCTAATGGAGTGTTGGAGCTGCGTGAGATCATCCTCCAACTCGCTGTTCAAGGTAAACTTTTGCCTCACGACAAAAGCGATCAAACTGCATCCGAGCTATTGGAAGGAATTAAAGCTGCAAGGACACGCGCTAATAAAAACAGAAAAGGTAAAGCTAATGGCTCTCTTTTTCCTGTTGAGTTCGAGAATCCGCCCTTTAAGATTCCGTCTAATTGGTGTTGGATCAGTATTGGCGAAGCAATGAATTTAATAAATGGGCGAGCTTTCAAGCCAAGCGATTGGGGTTCCACAGGTATTCCAATCGTTAGAATCCAAAACCTCAACAATCCTGATGCGCCTTTTAATTATTGCAACTTTGAGGTTGATGAGAAGTTTTTCGTAAATGATTCCGATTTACTAATAAGCTGGTCAGGCACGCCAGGCACTTCATTTGGTGCTTTCATCTGGGATAGAGGAAGTGCGGTTCTCAACCAACATATTTTTCGGGCTGAATTATATGGCGAGGGATTCGATAAACCATTTTTGCGACTTGCTATCAATGCACGGCTGGATGAAATGATTGCACAGGCACATGGCGCAGTTGGGTTGCAGCACATAACGAAGGGCAAACTCGAAAATCTTCTTATCCCGCTTCCGCCGCTTGAAGAACAAAAACGCATTGTCGCTAAAGTTGACGAACTAATGCGGCTTTGCGATGAATTGGAAGCGCGGCAGCAAGCCAGACGCGCAAGCCGCGTGCGCCTCAATAACGCCACGCTCGCGCCTCTTAACAACGCCGCTTCGCTCGCACCTGAAGAGTTTGGAGAAGCCGCCGTGCATCTCGCCAACAACTTTGCCGCGCTCTACGATTCCGCCGAAACTGTGAGCAAACTCCGCTCAACCATTCTCCAACTCGCGGTGCAAGGCAAGCTCGTTCCGCAAGACCCGCAAGACGAACCGACATCAGCCCTATTAGATAAAATCAACATAAAGAAAGCACAAGGAATACAAGGCAACAAAATAAAAAGGACAGAACAATTATCTTCGATCAAGGCGGCTCGCAGGTTTTTCAGTTCCCATGTAGAACGTTGAAGCCTTAGAAGCTAAAGATCGGATACGCCATTTCCGCCATCGCTCACGTTGCGCTTCAGCGATGCGCGCTTTGCCTTCAGCCGTGCGCGGCCCCGTACTCTTTCCTCCATGTAACTTGCACCGGCCATTGCGCGGGCGATTATATTCCTTATCCCATACAACTGGCGCACGGCAGGCATGACCGTCACGACACTTAGCGCCGCACTTCGGGCGCTTTGAACGCTCAGTAGATCGGGGTCTTTGAGGATAATCCCCGAACTTCCAAAGCACAAAATCGTCTAATTTGTAAAACTCCATGACGCGAGACTAAGACCCCATGACGCACGCGCGTAAGTGTAAGATAAGTCCATAAGTTCAATGCTTGCAATACCGACACGAATGATACTTTCGTGGTGCTGATCTCCATACACCGCATACGCCGAAACACATCACTTTCAGTAAAGTTCAGCTTGTGTAAAGCGCTTCGCATAGATTTACTGAATCCTATGTATTGTGGCGTATTGGTGTATTGGCATTAGTTGCCTCCGACAAGGCCGACGCCGAGCCAGCCGCGCACGTTCAAGCGCACTTTAGGCGCGCAGCCATGCGCCTTGAGCCTTGCAGTGAAGGCGTTGCCGACGAGCAGATGCCTTTCGCCTCGTTCCTTCGTCCATCGTTCGTATTCAGCCCTTAAGTCGGCTGTGGGAGTCCACGCGGCTGGCATGAGCACGCAGCAGTCGGCGATAAAGTCCTTGAGCGGGTCTTGTGACTCACGATACTCCTGCGTAGCTTCTTCGACCGCATGGGGGACTCTCAGGCCATCGCTCTGCCAGTCGAGACAGCCGCGCAGCATCCACGCCAGCACAGCCGGGCCAGCCGTCGCCGCGTCGCGCAATTGGGCCTTGATTTTCGGATCGCGCTGCGCCTTGGGGATCGTGTGAACGAACGGCACGCGCAGAATGCGACGCCACATCGCTTCGTCGTCATCGCGCACGCGCGGCGCGTGATTCGCCGCAAGCCACAGCTTGAACGCGGGGCGGAACTCAAAAAACTCCCTATGCAGAAAGCGAACGGCCACAGTATCGCCACCCGTGAGCATTTTGACGAGTCCTTCGGCGAGCTTCTTCCCTTCGTCAACTTCGATGGACGCGACGAAGCGCGCTCCGGCGAGGCGCGCGATGTCGTTGCGCGGGCTTCCCACGTCGCGGCGCGACAGAAAGGCTTCAAAGTCCGACGTGCGCGCGTAATCGCCGAGCGCGGCCTTAATCGTTTCCATGAAGGTTGACTTGCCTGCCGCCTGCGGGCCGTGAATGAAGAACAAGACTTCCTCTCGCGTGTCGCCGGTGAGAGAGTAGCCTGCGGCGCGCTGGAGAAATTTCTCAAGCTCCGCGTCGCCGCCCGTAGCGTCTCGCAGGAAAAGCTCCCACATGTCGGAGCGCGCCTGCGTGTCGAAAATTACGGGCGAGAGCTTCGTGATTAAGTCCTCGGGCCTGTGCTCGCGCAGGCATCCTGTGCGAAGGTCGAGCGTGCCGTTCGCGCAGTTGAAGAGGAACGGGTCTGCATCAAGTGCCTCTTGCAATACGGGGATGCCGCGCTCGCTCTCCGCCAGAGCGATCATGGCTGCGATGCGCGCCTCAGCCTCACTCCGCAGCACGAACTTGACGAACGATTCGCGCTCCTTCGGATCAGGGATGCCTGCTGCTTCCGCATACATCGCGCGCACAGTTCCCTTAGCGCGTCGTGTAACTTCCGCCGTCGTATCCTCACGCCAGCGGTCGCCGCTCCATACAAGCCACTTCTTCAACTGATGGCAGAAGCGCAGATCAGCACCGTGCCGCACGACGAGGCGCTCGGCGTTGCCGTAATCGGACAGCCTGAAGGCCCGCTGCTCGCTGCCGTCGCGCGTGCCTACGATGCAACCAGTATGTGCGCTCTCATCGAGCTGCGCGGGTGCGGCTTCGCTTCTCGCTTCCGCGATGGTGCGCGCAAGATAGTAATTAAGATCAGCCTTCGGCTTGGCGTTGTGCGTGCGCCGGTGAGCGATGAGGAGGTCTGCGATTTCTTGATCCGTCCACCCGGCGCTGACAGCGTAATTCGCCAGCGCCATGTCATACGACGAGGCCGAACCGTCCGGCGTCCGTTGCGTGTGGTTGAACATTGCAAAGGCGCGCGGCACGGCCTCACACAACAAACTCCATTTTACGGGTGGAGGCTCGGCGTCTCGGTTCAGCCGGAGCGCGCCGACTTGCGCCGGAGCTTCTGCCTTACGCGCGTGCGCGGGCTTGGCTGCTTGCAAGTCCAGCGTGCGCCAGTCGAGCAAAGAGCCTGTGATTGATTCAAAGAGCCAGGCGGCATCTTTGCTCGCTACGGCTGGTGTGTAGAACATGCGTGAAACGTCCGACGCCGCGCGGTCAATCTTGCCGCCTGACGAATCCAAGGCCCACTTCCACAGGAGCGGGAATTGATCTGCCGGAATTGGAGAGGCCAGCGGGATGACGACGCGGAAGCGGTGCTCCTTCTCGCTGTGACTGTACGTCGTGTAGGCAATGAACGTATATCCCCGCTCGCGCCACATTTGAAGCTCGTGCTTAATGTCTGCGTCGTGGTCATAGTCAAGCACCAACATGCAGGCTTCGGTTACGTTCTCTTTCGCGCGCGTCCCATTGAATATGGCGGGGCTGAATAACTCGCCGTCTTTGTATTGCCTGATGGATGGCCGCGAGAAGCGTGCGACGAACTCCTCCCATGACACCTGCTGTGGCTTCGGCTCGTTGTCGCTCTTACGGTTGAAGAACGAGACGGTGAAAGTAGCCGATGCTGGCTGCATGACTTTCAGCTTGGCTGTACTCATGCCACCTCGCTTTCTGACTCATCAACGTGACGCATGTAGAGCGCGTTGCCCTCTTCTGTGCTGAACGTCAGGCCGCCGACGCTTGCTCATCTTCTTTAGCGTGCGTGCCTCTGCGAGTGCGAACGGATTCTTTGTATGCACGAATTTGCCCCAAGTCGAATTGGGTACGCCACCCAGTTTTGTAATATTCAATCGCTCCGTTCGCCATTAAGCGCGACAAAGTAGCCGGAGACACGCCAAGCAGTCGTGCCGCGTCACTCCGCGAAAGCAAAGCTTCTTCGGAATTAACCACCGACATCACGTTTCCTCCTTCAAAACTTAAAAACCCTGCCGCACCGGACAGCGCGACAAGGCTCATTGTATATCAAGCGTTCTCAGATAAACTCTTTAGATCAAGATATTTACCGGACGCAAATGGTAATGATTTATGTCCGTTTTCTAAGCTCCTTAACCCTCTTAGCCTTTAATTCTTTCCAATTAACTCCCTTACGTGCAAGCAATCGCCTGAGCGAATCTGCCGTCAGGTGGGCATCTGGATAGAAGAGATTAATCAACCCTGCGATTTTTGGCAGAGACAACGCCTGCGGATTATTAATCTTTCTCACTGCTCCCCGCACACTAGCTAAAAGCTCATTAACATTCCATTTCAGGGGCGCCCCTTTGCCGCTTCGTAGTAGCAGCTTAGTGTCACGGCCCTGGATTTGTCTTAATGCCTCATCATTCCAGGCAACCACTCTGGGTTTCAACAAAAGTTCGCCGGTCGCATAAGCGTGAGCCTTTAACAGAGAAAGACCACTTATGATGTACAGTGCTTCCGGCAGATTTGCGCGGAGATATTCTTTTGCCAGCCGTTTAGCCTCTTCACTCCCCTCGCCGACATACTGATTTTCAGAGAATCGCTCGGCAATCAGGCGCGGAAGATCGGACTGCTTAAGCAAAGTCTCAAATTCGCGCCGTGCAAAGACGGCATCATACGTCAGAAGGTCTTTGATGGCCCGTGCTTCCTCATCATTTACGTAACCCTTCTTCTTCCTCATCGCAGTCTCCATGAACAGCATTAGTTGATAAACTCGGCCTTCTCCTGCCGCGCTCCGGCTTGAGCGTTAAAGCTATCTAACAGGTCAGCGGCCTGCCTTACTGAATCATCATCTGGATTCACGTAGCGCGCGAAGGTGACGTGTTGAGTATGTCCGCTGACTTTCATAACTTTCATTGCGGGCATTCCGGCATTAATCATGCGAGTGATCGCTGTGTGCCTACAGTCATGAAAGCGGAAATCTTTCACGCCAGCCTCACGGCATATTAAGGCGAAGGCTCTTTTTACTGAGCCAATGCCGCCGAACACTTCAATGTCCATCTTTCGCGTGGACTCTTGCCACAGTTTTTGAAGCTCTTCGTACAGCCGCTGCGTCATGCCGAGTGTGCGTGCCGTCGCGGTCTTCGTCGTGGTCGCGCGCAGTTGTATGAGGTGGCTATCGAAGTCAACATCACTCCACAAGAGTTGAAGCAACTCGCCGCGCCGTGCGGCTGTGTCCAACGCGGCGATGAGCAGCGGGCGCAGGTGCTTTCGCTGTTCTCCTGTGTCTTTAGCCGTGATCTCCACAATCTTTTTGCCACGCCGACATTTGTAAGTCATCGTGCGCTCGCCGCACGCTGCGAGTAGTCGCCGCTCTTCATCGTGCGTAAGAACACGCTCGCGCCGTGTCTCATCCGCCTTTGAGATGAGAGGAGCGCCTCGCTCAAAGGGCGAATAAACGAGCCAGCCTTCGCGGAGGGCAAAACGCAGCATCGCGCGGAGAAGCTCAAGCTCGCGGTTCACGCTTGCAATAGTGCGCTGCTCTCCATTTAACTTCGGCCTTCGCAGACGAAGCAACTTGTACTCTTCAATGTCGGAGTGAGTTATTGTGCTGATGCGCTTGTCGGCGAAGTGAGCCTTCAAGATTTCCAGCAACAACTCAACAGACTTGTAAGAGCGAAGGCCAGCAACCTTTCGTTCGCCTACGTACTCGGCCTCGAAGATTTTCTTCTGTGCGTAAATTGAAGCGAGCTTACTAAACTTCAGGCGCTCGCCTTCAATAATTTGACCGCCGTTCTCTTGTTTGTTGATTGCTTTACGTAGCTGACTTACTGCATTCGAGTAGCTTGTAGCGAGGCGTCGCACGTTACGACGCTTGCCGAATCTGTCAGTGTATTGGTAGCGATAAAACCATCTGCCTTCTGCGTCCTGCCTTATCCAGCCTTCGCGTGATCTTGACATCTGCTATTCTCCGTTCTGGCAGATAAAATGCCGCCTGTTTTAGTGGAGCTTGGAAAGTGTCAATGACGCATTCAATGACGCTTTCGGCGTGAAAAATCAGCTTTTAGCAGCCTCTATCACGCCAGAGCAGATTATAGCATACAAGGCGTAAGCATAGAAGAATCAATAATTTAATGACAATTCCTGATAAGCTGTGATATAGTATGAGGAAGGCTGAAACAGGCTTTTAACCAGTGGGTCGCAGGTTCGAGTCCTGCTCGGCTCATTTTAGAATCAAAAGTTTACGGCCACCCTTAAGGTGGCCGTAAACTTTTATGGGCACTTTCATGGACAAACCTTTTCTTGCTTGCGCCGCCTGTGCAGCTCGCGCCAGACTATGAAGCGGGCAAGATAGAGGGATGAGAGCAGCTTGAGGTCTTCAGCACGCACGGCGATGGCTTTGTTTAGCCGAGCAAGGGTGACTGTCGTTTCATTCCAGACTTCTGCTACGGACATGAAAAAGAGATCAATCATCAAGAGCCTTGCCCACTCAGACGAAAAAGGGCACGGAGGCCACGCGCTTCCGTGCCTTTCCGAAATCCGGTCGCGGCAGGGTATGGCGAACAACTTCGGCAGACAAATTGTCAACGACAAGATGCTACTCCCGCGCGCATAAGGAGGGGGTAAAAGGTTCGTAAATGTTTTATAAAAATTCTGGCCGGGCTTTGAGAGGAATTTTAAGAGCCAGGATCGAAGCGGTAGCCGATCCAAGGCTCAGTCAGGATGTAACGCGGCGTGGCTGGCTGCTGCTCAATTTTCTTCCGCAACTGACCGACGAAGACGCGGAGGTATTCAGTCTGCTCCACTGAATCTCCGCCCCAGATGGCGGTGAGCAGAGTATGATGTGTCAGCACCTTACCGGGGTGGCTGATAAGATAGACCATCAAGTCATACTCTTTAGGAGTCAGATGCACCTCCGAGCCTTTGACGGTGAGACGGCGGTCTTCCAGGTCCAGGCGGAAGTCTCCGACTTCAAGGACGGGTGAAGCAACATCGTCTAACTTCGCTGCCTGCGTTCGCCTGAGCGCCGCACGGATACGTGCCAACAGTTCATCCATCCCGAAAGGCTTGGTTACGTAATCATCCGCACCGGCGTCCAGTGCCTGAACTTTCGTTCTTTCCTCGCCCCTGACGGAGAGAACGATGATGGGGAGTTGCGAAATCGCACGCAAGTTCCTGCATAGCTGTAGACCGTCCGTACCCGGCATTGAGAGATCCGTAACGACCAGATCAGGCGACCAGTCACCAAATGTCTGTAAGGCTGCCAGACCGTCCGAAGCTACTCGCACATCGTAACCATGCGTCGTCAAACTCCTGCGCAGCACGCGGGTGATCTGCGGCTCGTCATCAACGATAAGTATGCGCTGCTTGTCGTTCATCTTCATCCACGCATTGACTATTGTATGCCGGAAGCCGCTTTCTTAACATAGATGAGTCGAAAGCTCCCTGTCAGACCTCAGTCTTTACTCTTGTCCCTTTGCTCGTGCGCTGCTGCTTTTCGCTGCTGCCGCTTCATATCCTCATGGTCATGCCAGGCCACTAGACCGAAGGCTATTGCGAGCAGAGTCACAAAGATGATCGTCCAAAGATGGCTCATAGGGCTTATCCGGCTCCAGATCGGTTTCGTTATCCCGCTCTAATGTTCGAGGTGATACGGCACGCTGACTACGACCACACACTTCTTGAAAAGCAACGAGCCTTTCAGCAGAAGCGAGCTTTGGTTATGCAGAAAGTGCTGCCACCACCTCGCAGGAATGAATTCGGGCAACACCACCGTCACAAAATCCTCACTACCCTTTCCCCTCAGACGCTCTATGTAACGCAAGAGCGGGCGGCGCAGCGAGCGGTAGGGAGAGGGCAGCACTACCAGTTCCACACCCGAACCCCACTGCTCCCATTTCAGGCGCAGTTTGGCCGTCGCCTCTTCATCAAAGTCCACGTACACAGCCTTCACTCCCTCGGGCGAAATTGATTTAGCGTATTGCAGAGCGTTGATAACGCCGCGATGAATCCCAGAGATCGGCACGATGACAGCGTTCTTGATGGTGTGGAGTTGCTCCAAGCCCTCGGTCGAGAGTTGCTTCGCCACGCCGACATAGTGCTTATGGATCGAGCGGAACATCAGCACGAGCAGAGGAACAAGAACGACTACAATCCACGCGCCGTGAATAAACTTGGTGATGATGAAGACGCACAGCACAACGAAGGTGGCGATTGCGCCCAGACCGTTAATGACGATGGACTTCTTCCAGTGCGAAGAGTCCGTCACTTCGTCGTTAACGAAGGCGGAGGCGCGCGTTTCACCCGCCGCTAATTGGGCATCCGGCAAAGCTACGCCGGAATCAGCGCCCTGCTTGAGAAGAGATGTTTCTTTTGGATTGTCACGTGCTGCCGTTCTCTTCGCGCGTACCTCCGCGCGCTCCTTTAGCCAGTGGCGCACCATTCCGGTCTGCGAGAGTGTGAATGAGAGGAAGACGCCGACTGCATAAAGCGGGATCAAACGGCTTGTGTCACCGCCGAAAGCGGCAACGAGGATGCCTGAGAAGATGGCGAGGATCACGATGCCATTGGAGAAAACCAGCTTGTCGCCCCGGCTGGCAAACTGGCGTGGCAAGAAGCGGTCGCGCGCGAGAAGGCTTGCGAGGCGCGGGAAATCAGCGAAGGACGTATTGGCGGCGAGCACCAGGATCAGCGCCGTCGTGATCTGCACGACGTAGTAGAACCAGGCGAACGCGCCCGTAAAGATGATGCGCCCGAATTGCGAAATGACTGTCTCACTTGTTTTCGGATGCACGCCGTAGAGATATGCCATCACGCTCGTGCCGAGGAACATCACGGTCAAAAGCGCCGCCATGATTACCAGTGTGACTGAGGCGTTACGTGCTTCGGGCTTTTTGAAGGCAGGCACACCGTTGGAAATAGCCTCGATACCGGTCAACGCAGCGCACCCATTTGAGAACGCGCCAAGGATTAGAAACATGGTGACAGGTTGTAGCTTGTATCCTTCCGCGACCGCCATTTCGTTGCCGGTGGGCACGGGCGCGACCCCTCCAACCGTCAGATAATGAACGATGCCGTAGCCGATCATGAATAGAAAGCAGATGAGGAAGGCATAGGTTGGAGCAGCAAAGATCGCCCCTGACTCGCGCACCCCGCGCAAATTGGCGATGGCGATGAGAGCGATAAAGAAGATACACAAGGCCACCTTATGTTCATCCAGCCACGCCAAGCGCGTCCCCTGTGCCATCGAAGTGATCGCCGCCACACCCGCCGCAATGGAGACCGAAACGGTCAACACGTAGTCAACGAGAAGCGATGCGCCCGCGACCAACCCTGCATTAACGCCGAGGTTCTCTTTCGCCACGATGTATGCGCCGCCGCCCGACGGGTAAGCATGAATAGTCTGCCGGTAGCTGGTCGCAACGATAACGAGCAGCGTTGCGATGCCGAGCGAGATCGGCACGACGTAGTGAAACGCATTCGTTTGACCGAAGGCGACGGCTGCCGCCAGCACGAGCAGGATTTCTTCTGTCGCGTAGGCTGTCGAAGAGAGCGCGTCCGAAGAGAAAACCGCGAGCGCCGTTTTCTTTGCGAGCCGTTCATGGGCAGCCTGTTCCGTTCTGAGCGGGTTGCCGACCAGCAGACGTTTAAGTGATGTGACCATAGTCCCTTTGATCCCAATTCTGTTCAATAAACAAAAGGGCACGGAAGCGCATGGCCTCCGTGCCCTTTTCCGAAATCCGGTCGCGGCGTTGCCCTTCCCCACGAGCCTACGAGGTTAGCTGACGGGCTAGGACCGAGAAGTGTCCTTCGTCAAGGAGTAGCCTTTTAAGCCGCGTCCATGCGATACGCCCCTGCTTCGCAAGACTGCGAAACGATGGTTCCCCCGTGTTACTCCTCTTTATTGGTGAGTAACTTTGGCAGACAAATTGTCAACAACTGAATACTACTCCCGCTCACGTAAGAAAGGCATAAAAGATTCATAAGGAGTTTATAAAGGCTAAAACTCTGGCAGGTGGCGTTGCCGGTCATCTAATGATAGACCCGGCGTGAAGGCGCTAACGGCAGAACTTATTTGTTCAATCGTTGGGGTTCACTCCAACTCAAGAGTGGAAATTAAGGGAGACCAAAATT
This sequence comes from Acidobacteriota bacterium, assembly GCA_032159825.1. GTDB lineage: Bacteria > Acidobacteriota > Blastocatellia > Pyrinomonadales > Pyrinomonadaceae > QHXM01. The sequence continues at coordinate 17,752 of JAVHWL010000009.1, forward strand.
TTTGGTCTCCCTTAATCTTTGACTATGGCTGAAGCTGAGTATCCATAGCCGCCATGTTGTTCGTCGCGGGCGTCTTGCCCGTGTCATGCCCGGCCATTGACATGTTGCCCAAACGAAAACGAACAAAGAGATGGTAGGAAGTCGGGCTGTTGCCGTAGATCGAATCAAGCACGGCTGGCTTGGAGTAGAGAGTGACATCTCCTCCAAGCGCGACCGAGAATTTATCCGTGTTCCAGACATCGCGCGCCGCACCAAAGGTGTAAGCGCCGATGCGGAAACTTGGATGTCCCGTCAGCCCTAAGTCAGCGATCTCTTGAGGAAGCAGTAGCTCATTCTTGTCCACCAATTCAAGCCGCGTGTAGAGATAATTTTTGCGCATGAAATTGACGGTTGACTCCGCAGTATAACCGTTGAGATTAGCGACCTGGCCGGGGCTGCTCATGTGATTGCGTCCCCAGATCAAGGTCGTCGCCCAGTTACCATCTTTCAATGGCTTGTTGTAACTGATCGAAGCCGTCGTGCGGCGCACATCGCCCGGCTCCGCTGCTTCCGGGTGCTTGAGGAAACCGTAGCTCAACTGCATCGCCCAGTTCTTATTCGGCGCAAACGAGACGCGGGCAGAGCGCGAATTCCACGGGTTGAACTCAAAGTTGTAACGATTCTCGTCCGGCTCGCGCCCGTTAAATGCTGAGCCTTCCACTTTGAACCAGCGGTAAGTAAAGCCTGTGGTGAAGACGCCGTAAGAGATGTGCGTTGAATCCTCAAGGTGATGGGCCAGCGGGGCCGCAGGGTTCTCCGAGGCGGACGTGCGGTGCATGAAGGCGATGGGGCCGAGCGCAGGCTCACCTGGGAAACCCACGTAAGCGAACCAAGACCCGCGCTCGCCGACCGGCAATGTGTAAGAAGCCGAAAGCGTCATAAAGAGATCGTGCGGGTGCTGCTTATCAACGAGCGGCTGTCCTTTATAAGTTTCGCCCGTCTGGAAAAGCTCTGGCGAACCGCCCGGTGAAAGCGTGAACGGCTCAAGGCTGAACATGCTGCGCAGGTCAAGTGTGCCGCGCCCGACCCGGCGCGAGGCCATCGCCATGAGCCAGTTCTCAGATTCAAACTTTGTCACACCGCGCGGCCCGCCCTGCGAGTTAACGCCTACTTTCGCTTCCCCGTGGAGCATGATCATCCAGTCACCGCTTTGCCAGTGAAGCATGCGCATGGGCGTTGATGCGGGCTGCCAGGATGTACCTGATCCGGCACGCGACGTTATCGTGCCGTTGCTGCCCATCACCATTCCCGCCATGCTTGATGGCTGTCCACTTTCATTCGGGGTACTCATGTTCATGTTCCCCATGCCGCTCATGTTGTCAGAAGTAGCGCGAGGGTTCGTTTGATTAGCACTCTGCGTGGTAGGAGTCTGCGGCATCTGCATCCCAGGCATATTCATCTCCATCTTCTCAGGCGAGGTAGCAGGCTTCGCGGTTGTTGATGTAGACGGCGCTGGAGAGCTTGTCGGCATCCCCTGCATGCCCGGCATGGACATGTCCATTTTCTCCGGCGAAGCTGTAGATGAAGGCATTTGCATCTCCTGCATATTCATCTGCTCCGGTGATGCGTTAGGCTGGGCTGATGGTGTTTGCGTTTGTCTCCCCGACATGCCAGGCATATTCATGTCCATCTTCTGAGCAGGCGCTTTTCTTGACCGTGAGGATGCACGCGATGAAGAAGGCATGCTCATGCCTTTCATGTTCATCCCACTCATTACGCCTCTGTTTTGCGTCTGCCTCTTTTTAGCGGCTATTGATTTAGACTTGGATTTAGATTTGGATTTATGTTTGCTCTTGGATTTACCACTCACATTCATGCCGGGCATGTTCTGCATGTCGTTCTGTGCCCGGGCAGGCGCAGCGGCAACGAGAAGCAGACCAGCGATGGCAATGGCGCAAAACTCCGAGCGCAAATTTGATTTAAAACTATTCATGATTCCCCTCGAATGATTCCTGTGAGCAGAAAGCCTGGCTAGATAGAACGCCGCTCTCTGGTCGGTTCAAAACTTGATCTGTTTTGAGTAAACGCAGGTGTGCGCTTCAGTTTAATGCAAAGCCGAAACGTATCGAGAGGTACTAAATTAGGAAGACGCTGATGAGGACGTGCCGCGCTGTCGTGGCTTGAGGGGGAGCGTGCTGTCTTGACGATACTGGCGGAGCGAATGTAGAACTCAGCGGCGCAATAGCTTTGAGCGTCTGCTGTAGAATAACGCCCAGGTCTCGCTTAGACCGCTCCACGCCCTTAACAGCAACGACTGTTGAAGTCGGATAATTAGGCTTGGAGAAGCAGTGCGGGCATGACCCAAGCGGAGGGTCTACCGCATTAACTTCACCTTCGGAAACGGTCGTCTCCGGCATCTGCATATCGCCCATCTCCATCACTTCGTGCGATGAAGCCGGGTGATCCCTCATCTGCATGGGGCAGGAAGCCTTGACTTGCATTTGCGGACAGAGCGCCGCAGCAAGCACGTGGCTCCAGCCGCTCACGAAGAGCAGGGAGATGATAGAGATGAGAAGAAGTCGTTTCATTGTGGTTTCCGCGCCAATCTATTATTACACGCCAATCGGTTTTGCGTAAAGGTGCTCACATCGAAAACAGTATAAACCCTGTACTCCTATCCAGAGTCAAGCATTCATTTATTATTTTTTCAACTATCACATCCGCAATGAGAGAAGACAGTTTCGCTGCTTCCATGTCTTCCCTCATTCTTTCGCGGTTGAAACTTTTCCGCCACGCAGCATTGCGCCGTCCCAGCGGCTGACAACATCTATGTGAATGTCGAATTGGTCGAGAGCGCGCTGAACCGTGTGGTTCACGATGTCGTCAATCGTGCGCGGCTGATTGTAGAAAGCAGGCATGGGCGGCAAGATCACGACCCCCATTCTTGAGAGCTTCAGCATATTCTCAAGATGTATGTCGTTGAGTGGGGATTCGCGCACCATGAGCACAAGCTTGCGCCGCTCCTTGAGAATCACGTCAGCCGCGCGGTGAATCAGATTGTCGCCCACCCCGTGCGCGATTGCCGCGAGCGTTTTCATGCTACAGGGCGCGACGATCATCCCATCGGTTAAAAATGAGCCACTCGAAATCGGCGCGCCCTGATCTCCGGGCGGATAAAAATGGGTTGCCATCTGCTGCACTTCTTCGACCGTGTAAACGGTTTCATGAAGCAGCGTCCGCATAGCCCACTTGCTCACGACCAGATGAGTTTCTATGCCTGTGCCTTCCAAAATTTGTAGCAGGCGCACGCCGAAAATAGTCCCGGTCGCTCCCGTCATCCCGACGATCAGTTTTCCACTCAACTTTTCGTTCATCCTAAATCCCAGCCCCCTCGCATCTTCCGCTTTCACTCTACTGCCAGCGGAATATTTTGAGCGCGACGATGAAACTGATGCCACACCACGCCAGCAACACAAAGACTGCCACCCAGCTTCCGGTCAACGAAGCGCCGTCGTTCATCACGGCGCGCAGCGAATCGTTGAGCGCCGTCAAGGGCAGCGCCTTGATGAACGGTTGAAGAAATTCCGGGAAGCGCGCGGAGGAAAAGAATGTGCCTGAGAGCAACCACATCGGCATCATCACCAGATTCATCAGGCCCGACACACCCTCTATAGTTTTCGGGCGCGATGCGACGAGCAGCCCGACTCCGGCGAAGGTGAGCGCGCCGAGGAGTAGTAAGAAGACCATCTGAATGATGGAGCCGCGCACCGTGAAGCCAAATGCAAACCACGCGAAGGCGATCACGACCGCCACTTCCAGCCCCAGAAAGAAGAGACGCGAAAGCACGAACGAGAGCAGGTAATGCGAGCGTCTCATAGGTGTGGCGGCAAATCGCTTGAGCAACTTTTTCGTTCGCGCGTTGACAACCGCAAAGCCGATGCCCCATAGCCCGCTGCCCATCAAGTTCATTCCCAGTAGTCCCGGAATCAGAAAGTCTATGTAGCGCGCCCCCGGCTCCGTAAACGTCTCATCGCGCGCGTGAGCAACGTCGCTTCTGCCAGCCGCGCGCTGCAAAGCATCGTCAACGACCATGTGCGCCTGCCGGCTTTCGGGCCGCGTCGGATCAAACCGGTAGGTGAACGAAGAAGACGCTGAACCGGATGCTTGAGAAGAACCCGGTTCGGGTTTCGCTCCGTCCACACTCCCCTGCGTCTGCTCCGCGCCTCGCTCTTGAGCCGCGCGCACAACCAGAGCAACCTTGCCGCTTCGCAAGGCTTGCGTAGCGTCGGCAGTCGAAAGCTGTACGACTTCTATGTCGCTTGAGCGGGCGAGGGCATCCGCCAGGCTGGACGACGCCTGAGCATTTGTCTCGCTCTTTTCGACGCCGATGCGAATCTTTTGCGGCCCTGTGTTGCGGAAAGCTATGCCGAGCGCGAAGACGAGCAGGATCGGAAAGACGAAGACCCAGAAGATAACTTCCGGCTCACGCAAAAACTCGCGCACGCGCGCCAGCGTCAACTCGACAAGCGGATGAAAGCTCTTCGCCGCCGCCGGTTCACCGCCTACGTCGCGCGTGCCTTTGCCGTCAGCGCCCGTTGCTTCCACTTTCGCCGGGGCAACAGCAGGTCGCGTCTCAACCTCTTCAGCGTCGTTAATGATTCCACGTTCAGTCATCGCGCAACATTCTTCCGGTCAAGCTCACAAAGACATCCTCAAGAGTCGCCTGGTGCGTCGTCAGCGTCACCAGTTCCGCGCGCCCTCGTTCAATCAACGCGAGGAGCGCAGGCAGCGCCTGGGCGATGTCGGATACCGTCAGCGCATAGCCATCCTTTGTAGCGCGCACTCCACGCACGCCCGGCAGATTCTCCAGAGACTGCTCGTCCGTCTCACCCTTGATGCTGAACTCCACGATTTGATCCGCGCCGAGCGAGGCAATCAACTCGGCAGGCGTGCCGAGAGCAATCACACGCCCATGATCCATCACGCCCACGCGGTCGCACAAACGCGCGGCCTCTTCCATGTAGTGGGTCGTCAAGACGATTGAGCCGCCGCCTGCGCGAAACTGCTCTACGATGTCCCACAGTTTCAAACGCGCCTGCGGGTCAAGCCCTGTCGTCGGCTCGTCGAGAAAAAGTAGGTCTGGATTACCCGTCAGGGCGCACGCGATGGCGAGCCGCTGCTTCTGCCCGCCGGAAAGTTTTCCAACGCGCGCGTCGCGCTTCTCTTCCAACTCTACCAGGTGAATGATGCTCTCAACGTCGCGCCCTCGCGTGTAAAAGCTGCGGAAGAGCCTGATGGTCTCTTTGACCGTGAGCTTTTCCGCGAGTTGTGTCTCCTGTAGCTGCACGCCGAAGCGATTACGCAACGTGCGATCACGACCCACGCCCCAGGCTGTGCCGAGCACCTCGACTGTGCCGCCGTCAGGCTTCGTCAGACCTTCAAAAATCTCGACCGTCGTAGTCTTCCCCGCCCCGTTCGGCCCCAACAGTCCGAAGCACTCACCCATTCGCACTTCCAGGTCAATGCCGTTCACCGCCGTCACATCCGGGTAGCGTTTGACCAACCCGACACAACGCAGCGCGAAGGGCTGCGCGTTGACATCGGTTGAGCGGGCGAAGGTTTTGTTGCTGGCTGTCATCATTTGGATGGGTAGTTTAACCCGATAGTAGTTGTCATCGAAAACGCTTTGAAGTTACCAAAGCATGGAAGCAGCGACAAGCAGAGAACGACCCGAAGACAGAAAAGTTTCATGGTCGTTGTCGCGGCTCTGCCGCCGATGTGAAAGAGGGGTGAGAGAGCAATGGGAACTCTATCTCCACACCATGCTGTAGAGTTGAAACATGGAGCGCAGGATGTTACCGTCTTTCGCGCTTACAACACTGTGATTACTTACGAAAAAGAGCAGACGCAATCTGCGCTCGACCACGAGCTACAGCCTTTCTTTTCAGAGCTGGCGCAGTTTCCAACGACCAAAACCCTGGAAGCCTCGCCGCTCTACGCCAGGCTCAGACCCGAAATCGAAAGGGTTCTGGGCAGTGTCGTGCAGGAAGATTTCGCGCCCCGTGCTCTCACTAAATCTCCGCGCAGCCCGTTCATTCGCGCCACCGCCTGGAACATCGAGCGCGGGCTTCGCCTGGACAGTATCATTCGCGTCTTCAAGGAGCATCCGGTGTTAAGCCAGTCGGACATTCTCCTGCTGACGGAGCTTGATTACGGAATGGCGCGCACTGAAAATCGCTTCGTCGCGCGCGAGTTGGCCGAAAGTCTGAAACTCAACTACGCCTTCGCCCCTTGCTACATCAACATGAACAAGGGCAGCGGCCTCGAAGTTCATACGACGGGCGAGAACACACAGGCGCTTCATGGCAACGCTCTCTTCTCGCGTTATCCTTTGCGTAATGCTCACTCGCTGCCGCTGCCGAACGGCAAAGATAAGATGAGGGACAACGAGAAGCGCATGGGTCGCCAGGTGGCGGTCATCGCAGACGTGGAGCTTCCAACAGGGTGGGCGCGCATGATGAGCCTGCACCTGGACGCGCATTCCACACAGCGTCATCGTCACCTTCAGATGAAACTCGTCCTCGATCACCTGGAAAGTTTGCGCCCACAGATGCCAACGCTGATTGGCGGCGACTGGAACACTTCGACCTACAACTCGCGCCGCGCCGTCTACTCCATCATGGGTTTCTTCCGCCGCGTCCTGATGGGCGTCGGCCACGTTATCGAGAATCACTACCTGCATCCAGAGCGATGGTTCGAGCGTGGGCTGTTCAAGGAGTTGGAAAAGCGCGGCTACGATTATCGCCATCTGAATGAAGATGGAGTCGGAACCTTGCCTTATGATGTCAGGGATTTGGCTGTCAACACGAACATGGGAGATTGGGTTCCGCGCTGGTGCTTCTGGTTTCTCAACCGCGCGCTTGAGCCTTACGGTGGCCGCTGCTCGCTCAAGCTCGACTGGTTCGCCGGAAAAGGCATCAAGCCTGACCGGGAGAATAGCCCGCGAGTAGTTGGAAACTTGAACGACTCGGTAGGCAAACTATCAGACCACGATGCGATTGTGGTGGACTTTACTGCCTCGAACTAGAACTTGGTTTACTAGAGTATTGATAGAGAGCAATTCACCACAGAGACACAGATGGCACAGAGGTTTGAATGGTTTTCTCTGTGCCCCCTCTGTGCCCTCTGTGTCTCTGTGGTGAGCCAACGCTAAATTACACTCAAGCCAATTTGAAATGCGCACGAGGAACACTATGAAAACTTCCCTTTCGGCAGAACAAACGCACGAGATTTCAAAGAGACTTCAAGAGGCCAACAACCGTTTCGCTAAACGTTATCCCGGCGAGACTGGCCGACGCCAGCCCGTGCATACAGTCTACGGCGGCGCGCACCTCTTCAAAGCCGATTCTGCCCAGCGGCTAGGCTCTCTCGCCCGGCGCTCGCTCGAACAGTTCGCCCCTGATTTTCTAACCTTCGCAAAGGCAGTCGGACTCCCCGGCGCGGAAACTCTTCCCGACACACTCGATACTTCCTCCCTTCTGATTGCGCGTCTCTACTCAAACCCGAATGAAGCGCAGCGCGAGAACAAACCCCTCTGGATGGCCCACACCATCTACAAGCGCGTCCTCGATAAACTGCAACGCGAGGCGGTCGAAGATTTCCGCATTGACTTCGAGGACGGCTACGGCAATCGCCCCGACGAAGAAGAAGACGGGCACGCCGCTTCCGCCGCTACGGAAGTTGCTACGGGGATGAAGAACAACACGCTCTCGCCGTTTATCGGAATCCGCATCAAGACCCTGACCGAAGAACTGAAAGAGCGCAGCCTTCGCACACTCGACATCTTTGTCTCGACAGTCGTCGAAAAAAGCGGCGGGCGTCTGCCCAACAATTTCGTCGTCACGCTTCCTAAAGTCGTCATGCCCGAACAGGTCGCCGCGCTCGCCGATATTTTCGACCTGCTTGAGCCGCAAATCGGTTTAGCCACCGGCTCACTCAAGATGGAGATGATGGTCGAAACCACGCAAGCCATCATCAACGAGCGCGGCCAGTCCAATCTCCCGCTCATGCTCGACGCGGCGCGCGGACGCTGCATCGCCGCGCACTTCGGAACTTACGACTACACGGCAAGCTGCAACATCACCGCCGCTCACCAGCACATGATGCACCCCGCCTGCGATTTCGCGCGCAACATGATGCAGGTCGCCTTTGGCGGAACAGGCATCTGGCTCTCAGACGGCGCAACCAACATCATGCCCGTCGCCCCGCATCGCGCCACAGAGGGCGGCCCGGAATTAACTCTTGAGCAGATTGAAGAGAATCGCGCGACGGTTCACCGCGCATGGAAGCTGCACTACGACCACATCCAGCACTCGCTCGTCAACGCCTACTATCAAGGCTGGGACTTGCACCCGGCGCAACTCCCGACGCGCTACGCAGCCGTCTATGCCTTCTTCTTGGACAGCCTCGAAGCCGCATCAGAGCGTTTGAGTAATTTTGTAGAGAAAGCTGCTAAGGCAACTCTCGTCGGAGATGTCTTCGATGATGCGGCGACCGGACAGGGCCTGCTCAACTATTTCCTGCGCGCCATCAACTGCGGAGCCATCACGGAGCAGGAAGCGCTCACGCTCTCCAGCCTGACCATACAGGAACTGCGCTCAGGCTCTTTCGTCAAGATACTAAAGAATCGCACGCAGTAGTTATGCTCGTCTGATTATCTTCGCGGCTCCCCAGCCCAGCAGAATCAGAACCGACATGATGATCCAGTTGTAGCGGCTGCCGTAGGTGTTTGAGTAATGGTTGCTAATCATCAGGAAGACTGTGGGAACGACGATGAAGGTATTGTGCTTTGAGCGGAGCTTGGCGCGTGCTCCCAAATTCGCATCCGGTTCGCGCCCTTCTTTGGTCGCGGCAATCATCTTGCGCTGCGTGGGCAGGATTCGCATCCAGACGTTGGCGGCCATGATCGTGCCGAACATCGCGCCCATGTGCAGGTACGCCCAGCGCCCGCTCAAGACGTGAGTCAGACCATAGGCCGCGCCCACCACCAGAGCGTAGGCAATGAAAGCGAAGAGCATCTCGTTCCTGCCGAGCGGCGATTGCACCAATAAATCATAGACGAGCCAGCCGGCGATGAGCGTGCCGACTCCGATGGCGATGGCTGTAGTTCCAGAGATGTCCATCACGTCCGGGTCAACGATTCCAGTGCCGCCGCCCAGATAAGCCATCAGCGTGAGCAGCAGGAAGCCGCTCAACCACGTCATGGCCGCTTCCCAGCGAAACCAGTGCAGGTTTTCCGTCCCAGGCTTTTTCTGTTTCTCGACAACGTAGAAGCCGCCGCTGTGAACCATCCAGACACGGGCTTTACCAGCGTCGCTTTCCCGCTCCTCCTCTGTCATGCGACCGTCGAGCCAGGTGAAGTAATAGGTTGAGCCGACCCACATGATGGCCGCGAAGATATGCGTCCAGCGCAAAATCAGATTAAGCCACAGATTCAACTCAGGATTAATTTCCATCAGGGTTAGCTCCCGCGATAGGTTGAATAACCGTAGGGGTTGAGCAAGAGAGGGACGTGATAATGCTGCGCCTCATCTCGCACGGAGAAGATGATCGTCACTTCCGGGTAAAAGCTCTCGACGTTCTGCGAAGAAAAATATGAGGCCGTATCAAACCAGAGCCGGTAGATGCCCTGCGCCAGAACATGCTCCTGCGGGAGAAGCTCTTTAAGACGACCGTCAGCATCGGTCGTTCCCTTCCCAATCAATTCCCAGCCATGCTCCGCAGATTGAATCTCAAGAATGACATGTACGCCGCTCGCCGGACGACCCCGTGATGTATCAAGGATGTGTGTTGTAATCGCGCTCATAAGAATAAAACAGTCTGGAGTCCAGAGTCTGGAGTCTGAAGTCCGGGGTCAAAAGCATTTCTCTTTCTTTTGACTCCAGACTCCAGACTTCAGACTCCAGACTCTCTCACCAAAAGTTTCTGCAATCGCAGGTGCGTGATGCTGAGTTGCTCTTCAGCAGCGACGCGAATCTCTTTGTCGGGTTCGTTCAGCAAACGTCGTTTGAGGATAGCCAGCATCTCATCTGTGGTTTTTCCTGTGGCACAGATGATGTAGATGTAGCCAAACTTTCTTTCATATTCGCGGTTGGCTGCTGCAAGCTCGCGGCGCATCTCTTCATCTGCCGAGTGTGTTCCCGACTGCTCCTGTTCAGACCACACTTGCGCGGCTGTTGCCTGAGCGCGCTCGGATTCTTTCTCCCCGATCTTCGGATGGCGGCTGAAGGCTTCGAGCCAGTCCTCTTCGTCGAGCGCCCACCAGATGCTATCAGCAGATGCCAGCAATTTCTGTAGATCATGAAAGGGACGCTCGTCGGCCATCCGGCGCGCCCAGAGTGTAGAGCCGCAGCACTTGAGTAGCTCAGCTTCGGCCTCTTCCGTTGAAAGCGCGTTCATCTCCTCCAAAGCTTCTCTCAATCTTCGCCCCCGGACATTGTCCCGTAAAGCCGCAGCCGACTGACTCCGCCATCGGGGTAGATGTTGAAGCGAACGTGCGTCACTGCGCCAGCCTGTTTAATCTCTTCTTCGTAGAAGTGGCGCGTGTGGGCCTGTAGCTTCATGCGCGGCAGAACCTCTTTCCAGGGCAGCGTTGAGATTGTTGATTCGTCAACGATTTTACCTTCAGCATCCCAGGCTTCCAGAGAGCAAGTGTCAGGGTAGTTGCCTTTGAAGTGCGAGGTGTCCACTTCAATGCGTCGAATCTCTCCCTTCGTCGCCAGCTTAATCACAGCCCAATCAAATCCAGGCCCACGCCGACGCTTCGTCTCCCAGCCGTCGCTCATATCCAGCGCTCTCCCTGGCATGATGAGATTGTGCAGGTGGCCGAAAAACATGTCGCTGCAATGAAGCACACGCGCGCCGTTTTCGACCGCCGCCAGATCAATCTCGCCTCTACGCGCGAGAGCGTTCCAGTCAGGCACGACCTCTCCGTAAACTCTGAGCCGCGCCACGCCGCCATCAGGGAAAATCTTGAAGCGCAGGTGCGTGAAGCGATCACCCCTTTGAATCATAAACGGATTTTGCGAATCACCCTGAAGCACGGATACCGGCAGAATCTCCGTCCAACGGGTCGCCTCGCTCTGAAGTTGCTCGGCATCTGGATTCCCGCTGGCGGCGCACGCTTCCAAAGAGCATTGCTCCGGGTAGTTGCCCCTGAAGAAACTCGTGTCAACAACGACGCCGCGAATAATCCCCGGCAGGCCGAGGCGGATGATGCACCAGTCAAACCCTGGCGTGCGACGACGGCGCGACTCCCAGCCGTCCATCCACTTGCCTCTGTCCGTGTACTTGCCTTCGATGAAGATGGGCGCGCTCGGCTTCAACAGATTTTCCTTCTCCGCAAAGAAGTCGTCGTTCGCATAAAGCACCACGCCACCCAGTCGCTCGGATGCCAGATCAATCAACTCCGTGAAATCGTTCAAGCTGCACCTCGTTTCAGCAACATCGCTCCCGAAGCCTTTCCAGAAAACTGTCCGTGTTCATAAATCCGCACCCCGCGAAGATACGTAGACTCCACCATGCCGCTCAACGTCTGCCCGGCGTAAGGCGTCAGCTTATGCTTGTGATGAATCATCGAAGGCTCAACGCGAAACGTCGCCTGCGGATTCCAGATTACAATGTCCGCATCAAAGCCTGCGGCAACCGCTCCCTTACGATTATCCAAACCGACAAGGCGCGCGGGCGCGCGACACAGCCATTCGGCCAGATGACTTATCGAGTAGCCGCGCTCCAGAGCCTGCGTCCACATCACGGGCAGTCTCAACTGCAAAGAAGAGATGCCGCCCCACGCCTCCATGAAGTTCCCCGTGCCCAGACTCTTCATTCCAGGAGGGCAAGGGCTGTGATCCGAGACGACCATCTCAATCAATCCTTCGTCGAGCGCAGCCCACAACTCTTCGCGGTTCTCACGCTCGCGCACAGGCGGGCAACACTTAAACTCCGTCGCACCGTCAGGAATATCTTCCGCAGCGAAGCACAAATAATGCGGGCACGTCTCAATCGTGATCTGCGTACCTTCGCTTCGAGCCTGCCGCAGCGCGGAGAGCGCATCCGATGATGAATGATGAACGATGTGAACTCGCGTGCCCGTCTCACGACTCAAACGAATCATCAGAGCGACCGCCTGATTCTCCGCTTCACGCGGACGCGATTGCAGAAACGTCGCATACTTGCGCGGGTCAGATGGAATCCCCACACCTTCCTTGAGAGCTTTATCAATCGCTACGGGAAGCTCCGCATGCACGATTAGAACAGCGTCCAATCTCGCTAACTCCGGCATCGCTTCCAGTAGATCGGCCTCCGTCACGTTCGGAAACTCGTCAACGCCCGAATGAACCAGAAAGCACTTGAAGCCGAGCACGCCCGCGTCCGCAAGCCTTGAGAGTTCGCTGGTGTTACCCGGCACTACTCCGCCCCAGAAGCCAACATCAACCGAGCACTTCCCTTCAGCCGCCGCAAGCTTCACCTGAAAATTCTCAAGCGTCGTTGTCGGCGGAATACTGTTGAGCGGCATCTCGACAATCGTCGTCACGCCCCCTGCTGCCGCCGCGCGTGTCGCCGACTCAAAGCCTTCCCACTCCGTCCGCCCAGGCTCGTTGACGTGAACGTGCGTATCCACGAGTCCAGCCATCACGACCGAACTCTCGCCTGCATCTATCACCTCGCAGCCTGTCGGAACTTCGTCGTACTCGCCGACCTCGCTGATGACTCCATTACTGATACGCACAGACGCCGGAGCAACCGTCTCGGCGGTGACTACCTTGCGACCACGAATGATGAGATCAGGAGAAGGCATGCGATCAACTTAACGTCGTCAGGAAATCTTCTAGAACGTTCAGGGCGACTTGCAGACGATAGTTCGCAGTCGAACGAATATCGTCTATCGGGGTAATCTCGCGGGAGAGTTCTTCGCGGGCTGCGCTCACGGTAGCCGCATCCAGTTTCCGATTTCTCAAAACATCTTCCGTCTTTGAGCATCTGAGAGGGGTCGGCGCGACGCTGCCGAGAGCAATGCGAACGTCCTTGATGTTGTCTCCATCAAGCCAGGCAAGACCGGCGAAGCAGATTTTTGAGATAGCCTGAGCCTTGCGCGTGCCGACCTTGCGGTAATACTGCTGCCAGGGTACGCCGGTGCGCGGCAGGCGAATGCTTTTGATTAATTCGTCCGGGCGAATCAACATCTGTTTGTAGCCGGTATGAAAACCGTTATAGGGAACGAGGCGCGAGCCGCTGGCGGAGACGAGTTCAAGCTCGGCATCGTAAACGAGAAGCGCGGGAGGCGAATCTCCGGCAGGTGAAGCGTTGGCGATGTTGCCGCCGAGCGTGCCGCGATTTTGGATCGCAAGCCCGCCCGTCTCGCTCGCCGCCCGGCAGAGCATCGGAAACTCCTGTTGCAGAACATCGTTTGCCTGCACATCTGTATAAGTCGTCAACGCGCCGAGCGTGATGTGTTCAGCATCAACACTGATGCCGCGCAGTTCCGGCAGATTCCAGATATTGACGAACTTCCTGTGCGCGAGTCTTCCAGCCTCGAACAGCACCATCAAATCCGTTCCACCCGCAAACGGTTTCCACATACCCGGCTCATCAGCCAGAAGAGACAAAGCATCAGCCAACGCTCCCGCTGTTTTCAATTCGTAGCCTGGAAGATAAGCTCTCATGCTTTAATCTCGATTCTCTGGCAAGCTTTGACGACCGCATCAAAGATTTTCATGTAGCCCGTGCAGCGGCAGAGATTGCCAGCGAGTCCGGTGCGAATCTCGGCGTCAGTCGGTTGTGGCGTTCGTTCGAGAAGATTGACGGCGGCGATGACCATGCCGGGCGTGCAGATGCCGCACTGTGCGCCGCCGCAACTGATGAAGGCTTCCTGCACGGCGTGCAATTGGTCGCCGCTGGCAATGCCTTCGATGGTCTTGATCTTTGTTCCTTCAACCTGCAAGACGGGAACGAGACAACTGTTGACCAGCGCGCCGTCAATGAGCACGGAACATGCCCCGCACTCTCCTTCGCCGCAACCTTCTTTCGTTCCGGTCAGACGCAACTCTTCCCTGAGCACGTCGAGCACGCGCGCCATCGGATGAGCATGAAGGGAGCGAGCCTCGCCGTTGACGGTGCAGTTGATCTCGATTTTGCGAGAAGCGTCAGCCACTCTCACCTCCCAAAGCTCCGATTATGGATTCGGGCATCAGCGGAATGTGATTGATGCTGATTCCGGTTGCGTTCTCGATGGCGTTCAAGATGGCAGGCGCGGGGCCGTCCATCGGAAGCTCGCCGATGCCCTTTGCTCCGGCTGGGCCGTAAGCGTAGGGGTTCTCTTCAAAGAAGACGCGGATGGGGGGAATATCTGCGGCGGTCGGAATGATGTAGTTGGTCATCTGGTTATTAATCATGCGGCCATCGTTCCAGACAACTTTCTCAAACAAAGTGTAGCCGATGCCCTGCGCCACGCCGCCTTCGATCTGCCCTGCGGCAAGCACAGGATGGATAACACGCCCCACTTCCTGCAAGGCTACGAAATCGTCAACACGCGCTTCATAGGTCACGGTGTCAACCGTCACTTCAGCGACATAGACAGCCCACGCGAATGCTCCGTAAGCGTCGCCCTCATACTTCTCATCGTCCCAGTTGATGCCGGGGGGCGCTTTATACTTGCTGAAAGATTTGAGCGGGCCGTGTTGCTCGATGTAACTACGGCAGGCGCGCTCGAAATCAGCTTGCGTGTAAGTCTCTTCAAGCAGGCGGCTGCTCTGGAGCGTTTGCTTCAGGCCGAGCACGGCGGATTCGACGAGCTTGCCGACGATCATCGTGGTGCGCGATGCGACCGTCGGGCCGCTGTTGGGAACGTTGCCGGTATCGGGCTTGGCGACTTCGATTGAATCGTAATCGAGCTTGAGAGCTTCGGCGGCAATCTGCGCGAAGACTGTGTTCGTGCCCTGCCCTATCTCCGTGCTCGCCGCAAGGATTCGCACGCGCCCCTCGCGTGTGGCTTCGGCTCCGACGACCGACTCAAGATATTTTTCACCCGAGCCTGTGAAACCCGCGCCGTGCATGAACGAAGCGAAGCCGATGCCTTTCTTCTGCCTCGAAGTTTTATTCGACTCCGCGAACCGCTCTTGCTTCGCCTGATAATCGGTCAACTCGAAGGCGCGATTCATCAGCCCTTCCAGGTCAACCTTCTCGTGGATGATTTGATTGGTAGCCGTCGTCTGCCCTTCCTGTAAGAAGTTGCGGCGGCGAAGCTCGTCCGCACTGATGCCGAGTTCTCGCGCCACTTTGTTCAGGTGGCGCTCAAGCGCGAAGATACTTTGCGGCGCGCCGAAGCCGCGAAACGCTCCGTGCGGCGGGACGTTCGTCGCAACAGCGCGACTCTTGATGCGAACGTTCGGGCAGAGGTAAGGGCCAGCCGCATGAATCGTCCCGCGCGAGAGAACGACGGCGGAGAGCGTGGCGTAAGCTCCGCCGTCAACGACGAAATCTATCTCCATGCCGAGAAGTTTTCCGTCCTTCGAAACAGCCGTGCGATGCTTCGTCCATGAAGGATGGCGCTTGGTCGTCGCCGCCATGTCTTCCGCTCGGTCGTAAACAATCTTGACGGGACGACCAGACTTCCACGAGAGCAGCGCGGCATGACCCGCGACCATTGAAGGATACTCTTCCTTACCGCCGAAGCCGCCGCCCGTCTCAACCTGCACGACGCGGATTTTTTCTTCCGGCAGACTAAACAATTTCAAGAGCGCCTTGTGAACGTAGTAAGGGCATTGCATAGAACCCCAGACGGTCACGCCGTCTTCGGGGCTGGCAATCGCAATCACGCCGTTGTTCTCAATGTAAAGCTGCTCCTGCGCGCCCGTCTCGTATTCGCCTTCGATGATGAAATCCGCGCTCGCCCAAACTTCGTCAACGTTTCCTTTCTCGACCGTGTAAGACTTAAAGATATTGTCCTCGCCCCAGATGATCTCTTTCTTGTTCAGAGAATCATGAAGCGAGAAGATTGCGGGCAGCGGCTCGATTTCAAGACGCACGTTGCGCCGCGCTTCTTCCAGGAGATGCTTGTCAGGATGCGCGAGCAAGAGGACAGGCTCTTCGGGGTGATTGACGAATTCGTCTGCAAGATAAGGTTGATCGAAGAGAATGAGCGCGACACAGTTTTCTCCCGGAATGTCTTTCGCCGTGACGACCGTGAACTCATCCCAGGGGATGTCGCCTTCAAAAGAAATCTTCCTGATGCGGCCACGCGCTACGGGGCTTCGCACGGTCGCGCCGTAGAGCATTTCGGGGAACTGTAGATCGTCAATGTAGCGCGCCTGTCCTGTTACCTTATCGCGGCCTTCTTTGCGCGGCACGGGCTGCCCGACAATTCGCATCTGTTTCCTTCCGGTCCTTAACCAATGAACGAGCGGACAACGCGCGACGTGATCGGATTATAGGTCGCGCTCTCCGACTCGTCGTACTCAATCATAAATGTCTTAAAAGTGTCGCCCTTGAGCATCGTCTTCTCATAGAAAATCTTTCCGTTCTGCCGACCTGAGACGACATAGAAATTCCCTTTCAAGAGCTTGTAGGTTACTTCTCGTTCGGACCCGCCTTCGCCTGCGACTGCTGCATTGAACGCGCTCCTGAGCGTTTCGTTCTGTACGTTGTAACGACCGAAGACACGCATCTCAGCTTTGCCGTCGCGGGAGCGGAAGATTTGACCGTCGTGGTTATCCGGCTCGCCCTGCGGGATAAGGATGCCAGCGGGGTAGGAGATGGAGTAACCGAAGCGTGCGTTGGAATAAGTTCGATATGTAACACCCTGGTTGATGAGGGGCGGGCTAGCGGTCGTCTTGCTGTAAGTCAGTATCGCTTGCGCTAGCGGGTGGGTCTTTGCTGTATCTACCCGCCCGCTACCGCAGGTGGTACTGACTTGTTTATATGATTGCTCGGTGTTGCTGCTTGAGCCGCACAGTATCAGGCTCAAGGCGATTGAAAGAGTCAGGGGGGTCATCGAAATTTTCCTCCGGCTTGTTTGGTATTTACGGCACTGCTTTTCTTGAGCATACTTTACAACGTCTGCGTCCAGTTATGAAAACCTTCCGTGCTCAAGCGCGACGGCAGTTTCGCATAGAGAACGTAGCCGGAAGTTGATTCATCTTCTGCGCGCAACTTTATCTCATTATGGCGCTCTCAGTCGAACACGGGCTAGAATGATTTTGAAGAGTCCAAATTAGAGCATCGGTGAATGTGATTGTGAAGAAGAAGAAAAAGAAAAAGAAGTCGCCGCCGCCCGCCTCGCGCGACAAAGGTATCCTGTTAATAGCCATCTTCAAGTTGTTCAAGGCGGCGCTGCTGTTGGTGGTCGCAATCGGAGCTTTGTCGCTACTGCATAAGGATGTCGCCGATGCGATGACGAATTTGCTCGACACGCTCCACGTTGATCATAACAACAACTTCATTCACGGCGTGGTGACGAAGCTTGGCTTCTTGAGCGATCACAAGCTTGAAGCCATCAGCGCGGGGAGCTTCTTCTACACAGCATTGTTGACAACTGAAGGCGTCGGCCTCTTACTCAAAAAGCATTGGGCCGAATACCTGACCATCGTCGCCACCGCTCTATTCATCCCGCTCGAACTGTATGAGCTTCAGAAGCGCTTGAGCGTCGGAAAAATTGTCGTGCTGGTAATCAACATAGCGGTGGTCGTCTATCTCATCTACAGAGTGAAGTACGACCGCAAACACATGCAGACTCATCCTCTTTGAGTTTGTTCCAACACTCGCGGGTGGAAACGGCGCACATATTTTTGATACTCACTGACCTCGCGCGCCGCTCGCTGCTCATCCCATCCTAAATATTTTCGGGCGATTGCAGCAGCAGCTTCCACTGCATCAAGCCCAGCCGCCCTATCCAATCCCACAAGCGTCCGGCGCATGAGGCAATCTGTCAGCGTCCGCGCCATCTCACACTGAAATGAAAAGAGGACTTCAGCGCCAATCGCGCCGCTCTCCTGGCTGAAAGGCTTGAGAAGCTCTGTGTCTTCGGCGGCAAGTTTCAGCACTTCGCTTGCTCGTGTTCCATAGATTCGTAAGAGACGCTCTCCTATTGCTTCAGGCAAATCGCTCTCGGCCATGAAGCGTTTGCTGAATGAAGCGAAGTCGTCGTTCATCGCTCCCGGAAGTTTCTCGCTCCCGGTCGCACACTCAACCGATTTTCTCTTCAACTTTTTGAAGACCAGATTGACTGCCTGCTCCGACAGATTTCTGTACGTAGTCAGCTTTCCGCCGATGATTGAGATGACGCCTTCCAGGGCCGTTGCGTGATCGCGTATGAAGTGGCGACGGGTGATGCTCGCGGGGTCTTCATCAGCAAGGTATGGCAGAGGGCGCACGCCTGAATAGGTGTAGAGAATCGAGTCTTGCTCAAGCCGCGCAGATGGAATCACGCGGTTTGTCTCACGTATCAGATAATCTATCTCAAGCGCGCTCGCTTCCACATGGTCAAGATCATTGTTGTAAGCGAGGTCTGTCGTGCCGATGAGATAGAGGTCGTTCCAGGGGATGATAAAAAACGGGCGGCCATCCTCCTGCGCTTCGACGTAGAGCGCGCAACCATGTGCGCCCGGAAATTTCCCGACGACGATGTGGCTGCCCTTTGTCCCGCCGATTTGACGATTAACACGAGCGCCCGCTCGTGATAGCACCTCGTCCACCCAGGGGCCGGACACATTCACCGTCACAGGCGCGCGTACCTTATGAACGCTGTTGCCCGCAAGGTCTGTAAACTTCACGCCGCGCACGCTTCCCTCTTCAACGATGAACTCGTCCACACGCGCGTAGGTCATAACGTGCGCGCCGTGCTCTTGAGCGGAGAGGACATTTTCCAGCACGAGTCGCTCGGCGTATTCAACCTGAGCGTCGTAATAAACTGCTGCGCCGCGCAATCCTTTTGTCACGAGGCCGGGGGCACGCACCACCGCCTCTTCGCGCGAGAGCATACGATGACGGCTTAAAGATTTGTCGAAGGAAAGAAGATCGTAGGCGATCATGCCCGCCCTGATGGAAAGCAGCCCGCGCCTGCTCTGCTCATAAATCGGGATTAGCAGGGGCAGAGGCTTAACCAGGTGCGGCGCGATGTGAAGCAGACGCTCGCGCTCGCGCAAAGACTCACGAACCAGCGTAACCTCGCCATGTTCAAGATAGCGCAGCCCGCCGTGAATCAGCCGCGTTGACCAACTTGTTGTGCCGCTGGCGATGTCTCCTTTGTCTAAGAGGAGAGCCTTTAGCCCGCGCATCGCCGCATCGCGCGCTATCCCTGCGCCGTTGATGCCCGCGCCGATGATGATTACGTCGAACGGATGGTTTTCGATGTCAGGTGGAATACGTTTCACTGTTATGGATTCTTGAGTGAACATTAGAGGGCAATTCACCACAGAGACACAGAGGACACAGAGATTGCACAGAGTCTTACACTTCTCTGTGCCCCCTCTGCGCTCTCTGTGTCTCTGTGGTGAACATCAATTCGCCAAACACGCAACGTGAAAATCATCCGAAACAATTCTAATGCTCCTCCCAATCTTTCGCGCGTTCGACAGCTTTGAGCCAACGCTCGTACAACCCTTCCCTCTCAGCCTCACTCATCTGCGGCTCATAACGCCGCTCGACTTTCCACTTCGCATCCAACTCTTCCCTGCTCTTCCAGAATCCGACGGCCAATCCCGCAAGGTAGGCTGCGCCGAGCGAGGTCGTCTCCGCGACCTGCGGCACTTCGACGGGCACGCCCAGGATGTCCGCCTGAAACTGCATCAGGAAACTATTGGAGACAGCGCCTCCGTCGGCGCGAATCTCTTTGAGAGGAATGCCGGAATCGCGCTCCATTGCTTCCACGACATCGCGCGTCTGGTAGCACATACTCTCAAGCGCAGCACGCGCCAGATGCGCTCGCGTCGTTCCGCGCGTGATGCCTGTGATTGTGCCGCGCGCGTAAGCGTCCCAGTGCGGAGCGCCGAGGCCCGTCAGGGCGGGAACAAAATAGACTCCTTCGTTTGAGTCCAACAACCTCGCCAGGCTTTCTGTCTCCGCAGCCGTCTTGATAATTCCGAGTCCGTCGCGCAGCCACTGAACCGCCGCGCCTGTGATGAAAACCGCGCCTTCCAGAGCATACTCGACCGGCTCATCTTCGATGCCCCACGCGATGGTCGTCAGCAATCCTTCCTTGCTTGTGACGGCCTCGCGCCCGGTGTTGAGCAACAGAAAGCAGCCCGTGCCGTAGGTGTTCTTCGCAAGCCCCTCCTGGTAGCAAGCCTGCCCGAAGAGCGCCGCCTGTTGATCCCCGGCGATTCCGGCGATAGGAATACTCTGGCCGAAGAAGACGTTCGGGTCTGTGTAACCGTAAACGTGAGACGAAGGTTTGACCGATGGTAGAATTGCTTCCGGTATGTCGAGGATTTCGAGAAGGTCTTTGTCCCAGGCCAGGTCTTTGATGTTGTAGATCAAGGTGCGCGAGGCGTTGGAATAGTCTGTGATGTGGGAGCGTCCGCCTGTAAGTTTCCAGACGAGCCATGAGTCTATCGTCCCGAAAGCTATCTCGCCTTTTAACGCACGCGCACGGAGACCGTCCGTGTTGTCCAGAAGCCATTTCACTTTCGTGCCGGAAAAGTAGGCGTCAACGACGAGTCCTGTCTTGCGCTTGAAAGTGTCCTCAAGGCCGCGCGCTTTCAGTTCATCGCAAATCGTGGCCGTGCGACGATCCTGCCAGACGATTGCTCTGCCAACGGGCTGCGCGCTCCGGCGATCCCACATCAAGGCGGTCTCGCGCTGGTTGGTGATTCCGATGGCTTTGATTTCAGACGCGGACGCGCCTGCCTTTGAAAGAGCTTCGGCGACAAGGCCGATAGTGACATTCCAGATTTCATCCGCATCATGCTCGACCCGGCCAGGCTTCGGATAGTGCTGCGTGAACTCGGAGTAGGCACGACTCCTGACGTGTCCCTCCCGGTCGAAGATGATGACCTTCGTGCCTGTCGTTCCCTGATCTATTGCCAGGATGTAACCTTCCGTCATCAAACTCCTCCGTCGTGTTTTGGGAAACTTTATCAGTCTTCAGTTGAGCAAGGGCCAACGATTTTCACCGCCACAGACGCAGAGAGCGCAGAGGGGGTTGCAGAGAATAGGTTGTTCTCTGCGTAACCTCTGCGTCCTCTGCGTCTGTGGTGGTGAACTTCTCTTTCACTCTCACGCAAGCTCATGTAAGCTCGATAACAAATCATCACATGGCCTATCTATCTCTTCAAACTCAGGAGGAATTAATGAAAATCACGCGGCGCAGTTTAGCAGTTCTGATTCTTCTGGCAATCCTCAATGCGTTTCCACACGCGCAGCAGGGGCCGCCCAAAGAAGTAGGGACGTTTCGCCAGCCCGACCTCGTAGAGATAATCAAACTCGACCCGACCATCCGCCTAGACATACGCTACGCCACAAAGAACAACTTCACGGGCCGCCCTGTTTACAAAGAGGCGCGAGCCTTTCTGCAACGCCCTGCGGCGGAAGCATTGCTGCGCGTCAACAATGCGCTCAGAAAACAGGGCTACGGCCTGGTCGTCTTCGACGGCTATCGTCCCTGGGCTGTGACCAAAGTTTTCTGGGATATAACGCCGGAAGATAAGCGTGTGTTTGTCGCCGACCCCAGCAAGGGTTCGCGTCACAATCGCGGCTGCGCGGTTGACCTGACGATGTACGACCTGAAAACCCAAGAAGAGGTCAAGATGCCGAGCGCCTATGACGAAATGACCGAACGCTCACACATCAACTATCAATGCGCCACAACCGAAGCGCGCCGCCTGCGCGACATCTTGAGGGCCGCGATGGACGCTGAAGGCTTCAGCGTTTACGAGCCTGAATGGTGGCACTACGATTACAAAGACTGGCGGGAGTATCCGATTCTCAACATTAGCTTCAAGGAGATTGGCCGCACGTCCCGACATTGAAGGCAAACTTGTAGTTGATAACAGTAAAGCAAACGCGCGGCATAATATCCCTGAACCCGTACTTACGCGTCACTTTCAACGTATAATAGTAGTTGGGTGGCTATGAGCCGTATTAATCATTCCTCAATCAGATAAGGAGCAAACACATTGTGGCAAAAAGGACGCACAAACAATCGAAGGCGGAATTCATTCCAGAACGTGCGGTAGATTGGGTTCGTGCTGTGTTTGCAGGGGTTAACAAACAAGTCACTGAAACGCTTAGCCTGATCCCAACTCACCACGAACCAGAACTCGACATGCAAGTGATTGCTGCGCTAAACCGGGCTCCAGCCGTCGCTGATGTGTCGGGCTGGACGGTATATATTCAGACACATTTCCTTGGTGGTCGCCGTCACTTCTACAATTGGGAAGTCGCAGACATCGGCCTACTCGTAATATTTAGGAATCGCGGTAAAGTTTTGCGAATCAAAGTTGGCTTGCTCCAGAGCAAACGCCTCTATCCGCGAGAGGTCCAGCAAATCCCTGATTATCGCAAGCGGTTTCAGATAGGGTTTGCCACGTTATTGGAGAATCCGGAAACCTTTCGCATCCTCGCGTCCGGGCGGCGGTTTTCATTTGCTCAAGATTCTAAATATCTAGCGATTATCAAAGGCACCCAGCAACAGCGAGTTCTTGCGACTTACGAAAAAATGTCGGGCATTCCCATTTACTACATGCTTTACAATCCGGTAAAGCTTCCTTGGTCTGCTACTGTTCCAACGATCAAATTTACAGAAATGCCATCAATAAAAGTTGGATGTCGTATTGTCCGCGCGCGGACATTACACTCCGCGCTCGCTGATGAGGCAAAGGGTTACCAACCGAGCTACGCAGATGTGGCATCGCTGTCAGCTCCGTTTAAGGGTTTGCACAGGGGCGGCTGGGCGCTAGAGCATTTCGTAGCTGATGAGCTACTGCGTTGCCATGAGGGACACATCGCAAGTGGAGAAACCGATCATGTACTCGAACAACTCTTTTACAATCGAAGTGGGCCCATCTCGGCTGCGATTGCGGTGACGATTGAGGCGCCACCAGGTATTGATTTTACACTTCCAGAGCTTGGTGGTGGGTGAGACCGGAGTTCTCTCCGCGCGCCGCCCAACACCTCATTCAACCCGACGCCTCGATAGCATGAGTCTCATGATGCTTCCTTCGATGTATTTCAAGTAGCTGGCAGCAAGTTCAAAACAGAGATAAACTTGGCGTTCGGAGGTGCTTTATATGAGCGTAGCGAAAGAACAGTTTGTTGTTGATGAAAGCGGAAATCGCACGGCGGTGTTGATTGATATAGAGCGTTATTCTGAGCTACTCGAAGCGCAGGAGGAGCTTGAATCAATCCGCGCTTATGATGAAGCCAAAGCTAATGAACTCAAATGCCAGAGTCAGTAGCGAAGAAAGCTGTCGTCAGTGGTAAGCGGGTATTCCTGCGCTCTCCGACCAGCCGTGACCTTGAAGAGTTTATTGCGCTCAACCGCGCAAGCACACGCTTTCATCGCGGGCTGGTCTCTCCGCCAATACAGCCTGAACAGTTTGTTGCCTTCCTTAAAAGAAGCCGTCAGGCAGATTGCGCCAGCTTCCTCATTTGCCATGTGGAGGACGGCGCGATTGTCGGCTCAATCAACTTGAGCCAAATTTTTCGCGGCGGATTTCAGAATGCTTACATGGGTTACTACATAGGGGCAGAGTATGCGGGCCAGGGTTATATGACCGAAGCAATCCAGCTCACGCTCCGGTATGCGTTTGAGCATTTGAAGCTACACCGGATTGAAGCGAACATTCAGCCGGAGAATATTGCTTCGATTGCGTTGGCTAGACGTGCGGGCTTTGTTCGAGAGGGATACTCCGAGCGTTATCTTAAAATATGCGGGCGCTGGCGCGATCATGAACGCTGGGCAATCCTCGCGGAGGTTTGGAAATCCACGCGCAAGCATTCGCGTCAATGAGCTATCTAGTATCGAATTGCATAACAGAAGAAGAGGCGTTGAGGCTGCTACTGCGGCGTAGCTGGAATGGTCTTGATCCTATCCAGCGCCTCTTGCATCGGTTCCGGTGTCACGCGCAGGTAGCCGTGGAAGGGATTATCGAGGACGACGACGAGGAAGAGGATGAAGGCGACCACGCCCGCCAGCGCAGCGGTCATCAACGCTTGCGCCCGAACGCTCTTGACGCCGAAGAAGTAGGTGAAGGCGATGGTGATGAGGCCGCCGCCCCAGAGCAAGACTTGAACGACCGCCGGCACGTCGTCGCGGCTGGCATATATACGCAGCCGACGGTTGTCGCTGATGTCGCTCAAACGATCAAGCGATTCTCCGTAAAGAGCGTTCTCGCGGTTGGTCTGCGGCTCAAGCTCCCTGTAAATCCGCCAGAGGTCTTCCATCGCCGCCTGCGCCTTCTCGCTCGCCTTGCCCTCCGACATAGTTTTCCACTCGTCGCTCACCACCGCTTGCGCGTAGGCGCGCAAGCCTTCCAACATACGCTGCTGCGCAGGCGCTGAGAAGCCCTGCGCTATTCTTGAGAGGTCGTTTAACTGGTTCGCTTCCTTCTCGACCGTGCTCTTGGCATCCTCGAACTGGTTCCACACGACGACGACCACGAACGCCAGAAGCACTGCGTAGATTGCGCCCAGCACTCCGATGATGAAGCCCGCGACCTCGTGTTGCGTTTGGAGAACGGGCAGCGGAACTCTGCGGCGCACCAGGCGCAAGCCCACGTGCGCGACCAACACGCTCACGCCCACAATCACAACGCCTAAGAGCCACGTTTGCATAAAAGGTTTTCCAAAAAGCTGTTTGGAAAAGCCCCAAAGGGGCGACCGTTTAATAGCCTGGGGCATCGCCCCAGGACACAAGTCATTATCATCGCAAGCCCTATAAGGGCGGCATAAATTATTCCGCCCCTTCAGGGCTTAATGAATAAACTCGCTTCTACCTGTGGCGTTGCCACAGGCTATTACATTGCGCCCCTTCGGGGCTTTCATAAGCTTTCAAAACAGCTTCCAGATTGATTGTAAAGCTATTTTGAGGATCAATTTTTGTGAAGATGTTTCTTAACTGCTAAAGAGCACTCTCTCCGTACTGATGATATTTTTCGGATCGTAAGCCGGTTGCCACCACTTCACTTTCGCGTCGCTTCCCTGAAGGCAGAGCGGGGCTGATGCAGTCGCTGCTTTCATCGTCGCGCGGAAGTGGTAGTGATCCACGAGCCGTATGGCTTCAATCCCGTAGGCTGTTGCGACCTCCGGGTCGTAGATCGCAATCAGGTTGTCGCCGTTTTGCTTCTCGCCGCCCGCAGATAGATTTGAAGAGCCTGTGAAGACCACCGGAGCGTCGCCGTTAAAGTCCACGACGACGAACTTGTCGTGAATCACGATGCCTGCGCCTCCGCTGTACTCGTCCTGAAACGGCGGCGGGACTTTACCTTTCAAGTAGCTAAACGAAACGATGATGCCGTCCGACTGTCCCGGCTTATAAACCGTAACGCCGCCGCTCGACTGCGTCATGCCGTAGGAGAAAATCTTCTTCTTGGGTAAAGTCTTGAGATCGTCCATGACACCGCCGCCGCCGCCAAGTTGCATCACCGCGAAGAGAACGGAGCTTTTGGCTTTCTGAATCGCGTCGGCCACTTTATCCAGAGAAACGTCCGCGCTCTTGTGCGGCGAGAAGCAGAAGGAGAGCTTGGGAAGCCCCGCGACATTCACGTCGTTCCAGTCCTTGGCTATATCCGAGCTTGAAAACTTCGGCGCATTCGTAAACGCCTCGTTGAAAGCGGTCTCGTAAAGCCCGGCTATTGTCGGGTCGTCAAAGACGAGGATGTTGTTGGCCTGAACGTAGAGTCCGCGCACGGAGAAGTTTGCCGAGCCGGTCAAGACCTTGACTGCTTTGCCGTTCCTCGTCTGAATCATCACCTTGCTGTGCGAGAAACGTTGGAAGTGTCCCTGCTTGACGTTGGCGGCTCCGGCTGATTTGACCAGCAGGTTGTGAGCGTCAATCTCCAGCGAGCCTTTCTTCTTGTGAAGCGGCGCGTTGTCCAGATAAGCTCTAAGGCGGATACCAAGCTTTTGCAGATCACGCACGAAATCCGGCTCGTCCAGATCAAAGGCGAAGAGGTCCAGGCTCAAAGTCTTGTCCGTCAAACACTCAGACATGAAATCGAAGACCATCTTGCGCGCGTGAGCACCCAGCCATTCATACTGCTTACTGTAAGAGGACGTATCATAATCGAGTTTGTTGGGCGTGGGTCGGATGGGTTTATTGTTGAAGAGGTCTGTGTAATCCTGCGACGAAAGATAGGCGCGCGTGTAGCCGTACTCCATCGCCCCTAATTTTTTCGGCTCGATCTCAAGGGAAAGTTGGACGGTCGGCCCAGGAGTTAACTTGTCGCCCTTGTCAAAGTACATCGCCGTCACTTCATAGCTAAAATCTCCGGGCTGCATCTCTTCGGGGACATCAAGCCAGCGAAACTTCTGAAAGGGAGCTTCGTTCGACGGATGACCTTCCATCTCCTCCGTCTTCGTTTCGCTTGTGACGCAGCTTGTGAAGCCGAGCCTGTTGGGAAGATAGATAGACTTTCCGTCCGGCGCTGTGCGTTTGACGGCGAACCCGGCGAGGTTGTTGGTTTTCCCTTTATCAACATTGAAGGCCAGCATCGCCGATCCGTCGCCGCGATATATCTTGACGGTCAGGCCGTCTTTCGTCGCCGAAGTATGAAGAGGGCGCGTTGAGGTTGGAGCCTGTTTATCGGTAGCTTTCTTAGGTGTTGCTTTGTTAGATGTAGATTTCTTTGTCGCAGCTTTCTTTGTCGTAGATTTCTTAGCTTTTTTTGCGATGGCTTTCTTCTTTGTGGCCTTCTTTGCAGTAACCATAAAAGATAACTCCTTTAGAGATGTGTGAGCATTAAACAACTATTAGGGATTTCCTGAAAGCCCCTTTGGAAAGTAATCCCGGATTGATTGGTAATTAAGTCAGACTCACAAGGCGTGAGCTTCTCGCCAGCAGAATCAGCGAAAGCAGTTGAGACAATATTCTTCTTGGTGAGGATTGTCAACGAACTTACACTTTACTCTCAGGTCGCCGCTCACACTCGTTACAAAAGCGTCGGACTAATCGTGCTCGCTTACTCTCACTTGAGCGGATAGAGAAATCTCAACATCGGCTCAACCCTCTGCGCCCACGCTCTCTCGTTGTGCTCCGCGCCTTCGGCCTCGAAATATTTTAAGTCCTTCCCTTCCTTCCAGCCCTTCGCAACGAGCGCGTCGCGTAGCTGCCGCGCGTTGGTGGTTGTCTCTTCAGCTTCAGACTTATTTCCGCCTTCCTTCGTGCCGGTGTCCAGCCAGATGCGTAAACGAGGTCTCTTCTTCTTGGCTTCAACCTCGCGCACGATCATCTTTTTGTCCCACCAAACAGAGGGTGAGACCACAGCCGCTTCACCAAAAACGTTCGGATACTTGAGCGCCAGATAGAGCGAGACCAGCCCGCCCAGGGATGAGCCGCCCAGCCCTGTGTTCTTCGCGTCACGCAGCGTGCGATACGTCGAATCAATGAAAGGCTTGAGTTCTTCAACGAGCATCCGCCCGTAAAGGTCTGCCTTCCCGCCCATCTTATACTTCGCATCAGCGGTCGGCGTGTACTCGTCTATCCGATCCTTGCCCGCGTTGTAAATCCCGATGATGATGACCGACTTAATCGCTTTCGTTTGGATGAGCGACTGCGCCGCTTCGTCAACGCGCCACTCCGCGCCTTTGATGAATGAGGTCGCGCCGTCAAACAGGTTCTGCCCGTCGTGCAGGTAGAGCACAGGGTAACGCTGCTTCTTGTTCGCATCGTAGCCGGGCGGCAAGTAGACCAGAACATCTCGATCAGCAGAGAGGAAACGCGAATGAAAACTCTTGTGCGTGCGAAACTCCCCCGTCAGCGTGTGCTGTTCCTGCGCTCTCGGTTGCGAGACAAAGATCAGGATCAAGAGAAGGCTAACGAGGCATGTTGATGCTCGGCGCATGTAAACTCCCTATAAGGAAATTTCGGAATCGAACCTGTTCACCGCTCTGTTAATTCGTCTGGATGATAGCACGCGATTTAATCGCTGCGCCTGATACCATCAAATTCCTTTGAGCTGCGTGTCTGGCGAATTGATTTTCACCACAGAGACACAGAGAGCGCAGAGATAGCACAGAGGATTAAATCTCTGTGCCCCCTCTGTGTCCTCTGTGTCTCTGTGGTGAATAATTGCTCAACACCCACGCAACCTAAAAAGTCGTCCAGGCACGAGTTGCGGCAGGCGCGTGATGCGTGTACCGTTTGGTGAATCAACTTTGCGGGCGGAAACTCTCTGAGACTTCGGCGCGTACTAAGGAGACGGAAAAGGAGTATCACAGATGTCCGCAACACTTATCCCCCAGGGACCTAAAGGACACTTCATCCTCGGCGTCATGCCGGAGTTTAACCGCGACTCTCTGGCCTTCCTCGAAAAGCTCCCGCGCGAATACGGCGACATAGTTCGCACGCGCTTCTTTTATGTTCCAGCCTATTTTCTCTATCACCCGGACCACATCGAATACGTGCTGGCAACCAACAATAAAAATTTCATCAAGCCGCTCTCCTTTCGCACACCTTTCTTTCAACGACTGGTCGGCAACGGCCTGCTGACAAGCGAAGGCGACTTCTGGCGTCGCCAGCGCAGGCTCGCCCAGCCAGCTTTCCACCGCGAGCGAATCAGCGGTTATGGACAGGTGATGGTCACAGATGCCGAGAAGATGCTGGCGACATGGAAAGACGGGGAGACGCGCGACGTTCACCGCGACATGATGCGCCTGACGATGGAGATTGTGACGCACACGCTCTTCAACGTTGATGTCACGGACGACGCAGACAAAGTTGCCGAGGCGCTCTCCGTGCTCGTAGAGCCTTTCGGCTCTCAGGCCACGCTGAAGTGGATTCTCGACAACAGGCTGCCAACACCCGGCAACCGCCGCTTTCACAAAACGGCGGCGCAGCTTGATGAAGTGATCTATCGAATCATCCGTGAGCGGCGCGCGAGCGGGAATGAGGATCAAGGCGACCTTCTTTCCATGCTTCTTCAAGCGCACGACGAAGACGACGGCAGCCAGATGACGGATCAACAACTGCGTGACGAAGTTATCACGCTCTTTCTTGCGGGCCAGGAGACAACGGCTCTCGCGCTTACGTGGGCATGGTATCTGCTCGCTCAGCACGAGGAAGCGGAAAGTAAGTTCTGGCAGGAACTCGATGAGGTTTTGGGAGGCCGCGCGCCCGAAGCTGCCGACATGCCCAGATTAAAATTCACGGAGATGATTGCCAAAGAGTCCCTGCGGCTCTACCCGCCCGCTTACGTCGTCGGTCGAGAAGCGGTTAAGGATTGTGAGATCGGCGGCTATCCTGTGCCCGCAGGGATGCAGGTGTTTATGCCGCCCTGGGTGGTGCAACGCGACCCGCGCTTCTTCGACGCGCCCGCAGAATTCAAGCCTGAGCGTTGGACGCCGGAGTTCATCGCAAGCTTGCCGAAGTATGCTTACTTCCCCTTTGGCGGCGGGCCGCGCGTCTGCATCGGCAATTCGTTTGCGATGATGGAGGTCGTGCTGCTTTTGGCGACCATCGCCCAGAAATTTCGTTTTCGTCTCGCGCCCGACCAAAAGGTTCGACTTCAGCCCGCGATGTCTTTGCGGCCAAGAGATGGAATCAAGATGACTCTCCAGCGGAGAGAATGCAAAGTTCAAAATTAAAAATGCAAAAGGGAAGGAAAAGGCGCTCTCCAGTCTCTTCATTTTGCATTTTTACTTTTTAATTTTGCATTCTCTTGTGTACGATGCTTTGGTATGGCTCGCAAAAGCTCAAAAACAGACAAGGCTCGTCCGAAGACTTCGGCGGAAGAGCTTGTGTCTTCCGCTACGAAAGACAAATCTGCCGATTCCAGACCTGCCAAAGTAGGGCCGCCCAAATCTGTCTGGCGCGAGTATTTTGAATCGGCCATCTACACCGCCATCATGTTCGTCTTCTTCATCACGTTCATCGGGCGCGCGGTTGGCGTGCCGACCGGCTCGATGCAGAACACGATCAATATCGGCGACCATTTCTTAATCAACAAGTTCATCTTCGCTCCCGGCTCGCATCCTTTCTTCCTGCCGCAGCGCGAGATCAAGCGCGGCGACATCATCGTCTTCAAGTATCCCGGCGACAGATACAATACGGGACTCGATGCGATGAACAAGGTCACGCCCTACAAAGACTATTACATCAAGCGTGTCATCGGGCTGCCGGGTGAGACGATAGAAGTGCGCGGCCCAAACGTCTACATCAACAACCAGCTTCTGCCCGAACATCGTGTCACAACAAGGCCGGGTATTAACGACAAAGCGTCGCTCGACATTATGAGTGCGCCTCCGCGCGGGCAAGAACCCTACACCGTTTATTACAGCGAACGGACGATGGCGACTCCCGCGGACAAACCTGAGAAGCCACCCGAAATTTTTCACTTCGCCGTCGAGAAGCCCTACACGATTCCGCCCAACAACTATTTTGTGATGGGCGACAACCGCGACAACAGCGCAGACAGCCGCGCCTGGGGAACCGTCGAAGCCGACCTCATCATCGGTCGCGCTCTCTTCGTCTTCTGGTCTAACGACGAAAGCGCCCCATCAGGAAATTTCTTTCTGGACTTTTTCAGGAACACGCGGTGGAGCAGAACAGGAACGATGATTAAGTGAGACCTGTTAGCCTCACTCTTTAACCTAATTCCTCAATCTCCGCTTCAAGCGAGCGAAGGGTTCTTTGCAGCATCGCACGGTGCGCGGGTCTGGTCGCATTCTCAAGCTGGTCGAGGGTGCGTGTGCGCGAGAGTTTGAGCGATTCGAGGCGTTCGCGCCGGGCGCTCTTCGGGCGTTAATTCATCGAGCGGCTTTTGTTTGAGCGCGCGTTTCTCCGCCTCTTCCATCTGAGCCTCGACCGCTTTGCTCTCCCATCCTCTAGCCATTTCGTTTCAAACCTCCTTGAGCGTAGCGCCTGCAATCTCTTTTTCAGACAGATTATCAAGCTACGGGTGTCTGCTCCGAGTAATCATCAGTGCGAGCTTCGGCAGGGCTTGAGGCGAAGACCATCGGGTTGCGCTCCCACGCGCTCGTCTGCCAGTTGTCCATCGCGCTGCTCTGATGCATCCAGGGCGGCAACGTCATGAACAGAAAATGCGCCATCGAGTTGACGTAAGGCTCATACATGCGGCGTAGCTCCCACAGCTTCCGGTCAACTTCTTCTCCATCGCGCAGCACCAGACCTGCCGAGGCGAGAGACTCTCGCACCTGTTTGAGCATTTGCGTGGGAAGACGATCAGGCACAGGCGCGCGTGGCGGCGTGTTGAAGACTTGCGCCAGATCAACGAGCGCGTGGCGCGCCATCGCAAACGTCATCTTCGCCTGCCAAACGTTGCCGCTCTCCATCCCGACGATAATCAACGTGCAGGTATCAAGCACGGTCGTCAGCGCCGCAAGCCACGATTGATTCTCGTGCTGCGAGCGAAAATAGACGAGCACCGGATAGGAGAGATGGCTTTCAAGCAGGTCGGCAGACCAGCGTTCCCATTCACGCAGGAAATCATGCAACGCTCCAAGGCTCCGGTCACGACTGTGACGTGCGAGCAATTCCGTTGCGCTCGGCGGCGAGCCTGCGCGCGCATCCAAGAGCGAGATGTTGGTCTCACGCCGGGAGAAGGCTTGATAGATTACCGGGAGGTAGCCAATCACAATCGCCAGGAAGCCGAAACCTGTTCCCGCTTCCAGGACCGTGACGGCGCGTGCGACAGGCGTCTGCGGCGAAATATCGCCGAGGCCGAGCGTGAAAAATGTTGTCCCGCTGAAATAGAGGTTGCTTCTGAAACCGGGCACCGCCGTCTGGCTCATCCTTGAGCCAATCGCCTGATGCACAAGCGCGAATCCGACTATCAAGCCGATGCCCCAGATAACGAAAAGCATCAGCAACGAGAGCGGCCCGAAGAAGCCCAGGATGCGTTCGCGCAATTTGCCTGGGTGCAGCTTGCGCGCCACACCTGAGACCAGTCTCCAGCTACTCACATAAAATAGGCGCGCCAGACGTATCTTCCGCGAGACACGTCTCGGCAGGATGATTGTCTCAAACGCATCCCACAAAACAATCAGGATCAAGATGCAACCAGCGACTCCGACAAGGATGCCCATCAACTTAAGCTCCTCTTGCAGACTAAGCGTGCGATGATAGATACCGCGCTCGCTCCGGGGAGACGCCTATCTCCGGCAAGCGACACGGAAACTTTACTGACTCAGAATAAAAAGTATAGGACGGGTGAGGGAAAAGAGACAGTCAACCAGTAGAAAGACAAGAATGAATTTCGTAAAAGAGAGCTTGATCGCGGCGCGGCCAGAGCGCGTCTTCGCGTTTCACGAATTGCCGGACGCGCTCTTGCGCCTGACGCCGCCCTGGGAGAAGGCGCGGGTCGTAGAGCCTGCAAAGGATTTGCGCGTCGGCTCAACCGCGATTGTCGAAACAAGGTTGTTCGGCCTCTTGCCTGTGCGCTGGGTAGCGAAGCATACGGCCTACGATCCGCCGCGCATGTTTGAAGACGTGCAGGTGAAGGGGCCGTTTAAGCTCTGGCGTCATCGTCATATCGTCGAGCCGCATGAGCGAGGCGCTGTGCTGAGAGATGAGATCGAGTATGAGCCGCCGCTCGGCTTCATCGGAAGAGCGTTCGCGCCGCTTTTAATCGCGCCCCGCCTGCGCCGCATGTTTGATTATCGCCATCGGGTGACGCGCGAGTGGTGTGAGAGAGAAGTATAGTTGCGTGCGACTATGGTCAGTACCGCCTGCGGTAGCGGGCGGGTATTGCTGAGTCACACACCCGCCCGCTACCGCAGGCGGTACTGACTTTCCAGTCGCAAAGCGGGTCGCAAACTCAAAAGCCTGCGACCCGCTTTCTAATGCACGCAACGCGAAGCGCGCTCAACTAGAATTGGTAACGTAGCGCAAACTGCATGATGCGCCCGGCCTTGTTCTCATTGAGCGGAGCTTGTGTCGAAGTGTATCTACCAAAGTCCGAACTTGCGTTGAGCTGTCGAAGGAATGGATCGCGTGGCAGCCCCAGGTCGGCGATGGTGTTTCCATCGAACCGCTGTGTGTTGGTGACGTTGAAGACCTCCCAACGGAATTGTAGGGAGTGGCCTTCCCAAGGGAGTTTGAACATTTTAGATAATCCCGCATCGAGCGAGACATAGCCAGGGGCGCGCAAGACATTGCGATCACCTACTTCACCGGGACGCGCGTTGCGGAAGCTGCGAAGCGCGGCGGTCGGATCGCTGAAGAGGTTCGGGCTGCCTGTGCGCGTCGAAGAAGACTGAAGAGGATTAACGCGGACGCCGTTCGATTGCACGTTCCAATTCGTGGCCCAGCGGCTGTCATCGAATGGTGACGGCACAGGTATCCCGCTATCCCAACGGAAAATGCCCGTGAACTGCCAGTTACCCAGAACAGCATCCACCACCTTCGGCATATTGCTAAAGAGAGACCTACCCCTGCCGAAGGGCAGGCCGATCAGCCAGTTCGCATTGATGGAGTGTCGCACATCAAAGTCCGAATTCGCATAGTTCTGGTCGGGCTGCAAGGAATTAACGATAAACGCCGTGGCATAAGCCGTCGAAGATTGTAGCCCTGACGCATTGTCGAGCGAGTGGCTGAAGGTGTAGTTGAAATCGAACGTGATGCTGTTGCCGAAGCGTTGTCGCAGGCTGAGCTGCGCCGCATTGTAGTTTGAGTACGCGATGGTCGAGAAGGCAGACAGCGCGCCGAACTGAGGCTGGTAGAACGTGTTGTTGAACTTCGCAGGGCCACCTCCGAACGGGCAGGTCGTGCAATTCGGACTGTCATCCCAAAACAGTTGCACGAATGTATAGTCGGTGATGCCTGCGCCGCCGAGAGCAGGAAACGCAATGAACGAATATGCTGCTTGCGTTGGCGTCAATCCCGGGTCGGTGCCGAGTTGAGACGCCGCCCATGCAGGCATGAACGGGAAGAGGTTGTTGAAGAACGCAAGGTTCGGGACCGAAGTTATCGGCGTGTTGGAATAACGGAAATCCACCAGCCGGTTCATCGCCTCGTAATAGGTCATCCCGGATTGCGGGTCGCGGATGTTGTTAAGCTGCATGATGTCGCGCGAGGCGAGGAGCTTGCGCCCGAACCGCCCGACGTAGCTTGCTTCAAACGACATCCCTTTCCAGAGTTCGCGCCCGTAGGAGAGATTGACGCTGTAGTTGTAAGGTGTGGTCAACGTGTCGTCCAGCGATTGCTCGATGCGCTGATCTTCGTTGGCCGGAAGCGTTAACGGGAAGGTCAGCGTTTGCGCGATGGTTCCAACCTGCGGATTGCCGCGCACGCTCGGATTGGTCCCTGTAAAGAGCGGGCCTAGACGGTCGCTGACGTTGAAAGTATTGGCCGCGTTACCCAGCCCCGAAGTGAAGCCGAGCACCGAGTTCAAATCAAAGTTGACGGCCAGTTGGCTGCCGATGCGATCATACGTCATGCGGAAGCCACCGCGAACGACGCTCTTGCCGTTGCGCCCGAACACGCGACCGAAAGCGTTGTCGCCGAAGTCAGGCGACCAGGCGAAAGCCACCGAGGGCGCAAAGTTGTTCCAGTCCTGCTTGTAATAGCCGGGGCGATTATTCGCTTTGCCCGCCAGGTCATAGGTAAGCGAATCGTTGAAGGGAACGCCCTGGTCTGCGCTCTGGCGACGGCGGTCGAAATACTCGCCGAGGCTCACAGTCGGTTTCACCTCGACGCCGTTTCTTTCATAGACGGGTGTCGAGGTAGACCAGCGCAGGCCGTAAGTGAGCGTGAAATTGGGCCGCATACGCCACGAATCCTGCCAGTAAAGCTCATACTCTTCGGTGGCGAAGGAGCGCACCGTCGGCGTTCCCACAGACTGAAGCTTACCGCTTTTGTCATAGACAAGGTTGGCCGAAAACTGTGAGAAGCGTCCGATGACAGACGAGAGCGCGTCGCGCAGATCGGTTTCACCGCCGCTTGCGACATTCGGGAAGATCGGATCGCCTGTATTGTAGACATCGGTGATGACGGCATCGCCGGAGAAGTCGTAAAACGACGGGTTAATGATGGCAGTATCATACGACCCGCCAAGCGACGTGCGGTTGTTACGGATGATGCGAACGTTGCCGCCGAATCCAAAGGTATGATTACCTTTGGTCCACGAGATGTCGTCCACGAAGTTATGAACGGGCGTGGTGCGACTGAGCGAGCGCGCGAAGCTATTCGGCGAGAAGATAAACCGGAAGTTAACGCGATTCTGATCCGAGTCGCCGCCCTGCGTGAAGGCTGTGCGCGTGAAGCCGTAACTGAACCGTTGAAGGAAAGTGTTCGATGCCGTCCAGGTGTGGCCGATGGCAAAGCCCTTCGGGTGATTCCAGAAAGTCAAAGGAGGCGTGTCCGGGAAACACTGTACGTTATCGCCCGCAGCGCTACAATCCGAGCTGAAATAGACGGCGCGTGTGACTATATCCTGCTGATAGTTTCCGCGCACGAAGAGATTCTGCCGGTTTGTCAGGTTGAAATCGAACCTCGTGATATATGTGTTCAACTGTGTCGGCGTTCTGGCGTTGAAACGGAAACCGCCTGTGTTCAATCCATCTCCGACAGTCGTATCGTTGGCCGGATAGCGTTGAGCTGCGCTGGCAAGCACGGCGAGCGCCGCCGGATTGATGCCGGGAGAGACTCCGTTCACCGCCGTGTAACCCGCGTTGATCTCGGCAGGGGTCAGGCAGATGACGCCGGAGGGTGTGCCTGGGGGACAACCGGGGTCGCTCGCCCCGTTCTCAGAACGGTAACGCACGATGCCCTGGCCCAGCGTTGGCAGCGGGACTTCACGCACCACGCTCGTGCCGGTGGCTTCGCGGAAGCCTTCATAATTGAAGAAGAAATAGGCGCGATTCTTCTTTATCGGGCCGCCGACCGAGCCGCCGTAGATGTTACGCAGAAGCTGCGGGCGCTCAACGCCTGAAGCGTTATTGAAAAAGTCGTTGGCGCTCGTCACGGTGTTGCGATGATATTCATAAAGCGAGCCGTGAAAGTTATTAGAGCCTGACTTGGTGACGAGCGTGACCTGCGCGCCGGAGGAGCGCCCCTGGTCTGCGTTCGCGTTCGTCGTCGTCACGCGAAACTCTTGCAGCGAGTCGGGCGTCGTGCGCAAGACGCTGGCGAAGGCTTGATCCGTCACCACGTCCAAGCCTCTCTGCTGCTCATTATTATCTACCCCGTCGAGCGTGATATTGGCCTGGTCTGAACGGCCACCGTTGACGTATCCGCTGCGCGTCACACCGGGCTGCAAGCTGAGCAGGCCGACGACGTTGCGCGCGTTGAGTGGAAGTTGCTCAATCCGGCGCGACTCGAAAGTGTTGCCGATGGTCGCGTCCGCAGTGTTGAGCGGGGCTTCAGTCCCGGAGGTGATAGTGACCACCTCACTAACATTGCCGACTTCGAGCTTCACGCTCACATCGGTCGGCGTATCCACGAGAGCTTGAATATCGCTGATCGCTACTTTCTTGAAGCCTGTGGCTTCGGCCTCAACGCGATATTTGCCGGGTGGGACAGCATTAAAGGCATAGACGCCTTCCTCGTTAGTAACCTGAGAGCGTGTGAAGTTCTTTTCGGTGTTGGTCAGCGTGACTGTAGCCCCGGCGACCGCGCCGCCCTGCGGGTCTAGGATTGTGCCGCGAACGGAGGACGTGCCGGTTTGAGCAAGGACATTGTGACAGCCGAGCAGCAGAAGAAGGCCGCACAACAATATTTGAAGCCAACTGCTAAGAAGACGTTCTCTTTTCATGACAACCTCCAAAGTTTAGCTGGGAAAGAGCGTCAGGCGATTCCGTTGATTGATTAGGCGAGTAGCCCGCTCAAAGTTCCGAAAGTCGAGGTGCGCTATCTTGTTGGTCTACTAGATAAGGAAGGCGAGCGCAGATGGTGAATAGCTCCGGCTTCGCGCTTCACGCAAGGTAGCCTTTACATAACCGAATTGATGCGCGGTTGTCCAGAAGTTTTTGCGCGAGGTTGCTGTTAAGAGAAGACTCGGACAGCATCGCCGTCGGACACCGGCACGCTTCTACCCGCTTGAAAGTTATTGTCAGCTACTTCGGACAGGCATCTCACGTTCCACGACTGTTTTCCGCAGGTCCACCCGTAATAATCTAATCAAACTTGCAGTCTCCGAGTACGCGCAGCATCGCTCTTATCCAAAACTTCGGAAAATTCCATAATTTCGGTAAACGCTGGGCCGAAAGATAAAAAGCGGAATTCAGAATCCAGAATCCAGAAGAAAACAAAAGCGGTCTCCGCCTCTTCATTCCGGCTTCTGGATTCTGACTCCTGAATTCCGCCTTTCGTCCTGGCTTCTGCTTCCCTTCAGTATTTAACGCGGACGCGATAGATGAGTTTAGTTTCGCCGTCTTTCTCTACAGGCACTTGAAAGCGCGCGGCGAAGGCAGAGGTCTTTTCCGCCTTGAAGTTGGTCGAGATCATCCGCCAGTCGCTGTCAATCGGCTCGTTGACGATGACTGTGACAGGCACATCTTTGTGATTGCGAATCGTGATCTCATAAGCGTACTCATAGACGCTGCCGGGGAGCACCTTGTAATCGGTCTGTTTTCTTTCAGCAACGATGTCGAAAGCGTCGCCCACCTTGACGCGCACGTCTTCATCCTTCGGCGTGTGGTCAATACGGTCTTCGCCGATGAATTGCTGCGCGCCGTCGTCGTCCCTCTTGTAAAGACGAATTGTTCCGGCAGGCAGAGGCATCCCCAGCTTGTTCTTCTGAGAGTTGCGAAACTGCATGAAGACGCCGACCTTGTCTTTAATCACCGCGCCCGGACTATCGTAACCGCGATAGTAGTAAGATTGGCCGTTGATGACGAAATCTTTGCTGATGTTGAAGCCCGCAGCTTCGAGCAGGGAAACCTGTTTGGTCTCCTGTTCACGAATCGAAGCCGGGCGCTGCAACGTGTAGAGGTGATACTCGAAAAGCGATTTCTCCTGAAACTGAGGCGCTGCCGACTCTGCGCTCTTTGCTATCTCGCTCCGCATCCTATCCATCTCTGCCTCGTCTTTCACGCGATTGAGGTCGCCCGCGACGAGTTGCAGTCGCGCATCTTCAAATCCAACGCCGCTCTGATTGATGAGCGTCACCCATCCTTGCAAATCTCCTTTCGTGTCGTCGCCGTTGATGACGAGCACGTAGTCCGCCTGCCAGTTCATGCCCGCCGTCAGGTAACTCGCCTCAACCATCTGCTCGCCGCTGCCAGCGTTATCCACATCCCAGACAAGCGTCGGCGTCGCCACCAGATTCTGCGGCAGATCGGGAAAGCGCGTTTCCACAATGTTCGTGGGATTGATCACGATCTGACCGCCTATCCTCCAGACCTGCCCGTTGTTGTTCGCTAACAGAGTCGCCTGCACAGGCGTCAGCACTTCCGTGTTGTTCTCAAAACGGCGCAGCACTAAGGTCACTTCGCGGCCCACATACTTGTCCATTAATTTCGACGGGTTGAGCAGATCATACTGGTAGTTCTGCTCCATGATGCGCAGGCTGTCGGCTGCGGTGAGCGAGGCGAGATGAACAGTCTCAGGGCGAATCAACGCTGCTACGTCTGCGAAGCGAAGCGCAACGCGCCCCGTCGGAAGATTGAGCATGCGAGTCTCACGAACGAGGCCGACGTTTGAGTTGTAAACAGTGACATTGACCGAGCGACGATCATGCGCCGTCGTAGTCGTCAGAGTAGAATTGCTCTGAGCCGAAGCGTAGAGAATGGAAGAGCAGAAAAGCGTTAAGGCGAGAGCGAAAGTGATGATGCGTTGCATGTGAAAGCCTCCAGATACGATTTCAACGAGAGCCTGGACAACCGGGGTTGCAGCAGGTTGTCAGTAGAACGCTGCCCGCTCGCCACGCTTGCGCTTTCAGCTTAAAATGAGGTCTCGATGATGCGTTTCTTTAGTCAAACTTAGAGTCTCTTGCGCGCATCAAAGAAACGGCACATTTCGGGCCGTCGTTAACAAATTTTTTTGCTTTTGAATTTTAAGAACTGAGAGGGATTTTCCAAAATGACAATGAAGAAGAGAGCGGCTGTGAAGGTTTCAGACTTCACGCCCGCAGAGGAGCGCGCCGCGCGTTCCGAACGTATTGAAGTACACGAAGCGGAACCTTACGGGTGGATGGCACGCTCGGAATCAGGCACGGAGCAGGACTATCACCTGTACTGCGAGCCGCGCACAAAAAGGCTGGCCTGCACCTGCGCAGACTTTGTTTTTCGCGGCAACAGTGAGCCAGGCTACGAATGCAAGCACGTCTCGGCGGTCTTGAAATATATCGGTCGGCGGTATCTGGCAGAAGACTACGTATGTGAAAGCAATAAAGTAGCGTAGTCGGCAATAAAGTTGTGAGCCGGGGCAGTGTAAGTAGCGTTACTGTGGGACACAGATAACGACCTGAAAATTCTTTCGTATAGCTTTTGTTGAACGAGCGCAGGCAGCTACTGAAAGACTACCGGTGGAATACATAGTCATGAAGATGCGGGTTGTTTATAAGTAGCTGTCGCTGCTCAAAGGGGCCAATAGCTTTCATCTGTTGGCTTACCTCATCATCTTTAGCCAGCACTGTATATAAGCCTTCTCTCTCTGGCATCAAGACAGTCATGGAGGGTGTTAAGAAACGAGGTCCAACCTGATGTAAAAGCCAGTAAATTGAGTCGTAGGTGTTACTATTCGGCCACCTTTGCTGAGATGGGACTCCAAGCACTGAGGTAACGACGAATTGGTCGCCATGGGGACTAATGATGAGCGAATTCGGACCAAGCTGTTGGCGGCACAAAGGTAACCGCTTAACCATCTCCGCGCGTTCCGAGAGGTACTCGCCTCGCATCCCGTAGGGCAGTGAATCACGCATGCTCCAAATCATTAACGGTAGCACGAGCGCGGCAATATAGAATAGTGCTTCTCGTTTTAATGGGATGACTAACCAGATCACCCCGGGCACCAAAATGGCAACTTGTATATACGCCAGCATACTCAGTCGCCACGTAACACCTATCCATTCCCTATTGTGATTTAGAAATGGATTGAGTGTAGTCAGTAACCCCCAGAGCGCAACGGAACCGAAAATCAGACCGGCAATATTGTCTTCCGGCCTCCGCCTCCCCCAAGTGATAATAATTAAAGTTGCAGGAGCTAAGACCATTAGCAGTAGTTGTTCAGCCACACCTACGCGGCTCAGAGGCAAGCTCGGCACGCTCAAAAAATCACCTTGTAACCATGCCGGAAGCTGAACTAAAGGCTGTAACACGAGAATTGCAGGGGCACACCAAATAATCAGAATTGTTAATATTCCTGCCAAGCGAAGACCCCGCGATTTTGTAGATATCAGCAAACGCATCAGAAAAAGCGAAAGGGCCAGAATCATGGCGAGCAACAAGGCTGAGCGGTGGCTGAAAGTGGCCGCAATGAGAGATGCGCACGCAAGAAGTATCCAAATATTCCTACGGGTCTGAAATGCCCGCATCGTAAACCATCCACACCAGACCAAAAAGGTAACGGCACCCAAGTTATTGATGAACTCACCGATCATGTAAAAGTGTGCGCTCGAAACAACTGCCAGCGCGCTGCCAAGCACGCCAAGCCATCTTGAGCGCGTCGCGCCAGCTATGAGGGCAAAAATCCCAAAACAAAGCGCCGCGTGTAAGATTATACTGCCGATTTTTATAGCAAGAACTGGATCGCCTGTGAGACGGCTTAGACCAGCTAGCGCGTAGAGTATAAGAGGGGTGCTGGTGGGGAAGTAGAAGTGTCCGTGATATTGAAGTTCATTGACCTGTAGAACGTAGTAGTATCCGTCAATACCCACAGCTACGGGATATTTGAGGAGTGTCATTGCATCATGCCACCCCCCGATTAACAGCACTGCCAATAAAGCTAACAGTGCCCATTGAGGCTGTAGCCTGGCTAATATTGAATTGCTTAATGAGGAAGGCGAGGGATCATTTAACATAGATCGTCTTAATGATACACATGAGGAGGCTGCCTTGTGTGGTGGCTGTAATTGTTTATCAATAGCTGCGAGTAATAAAATCCTGTCTAGCGTTTCCTCTCTCTACCGACTGCGAACGGACTCGGCCCTCTTCGATAGCTCTTCTGCTTTCCACTGGTAGATGGCCGCAAGTGATATGATCTGCCGTAAAGAGTCTGTTAAGCTTGTCGCAGCCTGGCGTACTCGGGCTTCATTTTTCGGCGCAAGCTGCTTGAAGGCGCTGACATCCAGTCCTGTATTTCCTTGCTTTGTATCAACACTGCTGCGATTAGCTGCCAGTACCACCTCGTCCAGCACTTCCAGAGCCAGTGAGTCATTGACGGGCGCGATTAATTTCGCTAGTTTGCTGAGGCTTAACGGTATGGTGGATTCATCTTCGGCGCGCTTTAACTGTTTTAGGGCTTGATAAGTCAGAGAAGTGGCGCACGCCGAATCTTTATTCGCAATGCACTTATTAATGATAACCGGGTATGCTTGAAGTATTGAGGATGCCTTGTCCAGTTGTTGAGCAAGCCTCTCGGCTCCGAGAATGTCGCCCTGTGCTGCAAGGCTAATCGCTTCTTGCGTATTTACTGTTTCGGTAAATTGTCTTTTTGGCTCGCCATCGGGCAGCAAATCAATCAGTTTCCTGGTGACCTTATAATCTCCACGGCTGATGCTAAAGTTGATCGTCAAATCATCCGCCTTGCCGCTGTCGAGAACTTTCCTGACTCGCTCTTCATAACGATCCCGGCCTGCTTCTTTGTTACTTACCTGAGGAAGGGAGGAATCTCCGCCAGGTCTTCTACTAAGTTTCTCTAATGCTAAAAACGGTCCAACTAACTCTGGAGCATACTGGTTTAGCGGAAGCCACGTAGAGATGAGAAAACCGCGAAGGCTTTGCGCGCTGCCCGGCTCGCGTTGCTCCAAGCCGCTCATACTCTCAAGAACATAATTAACGTACGCCTTAATAGCAACCGGGCCTGCTGGCGGTATTTGCTGGTACTTGGGATCGAAACTCTCGTTTGTAAATATGATATTTCTCAGGCTGAAATACGTCCGCAACGC
This sequence comes from Acidobacteriota bacterium, assembly GCA_032159825.1. Classification (GTDB taxonomy): domain Bacteria; phylum Acidobacteriota; class Blastocatellia; order Pyrinomonadales; family Pyrinomonadaceae; genus QHXM01. The sequence continues at coordinate 59,943 of JAVHWL010000009.1, forward strand.
ACTGCCATTTGCCGTGGAGAGCGGGATTGCCCGTAATCGGTCAATGTACTGGACAATCAGCTTATCGGCTGCTTTTCTATCTTGCGCTGCCAGATTGATGATGTTAAATCCAGCCGCTATTTGGGTCGGATCAGCCTTGATTGATTGAAGTAAATATTGGCTGGCGGCATCTTTATCACCGGCTGCCAGCGACCTGGCTGCGAGATTTGAATATCTGGAATATTCTTCCTGTCTTCCTAACTGCTGCGCGCCGAGTTGAGCCAATTCATTAGCAAAGGCTTTATCGCGGCTCGAAACACTAAGGACGCGATTACGAATGGCGCTACGTGCCCGCTCAATGTCTGTTGGTACTGTGGGCGCATCCCCTACCTGTCCATCACGAAGTTTAGTCCGTTCCTCTTCTGCCGGAAAGGTTAACTCGTATGCATCTTTTAGTAGTTTTTTCGCCCAGATTTTATCGAGACTCCAGGCGGCATCTGCAATCTCAGCCATTGCAAGAGCGCGGGCAATAGGTTCGTCTAGCTTGATGGATTTTGCTTCGAGAGATTGAAGGTCGTAAATCAACAAGCTCTTTTCCATCGCATCATTATCATTATTAGGCTTAATCTTGGCGGACTGGCCGTTGTAAGGTGGTGCTAGTAGAAATATCAATACTGAAATTATAGTAAGTCTTTGCATTGCAGGACTCCACATAAACTTTCTCTGAGGCGGTAAAAACCACTTATCCTAAAGGCTACTACAGCCCACCTCACTCGACTATACCCACCATTCCAGACATAAGATAGATGGAGATAGAGATGAATACTAACGATATGGTTAGGACCGAGTTGCTTTGGCGACTCCGTCCTAACCATACCATCTCCCCTGGGAATCATTCGGTTAACACGTAGTGTTGTAGAACGTACGCTGACCCGTGTACGAGTTGTAGACCATGATATAGTCCCCGGAGGAACTCCCGCACCCTAGATAGTATTGGTTTCCCTGGTCATCTGATCCCAAATACTCAACGGTGTTTGCGAGGACGGTAACAGCCCCAAGTGCCAAGACTGCTGTGGTGAAGGCAATGAGGATAATTTTCTTAGCTGATTTCTTTAGGGTGGTAAACATCATAATTCTCCTGATTTTCTACAGAGGTTGAGGTTGAGCCGCTAGGATGTCGCTAGCGGCGAAGGGCGTTGCGTTCGTTTACCAGAATGTAAGAAAGTAAGTACGAACGAACGCGCACATACTAAATCTTAATGAATTTGAATGTCAATCACTTTTCATATTCTGGTTTGAGTTCTTTGAGAGACTAGCAAAGCATAGTCTAATTCCTGTCAGTTTGTAGGCTAAAATCTCCGTGCGATTAAGCAATAAATGGCATTCCGTGCCATTTATTATGTTAAGTTTCACAGACTTTGTTTTTCGCGGCAACAGTGAGCCAGGCTACGAATGCAAGCACGTCTCGGCGGTCTTGAAATATATTGGTCGGCGGTATCTGGCGGAAGCTTATGATCCTCGGAATCAACGTCCACATGCTGCCTAAATAAGAACCAGGAAAACCACAAAGGCACGAAGACACTAAAAGGGTCAGAACTCTTTTTAGTGTCTTCGTACCTTCGCGGTGAAAACTTGTCAGACGCTTTTTACCTGCCCGACATTTGCGGCGCGATGTAGCGAACGACCTTCAGTTCGGCAAGCGCCGCGAGTTTTTCGATTGGCACTCGACCGATGACCATCTTGGAGGTGGTCGGATCGAGCACGACCTCAAAGCCAAGCGCCTTGAGCTGCGCGATAGTCTCCGCTGATTTGTCCGTCAGCCAGACCTGAATCTCAGCCTTGCCGTCATGGACAAACTTCGCTTCATCCTCGCCCGGCTTCGCGTTCTTATCCTTCAAGCGATCAACTAAAGCGGCGAGCGACGGGTTCAGCTTCGCCATCAATTGCTGCCGCTTCTCATCTTCAGGACTGAGTTTCGGTAGAGGTGACGTAATGTCTACTTCTTCAGAAACGGAAGTGACAGCAGCAGCGCCTTGCCCTGTGGCGTTGGTGTTTGTTCCCGTTCCTCCTCCTCCACTTTTAGCATCGCCTCCGCCCATGTTCCGGTTACGCCTTTCCCTCTTCCCGGCAGAGCCGAACGAAGCTCGCTTTGGCAGAGAGTTTACTACGTATCCACCATTCACACTCGCATTGCCGTATACGGTAAACAAGCCAGTGGGTCCTCCGACTTTACCGAACACATCTTCGCGGCTCATGCCTTCGGGTATCTCTATCGGCACATCAATGCGGCGAGGCTGACCTCCGTCTGTGACGATCATCTCTTCGACGGCGACGAACGAAGTGAACTGCGTCATCAACCCATACTCAAGCCCCAACTGCGTGATTGTCTCTTTCACATCGGCGTGAGCGTTGTTTTGCTGGACACCCGCGTAGTCCTTGCTCATCAGGTCGTCAATCCGCGTTCGCGCCCAGAGAGTCGCCAGCACGTCGTGCCGCGCTTCCGCTTCCGGCAACTCGACCGGAATCTCGCGCACGAAGTCTCGGCCAGACATCTTTCCTTTGAGGCGAATCACGCCGCGCCCGCCAGCCGTGTAGCGACCCGTCAGAATCACCGGCTTGGCGCTGAAGAGATCGGGGATGCGCTTCGGGTAGACATCGGCAACGGGTAGCCCGCCCCATTCAATCGAGATGTCTGTGAGCAGCGGGCTGCGAACGCGCTCGTGGAATTTGCGCGCAGCAGCCGAGCCATCATCGTTAAGCCCGACATACTCGACTTCGCCTCGGCCTTCTTCGGAAATTTTGTCTAACAGGAAACGATTGATGGAGCTTCCGATGCCGAAGGCGAAGACGCGCGCGTTCGGGTGCTTTTGAACTTCAGAGATGATCTCCAAATCGTTGCCGACCTCGCCGTCCGTCATGAAGCAGACGATGCGTATGTGGCCTTGCGCGTCCGATGGGTCGAGCGCGGCCTTGATTGCCTTCATCATCTCGGTTCCGCCGCCGCCTTCGCGCGTCTCAAGAAATTTTTGCGCCTTCGCCATGTTCTCCTTCGTCGCAGGCACTGGCTGTGGAAAGAGGATGTTGGTGTCTCCCGCAAACGTGATGAGATTGAAAGTGTCCTGCGGGTAGAGTCCGTCGAGCGCGAGCTTCATAGCTTCCTTCGCCTTCTCAATCGGGAATCCTGACATGGAGCCGGAAGTGTCGAGCACGAAGACGATCTCTTTCGGTGTCACGTCTTCGACCGTGACGCGATCCGGCGGCTGAAGGATGAAAGTAAAGAAGCCGCCTTTGTCCGTGCGATGTGTGAGCATCGCGTCTTCGACGCGACGACCCGCCACGTCGTACTTGAGCACGAAATCCTTGTTCGGAATCGCTTCTTTATCCTTCAGATGAACATGCGCGCTCCAACCGTTTGGCCTCTCGACATCAATCTCGTGCGAGCTAGATTTCAACTCGTCAATCGGCACGCCCGCATCGAGCACAACATCAACGGAGATGTCGTGGCCTGCGCGCGTGCCTTTGGGCGTGACGGGCGGTGTGATTCTTGAGGCATCCGGGACCTGCGTTGTATTCGGCGACGTGTCGCCTGTGCCTGCGCTCGTTGGTATGCCCGGAATGTAGCGCGGAGCGACGACCATAGGGAAGACAAACTGGTAAGAGCCGTCTTCATACTTCAACGTTTCGACGTAGCTGATCGTCACAGTCACCTTTTCGCCGGGCATGATGTTGGCGACAGACTGCGTGAAGATATTGGGACGCTCCTGATCCAGGAGGCTGGCGACTTGCCCATTCGACCTCGCAGCTTCGTAGACAGCCTGCGCTTCTTCACGGCGCAGGATTTTCCCTTTCACGGTGCGACTCCCGACCATCATCGTCATGTCGTCAACGGCTGCCGATTGCGGAAGCGGGAAGGTGTAAACGGCCTCGATCTTATCTTTGAAAGGATTCTCGAATTCCTGCGTGACGCGAACGCGAGAGAGGAAGCCGCTGATCTCCGCTTTCACGTCCGTATGCTTGAGCGGACAAACCCCGCGCGGCTGACCCTGAGCATCCAGGACTTGAAGCGCGCCCGGAGTGGCGTCTTCCTGCGGCGCGGCGAGCGCAACCGCCGAATGATTAAAGGAAGTGAAGGTAAGCACGCCCGCAAGCGAGGCGACCATTAGCAACACGATTCTGAGGAAAAACTTTTGGCGCATGACTCTTCTCCTCCAAAGGCAGACCTGTAGGGTTCCGAGGCGCATGTGTACGCCGCGCGAAAAAGAACGATTAGCCCAGCTTGATGAGTTAGACACCTGGCCTGAACACGGTTCTCGAATTTTCCAGAGTTAGAACGAAGAGCGCGTCCGGCCTTGCAGTTGATAACTAAATGGATGCTGACATAGCAGCACGCGATAGCTTTGGACTCTCAAATATTTTTCGGGTCTCAGTAGACTCTAAAAAGTTTGAGTCTATTTTTTCCGCTTCGGGCGGCTCTGCCGCTTACCTGTGCGGAAAGGCTGCGCCTTTCCGTGAAGCGTCTCTCTTTTGAGAAGCAAGGCTATGCCTTGCCGTGCGCGAGGCGTAGCCTCACTAGAGATTAGGAATGTGAGAGACGGAAAGTCATAGGCTTTCCACACAGCATAGCGGCGGAGCCGTCAAACAAAACGGCGCTTCCCTTTTACAAGGGAGCGCCGTCTATTACCTGTCATCCACTTTCGGAATATCAGTACAAGTTGAAGTTGTACTCGATCTGGATGTACTGCGAAACAGCGTGCCCGTCCTTCATGGCAGGCGTGAACCTGATCTGGCGGGCTGCCGCGATTGCTCTTTCAGTCAAACCATTGGGCAGGCCGGAGACGGCGC
>JAVHWL010000021.1:0-106368 GCA_032159825.1 Acidobacteriota bacterium
ACGAGTTGAGTCAGAATCTCAGCTTTGCGTAGATGTTTGCTGCTCAAGGTTAGTGTCCTCATAACTGACAGTATGCGGACAAAGTCGCTGAGCAGTTAAGGCGGACATTATCGCTGAGCAACTACACCGTTTAATAGTTTGCTTGACAAGGCACGGGTCTGTCGTTAAGGTTGAGCACGAGAGCTAAGAATGTTCTTTTGAAAATTCAAAGTAGAGGCGCGACCTCCAGGAGTAACCGGCCCGGCAGTTGAAGGGACACCACGATTATTATGGTGAGGGGCGGATGAAAGGGGTTTAGGTCGCCGAAATTCGCTTTCGGTCATCCTTCATGGTGAAGCGAGTTGGTTGCTGCGGCTAAATCCGCAGGACTGTCACCGTCAAACGCGGTGGAGAGCTACGACATAACCAAAGAGAGAGCGCGCTTCGTCGCGCATTCTTGGTTGAGACTTAAAAGGTCGGTCGTGGAATCCCCGCGACCGACCTTTTTATATTTGGGGCTGCCGAGCCGGAAGCGTTTTGGCCGCGCTTTTCCAGAAGTTGGAAGAATGAATATGCGCCCGATAATTATGAAGTTCGGCGGCACATCCGTCGAAGATGAAGACGCTTTCAAGCGCGTTCGGCAGATCGTCCGCGCTCACAAGGACGCGCGGCCAATCGTCGTTCTCTCCGCGATGAGCCGCGTGACAGATGCTCTGCTGGGGAGCGTAGAGGTTGCGGCAGGCGGCAGCGTCTTGAACGCTCTCCACACGCTTAGCGAACACTTCGAGCGTCACCGGACGATTGCGCGCTCCCTGATGTCCGAAGAAGCGGCTACAACCTATGAACTGTTGATAGAGAAAGCGCGAGGTGAGATTGCGGAATTACTAAAGACGGTCGCGGAGAAGGCGCAGCCGCTCCCTCTCTTGCAGGACGTGATCGTCTCGTATGGCGAGCGCCTCTCAGCCTCCCTGCTGGCTGAAATTCTTCGTGCCTTTGATCTCGAAGCTCAATACGTTGATGCCAGGCGATGCGTTATTACTGACGATGAGCATGGATGCGCTGCGCCATTGTTCGAGAAGACCAATGAGCGCACACGCGCAGAGCTTGAGCCGCTTCTTCAAAAATCCGTCATCCCCGTACTCGGCGGCTTCATCGCTTCAGCATTGAATGGTGAGACCACGACGCTCGGGCGCGGCGGCTCGGATTACACGGCGGCCATCCTCGGCGCGGCGCTTTCAGCCCGCGAGATTCAAATCTGGACTGATGTGCCGGGCGTCTTGACCGCCGACCCGCGCGTCGTCAAGCAGGCGCACACAATCCCGCGCCTCTCTTATGAGGAAGCCGCCGAGCTGGCTTACTTCGGCGCGAAGGTTCTGCACCCTAAAACCATTCAGCCCGCTGTCGAGCAGAGCATCCCTGTGCGTATCTGCAATTCACGCGCGCCCGAGACAGGCAGCACGCTCGTGTGCGCCGAAACGGAAACGTCGCCGCACGCAGTGAAAGCCATCGCGCACAAAACCGGAGTCACCACCATTCAGGTCACGTCCGCGCGCATGCTTGGAGCTTACGGTTTCCTGCGCGCCATCTTTGAAATCTTCGACCGCCATCGAACAGTTGTTGATGTGGTCACGACCTCGGAAGTCAGCGTCTCCCTGTCGCTGGATAATACGCGCGGCCTCGCTCCCATCCTGATGGAGCTGGAAACGCTCGGCTCTGTGAGCGTTGAAAAAAAGCGCGCGATTGTCTGCGTGGTTGGAGAAGGATTGCGCGCGACACCTGGAATAGCGGGGCGCGTCTTCGGCATCATCGGCCACATCAACATCTCGCTGATCTCGCAGGGGGCGTCGAGTATTAATCTAACCTTTGCGATTGACGAAGACCGCGTGGTGGAAGCAGTCTGCCTGCTGCACAGCGGATTGTTTGAGCACCAACGAGAAGACGCGCAGACTGCTGCGAGCGCGGGATGAATTATGGCAACTGATTTAATCGAATTCACACGCCGGCTGATAGACATTCCATCCCAGAGCGGGGATGAGGCGGCAGTTGGACATTTTCTAGCTGCTCATCTGGAAGGCTTGGGCTACCGCGTTGAAGCGCAGGAGGTGATGGCGGGTCGCGCAAACCTGATTGCGACCATTCAAGAGAAAGCGCGCGTGGTGTTTTCGACGCACACGGACACTGTGCCGCCCTTTATCGCTTCGAGCGAAGATGATAAATACGTTTACGGGCGAGGCGCGTGTGATGCAAAGGGAATCATCGCGGCCCAGATTGCCGCCGCCGAACGCCTGCGCGCTCAAGGCATCGAAGAGATCGGGCTGCTCTTCACGGTTGACGAAGAGGTAAGCAGTCTCGGCGCGCGTGCTGCAAACGAACACCCGGCGGCTTCCGAATGTCGCTACATGATAAATGGAGAGCCGACGGGCAACGTACTGGCGACAGGCTCTAAAGGCTCCTTGCGCGTGAAGGTCAAGACAGAGGGACGCGCCGCGCATTCCGCTTACCCGGAAGAAGGGGAATCGGCGATAGAGAAACTGCTCGACGCGCTGGCAAGGGTACGCGAGACCGCCTGGCCGGTTGATCCGTTTTTCGGAGAGACAACGTGCAACATCGGAGTCATCAGCGGCGGCACGCGCACAAACATCATCCCGGCTGAAGCTGAGGCTCAACTGCACATTCGCCTGGCGAAAGAATCAAAGGTCGTGCAGGATGTGTTAGAGCGCACGCTTGACGGGAGCGGCGCGCAAGTTGAGCGGCTCTCGGTTTCCGAGCCGGTGCGTATGCTGCCGGTCGAAGGCTTCGCGCAAACGGTTGTGCGCTTTACCACGGATATTCCTTACTTAACGAACTGGGGCAAGCCTCTCTTGCTCGGCCCCGGCTCGATTCTAGACGCGCACACATCAGGCGAGCGGGTCGCAAAGCGTGAGTTGACGGAAGCGGTTGAGCTATACGTTCGATTAGCGCATGCGCTGTTGGCGCGCGAGCATGACGTATTGGATCAAGAGCGCGCAGAAGGAGCATCGAGATGAAACTCGCCCTCATCGGTTTTGGCGCGATGAACAGCATGGTGAGTATGCTGGCGCGCCAGGACGATCACGAAGTCGCGCTCGTGCTGACTTCAAAGGATACGTCGCGCAGTGTTGAGGAACTGGCGGAGCGATTGGCCGGACATGATGTGGCTGTGGACTTTTCTACGGCGAGCGCAGTGCTCAAGAATATAGAAGCGTGCGCGCTTGCTCAGGTTCCGCTCGTCGAAGGCACAACCGGGTGGAGAGAAGATGAAGAGGCAGCGCGGCGCACAGTGGAAGAGCACAACGGTGCGCTTGTTTACGGTGCGAATTTTTCCATCGGCGTTAATCTCTTCTATCGCATCGCCTCGTATGCTGCCGCGCTGTTTCGAGCCAGCCAGGTTTACGCTCCGTTCATAGAAGAAGCTCATCACGCGCGCAAACGCGATGCGCCTTCGGGGACTGCGCTGCGTTTACGCGATCTTCTCTCCGAACACTTCGACGCTGGAGTAATATCTGTCGCAAGCACGCGCGCCGGATACATTCCGGGCACGCATCGCGTCGGCTTCGACGGCGCAGCCGATCAGATTCTGCTGACGCATGAGGCGCGTTCGCGTGAGGGTTTCGCAAGCGGTGCGCTCCTGGCCGCGCGCTGGATAAAGGAGCGCAAAGGTGTCTATGAGTTTTCCGAGGTGATGGATGATATTTTGCGGAAAGGATGAAGACGATGACGATGAAAGTTGAATGGCTGCGCGGCTGCGCGACGGCGCTTGTCACGCCTTTTACGTCCGATGGCGCGGTTGATGCGGAAGGTTTTCGCGCGCTCGTCGAAAGACAGATTGAGGGCGGCGTGTCTCTTCTTGTGCCGTGCGGGACGACTGGCGAAAGCGCGACGATGACGGAAGAGGAAGATCGAGAGGTTATCAAAATCTGTGTCGAGGCGGCGCGTGGGCGTGCGCGCGTTATCGCCGGGACGGGAAGCAACTCGACCGCTGCCGCAGTTGAATATTCGCGCGCCGCACGCGACCTCGGCGCAGATGCCGTGCTCGTCGTCGCTCCTTTCTATAACAAGCCGACGCAGGCGGGACTCTACGCGCACTTTCGCGCGATTGCAGAAGCAGTCGAAGACCTCCCGGTTGTTCTCTATAACGTGCCCGGGCGCACCTCCTGCAATATCGCGGCGGCGACGACACTCAAGCTCGCGCGTGAAGTCGAGAACATCGCGGCGATTAAAGAGGCGTCGGGCGATCTTTCACAGATCATGGCTATCTTGCGTGAGCGCCCCGCAGGTTTTCGCGTCCTGTCGGGCGATGATGCAGTGACGCTGCCGTTAATTTCGCTCGGTGCTGACGGAGTTGTCTCTGTCGTCTCAAACGAGACGCCCGCGCTGATGTCGCAACTTGTCTGGCTCGCGCTCAATGGAGATTGGGAGCGTGCGCGCGCGTTGCAGTACAAATTGCTTCCGCTGATGGAAGTGAACTTCATCGAATCGAGTCCGGGGCCGGTCAAGGCTGCGCTGGCGATGATGGGTTTGATTGAAGAGAACTTACGCTTGCCGCTCGTTCCTGTTTCTGAGCAGAGCCGCGAGCGTGTCCGCGAAGCGCTGGTTGAGCTAGGGCTGGTAAAGGGGAACGCGCATGCTGCGTGAATGGATTGAAGAACTCGTCGCGCGAGAACCGGCGAAGTTCACGTGGAAAGATCGCGCGGTGTTCAATGATTTCAAGAAGGCACTCAATCGTGGACTGGTGCGCGCGGCGGAGCGAGACGAAGCGGGCAACTGGAGAGTCAACTCCTGGGTCAAGCAAGGCATCCTCGTGGGCTTTCGCATGGGCGAGATCACCGACATGTCTCCAACGGACGCGAGCCTGGTCTTCTTCGATAAAGATACTTATCCGGTGCGCGCGACCAAAATGGAAGAGCGCGTGAGAATCGTTCCCGGTGGATCAAGCATACGCGACGGCGTGTACTTAGCGCCGGGCGTGGTCTGCATGCCGCCGATGTACGTCAACGTCGGAGCCTTTGTTGATGAAGGGACGATGATTGACAGCCACGCGCTCGTCGGCTCCTGCGCGCAAGTGGGCAAGCGCGTACATCTGTCTGCCGCCGCGCAGGTGGGCGGCGTGCTTGAGCCTGTCGGCGCAGTGCCTGTGATTATAGAGGACGACGTTCTGGTGGGCGGCAACTGCGGCATCTATGAAGGAACAATCGTGCGCGAAGGCGCGGTGTTGGCTTCCGGCACAATCCTGACAGGCTCGACTCCGGTTTACGATCTGGTGCGCGAAGAGGTCTATCGCCGCACGGATGAAAAGCCTCTGGAGATTCCTGCGGGCGCAGTGGTCGTTCCGGGCGCGCGCGCAGTCGCAAGCGAAAAGGGGCGCGAATGGGGTCTCTCGCTCTATGCGCCTGTCATCGTCAAGTATCGGGATGAGAAAACGAGCCGTGCCGTACAGTTGGAGGACTACCTGCGTTGAGTGATTTTCAACCGGCGGCGCGATTGCGCGGAATCGAAAAGAGTCTCATCCGGCAAGTGTTCGACCGTGCGCGCCCCGGCAGCATCAACTTAGGTTTGGGCGAGCCTGATCTTCCGACGCCGGACGTTATCAGGCAGGCGGCCACGCGCGTAATCCTTGAAGAGCAGAACGGCTACACGACGCATGCTGGCCTGCCCGCTTTGCGCGAGTGCGTCGCGTCTGATTACCCGTATCTGGAATCGAAGCCTGAGCGCGTCATCATCACAGCCGGTTCACAGGAGGCTTTGTATCTGGCCTTGATGACGCTGGTAGATAAGGGTGATGAGGTGTTGTTGCCCGATCCGGGGTTTGTCGCTTACCCGACGATTGTGCGAATGGCTGGCGGCGTGCCGCGCTTTTATAGAATGCCTGCGGCGCAAGGTTTCGGTTTCGATATGGAAGAGTTTCGCCGCGCTTTGACTCCGCGCACGAAGGCGGTCGTCTGCATCAGCCCTTCTAATCCGACAGGGCGCACGCTCTCAACGGAAGATTTGAGAGCGATGTCGTCGGCGCTTGAGGGCACAGGCTGCTACGCCATCAGCGATGAGATTTACCGGGAGCTTTATTACACGCTTGAGAAGCCCGCGACCATCTCTGACTTTTACCCGCGCACGCTCGTCATCGGCGGCCTCTCGAAATCCATGAGCATGACGGGCTGGCGTGTCGGTTGGCTGTGCGGTGATGATGAGGTGATTCGTAGCGCGCTCATCCTGCACGGGTATGTAACGACGTGCGCTTCGACCATCTCGCAAAAAGCTGCGCTCGCCGCGTGGACAGTGGAAGCAGAGCAGGCGCGCGCGGAGTTCAGGGAGAGATTCCACAGGCGGCGCGATTATCTTCTTGCGCTCGTCGAGACAGAGCTTGGCTTGCGCGGCATCACGCCTGACGGGGCTTTTTACGCGATGGTCTGGATAGGCTCAGAGCTTAGCTCGATAAAGGTTGCGGAAGAGATGCTGGAGCACAAAGTGATTACTGTTCCGGGCGTGGCCTTTGGTAGTGAAGGCGAGGGATACCTGAGAGTCTCTTTCTGCGCCGACGAGGATAAACTCGCGCTGGGCGTGGAGCGTATGAAGAGGGGGCTGGAAAGTTTTTCTGCAAAGAGGAGAGAGCGATGACGGAACGGAAACTTCGCGTCGGCATCCTGGGCGCGACGGGCACGGTCGGCCAGCGATTCGTGCAGCTTCTTGAGAACCACCCGCAATTTGAAGTGTCGGCGTTGGCGGCTTCCGACCGCTCGCAGGGCAAAACGTATGCAGAAGCATGCGCGTGGCGTTTGCCGGGCGACATGCCGTCAGGCGTTCGCTCTCTTATGGTTGAAGCGCCGCGCCCGCCGCTCGATTGTGATTTAGTCTTCTCCAGTTTGCCGGGTGAGATGGCGCGCGAGGTGGAAGGAGATTTTGCGCGCGCAGGTTTTCCAGTCATCAGCAATTCCTCCGCCTACCGGATGGACGAGGACGTGCCGCTCCTGATTCCTGAAGTCAACCATGAGCATCTGAGCCTGTTGGACGGGAAGCAGAACGCGCGCGACTCTCAGGGCGGCTTCATCGTGACGAATCCGAACTGCTCGACCATCATGCTTGCGCTTGCGCTTGCGCCGCTACATGCGCGCTTCGGAGTTGAGACGGTTGTGGCGACGACTATGCAGGCGCTCTCCGGCGCAGGTTATCCGGGCGTGGCTTCACTGGACGTAAACGACAACGTGCTGCCTTTCATAGCGAGTGAGGAAGAGAAGATTGAGAGCGAGACGTTGAAGATACTGGGACGCTTCGAGGGCGGGAAGATCAAGGATGCGCCCATGAAGGTGAGCGCGCAGTGCAACCGCGTCAACGTGACGGACGGCCACATGGCTGCCGTGCGCGTGAAGCTGTCTAAGCCTGCCGAACTGTCAGACCTGCGAGAGACGTTCGCTTCTTTCTCGTCGCTGCCGCAGGAGCTGCGACTGCATTCTGCGCCGTTGCATCCCATAGTGTTGCGCGACGAAGAGGATCGCCCGCAGCCGCGTCTGGACCGTGACGCCGGCAACGGGATGAGCATCACGATTGGACGGCTTAAAGAAGATGCTGTCATGGACTATCGTTTTGTCGCGCTCAGCCACAACACGATTCGCGGGGCGGCGGGCGCAGCCATCCTCAACGCAGAGCTTTTGCTGGCGACAGGACGGTTGGCCTCTAAATAATAAGAAGAGAGCAAATCTTAAGCTTCCCGGACGATGCCCTTGCGTTTGAGAAACTCGATGATTAGTTCTGCGGTCTTCGGTAGAGAAAGCAAGCTCGTGTCAATCGAAAGGTGATAGTTTTCGGCGCAGGCCCAGTCTTTATCCGTCATCTCGAAGATGTATCTCTTTCTCATCTGGTCGGACTCCAAGATCATCTCGCGCGCCTCCGTTTCGCTCCGGGCGCGATAAATCTCCATCACGCGCTTGACGCGGAAGCTGATGGGAGCGTGGCAGAAGATATTTATCTTGCCGCGATGGGGCGGGAGCACGTGGCAGCCGCCCCACCCGACAATGACGCAATCGCTCTCCTTCACAAGCTCTCTCATAATCTCAATCTGTTTGTCGAACAGTTCCTTGTCGGAGAAGGTGCGAAGCGGCGGCGGCGCGTACCGCGTTTCAGCCGAGCCAAAGGTGAGGCCGCCCAAGATTTTTTCCCAGAATGTTGAAACCCTTTCGGCGCGTGCTGCCACCGTCTCTTCATCGCAACCGAACTCCTCTGCGGCGAGATGTATGACCTCTCTATCAACATACTTGATGCCCAACTGCGCGGCGATCAGTTGGCCTACGTAGGAGCCTCCGCTTCCCATCTGTCTTGCAATGGTGATTGTCGTTCTCAAAAAAACACCCGCTCCTTTCCAGTAAGCTGTGATAATAAACAGTCGGCCAAAATTATGGTAATGGCGCGTGGACTCTGTGCGAGGGGCTGCCGACGTGTATGTGTGGGCCGGTGGCCGAACCCGGTATCGCGTGATGAAAGGCGGAGAAGGGGATTCCGTTGTTTCTGAGGAAAGCCATTAGAGCCTGCCCCTCGGCGCTATCAGGATTGAGGCCGACATCCATTGCGTTGCGATGATCCAGTCCCCAGCGGTCGTGTAAAGCTGATTGGCCGAATGCGCTGACGGGAAGTTGCCTGCCGAATGTTTGCCGGAAAAAGCTCTGCACCTTCCAGGCGTCGGAGAGCGACCACGCGCCCGCGCCGCTGTAGCGAATGAAGGATGCGGTCTTAACCAACTTGTTCGGCGCAAGTGGAGGCGCTTTCGCCATCTGCTCGATGGCTTCCGACTCAACGAGCGTGTCGGCAACCCTGGCGTCAGCCGCGAGCATCTGCTGGCGCGCTTCCACGATCTTCAACCTGGCATCCGCAACCTTGCTCTCGCCTTCTTCAAGGTTTCGCCTGGAAACAAGCCCCTCCGCGTAAAGCTGCTTCAACTGGCTTAACTTGTCTTCAGCCTTCTTTACCTCTTTCTCGTAGAGCGCAATCAATTGCTCAAGACTATTTTTGTACTCCTTCGTCAGCCTGAGAAATTCAGCTCTACTTTTGGCGAGTTGATCGGCGGACTCCACTTGCTCGCTCTCAGTCTGACGCGCAGGCGGTTTCTTCTTGCTTTGCGCGAATGTGCGTAGCACAGTTACCGAAAGCATGAGCGCGAGAAGGCAGAAGCACAGGATAACGCGAGCGCGGCAGCGCGCTTCGTTACGCGGAGATAACGGGCGAAGAACTAACCATGCCCTTTGAGTGAAACTGTCTATCATTTCTTTAATGCACGGCCACAGGGCCTTTGCGCGCCTTGACCCTCTTGAAGAGGAACGCAGCGGGAACACAGAGCACACACATAAAGGCAAGCAAGCGGAAATTATCAATGTAGGACAGCACCATCGCTTGCTTGACAGCCGTTCCGTAAATCGCGCCGTAGGCTTGTTGGGTTGCAGCGATGGGAGAGCCTGAGCGTGCGCCAAATCCATATTGCATTTGTTGCATCCTCTGCTGAAATACAGGATTGTAAGGCGAAAGGTTCGGGATCATCTGTGCCAGGTGCGTTTGTGCCCCGCGCGCTAGAAAAGTAGTGACAGCGGCGATGCCTATGCTCCCGCCTGTGTTACGCATCAGGTTAAAGACACCCGACGCATTACCCATCTGCTCGTTGGCGAGTGTGCCCATCGCCGTAGTCGTGAGCGGCACGAAAACAAACCCCATCGCCAGGCCGCTGATGATGCTCGGCCAGACGATACTGCCCATCGAAATTTCCAGGTTGATGTCGCTAAACAAATATGTGGAGTAGGCAAGCACAGTGAAGCCGAACATGATTAGATAACGGCTGTCTATCTTGCCGATGAGTCGGCCAATGATAATCATAGAGATGATTGAACCGATGCCGCGAGGACTGACAGCCATGCCGCTCTGCACTGCCGGATAACCTAAAAGAGTCTGCAAGAAGAGTGGCAGAAGCGCAATCGTGCCGTAAAGCACGATGCCCATGACAGTCATCAGCATCGTCCCGACCGCGAAGTTGCGATTGCCTAAAATACGCAGGTTGACAATCGGCTCCGCGCTTCTGAGTTCCCAGATGACGAAGGCGATGAGCGCTAGAACAGCGAACACGGTTGTCAGGGTAATGAACGAGGATGAGAACCAGTCTTCCTCCTGCCCCTTATCCAGGACGAGTTGAAGGGCAGCAAGTCCGAGCGCCATCAAGCCGAAGCCTATGTAATCAATGCGACCCGGCTTCTGATTCTTAATGTAGGGCGGGTCTTCGACGAAGGCGTTAGCCATCATCACGGCAAGGATGCCGACGGGGACGTTGATATAAAAAATCCAGCGCCAGGAATAGTTGTCTGTAATCCAACCGCCGAGCGTTGGGCCAATGATCGGCGCAACGACGATGCCCATCCCGAAGACAGCCATCGCCGAGCCGCGCTTCTCAGGTGGAAAACTTTCCAGCAGGACAGATTGAGCAATCGGCTGCAACGCTCCGCCGCCCGCGCCTTGCAGGATGCGCGCGAAGATCAACATGCCGAGGCTGGCCGCTGCGCCGCACAGCGCCGAAGAGAGCGTGAAGATTACGATGCAGAAGATCAGGAAACGCTTCCGACCGAAATAGCGACTGAGCCAGTTGGTCGCCGGAAGGATGATCGCGTTAGAAACCAGATAGCTCGTCAACACCCAGGTTGATTCTTCCGGTGTCGCGGAGAGATTGCCTGCGATGTGTGGGAGCGCGACATTGGCGACGGATGTGTCGAGCACCTCCATGAAGGTCGCAAGCATCACCGCCGCCGCGATGAGCCAGGGGTTGAAACTCGGCGTCCATACCGCATGCGCCGGAGGCGTTGGCGGTGTGGATGCGGATTTCCCTGCTCCCTGCGCCGCAGCTCTTTTCGAAGCGTCTTTCTTATCGCGCGCAGGAGGAGTAAAGCCAGCCTCTTTGCCTGCGATGGCGTCGCTCATTTCACCATGACCTCTGGCTCGACAGACATCCCCGGCGCAAGCATGTGCTCAGGGTCAGGCTGCTCGTCGAAGACGATTTTGACGGGCACACGCTGCACGACCTTGACGTAGTTGCCCGCAGCATTTTCAGGCGGCAGCAGACTAAAACGCGCACCCGTCCCAGCCTGCATGCTGTCAACGTGTCCTTTGAAAACTTTACCGGGATAGGCGTCCACATAAATCTCAACCGGCTCGCCCGCACGAAGTTGACCGATCTGGCTCTCCTTGAAGTTGGCCGTAACCCAGACCTCTCCCGGCACAATCGCCAAGAGTGGCTGCCCGACCTGGACAATCGCGCCCTCTTCCACAGACTTGTTCGTCACACGCCCATCTTCGGGCGCAAGAATCTTCGTGTAAGAAAGCTCAAGCTCCGCCTGCGCGACTGCGGCGCGCAATTGTTCGATGGATGCGCCAGCCGTCTCTGCCTGAGCCTGGCTGACGGCGACCTGCTGTGGCGCGGTGTTAGCCTGGGCCACACGCCCCATCGCTTCACTGACCTGCGCCTGCGCTCCGCCAATCTGCGTTTGAGCGCGTCGCGCGTTCTCCGCTGCCGTAGCTTCAGCGGCGCGTGCCTCAGAAACCTGCGCTTCAGCGGCTGCGACTCTTCCACGCGCGGCTTCGAGTTGAGCGCGGGCCGTGCTCGCAGTGGCGGTAGCCTGGTCAAGACGCTGACGCGAAATCTCATCCTTCGAGTAGAGCGTTTGATAACGCTCGACATCCGCGCTGGCGCGAGTCGCTTCCGCTTCGGCAGCAGCGACCTGCGAGCGCGCCTGCCCAACGTTTGCCTGCGCCGTCGCTACACCTGCTCCCGCCTGACTGATACGGCTGCGCTCGGCTGCGGCTGCGGCTCTCGATGACGCGACGCCTGAGCGCGCCTGCTGCACCGTCGCCGATGCCTGTAGAATATTCGCTCTCGCAGTGGCGCGCGTCAGTTCAACGCCCGTGTGCGCTTCCTTCAAACGCGCCATCCCTGCCTGCAAAGCGGCCTGCGCCCCGGCCAGTCGCGCCTCGTAATCGCGCGGGTCTATTTCGGCAAGGAGGTCTCCCTTTTTCACCACCTGGTTTCCTTTGACATAAACCTTTGCCACGTAGCCGGAGACCTTCGGGGTGATCGGGACGATGTGCCCGTCAATAAAGGCATCATCGGTGGATTCGTGTGAGCGCGCGTAGGCCCAGTATCGTAAGCCGAAGATCGCG
This sequence comes from Acidobacteriota bacterium, assembly GCA_032159825.1. Lineage (GTDB taxonomy): Bacteria > Acidobacteriota > Blastocatellia > Pyrinomonadales > Pyrinomonadaceae > QHXM01. Next base: position 12,169 of record JAVHWL010000021.1, read on the forward strand.
CCGAGGATGAGCACAACAGCCGCGACAATGAGAAACGCCGGACGTTTGTAGAGCGGTCTCTTTCTAATCACCGCTATCGGCTCATCACCTGTGGCGTCAGCCTCAGCCATTTCCTCTTCAACAGAGCGCGGCTCGCCATCACCAGTTGCTTCCACCACAGGCGTCGGGCCTAACACTTCCGCTTCCGCTTTGCGCTCTTCCTTGCCTTTACTTTCCGTCTGATCCAAAACTTCCGCCATGATTATCTCCACACCAAATCAACTGCATCCGAGCCTTGTCAGTACCGCTCGCTACCGCCTGCGGTACTGACCTTCGTTGCCTTTCACCAGCGAAAACTTTCCGCGCGCCCTGTGGCAGCAGCCAGGTTCAGGCGGGCGGCGTTATAGAGGGCGAGCGCATTAATCTGCGCGTCGCGCGCGTTGGCAAGCGAAGTCTGCGCGTTGACGACTTCGAGGTTATCTGCCACACCCGCGCGGAAGCGGTCGCGCGACATCTCCAACTCACGCTGGGCTAAACTCACACTCTCATCAGCCGCGCGCACCTGCGCTGCCGCCGTTCTCAAAGTCGCCAACGCAAGTCGCACATCCTCTTCGACCTGGCCGCGCACGCTGCCGAGTTCGAGTTCTGACTGCCGCTCGCGGCTTGTCGCAACAGTGAGCCGCCCGCGCGTCAGTCCGCCATTAAAGATCGGCACGTTGAGTTGAATCGCAGCTCGACGTGTGGGCAGGTCTGTGTTGGTCGGTGTGATGCCGCTGACCCCGTAGTCGCCGACGAACTCAAGCGAGGGCAGATACTCCGCGCTCACAGCTTTGCGTTCCAGCCCACTTGTCCTGACCTGCTCTTCGGCGATACGAACTTCGCGGCGAGTCTGCGCCGCTTGCGCCACAGCCATCTCAACGGCAGGCAATGGCTCATCCGTAAATCGCAACTGGTCTGTCAGCGTCAGAGGGCTTTCAAGCGGCAGCCCGACTACTCGCTGCAAGTTCAAACGCGCCTGCTCCGAGCCGGTTTGAGCCTGGGCCAGACGCACCTCTTCCTGCGCGAGCCTTACTTGCGCGCGCGTGACATCAACGCCCGTAGCCACGCCTGCATTGCGTTGGTCTTGGGCGAGCTGAAAGAGCGTCTGCGCCAGCTCGACGTTGGCTTGCGCTGCTGTGACGGCGCGATCCGCGCGAAGCGCCTCAAGATAGTTGAGCGCCGTGCCGCTTGCGACCTGTTCGCGCGCCAGTTCTTCCTGTAGCTCTGCGACGCGCACGACCGATTGCCCCGCCCGGTAGTTGCGAATCGCGCTCAGGCTGAAGATCGTTTGCACCAGACGAGCACGCGCATCGAAGTTGTTGAATGGGCCGATGAAGGTGCGTGTAAAACCTGGGAAAGTTCCGGGTTGGAAACCGAGCGCAGCCAGGTTCTGCGTGACGCTGGCTTGATACGCCGTGCCGTTAATATTCGGCAGCAGACCGGAGAGCGACTCCTGCTTGAATCCTTCGGCCTCGCGGCGACGCTCATGCGCCAGCAGTGTAGCCAGATTGTTCTGGATTGCTAGTTGAATCGCCTGCTCAAGACTTAGTGCGGTCGGTCCTCCCGTTGTGACTTGAGCCGCACCTGGAATCTGTTGAGCGCCTGAGACAGTGCTCGGCATTCCAGAACGTGAAGAAGGCGGCGCGCCAACCTGCCCGCTCTGCCCCTGCGGTGTGCCCTGCTGCCTTCCATCAACAGTCGTCCCTCTAGTCTGCGTCCCATCGCTTCTGCCGCCACTCGTGTTCGGACTCGAAGCGCTCGCCGGGCCTGACGCCTGCCCAGGCCCGCCACTCTGCTGCGCCGCAAGCGAAACAGCGCCCAGCAAGGCGAAGATCACGATCAATCCAAGACAACGAAAATTCACAACAAAAACCTCTGCGTGTAAGTGATAAGTGATAGGTGATGAGTTAAAACCTTTCTTTTCTCATCACCTATCACTTATCACTTATCACTGTTCTTATGCTTCGTTGAGCGTTATGCCGGAGCTTCATCAACATCCCGCTTAAGTTGGCCTTATCTTTATTGCTGACGCCTTTGAGCATCTCGCGCACTCTGGTGTAGTGGGCCGGAAGCATTGATGCGAGCAGCTTCTCGCCTCTCTTAGTCAGTCGCACACGACGCACACGCCGATCCTTTTCATCCTGGCTGCGCTCAACCAGACCTTTGTGCGCGAGACAATCCACCAGACCTGTGATGTTTGCCCGGCTCACCAGCAAAAGCTCCCCAAGCTCGTGCATCGGGTAGCCCTCATCCTCGCCCCGGCTGAGGATCATCAAGACGTTGAATGCCCCAAGCGACATGCCATGCGATTCGATCTTGCGCGCCAGATGAGCGTAGATAATGTCGTAGGTGTAGGCCAGATTGAGAAGTAGCTCGACCGAAGGCCAGTGAAACTCCGCGTACTTGCCGCTATGGTGGTGCATCCGTTTCAGGTAGTGATGCTCCCGTTTGTCAGCCTCCGGCTTCATTTTCTGTGTTGGCTTCCTCATAAAAGTTATGAGGACATAGTTAAAAACTTGATTGTCAACTCCTTAACTAATTTATTGCTTTTTCGTCAAGGCTTTTGAAGCATAGCCCCGGCAGCGGCGGCATATCGGTAGCCCACGGCGTCAGCCGTGGGAATAGACAAGCAATTAAATTCAACAAGCCCCGGTAGGGGCGACATAATCTATGCCGCCCCTGCCGGGGCTTGCTCTTTTATTCAATGCTTGTTCCCATGACTTACGTCATGGGCTACCGGTATATCGCCCCTGCCGGGGCTTGTTCAGCCATTAGAAGCTGAAGCGAACTGACCCGATGATGCGACGATTACCCGCAGCCGGATTACCGCCGCCGCCTCTGCCGAACCCGCCGGCGGTGGAGAGCGATTCGCCGAAGAGTTGCGAACTGAGGTTGCCGACAGGCGTTCCCTCGTTGTTTCTATTTAAGAGGTTCTGCACCTGCACGGAGAAGGTTAAGTTGTAGCGGCTATCGTTGGAAGCGCCGCCTCCGCCTTCGCCGCCTCTTCCACCAAAACCGCCGCCACCGCCGCCGCCGCGAGGTCCGCCGCCGCCAGCCCCACGACCTCCGCCTGCTCCACGTCCACCACCATTCTGTGGCGTCGCTCCTCTGGCTATGTCGCTACGGCTGCCGCCGAAGCCGAACGTTCTGCTCAATCCCAGATTCACATTGAAGAATGACGGCCCGTTACCGTAGTTGCGCGGAATTAGCTGCTCGCCTGCGGCGGGGTTGAGATTAAAATTGCCGTAGCTCGTGCAGACGATGTTCACGTCCGTGCAACTGGCGTTTGAGGCCGCGAACGATGGCCTCTCGGTGAATAAGCTATCGCCGTTGGTGTCTCTTCCGGTCGTGATGTTGAAGGGGCGACCCGAAGTGAGCATGATGAGCGGACTCAGGCGCAGGCCCAGGGGCGCATTGATCGAGCCGCCGACGATGAAGCTGTGGCGCACGTCGAAGGTAGCGCGTCCCCATTCGCTCGTCAGGTCATACTGATTCGCAGGAAACGAGCCTGCGCCGTCCGTGTCGCTCTCAGCTTTGCTCAAGGCGTATCTCACAAAGAGAGAGAAATGGCGGTTGAGACGATTGTTGACGCTCAAGAGCAGTTGGTTCTGATTGGCCCTGCCGCTCGATTCATACTGGTAGACGTTGCTTGCATTTCCCAGGGGGCGCACGCCGCTTCCAGGCTGGCTCGCTATGAAAGTTCCGGGCTGCGGCGCGTTGATGTTGCGCGCGCGTAGTAGATGAAGCGAGCGCGAATTAATATACGTCGCCGTGAACGTCCAGTTGGAGGGAAGCTGACGCTCAAGGCTGAGAGATGATTGAATAGTATAAGGAGCCTCCAGGTTGTCGGCCATGCGCCACGTTGTCTGCGGACGCGCGAACGCCGTCAGCGTTGCAACCGAAGGAACGTTCGAGACACCATCCAAAGTAAACCGGGCAAGGTCTAAGACAGCCGGATCGGTTGCCAGAAACTGCTGCTGGTTGATTCCGTTAAAGCGGCTGGCTTGCAGTGTGAGGTCTTCGGCCACGCGGTCATAGAAGACGCCGAAGCCGCCGCGAACCACTGTCTTTGCCTGGCGGTTGCCGCTCCCACCCGCGCCCGGCGACCATGCGAACGAAATGCGAGGGGCGAAATTCAGACTGCTACTGATATTGCTTTGCGTCTCGTAGCGCAGCCCCGCCGAGAGCGTGAAGTCCGGGCGCACGCGCCAGTCGTCCTGCGCGAACACGCCGAAGTCCACCTGATGAACGCTGGCCTCCGGGTTGCCGCCCGCAATCGTGAACTGTGTCGGGCCGCCGCCGAACGCGCGTACCTGCGCGGACGAGAGTCCCTGTTGCTGGAATAAAAGTGTGCGACGATAGCGCTCGATGCTTGTGATTGGAACGAGCACAGGCTGTCCTCCTGCGTTGAGCACCACCTGGTTGTTCGCGTCCAACTCAGGCGCGACGCCACCTGCGAAGGTGAACGTGCCCGCGAAATTATTTGGCGAGGAATCCTTAATCGAGACGCCGCGAATACGCGCTCCGAATTTCAGAGCATGCCTGTTGAGCGCCCATGAAGTATTGTTCGATATTTCCCAGCGGTTATCTGTGTTGAGAGCGAGTCCGACCTGCGAGCCGCCGCCCGTGAAGGCGTCGAGCACACGAATGGTCGGGATGGAACTGTCGCCTTCCTGATTCCTTGTGCTGCGTGTGAACTGAAAGCGCGTCTCGTTGACAACGGTCGGGCTGAGAATCGCCGTCTCCGTTAGTTGAAAGTTGTGCTGTGTAGTTGACGTATCGAAGGAGCGCGTCAGCAGGTTGAAATCTCCGACTCCTGAATTGTCGCGCGCGGTATGAGTGTAAGCGTAGCGCGCAACGAGCGTGTTGCTCTTATTCAAGGCGTAGTCGAAGCGCGGGCTAAACGTTGTGCGCGTCTGCGGCGTCAACACTGCCTGGCTAAACTGTGTGATGTTGAAATTAGGATCGAGAATAGTCGCGTTGATGATGCTGTTATCGCTGATGTCGCGGCGCTCGAAATCCAGAAAGTAAGAAGCTTTCTTTGAGATGATGGGGCCGCTGACGTTGCCCTCGTACTGGCGCGACTGGAAGGGAGCGCGGTTCGGCGCAAACGGATTGCGCGAGTTCAAGCTCTCGTCGTTGAAACTGAAAGACGCCTGGCCGCGAAACTTGTCCGTTCCCGGTTTGGTTAAAATTTCGATGCGACCGAAGCCGAGCCTGTCATACTCTGCCGAGAACGGATTCGAGTTGATGCGAATCTCGCGGATGGACTCGCGGGGGGGAAGTCGCCCGCCCGTGAAGCCGTCTATGAAAACTTGCCCGCCGTTCGGCCCGGCGGAAGGGCCAGCCAGAGCCTGCAAAGCATCGGCTAACTCATCAGGGTCTTCCGGCAGGGATTCGATGTCTGTCCCGCGCAAGACAATCGCGCCCGCATTATTCTCCGGGTCAGTACTCACTCCTGTTTCAGCCGCAACCGTCACCTCCGACTGCTCAATCGTAACTTCGAGTGTGATGTCTAGAGCTTCACGCTGTGTGGCAGCGACCTGAACAGCCGCTTTCTCAAAGAGAGCGAAGCCTGTAGCCACAGCACGCACCGTGTATGCGCCGGGCTGAAGCCCGTTGATGACATACATGCCTTCATCATTGGTTGTGGCGGTCTTCTCCGCGCCGCTCGCATCAACCGCCGTAATGGTTGCGCCGATGATTGAGCCGCCGAATTGATCCACAACGTGGCCGCGCAAGTTGCCGCCGCCACCTTGCTGCGAAAACGCTACCGTAGCAACCAGCATCAGCGACAGCACAAACGCCGCGCTCTGTTTTATCAAACGTAAAAATAAATGCATCTTCAAAATTCTCCCCTGGTAGATTATGAGCACGGTGAAACTTCGGTTCACCTCTCCACACGAGCAAGGGGGAACTCGTGAACGGCTCTTCGGTTAACTTCCAAAACTCTTTTTATCGCTCTGGCAGCGCGTAACCGGAACCACTATGGCAGTCCGATACCAATGTCTAGCGCGCCGCTCGGCAGTCCCAGAGACGTTCCCTGCGCGCCTGCGCGACCGCGCTGGCCCGCCGGATTTTGCAAGAGAGCCTCGACACCTGTGACGAGCGCGATAGCTGTTGCGCGTGCAGGGTCTGCGCCGACGGTGCTGGAAACGATTACAATTTCGCCAGGCTTCAACTCGGCAACTGTGACCGCAGGCATTCTCTCCAACATCTCCTGCATGTCAGGGCCGCCGCCACGTCGTCCTCCACCCATACCAGCACCTTCCGTACCGTCTGCTGCTGCTCCTTCGGGACGACGCCTGAAGCCGCCTTCGCCCTGTGGCCTTTGTTGCGAACCGGCAGCAGTGCCTTGAGCATTCCCCGCAGCATCGCCTGTATTGCCCGCTGCTGCTTCGCCGGTGCGTTGGCCTCTCATCGCCATCCTTTGCACGAACTCGGCAGGGAGGCGTCGCGCCATAGATTCTTTACTAATCACGACGGTCACTGTCTGCCCCGTTGTCATATCCTTAACTTTGATCTCATTGGCCTGCGGGTCAACACTGACGACTGAGCCTCGAATTGAGCGGAATGAGCCTGTGACAATCTCTTCGGGAGTAAAGCGCGTGCCGTCCTCGCTCTTTTCGCCTTTCGCGCGAAGCTGGTCGCCGACCTTTATCTCAACCAACGAACTCGGCTTGGCATCAGCGAACCTGACGGAATCAGGCGCGTAGCGGCGAAACTTCACGTTGCCTGCGCCAGCCGCGATGGTGACGGGCTGCGCGCCCGCGAAGGATCGCACCTGGAGAGTAATCTCCTTTGTCTGAGGATTGAGCGCGGAGACCGTGCCGACCACGCCGCGCCTGCGCCACTCTTCGCGTTCGCGGTCCTGCTTCTCGGCGATGTCAGCCTTCGTCATCACGACCAACTGGCGCGTCGCAATAGATTTTTGATCGGCAGCGACGGTTCCGCGCGCGTAGATGCGGTCGCCGATGCGAATATCCGCCAGCGTAATCGTGGTCGCGCCTTCAAGGGTCGTCGCTCCTGGCCGCGTGCGTAGATATAAACTCTTATCATCGAGTATGACTGCGACGAGTAGCCCCGAGTCGGATTTGACAGTCACCTGCTTTGCGGTCGCGTCAATCGCCGTGACCTCGCCGATCACACGGTTGGCAGTCACGCTCCTATCTATTTTCGTCTGTGCAGCGCCTTCAGTTGTTTGGGCAAACACCTGCGCGCTTGCCGTGAGCACGCACGCGGTCAGCGCAAAGATCAAGAAAGGTTTTTTCATTTCGACAATCTACCTCAGAAAAGTGTGTCTTAAATTAAAGCGACTTCGACGTATGGCCTAAAAGCCGAATCTAAATTTCTTCTCAGTAAAAGGATTGCGCGGGTAAAGACCATCATTGTGAGTCTTCTCCACCTCATCCCAGAACTGCTCCATAAAGCTCTTTCTTCTTTGTCCATTCAAAGCTAGGCCAGGGGCCTCCGCCTTCTCCAAATTCTGCGCTTCATCGCGCCAGCGAAGTAGTCTTCCGGCGACTTCCATCCGCACAAGATAAGGTAAGCTCACGAAGCGGCTGACAAGAGTTTTGATCGGGTCTCCCATACTGCTCACCCCCTTTTACACTTCTTCGATCTCTCACTTATCCTCACGATCCCGTTTAGCGTCATACTCTGCGACTTTGGCGTCAAATTTCTGCTGCTGCTCAGGCGTTAGCAAAGCGCGTATCTTTGTTCGAGCATTCTGGCGCGCGGCGTCGTAGCGCGGGCGAACCTCTGTGCGAAGCTGGCGATAGTCGTTGCGCGCTTGATCCAGGATCGCGTGAATCTCCGTCGCCTGTTGGTCGGTTAAGTTAAGGTCGTTCTTCATGCGCTCGAAGATGTCTTCCTTGTTGCGCCGCTCACCGCGCATCTCCGCGCGCCCGTTGCCGCTGGCCCGCAAGCGATAGAGGCTATCAAGCGATGCCCCCGTCACGCCGCCCAGGACGAAGACGCCAACGACCACCAGCCAGATTTTGAGTCGAGTCTTAGCGCGCGGTGTCATCTCGAAGCTCCCTGTTCGTCTTCATACATAATGGTTGTCAGCACCTCGTCGCTTGAGAGAGGCTGCTTGCTGTCGGCGAAAACTACCTGCTCGACTCCGGCATCGCGCTCGCCGAGGAGCGCTTCATCGCTAAAGCTTCCCGTCGTGCTTGTGCCCGTGCCCGCAGACAAGAACAGGACGAAAGCGAAGATGGCAACCAACGCCATCGCCGGTACGGAACGCCAGACGACTGCGAGCATCGTGAGCCAGCTTTCTCCTGCTTCGCGTCGCTCGCGCTCCTCGGCAATCCGCGAACGAAGGCGTGTGTAGAGAAAAGGTGTGGAAGCGACCTGTTCTGCTTCCGTCTCATTCGCAGCCGAGGCACGAACGATTTCGCGGCCCATGCGGTCGAGTCGCTCATCCCGCCCGCGATCTTTTTTTCTGGTGATCATAAACATTCACCTGACTTCCTGCCGCCAGTTTCAGTCTGACAGCTTTCATTATTGAAAACGCGCGTGTGAAGCTGCCGGTTACAGGAATCTCATCAGCACGCGGCGCAAGCCTGCGCGCGCACGGTGCGCGCGTACCTTAACTTTGGAGACTGACCAACTGGTGGATTCCGCAATCTCGTTGATGGATAATCCCTCCACGTCCAGCATCACCAGCACCATGCGGTCTTCGGGGCTGAGGCGGGCGAGCAGCTTATCGGCGAGGTCGCGTGAGACCGCTCCCGACTCTATATCATTACCCGCTCCTGCGGAGAACGCCTGCTCTTTCAACCAGGCGGCCTCTTCTTCGGAGACATTGCTCATGGAGCTTTCGGGTCGTCTCTTCATTCGCCGCAGCTCGTCGTAGCAAGCGTTGAAAGCGATGCGCGCAATCCACGAGGCAAACGAGGTCTCCTGCTGATTGGAGAAATCATTGAGGGCGAAATAGGCTTTCGTAAAACTCTCCTGCACGATCTCTTCAAGCTGCTCGCGCTGGCGAAAGAAACGGCTGGCGATGAGCGAGACCCGACGCCTGTGACGATTAAAGAGTTCCTCGAATGCCCGCTCATCACCCGCGCGCGCGTGTGCCACAAGCTCAACATCCGACGGTTCAGTTCTGGATTGTGCTGTGGGAACGGTCGCGGGGTCGGAGTTGTCTGCCATTTCGTCCATGAGTTGTTAACTGCTCTGGGCACCCCGCGACCTTTGGAGAGTTAAAACAACTATTGTCCAGCTACCCGGCTAAAAAATAAAGCGGCAGCTCTTAATTTAAGAGCTGCCCTCTGACACTATCCCTCTGGCGAGAGATGTAGGTTACTGACCCTGGCCTGAGTTTGCGCCACGACGCGAGCGCCACTCCTGACGCTTCTGCTCATGTTGCTGGCGTTCGGCGGCAAGCTGCGCCTTCTGTTCCGGCGTCAGCACGTTGTACATCTCGAACATCATGTGTGCACGCGAGACTTCCATCTCGACGCGCTCGTTAGCCCTGGCCTGAGCCGCAGCGCGCACGGCTGCCTCGTTGAACGTGCCGCCATTGAATGGATCGAAATCGCCGCCGCGTTCCCCGCGTCCCTGCTGGCGATTGGCTTTGGCGTTTTGATGGTAGCGAGCAGCGATCTGCTTCATCTGCTCCTTCTGCGCGTCCGTCAGGTTGAGCTTCTCGAAGAAGCGACCTTCAAAGCCACCTTCCGGGCCTCTGCGTTCACCGCGTCCTTTACCACCGTCACGATCCCACTGACGCCCGCTGCGCTCCTGACCATTCTGCCCTTGAGTCGGCTGCTGCTGCTGCGCGAACCCGACAACTCCGGCCAGTAAAAATGTTCCGGCCAGCACAAGCCCGCTGATAATCTTACTAGAACGTTGCATCTGTCTTATCTCCCATATACTGAATTTAAGTTGAGCCGCAATCTTGATACGCAGGGGAGAATGACGCTCAATCCGGCCATTCTATATGCAAGACGAGTATGAAGGGTGTGCGGTTACAGATTTCTTGAGTGCGGCTTCAAGATGTCTCGTCGGCAAGGTGGTCGCGCGCCTTCGATTTTGCCTTGACCTCAGAGGATGAGCGAAGGTGGTGAAAGAGTTTCCAGCCGAGCAGGGACACCACGAGCAAGCCGACGATCATCCAGGTGAAATCTCCTAGAAACTCGCTCATCTCCTGCACACGGTCGCTGAAAAATCTTCCTAAGAGAACATAGAGCGTGACCCACACTGCTTCACCTATCACGTCATAAACAAGGAAGCGCGGCCACGAGTAGCCTGTCAAACCGGAAGTGATATTAATGACGGGGCCGAGCGGGGTCAGCAGCCACCGGCTGAGAAAGATGCTCATGCCCTCGCGCTTCTTCAACCATTCCTCCGTAGTCTTGAGTCGCCATTTGCCTCCGACCAGGCGGCTGATTCGCCCGCGCACACGATGGCCTCCCCAGCGTCCCAAAGCGTACCCGACGTTATCGCCGAGAATCGCCCCGGTAGCCGAGAGCGTTAGCACAGGCCACAGGCTCATATCGCCCTGCTCGATGAACGAACCGGCGACCAGGAGCAGCAAACTCGAAGGCAGGGGAAGACCTATCGAGCCGATAAATAGAGTCCCGAACAGCACGGGCAGGCCATAGACTCCGAGCGTGCTTAGGACGTAATCGCTGATGTTCATGGAGGCGCGCCTCCATCTGTTGGTAGAGGAGGCGGTGGAGGCGGCGGATAAGGCGGGCGCGAATGAACGATGGCGTCCTGTAGCTCTGAGATGAGAGTTTCGACCGGACGGTTTTGCTCGCGCGCGATTTCTCTGAGCGGGCGTCTATCGCGCTGAAGGGATGGGAGACCGATAGCCTGATTGAGCACATAAGGGGGCACGCGGTAAGAGTGTGCGACGTAAGGCACGCTCATCCACGAGCGGATCGGCTCGTCTCTATGATTGTTCCAGTAGATAGCACGGCGGATTGCGCGGAATCCGAAAAGGCCGGTGAAGAAGACGGCCAACAGAAACAGAATAACCAGCAGCCATTGATGCCATTCGAGTTTTTTCATTCTGTTGTAACAATCATTTCTAGCACTAAAAACGAAACGTGCGCGCTGGCAGTTACAATAACCTGCTAAGCATGTGCCGCAAACTGGAAAGTCTCCGACAGCCCCGAAGGGGCGAAATATAATAGCCTGGGGCATCGCCCCAGGACATGAATCATCGTTATCAACGCAAGCCCTGTAAGGGCGACATAAATATTCCGCCCCTTCAGGGCTTTAATGAATAAACTTGCCTCTCTCCCTGTGGCGTTGCCACAGGCTGTCTTATTGCGCCCCTTCGGGGCTTTTTTCAAACATCTACTAAGCTGTCTCACTCAGGGACCAGCGCGGTGCGAAAGCCCAGCAGCGTCCAGTCGGTTTCCAGCTCTACTTCGTTGATGTAGGAGAAGTCGCCAGGCTGATTCGAGCCGACGGCGTAGCAGGTGGCGTTGCCTTGCTCGTCGCGGTAGAAACCTAGTTCGAGCGTTTCGGTTTCGCTCCACTCTGTGTGAAAGATCGCGCCGATGAGATTGAAGACGGCGGGCGGGCAGATCGTCAGGCGATAGCCCTGCGGTAAGATACTGCGCGAGCGCCAGTCGTCATTGACGACGCGCAGGAATTCTCTGAGCGAAAGATAGTTGTGATTGTAGCGCGTGGCGTTGGTCATCCCGGCGCGACCTATGTAAAAGGCGAAAGGGTCTATGCTGGCATCGAAGCCGTAGGGCGTGCCGTAAAACTGCCGGTTGCCTGGAAGGTAGCGCGGCTTTTGTGTGCTTTCGACGCCGATAATCTGGCCCTGGTGCTTCCTGTGACCGTTGACGATTGAATCACGATAGCTCAGAGCATGTTCACGAGGCTCTTTGAATCCGCGCGGGGCCATCGGGTAGAAGCGTGATAGATAGGCATCGTTGAGCGGAACCGCCTCTTCCGATGGAATGATGTGCCATTCGATGTTGAAGAAGGTCAACGGCTCCGCTACCTGCGAGAGTTGTTCAGGCTCGGCGGCATCGGGCGCGAGAAGTTGCGCGTCAGGCTTGAGCTTGAAAGCTTCGCGCAGCTTGCCTGCTCTCTCTTCCAGCCAGTCATCCATCTGTTTTCTATCCTTTCAACGTGTTACATTTGATAAGAGATCACAAGAAATTCGCAAGACTATCGAACGAAGATGATTGTTTATTCGTTTTGATAATATTCGTGCTCTACAGTCGGCCCTGCTATTTTATGCTTTACCATTAGACATCTGAAAGCTTTCAATGGCTCATCTGCAAAAGCAGCGGGCAGGAAGTGTGTAACCGATAGTTGCGGCACGGCGTCTTTCAACTGAGAAACGAACGTAGAATAGATCAACTTATGCCATTTATCTCGCTCTCCTATAAAGTTCGCGCAGTAGAAGTATTCATCAGCTCGGCGCTCGTCGCCGTCTTGCTTCTGGCCTCCGCCTGCTCAAGAACGACTACCAATACGAGTAGTAATTCAAGTAATAGAAGCGGCAAAGGTGAAGCAGGCGCAGCACGCGCTGACGAAGCACCTCCAATCCCTGTGACGACCGCTCATGCTGAGTCGCGCGAAGTTCCATCCACCATCGAAGTGACAGGAAGCCTCGCGGCCCATGAGACTTCAGATGTCGCGGCGCAGGCTTCGGGCCAGGTCATCTCCACCCCGGTCGGCGTCGGCGCGTTCGTGCGTCAAGGCTCTGTTCTAGCGCGTCTCAACGACAGGGATGCGCGCCTCAGATTGCGACAGGCGCAGGCAAGCGAGCAGCAATCGGTCACCGGTGTTCGTCAGGCAGAAGCAAGATTAGGCTTAGGAGTGAACGGTCGCTTCGACGCCAGCACGATTCCTGAAGTGCGATCCGCAGCAGCCGCTTACGACTCTGCGCTGGCGCAGCAGCGACTCGCCGAAGCTAACGCGAAACGCTACGCCGAGCTTGTAGAAACAGGGGACGTGGCGCGCAGCGTTTACGATCAATATCGCACGCAGGCCGATACGACGCGCGCACAGGTCAGTAGCGCGCGGCAGCAACTGGAAACCGCAATCAATCTAGCGCGCCAGAACAATCAAGCTATTCTGACGGCGCAAGCGGCGGTCGAAAGCGCGCGTGTGCAGGTGGCGATTGCTCAGAAGGCTGTGGCCGACACGATTGTTCGCGCGCCATATTCGGGCTATGTCAGCGCACGCCCGACAGCCCTCGGCGAGTACGTGACGCCAGCCTCCGTTATCGCTACAATCCTCTTGACCAATCCGCTCAAATTGCAGTTGCAAGTGCCGGAGTTGGACGCGCCGAACATGCGCGTCGGCATGGCCGTCGCTTTGAGCGTTGACGCTTACCGGGATAGAACATTTGCAGGGCGTGTGTCTGCGATCAACCCGGCCATTGATCCAACGTCGCGCGCTTTCACTGTCGAGGCCGATGTTGAAAATCCTGACAATAGCTTACGCGCAGGCATGTTCGTGACAGCGCGCGTGACGCTGCCCGGCGGCAATCAGGTCGTCTTCGTTCCGCGCGAAGCTGTGGTCAACGATCAGAACACCAATTCATATCGCGTCTTTGTCGTTGACGGCACAACGGCGCACCTGCAAGTCGTCCAGATTGGCGATGAAGAGAACGGCTGGATACAAATTCTTTCGGGCGTGCAGGGCAACGCGGAAGTGGCGACAAGCAATCTACAGCAGCTCTACGAGGGAGCTAAGGTGCAGCCAACGCAGCAGAGGTAGACCGATTTTAGATTTGCGATTTTTGATTTTAGATTGAAAGAGGAGCAGGAGTAGTTTTGAGTTATGAGTTGTCGCTTTAACTCATAACTTAAAACTTAAAACTCATAACTATTTTCCTCTTCCAATCAAAAATCGCAAATCTAAAATCAAAAATAAAGATATGCAAAAGTTAGCAGAGATATGCGTGCGCCGTCCGGTCTTTGCGACCGTGATTATTCTGGCGTTGACGGTGATCGGCGGTTTCTCTTTCTTCACGCTTGGCGTTGATCGCTTTCCGAAGATAGACATCCCGACCGTCTCCGTTTCGACGACCAACACGGGGGCTGCGCCCGCCGAGATAGAGACAGAGATAACGGACGTGCTCGAAGGCGCGATCAACACGGCGACGGGCATTGACGAATTGCGCTCAAGCTCCAGCACCGGACGCTCGCAAATCACCATCAGCTTTGATCTCTCCAAAGACCCTGACGTGGCGACGCAGGAGGTGCGCGATAAGATCAACACGGTGCTCAATCGTCTGCCCCAGACAGCCGACCCGCCGACCGTGCAGAAGTCAGACCCGGATTCGACTCCGATTCTGCTCTACTCTATGGCCGGGCCGTATTCCGTTCTGCAATTGACCGACATCGCGCAGAACCAGATTAACAAGCGCATTCAATCCGCATATGGCGTCGGCGAGGTTTTCGTCTATGGCGCACGCCAGCGCCAGATCAACGTCCACCTCGACCCCACAAGGCTTCGCGCCTACAACCTTTCGACCGTGGACGTGTCGAACGCGCTTAGGTCTCAGAACCTTGAACTGCCGGGTGGTCGCGTCAACGAAGGTGCGAAGACCGTGACGTTGCGCACGATGAGCCGCGTGACGAAGGTTGAAGATTTTAATAGCATCGTCATCACCACCAAAAACGGCTACCCCGTCAAGATCGGCGACATCGGAACGGTTGAGGACGGCGGCGTTGATCCCGGCTCGATCTCAAGTTTGAACGGCGGCGCGGCTGTCACGCTGGCGATTCGTAAGCAGTCCGGCTCGAACACTATCGCTGTCATCAACGCCGTCAAGCAGCGTATGGCCGAGATCATCCCGACGCTGCCCAAAGACCTCAGATTCGTCATCGTCCGCGACCAATCGGAGTTCATCGAAAACTCTCTGCACGCGATTGAAGAGCACTTAATCATCGGCGGCATCCTGGCCTCGATAGTCGTCTTCATCTTCCTCTGGAATTTTCGCTCGACGATCATTTCGGCCATCGCCATTCCGACCTCAATCATCGCCGCCTTCGCCTTCCTGGCAGCCTTCGGCTACAGCCTGAACCAGATGACGATGCTGGCCCTGACGCTCATGGTCGGCATTGTTATTGACGACGCAATCGTGGTCTTGGAGAACATCTATCGGTTCGTAGAAGAGAAGGGGATGCATCCCTTTCAGGCGGCGATAGAGGGCACGCGCGAGATTGGATTGGCTGTGCTCGCTACAACGCTGAGCCTCCTTGCCGTCTTTCTGCCCGTCGGGTTTATGGGCGGCATCATCGGTCGCTTCATGTCTTCATTCGGCCTGACTTCCGCCGCTGCTATCACGGTCTCGCTGATAGTCTCCTTCACGTTAACGCCGATGCTCGCCGCGCGCTGGATTAAGGCGAAGAAAGGGGAGCCGATGCCAGCCGGGCCTATTGCGGTCGCGGCTTCAGGCGGAGGCACTGACCCGGATGACGAGAAGCCCGAAGAGCACATGGAGAAAGCCGAGGAGAAGTCGTCTAAGGAATCGCGCTTCTATCGCCCGATTGACCGCACGTACACGTGGCTGCTCAAGTGGGCGATGGCACACCGCTGGATAATCGTGCTCGTCTGTCTCGGAGTTATCATCTCGATTGTTCCGCTTTACAAGTTAGCAGGCTACAACTTGCTGCCGGATGAAGACGAGTCCACGTATCAGGTCAGCTTGCGCGCGCCGCAGGGGACGAGCCTCGCCGCGACGCAATCCATCCTGGATCACATCGCGCGCGACATACGCGAACAGATTCCGGGCGTTGAAGCCACGCTCGCCATCGCGGGTTTCGGCGGACAGTCTGCGACTAACACCGGCCAGATAACCGTGCGTTTGAAGCCACCTGACCAGCGCTCTTTACCGCAAGCCGACATCATCCAGCGAACACGGCAACTCACGAGGCGTTATCCGAAGGAGTTGGTAATTGGCGCATCTGCCATCTCGTCACTCTCTGGCGCTATCGGCGGCGGTCGCTCCGGCTCGCTCGCCTTTTACATTACCGGCCCGGACCTTCAAAAGCTGGACGAGTATTCGCAGAAGATTCTTGATAAGGTCAAACAGAACCCGAACGTGCAGGACGCTGACCGCTCGCTGGTGCTCGGCAACCCGGAAGCGCGCGTCATCATTGACCGCCAGCGCGCGGCAGACCTCGGCGTTAAAGCCGGTGATATAGCGCAAGCCATGAGCACGATGGTCGCGGGGCAACGTGTGACCACGTACAGCGAAGGCTCGGATCAGTATGACGTGATGCTGATGGCGGAGAACCAGTATCGTCAAAACAAGGACTTGCTCAGCCAGTTGTCCGTGCCATCTTCGAGCGGCGGCAGCGTTGAGCTATCGAAGGTCGTGCACCTGGAAGAAGGCACAAGCCCGACCTCGATTGATCGCATCAATCGCCAGCGTCAGGTGACGATTACGGCCAGCGTTTCGCCGAACGGCTCCGAGTCTGAAGCGCTCAATGCGCTCCAGTCGGCAGCCAAAGAGGTCGGGATGGAAAACGGTTACACGACGGGCGTGACAGGACAGTCGAAACAGTTGGGACAGGCGAACTACTATTTCATGCTCGCCTTCATTCTCTCCTTCATCTTCATGTACCTGGTGCTCGCGGCGCAGTTCGAGTCGTTCATACACCCTGTGACAATCCTCTTGACGCTGCCGCTCTCCATCCCGTTCGCGCTGCTTTCAACTTTCGTCGCCGGGCAGAAGCTCAACATCTTTTCCGCGCTCGGCATTCTGGTGCTCTTCGGCATCGTCAAGAAGAACGCGATTTTGCAAATCTCCCACACCAACGAGCTGCGCTCGCACGGCATGGAGCGTTACAGCGCGATCATTCAGGCCAACCGCGACCGCCTGCGCCCAATCTTGATGACGACCATCGCGCTCGTCGCTGGCATGATCCCGCTCATCATCGGCAGCGGCGCGGGAGCGGCAACCAATCGTTCCATCGGCGTGCTGGTCGTCGGTGGGCAATCGCTCTGTTTGCTCTTGACGCTTTTGGCCGTGCCTGTCTTTTACTCGATCTTCGAGGATGCCAGCGAATCGCGCGTGTGGAGTTATGTCGGGACGAAGTACGGGACATTCACGAGCGGCGTGCGGCGCAGGTTTGCGGGCGGCTGGACAGCGTTTACGAATCTCTTTCCTCGTCGTTCCCCTAAAACCCCTACACGTAAAACTCAGAAGGATAAGTATGTGGATCAAGCGTCAGGCGATTAGGTACAAGATGTTGGCTCAGGTGTGGTGTCGGCGGCTCCGCCGCTACGTTGTGCGGAAAGGCTCTGCCTTTCCGTCATGTATAGCTCCTTTAACCGGCAAGGCTGCGCCTTGCCATGCGCGAGGCGTAGCCTCGCACGGATATTTTGAAGAACGTGGGCCGGAAAGCCACAGGCTTTCCGCACAGCTAAGCGGCAGAGCCGCTATACTCTTTTCTGTGCTTGTTCTCTTCACGTTATCTCTTGCCGCTGGAAATGTCTCGGCGCAGCAGACAACGCCTACGCCTGCTCCGCCCACCACAGCGCCGCCTGCCGGGACTTCGACGCAACAACAACCCGGCACGCCGCAGCCAACGCCCAATCAGACTCCGCCTAATGCTCCCGGCTCGACCGTTCGGCCCAGCAACGAGACGCAGCAAAGCACACAGCCACAAACTGTGGAGCAACAGCAGCAGCAACAGACCGCGCCCAACACGCAGGGGCCGCGTCCGCCCACGCCGCAAACGCCCGGACAACCAGCGCCATCGAGCGGCCTACCCGTGACGGCCAACCCTGCCGGAACTACAACAACGCAAACTAATCAAGGCAATCCCGCGACCGGCAACGCGCAAGGCAACACGCAACAGGGCGTGCAGCAAACGCCCGGACAGAATGTTGGTGTATCGGGCGGCATCGCGCCCGCCGAGTTGCCGCAGGAGCCGCCGCCCATCGCGCCTAACTATCAAGCTCCGACGCGCCCTTTGCCCTCTGCCGAGCGCGTCGGCGTTGATGTGTCGGATCAAACGCCGCTCACCTTGAACGATGCTATCCGGCTCGCGCTCAAGAACAGCAACGACATTGACGAGTCGCGCATAGACGTTCAGATTGCCGAATACAATTTGAAATCGGCGCGCGGCGTTTACGATCCGCTTCTTTCATCAGAGAGCTATTATGAGCGCGCGACAACGCCGACCAGCTCAACGCTCGGCGGCGCGGGCGCAAGCGGCGCGGTCACGCAAACGGATGCGGTCGGCTCGGCCCGGCTCGGCGGCTTCTCGCCCTGGGCGGGCGGCTCTTACGAGTTGGATTTCTCTTCGACCAGGCTCACGACCACCAATCAGAACGTCCGTCTCAACCCGCAGTTTCCGACAGCCTTTACCTTAACCTACACGCAGCCGCTTCTCAGGGGCTTTCGCTTCGACAACAACCGGCGCAACATCGAGATTGCCAAGAAAAATCTCTCTCTCTCAGACGCGCAGTTTCGCCAGCGCGCCATTGATGTCATCACCCAGGTCGAGCAGGCTTACTGGGACCTGGCCTTCGCGCTCAGGAATCTGCAAGTCCAGATTGATGCGGTCAAGCAGGCTCGTCTTCAGGTCGAAAGCAACGAGCGCCTTGTCGAAAAAGGTGTGCTTGCTCCGATTGACATCGTGGCGGCTACCACGCAGGTGACGACCTTCGAGCAGAACGTCTATACGGCGCAAGGCTCTGTCACGCAGGCCGAGAACACTTTGAAGACTCTGATTCTGCCCAGTCGCACCGATGCTCTATGGTCGCGCGCTATTACGCCTGTGACTCCCGTCAATCTGGAAGCGCCGCGCGTCCCTCTGGAAACGGCGGTTAAGGCCGCGCTTGATAATCGTCCTGAGTTGGCGCAACTGAGAACGAACGTGGACATCAACGGGATTAACGTTCGCTACTTCCGCGAGCAGACGAGGCCGCAAGTTGATCTCGTCGGCACGTACACGACGCAGGGGCTGGCCGGAACACTCGTGCAGCCGAGCACGACATCCACAAGCACGAACTCAGTGCTCACCCAGCGCGTCAACGATCTGTCCGTGCTTGCGGGGCTGCAACCTCTGCCGTCCACAACTTCGAGTTCGACGGTTGCGCCCAATCTGGTTGGCGGCTACACACAGTCGCTCAGAAATCTCATTGACCAGAACTATCCGACGGCGCGCGTCGGAGTTCGCATTTCGCTGCCGCTTAGGAACCGCACGGCAGAAGCAAACCTGGGCAGCGCGCTCGCGCAGGGTAATCGAATCACAGACCAGTTCAAGCAAGCAGAGCAACTGATCGAGGCAGATGTTCGCAACTCTCTTCAGTCGGTGCGTTCTGCCGAAGCGCGCCTGGCGTCTGCTGCTGCCGCGCGATCTTCAGCCGAGCAGCAGTACGCCAGCGAGCAACGCCAGTTTCGCGCAGGAACGACGACCGTCTTTCTAGTCTTGCAGCGGCAGACAGACCTGCTCGCCGCACGCGCGCGTGAGCTACAGGCTCAGACAGACCTCAACAAAGCCATCTCTCAATTTCAACACGCTACGGGAAACACGCTGACAGCCAACAACGTCGCTCTCCGCACAGACACGCCGATGCGCCAGCTTGAGCAACGGGACACGAATAGTACGGGCAACAATCCGGCAAGCTCTGAGACTTCGGCAGGAACTTCCGACGTGAACGAGCAGCCATGATGCCTTGCGCATGATCAGCCCCGAAGGGGCGAAATAAGATAGCCTGTGGCATCGCCACAGGTAGGGATTCGATTTTGTTCATCAAGCCCTGAAAGGGCGACATACTTATTTCGCCCTTTCAGGGCTTGCGATGATGATAATGACTTGTCTCCTGTGGCGATGCCACAGGCTATCTTATTTCGCCCTTTCAGGGCTGATGAAAAGCACAATAATAAAGTAGCCCTTATCTGGAAACTGCCATGAGTTTCATGTGTTCATCGTCATCAACCAATCAGGCTCTCAAGATCGTAGCTATCTCTCTTCTCTCTGCGCTTGCGTCCTGTAGCTCATCCAAAACACAGGACGAGAATCAGCAATACGGCATCGTCGTCGTCAACGCTCCGGCGGCGGGCGAGGTGCGCCGCATACTGGTCAGCGAAGGCACGCAGGTGAGCGAGGGCGCGCCCATCGTCGAGATTGCTGCGCAGGAGCAGATGCAGGCGGCCACGCCAACTCCGGGCGAGAGCGCGGAATCGCGTGCCGTGAGCAGCATCAAATCCTCTGAGGCCGAGATTGAAGCCGCAAGAGCCGAAGTGGTCAAACACGATGCGGAGGTACAGAGACTGACGCCGCTCGTCGCTTCGGGCGAAGCCAGCGCAGCGCAGCTTGACGGTGAGCGCGCACTCTACGAGCGAGCGCAGCAGCGTCTTCAAAAGGCTAAGGACGCGGAGCAGCAGGCAGAGGCGGGACTTCGTGTGGCGCGTCAGCCCGGAGCGCAGGCGAACAGTACAGGGCAGCCCGCGCCGCGTGAGCAGATAGTCGTCGCTCGCGCCACGTCAGCCGGAACAGTGGCTGTCATCAGCGCGCGTGTGGGAGCGCGTGTCACGAGCGGCCAACCGCTGGCGACGCTGAGAGCGGATGCTCCCTGAAGAAATTTATGTCGCGTTCCCCGCATGATAATTGTGAGTGAGTTGGTCTCTGCGGCGGCGTTATCTTCCCCGCCGCAACAGCCGGTCTAAACTCCAGGAGCCTCCGCCCGCCACAGCCATGTAAAGGAACACATAGCAATAGAGCACAGCCGCCTCACCTTGATTAAGCAGCGGCCAGAAACCTGCCGGTGCGTGCATCATGAAATAACCTACAGCCATCTCTCCAGACAGAATGAAAGCGACCGGGCGCGTGAATAGCCCCAGCAGAATGAGCAAACCGCCGAAGAACTCCAGTATGGCGCTCACCCCGAACAGAGACATAAGCGGAGGCCCGCCGCCCGGCATCGGAGCAGGGAAGCCGAAAAGTTTCTGTGCGCCGTGCGTCATGAAGAGCAACGCCACGACGATACGCAGGATGCTGAGTATGCGCGGCCTCCACTTAGCAAAGAATGAATTTTGATCTGCCATCTTGTTTCTCCAATTTTGTGTTTGTGGTTCAGTCGAAACTATAGGTGGACATGCTGAGACTTCCATGAGTCCAGCCGCGATGAAGATTCTGCCCGCGTGTTTTCTCGCCAGTGCTGCCCGCGCCCATCGCCACGAAGAGCGGGAGCAGATGCTCTTCGGTCGGATGCGCTAGCTGGCTGTGCGGCGCAAGTTGGCGATAGTTCAGCAACTCCTCAACAGCGCCGTCGTTGATTTTCCGGTAAAGCCAATCGTCAAACTGCGTGGCCCATTCAGGGGTGACGCCTTCGCGCCCAATGCGAGACAGGTTATGCGTCGCGCTGCCGGTCGCTAAAACAAGCACGCCTTCACGTCTGAGCGGCGCAATCGCCTGGCCCATGCGAAAGTGGAATGCAGCCCCAGCCTGCGGCAGCACGGAAAGCTGCGTCACAGGGATGTCTGCTTCCGGGTACATGAGCATCAATGGAACCCATGCGCCGTGATCCAGGCCGCGATGCGGCGAAACTTCGGATTCGATTCCTGCTTCAACGAGTAGGAGTGCAGTGCGTTCAGCTACATCCGGCGCGCCCGGCGCGTTGTAGCGCATCTGGTACAGCGCTTCGGGAAAGCCGCCGAAATCGTGAATTGTCTCGGGCCGCGCAGCCGCACTCAGCGTCGGCACATGCGTCTCCCAGTGAGCCGAAACGCAAACAATAGCGCGAGGCTTGCCTAACTGCGCGCCGAGGCTTCGCAGAAACTTAACCGTCTCGTTCTGCTCAAGGGCGAGCGTCGGTGCGCCATGCGAAACAAATAGACTCGGGAAAACCTTATTCTCTATCTGCATATTCTCTGACCTTGTTCTGTGATTATTTCCTTCTTGCCACATTAGTTGTTATAACGACTATCGCCGCAAATTTTTTACTTCTGCTTGCTGCGCACGGCCTCCAGGAGTTTGCTCAAGGTGGCGAGTTGTTTGTCGCCTAAATGTCCTAAGTGGCGACGGTGACATCGCTCGACGGGTTTGTCCAGAGACGCGAGCAGTCGCAATCCGTCACCGGTGATGCGTGTGATGATGACTCGACGATCCTTCGTCTCGCGCCCGCGCGAAATCAGCCCCCGCGCCTCAAGGCGATTGAGAAGGCGCGTAATGTCCGAATCTTTCGTCACCAGGCGCTCGCTGATCTCAGTGCAAGACGCGCCCTCTTGTCCTGAGCCGCGAAGGATTCTGAGCACGTTGTACTGCGTGTGCGTCAAATCCGCCTGCTTGAGCGTCTCGTTGATGCCCCACCACAACCGCTCCGCCGTCAACTGGATATTCAGATAGACCTCTTCTTCACGGCTGGCGAAAGGTTTGGTCTGCTTCAACTCTTTTTGCAACTCTGTGTTCACGTCAGGCAATATAGTCGTCATAACGACTATTGTCAAGGGAAGGACTGCGTTGAGCTTTTACCGGTAAAAGTCGGCGGCTTAAAAAAAGAGATGCCGCGACTAAAGAAGTCGCGGCATCTGACAGTTGGCTATTCCGTTATAGGGTTCGCAAGTGACTTAAGGTCGGCCAAAGATTTGTCCCAGAATGCTGCCGGTGCGACTACGGCTGTTCGGGTAATTCCTGCCGTTGCCGTAACCGCCCTGGTTGTTGTAACCGCCGTAGCGTTGGAAGCCTTCCTGGTAGCCGCGAAGGAATCCGTCACGATAGGCTTGCTTGTATTGTCCTTTGTTGCCGTAAGAGGAGTTGTAGCCGTAGGTGGCGTCCCTGTAATAGTGTGACCTCTGCGGATCATAGCTCTGGCCTCTCTGACCATCGCTTGCGCCAGTGTTCAAGCCAGCCTGGTAGCCATTGTTGAGCGCAGCACGGTAGACGTTATTGTAGCCACCGTTGTTGCCATAGCCGCCATTACTATAACCACCATTGTTGCCGTAGCCGCCGTTGTTACCATAACTACCATTACGACCATAACGAGAATCACTATCGTCACGACGGTCGCGGTCACGGTTGCGGTTACGCTCGCGCTCGCGCCGCCAGTCTCTGTTGCGGTCACTGCGCTGGTCTTGACCATCCTGATCGTTACGATACTGCGCCTGAGCTGTCAGGCTCGACGCCATTCCGATACCGAATAATATAGAGAACGCTAAGATAGCTCCTCCGAGTTTGCCCTTCAATTGAATTGTTTTCATGCTCTGACCTCCCTTAGTCGAAGGAGTTGGCAACCCTTATGCCGAAGCTCAAGCGCGAATATTATTTGATTTTTGCAGGGCGGTTGCATTTTATAGTTCTTGAGGGCAGCACCATATCGTATGCTCTCTAATCGGTATCGTTAATTCAATTCCGGGCTAATCTTTTGAAAGTTTTTCAGGAGTCTTCATGGAGTACAGATTTCAAGTCAACCTCGGCGGTATCATTGACCTGCACGGTTCAAACGAAGGGCGGAGGAATATGATGAAAAGGTTTCACTGCTGTTGCCATGCTGGGAAGTGTCGGGTATAGTTCGGAGCAATTGGACGGCGGGTGAATCCTACCGTCTCTGTGGTTTGCGGGGTGAGGACGCAGACTACAAAACGAATAGGCGCGGCAGTCCAAAAACTGCTGCGCCTATTTACTTCTCCAACCAGCGACCTTATCAAACTCACGCTAAAAAAGGCTGCTAGACGGCAGCTTGAATGGGCCTCTCCCAAAACCCACTCGAATTACTGTCTAACAGCCTACAGGCGGGTGAATACTTGCCCATTCCCCGCGCAAGCGATGGCATGATAATCAAGCAGCTAAATTTCGTTGGTTGATGAAAACAATCTCTTTCAGCCTCTTTTTCCAATCATTAGCCGCAGGATTATCCGCGCTGGAGGATTCAAAGGATCGTTGGTAGCCTGCGGCTTCCATTTGTTGAGATACGTCTTTCCCGCTCGCCACCGAACGCTGCTTCAATTGCTCCCATTCTGCTTGCGGGACAAGACGGAAGGCCGCCACGACTTGAGGGTCGAAATGCTTGCCTGCGCATCTCTCAAGCTCTGCGGCTGCCTGCTCGTATGATTTGCCTGCTCGGTAAACGCGATTGCTGATGATGGCGTCAAAGGCGTCTGCGACCGCGAAAATGCGCGCGTTGAAATCAATCTCTTCATGGCTGAGGCCGAGCGGGTAGCCCGTCCCATCCCATTTCTCGTGGTGCTGGCCGACGACGCGCGCCGCCCCCTCTAGAAACTTTATTCCGGCCAGTATCCTTTGACCGAGCGCCGGGTGCTCACGCATCTTCTCCCATTCTTCATCCGTCAGGCAGGCGGGCTTACGCAGGATCGCGTCAGGAATACCTATCTTGCCTATATCATGAAGCAGTGAGCCGAACTCAAGCGAGCGCATCTGCTCTTCATCCAGTCCCAACTCGTGTCCCAGGCGCAGGCTGAAATTAACGACTCGCTCCGAGTGTCCATGCGTATCCGTATCTCGCGTCTCAAGAGCAGCGACCAGAGCCTTGAGCGTCGTCCGGTAAGAGCCTTCCAGCGAGCCAAGAGTTTGATTGAGTTCGACTGTTCGTTGCCCGATCAGTTCTTGCAGGTAGTTTTCATAACGCCGCTTTGCTTGAACGAGCGCATGGTGGTTGAGCGCACGCTCGACGGCCATCTCGACGTGTCGCAGATCAAACGGCTTCATGATGTAATCGAATGCGCCGACGCGCAACGCCTCTATTGCGCTCTCGATGGTTTGCATTCCGCTAATCATGATGACGACGGTTTCAGGCGTGAGCGCGAGAATGTGCGGAACCATCTCAAGCCCGCTCATACGCTCCATCGTAATGTCGCTGATAATCAGATCGAACCTCTCCGTAGAGAGAAGCGCAAGGGCTTCTTCAGCGCAAGCAACGGCCACACACCTGTAAGACTCGTTCAGAAACTCATGGAGCACGTTCCTGATCTCCGGCTCATCATCAATGATTAAGAGATGTGCCTTACTGTTTTCTACCTCAGACATGGCCGCACTCCATTTCTCGCACAATGTGCCTCCCTGGAAAGTGTGATAACCCTGACTGCTTTTTATGCTGACCTGAACAACAGCTTCGTCCTGGAATGTCTAACGGTCGGGGGAGCATGCCCGTCCGCAACAGGCGTGCCAGCTAGGTGCTGAGGATGGTGATTCTGATGAGCTTGATTTCGGAGGTAGCGGCATTGAGCCGTAAAAGGAACGAATACGATTGAATCAGCGCGTGCGAATTAACCTTGAATCTATGAGCTGGCAGCCGGTCATCAGGGGCAATCTGCTGCGGTGCGATTTTGATTGCTGCCGCATTTTGCAGCAGGCTTACACTCAGACCTTTGATGAGCGGGCGGTAAATCAAGCGCACATCTTAGGCTGGCCCGGACTCAAACGACTTAACCCGCGCTTCAACAACTCGATCATCGCCAGGGCTTTCTTCTTCTCTGCCAGCAATATCCCACCTTTCTCAAGGTGGGCGCAACACTGGTGTCAAAGAATTTCCTGCTTCTCAGGCGGGAACAGAAAAGTCAGAACTGCCGGTGGAAAAAGGAGGGGATGGTGGTACAGGGCTTGCCATAGCTTGCCGGGAGATAAGACTCCACTGCCGATAGTTTAAGCACAGCCCGCAATCCTTGATCTGCCTTAATAAGGAGCAGCCGAAGTGAAATTAATCAAGCTCTACCCCAACACTATTCGGCTTGCTCTTCTTTCGACGCTCTTTTGCTTCTGCGCCTGCTTCCTCAACCAGAGCGCAAGAGCGCAGTCCAGGTTCACAGCCTCCGTCAAACTCTCGCCTGACCTCTCAAGAGGCGTTCACAGGGGGGAAGGCAACGCTCGCATCCAAGCCATCATTCAATTTAACAACGCGCCGGACCGCCAGCTTGATGCTTTGCTGCTTAACTACGGCGGAAAGGTGACGCGCAAATTACAGAACTTCAACGCGCGCGTGGTCAGCCTGCCGGCGAGCGCCATAGAAGCTCTGGCTCAACGAAGCGAAGTCCGCTATATCTCTCTGGACAGGCAAACAGCCACGTTCGGCCATCTCTCAAACACGACCGGCACGGAAGCTATTCGCGTACAGACTTCAACCTCTCTGCTTGGGATTATCACCACCACCATGCTTGATGGCAGCGGCATCGGCATCGCTATTGTTGATTCCGGTATAGACGCCGACCATTCTTCTTTGCTCAACAGCTACGGACTCAGCCGCGTGGTCGCCAGCCAGGACTTCACGGGCGAGAATCGCACGGACGACGCTTACGGTCACGGCACACACGTCGCCTCGATTGCTGCCGGTAACGGTCAGGCTTCAAACGGCGCTTACAGAGGCATTGCCTCTAACGCCAATCTCATCAACCTTCGCGTTCTGGACTCACAGGGCGTTGGCTCCACCTCGGCTCTACTGGCCGCCCTCGACTGGGTGCTGACCTTTCACAACCTTTACAACATCAGGGTCGTTAATCTGAGCATAGGGACACCGGCTGTTGACGCCTACTCGAATGATCCGCTTTGCCAGGCCGTGCGTCGCCTGGTTGATGCGGGCATCGTCGTCGTCGCCGCCGCAGGCAACAACGGCAAGGACGGCAGCGGCACAAAAATCTACGGGCAGATTCATTCGCCCGGCAATGAGCCGTCAGCTATCACCGTTGGCGCTTCCAACAGCTACGGCACAGACGGGCGTGGCGACGATTCTATTGCCACATACAGTTCGCGCGGCCCAACGCGCAGCTACTGGACGGACGATAGCGGCGTTCATCACTACGATAATCTGATCAAGCCTGAGCTGGTCGCACCGGGCAACAAGATCGTAGGGGCCGCTGCGTCCGGCAACTACTTACTGGCTACACACCCGGAATTAAACGCGCACGTCAGCGCGCTCGACAACCGCCAGATGATGTATCTCAGCGGGACATCAATGGCAGCGCCTATCGCTGCGGGCGGGGCTGCCCTTTTGCTGCAAGCCAACCCGACTCTGACGCCGAACCTGGTCAAAACTATTTTGATGGAGACCGCGCAGCCGCTCTCAGGCTACAACATGTTCGAGCAAGGCGCAGGCGAGATCAACATCGAAGGCTCTGTGCGTCTGGCTAAACTCGTCAGAAGCGACCTGACATCGTTGACAACAGTCGGGTCGCCGCTCCTGACGACCAGCCAGCCTCCCACTCCGCAGACCGACATTGCCGGATATACGTTTACCTGGTCGCAGGGAATCATGCTGAATCACACCTACGCGACCGGCTCCAGTCTCGTCACCCAATATCAGAAGGTTTACGCCGCAGGCTACACGCTCGCTGATGGCGTTGTGGAGAGCGAACTCGATCAGGCGGTCAATACGCAGCGGATGTCGAGCGGCGTCGTGCTCGGCAACAGCATTCTGACCAGCGACGGCGCGACTCTCGGCACGGGGACGAATTTTCTTGATACGAATATGCTGCTCGGCAACGGCATCATGATTGGTGACGGGATCATGATCGGCGACGGCATTATGATCGGCGATGGAATCATGATTGGCGACGGCATCATGATTGGTGATTCTATTTTGCAGGCGCAATCAGCAATGACTAATGGAGACGAGACTGATTGCATGAGATAGCAATGGAGTTGAGAGTTGACTGTGGGACAACTAATCTGGAATACTCTACGCCGCCCCGATCTAACTCTCCCTGTTAGTAAGCACTACCTTACGTTTGAACCATTTCTGCTTCTGTTTAAGTTAAGTCGTGCGATAGCCCCATCGCAGACTTTGAAAAGTACGGATTTCCAAACCGTACCGGGATGCGGTTTCAGAAGTTAAGCTCGCCTCAAAGAGCGCAACTTCCAGAACCGCATAATGAAGGAGGAGTCAGGTGAAGAACAAAGGTTCCCTCGCCGTGAAATGGATCAGCCCCTTATTGCTGCTGATCTGTTTGTGCGTCGGCAACTTGATTATCAACCGGGTCAAAGCGCAGACCGTCTCGCTGGAAGGGGATAAAGTCTCAAAGGACCTGCGCGAGCTGGCGCGAAGCGCACGAGGCAGCGCACGTGTCACGGTGATTATTCAGCACCGCAACCTTCCCGGCAATGCGCTCGACTCTCTCCTCCAATTTCACGGCGGTCGCACCAGGGCACGGCTCACGAATTTCAATGCGCGCGTGGTTGACTTGCCTGCTCGCGCAGTCGAAGCGTTGGCCGCCAGACACGATATTGATTTCATCTCTCTGGACAGGCCGAACATCCCGTTCGGTCATGTCACTCAAACAACCGGAGCAGACGCCATCCGTGCGACAAACGGCACTAACACGGTCGGATTGGATGGAACGGGCATCGGCATCGCAATCCTCGATTCCGGCATTGATACCAGGCACACGGCCTTTCTGGATCGAAGCAACAACCTGCGCGTGATCGTCAGCCGTGATTTCACGGGCGAGGGACGCACAGACGATCCTTACGGTCACGGCACACACGTCGCTTCCATCGCAGCCGGTAATGCGCGCATCTCGAACGCGCAGTATACCGGCGTCGCTCCCAACGCCAATCTCATCAATCTGCGTGTGCTGGGCGCGACAGGCTCAGGCTCTGTCTCCGCCGTTTTGAGCGCGCTCGACTGGGTGATGAACAATCGCCTGGCTTATAACATCCGCGTCGTCAACATGAGTCTCGGCGCGCCCGCTATTGATTCTTATAAGAACGACCCGATCTGCAAAGCCGTGCGCAGGCTGGTTGATGCCGGAATCGTTGTCGTCGCAGCCGCAGGCAACAACGGTAAAAACGGGGCAGGCCAGAAAATCTACGGGGAGATTCACTCTCCCGGCAACGAGCCTTCAGCCATTACGGTCGGCGCGGTCAACACATTCGGCACAGACGGGCGCGGCGATGACGGCATCGCCAGCTACAGTTCGCGCGGCCCAACGCGCAGCTACACCACAGACGCGCTCGGCCTCAAGCACTACGACAATCTCATCAAGCCGGACATCGCCGCGCCCGGCAATAAACTGATCTACGCCGAAGCGGAGGACAACTATCTCGTCACGCAGAATCCGTCTCTCGACGCCGGGATCAGTCCTGTTGATAGCCGAAAGATGATGTACATGAACGGCTCGTCTATGGCGACACCTGTGGCGGCGGGCGCAGCCGCGCTTCTCTTACAGGCCAATCCGAATTTAACGCCGAACATGGTCAAAGCCATCTTGATGTACACGGCGCAGCCGCTCTCAGGCTACAACATGCTGGAGCAGGGCGCGGGCGAGATTAACATCGAAGGCTCTGTGCGATTGGCTAAACTCGTCCGCACGGATTTAACGTCAAGCACAACGGTCGGCGCTCCGCTCTTAACGACACTCGTCGCCCCTGTCCCGCAAACCACCATCGCGGGCTACACCTTCAACTGGTCGCAGGGACTCATTCTCAACTACAACTACGCCACCGGAGTTGATCTCATCACCAAGTATCAGGGCATCTACAACGTCGGCGTCCTGATAGGCGATGGCTCTCGCGTTTCCAACGGGGTACTCATCGGGGATACGACGCGGCTGTCAAGCGGGGTCTTGATCGGCGATCAAATCCTGACCAGCAACGGCGTGCTCATTGGCGACGGCACGGTCTTGATTAGTTCGGGTGTGCTGATCGGCGACGGCGTGTTGATTGGCGACGGTGTTTTAATCGGTGATGGCGTCCTGATTGGCGATGGCGTTTTGATCGGCGATAGCGTCTTTCGCAACGACGCCAGCACGCAGGCGATGTCCGCTACGACCAAAGGCGACAACGCGCCTGCGATAACTGCCGTGCCGGATACAGGCGTTGACTACCTGGGTTACTGAAACTTTTTACGCACGAAGACCAGAGCCTCGCGGTCTATCAACTCTGACACATTGAGGGTTACGAATGATTGGACAGATTCTCACCTCAACGAAGTTAGAAGAGCTTGCGGCAACTGCCCCCTTTACAGTTGCGGCCAACTCTTTATCCCTGCATCCCCTGACCAACGGAGACGAGCGAGAAGTCCTCGCTTTTCTGGCGGCGCGCCCGCTTCATACGGTCGTGATGGCCGGACACATCCGTGACAACGGGATTGAAAGCTACCTCAATCGCGGCTCGTTCCATGCTTGTCGCAATGGGGAGGGCAGACTTGAAGGCGTCGCGCTCATCGGTCATGCCACGCTCATAGAGACGCGCAGTGAAGCTGCTCTGGCTGCCTTCGCGCGCCTCGCGCAAACTTGCGCGGACGCGCACATGATTATGGGCGAGCAGGAGAAGGTGGAGCGTTTTTGGCGCTACTACGCGCGGGTCGGGCAGTTGCCGCGCCGCGTTTGCCGCGAGTTGTTGCTTGAGCAGCGGTGGCCTGTCGAGGCGCGCGAGCCTGCGTATAATCTACGCCTGGCTACGCTCGACGACATTGAAGAGGTCATGTTGGTTCAAGCTCAGATGGCTTTCACAGAGAGCGGAATCAACCCGCTGTTAGTTGACGCAGCAGGCTTTCGTTTGAGATGTGCGCGCCGGATAGAGCAGGAGCGTGTGTGGGTCTGGGTAGAGGATGGGCGTCTGATTTTCAAGGCAGACATTATTTCAGAGACGCCGGAGGTGATTTACCTCGAAGGCATCTACGTCAACGCGCAAGACCGTCGAAAAGGCTACGGCGCGCGCTGCATGTCGCAGCTTGGTCAAACTCTGCTGGCGCGCACAGGCTCGCTCTGCATTCTCGTCAACGAACAGAGTGAGAGCGCACGCGCCTTCTTCGAGCGAGTCGGTTTCAAGCTCCGCAGCTACTACGACACAGTTTTTCTGGGGCAAGGAAGCGCGTCGGCAACAACGCCGTAAAGCTGGCGTGAGAAGAATCGAGTGATTTTGTAAAGAGAGGTTAAGAAGACTCTAAGGAGGAAGAGACAAATGAGGACTGGCGCTATGAGCAGACAGCGGTTCACGAGGCCCTACATGTGGCTGATTATCTCCCTCGGCGCATTGGCTTCCGCTTTCTCCGTGTACCATCTATCGCTTGCCAACCTTGACCTGCGCTTTCTGATGCTGGCCTTGATTACGCTCGGACTGGGGTCGCGCCTCTCGATCCAGATTCCTCAGCTCAGCTCGCATATCTCCGTTTCCGATACGCTCATCTTTCTCACAATGCTGCTCTACGGCGGCGATGCGGCCATCCTGCTGGCGGCGGCTGAAGCCTTCTGCTCATCGCTCAGGTTTAGCAAGAAGGCTATGACGATCACGTTCAACTCAGCCGTCATGGCCTGCACGACCTTTATCACGGTCTGGACGCTACGCTTCTGTTTCGGACCGATTATCGAGCTACCGCACGGCGACTTCTCAGCCAATTTCATCAGCGCGCTCTGCGTTATGGCGCTCGTTCAATACATCGCCAACTCCGGTCTGGTCGCGGTGCTCGCGGCCTGCAAGACGGATCAACCTGTCTGGCATACATGGACGAAGTATTATCTCTGGACTTCTGTCACATACTTTGCGGGAGCATCTGCTGCGGGCATCATCGCCAAGCTCGTCGCCGTAGTCGGCTTCTACGCGGTGACGGTTACGATCCCGATCATCGTCTTCGTCTATTTCACCTATCGCACCTATCTTAAAAATATAGAGGTCATGGCGGCGGCGGCTAAAGCGGCAGCCAGAACCGAGGCGGCGGCATCGCAGGCGGAACAGGCCGAACGCCACGTCGAAGAGCTTAATCATTACATCGCCGAACAGGAGCGCATCCGCGAGCAGTTTTCGCAGGTTGAGAAAATGTCTGCGCTCGGCGAGTTGGCTTCAGGCGTGGCGCACGATTTCAATAACACGCTGGCCGGAATCCTGGGGCGCGCGCAGCTTTTGCTGGGGACGAAAGACCCTGTGAAGATTGAGAACGGTCTCAAGATTATTATCAAGACAGCCAAAGACGGCGCGAAAACCATCAAGCGCATTCAGGACTTCGCGCGCCAGCGCCGCGACCACGACTTTCAGCCCGTTGACATGAGCCAGCTTCTGCTCGATGTCGGAGAGATCACCAGACCGCGCTGGAAAGATAGAGCTGAAGCGGCCAACGTGCATATCAGCCTCGACCTGCAACTGCGCTGCAACGCGCTCATCATGGGCGACGAGTCGGAGTTGCGCGAAGTTCTGGTCAACATGGTCTTCAACGCCGTAGATGCGATGCCCAAAGGCGGCACGCTCACGCTCTCTGCGCGGCAGATAGATGGCTCTGTTGAAATCTCTGTCAGCGATACGGGAATGGGGATGAGCGAAGAGGTGCGCCTTCGTATCTTCGATCCGTTCTTCACCACGAAGGGGAAGACCGGAATGGGCCTCGGCCTAGCGGTCGGCTACGGCATCATACGGCGACACGAGGGCACGGTTGAGGTTGAGTCCGAAACCGGGCGGGGCACAAGCTTTCGCATCAAGCTGCCGGTTGCCAGAGGCGCAATCAAAAATCAGACGACTGCCGAATTGCCGGGCCTCTCGATAGCGCCGCCTCGATTATGTCAAACGAAAATTCTGGTCGTTGACGATGAAGAATACGTGCGCGACCTCTTGCGCGACATCCTGGAGAGGGAAGGCTGCGAGGTGATTCTGGCCGAGGGCGGGCGCGAGGCTCTCACGCTCTTTGAGAAAGAGAACTGCGACGCCATCTTCACGGACGTGGGCATGCCGGAGATGAGCGGCTGGGAACTGGCGCGCGCCGTCCGCGAGCGAAACAACAACATCCCGCTGGCAGTCATCACGGGCTGGGGCGAAGCCGTCGGCTCTAACGAGCGCAAGGCCGCGCAGGTTGACTGGGTGGTGGCGAAACCTTTTGACACTCCTCAGATCGTAGAAATCGCGCAGGAGGTTTTCCGGCGTCGGGAGGTGAGAGTTGGACCCGTCGAAGAAATCGCGGCAGCATAAGACTTTTGTTGACGACTTTGCGGGAGGTCGCCGCCAGGCTCCACGATGCGAAGCGAGACAGAGTGTTTCTCTGCGATTCAGCCTTTCACCTGACGAGAAAAAAGCAGGCACGAGCGCGCCGCAATCGCCGTTGATGGCGGGCGAGACACGCAATCTGAGCGAGACCGGACTGGCAATCAGCCTCTCCTCAAATCACATCGGCAATCAGTATTTCAATGTCATAGGCTGCACGCTCCAGATTAAACTCGACCTGCCGGATGGATCAGTTCAAATACTTGCCACGCCGAAGTGGTGCAAATGGTTTCTGGAAGATGAAACTGTGAAAAGCTATCTTCTCGGTCTGAAGATTGTCGAGATGATTGATGAAGAGTGGGTTCGCCTGGTTCGCTACGTCCACGCCTGCCTTTAACATTAATTCGTGTGACTCGAACTATAAGTTGGCCGCTTCGGGCATCTGATGCTTCCAAAATAATGGATGCTCAATATCTTTCTGTCGCTTATTACAAAACACCTCACTAATCCGGACAACATAAAAACGTCCAACATCAGTGATCCGCAATTTGTTGTCCCGAAGTTCAGCAATCCTTCCTTGTGGTTTACGCCCTCCATTTTCATTGACACCTTTAAGGGATTTGATTATTGTTTCCACGCTTCACTCGGTTTTGTTCGCCTCGCTCTTCTTTGCTCGGCTTACCCCGGGTCTTTCAGTTCTCACACACCTCGAAGGAGTTCCAAATCATGGTCACCAAATCTGGCTCGAAAAAGCAAAAGCAAACCTCTAAAGAATCAGGTCGCTCTACAGCCTCCTCATCTAAAAGCTCTAAACCACTATCCGATACTGATGAAGATGAAGTTGGTCTTCCATCACCTTTTCAAACAAGCAGGGAACCAGTACGCGAGGCTCCTGCCCATGAGCCGCTGCACGCTGGATTAGATGATCCGTCGCACCCGTGTGTTTGTGATGAGCCAGTGCTTCGTACGGACAACATCCAGGGCAATATTCTGGGTGGGTTTATGAAAGACTTTCAAGCCTTTCTCTTTTTCACTATTGCCCCCGCGAAAATCACACCATTCAAACATTGGCTCGCTGCGATGCAGCCATTCATCGCAAGCAGTGCGGAAGTAATAGCCTTCAACCGTCTCT
Organism: Acidobacteriota bacterium; assembly: GCA_032159825.1. Lineage (GTDB taxonomy): Bacteria > Acidobacteriota > Blastocatellia > Pyrinomonadales > Pyrinomonadaceae > QHXM01. The sequence continues at coordinate 46,120 of JAVHWL010000021.1, forward strand.
TCAAGGAGATCAGGGGACGGCGAAAACGCGAGCCCACGATGCTTAAAGCAACGTGGATCAATATTGCCTTTTCTTTCAAAGGTATTCAAAAGCTAGCCAGCGGAACCGAACTCGACACGGACTTTGAAGACGAGGCATTCACAAAGGGGCAGACGCAACGCTCTAAAGACGGAACACTTGGCGACCCGTCAAGAGACAATCAGACATCTGAAGAAGGCAATCCAGCTAACTGGGTCATTGGTGGAACCACCGATAACGTTGACGTGGTCATCCTGATCGCCAGTGACGAAAAGGCGGAACTGGATGAAGCCAATTCTCTTTCCACGGTCAGTCAAATTCTCAATGGCTCGACAGCCTTCCCCGGGGGAGTTAAAAATTTCGCTCAGGGTAACGTCAAGGTACAGCATGGGGAAAATTTACCTGCCGACAAGAAGCTTGCCGGGCACGAGCATTTCGGTTTCCTCGATGGCGTGTCACAACCCGGCGTGCGCGGACGGCTCTCCAGCGATGAGCATGACGTTTTAACTCTTCGGCAGAATGCCAACAACCGAGATCAAGGTAAGCCCGGTCAGGAGTTGATCTGGCCCGGTGAATTTGTCTTTGGCTATCCACAGGGGCCATCGAATCCGGGAGGTGATCCTGATCCGAAATTCGAGAGTCCCGGCTCAATTTCGACAGCCGGGCCGGATTGGGCTGATGATGGCTCTTTCCTCGTGTTCCGTCGCCTGCGCCAGGATGTCGGACTCTTTCATAAGTTTCTAAAGGACACGGCGACAACGCTCGGTGTGCCGCCGCCGCCACCCTTGCTCGTTCCTGCCCCGCAGGGGGTGCCGGTCGGAGATACAGCGGCGGATGTCGTAGGCGCGAGATGCGTCGGACGCTGGCGCAGCGGCGCTCCCGTCGAGCGCACCGTACATCCGAATAAACCCGGCGACCCGCTCAAGAACGATCAGGATAATCCATTCCTCGCGGTTGACGACTGCGCTAACAACAACTTCGAGTTTCAAGACGGCACAGACCCGCTTCCGCTTTCGTCTCTGGACAATCCGTTCGATTGCGTAGATCAGATAGACCCCGAAGACGCAGACAAGAAGCCCTTCCAAACGGCTGGAAAAGATGGGACAGGCGCGGTCTGCCCCTTTACCGGCCACATTCGTAAGGCTTATCCGCGCGATGACAAGCCACTCCCTGATAGCAGCGGAAACCTACCGCCCCTCATGTTAGACGGTCATGTAGTCAAGGATGAGGAAGATAACGACATCGTCACCAACGAGAACGACACACAGACCCACCGGCTCTTGCGGCGCGGCATTCCCTGGGGCAAAGCATCAAACTCATCGCCGGGCAGTCCCAGCCGTGATGCTCGTGATAATCGCCCCCCCACCAAAGCGCTCACTGAGGGACGCGGGCTGCTGTTCCTTGCTTACCAGACTTCCATCGTGGATCAGTTTGAATTCGTCATTCAGAAATGGGTAAACAACCCGGACTTCAAAGAATTAAAAGGTCCGGCACCGACTAATCCACCCACTCTCATACCTGACCCGAAAACTCAAGGCGGAGGCCACGACCCCGTCATAGGTCAGAACAACAAACCCGGTGAACGTCGCGTGCGGGACTTCGCCATCACGTTCCAGGACAACACCGGGGCACGAAAGACCACGCGCGTCTCCACAAAAGACGGGGCTGGTAATGGCCTCGATTGGGTCATCCCGACGGGCGGCGAATACTTTTTGGCACCTTCAATCGAGGCTTTAGGCAAATTGTCTAAGACCTAGTTTTGTTGAGGTGAGATACAGTGGCACCCATGTGCTGCGGACAGTTCCTGAACTAGCCGCAGCACATGGTGCCACTATCGTGTCTGATGGCGGATGCCGCCATAAATAAGGACGCTTGCTACATTGACTGCCGATGATTGATTCCAGGAGGTCCGTATGGTATGGGTAAAGTCACAACTCGACGTAAGAAAGAGAGCTTAACCATCCATTCGCATTTCTTGATGGCTTATATCGGACTGACGTGTCTTAGTTTTCCCTTCAACTCTGCCGCTCTTTAAACGCCGCGCTCTCGCTTCCGTTCTGATCTAAATTATATCGCTCGATCTTGCGTTGCAGAGTCGTGCGGTCAATTCCAAGCACTCTGGCTGCCGCCTGTTTGTTGCCGCCCGTGCGCGCGAGCACGCGGAAGATATGACGGCCTTCAACCTCCGCAAGCGAGAGCAACTCTTCGTCGGGCTGCTCTGCCTTGCGAGGCTGCGCGAGCGCACCATCTGCGTCCAATTTGGGCTGAGAAAAATTACGCACTCGCTCCGGCAAATCTTCAGGACGAATGACCTGATCGCACAGAGCGGCAGCCCTTACAACGGCGTTCTCCAATTCGCGTATGTTGCCCGGCCAATCATAATTTTCCAGCAGCCGGATGGCATCGCGCGAAAAGCTGATGGGTTTCCCGTCCTGCGGCATCATGCGTTCGGCGAAGTGCTTCGCAAGCGGAAGGAGGTCTTCGCGCCGTTCGCGCAGAGGCGGCAGGTGCAGGGTCACAGCGTTGAGCCTGTAAAGAAGGTCCTGGCGAAAACGCCCCTCTCGCATTTCAAGATCAGCATCTCGATTGGTGGCGGCAATAACTCTCACGTCCACACGCTGAGTATGATTCGAGCCGACGCGCCGAATCTCGCCCTCTTGAAGAGCGCGCAGGAGTTTGACCTGAAAGGCGAGGCTGGTCTCCGTTATCTCATCCAGAAAAACGGTGCCGCCATCGGCTTCCTGCCAGAGACCCCGCCGGTCCACTGTTGCTCCCGTGAAAGAGCCGCGCACGTGGCCGAACAGTTCTGATTCGATTAGCTCCGAAGGTATCGCTCCACAGTTGACGGCGACAAACGGTTTCGCGGCGCGCGGGCTGCGGCGATGTATGGCGCAGGCCACAATCTCTTTGCCTGTGCCTGATTCGCCGGTAATCAACACGGGCAGGTTGGTTGCCGCGACGCGCCCGACCAGCTTCATCACCTCGACGAACGCGACGCTTACGCCCACCAGATTAATATCGGAAGTGTAAACGGGAGGAGAGGGCAACTCGCCGGTTGTGCCCGGTCGCGCACGTTTCTCTATCCCTCTACGCACGGCCTGCGATATTCGCCTCACGTCCTCTACGTCGAACGGCTTCATCAGGTAGTCGTAAGCGCCGGAGGAAACGGCATCGAGCGCGCCGACAGCGGAGCCGTGCCCGGTCATCAAAACTATCTGCGCTTCGGGCTGCTCCTGCGTGAAGCGATGCAGGACAGCATAACCCTCCTCATTATTTTTATCGCTCAACCTGACATCGCAGAAGACGAGCGCCCAGCCGCCCTGGTGAAGCATCTCGAAAGCCTGCTCCGCCGAGACAGCTTCCGACACTTCCCACCCGTCATCGCGCAGCACTTCGGCCACGTTGCTGCGAATCACGTCATTGTCATCAACTACAAGGGCTTTCATTTTATTTACGGACCGGAGAAGCGAAGTTTGAATGGCTCATTTTAGTTTCTTTTGGAGCATTGTAAAGAGAGAAAAGCTTTTGGGCAGGATTCTATTCGTGCTTGCGCGTTGAGTGAGATTTTATTCGCCACAGATACACAGAGAAGAATCTGAGATGATGAATTAAATCTCAAAGCTGTTATCTGTAGTTTCAATTCCTAATGCTTCCTCTGTGTCTCTGTGTCCCTGTGCCGAATCGCATTCGCCTGTCGAAGATGATGCTTGAGGTGCTCTATATAGTCGCGCATGAAATAATCCAAAGTCGCCGGTTCATCTTCGCTGACTGTCTTCCAGGCGACCTGGTGCAGGTTGTGTTTGGCGTGCGGCATCTTTCGCACGTGCTCTGGAATCTGCGCCATCACATGTAAGAGATGCAGGTTGAAACTTCTCCACAGTTGGATAAGCAAGGGCCAGGATTCGCGGTTGTACTGCTGCGCCCTCACCCACCCGTCCTGATCGTATCGAGCAAATACCAGATCGTCCTGGAACTGCGCGCGAACGAATCGCTGATGATTGTTTGAGGCTGAATCAATGAGATGCCCGATTATCTCTTTGGCAGACCACTTCCCCTCCGCTCTGGGGATTTGACTCTCCGCTTCCGTGATTAAGAGTAAACGAGCCGTAGCCTCTTCGATGGTCTGTCTGAAATCCTCAAGCGCATCTTCCATAATCTTCACCGCCTGTCACATTACTGGCTCGGCGTGGAATTGAAGATACCATGCGATGACGAAAGTCGCGCAATAGCCGGCACTAACATTCATAGTTGAGTTACCGGCGAAGATGATTAATTCAACTCAAAAATCGCGCATGCCCGGCTCATCTCACCCGCGCTAACTCAACCTCAACTCTCGCCTGGTAAAAAAACTCTAATCAAAAGGCGCTTTTCTGACTTCAATCAAAACGGCACGGCAATCGCCCTGACATCTTCCACGTCCGTAGTGAAAGGCTGCGGCAAGAGATGAGGCAAGGGGGAAACGGATGTCTGCTCTTAACAACCAAAACCCGAAGCAGCTAATGGACCTGCTGGAGCAGATACGCGATCTCGCGCGGCGTCACAGAACTCTTCTGTCCAGACTCAGTAATGCCGAATTGCTGGCGGACAACATCGCGCTCGACCTCTCACACATTGAAAAGTGTTTAGAGACGGGAGAACTTGCGCCTGCCTGCGAGGATGAAAGGCTTCGGAGACAAAAAGAGTGTGGACAGAGAAGAGACCAACTGCGTCTTCTGGCGGATTCGGGCGCAACCACTGTCGAAATCAAACTTCGCTCGGATGGCTTAAGTGATGTTCGCATAGACGCGGGAAAGAGCTTCAGCTTGCCGCCCCTGCTGGCAGACCTCCTTTCGGTCTTATCTCTAAACGGCGCGACGAGCGATGACAAGCTCGTCGGCTGGAAGACGATTGACGAGGTGGCAATCCTGCTCGGCAAGAGATCGAGCAGGCGTTTTAGCAGGCATGCTGTGACTCAGAGTATCTATCGCCTGCGAAAAGAGCTGTTCAATCGTGGCGGGGCCAACCCATATCTGGTTCAGACCAACCGGCGGCGCGGCGTGCGGTTCGCACTCAAACAAAAGACTCGCTCCATTGATTGAAAGCGATTGACGGAAGGCGAGAGGAATGAAAGAGCGATAGAGGAAGAGAAAATTCATGGCGCATCTCTGGGTAAAAAATGGTTCCGAGCAATGGGCGGTTCTACCGCTTGAGGCGGATGCGTTTGTCTTGACCACGAATCCGCCAAAGCCTGTAAGGAATTTGCCGGGGGCAAGCGAGAGCGTTTCAACAGTCGTGCTGCTCAGGCAGCTTCGTGCCGAGGAAATTTCATGGGTGCTGGTCTCAGGCCGTGAGCGCGACGTGAGAATCAACGGCGCACATCTAGCTCTCGGCGTTCAAAGAGTCGCGGATCGAGACGAGATCAACATTGAAGGTGTCGGGACTCTCTATTTTTCGACGGAGAGCCTGGCGCGGGTTGAACAGTTTCCCGGCGCAGCACAAGACCTCTACTGCCCGCGCTGCAAGCAGGCAGTCGAGAGCGGAAGCGCGGCGGTGAAGTGCCCGCAATGCCGAACGTGGTATCACCAGACAGAAGAGTTGCCGTGCTGGTCTTACTCGGAGACCTGCGCTCTGTGTCCGCAAACGACCAATCTCAAAGCGGGCTTTCGTTGGACGCCGGAGGAGCTATAAAGATGCGCAAGACGAAAGACTCAGGTTCAAAGATAGCGGCGCAGAGCATCGTGGTCATTGGCGCGGGCGGCAATATCGGCTCGCATCTCGTGCCGCACCTGGGGCGCATGAGAGGTGTCGAGCGCGTCACGCTGATTGACCGGGATGTTTACGAGACGGCGAATCTCTTGACGCAAGACATCACGCCACGCGATGTCGGGCGGCGCAAAGCTGTGGTTCAAGGAAATCGTCTCTCGCGCATCAATCCGCGCTTGCGTGTGACGGCAATCGCGGAAGCGGTTGAGCGAGTGCCGCTCGGACTCTTGCGCGCCGATGTGATTCTGGCATGCCTGGATTCGAGGCGTAGCAGGGCTTATGTGAATCAGGCTGCATGGCGTTTGGGCGTGCCCTGGATTGACACAGGAGTAGAGGCTTCCAGCTTGCTCGCCCGTGTGAACGTGTATGTGCCGACAACCGCCTGCGCCTGCCTGGAATGCGGCTGGGATGAGCAGGACTACAGAATGCTTGAACAGGCTTATCCGTGTCAGGGTTTCGTCGAACAAACTTTTTCGACTAATGCGCCGTCGAGCCTGGGCGCGCTGGCTGCGTCTTTACAGGCTATCGAATGCGCGAAGGTTTTAAGCGGGAAGTTGGAACAGGCAGCGGTCGGCCAGCAGGTCCTCGTCGGCGCGGCAGACCACAAGCATTACGTGACCAATTACAGGCGCAACCCTGAGTGCCGCTTCTACGGCCACGAGACGTGGAGCATCGAGAAACTCTCAGAGCGACCTCGTGAGCTAACCATTGGCGAGGCCATCGAACTCGGAAAGAACACAGCGCACGCGGGCGGCTCAAGGGGCTTGCGCGTTGAAGGCAATCCTTTCGTGCGTCGTTTGACGTGCATGAATTGTGGGCATGCGAAAGAACTCTTGCGCTTGCAGAATCGCCTCCGAGCAACGGACGAAAGATGCGTGCGTTGCGGCCAAAGAATGGTCGCTGCCGGGCGTGATCTGAGCGAACGATTGGAGACGGCAAGCCTGACTGAAAAGGTGCTCACGCGCTCGCTTCATAGTCTGGGTTTTCAAGCGGGAGACGTGTTCAGCGTCGGCAATCGCGCCGGGGAGTTGCACTTTGAGATTGATGTTGAGCGGGTGTGATTTTCAATTTCTCGAAAGGGTCGAAGCCCGAATGAGGATTGAGCTTAACCGCTTCGGGGATGAGTGATTTTCGGCTCGATCAAAAAGAAGAGTGCCGGGTTGTGTTGTGATGGGTTTGAGAGATTTGGAATGAGAGGTCGCAAAAAGGATGCCTGACAGGATTTTTGAAAGTTTCTTGCAGCGACAATATGAAGAAGGGATGGCGCTCGCTGAAGGCAGTGACTTGCTGGAACTCTTTCCGGAGATCATGGAAGAGGGCGTCGCTCCGCAGGATTACCTCGCGCGCTTTCGCTGCAAAGGGCTGGTCAGGGCCGATGGAGAGGTCTTTGAGTGGGACTGCTTTGAAGTCCTGATCTATTTCCCGTCGGACTACCTGCGCGCGGCCAATGCGTTTCAGGTCCTAACCTGGTCTTACCCGACGCAGGTGTTTCATCCGAACATCAGCGACAAGTCTCCCTTCATCTGCGTCGGAAGGCTCGCGCCCGGAACAACGCTTGTGGACATTTTGTTTCAGTGCTGGGAGATCATCACCTACAACAAGGTGACGATGCGCGAGGACGATGCGTTGAACCCGGAAGCCTGCATCTGGGCCAGGCGGAATCAGCACAGATTTCCTGTTGATAGACGACCGCTCAAGCGGCGCGCACTCAATCTGGAATTCGGAGTGGAAGACAACCAGGAGGTCTCTTCAAAATAGAAGCTGCTTTAAGCAGACAGTTCTTTGCGCCTTAAGTTTTCTCTTCGCGCCTCCAGCGTGAAACGTCAACTTTTCGCGCTGGAGGCGCAAAGCAGGAACGAAGGCGCAAAGAATGATTCTCAGGTTTTGAAATGAACATAAGTCAGCGAGAGGAATTGGATAAGCCCGTGTCATACGTGTTGAGAGCTAGAGAGTCGGCCATCGGCGAGTTGTTGGAGAAGTGCGCCTCGTTGGTCGAGGGAGTTGGGCAGGGTGAATGGAATTTCATTCTGAACAACGGGAGCATGCTGCTTGCGAGCGCGCGTGTGCGTGAGCACTGGCTGCATCTGGATGCGCCGCTCAAAACGGGCACGGCTCGAAGTCTCGACGCATGGCAGCTTCTGCAACTGAATCAGAACTTGGGCGGCTTGAGCAAAGTCGCTCTCTTACACGGACAGCAGCCCGCTGCTCTGCGCGTGCGCGCCGAGATTCCGCTTGATGAGGATGTTGATCTACAGGCGCGCTTAAGGGAAGCCTGCGCCGGGATGAAGGCAGCAGCGGGCAGGCTGCACGGGGAAGGAAAAGAGGAGCAGACGAGAACTGATTCGTTAACCGGCTCGGATGAGTCGGACTTACCTGAGCACTCCGAGTTGCGAAATCTTTGTGAAGAGTCGGGCTGGAAGTGTACGGAGAGGACGGCGACGAAACTGGCCGTTGATCTCGAAGCACGAAGCGGATTCTACCAGGCGATTGTTGAAGAACAGGCGGGAGGTGCGGTCTCTGTCGCAGTCGAGCTTGCGAGCGGCGCGGTCTTTGGCGAGAGCAGCAAACGAGCCATCGGCAGGCTGCTTTTGAGGGCTTCGGCAGAGGTCAGACTGGCGCGCGGGGTCGTTAAAGAACGGGACGAAGGAGCCAGCTTTGAAGTCTTGTTTCAAACCACACCCTGCGCGGCGGAATTAAGCCACGCGCTGTCGGCTCTGGCGGTCGCCTGCGGGTTATGTGGTCAAGAGGCTGTGATGATGCAGGACGAGTTTGTCGCCAAAAATTATCTGGCCTCGCAAGGGCTGTTGATGAAACTGAAATAACTGAAAAGGAGAGGAATGAAATGGGAAAGCCGGAAACAATGGGCGTAGGACTTTCTGTTCTGGATGTCTCAGGGCAGAGGAAGCGCAACGTGAGCAACGTGCCGGAGGATTCAACCGTCGGCGAGTTGGTTCAGGGTTTGTTGTCCCAGATGGACCTGCCGCAGAACGATGCAAGCGGAAGACCGCTGACATATCACGCGCGGCTCGAAAGAGAAGGGCGGCATCTGCTCGCCTCAGAGCGAGTCGGCGACGCTTTGCAGACCGGCGATCAACTGGTGCTGCAACCAAACATTGATGCGGGATGAAGGAATAGTGATGAGTGATGAGTTAAAAACTCTTTCTCTTACTCATCACTCATCACTCATCACTTCTTTCGAGGTTTCTAGATGCTGAAGAACGACTACAGGTATGCCCTGATGTTGTACAGGGAAGGTAAGGCTTCGCTCGGACAGTTGGCGATGGCGGTGGACTGGGAGCCTGCGCGCGAGTGGGCAGAGTTTCGCGCGCTCAGGCAGGGTCAGGCGCAGGGGTTTGAAACAGGGAGGGTCTCGACGGTTCAACCGCTCTGGCATTCGACCCTGGGCGAGCCTTACATGAAGGGCTTTCGTGTGAGCGTTGGGTCGGAGGAAGCGCAGGAAGAGGTAGCAACCGATTTCACCACCTCTTACTTCAGGCAGCTTGCGAAACAGGCTTCGGCTCTGCTGATTGAAAAAGGCGTCCTGAAAAAAGGAGAGCGATTCAAATATCTAGTGGCTGCGTTTCCGCAACAGAAGACGCAGGAAGCCTCGAAGCTCAAGTTCACTATGGAAGAGGTCGTGCCGCATCTCCCCTTGATAGATGCATCGCTTGCGGAGCAAGTGCGAGAGTCAATCTTTCAAGGACACCGGGACGACGACGATATGCCGCTCTTTGTGCCGCAGCGAGTGCTCGAAGAGGCAAAGGCATTGAGCAAGGGGGCGGGAGCAAAAGAGACGGGAGGCATTTTAATCGGACACCTCGGCAGAGATGCGGGGCTGCCTGAAGTCTTTGCCGAGGTCACGGCGCAAATTCCTGCGCGTCATACGGAGGCCAGCCTGACCTCGCTGACGTTTACTTCGGAGACCTGGACGGATGTGCGCGCCGCGCTCGACTTAAGGCGCAAGGGCGAGCTGATGCTCGGCTGGTGGCACTCTCATCCGGTGCGCGAGTGGTGCAAGGATTGTTCTACGGAGAGCCGGAAGGTTTGCAAGATGGCGTGTGATTTTTTCAGCGCACACGATCATGCGTTGCACCGCACAATTTTCCCGCGCGCTTACAGCGTGGCGCTGGTGGTTAACGATCTGGCTGGCGTGGCTGCGACCTTTTCAATGTTCGGGTGGAGACGCGGCCTGTTGGAAGCGCGCGGCTTTCACATCACAGGCGCACAAGGGCCGCCTCGTGAGCAACGCGCGGAAGGCACGCTATCAGCCAGCCCTGTTTTAAGCAGGGCGCTTTGAATCAAGTTTAGAGAACCAGACGAGAGGTTAAGAAGATGACAACCCTTTTAAGAGATGAGACGAGAATCCCGTTTCTGATTGAGCGGCTGAAGGCCGTCGGGACAGGTGCGCCGACGGTTGATGAAAAAATTCGCCTTCTGCAAGAGATACGCGGCTATTCCAGGGAGATAGGTCAGCGCACAGACCAATTCCTGATCGAGGAGTTGTCGGCATTGCAGTTGGGATTGAATGATGCCCGCGTCAATCAAGAGAAGCTGAGTGAGCTTTTAGAAAGCATGACGGCTCCTCCTTTGCACCCGGCGGTCTTTCTCGGCCTGGTAGAGAGCAACGTGGGCGAAGCGGCGATGATTACCTGGGGCACTTCGCGGCGCGTCGTGCGAATCAGCGAGGAGGTTGATGCGGCGAGCCTTTTGCCGGGAGATGAAGTGCTACTCGGCAACGAGTTGAACGTCATCACGGCCAAGTCGCCTTACGCTTTCTTTCAGAGCGGCGAGACTGCTTCCTTTGATCGCTATACGCCGGATCGTCGCCTGGTCCTCAAGTGGCGCGATGAGGAGGTTGTGGTTGACGCAGCAGGCTCACTTCAAGAGAAGGAGCTTCGCAGCGGAGATCAGGTGCGCTGGGATCGCAACGTCTGGATGGCTTTCGAGAAGATCGAGCGTTCGGAGAGAACAGACCTCTTTCTGGAAGAGACTCCGAGCGAAGGCTTCGAGATGATCGGCGGACTCGACAAAGAAATTGACGCGCTGCAACGCTCGATTCAATTGCACATGCAGCATGCGGAGACTGTGCGTAAGTACAAATTGCGGCGCAAGGGTTCGGTGCTGCTGGTCGGCCCGCCTGGAACAGGCAAGACGATGATGGCTCGCGCGCTGGCTAACTGGCTGGGACAGATTTCCACGCGAGGCCGCGCACGTTTCATGAACATCAAGCCTTCGGGACTGCACTCGATGTGGTATTCGCAGAGCGAGGCCAATTACCGCGAAGCATTTCGCATCGCGCGTGCGGCGGGCGAGCAGGAACCTGAAGTGCCTGTCGTGATGTTCTTCGACGAGGTGGATGCAATCGGCGGAGCGCGCGGCGGTTCTCTGTCGCAGGTCAACGATCAAGTGCTGACGGCCTTCATGACTGAGCTTGATGGACTTGAATCGAGGGGCAACATCCTGGTCGTGGCGGCAACCAATCGCCGCGATGCGATTGATCCGGCGCTCTTGCGTGCAGGTCGCCTGGGCGACTCGATTGTGGAAGTGCCGCGCCCGAACATGCGTGCCGGGCGCGACATCCTCGCCAAGCATTTAGGCGCGGATATTCCTTACGCGAGCGCAGACGCTGTAGAAGCGAGAGACCAGGCGGCGCTTCGCCGGAGGATTATCGAGTCGGCTGTGTCGAGAATCTACTCGCCGAACAGCGAGAGCGAGTTGGCGACAATTACTTTCCGAGACGGCAAGCGCAGGAGTGTCAGAAGCCCGGACCTGATTAACGGCGCAAGTCTAGCCAAGATTGCGCTCAGCGCAACCGAGAGCGCGTGTCTGCGCGAGGTCGAGGGTGGGCTGCCGGGCATTCAGTTGTCGGATGTCCTGACGGCTATCTCGGAGGAGTTCGAGAGCGCGGCGCACACTCTGACTCCGGCCAACTGCCACCAGTATCTGAGCGATATGCCGCAGGATGTTGATGTGGTTCGCGTTGATCTGGTGCGGCGCAAAATTCCGCGCCCGCACCTGTACCTGAACGCAGCCTAAACAGTCAGTACCGCCTGCGATAGCGGGCGGGTATTGAGTCAAACACCCGCCCGCTACCGCAGGCGGTACTGACCTGGGACGCTCTTGCAGCGGCACGCGCGACATTAAGAACGACAGTAGATAAAGGAAACCGAAATGAATCAGAGAACGGAACAGCATATTGCAACCGGCGTCGTAGAGCGAGAGCGTGTGCGCTTGCCTATGCTCTGCGGGGCGGACATAGAGCTGGGTAACTTTGTGCTCGGACTCAAGCGTCTGAGCGGCACGGGCGACGTTGCCTCGCAAGCGCTCCTGCAAGAGATTGAAGGCTTGCCTCGAAGGGAGCGTTTCAGGCCGGCGGAGTGCGACTGCCCCGAGTGCCGTGAAGAAAGCAGCCAAAAAAAGAGCAACGGGGAGACGCGGGGCAAGGGAATTTTCAAAGGCTCCGGTTCAAAACTCGGATTCGGCAGCTTTAACCCGCAGGATTGGGGGCGCAAGTTCCTGCCCGTCAACGGCGGCTGCGCCTACATTGATCTGGATCACCTGGAACTCTGTCTGCCGGAAGTTTTGAGCGCCTACGACCACGTGGCCTGCTGGCACGCGATGCTTCGCATTGCGCGCGAGGCGATGACGAAGGCTAATGAAAAATTGCCGGATGGAAAGAAGATTCAGGTAATCGTGAATAACACGGACGGTCTGGGCAATTCATACGGAAGCCACCTTGATTTCCTCTTGACGCGCCGCACCTGGAACAACATTTTTCTGCGGAAGATTCACTACATGCTCTACCTGGCTTCCTTTCAGGTTTCAAGCATCATCTTCACGGGGCAGGGAAAGGTTGGAAGTGAAAACGGCGCTGGCGGGGTTGCTTTCCAACTATCGCAACGCGCGGACTTCTTTGAAACGTTGATGGGGCAGCAGACAACTTACAATCGCCCCATCGTCAACAGCCGCGACGAGCCTTTGTGCGGGCGTAGCAACCGGCGCGAGCCAGATGATGCGGATGAAGAAGCGACCGAGATGGCGCGTCTTCACGTCATCTTCTTCGACAACACGCTCTGCCACGTCGCCAGCCTCTTGAAAGTTGGCGTGATGCAGATCGTGCTGGCGATGATTGAGGCCGAGCAGGTTAATCCCGATTTGATTCTGGATGACCCTGTGGAGACGGTCTCGCGTTGGAGCCATGATCCGACCTTGCAGACGAGCGCACGTCTCACAGGAGGGCGTGAGGTAACGGCCATCGAGTTGCAAATGCTCTTTCTGGAAGAGGCGAAGAAGTTTGTGGCGCAAGGTGGCTGTGAAGGAATCGTGCCTCGCGCGGAAGAGATCGTCGCGCTCTGGGAAGACACGCTGCTGAAACTTCAGGCAGGAGACCTGGCCGCGCTTGCGACGCGCCTTGACTGGGTGCTGAAGCTCTCCGTGCTTCAACAGGTGATGGCGAAGCGCGAGGATTTAGCCTGGGATGCTCCGCAGGTCAAGCACCTGGATCACATGTACGCGAGCCTGGACGAGGCGGAAGGAATCTATTGGGCTTATGAAAAGAGCGGCTTCGTGGAGAGAGTCGTGTCTGATGAGCGGATTGAGCACTTTGTTCATCACCCGCCGGAAGACACGCGAGCCTGGGCGCGAGCAGCGTTGCTCAGTTGCGTTGAGCCTGAAGTGGTTGACGAGGTGAACTGGGATTTCATCCGGTTCAAGTACAGGAACGAGAACAACCGCGTCATCAAGCGCACGCTCGATCTTGGCAGCCCGCTCGCTTTGACCAGGGAGCACATGGAAGCAATTTTCGAGCGGGCCGAAAGCCTGCATGAGCTTCTGGACGCGCTCGGAGCGCCGCCTGAAGATAAAGCGCCCGCGCGCATGCAGACTTCCCTGACCGCTTCCGCTAACGCCGGGTCGAAAACTTTGATGAGCCTTTTCGGTAATCAACTCACAGCCTGGCGCAACGAGCCGGTCGCTGAACTTAATGGTCGCAACCAGTCGTTTACCGACGACGAGGAAGCAATTGAGGATTTAGAGAATGAGAACTGACAGCCCCCTTAAGCTTGTCAGTTAGAAAGGAACTAGCCATGAGATTTCTTAATAGAAACAGAGAACCGGAGCAACAGCAGAACCCTGTACAGGAGAATCCTACGGGCGGCAACCTCAGTCAACTGCGGCTTGCGGGTGAAGAGTTGTTGGCTGCGGGCGCGGATGCGATCAGCAAGACGCTCTCCACTGATAGTGAAGCATTCCTGGCTGCGACCAAGCAGCAGGGAGGTCAATAACCATGACTAAGAGACTCTTCGGCATGGAAACGGAATACGCCGTTGACGGTCGCACCACAGCATACGAGACGGCCTCGCCCAAGGATGTCCTGGCGTGGCAGTTGATTGATGTGGCGCGGCGACAGCTCAAGCACTTGAGAGATTTCGGCGAGGGGATGTTTCTGGAAAACGGCTCACGCCTCTATATAGATTCCGGCTACCACCCGGAATTGAGTACGCCGGAGTGTGCCGACCCCTGGGACGTGGTGCGCTACATCTTGGCCGGAGAGCGAATCCTCGTAGACCTCGGCAGTAAATTTGAAGCGAGAAACCCTGGAGCGGCTCTCAGCTTCTTCAAGTGCAATGTGGACTACAGCGGTGCGGGGACGACATGGGGATGCCATGAATCCTACATGCATCGCATGTCTCCCGAAAAACTTTCCGAGGAGATTATTCCGCATCTGGTTTCGCGCATCATCTACACGGGCGCGGGCGGATTTGATTCCCTGTCTCCGGGGCTGACGTTCACAATCTCGCCGCGCGTCCCGCATCTTGAGAAAGTGGTTTCGGAAAGCTCCACTTCCGCGCGCGGCATCTTTCACACGAAAGATGAATCGCTCTCAGGTGGGGGCTATCATCGTCTTCATCTCATCTGCGGCGAGAGCCTCTGCTCGCAGACCGCTATGTGGTTGAAAGTTGCTACCACTGCGCTCGTCGTTGCGATGGCCGAAGCGGGCGTTGCTCTGGGCGACACGGTAAGGCTGGTCGCTCCACTAACGGCGCTCAAGGGCTTCGCCTCCGATCCCTCGTGCAAGGCGAAAGCAATAGTGGCGGGAAGAGGTTGGATGACGGCTATCGAGATTCAACGCTTTTATCTCGAACGCGCAGAGGCCAACTTGCGCGCTCCCTTCATGCCCTTCTGGGCGGAAGAGGCTTGCCGCCAGTGGAGGAAGATTTTGGACAGCCTGGAAAATGGTTATGAGGCTGTCAACACCACTCTCGACTGGGCGATCAAGCTCTCTCTCTATAGAGACCACGCGGCGCGTCAGGGCTTCACCTGGGAATCGCTGCCACACTGGACGCACGTTCACAAGCGCCTTGACGCGGCGCTTGGGTATCCGGCTGATTTCGGAGCAACCATCAGTATGGAAAAACTGTTCGAGGAGAACAGCCCCGTCCGTGATGAAGCCAGGGCGCTTGCGCCTTACTTGAAAGAGAAGGGTCTGCGCTGGCTCGACTTGAATAAGTTTCTGCTGCTGCGGAGACAGCTTTTTGAGATTGATACTCGCTTCGGCCAACTCGGTGACAAAGGTATCTTTTCAAAACTCTCCGCGAGCGGCGTGCTCACACATCGGATGGAGCACATCGGCAACATTCGGAAATTCGTCACGAAGCCGCCAGCCACTGGGCGCGCGCATCTTCGCGGGGAGTTAATCCGAAACTTGAATGTTAATCGAGATACCTATGAATGCGACTGGCAAGGCGTCTGGGATACTCGAAATAAACGCCTGCTCGATCTTTCTGATCCGTTCGCCTCGAAGGAAGAATGGCGCAAGCTGGATGAGAAGGCGGCTGACATGTTCGATCTGATTCCCGCCGGACTGCGCGACCGAGTACGCTATCTGGAAGGAGGCAGGTCTTACTGATTCGCGGTCAGTACCGCTTGCGGCAGGCGGTACTGACATTAAGGAGTTGCCCCCAATGTTTGAGTTGGAACAAGACCTTGAGAAGAGGTTGAAGCAGTTGCGTGTGCGGATTGATGCGCCTGACGGCAACACGCTCTTTCTGCGGAATGTGCCCGCAAACAAAGGCTGCTTCAACAAGTCTAGAACCAACCTGCTCATCAAACGGCTTGGGGCGGGACAACCTTTCATCGTCTGCGTGGATGAAGACCTTGAGTACACCGGCACAGACGGCTCTCTGCTCAAGGCTTTCACGGCAGCGCACAGGCAGCAAGGGTGGAGAGTCATCTATCTCGAACAGGAGAGGCAGATTGATTCACATGCTCTGGTCGAGAACGCCCTGAGCGTGCTCGGCTTCGACGGCTCTGAGCCGGTGATGAACAGGGCTGTAGCTTCCGATTCGCAAACGGTGGAGACAGAGCGCGGAAGCCTCCTGGCAGCGTTCGGCACGGACATCTCAAAACAGGTGGACGAGGGCAGGGCAGAGTTCACCATTGGACGTGACGAGAAGATAGAAGAAGTCCTCACCTCACTCTTGCAATGGCAAGCGAGGCTACCGGTAATCGTGGGTCAATCGGGAGTGGGAAAAACGAACCTGCTCTACGGTGTGGCGCGCAAAATACTGGAGCGCGATCTCACAAGCCGTGTGCTGTCGGTTGACTTGGGAGTTCTGATGGCGGGTACGCTCTTTGATTCCGAGAGGGAGAGTCTGCTCGCGGCTCTGCTCAAGGAAGCGTTTGCTGCGCCGGGCGTTGTGCTCGCCCTTGAACACTTGGAACTCGCTTTGTCGAATGTTCCGCGCGGGCAATGGTTGCTGGCGCAGGCTTTGGATCAGGGACTCAAAATAACGGGGACTCTGCTCGATGCCTCATGGTTGGAGATGGCTCCGCTGGCGAGACGCATACAGGTTGTTGAGCTGGCAGAACCCTGGCCTGAAGAGATGAGTTCGATGCTGCTCGCGCTCAGGGAAAGAATCAGCGAGCATCACCGTGTGCGGATAGACGAGTCTATCATTCAGGCTGTCGTTGAAAATGCTCAGTGGATACGTGGCTGCCAGCCAGCCCGCGCAATCAACCTCCTGGACACGGCAGCCGCCAGAGCCGCGCTCGCAGGCAAAGACGAAGTGAGCCTTTCAGATGTTTACCTGGGCTGCTCCATGTCCCCACAGCCCGCCTGCCTGGAAGAGCCTCGCCCGAAATAGAACCCCCGCAGGCAGAGCCTCACCTGCCTGCCCCCATGAACCGCATGACAACGAGATCGCAGTTCAGAGTTCAACCTTCAGGTTGCCGATACCGATGCTAAAGAGCAAGCTCAAGCTTGTACTCCGAACTCGTTCCTTCAAACTCACCCACTGCTATAATATCTTTCGTCTTTACTTGAT
Organism: Acidobacteriota bacterium; assembly: GCA_032159825.1. GTDB lineage: Bacteria > Acidobacteriota > Blastocatellia > Pyrinomonadales > Pyrinomonadaceae > QHXM01. The sequence continues at coordinate 63,204 of JAVHWL010000021.1, forward strand.
TCAGTCAACAGATTAGACTTCCTTCGATTTGCTCAACGCTTCCGCGATTGTTCTGGCGCTTGCTGCTTTCACTCTCCTGCCGGGCAAAATGCTAAGATTCAAATATAGATGAAAAGAGAGATGCCTTTTAGAACATTGAAGCTGGTGGCGGGCGCGCGCGGTTTGAGAGCGGCGCAGAAGGAGTTGGAAGCGGAACCCTGCCTCGCGCTGGTCGAGTTGAAATCCCAAGGCATGTTCGGCGTCTATCTAGTGCGCGACGAAGACCTGAAGCATCTTCTTTCAGCAGAGGAACACTTCGTTGATCGCAAGACGAAGAACGAGCACAAGGAGCTTTCCAGGGTACTGCTCGATCAAAAGAAGATTCCCATCGTCAGCGGCGGCTACAGTACGAGCGGGCGATTGCGGCAGGGCGTGGAAGCGCTGCTCAAGAAGGCAGATGAAAAGGGTGATCGTAATATCTACATCATCGGGACGAGCGATGAAGTCTTCGGCGAGTTCTGGCAAAAGGCCGACACACGCGCGAAAACTGGTTCGACTACGCGCGGCCCAGAGCGTGCCGGGTCGAAAGCGAATCAACAAAGAAGTAGCGAGGCAGGGTCTCCGGCGCTTCTCTTCGATCTGCTCTCCGCAGGAAATGTTCCAGACGATCTGGTTAAAAATTATGTCGGCAAATCGGTAGAGGTTCAACTGGTCAGAGAGTTGATCCTTCGCGCAGCCAGGACGGAAGAGTCTGTCTTGATTCTGGGAGACACGGGCACAGGCAAAGAGGTCGTCGCGCGTGCTATCCATAACTACAGCCCTCGGCGTGAGCATCAGTTCGTAGCGGTCAACTGCGGCGCGATTCCACGCGAGTTGTTGGAGACTGAACTCTTCGGCTCGATGGGAGGCGTCGCCACAGGTGTCACAACCCGTGCAGGTCTCTGGGAGTTGACTGGGAAAGGTACGCTCTTTCTGGATGAGATCGGAGACCTCTCGCTTGAGCATCAGGTCAAGATTCTGCGTGCGCTGCAAGAGAGGCGTATCAGGCGTCTTGGCGAAAGCCGCGAAAGAGAGGTGGGCGCGCGAATCATTGCTGCCACGAATCGCAATCTCTTTGCGATGGTGCAGGCCGGGCGCTTCCGCGAAGACCTCTATTATCGCCTGCGCTCCTTCATGATCCGCACGCCTGCCATCCACGAGCATCCTAAAGACATTCCCTTGCTGGCTCAGTCTCTCTGGAAAGTGATTACCAGAGACGCAAAAGAAAAACTGCCGCAAGAGATACTTAACAGGCTTGAAGCTTACGTCTGGCCGGGAAATGTCAGAGAGATCAAGGCCGTCCTGTCGAACATTTATGCCCTCTTCGGAAAAGATAACTTGGGCGTTGAGCATCTCGATGCCGTTTATCAACCGCCGCAGGTTGCTGCCGATGCCGAGCTATTTCAAAAGGGAGACGAAGAAAGATTAAAGAGTATTGCGCGCAACTACGAGATGCTTGACCTCAAGCAGGAAAACCGTTTGATCGGATCGTGGAAGGGAACAGGCGAAGACATCCTTGTGCCTGGGCACGTAGAGCTTGAGACGAAGCATACCTATACATTGACACTCAAGCTGAACAGAGAGGATGGGCGCATCAAGGGAACCATGCGCGCTTACGTCCACGAGCGCAAGAGCGGGAATACCGCGCGCGTCGAGTTAATCAGCATTTCCGAAAACTATTTCACCTTTCAATATTTGCTCACCAATCCCAATGCGTCTCACTACGGCGTGATGATGCTGCAACTTTTAGGCATCGGCAATCAAATGAAAGGATTTTTCCTCACGAAGAAGGTCTTCGAGTCGAAAATCGGATTCGGAGCCATGTGTTATAAGAAGACGTGAGTTTCGGACAAGGATTGTGTTTACATCTTTCCGCCTGCTCAGGTATAAATAGGTGGTCGGAATATTTCCGGCGCGAGTTAAAAATTTATTCCCCCACCAAAATCTCCCTATCGGGCCGATTAGCGCCGTTGCTTGGCAAGCGCGGGCGCTTTTGCAGCCTACACTCCACATCTGAAAGATGCTTTTCGGAGGCTTTAGAACTCTGCTGTCAATTTAGCTCAGTCCTTCAAAATACCCCTTTGAAGGGGCCAAGACTGTTGAAAGGAAGCGATGCGAACTCAACAAGCGAACACGGATTCCCTTGATACAAAGCTGCTGCTGAAAACCCTGATGGCTTTCAAGAGAGGCGACTTTTCCGCCCGGTTGCCGACCGAGTGGACGGGCGAAGCAGGGAAAATAGCGGACACGTTGAATGACATTATCGAATTGAATGAGCAGACGGCCAAAGAGTTGGAGCGTGTCAGCCGCGTCGTCGGGCGTGAAGGCAAGATCACGCAGCGCGCGAACGTGCCGACCGCCGGAGGCTCATGGGTCAGTCTTGTGGATTCGATCAATGATCTGATTGACGACATGGCGCGCCCGACGAGCGAGATGGCGCGTGTCATCGGCGCGGTCGCCAACGGCGACCTGTCGCAAAGGATGGCGCTCGATGTCGAAGGAAGGCCACTGAAAGGTGAATTCCTGCGCTCCGTCAAGATCGTCAACTCGATGGTTGACCAGCTTGGCTCGTTCGCCTCTGAAGTAACGCGCGTCGCACGCGAGGTGGGAACGGAAGGAAAGCTCGGCGGCGAAGCGAAGGTCAAAGGCGTTGCCGGAACATGGAAGGATTTGACCGACAGCGTGAATTCGATGGCCGGTAACTTGACCGCTCAGGTGCGTAACATCGCGGAAGTGACGACCGCAGTTGCTAACGGCGATTTGTCGAAGAAGATTACCGTTGATGTAAAGGGTGAAATCCTTGAATTGAAAAATACCATCAACACGATGGTGGATCAGTTGAACTCGTTCGCGTCGGAAGTGACGCGCGTGGCTCGTGAAGTGGGAACTGAAGGGAAGCTGGGCGGGCAGGCTGACGTGCGCGGTGTGGCGGGGACGTGGAAAGATTTGACCGATAACGTTAACTCGATGGCAGGTAACTTAACCGGGCAGGTGAGAAATATTGCAGAGGTAACAACGGCAGTCGCAAACGGCGATTTGTCGAAGAAGATTACCGTTGATGTGAAAGGCGAGATTCTGGAACTCAAGAACACCATCAACACGATGGTGGATCAGTTGAACTCGTTCGCGTCGGAAGTGACGCGCGTGGCGCGTGAGGTAGGAACTGAAGGGAAGCTGGGCGGGCAGGCTGACGTTAAAGGCGTTGCAGGGACGTGGAAAGATTTGACCGACAATGTGAACTTCATGGCGGGCAATCTCACCAGCCAGGTGAGAAACATCGCTGAGGTAACAACGGCAGTCGCCAACGGCGACCTCTCGAAGAAGATCACGGTGGACGTGAAGGGTGAGATTCTGGAACTGAAAGACACCATCAACACGATGGTGGATCAGCTCAACGGCTTCGCGTCGGAAGTGACGCGCGTGGCACGTGAAGTCGGCTCTGAAGGAAAGCTCGGCGGCCAGGCCGAGGTAAAGGGTGTTGCCGGAACGTGGAAAGACTTAACCGATAGCGTCAACTCGATGGCCGGTAACTTAACCGGGCAGGTTAGAAACATTGCAGAGGTAACAACTGCGGTCGCAAATGGCGATCTCTCGAAGAAGATCACAGTGGATGTCAGGGGCGAAATCCTTGAGTTGAAAGACACCATCAACACGATGGTGGATCAGCTTAACGGCTTCGCATCGGAAGTGACGCGCGTCGCTCGTGAAGTGGGAACAGAAGGGAAACTCGGCGGGCAGGCGGATGTGCGGGGCGTGGCGGGGACGTGGAAGGACTTGACCGATAGCGTTAACTCGATGGCCGGAAACTTGACCGGACAGGTACGCAACATCGCGGAAGTGACAACGGCGGTTGCTAACGGCGATTTGTCGAAGAAGATTACGGTGGACGTGAAAGGTGAAATCCTCGAATTGAAGAACACCATCAACACGATGGTGGATCAGCTTAGCTCTTTCGCATCGGAAGTGACGCGCGTCGCACGCGAAGTGGGTACAGAAGGAAAGCTCGGCGGGCAGGCGCAGGTGACAGGCGTTGCAGGGACGTGGAAAGATTTGACCGACAATGTGAACTTCATGGCGGGCAATCTCACCAGCCAGGTGAGAAACATCGCTGAGGTAACAACGGCAGTTGCAAACGGCGACCTGTCAAAGAAGATTACCGTTGATGTTCGTGGGGAGATTCTTGAATTGAAGAACACCATCAACACGATGGTTGACCAACTCAATTCATTCGCCTCGGAAGTGACGCGCGTGGCGCGTGAGGTGGGAACTGAAGGAAAACTTGGCGGTCAAGCCGATGTTAAAGGCGTTGCTGGCACGTGGAAGGATTTGACCGACAACGTTAATTTCATGGCAGGCAATCTGACAAGCCAGGTGAGAAATATCGCGGAAGTGACAACGGCGGTTGCTAACGGCGATTTGTCGAAGAAGATTACGGTGGACGTGAAAGGTGAAATCCTCGAATTGAAGAACACCATCAACACGATGGTGGATCAGTTGAACTCGTTCGCGTCGGAAGTGACGCGCGTGGCGCGTGAGGTGGGAACTGAAGGGAAGCTCGGCGGGCAGGCTGATGTGCGCGGTGTCGCGGGGACGTGGAAGGACTTGACCGATAACGTCAACTCGATGGCCGGTAACTTAACCGGACAGGTGCGAGGCATCGCTAAGGTCGTGACCGCTGTTGCTAATGGTGACTTGGAGCGCAAGCTGACGGTGGAGGCTAAGGGCGAGATTGCGGAGTTGGCAGACACCATCAACAGCATGACGGACACGCTCGCCACCTTCGCCGATCAGGTTACGACTGTGGCGCGCGAAGTGGGTGTTGAAGGAAAGCTCGGCGGGCAGGCCAACGTGCCGGGCGCTGCCGGAACGTGGCGCGACCTGACGGACAACGTGAACGGCCTGGCCGCGAATTTGACCACGCAGGTGCGCGCCATCGCCGAAGTCTCGACCGCCGTGACAAAGGGCGACCTGACGCGCTCAATCGCCGTCGAAGCGCAGGGCGAAGTCGCCAAGCTCAAAGACAACATCAACGAGATGATTATCAATCTGCGTGAAACGACGCAGAAGAACACAGAGCAAGACTGGCTCAAGACCAACCTCGCGCGCTTCACACGCATGCTGCAAGGCCAGCGCGACATGACGACCGTTTCGCAGATGGTCTTGTCCGAACTCGCGCCGCTCGTTGATGCGCAGCAGGGCGTCTTCTACGTTAACAACAGCAACAACGGCTCGGCGCTCATGCAACTGCTCGGCAGCTACGCCTTTACGGAGCGTAAAAATCTTGCCAACGAGTTCAAGCCCGGACAGGGTCTCGTCGGCCAGTGCATCCTGGAGCGCGAAAGGATTCTGCTGACCAATGTGCCGGATGATTACATACACATAGGCTCCGGCTTGGGCCAGGGCACGCCGCTCAACATCATCGTGCTGCCAGTGCTTTTTGAGAACGAGGTGAAAGCGGTGATCGAATTAGCCTCCTTCAATCGCTTCAACGACACGCACCTGACCTTCCTCGATCAATTAACCGAAAGCATCGGCATCGTCTTGAACACGATTGAAGCCAACACGCGCACGGAACAGCTTCTCCTACAGTCGCAGGCTCTCGCCACAGAATTGCAGAGCCAGCAGGACGAATTGAAGAAGACCAACGAGCAACTGGAGAAACAGGCCGAATCCCTGCGCGAATCCGAAGAACTGTTGAAGAGCCAGCAGGAGGAATTGCAGCAGACCAACGAAGAGTTGCAAGAGAAAGCCACGCTGCTGGCGAAGCAGAAGTCGGAAGTCGAAGCCAAGAACACGGAGGTGGAAGAGGCGCGCTGGGCTATGGAAGAGAAGGCAGAGCAACTGGCCCTGACTTCCAAGTACAAATCCGAGTTTCTCGCCAACATGTCGCACGAGCTACGCACGCCCTTGAACAGCATGTTGATTCTCTCGCGCCAGTTGTCAGAGAACGGCGACGACAATCTCACGCCCAAGCAGGTGCAGTTCGCCGAAACAATTCACTCGTCCGGCACAGACCTCCTCTTGCTCATCAACGATATTCTGGACCTTACCAAGATCGAGGCGGGCATGATGGCGATAGATATTGGTGAGGTTACGTTCACGGATGTGGTCGGGCAGTTGGAGCGCAGCTTCCACCAGGTCGCGCAGGATAAGAGCCTTGAGTTCATCGTCGAGCGCAACATGGACCTCGGCCCGTCGCTTCGCACGGATGAGAAACGCTTGCAGCAGATTCTCAAAAACCTGCTCTCAAACGCTTTCAAGTTCACCGAAGAGGGCAAGGTCACGCTGCGCATAGAGCCTGTGACGGAGCGCATGCGCTTCCAGCAGGAAGTTTTGAACCGCGCCGAGGATGTCGTCGCGTTCTCCGTCATTGACACAGGCATCGGGATCGCGGCGGACAAGCAGCGCCTCATCTTCGAGGCGTTTCAGCAGGCCGACGGCACAACCAGCCGCAAGTACGGCGGCACAGGCTTAGGGCTTTCAATCAGCCGCGAAATCGCACGCCTGCTCGGTGGTGAGATTCGTGTGGCGAGCATGCCTGGCGAGGGCAGCACCTTTACGCTCTACCTGCCGAAAAGCTATGCGCCGACAGTTCCCGGTAACGGCGGCCCGCAAGGTCGCGCTTCCGGCCAGACTCCTGCTGACGCTCAATCGGCCAGGAGCGAGACGGCGAGTTGGTTCCCAAGCGCCGTCTCTAGCGCTGACACGCTCACGGACGAAGCGGTTGATGTCAGCGATGATCGTTACGAGATATTCGACGGCGAGCGCATCGTCTTGATCGTCGAAGACGACGTTAACTTCGCGGGAATCCTGCTTGACCTGGCTCGTGAGAAGGGCTTCAAGGGATTGATCGCTACGCGCGGCGCTACGGCGCTGGCACTGGCGCGCAAGTACAAGCCGGACGCAATCACGCTCGACATCAAGTTGCCTGATCGCGACGGGTGGACGGTGCTTGATCGTCTGAAGCATGATCCGAACACCAGCCACATTCCGGTGCATATCATCTCCGGCGAGGAACAGCGCCAGCGTGCGCTGCACTCAGGCGCAATCACGCACTTGCAAAAACCCGTCAGCCGCGAAGACCTGGCGTCCGCCTTTGATGGCATCGCCATCTTCGCCGAGAAGCGTGTCAGAAAGCTGCTCGTCGTGGAAGATGATGAGGTGCAGCGGATGAGCGTAGTCGAGTTGATCGGCAACGGCGATGTCTTGACGACCGCCGTCGAGACGGGCGAGGAAGCCTTAGCCGCGCTCAAGGAAGAGGCTTTCGACTGCATGGTGCTCGATCTGAAGCTGCCTGATATGACCGGCTTCGAGTTGATTGAGAAGATTCAGAAGGAGTTGGGCCGCGCAGACCTGCCGATCATTATCTACACGGGCAAAGAGCTGACGAACAAGGAAGAGACGCAGCTCAGGAAAGTCGCCGACGCGATTATCGTCAAGGAGGCGAGTTCGCCGGAGCGACTCTTAGCCGAGACCGCGCTCTTCCTGCACCGCGTCGAGGCGAACCTGCCGGAACCCAAGCGGCGCATCCTGGAACAACTGCACCGCAGAGACCCGGTGCTCGCCGGACGCAAGGTGTTGATTGTTGATGATGACGTTCGCAACATCTTCGCTTTAACGAGCGCGCTTGAAAGCCATAACATGGAGGTCATGCATGCGGAGAACGGGCAGGAAGGCATAGATATGTTGACAGAGACGCCCGGCATAGAGGTGGTCTTGATGGACATTATGATGCCGGGCATGGATGGCTACGAGGCTATTCAAGCGATTCGCCAGATGGCGGAGTTTCAGCAGCTTCCGATTATCGCGCTCACGGCTAAAGCGATGAAGGCCGACCGCGACCGCTGTATCGAAGCGGGGGCTTCCGACTATATCTCGAAGCCGCTCGACATAGATCAGCTTCTGTCTCTGCTGCGCGTCTGGCTCTACAGGCAGGATGAAGCGGAAGGATGAGCGCTGCGCTTCCACAGGCTGAACAACGGAACGAACTCGAAGACATCGAGATCGCGTTGCTCCTTGAGGGACTCTATCGCTATTACGGGTTCGATTTTCGAGAGTATTCTCCGGCCTCGCTCAAGCGTCGTATCCTGGAGCGGATGCGCGCCGAGAAGATCGAAACCGTTTCGCGCTACCAGGAGCGCGTGCTGCACGATGAGGCATGTATGGAGAGGCTGCTCCTGGGTCTCTCCGTGCATGTCACTTCGATGTTCCGCGATCCGGGGTTTTACCAGACCTTTCGCCAGAAGGTTGTGCCGGTGCTGAAGACTTACCCGACCGTGCGCGTCTGGCACGCGGGCTGTTCAACGGGCGAAGAGGTTTACTCGATGGCGATTCTCTTGCAGGAGGAGGGGCTTTCTCGCAAGTCTCTCATCTATGCGACCGACATCAGCCACGAAGTATTACGCAAAGCTAAGGAAGGCATCTTTCCGCTCGCGGCGATGCAGGAGTACACGAGCAACTACATGAAGGCGGGCGGCAAGCGCGAGTTTTCCGATTACTATACAGCCCACTACGACAACGTCATCTTTCACCCCTCGCTTAAAACCAACGTCGTCTTCGCTGAGCACAACCTGGCGACCGACGGCTCGTTCAATGAATTTCATGTCATCCTCTGCCGCAACGTGATGATCTATTTCAACAAGGCGTTGCAGGAGCGTGTGCATAACCTGATCTATGAGAGCCTGAGCATGTTCGGCATCTTCGGCCTCGGCAACAAGGAGTCTTTGAAGTTCACGCCGCGCGAAGGGTTTTATGAAAAGCTGGATAGCAGGGACAAGCTTTATCGAAAGGTGAGATAGGTGGCGTTCGAGATCGTGGTCATTGGCGCGTCATACGGCGGGTTGTCTGCGCTGCAAATACTCTTGTCCGAGTTGTCGCCGGAATTTTCGCTGCCGGTCGTCATCGTGCAGCACCGGCGGAAAGATGGCGACGACGGCCTTTGCGAATACCTGCGTAAACGAAGTCGCCTGCCGCTCATTGAGCCGAACGACAAAGAGAAGGTCGAGCCGGGATGCGTGTACTTAGCGCCGCGCGACTATCATCTGCTGATTGAAAAAAGCATTTTCGCTTTATCAACCGAGTCGCCTGTCGGCTTTGCGCGCCCTTCCATTGATGTCTTGTTCGAGTCGGCGGCGGATGTTTACCGTGAGCGAATCATCGGTGTGATCTTAACAGGCGCTAATCGAGATGGAGCAAAGGGGCTGGCGAAAATCAAATCTTTCGGCGGGATGGCTCTGGTGCAGGACCCTGAAAGCGCGGAATCGCCTGCTATGCCGGAGGCGGCCATCAGCGCAACCGCAGTTGACAGCATCTTGCCGCTGCCGGAAATTGCGCCTTTTCTGAACAAGCTCTGTCATCCGACTTCGAGGTTATTGCATGCCAGATGAGACGGAAAAAATCAATATCCTGATGGTGGATGACAGTCCAACGAACCTGCTTGCGTTGGAGACGATTCTACAAGGCGCTGACAGAAATCTGGTCAGGGCCACTTCAGGCGACGAGGCGCTCCGCTACCTGCTCAATGATGAGGTCGCCGTCATCCTGCTCGACGTTTACATGCCCGGCATTGACGGCCTTGAAACCGCCGCGCTCATTCGCGGGCGCGAGAAATCGCGCGACATCCCGATCATCTTCTTAACCGCCGACAGCACGGGCAACCGCCACATCGCCAAAGGCTACTCGCTCGGCGCGGTGGACTACATCTTGAAGCCGGTCGAGCCGGACATCCTGCGCTCGAAGGTCGCCGTCTTCGTCGAGCTATTCAAGAAGACTGAAGAGGTCAAACGTCAGGCCGAGTTGCTGCACGAGAAAAATCTGGAATTAGAGAACGCCAACCTTGAACGTTTGGGTATGCTCATCGAACTCGGCCAACACTTAGCTGCCGAGCACAACCCGGCGCGAGTGCTCGAAAAATTCTGCCATGCCGCGCGCGAGATAATCGGCGCAGCACACGCAGGCGTCGGGGTTCTGGACGGCCATGAATCGCAGCTTCGTTATTTCTTCCGTAGCGATCTGAATGAAACGAATGGAGCGAGAGGCGGCGCTCCGCAGGCAGACGAAGGCGTGCTCGGCACGTTGCTCAAAGAGCTTCACCCGCTGCGTCTCAGTGAAAATGATTCCTCGCTACAGGCCATGCACTTGCCTGCGTCTGAAAGCAGCGCGCAATCATTCCTGGGCGCACCCATCTTTTCTTCCGGGCAGGTCTTCGGGTGGTTGTATCTCGCGGACAAAATCGGCGCGGATGAGTTTACGGAAGCTGACGAGCGTCTGGCCGTCACGCTCTCCACACAGGTGGCGGTCGCGTATGAAAATGCCAGGCTCTACACCGAAGCGCAGCTTCACGCGACAGAGTTGCAACAGGAGATAGCGGAGCGTAAGCAGGCTGAAGAAGAGAGAGCGCGCATGTTAATCCGCGAGCAGGCGGCGCGCGCTGAAGCCGAAACAGCCAACCGCACCAAGGATGAATTTCTCGCCACGCTCTCGCACGAGCTGCGAACGCCTTTGACGGCTATCCTCGGCTGGAGCCACCTGATGCGGACGAACAAATTCGACCAGGAAAACATCGCCCGCGCTCTCGAAACCATTGAACGCAACGCACGCTCTCAGGCGCAGTTGATAGACGACCTGCTGGATGTCTCGCGCATCATTACGGGAAAACTGCGGCTCGATGTTCGCCCCGTCGAGTTGAGCGCAATCATAGAAGCGGCAATCGAGTCAACGCGCCCGGCAGCAGCAGCTAAAGCGATTCAGTTTGAAGTGGCGCTTGATAAATCCGCGAGCCAGGTGATGGGCGATGCGAGCCGTCTGCAACAGGTGGTCTGGAATCTCTTCACCAATGCCGTCAAGTTTACGCCCGAAGGCGGGCGTGTGGAGGTTCGGCTTGAGCGTGAGGGCGCTCAAGCGCAGATCATAGTCAGCGACAGCGGGCAGGGCATCAATCCGCAGTTTCTCCCCTTTATCTTTGAGCGCTTTCGGCAGGCCGACGGTAGCACAACCAGAAAGCATGGCGGGCTTGGACTCGGTCTGGCTATCGTGCGTCACCTTGTCGAAATGCACGGCGGAACAATCAAGGCCCAGAGTGAAGGAATAAATAAAGGGTCAACTTTTACAGTCACGCTGCCGCACAAGACTAAGAGCCGCAGCTATCATCCTCAGACGGAACTCTCATCTGTCGTGAGCAGTGATGATGATGATAAATCGTTTCCCTGTTCTCCGGCGCTTGATGGTTTGCGTATTCTGCTGGTTGACGATGAAGTGGATACGAGGGATTTCATCAGCGCGGTGCTGGCGCAATGCGGGGCCGAGGTGAGAGGGTGCGAATCTGCTGCCGATGCGCTCGCTTCTTTCCGGGAATGGTCGCCCGATTTGCTTATCAGTGATATTGGATTGCCGGGAGAAGACGGCTACGCTCTCCTCAAACAAGTGCGTGGATTGGAGCAGCAATCCGGTCAAATCCCTGCCGTCGCGCTCACAGCCTATGCCAGCCATGAAGACGGTCTCCGCGCGCTCGCAGCAGGCTTTCAGATGCACATCGCTAAGCCGGTGGACCCGGAAGAGCTAGTCAATATAATCGCAAACATAGCCGGACGCAGCCGCAGGGTATAAACAGTAGCAGCACATTCCGGCCTTTATAATAATCTCGAATCAGCCTCCGCTTCATTCAAACTTCCTTGTTGAGAGTTCACGCTTTCAGCGTGTTGAGCGGAAACAGCCTGAAGGCTGAACTCTCAACCGGATACATTTACAAACTGCTATAAGAATCCTGAACCCGGTAGAGCATCTTTCCATGCACTTGGCTCTTGGATTGCGCTAGTTCCTCAAAGCTCTATTGAAATGTGAAATACATCTCTCCTCAAAGACATTCAATTATAGGAGAGCATCCTCGACGAGCCGCGAGCGTGAGAGTTAATGCGATTCAACTCTGCCCGTGTTCAGCCTTCCATGAGGACGACTATGAAATTATAGCTGTTAGACCATGAGCTATAAATTATGACTGACTTACAAAAGTTGCGAAGGAGCAATCAACCATGAGTAATAATCCGAGAAAGTGGACTGTCATGGTCTATCTGGCTGGCGACAACAACCTGGCCGAAGAATGTGTGTTCGCCCTGACGGAGATGAAAAAGGTCGGCTCAGGCGATGGCGTTGACGTGATCGCATCGCTTGACTCCGGTGTGCATGAAAACACAGAGCTAGTTATCGAACAAGGCACAACCCTCGGTCAGCTAGACAAAGAGCTAGACAAGTCGCAAGAAGAACGCCTGGCGACTAAGGCCAGGGAGTTAATGAAGGATGATGCAGAGGAGAAGCCGCGAACCTATTTCGACGTGATTTTCGATTTCGTCCAAAGATGCGTCGAGAAGTACCCAGCCCAACACTACATGCTCGCCCTGTCGGGTCACGGCGGCGGCATCGCCGAGAATTTCCTCAACAAAGAGGATGCGAATAAGATAGACAGCTTAAGCGTTATCAGCATGGCTGAGTTGATAGGAAAGATCAGCAGCAAGCTGCTCGGCGGGAAAAAGATTGACATTCTAGGCATGGATAGTTGCCTGATGAGCATGACCGAGGTCGCTTACGTCGTGCATAACTTCGCCAAAGTCATGATCGGCGCTGAAGGGTTTGAGCCGGTAGCCGGTTGGCCCTACGCGAGCGTGCTTGAGGCTGTCAGGGAACTGGCGAAAAGTAAGTCGGACGGAGGAAGCGATCAGGACGTGAAGGACTTGTCCGGTAAAATCGTCTGCGACTACGTTAGCTATTACACGGACTACCAGGCGGCGGGCGTTTCAGTGGATCAGTCTGCCTGCGACCTGGATCACAGTGTCGAGCTAATGTGGGCAGTCAATAGCCTGTCTCAAGTCCTGCTCGGCTACTTACCGAACCCTAAGAGGGGCAAGGTTGACTCGGAGGTGAGAAACGCGCTCGTGCTGGCGCACTGGGAGGCTCAACCCTACAAGCACGAGCAGTACACGGACCTCTACGACTTCTGCGAGCGGCTGAAGTTCTACTGCAAGGAGAAAGCTGTGACCAGTGCCTGCCAGAACGTGATGAATGCCATCAGGGGCAGCGGAAACGAGAAGGGCAGCGCGCAGGCCGACGCGCAGTTCAAACATGAGCGCGGCTACGAGGGGAAGCCAACCACCAAAGTTAGCAATTTCCGTAACTATGACGGCTTCATCCTCAAGTCGTGCTACAGCGGGCTGACAGTTCAATATTCCTTCGGCGTCTCGATCTACTTTCCCTGGGCGGAAGAACCATCTGCGCTCAAAGAGTATGAGCAACTCTATTTCGCCAGGGACTCGCGCTGGGCAGAATTTCTCAGGGCGTATTTGAAGGCGACGAAGCGCGACGTGCGCCCTGGCCGAAAAATGTTGGCCGGACAAGAGGAGAAGATAGGGAGCTTTGAAGACATGTTCACCATTAACCTCTTCAACGTCACGAGCAGCAACGGGGCCATCTTGCCGGATAATCGAAACAGCTCTGTTAATAGGAACAGTTCCGTCAATAGAAATAGCTCTGTCAACAGGAACCTGGGAAACGTCATCGGCAGTATGAGAAACCCGCCTACGGAATTCGATGAGTGTATTTGTGAAGTTGATGCTGCGAGCAGTGGCCTGACACAAAAGAAGATCGGCGCGCAGAAAAGCAAAGCTTCCAAAACGGTCGCGTCTTCCGGTAAAGCAAAAGTAAGGGGAACGAAAAAGGGAACGAAAGCGGGCAGGTCTTCCAGGTAACATAAACTCGAAGCGTTCAGGTTCCCGGTATCAGTTGAAAAATTGATTGACGGCACAACGATTCTGGCATATTTAGAGTTGCGGCTCAGATGAGATTTACCTGAACGCAATGAAAAAGCGTAACAGCTTAAAGGAGAACAAAGTCTTAGCGCCGAGACGCATAGATGTCATTCAGCAAGTCTGTCAAATATAGTCTCTCCTTCTTAACCATCGCCTTCATTCTGTCAGAGCCGGTGTTTAAGAGCCGTCACCTTCCCCTGCCCCCCACTGTCCTAGCCGAATCCAGCAGCACAGAACAGGGCAAGGATAGTAGTGCTTTGCCTGCAAGGGGTGAATCCGTCGCGCGCGAACTCTCTGCGGGCGAAACTCATTCATACAAAATCGCGCTCGACGCTAATCAATATCTACGCGCCATCGTCGCGCCACAGGGCATAGATGCCGGTGTGACACTCTACGAACCGGGTGGGCGTGTGCTTGTTCAACTCGACTGCCGCTACTATGGGCCGACGCCTGTTTCCTTCATTGCCGAAACCGCAGGAGTCTATAGATTAGAGGTGCGCTCGCTGGAAAGAGATGGGACGCCCGGACGCTATCAACTGAGGGTTGAAGAAATCAAGCGCGCCACAGTTAAGGATAAACAACGGATCGCCGCCGAAAAAAGTTTCGCAGAAGCGGAGCAGATGCTGAAGGAGTGGAGAGCGGAATCGAGTCGTCAAGCGATAGATAAGCTCAAAGATTCTTTGCCCTCTTGGAAGGCCGCAGGGGATTACCGGGGAGAAGCCCTCGCGCTCAAGCGAATCGGTGATATTTACCAGCCTTTCGGCGAGTACGAAAACGCGCTGGCCTTTTACAAGCAGGCTCTCACGCTTAGTCGAAAGATGAGAGATCGTCGCAGTGAAGGCGAAACGCTCAACGAGTTAAGTTATGTCTATCTTTACCTGGGAGAGAATCAGAAGGCGCTCGAATACTGCACTCTGGCGCTCAAGTTAAGCCAGGAGGTGGGAAACCGCCGGGGCGAGGCGCAGGCGCTTAATAACCTCGGCGAAGTTCACAACTGGTCTGGCAATTTACAAAAAGCCCTTGAGTTTTATAACCGTGCCTTATCCCTTTGGAGCCTTCTGGGTGATCGGCGTGGGCAAGCTCAAACACACGTCTATCTAGGTTACACCTATTCGGACTTGGGCCAGATGAAGGAGGCTTTCAGCTTCTATAACCGCGCGCTCTCTCTCTGGCAAGCAACGCTTAATCTCAGAGGGCAGGCCATCACACTCACCGCCATCGGTCGCCTCTATTCCCGCATGGGCGAAAGCCAGGAGGCGCTCAGTTTCTTTGAACGAGCAATGCGGATGACTCAAACGCTTGGAGACCCGATTGAGGAAGGAAGAATTCTCAACGGCATCGCCTACATCTACGACCAGCTAGGCGAGAAGCAGAAGGCAATCGAGTATTACAACAAGGCATTACCCATCTTTAGAGCTGTCGGGTATTCCAACGGAGAAGCAAGCACGCTCTATGACGCTGGTCGTGCCTACTATTCTTTGGGAGATAATCAGAAAGCGCTTGACTCTTATCAACAAGCCCTTTCAATCTCCAGAGCCGCAGGCGACCGCCGCCTGGAGTTCTCCGAGCTAAGAGAGATTGGTAAGGTTTATGATTCTCTGGGGGACAAAACAAAAGCCCTCGACTCTTACCGGAGAACGCTCGCCTTCTGGCGCGCCGAAAAAGATTTTCGAGCGGAAGTGGAGACGCTTAATCCGATAGGACACATCTACGAGGAATTGGGACAGCAGCAGCAGGCGCTTGCCTACTATGAGAGGGCGCTGCCTCTCAGCCGTCAGGCTGAGTATCCATTCGGGGAAGCTTCGACGCTCTACAACATCGCGCGCGTGGAACGAAAGCGCGGCAACCTGGTCGCAGCCCGTGCGCGAATGGACGGCGCGCTCGAAGTCGTCGAATCGCTCCGCACGAAGGTCGCAAGCCAGGACTTGCGCGCTTCCTACTTCGCTTCCGTGCGCCAGCAATACGAGTTCTACATTGACCTGCTCATGCAGCTAGAGCGCGAGCACCCGTCCGAAGGCTTCAACGCCGCTGCGTTTGAAGCGAGCGAGCGGGCGCGGGCGCGCTCGCTTCTTGAGACGCTTGCGGATGCTCACGTCGGGGTTCGACGCAACGCCGACCCAGCTTTGCTGGAGCGGGAGCGCGCTCTACGCGCGGAGTTGAATGAAAGGGCGGAGCGACGGATGCGGCTGGAAGGTGGCAACGCGGCGGAAGCCGCAGCGCTCACCAAAGAGATAGACGAGGCCACGTCCCGGTTGAGCGAAGTCGAGGCGCAGATCAGGACGGGCAGCATGGAGTACACGGCATCGCTTCAAACGCAGCCTTTAGGTCTGAAGGCGATTCAGGAGCAGGTCGTGGACGACGATACGATTCTCCTTGAGTATTTTCTGGGCGAGGAGAAAAGTTATCTCTGGGCAGTGACGAAAACATCAATTCAAAGTTATGAGCTACCGGGCCGCGCGGAAATAGAGGACGCGGCCAATCGTGTGAGGAGCCTGCTGACTGCGCCGCAGCCCATCGAAGGAGAGACTTTCGCCGCGCGACAGGAGCGCGTGAAAACTGCTGCGGAGCAATACTGGAAGGATGCTTCCATCCTGGGGAAAATGCTGACGGGGCCGGTGGCTACGCAACTTGGGACGAAACGTTTATTGATCGTCGCAGACGGAGCGTTGCAATACATCTCTTTCAATGCGCTGCCGACAGCCGCCAGCAGCGACAGCGCAGAGCCTGTCCCTCTCATGCTCGATCACGAGATCACGATTCAACCTTCCGCTTCGACGCTTGCGGCGCTGCGAAGCGAGACCTCCCGGCGTCGTCCAGCGCCGAAGATGGTAGCCGTCTTTGCTGATCCGGTTTTTGAGAAAGACGATTCGAGACTTAAGGGCGGAGGCGCAGAGGCAATCGTCGCCCAGGAACAGACACGCGATGTGGAAGTGTACAGGGCTTTGCGAGATGTCGGCGTCACAGGCAGCGGGCAGAGCATCCCGCGCCTTTTTGCCTCGCGCGAGGAAGCGGAAGCGATCATGGCCGTGACTCCTGCCGAAGACGGCTTAAAGGCACTTGGCTTTGAAGCTAATAAGGCTACTGCTACCGGCACAGAGTTAGGCCAGTACCGGATAATACATTTTGCCACGCACGGCATTCTGGACAACGAGCATCCTGAGCTATCCGGCCTGGTGTTGTCTTTGTACGATAAACAGGGCAAGCCGCAGGATGGATTCTTGCGCCTCAACGACATCTATAATCTTGATCTGCCAGCCGAGATGGTTGTGCTCAGCGCATGTAACACCGGGCTGGGAAAAGATGTCAAAGGCGAAGGGCTGGTTGGGCTGGTTCGCGCCTTCATGTATGCCGGGACAACACGCGTGATGGCTAGCTTGTGGAAGGTTGATGATGAAGCGACCGCCGAGTTGATGACGTATTTCTACCATGCGATGCTGAAAGAGGGATTATCGCCAGCATCAGCGTTGCGCCAGGCTCAAAGAACTATGTGGGAGCAGAAACGTTGGCGCTCGCCTTATTACTGGGCAGCTTTTGTGCTACAGGGCGAATACGAAGGGAAGATTGAAATGAGCGCCGACGCCCGTCGAATTACGACGCAGCAATTGGGAGCGGCGTCGGCAGCGTCTCTCATCATCCTGTTCGGCCTTTATGCTTTGAATCGAAAAAGCTTGAGAAGAAACCACGAGCGCTGAAAAACTGGCGGCTGCAAAATCAATCCAACCAGAGACTCGTCGGCAGCATGCTGACGCAACACACATCTCCGCCTTTCGACGGCGCAACTCGCTCCATTGACTAATCCTGCGTATGGCTCCTCAACTCATCAACGAGTTGGGAGGCGCGCTTCTTGCCAAGATAATCTTCGACCATCTCCTTTGTCGCGGAACTGAAGCGAGCATACACTTGCGGGAGACGCTCGCTTAACTCTATGAGGCGCTCAGTTCCGGGCCGGTACTCAAAAGATGCAGCAAGCCGCCCGGCCTCGTATCCCTCGACAGCTTGCCGTGGCCGCTCGCCGAGCCGCGCATAAGCTTGCGGATTACGTTCGCGCAAGTCAATAAGATTATCAAAGTGAGTATTGGTATGTTTCTTGGTTTTTTTCATCGGCTTATCCAGGTTGTGTACATTACCTCAGATTTAATTGACATGGAAACGGGCGTGGCGTTAGGCTAAGATCACTCTTCAAAGAACGCACCAGGCGGCTCTCGCGCAGACAGCCTTCAAGGATAAATAGTTGATGCCAGAGGTAGCAGGAACAAAGAAGGCTGACTTCGTTGAGCTTGAAAGGTTTCTCTTCGAGAATATCGAGCCAGCCTCTGTCGAGGAGGCGGAAAATATTCTTGAAGCGTTGGCGAGCGTCTTCTCATCGGAAGTTTCCGAGGACGGGCTGGCGGCTGGCTTGCTCAGTCCGAAAGTCGGCGAGCCAAAGGTAGCTGCCGGAGAATTGCCCGACACGGAAGCTCGCTACCACATCCTTGTCGAACAAATCCCGGCGGTGGTCTTCATGGCCTTCTTGAACAAAGGCGTCGGCGAGGCATACGTCAGTCCGCACATCGAAGCGGCGCTCGGCTTCACGCGGGAAGAATGGCTGAACAATCCGATTCGTTGGTATCAGCAAATTCACCCTGAAGACAAAAACCGCTGGTGTGTCGAGGCGGCGCGGCTCTTTCTGTTTGGGAAGGATTTACGTTCAGTCTATCGTGTCATCGCGCGCGATGGACATGTCGTGTGGTTTCACTGCGAATGCAAGATGGTGCATGACGACAGTGGGCGACCCTGGTTTCTACATGGAGTTGGTTTCGACGTTACCGAACTCAAGCAGGCCGAGGAAGAGTTAAAGCATAGAGGAGAAGAACTCCGTCAGCTAACGACGAATCTGCTCTCCATTCAGGATGAAGAGCAGCGCCGCATTGCGCGAGAACTCCACGACGGCACGGCGCAGAACCTGGCAGCGGTGGCAATGAATCTCTCGTTGTTGATGGATTCGCAAACTGCTACCCAGGAGCCGCAACCCGCGCGCATCCTCTCCGAGAGTCTGGCTCTCGTGCAGCAATGCGTGCGCGAAGTGCGTAACCTTTCTTATTTGCTCCATCCACCCTTGCTGGATGATCTGGGTTTGGCTGCTGCCTTGAAATCCTATGTCGAAGGCTTCGGCCAGCGCACAGGCATCCGCATCGCGTTGGAAGTACCATCCGACCTCGGACGCCTTTTGCCCGAAGTGGAGACGGCGCTCTTTCGCATCACGCAGGAAGGGCTGGCAAATATCCATCGCCATTCGGGAAGCCCACGCGCCTTCATTCGGATTACGCTCGCCCCTGCCGAGGTCAGGCTGGAGTTGGAGGATGAAGGCAAAGGACAGATTCTCCTGGGGAATAATGGAAACGGTCAGGGCGCACGATTCGGAGTGGGCATCCCAGGCATGCGCGAGCGGGCGCAGCAACTCGGGGGACAAATGGAGATCAATTCCAGCAGCCGGGGAACCACAGTTACAGTGACACTCCCGCTCCGAGGTGCGAGATGAACCCTGTGCGAATTTTGATTGCGGATGATCATGAAATCTACCGGCGGGGCTTACGCAACCTCCTTGAGACTCAAGCTAACTGGGAGGTGGCGGGCGAAGCGATCACGGGTCGCCAGGCCGTCGAGGAGGCCAAGCGATTATCGCCCGACCTGATTATCATGGACATCAGCATGCCGGAGATGAACGGCCTGGAGGCGACTCGCCAAATCTGCAAGATAGCGCCCGACACACAGGTGTTGATTCTGTCCATTCATGAGAATGAACAGTTGGTGCATGAGGTCTTGGAAGCCGGAGCGCGTGGCTACGTCTTGAAATCCGATGCCGGGCGCGACCTGATCGCGGCGGTCGAGAGCCTCTGCCAGCATAAGCCTTTCTTCACGCCGAAGGTGTCGGAGATGGTCCTGGAAGGTTATCTCAAAGGCGGGAGCGTCAGTGACAACTACAAGTCGCCACAAAACCGTCTGACCGCACGCGAGCGGGAAATCGTTCAGCTTTTGGGAGAGGGGCAGACCAACAAAGAGGTTGCTGAGAGCTTGAACATCAGCGTCAAAACCGTCGAGACCCACCGAAGCCACATCATGGAAAAGCTCAATATGCATTCGCTCGGCGATTTGATTCGTTATGCGGTGCGTAACCATCTGATTCAGCCGTGATGAAGAGCTGGCTTTGTGTCCGCTCTCAGGTATTTCCCTATGCTCTCTAATGGATTCTCTGTATTGACTAAATCTCAGCCGCCGTCTGACAATGGCTCGAAATCCTTCGTAATCAAACTGTCAGCAACAAGCTCGAAGTTTTTTAACGCGCACCTCGAATAATGTTTGCCAGGAAGTGTCTCCCGTCACCTGGCACTGGAATCTTTTAAGTCTGCAACTCTCACAAGGAAAGGAGAGAGAACAATGGCAGCAGAAACTGCTCCGTATGGACGTGTCACTCAACACGCTCCGGCTGTAAAGGACGTTCACATCGTCTGGATCACGGCGGGACTGGGTTGCGACGGCGATACTGTTTCGATCACGGCGGCGACTCAACCGAGTGTTGAAGACGTGGTGATGGGAGCGATACCGGGGCTTCCCAAAGTACATCTTCATAATCCGGTGCTGGCCTATGAGGTCGGCGACGACTTCATGAAGTATTACTATCAAGCTGAACAGGGGTTGATTGACCCCTTCGTGCTGGTCGTCGAGGGTTCGATACCGAACGAGAACCTGAGCGGCGAAGGCTACTGGGCGGCGGTGGGCAACGACCCGATGACGGGTCAGCCGATTCCGACTACAGAGTGGATAGACCGCCTCGCTCCGAAGGCTCTGGCTGTTGTCGCTATCGGAACTTGCGCTACCTACGGCGGCATCCACGCGATGGCCGGCAACCCGACGGGCTGCATGGGTCTGGCCGACTATCTCGGCTGGGATTGGAAATCGCATGCGGGCATTCCGATTGTCAACGTGCCAGGCTGTCCCGTGCAACCGGACAACTTTATGGAGACGGTGCTCTACCTGCTCTATCTCGCGGCGGGCCTGGCTCCGATGATTCCGCTTGATGATGCGGGGCGTCCGACCTGGCTCTTCGGCAAGACGGTTCACGAAGGCTGCGACCGAGGCAGCTATTACGAGCAGGGAGATTTCGCCACAGAGTACGGCTCACCGAAGTGCATCGTGAAGCTGGGATGCTGGGGGCCTGTGGTCAACTGCAACGTGCCGAAGCGCGGTTGGATGGCAGGCATCGGCGGCTGCCCGAATGTCGGCGGCATCTGCATCGGCTGCACGATGCCCGGCTTCCCGGACAAGTTCATGCCGTTCATGGATGAGCCGCCGGGCGCGAAGCTCTCTTCGTCAGCCATCGGCATCTACGGCACGGCCATTCGCGCCTTGCGTAATATGACCATGACGACGCTCAACAAGGAACCGAAGTGGCGGCACAATCGTCCTGAGCTAACCACCGGCTATCAACCGCAAGCCTACTTGCAGAAAAAGGAGCGATAAGTCATGAGTACGACCACGACAACATTGCCGAAGGCTCCGGCCAAGCCGCGCACGCTGGTGGACATGAACTGGGACCCGATCACACGCATCGTCGGAAGCTTGGGCATCTACACGAAGATTGACTTCGCTAACAAAGAGGTCGCCGAGTGCTACTCGACCTCTTCGATCTTTCGCGGCTACTCGATCTTCATGAAGGGCAAAGACCCGCGTGACGCGCACTTCATCACAAGTCGCATCTGCGGCATCTGCGGCGACAATCACGCGACCTGCGCGACCTACGCGCAGAACATGGCCTTCAATGTTCGCTCGCCCGCGATTGCCGAGTGGATAGTCAACTTGGGCGAAGCCGCCGAGTACATGTTCGACCACAACATCTTTCAGGATAATCTAGTCGGCGTGGACTTCTGCGAGCAGATGGTCAAGGAGACCAACCCGTCTGTCTGGGAGAAGGCCAAGACGACCGAAGCTCCGCACGCTGCCGATCACGGCTACAAGACCATTGCCGACATCATGACGGCGTTGAATCCCTTCACGGGCGAGTTCTACCGCGAGACCTTGCACGTCAGCCGCTACACGCGCGAGATGTTCTGCCTGATGGAAGGCCGCCACGTTCATCCTTCAACGCTCTATCCGGGCGGCGTCGGCACTGTCCCAACCATTCAACTCTTCACAGACTATCTCGTCCGCTTGATGCGCTACTGTGAATTCATGAAGAAGGTCGTGCCCTTGCACGATGACCTCTTCGACTTCTTCTACGAGGCTCTGCCCGGCTACGAGAAGGTCGGTCAGCGTCGCATCCTCTTGGGTTGCTGGGGATCGTTCCAGGACCCGGCGGTCTGCGATTACTCTTACAAGAACATGGACGAGTGGGGCAACGCGATGTACGTCACGCCGGGCATTGTTGTTGACGGCAAGCTCGTGACCACCAATCTGGTTGACATCAATCTAGGCATACGCATCCTTTTGGGGAGTTCCTACTACGACGACTGGCAGGATGCAGAGACGTTTGTGAAGACAGACCCGCTCGGCAATCCTGTTGACCAGCGCCATCCCTGGAATCAGACCACGACGCCGAGGCCGCAGAAGCGCGACTTCGACAACAACTACACCTGGGTCATGTCGCCGCGCTGGTATCACGAGGGCGAACAGGGCGACGGTAGCAAATACCTTGCGCTCGACACGGGCGGCGGTCCCATAGCGCGCCTCTGGTCAACCGCGCTCGCAAACAAGGTGGACATCGGCTACATTAAGGCGACAGGCCACAGCGTCAAGATTTACTTGCCGCAGACGGCCATGAAGCCTGAAGTGGAATTCGAGTGGAAGATTCCGAAGTGGTCGAACGCCATCGAGCGTGATCGTGCGCGCACCTACTTCCAGGCTTACGCGGCTGCGGCTGCGCTCCACTTCTGCGAGCAGGCGATTGCGGAATTGCACGCCGGACGCACGAAGACCTGGGAGCCTTTCACTGTGCCCGAAGAAGCCATCGGCTGCGGCTTCCACGAAGCTGTGCGCGGCGTGCTCTCGCACCACGTCGTAATCCGCGACGGCAAGATCGCCAACTATCACCCGTACCCGCCGACGCCCTGGAACGCCAACCCGCGCGACATCTACGGCACGCCCGGCCCCTACGAGGATGCTGTGCAGAACACACCCATCTTTGAAGAGAACGGGCCTGACAACTTCAAAGGCATTGACATCATGCGCGCCGTGCGTAGCTTCGACCCCTGCCTGCCCTGCGGCGTACACATGTATCTCGGAGGCGGCAAGACTTTGGAGACGCACCACTCGCCGATGTTCGGGATGGTCAAATAAAACAGTCTGGAGTCTGGAGTCTGGAGTCAAAAAGCGAGTTCTTGCCTTTGACTCCAGACTCCAGACTCCAGACTCCAGACTTAGGAATGGATTGATGACTTCAGACTCCAGGCTCCAGACTCCAGACTTCCTTTCGCGGATGCAGCAGGTTGAAGGGCTGATTCGCAAGATCGAGAACTTGCCTGACGTGGAAGCGCGAGCAAGTGCGTTAGAACTTGTGCAGTCGCTCATGGATTTTCACGGGGCTGGCCTTGATCGTCTGATGGAGATTGTCGCGGAGGCGGGTGAGCCGGGTTATGCCATCTTTGATAACTTCGCCCGTGACGGTCTGGTCGGAAGCCTCCTGCTGCTCTACGGGCTGCATCCCGTTCCACTTGAAACGAGGGTGACGCAGGCTCTCGAAAAAGTTCGTCCCTATCTGGATTCGCACGGCGGCAACGTGGAGCTAACCGGCATCACTGATGGAGTGGTGCGGCTCAGGCTTCAGGGAAGTTGCAAAAGTTGCCCGTCGTCTTCGATGACGCTCAAGCTCGCTATCGAAGAGGCTATCTACGAGGCAGCCCCGGACGTAGTGGCGATTGAGGCCGAGGGCGTAACGGAGCAACCCGCTCCGACCGGCTTCGTGCAGATAGGAAAATCTAATGGCAATGGCGGCGCGGCGCATCCCGTTAATGGCAAGAGTTGGGAAGAGGTGAGCGACGTTCATCTTCTCGCGCAAAGCTCTGTGAGAATGATGGACGTGCGCGGGCGTTCCATACTTTTCTGCCGTCTGGGAGAATCGCTCTACGCTTACGGCAACACGTGCCCCGGATGCGGGAAGCCTTTAGAGGATGCTCGTCTTGAAATGACGAACCTCATCTGCTCGACCTGCGGGCAGCAATACGACGTGATCCGCGCGGGGCGCGGGCTGGATCAACCAGACCTCCACCTTGAGCCGTTCCCGCTGCTCATGGAGCAGGGGCGCGCGAAGGTGGCTTTACCTAATTGATTCATCGGTTCATTGATTCAATGGATAAATGAACCAAACAAATTAGCGAGGAGAACAGATGATGGAAGATCAAGATGACAAGGTAGAATTACCGACGCATACGCCGGGCACGAGGAAGGGCGAGAGCATCGCCGGGCAGGACGGGAAGGAGTCGGGTCGAGAGGATGCGGGCACGACACACGCAGACCGCCCATCGGGTGGATCAACCGCAAGAGACTCCACAGCCATCAATCCTGACAGTGTGGAGTCAGACTCGGACATGCCGAATATGCCGCCAGCCTGAGACGCGACCAAGCGGGCGTGAGGATCGCGGAGCGGAAGAAGGCTGGTTAAAGGTCGGAAAGCTTGATCGTGAAATAGTGAAAGTATGTCAAACAACCCTGAAAAGGATGACTCTCAAATCAGCGATCCGCAATCCGCAACCAGCAATTCGCAGACGCCGTTCAACGTCCTTCGACGGTTTGTGCGCCCGCGCGCCGCTCTGGAGCGGTGCGAGATGTGCAGCATCGAGTTGCCAGCCGACCATCAACATCTGGTTGAGCCACAAACGCGCCAAATGATCTGCGCTTGCCAGGCGTGCGCGATTCTTTTCAGCGGCCAGTCGGAGACACTCAAATACCGGCGCGTTCCGCGTCGCATACGATACCTTCCAGCCTTTCAGTTGACGGACGCGCAGTGGGAAAGCCTGTTGATCCCGATTGGCATGGCTTTCTTCTTTCACGGCACTGCGGCGGGAAAGACCATCGCGCTCTATCCGAGTCCTGCCGGAGCGACCGAATCCCTGCTCGACCTCGAAGCATGGGATGAAATCGCGCAAGCCAATCCTGTGTTGAAAGAGATGGAAAGAGACACGGAGGCGCTGCTCGTCAACCGCGTCAAGGGAGCGAGCGAATACTACATCGTGCCGATTGACGAATGCTACAAATTGGTGGGGCTGATTCGCGCCTACTGGCACGGATTCTCAGGAGGCCAGGAGGTCTGGGAAGAGATCGGGAAGTTCTTTGCCGCGTTGAAAGAAAAGTCCGGTCCGACGGGAGACGCCTCGCATGCCTGATCTGAGTTTCCAGATTGACGGGGCCGAGGCCGTTCCTTTCACGGCATCGCCACTGCTGGCGTTTAAGCTGCGCATCACATGCGCGGATGCGGAGAGTGCGATTCAGACCATTGCGTTGTGCTGCCAG
The DNA here is from genome assembly GCA_032159825.1 of Acidobacteriota bacterium. Taxonomy (GTDB): domain Bacteria; phylum Acidobacteriota; class Blastocatellia; order Pyrinomonadales; family Pyrinomonadaceae; genus QHXM01. The sequence goes on from JAVHWL010000021.1 coordinate 88,493, forward strand.
ATTCAAATCGAGTCGGCACGCCGAAAGTATAACGCAGGAGAGCAGGAGCGACTGCTGGACCTTTTCGGTGAGCCGGAGCGTTGGAGCCGGACGCTGCGCCCGATGCTGTGGACTCACACGAGCGTCATCGTGACACCGTTTCAGGGCAGCACTGTCGTTGATCTTCAGGTTCCGTGTACGTTCGACTTCAACGTGGCCGCCGCGAAGTATTTCGCGGGACTGGAAGACGGAGAGGTTCCGCTCAATCTGATGTTCAGCGGGACTATCTTCTATGAAGCGACAAATGGAGCTTTGCAGGTCGAGCAGATTCCCTGGGACAGGGAGGCGAAGTATCGTCTGCCGGTGCGTGTCTGGAAAGAGATGATTGACATCTATTACCCGAACATCGCGTGGCTCTGTTTGCGTCGAGACGTTTTCGACCGGTTGTCTCTGTATAAGATGCGTCGAGGGATTCCGACGTGGGAGCAGACGCTCGATAGTCTCTTGCCGCCCGTCGAAAAAACTGCAAGCGCGGAGCCGGAGATTGTAGAGATCAATGTTGAGGAGATTGTGCAGTAATGAACCTCGACCTCGTGGAAAGAATAGCCAACGCCGTGCTCTACGAGGGGTACATTCTCTACCCGTATCGTCCGTCGGCTGTGAAGAACCAGCAGCGCTGGAACTTCGGCGCTCTCTGCCCGCAATCCTACAGTCAGGCGCAGGGAGGCACGGAAGCCTGGACGATGCAGACGCAGTGTCTCGTCGAGGGAAATGAAAACACCACGCTCGACGTTAAAGTAAGATTCCTGCACCTGCTCGCGCGAGAGGTCGGTGTGCCCGTTGCTGATTGCGTAACGCGGATTGCGAATTGCGATGACAGTGAAATTAAAGCTTCCATCTCCGACTCTGATTTGAGCGTCGTCGCTTCGTTGGAGGTCAACGGGCGACTCTTTCAAACCTGGCAGGAAGCCACCGAGCGCGATGTCAGCCTGCCGAGCTTTAACCTGAGCGAGACGGTCGCAACGGCGCAGCGATTGACCTTCACTTTCCCGTCGAGCCGGACAGTAGAACCTTTGCGCGAGGAGAGCAGCGGCCAAATCAAAGGCGTCATCATTCGCAGGCAGCAACGTGTTGAAGGCGAGGTAGAAGTCACAGCCGAACGCGCCCGCGATGGGTTGTTCAAGATCACCGCGCGCATCCTGAACACGACACCGCTCGAAGATGCGGATCAGAAGAGTCGTGATGAAGCGTTGATGCGCTCACTTGTCTCGACCCACACAATTCTCGGAGTGCGCGAGGGCGAGTTCGTATCCTTGCTCGATCCGATTGAGACCGCGAGAGAGGCCGCCGCCCTGTGTCGCAACACGGGAACATATCCGGTTCTAGTCGGGGAAGAGGGAACGCGAGACTGCATGCTCTCATCCCCGATCATTCTTTACGACTATCCGCAGATCGCGCCCGAATCGCCTGGCGAACTCTTCGACGGGACGGAGATAGACGAGATTCTGACCCTCCGCATCATGACGCTGACAGATGAAGAGAAGCACGAGATGCGCGGCGCAGACGAGCGAGCGCGCCGGATACTAGAGAGAACAGAGCAGCTTCCGGCAGAGCAACTGATGAAGATGCACGGCGCGATGAAGAATGTAAAATGAAAAATGCAAAAGGAAAAATTGACGATCAAAGCGCACCAATAAAAATGGTTTCCGCCTTACTTTTACATTTTTAATTTTGCATTTTTCATTTTCCAGGTGAGCAATGAATGAATGGGAATGGCAACTGCTCGAAGAGAAAACGGCGTTGGAGAGCGTCAACGTTTCCGGCGTCGAAATCAAGCAGGGGACACGTGTCCGGCTCAAACCCCGCGCTGGCGGCGACATCTTCGATCTTGCGCTCGCGGGAAAGATTGCCATCATCGAGGCCATCGAGCAGGACTATGAGGGCAAAGTTCATCTAGCGGTTGTGTTAGATGATGATCCGGGGCGCGATCTGGGGATGATGCGACAGCCCGGCCATCGCTTCTTCTTCTCTCCTGAAGAAGTCGAGCGTGCGGAAGGTGAGAGTTGAGATGGCGCAACGGGAGCGCATCCTCGTCGCAGGCATCGGCAATATCTTTCTGGGCGACGACGGCTTCGGCTGTGAAGTGTTGAGACGACTGATGACGCGCGCCTGGCCGGAGGGCGTGCGCCTGACTGACTTCGGGATTCGCGGCTTCGATCTCGCCTACGCGCTCATGGATGGCTACGACGTGACGATCCTCGTTGACGCAACGCCGCGCGGCGAGCAGCCCGGCACGCTCTACACCATCGAGCCTGACCTGGATGAGTTGGACCGTCTTGAGCCGCAAGCGATGATGGTCGAGACGCACGGCATGAACCCTTTGAAAGTGCTCTCGATGGTGAAATCAATGGGGGGCGAGTTTAAGCGTATCTTGCTGGTCGGGTGTGAGCCTGAGACGTTCGGCCCCGAAGAAGGGCAGATGGGACTCAGCGAGCCAGTTGAGGCGGCAGTAGACAAGGCTGCAAGTATTGTCGAATCGCTCGTCACGAAATTTCTGAACTCGCACAGCGCTCAGGCAGTATCGTGAATAATGCGTTTCGAGGAAGGAGAGGAAATCAGAGATGACACACGGTGAGAATTTGAAAACAGATGGGCGAGCGTCGTCTCGCAAGAGCATCTGGTACATTGTCGGAGGCTCAGTCCTGGCGCTCTTTGCCTATGGAGTAGTCACATCGCTTCCCGACATCAAGCGATATTTGAGAATCAGGCGAATGTAAATTAAAAGTCTGGAGTCTGGAGTCTGGAGTCTCAGAGTCAAAAGTAACGTTTTGGCTTTTGACTCCAGACTCCAGACTCCAGACTCCAGACTTTTGAAGAGGAGAACGTTATGGATAACAATGGGTCTAATGGCTCGAAAGACATGTTGTACCTGGTCGGAGGCGTGGCTCTCCTGATCGCGGGCGCGGGCTTGATTATGGCGCATCCCAGCGTCCGGCAGCAGTTGAAATCCAACCTTGATCGAGTGCTGCCCGGCATCCCTCAGAATTTAAGCACCGGGTTGTCCACAGTGGTCCCGGATTTCCAGCGGTACATGAAGATCAGAAATATGTGAAGCGCGGGGCCGATTACGCAGTGCTGATTGCGGAACGGCGGATTTAAGGAAGATCGGAAGCGTCCGTCTTTTCAATCCGCACTCCGCAGTCTCCCATTGAAAGGCTTTTATGGGTGAAAATGAGAACGGCCCGGTTCGCTATCATCTGGTTGCCGAGCAGAGCCGGTTCACAGTGCAGGCGTTCGCCGAAGGATTGCTCTCCGCCTTCGGCCACGACCCTGTTATCGTCATCCGAGACTTCACAGGCGAGGTTGAGTTCACGCCCGACGCACCTTCTGAGGCTTCGGTGAGTGTGACGATCAAGGCGGACTCGCTCGCCGCGAGCGACGAGATTAAGGAGAAGGATCGTCTTGAAATCGAGCGCATGATGCGCGAGCAGGTGCTTGAAACCGCCGAATATCCTGAGATCGTTTTCAAGAGCACGAGTGTCTCGGCAAACAGGCTTGGGCAGGGGCGTTATCGAGCCAGAATCATAGGCGACCTGACTCTGCACGACGCGACTCAAAAGAACCTTTGGATTCAAACTGAGGTGACGATGAGCGAAGAGACCTTACGCGCGCAGGGAGGGTTCTCGCTCAAGCAGACCGACTTCGGGATCAAGCCTGTCTCAGTGGTCGGAGGGACGATGAAGGTCAAAAACGAGTTGAAGTTCACCTTTGACATCTCAGCCGGTAAATCGTGAATCGTAAATCGTGAATAGATAAAACGTCTGGCGCGTCTATTCACGATTTACGATTCACGATTCACGAATCATGCATGAGCTTTCCATCGCGATGAGTATGATCGAGATGGCTGAGGAGGAGGCCGCACGTCGAGGCGGCGTTTCTGTCAGCGCGATCCACCTCAAGCTCGGAGACCTTTCGGGCGTGGTCAAGGAAGCGCTGCTCTTCTCCTACGAGGTGGCTTGTCAGGGCACGCCGCTTGAGGGTTCACTCCTCGTGATAGAGGAAATTCCGGTCGTGGTTTATTGCGCGGCGTGCGAGGCTGAAAGGGCGATCATCTCCGTCCAGCAATTCTGTTGCGCGGTGTGTCATACTCCGACTTCTCAGGTCGTGCGCGGTCGGGAATTGGAAGTCGTGGCTTTGGAGATTGAAGAATGAGCATCAACCCTCGTCTGGTCGAAGTCAGGCAAAACGTGCTGAAGCAGAATGATCTGCTGGCGCGCAGCCTCCGGCAACGCTTTCAAGAATCGGGGGTCTATGTCGTCAGCCTCGTCTCAAGCCCCGGCGCGGGCAAGACCGCTCTGCTGGAAAAGCTGCTGACTGAATTGAGGCTGGAAGGTTGCCGTGTCGCCGCTCTCGTCGGAGACCTCGCCACAGACAACGACGCGGCTCGCCTTGCACGCAGCCAGGCTCCGGTCAGGCAAATCGTTACCGGCACGGTCTGCCACCTCGAAGCCACAATGGTCGAAACCGCCCTTGAAGGATGGAAGCTAGACGAGCTTGACCTTCTCTTCATCGAAAATGTCGGCAACATGGTTTGCCCCTCAAGCTACGATCTAGGCGAAGACCTGCGGCTGGTGCTGATGTCTGTGACTGAAGGCGAAGACAAGCCGCTCAAGTATCCGACGATTTTCAACACGGCGGATGTGGCCTTGATTACCAAAATAGATTTAGCTCAAGCCGTCGAGTTTGATTTGGAGACAGCGCAGAGCAGCATCCAGTCAGTACGACCAGGGATGCAGGTCTTTGAGGTTTCATCGAAGACGAATGAGGGTATGGATGAGTTGATGCGCTTTCTCAGAGCGCGAGTGGGCGCGAGCGTGAAGGTGTCAATGGGTTGAATTTGACGGTGACGTGGGTGAAGCGTTTCTTATGCCGAGCACTGAAAATTACGCGGTGGCGACACGTGCGCAGATACTTGTGCGGGGCATCGTGCAGGGAGTGGGTTTCCGTCCCTACGTTTTCTCGCTGGCGCGCCGTCACGCGCTCACGGGCAGAGTCTTCAACAACACAACCGGAGTGCTGATTGATGTCGAAGGCGACGCGAGCGCTATCGAAAGCTTCATCAACGAACTCAAATTAAACCCGCCTCCTCTCTCGCTGATCGAGTCAATCGAGCGTAGCCCCAACCTGGACCCGGCGAACTACGCGGACTTCCTCATAGTCGAAAGCGAAGCAAGCGGGGAGAAGTTCATGCCCATCTCGGCGGACATCTCTACCTGCGAGGATTGCCAGCGCGAGATGTTCGATTCTGAGAACCGGCGCTATCGCTACCCTTTCATCAACTGCACAGCTTGCGGCCCGCGCTTCACCATCATCGAAGACATCCCTTACGACCGCGAGAAGACCACGATGCGCGACTTCGAGATGTGTGACGAGTGCCGCGCCGAGTATGAAAATCCACTCGACCGCCGCTTCCACGCAGAGCCGACTGCCTGCCTGAACTGTGGCCCGCGCCTCTCTCTCACGGACGCGAACAGGAGTGAGATTGCGCTTGATGCCGACAGTCTGGAAGATGCCGTTAGCCGTGCAAGACAGCTCTTATCGGGCGGAAAGATTCTTGCGATCAAGGGCATCGGCGGATTTCATCTCGCGTGTGACGCGCTCAACGCGGAAGCGGTCTCGCGGTTGAGGCAAAGAAAGTACAGGGAAGATAAGCCGTTTGCAGTGATGGCTTCTTCCGTCGAGACGGTCAGAAATTATTGCCTCGTCTCGGAGGCCGAAGAGTCTTTGCTCACGTCACGAACGCGCCCCATCGTGCTGCTGAAGAAAAGAGGCGGCGCTAGATTGCCCGAAGCGGTTGCGCCCGGTGTCAGTACGCTCGGCTTCATGCTCCCGTACACGCCGCTGCATTACCTGCTGCTTGAAAACTGCGACCGCCCGCTGGTGATGACGAGCGGCAACATCTCCGATGAGCCGATCTGCTATGAAGACGTGGAGGCCGGAGAGCGTTTAGAAACAATTGCAGACTATTTTCTGCTCAACGACCGGCGCATACACATGCGGACGGATGATTCAGTGGCGCGTGTTGTTGATGGAGAAGCGTTGATCTTGCGTCGCTCGCGTGGTTACGCTCCTGCGCCTGTCTCTACATCATTCAAATTCGCCAACGAGATTCTCGCCTGCGGCGCGGAGTTGAAGAACACCTTCTGTCTCACGCGCGGGTATCACGCCTTCGTGAGTCAGCACATCGGCGACCTGGAAAACCTGGAGACCTTGCGCTCTTTCGAGCAAGGCATCGCGCACTTCCAACGACTCTTTCATCTTCATCCAGAGGTGGTCGCACACGACCTGCATCCCGAATATCTCTCGACGAAGTACGCGCTCTCAATGGACGACCGGTTAACCAAAGTCGGCGTCCAACATCATCACGCGCACGTCGCAAGTTGCATGGCCGACAACCTAATCGAAGGCGAATGTATCGGCGTTGCGATGGACGGGCTGGGCTTTGGCACGGACGGACGGATGTGGGGCGGCGAGTTCTTCGTCGCAGACTTTTGCGAGGCGGAGCACATCGCGCATCTCGATTATGTCCCGATGCCCGGCGGCGCGAAAGCCATACGCGAACCCTGGCGGATGGCCGCAGTCTACCTGCGCCGCGCGCTGGGCGATGATTTCCTGAAGCTGAAAATCCCGTTCACGGAAAACATGGATGCCCGCGCGTGGACGACGCTCTCTAGGATGGCAGCAACGGGAACGAACAGCCCTGAAACATCTAGCATGGGCAGACTCTTCGATGCGCTGTCGAGCTTGCTCGGTCTCAAAACGGTAGTCAACTACGAAGGTCAGGCGGCGATTGCGCTCGAAGCGATAGCAGACCCCGCTTGCACCGGAAGCTATGAATTCGAGATTGCCTCAGACGGCCACATCGTCAAGGCCGAAGCGGTCATTCGCCGGGCGGTTGAAGATTTGCTCGACGGTGTTCTGCCCAGAGAGGTATCAGCGAAGTTTCATCTTGGGGTGGCTCGTCTAATCACGACTATCGCATGCCGCGCGAGAGACGAACGGCGGCTAAATCGTGTAGTCTTATCAGGCGGAGTCTTTCAAAACATGCTCCTTCTCGAAAGCACACGCCGGATGCTCGAACATGTCGGGTTAGAGGTCTTCACTCACAAGCGCGTGCCCCCGAACGATGGCGGCATATCTTTCGGTCAGGCGGCGGTGGCAAACGCGCTCATCACGGCAGGAAGGATTTAACTTTATGTGCCTGGCGATACCTGGGAAAATCGTTGAGATCGTTGACGCGGAGAATCATCTGGCGAAAGTTGATGTGGGCGGAGTTCGCCGCAGCGTCAACATCGGGATGCTCGACGAAGACGGCATCGGCGTGGGCGACTACGTGCTGATTCACGTCGGCTTTGCGATGAGCAAGATTGATGAGGTGGAGGCTCAAGAGACGTTGCGCGTCTTGCAGGAGATCGGCGCGTATCAGGAAGAGTTTGACCAGTTCAGCACTTCCGTGGACTAAAGGATTTTGGGAGTAAGAAAATGAGCAAGGCAGCCAGCGAAGATTTCTCGCGCGCGTTTTACCCGTTCCTGCATGAAAACAACAAGAAGCCGCAGGACATGATGGAAGACCTGCGATTTTCGTTGATGGAAAAGGTGCGCGAGAGTGTCGAAGTCAAATCAAAGTTTTTTGAGGAGAATAAAGACACAATCCTCGCGGCGTCGCTTCAGATGGCAAAGGCTTTCAAGCGTGGGCGTAAACTTCTGGTTTGCGGAAACGGCGGGTCGGCGACCGACGCGCAGCACATCGCAGTCGAGTTCATGCACCCGATCACAGTGGGCCGCAAAGCTCTGCCCGCGATTTGCCTGAGCAACGACATGGCGATGATTACGGCAGTGGCAAATGATGTGGGGTTCGATGATGTCTTCTCGCGCCAGATCATCGCGCTCGCATCCGAAGGCGACATCCTGCTTGGAATCTCCACGAGCGGCAACTCCGAAAACCTCGGCCACGCTTTTGCGACTGCGCGCCGGATGAAGCTCACAACCATCGGCTATGCCGGTGGCGACGGAGGCAAGATGGCGCAGCTACACAATGACGGCTTGCTGGATTTTTGCATGACTGTTCCCACGTCGAGCGTCCACCGGATACAGGAGTCGCACGTCACGCTTTATCACATCATGTGGGATATGGTTCACACGTTCTTGCAGAACAAGGCGATGGTAGAGTCTGAAGTCTGAAGTCTGGAGTCTGGAGTCAAAAACAAAACCCTCTTTATTTTGACTCCAGACTTCAGACTCCAGACTTCTCCGAGGGAGAACGAGGATGAAATTCATAGATGAATACCGGCAGGGCGACATCGCCCGCAAGTTAGCGGATGAGATTGCGCGCCTCACTGATAGACCGCTCAAGTTTATGGAAGTTTGCGGCGGACACACTCATGCGATCTTCAAGTACGGCATAGAGGATTTGCTTCCGCCTAATATCACGATGATTCACGGGCCAGGCTGTCCGGTCTGCGTTATCCCTTTGGGGCGCGTTGACGATTCGATCTCGATTGCCTTACAGCCCGGTGTGATCTTCACCACCTTCGGCGACATGATGAGGGTTCCCGGCTCAAAGACGAATATGATTGATGCGAAGGCGCAGGGAGCGGACATACGGATGGTCTATTCGCCGCTTGATGCGCTGAAGATTGCGAAAAAAAATCCTGACCGGCAGGTTGTTTTCCTCGCGCTCGGATTCGAGACCACCGCGCCCTCGACCGCCATGACCGTGTTGCAGGCAGCGAAAGACGGTGTAGAGAATTTCAGCGTCTTCTGCAACCACATCACGATTGTGCCCGCCTTGAAAGCCTTGCTCGATTCACCCGACCTGAAACTCGACGGCTTTGTCGGCCCAGGCCACGTCAGCACCGTCATCGGCACGCGGCCTTATGAGTTTGTTGCGAGCGAATACGGCAAGCCTGTCGCCGTCTCCGGGTTTGAGCCGCTCGACGTGTTGCAGTCCGTCTATATGATCGTCAAGCAGGTTGTCGAAGGCCGCGCCGAAGTGGAGAACCAGTACGGGCGTTGTGTCAGCCGCGACGGGAATCGCAAAGCTCTGGAAGTAATCTTCGAGGTCTTCGAGCCGCGCGACTATTTCGAGTGGCGTGGCTTAGGCTCCATCGCGCACAGCGGCATGAAGCTCCAGCAGAAATACGCGGCGTTCGACGCGGAGTTGAAGTTCAGCGTTCCCGGCCTGCGTGTCGCAGACCCGAAAGCCTGCCAGTGCGGAGAGATTCTTAAAGGCGTGAAGAAACCCTGGGAGTGTAAAGTCTTCGGCACGGCCTGCACGCCGGAGACGCCCATTGGCTCCTGCATGGTTTCGAGCGAGGGCGCTTGCGCCGCTTACTACAACTTCGGTCGGCTGTCGAAGATCGCCGAGCGAACCGCGTGAGCCTGTGATTTTGTGAGTGTAAATGAGTCAAAGGAGACCAAACATGAGCACCGTTGATGAAGCCTTAAAGGCTAACGAAAGTTACACGAAGGATTTCGCTTCTGGCGACCTTCTGCTGCTGCCGCCAGCCCTCAAATTGGCGGTTGTCGCCTGTATGGATGCGAGAATGGATATCTTCCAGATACTAAGGCTCAAGCCGGGCGATGCGCATGTCATACGCAACGCCGGGGGCATCATCACCGTAGATGCGATGCGCTCGCTCCTCATCTCTCAACATCTGCTGGGCACAAAGCATGTGATGATAATTAACCACACCAAATGTGGGATGCAGACTTTTCAGGATGAGGAGCTGCTTGCGGACCTCCAGCAAAAGTCGGGCACAGACACCATCGCGCCTACTCGTTTCTATGCCTTCAGTGATTTAGAAAAAAATGTCCGCCAGCAGATTAAGAAGGTGAGGTCTCATCCCTGGGTCTCCAAAGAAATCACGGTCAGGGGATTCATTTACGACGTGGAGACAGGCAAGCTGCAAGAGGTCGCACCGTCTGGCAGGCAAAAGGCGAAAAAGAGATGACGACAGGTTTTTCTCCTTCGCCGCTCTTTGAGCGGGTCGAGCGGGCGCGGCGCAGGCGTCGAAAGATTAAAGATACTCATATCACGCTCGCGCACGGCAGCGGGGGCCGCGCTATGCATGAGCTTGTCGAAGGGCTGTTTCTCGAATACCTGAGAAATCCGCTGCTGGAACTGCTCGAAGATCAAGCCGTGTTCGAGGTTGGTCAAAAAAATATTGAGGGCGAGGCAAGCGCTCGCAGCGGCTTAACGAAACTGGCTTTCACAACTGATTCATACGTCGTTGACCCGATCTTTTTTCCCGGTGGCGACATCGGACGCCTGGCTATCAACGGAACTGTGAATGATATTGCGATGAGCGGCGCGCGTCCCCTTTATCTCTCCGCCGGGTTCATTCTGGAAGAAGGTTTTCCAATCGAAGACCTCAAGCGGATACTGGAATCAATGCGCGCGGCTGCGGCGGAGGCTGGCGTTGAAGTCGTCACAGGCGATACGAAGGTCGTGCAGAAGGGAAGCGCCGACAAGATTTTCATCAATACCGCAGGCATAGGTATCATTGAAGGCTCTCTTCACATCTCTGCCACGCGCGCGCAGGCCGGAGACAAAGTAATTTTGAGCGGCACGCTCGGAGATCACGGGACAACCATTATGATCGCGCGCGGCGAGCTTGAGTTGGAAACAGAGATTGAGAGCGACACCGCGCCGCTCGGTTTATTAGTTCGAGACATGCTGGACGAAGCGGCACGCGCTTCGACAGTTGACGCGATTCATTGTTTGCGCGACCCGACGCGCGGCGGCGTCGCCACGACCTTGAACGAAATCGCTCTCAGTTCCGAAGTCTACGTCAAGCTTGATGAAGACCGCATTCCGGTGCGTGAAGAAGTGAAGGGCGCGTGCGAGATTCTTGGACTCGATCCGCTTTACGTCGCCAATGAGGGAAAGCTGGTTGCAATCGTCTCATCCGAGATTGCGGAAGCTTTGGTCGCGCGCATGAGAGAGAATATTTACGGTCGTGATGCCTGCATCATCGGCGAGGTGGAGACAGAGCCGCAGGGAATCGTTGCCCTGAAGACCGGCTTCGGCGGGACGCGCATCGTGGACATGCTCGTCGGTGAACAACTGCCAAGAATCTGTTAGTGCTGGAAAGCAGTTTTCAGTTTTTAGTTTTCAGTTTTCAGTAGTAAAGCAGGGAATATTTCCTCCAACTTAACATTGATTTCTGGTGATTACTGATTGCTGAAAACTAAAAACTAAAAACTGCTCTATAACAATATGACGGAAACGATTTCGCTCTCAACCGCTTCAGTGCTCGCTTTCGGTTTCGTGTTAGGTCTCAAGCACGCAGTCGAAGTTGACCACCTGGCAGCCGTCTCGACCATTGTCAGCGAGCGCAAGAGCCTGCTCAGCTCCCTGCTGGTCGGTGGGCTGTGGGGCGTGGGTCACACCATTTCGCTGCTCATCGCCGGATTCTTTGTCATCCTGCTTCACGTTGAGATCAGCGAGCGTGTGGCGCTCTTCCTGGAATTCTGCGTCGGCCTGATGCTCGTCGTCTTAGGAGCGAATGCTCTCAGAAAACTCTGGCGCGGAGGCCATTTTCATATTCACGCCCACAGTCATGGTGGACGCGCTCACGTTCACCCGCACATCCACGACCGTGAGGCCGAAACGGACACGCACACACATCACGGCTATCAATCGAGCATGCGCCCGCTGTTTGTCGGCATGGTCCACGGGTTGGCGGGCAGCGCGGCGCTGATGCTGCTGGTTCTCTCGACTATCTCATCTCCACTCGTCGGGTTCGCATATATCATCATCTTCGGCGTCGGCTCAATCGGCGGGATGATGATTATGAGCGCGCTCGTGAGTCTTCCTCTCTACCTGACAGCCACACGCTTCACCCGCGCGAATCTAATGATGCGCGGTCTGGCTGGCCTCTTCAGCTTGAGCTTCGGTTTGTTTGTGATCTACCAGATTGGCGTCGTGGGCAACCTCTTTCGGTGAGCGGGCTAACACACGCCTGGCAGGTTGATCTACTGCGGAGGCATCAACTGCTGGACGCGCTCCGGCTCCTCGCCGAGCCAGTCCGGGTTCTGCGCCGTACTGTCAAAGATGGATGTAGTCTTGAACGGCTCGAACTCACCATTGGAAGCTGCGCGGGCAGTTTTAGCGAGCAAGGCGTCTAGTTGTTCACCGCTTAACGGCTTGAAGCTGTGCGCTGCTTCAAATGCCTGATCGAGCAACTCAAGGTTATCAACACCGGTGATGACGACCGAGGTTGGCAAGTTCAGCGCGTAGTGCAGGCACTCTATCGGCGTCACAGTGTTCGACCTCAAAAGAATTCCGTTCGCCATTGATTTCATGCCGAGCACGCCGACTCCCTCCTTCACCATCTCAGGCACAACCAGCTTCGAGAAGCTGCGGTAATGCGCGTCCATCACGTTCAAAGGCATCTGCGCCGTGTCGAATTTGAAGCCATGCGCGCGCGCGACTTCGAGCATGTGCAGGTGTATGTGCGGGTCTTTGTGGCCGGTGAAGCCAAGGTAGCGAATCTTTCCCGCTTGACGCGCCTCTACGAGAGCGGCATTGGCCCCTTCTTCGTCGAAGATGCGATGCGGGTCTTCGTAGCGTATGATTTCATGGTGCTGCACGAGGTCAATGTAATCAACCTTCAGGCGCTTGAGCGATTCGTCTAGCTGTTTGACGGCCTCCTTCTTTGAGCGGCCATCAATCTTCGTCATGAGAAACGCTCTTTCACGATAGCCGTCAAGAAGCGCCTTCCCCATCCGGCGCTCGCTCTCGCCATCATTGTAATCCCAGGAGTTGTCCATGAAGTTGATGCCGCGATCAATTGCGGTGCGGACGATGCGCTGGCTGAGGTCTTCATCAACCTGCTTGATACTCAGATGCCAGCCTCCGAGACCAATGCAGGAGACACGCTCGCCCGTCGTGCCAAGCGTTCGATACGGCATTTCAGAATGCGACGTACTTCCAGACATTTTCTTTCCTCCCTCTGGTGTACTCTCTTTAACGCGATGGCTTGACGATATGCCAGACGAAAACTTGAGTCAACACAAACTGAGACGATATTCTAAGCCGTCAGTCTGTTACCGATGGCAGAAGCGCTCTGCCGCTTTTGTTGCGCCTTTGATGCCTGAACGCGCATTAGGGATAGGCATTCGTTGAGAACCGTTAAGAGAACAACGCCGCAACATCATCGGCAGTGAGCGACTTGAAAAAGCCACTTTCAGTGGCGATCAACTGCGTCACCAGAGCGCGCTTGCGCTCTTGCAACTGAAGAATCTTCTCCTCGACGGAGTCGCGCACAATCAGCTTGTAGATGAAGACGGGCTTGTCTTGCCCGATGCGATGCGTGCGGTCCGTAGCCTGCATCTCGACCGCCGGGTTCCACCAAGGGTCAACGTGTATCACGTAATCTGCCGCCGTCAAATTCAATCCGACGCCGCCCGCTTTGAGACTGATGAGGAAGAAGGGAATCGTCTCATCCGTCTGGAAAGCGTCAACTCGCTGCTGCCGGTCGCGCGTCTGCCCGTCGAGATAAGAGAATGGAATGCGGCGCTTCTTCAACTCCGCCTGCAAGAGCTTGAGCATCCCGACGAACTGCGAGAAGACCAGCGCCTTGTGCCCTTCGGCGCGGAGCGTTTCGAGCGTCTCCAGTAGCAACTCGAATTTCGCAGAGCCGCCTTTGAAAGTCTTCTCGGCGAGGCGTGGGTGGTTGCAAATCTGGCGCAGGCGCAGCAAGCCTTCAAGCACGCGGAAGCGCGCATTGTTGATGCCTTCGTCTTCGATTAGCTTGAGCAGGAGCGCGCGGTAGTAATCGCGCTTCTCGTCGTAGAGCTTGCGCTGCGCAGGCTCCATGTCGCAGTCCATCCGGCGCTCTGTGCGCGGTGGCAAATCTTTTGCGACCTGATCCTTGGTGCGCCGCAGGATAAAGGGATAGACCATCCTTCGTAGAAACTGCGCCGCCGCCTCGTCGCCCTTGCGCTCGATGGGTGTCGAGAACTCTTCGCGGAAGTATTCGGCATTACCGAGCAATCCCGGATTCAAAAAGGCGAACTGCGACCAGAGTTCCAGTGTGTTGTTTTCAACCGGCGTGCCCGTCAATGTCAGACGATGTGCGCCGCGCAGGAGGCGCACGGCTTTGGCCGTCTCAGCGAGCGGATTCTTGATCGCCTGCGCTTCATCCAGGATAAGGTAGTTGAACTCGTAGTGCATCAGCATCTCTACGTCGCGCCGGAGCAGGCCGTAGGTCGTCAATACAAGGTCGTAGTCATCGAAGTCCGAGATGTCTTCAGTGCGCTCCGGCGCGGCGTGATTTAGAAGGCGCAGGCGCGGAGTAAAGCGCGCCGCCTCGCGCTCCCAGTTGAAGACGAGCGAGCGCGGCACGGCCAAAAGGGAAGCTTTCTTCGCCAGCCCGCGGTCTTTGAGCGACTGTAGAAAAGCCAGCGTCACAATGGTCTTGCCCGTGCCCATGTCGTCTGCGAGGCAGCCGCCGAACTTGTATTCGCGCAAAAAGTGTAGCCAGTCGAACCCGGCCTTTTGATACGGGCGCAACTCGCCGTTGAAATGTTTGGGGAGCTTCTGCGGCTTGATACCGTCGAAGTTACGCAGGTGCTCGCGGCGACGCTTGAACTCTTTATCAGTATGCGCACGTTCATCGTCGGCGAGCAGTTGATCGAGCAAGCTGAGGTGATGATGCGCGAGGCGCAGGCCGTTGTTCGTCTCTTCGCCGAGGGCGAAGAGATGACGATACTGCTCGATCCATTCGGGCGGAATTTCGCCGATGCTTCCGTCGGCCAGCTTGACGAAGCGTTCACGTTTGCGCACGGCGCGACGCACCTCTGCGAGCGCGACTTCTATATCACCGAACTGAACGACCGCCTGCACGTCGAACCAGTCGATCCCCGAAGTGATGCCGAAAGAGATCGTCGGGCGATTGCGGTTGATGCGCGCCAGCTTCAACTCTTCTTCGCCGTACATCTCGCAGCCAACGGCAGCCAACTGCGGAACGTGACGCAGCAAAAAATCGAGCGGATGCGTATTGGCTCTGAGCAGAAAGAGACTCGCTTCCGGCCCGCGCAAGGCGTTGTAATTCACGGAGGCGCGTTTGAGTCCATAAGTTTTCGAGCCGAGCGTTTCCCACAATTCCGTTTCCCGTTCGGGTTGGCGCACAACGCGCACGAGCGCTCCGGTCTCCGCATTGCGGCGAATGCTCTGCAAAGGCGCGTTACGGTTGTATGTCACCTCATAATCGCCGTAGCCGAAGCGCAACTCGATACGTAACTCCTTCCCCTCTTCGGCGAGATAAAGTCGCGGCACGGGTAGGCGGTCGCGCAACTCTTCCCAATGGACAGCCTCGCCGCGCAAAGGGAAGCGCTCGGCGAGGTACGGCAGGTGCTTTTCAAAAAAAGCCTGCTCTCCGTCGCCGGGGATATTGATAGTCGGATTCTGTTGAAAGAGAGCGAAGCCCTCCGGCGGCGCGTCGAGTTGAAAGAGAGTTTGATCGGAGAGCAGCCAGAGCGGTTTGTCAGAGATCACCTGCATCTCGCGCCCTTGAAGCGGAAACACACGCTCGCCCGCGACGACCAGCGCGACCAGGCGCGTACCGCCTTCAGCCGTCCGCTCCATCTCCAATTCGATGTGCGCCAGTTCCGTGCGAATCTCCAGTGGATGCTTGAGCGGATTCTTGTCCGTGCCGAAAAAGAGCGGGCCGCCCGCCAGCAACGCGAACAGCGCGCCGTAGTCGAGCGTCGCGCCGCCGTAATAATTGCCGTAATAAAGACCGGAGGACGCGAGCATCTTGACCAGCGCGGCCTGCATGCTTGTGACGTTGGCGTAAACACGCTGCCCGCCGTGCTCGTAAGGGCCGATCTTCAACACCTGCGACGAGAGCTTTTGCTCCGTCACCACGCGCGCTGCTTCTGAAGCGTCCTGCCGTGCCGTTTCAGGAAAGAAAGATGAGGCGACCGTGTATGGCACGACTACCCACGAATTGCCGCGCGTTTGAAGGCTGAAGAACAGAAACTCCGCCGGTCCCTTCGGCGCGGCGCTTGATGAAGTGCGTACCGCCTGCGATAAGACATCCTCCCACTGCACGGGCGCGCTCTCTGTCAGGTAGTCCCTAAGAAATAGCGCCGCTGCGACACCGTGCTTGCAAATCACACCCTCATCGTAGTCTGCATAAGGACAGTCACAGAACACGAGCACACGGCTCCCTTCCTTCATGAACTCGACCGTGTACGCCTGGCTGCCCCGCACCCTGATGCTCGCCTCGTCTGCGCTCACGTGCTGCACGCGCAAGCGCCACTTCTGCGCGTAATAGGTGCGACCACGCGCGGCGATGGTCGCGCCCGCGCGGGCAATCAGACGTTCGACGTTCAGAATCGCAGGAGACCATCGGCTCTGCGTTCCGCGCGCTGCACCGATAAATCTTCTATCATTGCTGCTCATCATTACTTCCGGTTATGTTACTCTGAGTTCATCTGTCTGCTACTACTATCTCGAAAACAGGTCGCGCTTCCATCTGAAGGGTGAGCTTAACACCGCATGGACGCGCGCCGCAGGCAGATGTGGAAAATAAAACATCACGAGAAGAATATTATGTCAACCGACGACGAGGATGAAACCGACAAAGACAATGGTGAAACCGAGCCGGATGCCGCACAGCCCGGCGAATGTGACCTATTCTTTGGTGAGGTTGAGGAATGTTCACCCGAAGCGAGGGCACAGTTCTGGATGAGCGTCGCGGCTTATGAGCAAGCCCCTTCGACTACACATTTCCAACTGCTCGAAGAGTCCGGCATCAAACTCCCCCCTCCTGAATCAATAGAAGATCAGAGGCTGGCGACCAAACTGTGGGAAGTGATCGAAGGGCTGGCGCGGCTGCGTGTCTTTCTCAGTCAGACCGATCATCTGAGCGACCGCGAACTCTACACGCTGCTCTGGCGTGATCTCTTACATGAGCCGGTCAAAGATATGCCGCTCGACAATTCCTCGGCGTGGCAGATAGACCTGCTCGGCAGCGGTAGCGAAGAAGACATATACCTACATCTTAAGTATTACGCCGATGACGCCACACGCCACCAATGGTTAGCAGACTTTCCAGATGACAAGATGCCCGAACACGAGCAATCGCCTTTTGACCGCGATCGCCATTTACCACAAGCGAATAACGAGGCGCAAACGAACGTGGAAGATGGGGAAGTGATGTAATCAAGAAACAGACTCAGTCCTGATTTACCCAGATGCTATGCTTTATGTTGATCTGAAAACCGCAGGTAGGACTCGAACCACGTAACTACCTGTGCTACTTATTTTAGAAAAATCAATGCGAAAAGGGCTAACGCTTCAACTTGTCATCTCGAACTTCACTTGGGTCATGGCAACCTCTCCGCCAAATTCCATCAACCCTTTAACATGCTTACCATTACTAACACGACTTTGATAAATGAAAAGGCCGCCGGGGCTGATTCCGACGGCCTTCGTTCAATCTGGCTCCCCACAGTTGACACGTTTCGAACTTTTTGTCGTTCGTTAAATTCCGAGATGAGAGTCATTTTTGAGGGGTTGGGGCAAATATCGATAAATTGAGGGGTATGCGACCAGAGGTCGGACACGAAC
This sequence comes from Acidobacteriota bacterium, assembly GCA_032159825.1. GTDB lineage: Bacteria > Acidobacteriota > Blastocatellia > Pyrinomonadales > Pyrinomonadaceae > QHXM01. Next base: position 106,119 of record JAVHWL010000021.1, read on the forward strand.
CAACCTCCGAAATATCGAATCCGACAAAGGAGAGGCGCTACGAGCGGGCACCAAAGCCTTCGTCGCAAAACCTTAGGTTAATTCCTTAGCAAAACGGACTAAGTTATGAGAAGCAGTCTCATAAATACCCACATTGGTGTAATCTCAAGGAGGGCGGTGTTAATAAGTAGTTGGCCGAAAAGGCAGATAAAAAAAGAAGAGTGAGCAACATGACTGATAGCGATCTGCGACGCGCTACTTCACCGAGTCC
>JAVHWL010000033.1:0-65858 GCA_032159825.1 Acidobacteriota bacterium
TCTTCCGGCTTCTTGTACTCTTTGAGTAGTTCATCGAGCAACTCGGGTCGAATCGGTGGCATAATCCTCTCCTTTCGAGATTGAAAAGTTGATTATCGCCACTTACACAGAATCTAAAAAGGTCTCCGTTTCATCATCGTGATCCTTTTGATCGGTTGCTCATAGCACAGGCAATTATTGAGAAAATGCCTGTCGTAAGTATTGATGCGGCTTTCGATGCTTATTCGGTAACGCGGCTATGGTAGGAATTTATTACTGCCGCATTAACGCTTCACTGTCTTGTGCGAAATCGCTTCGTCTTCGACCTCTCCGGCTTTATTAATCGGAATCTCTGAAGTCATGGTGTAGCTGACGCCGCGCTCTTCCGTGTCGAGTTCGGCCAGGGGGAGTTGCGTCAGGCCGCTGGTGATGGCAGGTGGATTGAATCCAGGGTAATCAATGCGCGCGTGATAGATAGCTGTGAGCGCGGTGATGATGGCTTCGCGGATGGTCGTTATCTCTTTCAAGGTGAGGTTGCATTCTTCCAGTTGGCCGTCGCTGATGATGGCGTCAATGATCTTGGTGACGATTGCGCGTATGTTCTCAGGATTGGGATGGGCCAGGGAGCGCGCAGCGGCCTCGCATGAATCTGCGATCATCATAATCGCAGACTCTTTGAACTGCGGCTTCGGCCCCGGATAGCGAAACTCAGCCTCGTTGATCTCTTCGCCCGGCCTGGCCTGCGCCTGCGCTTTACGTAGGAAGAAGTGTAGGGTGCGTGTTCCGTGATGCTGCGGGATGAAATCTGAAATCTGCTTGGGCAGCCCGATCTCTTTGGCGAGCTTGAGACCGTAGGTGACGTGGCTTGTGATGATGCGCGCGCTCTGAGTGGGCTTCAAACGGTCGTGCGGATTGATTCCCCTCTGTTGATTCTCAACGAACATATCCGGCGCAGCAGTCTTGCCAATGTCGTGATAAAGAGCGCCGATTCGCGCCAGCAAAGGATTCGCACCGACAGCACGACAGGCTTCTTCGGCTAACTGCCCAACGGCGTGCGAGTGCTGGTTGGTTCCGGGCGCACGCAGGGCGAGTTGTCCGAGCACAGGCAAGTCCGCGTTCGAGAGTTCAAGCAGTTTCACGTCTGTCAGAATGCCGAAGAGAGATTCGTTGATGGGCAAGCCGCCCGCCGTGAAGATCGTCGTCATCATGCCGCCGAGAATGCCGCAGCCGATGGCGAAGAAAATAGTTTTCAGTGTTAGTGGCTGCTGCCCATAGGCGATGAGCGCAACTGCCGCCAGCGCGTTGATGCCGCTCACGGCCAAACCTGCGACTGTGACGGATTGACGCTCACGGTAGCGCCCGACGCCGTAGATTGCCGCCGCAGATGAGATGACCGCGTAAATGGATGCGAGAACTCCGGTCGGAGCGAGGAGTCCGGCGAAAAGTCCGGTCATCAACGCCGTTATCAAACCTAACTGTGTATCAACCAAAACAGCGATGAGCAGCGCAGCCGCAGCGAAGGGAATGGCGAAATTCCAGATGGTCGGATCGTTCAAGGGCGCGCTCATGCCACGGGTCACGATACTCTCTGTGAGAGTGAAGCCGACGCGAATGAGTATGGTCTGGATAAGGATGGCCGAGCCGACGAGGGTGAAGGCTCTTCTTGGCGAGAGCATGAGAGAAATACTCGTGCTCCTGTGCTCTATGAATTTCCAAGCAAGCCAGTAGAGAGCGGCGACGAGGAAGAGAAGCCCGAAGAGTTGGTTCCACCAGCGGTGGCCCTCGCGCCCGTAATCGCGTATCGCTTCGAGCTGAGCGAGCATCGGCCCAGTCACCATGTCGCCTTCGCGCGCGACCACCTGATTGCGCCGGAGCAGCAGGTGCGCCATCTCAATTTTTCTGGCTGACTCATCTCGCGCAGCGGTCGTCGCAGCAGGATCAAAAAACACACTCGGCCTGACCAGCGGCTGCATCGCGGTGTTAATCGCAGCTTGTTCTTCCGTTGACCAGCCGCTCAATTGTGAGATGCGCGAGCGCAAACTTCTCTGCACAGCAGAAAGCGGAGTCATGCGGCTTTGCGGCATCGTCAGGATTGACTGCATGCCAGGGTTTCTCTTATCAACGAGCGAGATGTCCTGCTTCAGATATTCGGCATCGCCGTCTTCATAGACGTAGCCATCCATCACTTCACGAAGGATGCGCGTCAGTCGTTCCAGCTCCGCCGGGTCGAAGCGATGAGCGGCGATTGCAGACACGAGCGCGCGGTCGCCTTCTCCCAACCCTTTCAACTCTTTCTTACCGTTGTTCACATTGCCGCTACTGCTATGCGATTCGGCCTGCTTGCGTAGGTCATCCCAGGCGGCGCGGAAACTTTGAATAGCGGTTTCGGCGCGCGTCGAGTCGAAGATGAAAACAGGACGCGCGGCTTCTTTGGCGGCGGCGCGGCGCTTCTCCGTCTCCGTCCAATCCATTACGCTGATGTCCGTCGGCGCAATCACGGTTCTGCGCACGACCTCACCCTCCTGGTAGCTTTCCGGGAAGCCGCGCGAATAAGAGTTGACTAGAAGCAGTGTGGTGACAACGACGAAGAGACCGTAGGTGATGAAAAATCGCGTAGTCGGCGTGAATCTCTGGAAGGGACGCACGACGAAGCTGAGCGCAGCGTTGCGTGCTCTTGTCAGTGGAGAAGTGAAGCGTGGACGACGACGACTGCTCATCTTAAGTTTGCGCGGCGTATTCGGCCTCTTCTTGTCGCTCGGTATTGCCGCCTACTAGCTCAACCAGATCACGCGCCAGAATCGCGCTAGCGCGTTCGAGCATCGGGCGAATGGTTTGCGGGCTTGTAGCAGAGATGGCGATGCAGTCGCGCGCACCGCTCTGCGTGGCTTGACGTAGAAGAGACTCCAACAAGCTCGCCTCAACCAGATCGGCTTTGTTGAAGACGACAAGGCGCGGGATATTCCCGAACTTGAGTTCGGACAGGATTCTTTCGACCGCTTCGAGTTGTTGCTCCCAACGCGGGTTGACTGCGTCAACCAGATGGATGAGCATGTTGCTGTCGCTAATCTCTTCGAGCGTGGCGCGAAAAGCCGCGAGCAGATCAGGCGGCAGGTCGCGTATGAACCCAACCGTATCGTTGATGATGACTTCCTGCTCGCGCGGCAGACGTAGGCGGCGCGACGTGGGATCGAGCGTAGCGAACATGCGCTGCTCTGCATGAACGTGGCTCGACGTGAGTGTGTTCAGCAGCGTTGACTTGCCCGCGTTCGTATAACCGACGATAGAGATAACAGGGAACTGGCGACGGACTCTCTCTTTGCGCCGCTCCTGCCGCCTCATGCCTAAACTATTGATCTCCTTTTCAAGACGATTGATTCGATCACGCACGCGGCGACGGTCGGTTTCGAGTTTAGTTTCGCCAGGGCCGCGTCCGCCGATGCCGCCCGCAAGCCTGGAGAAGGCGGAATCCTGTCCGGCGATAAGACGAGGCAGCAGATATTTCAGTTGCGCCAATTCCACTTGAATCTTGCCCTCGCGCGACTGCGCGCGTTGAGCGAAGATGTCGAGGATGAGTTGTGCGCGGTCAATCACCTTGAGGTCGGTTGCTTCCGAAATGGAGCGAACCTGCGCGGGCTGCAACTCCCGGTCGAAGACGATCAGGTCAGCGCCGAGTTGTAGCGCGCGAACGAGAATCTCTTCGAGCTTGCCGCGTCCGAGCACAAGGCGTGGGTCAATCGCGCTGCGACGCTGGATGACACTATCGAGCACAACCACGCCAGCGGATGTCGCCAACTCCTGAAGCTCTGCCATAGACTCTTCTGCTTCATACATGGAGCCGGTCGTGACGCCGACGAGAATCGTGCGATCACGCGCCTCCGCGCGCCGCGCCACACGACGATTGCGCGCCATCTCTTCTTCGAGCGAGTTGATGAGCGCGAGGAAGTCAACGTCTAGCTGCGAAGGTATCTGCGGCTCAAGAAAAGCGTAGGGTGCCCGCGCGCCGTTCGTGTCCAGTTCGGCGGCAGTTGTCGGCAACAGATGCGCGGCTCTCACCATGCCGGGCAGTCCTGTCCGCTCGTCCACATCCAGGGAAACCATCAGGTCGAGTCTCAAGAGGGCGAGGTCAGTCAAATCGTCCTGCGTCAACTCCTCGCCGCGCAGGTGCGTGTGGATGCAGCGCAGCCCGCGAAAACGGTCGGCGGCAACGCGCGTTCGTTTCAAGTCCGGCAACTCTATCCGGCGCGCATCGCCGACGACGACATATTCGACATAGCCCTTGCGATCAATCAGAGCGCCGATCTGTCTTCGCGTCTCATGCGATAGCTCCGTCATCTGCCTTGCGAATTCCGGCGTCACGATTTGATGGGGCGCGATACGCCGCGAATAGAGCTTCTCGATGCGGCGCAATTGATTCGGTTTTAATCCTTGTGTATTCCCGTGTAGGTTGCTAATAACTTTTATCTCCATCAAAGACAATCTGAAGTCTGGAGTCTGAAGTCTGGAGTCAAAGACACGTTGCATTTGACTCCAGACTTCAGACTCCAGACTTCAGACTCTCTATAGTTACAGAACGATTGAAGCGAGCGGTAGGTATCGGACGCCGTGAAAAACCGTTTGAAGTTGCCCTGCGAAATCAATTCGCTCGGTCGCTTGAGCATTGCGATGATCCGGTCAGGCAAAAAGGTGTGCCCTGGGACACACTTACCCCTCTTCTTAGAGAGTAGGACGGGGCGGCTTGACCGGGCGGGATTATAACATAGCCCGCGCATACGCAAGCAGTGAAACATACGCGCGAGCCGCACACAAATTCGCCCGGTCATCAGATTAGACACTACTTACACGCACGGCGTATGATGATTTCGTAAATCGTGAATCGTGAATCGTAAATAGAGCAAACTCGCTTTTTCCATTTACGATTTACGATTCACGATTTACGATTTCATTCATGGAGACACAGAGCTAGATGAGCGAAGCGGGGAAGATTGTGCGGGTCAATCCGGCGGCTGGAATCGCGGGTGGTGAGGTGGCTATCGAGTGCGCTGATTTCGATACCAGCAACATCAGAACTTGCGGCTCGTGGTTTGAAGACTCGCCCGCTCGACTGGTCGCAGTTTCGCCGCGCCGTGTGCTGGCAATTGTGCCGGAGACGGAGGGCGTTGGCGAAGTTGACGTGAGGCTAGAGAGCAACTCTCAGCGCACTTCTCCGGCAAAGCTGACAGTCGGCTCGAAGCTCGCGGAAGAGATGCACCTCGTCGCCAGCCCTGCTTTCGATCCTGATGATGGCTCTCTCTATGTCACACGCTCCGGCTCGCGCGGCCAGCAATATCCCGTCACACTTTTTCGCATTGATACGAGCGGTGAAATATCCGACTTCTCAGGCGACATCATCAACCCGACCGGAATCGCCTTCGATAAAACCGGACAGATGTTCGTCACGAGCCGCCTTGACGGCAACGTCTATCGCATCACGCCGTTCAAAGAGGCCGTCGCGTTTGCCAAAAACCTGGGCGTGGCGACGGGGTTGGCTTTTGATCGAGAAGACAATATGTATGTCGGCGACCGCACGGGCACGATCTACCGTGTTAACGGAATCGGTGAGGAGAAGCCCTGGGCGCAGCTTGAACAGTCCGTCTCGGCTTATCACCTGGCATTCGGGCCGGATGATGCGTTGTATGTGACGGGGCCGACCGTTTCCAGTTACGAGTCGGTGATGAGGATTGATAGAAGCGGAGAGGTGAGTGTCTTCTATCGTGGTCTGGGCCGCCCTCACGGTCTGGCTTTCGACCGCGACGGCCAACTCTACGTGGCGGCGTCTCTACATGGGCGGCGCGGCATCGTTCGCATCACGCCGGACGGAAGAGACGCAGAACTATTTGTGGCAGGGATGAACGTCGTCGGCCTCGCCTTCGGTTCTTCAGGGAACATGGTTGTCGCTACCAACGAAGCCGTTTACAGCCTGCCGCTGGGGATTCGCGGAACGTTAATCTGAAATGTACTAGCAGGGCTTGTCCCTGCCTGCTTTCTTTGTAAAAACAAATGAGCAGAGACTAGCCCTGCCCATATATTTGATGGCTTTTGACTCCGTTGTAAGCGCATGCTAGTGTGATGGGTCGTTCTTGATGGCTCTGTTTCTTGTTGGGATTAACGATGGGCAATTTCGATATAGGTCAGTTTATCCTTTACATGGTCGCGCTCGTGTTCTCACTCTCTTTGCACGAGGCGGGGCATGCCTGGATGTCCAGCAGGTTCGGCGATGATCTGGCGCGCTCGCAGGGTCGCGTTTCGCTCAATCCCATGACTCACGTTGACCCGATTGGCACGCTGCTGTTTCCAGCCATAGCTTTCTTCACACATGCGCCGCTCTTAGGTTGGGCGCGTCCGACTCCGGTTAATCCGCTCAGGTGGCGCAATAAACGTGTGGCGAATTTCTGGGTCTCGATTGCAGGTGTGTTGTGCAATTTGATGATCGCCATTGTCTCCGGGATTATAATTCGTGTGTTGTATGAGACGGGAGTAATAACATTTGGATTCGATAAGCTCTTAGTGCCCGCGCATACAAATTCTCCGCTTGCGGCTGGCGGAGTTGAGCTGCTAGTTGTGTTCTTTACACTTAATATCGCGCTGGCGGTCTTCAATCTAATCCCGATACCGCCGCTCGACGGCAGCAAAATTCTGAGCAGCATTCTTCCTGAAAGCTTTGAGTCGGCGCTTCAATCGCTTGAGCAATTTGGCTTCATACTGCTTTTCATCGCGGTCTTCACCGGCGTTTTCACTGCAATCTTCAACGTGGTGATGCCTTTTGCGATTAGAACGCTCTTTATCGGCGTTCCTGGAATCTAATGAAACGAATCTTCAGCGGCGCACAGCCAACCGGCGGCCTTCACCTGGGCAATTATCTTGGCGCGCTGCGAAACTGGGTTGAGTTGCAGCACGAGCACGAGAGTTTTTTCTGCGTCGTTAATCTACACGCGATCACCCTTCCACAAGACCCGAAGCAGCTTGCGGCTAAGACGCGAGAGGTCGCACGCCTTTACCTCGCAGCGGGGATTGACCCGAAGGTTTCAACCATCTTCATTCAGTCGGATGTGCCTGAGCATGCCGAACTGGCGTGGGTTTTGAACTGCATGACGCGCATCTCAGAACTAGACCGCATGACGCAGTTCAAAGAGAAGGCGCGCAAGCAACGCGATAACGTCAGCGTCGGATTCTTCGACTACCCTGTCTTGATGGCCTCAGATATTTTGCTCTACCAGACAGACCTTGTGCCTGTTGGCGAAGATCAAAAGCAGCACCTTGAGCTGACGCGCGATGTGGCGATGCGTTTCAATAGAGACTACGGCGAGACGTTCCGCATCCCTGAGCCTTTCATTCCGAAAGTCGGTGCGCGCATCATGTCTTTAAGCGACCCTCTGAAGAAGATGGCGAAGTCCGATGAGAATCCAAACGGGACTATCGCGCTGCTCGACGATGCGGACACCATCCGGCGCAAGCTCAAGCGCGCCGTCACGGATTCCGGCACCGAGATACGCTTTGACGAGTCGCGCCCTGCGGTCACGAATCTGCTCACGATCTACAGAATCCTGACGCAGCGTAGCACGCAAGAGATCGAGGAGCATTTTGCGGACAAAGGCTACGCGCAGTTGAAAGGTGAATTGGCCGACGTGGTGGTAGAATTCCTGGAGCCTTTTCAGGAGCGCTATGGCAGCATCGGCGACGAAGAGCTTGACGGCATTCTCGAAAAGGGGCGCGAGCGCGCAAGTGTAGTTGCGCGCCCGACCATTGAAGAGGCGAAAACTCGTCTCGGCCTTCACGGAGCGCATGCGCCGAGCAACTCAAGAGGAGTAGTGAGAGGATGAGCGAAACACCAGAGGCTTTGCGCGAAACATCGAGCGCAACTACGACAACGACGATTAGCGTTGCGGGCGCGCGCCCTGAACTTGTCGCAGGTATCGGGGATGAATTGAAACTCATCCTCGGAGAGTTCTCAGGGCCGTTAGACCTCTTGCTCTACTTGATTCGTCAGGAGCAGGTAGACATTTACGACATTCCTATCGCGCGAATCTCGAATGAGTATTTGCGCTACCTTCAGTTGATGCAGGAGCTGGACATCGCCGTCGCTGGCGATTTTTTAGTGATGGCGGCAACGCTGATCGAGATCAAGTCCAAGATGCTCCTGCCGCGCGACCCGTTCGCAGCCGCTGAGAACTTAGACACTCTTGACCCGCGCAGCGACCTTGTTAACCAGCTTCTTGAGCACCAGAAATATAAGGCTGCCTCGCAGATGCTCTGGTCTCGTGCGACGGTCGAGCAGGCTGTCTTCACGCGCGGCGAGCTTGAGACAGACAAGCAGAACCCCGAAGTCGCCGTCGGACTTTTCGACCTCCTGAAAGTCTTCCAACAGATTCTCGCGCGCCACAAGGAAGAGGTCTTGATGGAGATCGAGCGCGAGGAGGTAACGATGACAGAGATGCTCGAACGGCTGCGCAACATGGTTCTCTCGGCTGGCGAGTTGAACCTGCGCAAGTTTTTCGAGCGTGCCAACTCGCGCCGCGAACTCGTGCTCGCCTTTCTCTCGGTGCTCGAACTCGTTCGCGCGACAGAAATCTATCTGATTCAGCGCGAGACTTTCGGAGAAATCACCGCGCACGCCAGCGCTTAAACCTATATTGCCATGAGCGAAGAAATCAAAGACACCTTGGTTGAGGAAGCGACCGAACATGCCGGAGAAGAGACGGGCCAGCCTTTCGATGCGGAAGCGTCGCTTGAGATGAATGCTGATGACGAAGGCATCGTCATTCACGACGCGGATCAGGAAGACGCTCTGGAAGAGGCTGCCTTGCGCGTGGATAAAGATGATGATGCTGGCGCAACGAAGCAGCAGCCAGCTATCGAAGAGACGGACGCGCCACACAATGTACGCAGCATGGCGGAGATGATGGCGATCATCGAATCCCTCATCTTCGTCTCCGAAGAGCCATTGAGCACCAAGGCGCTCGCTGACGTGCTTAAAGAAGATCGCGGCTGGATCGAGACGGCGCTCGAAGGGCTTGCTGAAGAGTTCAACGCGCGCAACGGCGGCCTTTTCTTACGTGAAGTGGCGGGCGGCTGGCAATTCGCCACGCGCCCCGAACACCACGAGCACGTCCGCGCATTTCTCAAGTCGCGCCCCAGCGCCAAGCTCTCGCTCGCATCCCTTGAGACGCTCGCCGTCATCGCCTACAAGCAACCGATCACCGTGCCGGAAATTTTAGAGATACGCGGCGTGCAATCGCCTTCAGCCATCAAGACGCTCCTCGACAAGCGCTTGATCATAGCCAAAGGCCGTAAGGAAACAATTGGAAGGCCGATGATGTACGGAACCTCGAAAGAATTTCTCCTTCAGTTCGGCCTGAAAGATTTATCTGAGTTGCCGAGTATCGAAGACTTTGAGGACTTGGCAGGTGGAGCTACATAAGCATTATTATAATCTCTGAGTCGGAAATTCCGCCCATCCTGTATGAGGCTCTATGGTTGAAATGGATAGAATACGGCTTCTAAGCCAACGCATCGCGAGCGAATTTCACCCTGAGCGCATCATTTTGTTCGGATCGTATGCCTACGGCACGCCAGACGAGGATTCTGACGTTGATCTTCTTGTCATACTCCCTTTTAAGGGGAAGCCTACGCATAAGGCTTTAGAGATTCTGAATAAAACAAATCCGAACATTTCTTTGGACTTACTTGTTAGAACGCCTGAGCAGGTGAAGGAGCGATTAACTAATCGGGATTGGTTTATATGCGAGATTATCGAAAAGGGGCTGACGTTATATGAGTCCAATCACGAGTGAATGGGTGAACAAGGCAGAAGGTGACTTCGCTACAGCAAAACGGGAACTGCAAGCGCTCAATGATCCTAATTATGATGCTGTCTGCTTCCATGCGCAGCAACGTATCGAAAAATATTTAAAAGCACGATTGCAGGAATCTGGTATTCCATTCGGGAAGACTCACGACCTTTCAGCTTTGCTTGATCTCATCCTGCCCGTCGAAGCTGCCTGGAACAATTTACGCGCAGACTTGAATGCTTTAGCAGTTTTCGCGGTTACTTATCGTTACCCTGGTGATTCGGCAGATGAGAGCGATGCGCGGGAGTCGGTTACTCGCTGTGAAAAGGTGCGTAAAGTTATGCGCGCGTCTCTGGGTTTACCAACTTAATAGGCGAAGCTAGGTTAGGTGTTGATTGGAACAAAGACTACAAAAACTGATTGCTGCTGCCGGGATTGCTTCGCGTCGTCATGCGGAGGAGATGATTGCTGCGGGTGAGGTGACGGTGAACGGCAAAGTTGTTACCGAATTGGGGACGAAGGCTGATCCTGAGCGCGATCACATCAAGGTGCGCGGTCGTCTCATCAATCCTTTGCTTCAAGCGCGCGAGAAGATTTACGTGCTGCTCAATAAGCCGCGCGGTTATCTGACGAGCCTCGCAGACCCTGAAGGTCGCCCGCTCGTTGCGGAGCTTGTGCCTCACACACTCGGTCGTCTGCATCCGGTCGGAAGGTTGGATTTCAACACCGAAGGCTTGTTGCTGATGACCAACGACGGCGAGTTAACAAACTTCGTTACGCAGGCGCGCAATCGTGTGGCGAAAGTTTACGAGGTGAAGGTGAAAGGTGTGCCGCCGGATAATGCGATTGAGCGCCTCAGACGCGGCATCACGCTTGAGGACGGCGTTCGCACAGCGCCTGCCGAGATTACAAAAACAGATGAGAGCGATACGAACTGCTGGTACGAGGTTGTGTTGCATGAAGGGCGCAATCAACAGATCAGGCGCATGTTTGATGCAATCGGCCATTCGGTCATCAAGCTGCGCCGCGTGCAGATTGGATTTCTCAAAGACGAGCGACTCGCGCCTAAGCAGTGGCGCTTTCTCACGCCTGCCGAAGTCACGCGCCTCATGAGCGGCGGCAAGCAAAAAAGAGCATCTAAGATGAAGACTAAAGCGCGCGGCGCGGGTAACAGCGGGCGGCGGGACTAAGGTAGAATAAGGGAGTGATAGGTGATGGGTGATGGGCGATAGGAAGAATGCTTTTTACTTATCACCCATCACCTATCACCTATCACTCACTGGGGGGTATATGGAGTTTGAGTTAAGCGAAGAACAGCAACAGGTCAAATGGAGCGTGCGCGAGTTTGCCGAAGGCGAGATTACGCCGCATGTCTCGGAGTGGGACGAGTCGCAGCATTTCCCTATCGAGTTGTGGCCGAAGCTGGCGGAGTTGGGGCTGACGGGTGTGATCTTCCCGGAAGAATATGGCGGGGCCGGGATGGGTTATGTCGAGTACGCGACGATCATCGAAGAGCTTTCAAGGGTTGATGGCTCGGTCGGCATCTCTGTGGCCGCGCACAATTCGCTCTGCTCGAATCATATCTTCATGTACGGCTCCGAGGAACAGAAGCAAAAATATTTAGTGCCGCTTGCGCAGGGGCGTAGCTTGGGAGCGTGGGGACTGACGGAACCGGGCGCGGGTTCTGATGCATCGGGCACACGCACCACAGCAGTCCGCCAGAACGGTGGCTATGTCGTCAACGGCGCGAAGAATTTCATCACTCATGCTATTCATGGAGACACTTGCGTGGCGATGGCCGTCACGGATCGCGCACAGAGAAGCAAGGGCATCAGCGCGTTTATTTTCGAGAAGGGACAGAAAGGTTTCTCGCCCGCAAAGAAAGAGAACAAGCTGGGACTTCGCGCGTCGGAAACCGCGAGCGTCATCTTTGAGGATTGCTACGTGCCGGAAGAGAACAGGCTTGGCGAGGAAGGCATGGGCTTCGTCAACTCAATGCAGATTCTCGATGGCGGGCGCATCTCTATCGCCGCGCTTGCAGTCGGCATCGCGCAGGGCGCGTATGAATCGGCTGTTCGTTATTCAAAAGAGCGTGAGCAGTTTGGCAAGCCTATCTCGGAGTTTCAAGCCATTCAATTCAAGCTGGCTGACATGGCCGTGCAGCTTGATGCGGCGCGCCTCTTGATGTACCGCGCCGCGTACTTGAAAGATAGCGGCAAGAAGACGACGAAGGAATCTTCGATGGCGAAGCTGTATGCGTCGGAGATGAGCGTGCGCGTCTGCGAGGAGGCGATACAGATTCACGGCGGCTACGGCTACACGAAAGATTATCCGCCCGAAAAATACTGGCGCGATTCCAAGCTCTGCACCATCGGCGAAGGCACGTCGGAAATTCAGCGCATCATCATCGCGCGGGAACTCTTAAAGCAGTGATGATGATAATGAATGTAGAGGCTGTATGACTGAATTTAACTTAACAGCGATTTACGAAGAAGCCGAAGAAGGCGGTTATATAGGCTACATCGCGGAGCTTCCAGGCGCGAACACGCAAGGCGAAACTATGGAGGAAGTGCGTGAGAATTTGCTGGAAGCCGCGCAGTTGATTCTTGAAGCCAAGGCATCCCGCGTCCCTGAGTTGCTGCTCAATGGATAGCAATACTCTCATTAACCAAATCAGCGCGGGTGAAGCTCGTGCCGTCGCTCGCGCAATTTCAAAAGTTGAGGATGGCGCTGAAGATGCTGCGGAGTTGATGAAGGCAATCTTTCCGCGCACGGGGCGTGGGACGGTTATCGGTATCACGGGCGCTCCGGGCGCTGGAAAATCTTCGCTCGTTGACAAGCTGGCGCTCGTGTACAGGCAACAAGGTGAGCGCGTCGGCATCATCGCCGTTGATCCTTCGAGTCCGTTTTCGGGCGGAGCGATTTTAGGCGATCGCATCAGGATGCAGACGCTCGGCCTGGATAGCGGAGTCTTCATTCGCTCGATGGCGACGCGCGGCAACCTGGGTGGGCTGGCACGCGCGACCGTTGATGCGGTGGCGATTTTAGATGCAGCGGGTTATGGAAAGATTATTGTCGAGACGGTCGGGGTCGGGCAGGATGAAGTCGAGATCGTGAAGGCTGCGGATGTTTCGGTGGTTGTGCTCGTGCCCGGCATGGGCGACGACATCCAGGCGATCAAGGCGGGCATCATGGAGATTGGCGACATCTTCGTCATCAACAAGGCCGACCGCGAAGGAGTGCTGAGGACGGAGAAGGAGTTGGAGTCATTGCTTTCGCTCGCCATGCGACCTGATTTCTGGCAGCCGCCGATTATCAAGACTGTTGCGACGGAGAATAAAGGACTCAACGATCTGGCCGGAGCGATTGAAAGTTACCGCGAGTTTCAGCAGAAGACCGACGCTAACTTTGAGCGTCGTCAAGCTATCGCGCGCTGGCGCATTCTCGAACTCCTGCGGGAGCGCCTGCTAGCACAAACTCTCAATAGCGATTCAGCGTCAGAGCGTCTGGACGCGCTCGCCGCAGAGGTCGCAACCAAACGCCGCGACCCTTATTCGGCGGTGGAAGAAATAATGAAGTCTGGAGTCTGGAGTCTGGAGTCTGAAGTCAAAAGCGAATGACTTATTTCTGCATTTTGACTTCAGACTCCAGACTCCAGACTATTGAATTATGAAACTTGAGCATATTGGAATCGCTACTCGCTCGCTTGATGATGCGCTCCATTTCTGGCGTGATGCGCTGGGGCTTGAGGTGGGGCACACGGAGATTGTTGAAGAGCAGAAAGTTCGCGTGGCGATGCTGCCGGTGGGCGAGCCGCGAATTGAGTTGTTAGAGCCGACGAGCGGCGATTCGCCCGTCGCAAAGTTCTTGGAAAAGCGCGGCGGTGGCATTCATCACATAGCCGTGCGAGTGGATGATATTCGCGCGACACTTCTTCGCTTGAAGGAGAGCGGCGCGCGCTTGATTGATGAGAGTCCGCGTGTCGGGGCTGGGGGCTGCCTGGTGGCGTTCGTTCATCCCTCGTCGGCTGGCGGAGTGTTGTTGGAGTTGGTAGAGCATACTGATTCTGTTGTGAATGATTGATTGACCGCTCATGCGGTCTGTAATGAGGAGATGATAATGATCGCTTGTCATAAATGCGGGACCACTCTGATTGAAGGACAGCGCATCTGCCCTCAGTGCGGCACTGATAATTCGGAAGCATCCAGACCTCAACAGACGGCAGCCGGGGAGTCGGCTGCTAAAACTACACCTGCATCCAGCGCGCAATACGGCAAGTCGGCTAACCTTCGACGCAGCGCAGTGAGTTCAACAACGAAAGCTATCATCGCAGCCGGTGTCGCAATCCTACTGGCTGCGGGGCTGGTCTTCTGGCAGGTCAAAGCTGGACGCGGCGGAGGCGTGAATATCTCGGCAGACGACATGGCGAAGATAGTCGAAAGTTTCCCGCCGCAGGCGCAGGCCCAACTTGCCGATGATAAAGAGGCGCGCAAAGAGTTTGCCAAAGATTTGCGCGAATTGCTGGCGCTGGCGGAAGAGGCCAAAGCAGCGGGTATGGCGGAGCGTCCAGACGTGCAGCGACAACTGGGCCTCGCGCGCTCGGTCATCATCGGGCAGAGCTACCTGGAAGAACAACGCAAGAAAGCAGCCGGATCAACGGCTGCGGGCGTCACCCCGGCAGACATTGATGCATTTCTGAAAGAGCCTGGTCAGGAGAAAAAGTTTGAGGAGTTCGTGGCCGATGCGAAAGCGCGCAATCCGCAGGCTGCCAATCTGCCTGATGCTCAGAAGCAGCAGTTGAAGCAGCAATGGGCGCAGATCATGATTGCCGAACGCAAAGGCAGGCAGGAGGGCTTAGACAAAGAGCGTGGCGTGCAGTTGCAGATCATGTTGCAGGAAGCGAAAACGTTGGCTAACCAGTATGCAAAGGAGAAGTTGGTCGAGAAGATCAAAGCGAATGACGCGGAGATACAAGCCTACATCGCCAAGCATCCTGAGCTTGATCCGGCGAAAGCTCGCGGGCAAGCTGACGAAATTCTTAAGCGTGCTCGCGCAGGCGAGGATTTCGCCAAACTCGCAGAAGAGTTTTCGACCGATCCCGGCAGCAAAACGAAGGGCGGCGATCTCGGATGGTTCGGGCATGGTCAAATGGTCAAGGCTTTCGAGGACGCTGCGTTTGCTCTACAGCCCGGACAGATCAGCGAAGTGGTGGAGAGCGACTTCGGTTATCACATCATCAAGGTTGAAGAACGCGCGATGAAAAATGGGCCTGACGGTAAACCGGAGGAGCAGGTACACGCGCGCCACATTCTGATCGGCAAAGGCGGGAGCCAGAGCAATCCTTTAGCGCCGCCGCAGTCGCCGCAAGAGATAGCGAAGGCAGCAGTCGAGCAGGAGAAGCAGAAGCAGATTCTTGATGAGATCGTGCAACGCTCACACGTCACGGTTGCAGAGGATTTTCCGGTCAAGAAGCCGGAGCTACCGCAGGTGCCGGAGGGATTGCCGCCTGGAATGGAGGAGGAAGAGCCGCCTGCTGAAGCGCCAATGCCTGCGCCGTCCGGTAATGCCAACAGCACATCGAAGCCAAAACCCGGCGCGAGCGTCACTCCCAAAACAGGCAAAGGGAAGAGACCTTAGAAAAACGATGAATGCGGAATGATGAACTGAGATGCAAGTGTTTTTCATTCATCATTCCGCATTCATCGTTCATCATTAAACGTTAATGCAGCTTGGGGATTATCGAGTAGAGGTTGTGCCTGATGCGGAGTTTCGCCTGGACGGTGGGGCGATGTTCGGGGTCGTCCCGCGCACACTCTGGTCGAAGGTTTGTCCGCCGGATGAGCAGAACCGCATCAGCCTGAACATGAACTGCCTGTTCATAGAGACGGAAACGGAGCGCATCATCATCGAAACGGGCATCGGCGATAAATGGTCGCCAAAGCTCGAAGCGATGTATGGCATCAAGCGTGAGCGACCACTGGGCGAATCGTTGCGCGCCGTGACGGGTATTAGTGCGGAAGAGATTACCATCGTCGTCAACACACATCTGCACTTCGATCATGCGGGTGGCAACACGACGCTGGATAGCGCGGTGCGCGTCGTGCCGACTTTCCCGAACGCGCGCTATTTTGTCTCACGTGCTGAGTATGAGCATGCGTTGAACCCGCATGAGCGCGACCGCGCCAGCTACATGCCGGAGAACTGGCGTCCCATTGAGGCAGCAGGACAGCTTGAGTTGAAGGAAGCGGACTACGAAGTTGTGCCCGGCCTCAAGATGGAAACCGTCGCAGGCCATTCGCGCACGATGCAGTGCGTCAGATTGGAGCGCGGAGGGCAAACGCTCTACGGCTTCGCTGATCTTGTGCCTATGCGCGCGCACGTACACTTTGCGTGGATCATGGGCTACGATCTTTATCCTGTGGAGACGCTCGAAGCGAAAAAGCGTCTGCTGCCGCAGGCAGCGCGCGAAGGTTGGCTCTGCCTTTTCTATCACGACCCGGAAGCGCCCTTGTGCCGCGTGGTCGAAGAAGATGGGAAGTTGCGTGCGGTTGGATTTGAAGGGAAGCAGAGATGATTCGGTATGAGTTAATTATTTACTGGAGCGAAGAACACGAAGCCTTTATCGTTGAAGTGCCGGAATTGCCGGGGTGCATGGCAGATGGCGCTACTTATCAGGCAGCACTTGCGAGTGTAGAAGTCGTAATCAACGAATGGATAGAAACGGCGCGGGAATTGGGATGCTCTATCCCGGAGCCAAAAGGTCGGTTGATTTACGCATAATTCAGAGCAATAGAACATTAAGAGAAGGATAGAATTTGAAAACATGGTAACAGCGCAAATCGGCATCATTGGCGGTAGCGGTCTCTACCAGATGCCGGAGTTGAAGGATATTGAAGAGGTGCAGGTCGAGACGCCTTTCGGAAGTCCCTCAGATGCCTTCATCGTGGGAACGCTCGAAGGCGTGCGCGTGGCTTTTCTGCCAAGACACGGGCGCGGGCATCGTTTCACCCCAACCAACCTGCCGTTCAGGGCAAACATCTACGCAATGAAGCTGCTCGGAGTCTCTCGTATCCTGTCGGCTTCTGCTGTCGGCTCTTTGCAGGAGAGATACGCGCCGCTCGACATGGTCATCCCCGACCAATTCTTCGACCGCACGCGCGCACGCGCCCACGAGTCAACCTTCTTCGGCGAAGGAATCGTCGCGCACATCACGTTCGCGCATCCTGTCTGTGGTGAGCTAGGCGACGTGTTGGAGACAGCTTGCGAAGTGGCCGATGTGAAGACGCATCGCGGCGGAACGTATCTCTGCATGGAAGGGCCTGCGTTCTCTACGAAGGCCGAGTCGAATGTCTATCGCTCGTGGGGCATGGATGTGATCGGGATGACTAACTTGCAGGAAGCGAAGCTGGCGCGCGAGGCGGAAATCTGTTACGCCACGCTCGCGCTAGTCACAGATTACGATTGCTGGCATGATGCGCATGATGCTGTCTCGGTCGAAACCGTGATTGAGTATCTCAACAAGAACGTGTGCAACGCGCAGATCATCATGCGTGAAGCTGTCAGGCAACTCAACGATAAGCCACGCAGTTGCGATTGCGGCTCGGCCCTCAAGAGCGCCATCTTCACAACGCCGGACATCTGGCCTGAAGTAACTAAGAAGAAACTTGAGGCAATCATTGGGAAATACGGTGATAAGTGATAGGTGATGAGTGATAAGAGGAATGCTTTTACTTATCACTTATCACTCATCACTTATCACTCTTTTGGAGGTATGGATATGAAAAGAACTGCTTTGATAGTCAGCCTGCTTGCAATGGCTTTGGTTTGTGTGGCGACAGGGGCGCGGGCGCAGGGAACTGCTGCGCGTGGGCCTGACGCTTCGACTGTGCGTGATCCCGATCTGGAGAAGGATTCCTTTCACAACCTGGAGGTCGCGCAGCAGTATTTCAAATTAAAGAAGGCTTATCTTGCATCGCTCAAGCGGAGCGAGGAGATAATCGCAGGCAATCCGAACTTTGCGAAGATAGACGAGGCGCTCTACATCGCGGGCATGAGCAATCTTTACCTGTCGAAGAATCTCGGCAAGCAAAAACCAAATCTGTCGCCCGCAAAGCACCGCGAGGAAGCGCGCATCTTTTTGTCGCAACTCGTCAACGATCATCTAGATAGCTCCTTCCGCAAACAGGCGCTCGACGCCCTGCGCGATGTCGGAGGAGCATTACCGAAAGGCAGTGGTCAGTAGTCAGTGGCCGGTGGTCAGCAAAGAGCAGGCGATAAGCTGCATCGAGCTTTTGTCTTTAACTGACCACCGGCCACTGACTACTGACCACTATTCCTTCACAGGAGTGTAGAGAAAATTATGTCCTTGCTCGTAGTTGGGTCAGTGGCTTTTGATGAGGTAGAGACGCCGTTTGGCAAGCGCGATAAAATGCTTGGCGGTTCGGCGGCGCATTTTTCTATCTCGGCGAGTTATTACACGGATGTGCGAGTGGTCGGCGTGGTTGGCGGCGATTTCAGCAGCGAAGACGGGGAAGTCTTCAAGCAGCACAATATTGATACCACCGATCTCGAACGTATCCCCGATGGTAAGACGTTTCGCTGGCGCGGTCGTTATGATTTCGATCTCAACACGGCGCACACGCTCGACACGCAGCTTAACGTCTTCGCCGATTTCAAGCCGAAGCTCTCAGAGGCTTCCAAAAAATCTCGCCTCGTTTTTCTGGGCAACATTCAGCCCGAATTGCAGCGCGAGGTGCGCGAGCAGGTGAAGGGCGCGGAACTGGTGGCGCTCGACACGATGAACCTGTGGATAGATGTTGCGCGCGACTCTCTGCTTGAAGCGATCAAAGGCGTCAATGTCGTTATCATCAACGATGCCGAGGCGCGACAACTTTCAGGTGAGCCGAACCTCATTAAAGCTGCGCGCAAGATTCTCACATGGGGGCCGCAGGCTCTCATCGTTAAGCGAGGCGAATACGGCGCGGCGCTGTTTACTCCGCAAACTTACTTTGCGATTCCGGCTTACCCGCTCGAATCCGTCTTCGACCCGACGGGCGCGGGCGACACTTTCGCGGGCGGCTTCATGGGCTACATGGCGAGCCAGGAAACTTTGGATGAAGCAGCGATGCGACGAGCCATGATTTTCGGCTCGGTGATGGCATCCTTCAACGTCGAAGAGTTTGGCACGGAGCGCGTGCAGCGTCTTACGCACCAAGAGATCAATGAGCGTTTTCGCGTCTTCAAACAGATGACGCACTTTGATGAGATTCCGTTCGAGCGCGCCGTCAAAGCAGCGAAATAAAGCAGTGACGAGTGACAAGTGATAGATGATAAGATAAACTTTCGTTCTTATCACTTACCGCTTATCACTTATCACTTGGGGGAATCTATGTTCTGTCCTATTTGCGAGTCTGAGTATGAAGCCGGGATGACGCAGTGCCCAGACGACCATGCTGAACTGGTCGAGCGCTTGACGCCTGAGAACACTTTGCGCGATCACAGCGATGCGCGCTTTGTGACGCTGCACAACGTCGGCTCTCCGGCAGAGGCGGAAATGGTCAACGATATTCTCAGGCAAAACGGTATTCGTTCAGCCGTGCAGTCGGGCGGCATGGATGCTCTCTCGCCGCTGCTTTCAACGACTTCGCCCGGCGCGATGGTGCTGGTTGACGAGCGCGACCTCGACCGCGCACAGGAACTCTACAACGCCTTCTTCGGCAGCGACACAACGCCCCTAACGGGCACAACGATGGACGAAGACGCAGAGGGAGAGGAAAGGGATGAGGGATGAGGGCGGAGGGATGAATTAAAGACAGGCGCTTTTCTTACTTCATCCCTCCGCCCTCATCCCTTCTATCAATGTCCGCAGATGCAATTGTTGTCTTGATGACTGCTGGAAGCCGTGAAGAGGCTGCGCGGCTGGCGGATATTCTGGTAGTTGCGCGGCTCGCGGCCTGCGTTCAGATTCTGCCGGAGATTGAGTCGGTCTATCATTGGAAGGGAAATGTCGAACGCGCGGCTGAAATCCTGCTCTTAGCCAAGACCACACAGTCAAATTTCGCGGCCCTTGAAGCGATGGTGCGCTCGCTGCACAGCTACGAGACACCCGAAATCATTGCCTTACCCATCACTGCCGTCTCCGCTCCATACCTCGAATGGCTGACAGCCAGCGTTATTCCTCAAAGCAAAGACACAACTCAAGCGGCGACCGGTATCAACCCGGATAGCTCGACTGAGAGTGATTGATTCCTTTATTCGCGCAGCTCGTATTCATCAGACAAAGTTTTATCCATCTTGCGAAGCGAGTCTTGACTCCTGACGACAATCTCGACAACTTCCTCTGGAGAGTCTGTGAGGTTGAGCATCCGCAGATCGGCTTCAGCAATTTTTCCTTCCGTCAGCATTAACTCCCTGATCCATTCCACCATTCCTTTCCAGTAAGCGGAGCCGAAGAGGATAACCGGAAAGTTTTTTATCTTGCGCGTTTGAATAAGCGTGAGCGATTCAAATAGCTCATCGAGCGTGCCGAAGCCTCCGGGAAAGATGATGAAGGCCAAGCTGTATTTGACGAACATGGTCTTACGCACAAAGAAGTATTTGAACGTGAGCGAGCGCGTCAGGTAAGGATTGGGCTTCTGCTCGAAGGGCAGCTCTATGTTACAGCCGATGGAGAGGCCGCCCGCTTCAAATGCGCCTTGATTGGCCGCTGTCATAATGCCGGGGCCGCCGCCTGTGATGACAGCGTAGCCAGCGCGCGCCAGCAACGCGGCGGTCTCCCGCGCCGCTTTATACTGTGGATGATCGGGCGGTGTGCGCGCAGAGCCGAAGATCGAGACGCCGCGCGTGATGGTTGCCAGATCGTCGAAGCCTTCGACGAATTCGCCCATGATGCGGAAGACACGCCAGGTGTCTGTATGAGTAAACTCATCATACCTCGGCGTCTCAAGTAGCTGCTCGTCCTGCGTGACGTGCGGAGCCGGAGTGTTCTCGTCTTTGTTTTCAGCCATAAATAAATTTTGGAGTCTGGAGTCTGGAGTCCAAGGTCAAAAGCAAATTTCTTTTCTGACTTTGACTCTCGACTCCAGACTCCAGACTCCAGACTTTTTAAACTGCCATGATGTTGTAGCCGCAGTCAACGTGGATGACCTCGCCGGTGATGCCGGACGAGAGTGGGCTACAAAGAAAGAGCGCGCAGTTGCCGACCTCTCGCGCCTCGACATTTCTTCCGAGCGGCGCGCGCTCCGCGTGGTGTTTGAGCATCGTGCCCAGGTTGGCGACTCCGCGCGCCGAAAGCGTGTTGAGCGGGCCTGCGCTGATCGCGTTGACGCGGATGTTGCGCTTGCCCAGATCAGCCGCGAGATACCTGGTGCAGGCTTCGAGCGCGGCCTTCGCCACACCCATCACGTTGTAGTTCGGCACAACCTTCTCCGCGCCGTAATAGGTCATCGAGACGATGCTGCCGCCGTCTGCCATAAGCGGCACGGCGGCGCGAGAGAGCGAGGCGAGCGAATATGCGCTCACTTCGAGCGCGAGTAGGAAGCCGTCGCGGGAGGTATCAACAAACGCGCCTTCCAGTTCCTCCTTCGGAGCGTAAGCAACGCTATGAATTAGAAAGTCCAGCCGCCCAAACTCTTCGCCGACGCGCTTGAAGGTTTCATCAATCTCCTCCGGCTTCGTCACATCGCACGGCAAGATAAGCGTGCCAGCCATACCTTCTGTCAGACCTTCGACGTTCTCTTTCAGGCGCTCGCCCTGGTACGTGAAAGCCAGACGCGCGCCCGCCTCGGACAAAGCCTGCGCCGTTGCCCAGGCGATTGAACGCTTGTTGGCGACACCGAAGATGATGCCGAATTTGTTTTCAAGCATGGGGAGTCCTCGTGAGTCGTGAATCGTGAATCGTGAATCGTAAATAGAGAAGAGTGGTTCGTCTATTCACGATTTACGATTCACGATTTACGAGCTATGCTGCCGCAATCTGCGGCTCACCGGTCATCAAGGCTTTGTACTCGCCGCTCTCAACCCACTTCAAAATTTCCGAGACACGCCAGACGGGGAAGGGATGCGACATGCCGGATGAAATGATGTCGGCCCAGAAACGATCAAGGGCCTTCTCGTCATAGTTCTTCTGGAAGTCGCGCCCCTGCGCCAGGAACTGTTCATAGTCAACTTTCGAGGCGTATGTGCCGCCTGCCAGTTTCATCATCGTCCGACCGATGACGTGCGGGTCTTGCGTGACGAGCAGCGCCGCGCGGTCGCATGAAAGTTCCGCGCGCCGCGCCCACGCGAGCAGCGCCGAGCGCATCGTCATCGAAAGCAGCTCAAGCGCGATTTTCGCAATCGCTGTGGCAGCAAGCGCGGCGTTGGCTATAAGCTCAAGCAGGCGCGCAGCCGTGAGATACAATACGTGCTCCGCGTGTATGTGGCCGACTTCGTGCGCGACGACAGCCAGCACCTCTTCATCAGTCAGGCGCTCGATCAGGGACGAATGAAGGACGATGACGGGACGTTCGACGCCGCCTGTGAAGGCATTGACGATAGGTGATTGCTGGACGAAGAGTTCGGGCATGTCAACGCCGAGCGTGGTGCAAGCGATCTGTAGCTTGGCGTGCAGGTCAGGGCACTGTTGCGGCGTTACCTTGACGGCGCTGGCAGTGAAGATAACGCGGATGGCGGATTCGCCCGTGACCGCGAGCAGTTTCTTCAATGCCGTATCAATGCCCGGAATCGCGCGCAGTGTGGCGAGAGCGCGGCTGTCCGCCGGATGAATGTAGTCGTGCTTGTTCAGGTTGGCGAATTTTTTGTGCGGCTCGTCCGATAGCGGCAAACGGCAACGCCCGCATTTGACTGTGCTGCCGCCGCCATTGTCTCGCGTCTGATTGCGCTGGCCGCAGTAACGGCAGCGAATGGACTCTGTATTATTCTCGGCGGGGGCGGATTCATTCTCTGGCATATCTCAAGTTTCCTTCTTTGAAAGTTCGTCCCATGAGCGCCTGCGGGGAAGACATAACTTAGAGGCTGCTCGTGACGCAAGTATAGTATTGTGAATCGTGAATCGTAAATCGTAAATAGACAAAACCGGCTTTCTCTATTCTCTATTCTCTATTCACGATTCACGAGGCATCAATGCTTAAAATGTCGCACGCCCGTGAAGACCATCGCCAGGTTGTGCTCGTTGGCGGCGTCAATTACTTCCTGGTCGCGGACGGAGCCTCCGGGTTGAATGATGGCTGTGATGCCGTGACGCGCGGCTTCATCAACGCCGTCGCGGAAGGGAAAGAAAGCGTCCGAAGCAAGGACAGAGCCTTCCAGGGGAAGTTGCGAGCGTGTTGCTCCGATCTTAACCGAGTCAACTCTGGACATCTGGCCTGCGCCGACTCCGACCACCTGGCCTTCGCGCGCGTAAACGATGGCGTTCGACTTGGTGTGCTTGCAGACCGTCCAGGCGAAAAGCAGGGCGCGAACCTCTTCTTCCGTCGGCGCGCGGCGGGTCACGACTTTCAAGTGGTCGAGCGTGAGACGGTGCGTATCGCGCGTCTGGACGAGCATCCCGCCAGTGATAGTTTTATATTCCAAGCCTTCGATGCGTTGCGGCTCTCCCGCACGCAGCACGCGCAAATTCTTCTTCGCGCGTAGAGCTTCTAGAGCAGCCTCGCCGTAATCGGGCGCGATGACGACCTCCGTGAAAATCTCCATGACGGCTCGCGCCGCCGCTTCATCAACCTTTCGATTAAAAGCGACGATGCCGCCGAACGCTGAGACGGGATCGGTTGCGAGAGAGCGCCGGTAAGCCTCTTCTAAAGTCGCGCCCGTGCCAACGCCAGCCGGATTCATGTGCTTGATAATCGCGCAGGCCGTCTCATCGAAATCGCAGACGAGTTGCCACGCGGCGTCTGCGTCAACGTAGTTGTTGAAAGACATCTCCTTGCCGGAGAGGACTTCGGCATTAGCGACGCCACCGGGCGTTGCAGTGTCGTAAAGCGCTGCGGCCTGGTGGGGATTCTCCCCATAGCGCAGGGAGAGCTTCTTGCTGAGACTGATAGTGCCTCGCTCGAATAGCAAAGAATCAATCGCGGGTGTTTTACCGGGAGGTCTTTTATCCTTGAATAATTCTACCATCGTGAATTTTGGGCGACCTTCTTCGGGGTGTTCCTTCGCGGCGAGGGTATAATTAAGATAGTTAAAGATCGCTGCATCATAAGCGGCGGTGCGTTGAAAGGCGTGCTGAACCAAAAAGGCACGGACTGTAAGAGAAATCGCTCCTTCATTCTGTCGCATTTCATTTATGAGCATAGGGTATAGCGTAGACTCGACGACGACAGCCACATCCTTAAAATTTTTCGCAGCCGAGCGAATCATCGCAGGACCGCCGATGTCTATCTGTTCGACGGCTTCTTCAAGCGTCACGCCTTCACGCGCAACCGTTTGCTCGAACGGATAGAGATTGACGACGACCATATCAATCGGCTCGATGCCGTGCTCGCGCATGGATTCCACATGCTCGGCGTTATCGCGCAGGGCAAGCAAGCCGCCGTGTATGCGTGGATGAAGAGTCTTGACGCGGCCATCCATCATCTCTGGAAAGCCCGTGACATCTGAAATGTCGCGCACTTCGATTCCGGCATCGCGCAACGTTTTGGCCGTCCCGCCCGTGCTGATTAACTCGACATCAAAGCGGCGCAACTCGCGCGCGAATTCGACAATTCCCGTTTTGTCAGACACGCTCACGAGCGCGCGACGGATTTTTCGGAGTCCTTCAGTCATAAGAATAGTGACAAGTGACGAGTGACGAGTGACGAGCAAGAACAAGGTTTTAGCTTATCACTCGTCACTTGTCACTCGTCACTGCTTTAAGTTGTATTCTTCGCGCAACGGTTGAACGTGGAGCTTGCGTGCGTTGCGCTGGGTTAAGTTGATTTCGATTCTGTGCAGCGAAGTTTGACGCGCGGCATCATCCGGGTAGAAGCCGAGGACGTACTGTCCCTGTAAATCTTCTTCGATGGCCTGGAAGACGGGCGCGAGGTCGGGCACGGCCTGCGGGTTGAGCGCGGACTTCGCGTCACCAACCATGAAATAGCGACCGCCTGTTTTCTCCGCAAGCTCACGAAATCCTTTGGACGCAGGGCGCGGGATAAGCTGCCCATCGCGCGGCGTGAAGAGCGGAAGATGGATAACGTAAATGGAGACTGCGCTAGAGCGTGCCTCGTTGATAACCTCAGCAGCGCGGACGGTGCTTGCAGTGTCGAGTCCGTCGCTGATTAAGATCAAGATGCGTCGCTCGGCCAGGTTGCTTCCGGGCGTTATAAAAGCATGAACAGCAGCGGCAGCGGCATCGAAGATCGCAGTGTGCTGGTTTGGCGATGTATGAACGCCGAATGCCGACTGCGCTACGCTTGCGTCTGTTGTGAACGGAACAGTCAGCGCAGCCTTTTCTCCAAAATGAAGAACGGCGACGCGCGAGCCGTGTCCGAAGCGGGAGAAGAGCGCGAGCGCGGCCTCGCGTTGCTGCGAGATGACTTCGCGGATGCTGCCTGATGTGTCCAGAGCGAAAGCGAGCGCGACATGCTCAGTTCCGGCGGCAAAATACGAGAGCGTGACGGTCTGCTTGTTGTCGTACACTGTGAAATCGGATTGCGTCAGCCCACTGATGCGGCGGCCCTTAGTGTCCCTAACAAAGGCCGGAACGGTCACAAGGTCTGTCCGAACGCGCACAACATCGTCCGTTAGTTCGTCCGTTTGCGCGAAGACGCTGATGGATGAAGCGTAGAAAAGAAAGGGAATGAAAAGAAGAATAACGAAGCTGGAGCGGGATGAATGGCAGCGTGGAAAATTGCTTCGGTCGGGCGCTAGATAAGACAGCATCATGTGCGGGCTAAAACAGGAAGCGCCAGAAGAAGAGTATGCTCAACAGCAGGACGAGCGTGATGACGATGATTTTGACCAGGCTCACAGTCGCTTCCTCAAGCGTCTCTTGGTAAGGGTTGATCTCCAGCAATAAATGGCGAGTCGAACAAGCCTCATTCTAGTCGCGCACTGTCGAGACTGTCAACGTAAACGGCAAACCCGCTCCGGCGCATCTTTTCAACTCGAAAAGAATAACGCTAGGCGGGCCAGCCAAGTTCCGAAAAAGTCTGGAGTCAAAAGCCAAAGAACTTTTTATCTTTGACTCCAGACTCCAGACTCCAGACTTGTCTCACTTGAAGCGGACGGCGACGCGCCCGCTGAAGAGGTGTGGGAAGCCGACGTGTGTGCCGCTGAAGACGGACTCAAAGTTATAGAGAAACAGCTCGTTGGTCAGGTTCTGAACGTCGAACTGAACATTGAGCGATGCGCGCTCGCGTTGCAGAAGGTCTGCGCCGATAGTGAAATTAAGAAGCGTGCGCGGGCGGACACGGCTGCGCTGAAAATCTATCTCGTTGTAGAGGCGCGGGTCGAAACCCTGTGCGGTGAAGTCCGCCAGCGTTGTGCCCGGCTGGACATCTGTCGGAACGCCCGAATCATACCGGCCATTGAAGATGGCATAGAAGCCCTTCGGATGGTTGTAGCTGACCTGGAACTGCAACTCGTTGCGTTGATCGTGGTCATTAGGGAACTTCAAACCAGATACGCTGAGACTCTGTGTGTCTTCTCCCAGAAACAAGCCGCCATTAATCGGAGTGACACCGTAGGCACGCGCATTGGCATACGATACAAATGTGCGGAAGCCGTGTATGTCAGTAGATTCGAGGCGTAGCTCTTCACCGGTCACGCGACCCGATGAGATGGCGATGGGAAAGATCACGCCGGTTTCAAAGAATTGATCTTTGTCGGAGAAGTTCTCGATGCGTTTTTGATAGACCGTCAAATTGAGACGGAAGAAACGCGAGAGTCCCTGTTGCGCGCCGACCTCGAAGGAGTTTTCCTTGTCGGGCAAGATGGGCTGCACAACAGTCGTGCCTTGTAGCACGGCGACAGGTGAGATCGCGGCAGCCTGGGCAGAACTTGCGAGCAACAAATTCTCAGCCGGAGGCGGCTGGAAGAGGCGATTGTATGAAGCGCGCAGGGTCGTCTGCGTGCGCGGGATAAAGTAGGTTATGCCGATGCGTGGGCTGAAGGCATCTTCTTTGATGATGAGTTTGTAGTTGTCATAGCGCAGGCCAACGTCGAGCGTGAAATTCTTGAAGAGCGGGAAGCGATCCTGAGCGTAGGCGCTCAAGGTGCGTCCGGTCTTGCGACCTACGAAGTTGAACGGGTTGGCGGCGGTGAAGCTGTTGATCGGGTTCGGGAAGACTGTGCCGTTCTCGTCAACAATATTGTCGAAAGGTCGTGTCGGATAAAAGCTGAAATTCTCATGCAGGGGCGTGATCGTCACTTGTGTGCCGATCTTGATGTTGTGTGTGCCGCGCGTCAGGGCGAGCGAGGCAAGGCCGCCGTAGTTTTGCAGCGTGCGATCCTGGAAAGCTACAACAGGTGTGGCGAGCGGATTGCTCGTTAGTTTCGCCGTGCCGTGGCGATTAAAAAACGAAACCTGGCTGACTGCTTTGGGCGAGAAGATGTGCTGGTAGGTGATGTTCTGCGAGTTGTCGCGCAGGCGCTCGCGCACATCCTGCCCGGCTATCTCCTGCTCAAGACGGTTAGGAACCTGGAAGTTTGAGCCGCCAAAGGTGAACGTGCCATGCAGGTTATCTTTTTCGCTGAACTGATAATCGAGGCGAAAGAAACCTTTGCCGGTGCGCCCGAAGTTATGGAAGTTGTCTATCGTCGGCGGATCGAGATAACGCTGCGACGTGGTTGCTGAAAGATTAGACAGGAAACCGAACTTCTTTGTGTGCGTGGAAAAATCCGCGCCGACTTCGCCCGTTGAGAAACTCCCGCCTGAGAAAGTCAGCCCACCTTGCGTCGGCGTTTCGAGGCCGGAGCGCGTGTTGACGTTGATTACACCCGCCAGCTTGTCGCCAAACTCTGCCGGAATACCGCCCGTCAAAACCTCTACGGTGCGCAGGGTTCGTGTATCCAAGCTCGTCGAAAAGATGGCCGAGAGATTGTCTGTGACGGGAACGCCGTCAATAACATACTGAACCTGCGACTCAGAGCCGCGCGGGTGCATGCGCCCGTTATCATCTGTGACGAAGCCTGGAGTTGAAGCGACAATATTTTCGATGCCGCGCGAAGGTGAAGCGCCGACGGGACGCTCCAGCACCGTCTGGCTGATGTCTGTGTCGGATGAGGTTCTGTCAGGCTCAATCTCGGCAGAGTTTGTCGTCACCGTCACAGACTCAGCCGTGCCAGCCACCGCCAGCGTTAAGTCCACGTTGGCCGGGACGTTGCTTTCAAGATCAACCGGTTGGTCTACTCCTTGAAAGCCGCTTGCTTCGGCGTGGACGGTGTAAGTATTAAAGGGAACGTTGACGAGCTTGAAATCGCCTTGATCGTCTGTCTGCGCGGTTTGCTTGTAACCCGTCACGGATTGGGTGATGGTGACATTTGCGCCGGAGACGAGAGCGCCGTTCGGATCTTTGACCGTGCCTTGAACAGTGCCGATACGAGTTTGTGCTGCTGTGGGAGAAAACGCGAAGAGCGTTGCCGCAAGAAGGAGAACTGCGGTCGAGAATATTTTTCGTAACATCACTTAGATTACCTCTCTGAAAATCTGCAAAACCGAAATGCTGCCTGCTTCGACCCGTAATGCCTGCGCGGAATTTGCGAGGCGGAAAACGGATGAAAACAAGCACCGAAGCGAAACCCTTTGGTTCGCCAGAAGCCACGCCGGGACTGAAAGTCTGAAGGCGCGGACTTTTGATTGCGGATTAAAACAGAGAGGCGAGAGGCGGCGCACGCCCGCGTCGAGGCGTGTCCGATTGCGAGAGATAAGTAAGCTCAACCGCAGGCGTATGCGCCGTTTGAACCGGCGGCGCGATCACCTGTGGCAGAGAACTGAAGAGTGTGACGGATAGATGCTGGTGTAGCTGGCAGATTAAGCAGTCGCCGAAGGTCCTCGAATCTTTGAGAGAAGACTCGGCGTCGCTCGATGCCTCGAATGCCGGAGCCGATTGACTCGGACGGTCTAACGAAATGTTACCGTGTTTGTGCGTGGATTCGGCGGTCGCCGAATAGGTGACGAGGGCAAGCAGCACGAATGCCAGCAGGCGCGCGAGAGGCGCATGCTTGGTGCGTAAAGCTGATCTGGTCTTGCTGGTCACGATATTGAGCGTTATGTTACAGTCCGATGCAAGCGTAAACTATAAACACCGCGCGCGGCAGTGTCAAACCGATGCTCAATCCATCGTGCCGTTGTTTTACTCGCAGAAATAAAAGAATCGCATGATCCTTCGCCAGGCGCGTTGCAAAAATCAATTGAGCAATCGAGAACAAGAGACAAGCGGAGGAGGCGTGCGCCGTTTCAGCCTCGCCCTGCTAGCTTTCGTGTGGGCGTTATTCGGCGTTGCTGCGGCGCGTGCCGAAACATTGAATGTTCGCATCAGCGTCGTCTCGCTTGCTTCTCCGGCGCGCGTGAAGATTGAGGGCGAACGCTCCAACGGCGCACGCGCCTGGTCTTTTCGGAACATCTACGCCAATGTGATGAACCTGGGCGAGAGGATTGAGAATTTAAGTTTGATGGATGCGAGCGGCGCAGGCGTCGTCGTGCGAAAGCTCGCGCCCGGAGAGTATGAGGCGGCGAGCGCGGCTACACGGTTCAGTTACGAAGTAAGGCTGGACGCGCCCGCCTTCGAGACGGACGCAGCACACGTTTCCTGGCTCACGGATGAGCGCGGATTCCTGATGCTCGGCGACCTGTTGCCAATGGTGGCGAATGAGAAGGGAGCGACAACTACCGGCGCGGTCGCGCAGTTTAACTTGCCTCAGAACTGGATGATTGCTTCGAGCAGCAACAAGGTCGCAGATGGCCGGTTTGAAGTGGCAGACGCAGAGAAAGCGGTCTTCTTCGTGGGGCAAAAATTGCGCGAGAAGCGTGAGAGGGTCGGCTCTGTGGAGTTCAGGTTTGTGACTTCGGGCGAATGGGCGTTCTCTGATGAAGACGTGGCGGGCATGGCCGCAGACATTTTGAAAGATCACACGGAGACGTTCGGCGGCGCGGCGAGCGAGTCTGCGATGCTTATGCTTGCTCCGTTCCCTCAAGCGGCAGCGGCGGATCATTGGAGCGCGGAGACGCGCGGGCAAACTGTGATGCTTCTTTCGGGAAAGTTGCCGTCGAAGACTGCCGCGTTATCGCAACTCAGCTTCCCGCTGGCGCACGAGTTGTTTCACCTCTGGATTCCAAACGGACTCGCGCTCGATGGCAATTACGATTGGTTCTACGAGGGCTTCACGCTCTACCAGGCGTTGCGCGCAGGCATGCGTTTGAACCTTCTAACGTTTCAGGATTACTTGAATGCCTTGGGGCGCGCCTTCGATGCTTACAAGTCTGTGAACGAACGCGATAAGGCGTCGTTGCTTGATGCCTCAGAGCAGCGTTGGACTGTTTCGCCGACGCTCGTTTACAACAAGGGAATGCTGGTCGCATTTCTTTACGACCTGACGCTCAGACAACAAACAAGAGGCAAACGCTCGTTGGATGATGTGTACAGGGAACTGTTTCGCCTCTATCATGCGCCGGAATCAAGAAAGGACGGCAACGCCGCAGTGCTTGCTGTTTTGAATGGCGCGGGCGGCATGCAGGAGTTTACACGCCGCTACATTGAGCGCGCGAGTGCGGTTGATCTTGCAGCGGCGATTGTGCCCTTCGGACTTCAGATTGAGCCGGGCGGAGTGCGAACGCACATCTCTGTCAACGCTTCCTTGAGCGGGGCGCAACGCGATTTGTTGCGCAAATTCGGTTACAATGAAAAAGAGTATGGAGTGAGCGGGCATCGCGGAGTTAAATAATCTATAGTGAGCTTGATTGACGTGAATTATCTCGGAAAGATGAACTACTTGAAGATACTTTTTATTTGCGCCCTGGCGTTTGGGGTGGCCGGGTGCAGTACGTTAGCTGAGAAGGGCGGCGAGACGGGCGTGGTGATTTCGCGCCGCGCGCAGGTGCGCAGCTCAATCGCTGTGGTCGCTGCTGATCTGGTTGAAGTCAATCGCGGCGACGTGGTTGATATTCTGGATTCAGATGCTGCGGAGAACGGCGAGAAGTGGCTGATGGTGCGCGCTCACGACTTGCAGAACACGGAAGGCTGGATCGAAGCGCGCAACGTCATGCCGCAGGACGTGCTGGATAAAGCGCGTAAGCTAGGCGCTGAAGATAAAGATATTCCTCCACAAGCGAGCGGGCAGCTTCGAGCAAGCTCCAACCTGCGTCTGACACCGGATCGCAACGCCAAAGACAACATCATGATGAAGCTCGAAAGCGGTTCGAGGTTTGAGATTGTCGGGTGGAAGCGTGTGCCTAAGCCGAAGGAGACTGAGACGACGGAGAGCGATGATGCGCCGAAGGCCGGGAGCGTGCAGCAGAATTCAGGGAAGAAGAAGGATGAGGACGCCGCCAAAGAGCCGGAGGAAACTAACGAACTCTGGTACAAGGTGAGGCTCCCGCCTTCGGTTTCGCCAGCGCCTGCCGGGTGGGTGTACGCTAAGCAGGTCGAGCTAACTGTTCCGAGCGACATCATCTTTTACCGGACCGGACGTGAGTTTGTCGCGTGGCGAAGGCTGGATGATGACCCGAACGCGGCGAGCGCGGCCACGCCGAAGGATAAAGACGCGGCCAAAGAAGTGAAGCCGGGTAGCTGGGTTATCCTGGAAAGGGGAAGCTCCGACGAGCCGCGAGCATTGGATGAACCTGACTTCGACCGGGTCTATGTCCTGGGATATGACAAGTACAGGCAGGAACATTACACAGCTTATCGTAGTCAGGACCTGAAAGGTTATCTCCCGCTTCGCGTCGAAGGGCAGGGTGATAATAAAACCTTCACGGTCAGAGTACAGGGCGACGACGGGCAGATTAAAGATGCCAAGTACGTTTTATACAGAGACGACAGGGGCAACTTAAAAATTACCCCGCCGGGCGAAGCACCGAAAAAGAAGAAATGAGGATAAAAGCAGAATCCAGAAGCCAGGAGTCAGGAGCCAGAATGATAAGGCTGCGAACCGCATTAACAGATTTTCTTTTATTCTGAATTCTGGATTCTGACTCCTGGCTTCTGCTTTTCAAATAAGGGGACAGATTTATGGCGCTCATCGGAGCAAACGAACTGAAACGCAAGCTGCTGATTACCGTTGACGGTCAGCCCTACACGGTCGTGGATGTCTTTTACGCTTCGCCGACTGCGCGCGGGGCCGCGACGATGGTACGCACCAGGCTCAGACACCTGTTGACCGGCGCGGTGCTGGAAAAGAGTTTCAAATCGAGCGAGAAATTTGCAGAGCCTGACGTACAATTATCCTCGGCCTCTTTCCTTTACTCCGACGGCGGCGGGTTTCACTTTATGGACGAGGGCACGTATGAGCAGTTTGCTTTTGAAGATGAACAGATCGGCGATGACCGGGGCTATTTGAAGGAAGGCGTGTCACTACAGGTCTTGAAATACAACGGCGCGCCCGTCTCTCTGCAACTGCCGCAGTATGTCGAACTGGCTGTCACGTCAACAGAGCCGGGGATGCGCGGCGACACGGCTGCCGGAGGCGCATCCAAACAGGCGATACTGGAAACAGGTCTCAATGTGCGCGTGCCTCTCTTCATCAAGGAAGGTGAGGTTGTGCGTGTCAATACGCAAACGGGCGAAGTCGCGGGCCGTGCCTGATGGATTAAACTTGCGACAGTTTCGACTGAGATTTTAGAATCGGCAAATACTCAAGAAACGGAAAGAAAAGATGGATAACCAAGAAGACTTCTTTGACGACATCATCAGCGACGATGCTGACCTGGATGAGATAGAGATGAGCGATGGCGACGAGATGGATGATGAGATGGACGAGGACGTAGAAGTGCGTACCGTCATACTGGTAAAAAATGAGATGGTCGCGCTCTTAGGACTTAAGCAATCGGCTGAGGAGGCAATCATCGTCCGCGTTGACCCGCGCCAGCCCATGCCCGCTGCTCAGACTTACGATGACACGGCGGCAGCCCTCAAGTGGTTCAACCGTAGCCTGGCGACGAGCAAGCAAAACGGCTGGGAAATAATCTTCGATGGCGAGCCGTTGTACGGTTAATTCAAAAGGAGATTCGACATCCAATCTCACTCGCCGCTCATCATAGGTTTCAAAGATTAAAGACGAGCAGGCAAGGAAACTTTCTCAAAATGAAGATCAAGGGATTGTCAGAGGGGAAACGGCAGGAGATGAAAAAGGAAACGAAGCGTCTGTTGAGCAGCATTGCGGTTGCCGCAGGAACACTTGGCACTGCGTTCTTCGTGCGAAAAAGAGTGAAGAGCAAGGGGACTGCCAGCGGGAACCGTTGGGCGCGTCCCGGAATGCTCGTGACCTTCCGCGCCGAACTCAAGCCCGGACTCGATGCCTCGGAGAGAACTTATCGCGTTAAGACACTGCTGCCGAGTGATCGTGTCCTGCTCGACGGAGTTGCGGGCGAACACATGAAAAACGAATTCCAGCAGGTACGCTGAATTAAAAAGCACCACGTCTTGACATCTTTTAGAGGTCGCAGAAAAAAGAAAACGCCGGATTCCCCCAAATCCGGCGTTTTCTTCCTTCATCCGTTCAAGAATGAAGAAGGGTTACGAATTGGGCATACGATACACCCTTCGCCCGCTTCTTTGATTGCGCTCTTCTTGCAATCGCCTTGCGTTTATTTTTCAGCTTCTCATGTCGGTGGAAGCAGCGTCCTCGCCGGGGTCTTCTGTTTCAGGTGTGTAATCACCAGCCGGGAGCCGAGCAATAGAGCGAGCACGAAGGCAAATCTAATCGGCAGCCTTGTGTCCGACTTGACCAGCATCCAAAAGTGAATCGCGCCGCCGATGGCTGCGACATAAACGAGCTTGTGCAGTCGCGCCCAACGTTTCCCGCCGAGCCGCTTGATCCATCCCTTCGTTGAGGTAATCGCAAGCGGCACGAGCAGGAAGAAGCTGAACATGCCGATGGCGATGAAGGGGCGCGCGTAGATGTCTGCGACGGTGCTCTTGAGGTTGAAGGAGCGGTCGAACCAGATGTAGGTCATGAGGTGCAGGAAGCCGTAGAAGAAGGCGTAGAGGCCGAGCATGCGCCGAAACTGTATCAGCCACTGCACGCTCGTAATCTTTCTCAGCGGCGTGACCGCGAGCGAGACGAGCAGGAAGACCAGCGTCAGCATGCCTGTGGTGCGCGTCAGAAACTCTACGGGGTTTGCGCCGAGTTGCCCGTGATACCAGTCCCACACCATCAGGACAAACGGCACGAGGCTGTTGATGAAGATGACGATTTTGTAAAACTTAATCTCTTTCAACTCTTCAAAGCCTCGATTAGAAATTAACTTTCAAATCCATGCCCGCGTACAACTGCCCGACCTGTTCGGTGTAGCCGTTGAACATCAGGGTCTTGCGCTTGCCGTACTCTCCGATGCGAGTTTCCGTAGCCTGACTCCAGCGTGGGTGGTCAACGTTCGGGTTGACGTTTGAGTAGAAGCCGTATTCTTTGGGCGCGTACAGATTCCAGGTGGTCTTCGGTTGCGAGTTGACGAGGCGAATCTTGACGATGCTCTTGATGTTCTTGAACCCGTATTTCCACGGAACGACGAGACGAATCGGCGCGCCGTCCTGCGGCGGCAATTGTTCGCCGTAAAGCCCGCTCGCAAGAATCGTCAGCGGGTGCATCGCTTCGTCCATTCGTAAGCCTTCGACGTAAGGCCAGTCGAGCGTGCCGCCGTTCTGTTCGGGCATGCGCTTCGGATCATAGAGCGTCTCGAAGGCGACGAAGCGCGCCGATGAGTTTGGCTCAACTGCGTCCAGCAGCTTGCTGAGCGGGAAACCCACCCAGGGAATAACCATTGACCAGCCCTCGACGCAGCGCAGGCGATAGATGCGTTCTTCCGCCGGAGCGATTTTCAGGAGATCGTCCAGGTCAAAAACCTTTGGCTTGTTGACAAGACCTTCAACCGCGACCGTCCAGGGGCGCGTCACAAAACCTTTAGAGACGCTCGCCACATCCTCTTTGTCGGTCGTGAATTCGTAAAAATTATTGTAGTTGGTGATGTCTTCAATCGGGGTCAACTTTTCGTTGACGGTGAAGCCTGAAGCGGCGGCTTCGGGCGCGGGCTTAACTACGTCCGCGATCTTTTCACCTTCAACTCTGGGCGGTGGCGGAGCATTGAGCTTGCGGTAGAGAAGGCCGGTTGCGGCGGTCGTCGCCACAAGCGCCGCACCGCGCATGAAAGTGCGACGGGCAAGATAAACCTTCTTGTCCGTGATTTCACTGCTCTTGATGTCGCCAGGTTTTTTTACAACCATAGAGTGCCTCGCTCACTTCAACACTGAGCAAAACCGCGTCGTTCAATTTATTAGTCGCGCAAACGCCGAAATCCTTACAAAGGGACACATTCGCCGCCTTGCGCTAATAATACGCTGCGTGCGGGCACTTTGGTTTTATAGCTTTCCTGATACGAAGGAGAGCTTAGTTCGTGCTGCCCTTCTTCGCAGCGCGTTTGCCGGACGCGCTCTTCTTCGCGCCGCTTTTCTTGCTGCCAGCCTTTTTCGCTGAACTTTTCTTCGTCGCTTTCTTGCTGGAACGAGCCGGGCGGTTCGCAGATCGCGCTGCCAGTAGTTTGTCTGAGAGGTCTATGCCGAACGTGTTTTTGATCTTCCTGGCTAACGCGGGCAGGAGAACCGTCTGCGCGACGCCGGAGAGTTCATCGGAAATCGTCTCTCCGATTGCATAAATCTCCGCGAACAGCCCTTCATCTCTACGCCCCTTCCGCTTCGTCGAGGTATCCGTGAGCGAGGACGCAATGCTTGAGCCGACGACGTAGCCAATGGCGAGCGCGCCCAGGCTCCACGACACAGAGTGCTTGCGAAACTGCTCGCGCCAGTCAAGCGTCTCCGAAACAGTCTCTTTCACCGACTCATAACTTTCCGTCACAGTTTCTTTGATCTCGGCAACAGTTTGCGAGATGTCCTCGCGCGCCTCTTCCATCTGACGCTGAAGTTGCGCCTTGGTTGGTTCTTCTTCGCTCGCCTTGGGAGGGAGTGCTCCGGTTGAAGATTTCTTGACAGCCATCTGTTAATCCGCCCTTTCTGTTCGATAGTTTTCATAGATGCTAACAGCGAGTCGGGATTCATTCAATACTGGAGAAACGATGAAGCCGAAATGATGAATGATGAACTGAAAGACGCTTGTCTTTTACTTCTGAGTACATCATTCCTCGTTCAGCCTTCCGCGTTTCTATCCAATCGGCTATCATTCGTTCCTGAGCCGCGATGGAACGTCCTTTCCTCAAGAGGTTGATATGATTTCAAAGTATTGGGTTCGCTCTCTGATTCTCCTGCTTGCAATCTCCTCATCGGTCTTCACGCAGACACCGACCGCAACGCCACAGACCGACGAGCAACGCAAAGCTCAAAAGGAGCTTGAGCGAAAGGCTCTCAACCTGCTTGATGATGTGGTTAAAGATGCGGACTCTTTCAAACACACGGAGAATCGCGTTCGCATCAGGGCGTCGGTGGCCTTCGTTCTCTGGAAGTATGACGAGGCGCGCGCGCGCATCCTCTTCAGGGACGCGATGGCGGGTCTGATTGATCTGCTGAAAGATCAGACAGCGGACGACCCGGCGGAAGCGCCGAAGATGTTTGAAGGCCCCAGGCAGTTGCGCTCAGAGATGTTGCAGATGCTGGCGCAGCGTGATGCGCGGATGGCGCGAGAGTTGTTGCACGCCACGCGCATGCCTTCGGGTAATGCAAGAGGGGCAGGGGATAATTCTGATCTTCAGACGGACCAGATTCTAGCGACGCAGGTTGCCTCAAGCGATCCGAAACTAGCGGCTGAGATTGCCGAGGAGGGTCTCTCAAAAGGGTTGACTTACCAGTTACCGAATCTCGTCTCAGCGATTCGTGCGAAAGACCCTGAAGTTGCGGCGCAGCTTGCGAGCGATGTCATGACCAAACTCCGCACAGAGAAACTCGATTCGAGCAGGGAAGCTAGATACGTCGCACTCAATCTGCTGCAAATAGCAACAGAGACGCCTGAAGCAGACGCTAAGAACGCCGTCAAGGATACGCCGCCTTTATTGGAGCAATCGGCCCTGCGTGAGTTGGCCGAGATGGTCGCGGCAGAAGCGTTGCGCTCGCCCGGTCAAAATGCGGAGATGCTCTCTACGCTGCAATCAATTATGCCAGCGGTTGAAAAATACGCTCCGGCACGCGCGGGGCAGCTTCGCCAGAAGGTTCAGCAAAAAACCGGCGACGAAGATACGGAAGTTGACGATGTGGGGATGGCTGAATGGGGCAAGTACCGCGCGTTGTTTGAGAAAGGCAGCGCGGACGAATTGCTTTCCGCCGCGCCCAAAGCTCCACAGGAAATGCGTGATGCGCTGTACGAGCGCGCTGCGGCGAAAATGATGGAGCAGGGAGATGCGGAGCGCGCACGCCAGCTCATCAATGAAAAAGTTCCAGACCCTGCTCAACGCAAACAAATGCTGGCCCAGATAGACCAACTCTCGGCTGCCGCTGCTGCCGAGCAGGGCAAGATTGAGCAAACACGAAAGATGCTCGCCGCACTTCGCACAAACGAGGAGCGCGTCATGTTGCTCACGCAACTTGCGAGCGGCGCAGCGGCAAGGGGTGAAAAGAAAGTCGCGCTCCAGTTGCTCGAAGAGGCGCGCGGGATGATTAACCAGCGCGCCAAAAATATTAACCAACTCGGCGCGCAGTTAATGGTCGCTCGCGTTTACGCCCAACTCGATCCCGCGCGCAGCCTAATGATTCTCGAACCCATCGTGGATCAACTCAATGAGTTGCTAGGGGCGGCGACAGTTCTCGGCGGATTCTTCGTCGAGGAGCTTGTCAGAGACGACGAGATCATGCTCGGTCCGATTTCGCAGCTCTTTAACGCTGCTTCAAATGATTTCCTGCAACAATACGTCGGCGATATAAATGCGCTGGCACGCGCCGACTTTGATCGCACCAAAGCTCTGATAGACAAGTTTCAGCGCGACGAGATACGAACCCTGATGCGCCTGCTGCTGGCTCAAAGTATCCTGTCTCCTCAACCGACACCTCCTAACCGCGCGACGGTTATTACCACGCTGATGGGCGCACCACCCGTTATCGAAAACGATGCTCCCTAATGAGAGGCAACGGGAGATACCGCGCCATGTCCAGAGGTTAGTCCGGCGATTTCAAGAGAACTTGCGGCGGCAATGCCTCGTATTGAAGTTGGATTCAAATCTCAAGTCCGTGTCTTTTCTGCGCGGCGGGTTGTCTGTCTGGAGGCGCTATGTATTGTCCATCTTGCGGGACCGAAGTGACAATGGAATTAAACTACTGCAATCGCTGCGGGGCTAACTTGAGCCAGACGACTAACGTCTCGGAGCAACCTGTGCGAGTTGTCAGTACGAGCGGCCCCATCTGGGCGATGGCGATAATGGTCATTTTCGGCTTGGGCATTATCTTCAGCGGTGTGAATGCACTTGCGAGAAGAGATATTAACGGCGCGATGCTGGCCTGGATTGTTCTCGGAAGCCTCGGAATGCTTCTCGGAGTCGTCTCCCTCTTTCTGCGCCATTGGTCGCATATAATCGGCGGCTCGCAGCAGACCGAGCGGCCTGCGAAGCGTAATAAAACAGTCGCCAACGAGCATCGTCCGGCGCAGCTTCCGCCTACACGGATTGAACCCGTCCCAAGCGTCACAGAGAACACCACACGCACCTTCGAGCCGATAGAGCGAGGAAGATAGAACTCTTTAAGATCCAGCCGTCGCTAGCTCAACCGGTTAATAGTCGAAACCATTCAACTGACAAGCTCGGAGTGATATGCTATCCCGACCGAATCATGGAAAAAGCGATCAGTGAAATTGTCGGTCGTGCTTCTCTGGATGAGGGCGGGGACACTCAAGTCTATCGTGCTCTGCGCTCGCTGCTGTGCGCCACGTGCGGGGCACAAATTACCGAGGGGACACTGTTCACAAGGCGCAGGGTGAAGGGAATCGGCATACGCATCATGCCTCAATGCCGAGAGTGTTCGCCCTTCACTTTGCACGCTGACAGGAAGGAGCGATCAGTTTTGCTTCGCTCGTTGTTAGCCGAGCAACCTGTGGACTCTTCCAGACGCGCGGGCGCGCTTGAGCTTAATTCCTCCGAAAACACCTCGCAGGATGAAGAGAAGCAAAAACTGTCTGAAGCAGTTAGACGGCGGCTTGGGCCAGCGTTAAAGCGCGGTCGAAGGGGGCAAAAGAAGGGATGAGGGCGGAGGGATGAAGAAGAACCTTGTTGGTCTTCGGTCTTTCTTTTCATTCATCCCTCCGCCCTCATCCCTTCTTTCACGGTGTTTTCGGTTTCGCGTCCGGCTTGCCCTGTTGATTCTTGGGCTGGTTCTCCTGCTTACCCGCGCTGGCAGGTTTTGAAGATGTAGTGCCCAAATCAGTTGCTTCGGCTGAACGCTGGCCGCTCGTGCGATCAAAGACTGCGTTGCGTTGGAACTGCTCGCTCGTCCAGGGCGGAGCATCGCCGCCGAGGTATTTGTGAAACCATTCGAGGTGCGCTGTGTAGTAGAGCGCCATCTCGTACCAACTCGGCCAGTGTCCCGCGTTGGAATAGATGATGAGCCTTGAAGGGACATTCATCTTTTGCAGGTCTGTGAAGAAATTTAGCGACTGCGTGTACGGCACGCGGTAATCGCGCTCGCCTGAGATGACGAGCGTCGGCGTCTTGAAATTCTTCGTGTAATTTGAAGGCGACCACTTCTCATAAAGCTGAGAGTTCAAAGGCGTGCCCTTCAAGTCCCATTCGGGAAACCAGAGTTCTTCGGTTGCGCCGTAAAAGGAGCGCAGATCGTAGATGCCCATCATGGAGGCAATCGCCTTGAACCGATCCGTGTGGCCTTCGAGCCACATCATCATGTAGCCGCCATAAGACCAACCCATCGCTCCCATTCTCGTGCGATCAACGTAAGGCAGCTTTTCGAGCGCGTCCGTCACCTTCATCACGTCTTCATAAACGCGCCCGCCCCAATCGCCCGAAATCTCAGAAGTGAAATCCTGCCCGAAGCCGGTCGAGCCGTGCGGGTTCGGAAAGGCGACGACGTAGCCCGCGCCCGGATAAACCTGCCAGTCGCCGCGAAAGGCGTCGGCCCACTGCGACTGCGGCCCGCCGTGAACGTTCAAGATCAAAGGATACTTGCGCGTCGGATCGAAATCGTGTGGCTTAACGATGAAGACTTGTATCTTCGCGCCACCTGAGCCTGTGACCCAAATTGATTCCGCCGGGCGAATGTCAACGTCGTTCACCAGGGCATCGTTGAAATGCGAGAGCCTCTTTGAAGCTGTGGCCTTTCCGCCAGACATCTCTGCGCTGTAAATCTCGTTAGGCTCGCCTACCGAGCGCTTGATGTAGAACAAATGTCTTTCGCCAGGGTCAAGCTCGGATGCGTCAATAGTCTTGTCTGTGAGTACCTGTGTGATTGCCTGGGAGTTGATGTCTACGCGATAGATCGGATTCTGCCCTTCGACCGGGCCTGTGAAGTAGATAGCTTTAGAATCCTCAGACCACTCGAACTCGTCAATCCAGTTGCGGAAGGATTCCGTCAGGACGGTTGACTTACCCGTCGCGCGCTCATAGAGAGCTATGCGGAAGAGGTCCGACTCGTAAGCGGGCTGCTTCTGCATGCGGTAGGCGATGTACTTTCCATCGGGCGAATACTTGGGGCTGCCGTCGTAAGCCGGATTCGCGGAAGTGATGTTGCGCGGCTGCGGGTTTGTCTCATTGAGCGAGATGAGCCAGAGATCGTTGTTGGTGGAAGTCGCGGGAACATGGTCGTGGTTGGAGACATAAACGAACTCCGTGCCGTCAGGCGAGAAGGCATATTGCAGCGGCCCGCCAAGCTGGAAAGTCGGCGCATCGAAATTGCCTGGCGTGACATCTCTCGTTTCGCCTGTCGCCACGTTGACGATAAAGGTGTGCGTGCGCGTTCCATCCTTCCAGTCCGTCCAGTGGCGATAGAGAAGGCTATCGGCTATGTGAGCTTTCAGAGGACCCGATTGCCAGCGCTCCGAGACCTTCTTGTTACAGGCATCATCGCCGCCGCACTCAGGGTAAACGTCTGACGAGAAAGCTACCCACTTGCCGTCGGGTGAAAAGAGCGGGTCGGAGACTCCCGTTGAAATATTTGTCAGCTTGTGCCACTCGCCGCCGCCAGCGTTCATCAGGTAGAGATTCGCGCCGCCATCTTTCGAGCTGATGAAGAGAATCTGTTTACCGTCAGGCGAGAACAGAGGCGAAAACTCGCTCTTGTCGCTCACAGTCCACTGGCGCGGGTTTCGCCCGTCAACATCCATCGCCCAGACATGGCTGTTGCGTTTTGCGCGGGCGAGGTCGGAGGTTGAGAGATTGAAGATGAGTGTCTTTCCGTCGGGCGAAACGTGCAAGTCAGAGATGTTCTTGACCCGGTAGAGGTCTTCAATCGAGAACGCGCGTTTCTGAGCGACAAGTGAAACGACAGAGAGCAGCAAGAGGGTAAAGAGCAAGAGAACGCGACGCATCATTCGTTAGACTCCTTTGGATAGGGACACGCAACATTTGTTTAGTAATAAATGTCTACTATCGACGTAAGCGATTGTGATACCTCATTTGTGATCATTATTAGAAATGAAATGCATATTATGCAAGGGGCTAGAGTAGTTAAAGCGGATATTTTCGCAACAGCTTCAACAACTCAGCATACACCTTGTTCTTTCTCAAGTTGAATCTATACTCGCACTCTTTCAAGTGCCAATAGAACTTCTCCGGGGCGATGCCAT
The DNA here is from genome assembly GCA_032159825.1 of Acidobacteriota bacterium. Classification (GTDB taxonomy): domain Bacteria; phylum Acidobacteriota; class Blastocatellia; order Pyrinomonadales; family Pyrinomonadaceae; genus QHXM01. The sequence continues at coordinate 41,652 of JAVHWL010000033.1, forward strand.
GAAACTGCTGGAGACGAGTGATTAAGGAGCGCGGCGTCGGCTTTGGGATAGGTTTGCTCTTCGGTGCATCGCCTTGAAGAGCCGTTTGTGGAATCGGGACCAGATTTTACTGCGCCGGACTCGTCTTCGTTGAAGAGACGAGATCACGCAGCAGATTAACATTACATGGACTATGGCGATACCGCTTGTGCCACTTGTAGGAGAAAAAACGTAAGCGTTACGTTAGATAGCTGAGAGCGTACTTTTGGGTTAAAGTTTGAAGTTGGAAGCGGCGGACATGGGCGCGAAGTTCATGTCAGCATCCGCACGTCTTAAGCCTGACCCTTTATTGAGCTTATCGGTTGCAATCAAACAGCAGGAGGCTTATGCGGCGCACGCGCGATAATTAGGCAAGGTTACAGGGTGACTAAAGAATGAGTGAGGTCTCAGCACCAAAGGTGGAGTCGAAGAAAGACTGGGCGCTTACTCCGCCTGCTTTTCAACGACTCCTCGACTGGCTGGATCAGGGCGCGGATTCCGATGGGCAGAAATATCTGGAGATGCGTCGGCGTCTGGCATCGTACTTCGACCGCAAGAATTGTCCGACCCCCGATGAACTCGCCGACGAGACATTGAACCGCGTAGCGCGCAGGTTGGAGGAAGAAAGCGTGATCGAAAGCGACGCTCCGGCGCGCTACTGTTACATCGTCGCACGCTTCGTCTTCATGGAGCATCTGCGCGAGACGCAGAAAGATGGCGCGCTGAGTAATGAGTTGCGACAACAACCGCACGCCGATGACCTCGCCGCGTCCGGGGCGGATGATGAACGAAAGATGAAAGAGCAAAGGTTGAACTGTCTTGAGCAATGCCTGAATAAGTTAGAGTCTCTGAGCCACGAGATCATCACCCGATATTATGTTGGCAAGGAGCGCGTGAAAATCGAGCACCGGCGCGCGTTGGCTAAAGAGTTAGGCATTACGATGAATGCCTTGAGCGTTCGCGCCTGCCGCATCCGCGATAAACTCGAAGCCTGCGTCCGGCAGTGCGTCGGCGCGGGGTGAAACACTTTGCCCTGATCGTCTTATAGATTTGAGAAGAACTTTGTCTCGCCGTGATCCGCGATGAGTAAACAGTTGTACGACGATCAAAACCTGAAACAATATCTGCTCGGCGCTCTCTCTGAAACGGAGACCGAGCGGCTGGACGAACTGAGTTTGACGGACGACGAAGTTGCGGAAGCGTTACAGGTTGTCGAGCAGGATTTGGTTGATGCTTACGTGCAAGATGAGTTGACCGAAGCGGCACTCGCTCAATTCAAAAGCTACTATCTGGCTTCACCGCTCCGGCGCGAGAAGGTCGCATTCGCACAAGCATTTCAAGCGCAGGCTGTGAAAAGTCCGGCGACGCAAGCGTCGAGGGCGCAGACGGAAACTGCGGCGGAAGTTGCGCCGCAGCGAAAAGGTCAGAGATGGTTCTCCGCTCGGCGCGGCTTGAATGCTTCGCGTCCGGCGTGGCAATGGGGCGCGGCTGTCGCGGCGTCGGCTTTGCTCATTGCGGGCGGTTGGTTGATGTTCGAGCACGTGCGTCCGCGTCAACAGACGGCGCAGATACAGACGCCGCGCAACGCGCTTGGTCAAAGCGAGCCGGAATCGCAAAAGGAGCCGGAAAGCCAGCCGACCGTTCCGGCGCAGAGTGCCGAAGAACGCACGCGCTCTGAGCGTGAACGTCTCGCGCAAGAGCAAACGCAACGCGAGCAGCAACGCACAGCCGAACAGCCGCGCGCCGCCGAACAACAACGAGCGACAAGTCAACGACAGTCGCCGCCGGGCGCGAGCAGTATTGCTTCCTTCGTGCTCGCGCCGCAGATGCGCGGCGCGGGCCAGACGCAGACCATCTCAATTCCGGCTCAGACCGCTTACGTCGCCGTGCGTTTGAACCTCGAACCGAATGAGTTTTCGACTTACCGCGTCGCCTTACTCGATGAGACGGGCGGTCAGACTCTCTGGCGTAGCAGCCAACTCAAGGCGCACACGGGCGTCGGCAGTCAAGTGCTCAATCTCAGTTTTCGTGCCCGCCTGCTCAAGCCGCAGACCCGTTACGTGCTGCGCGTCACCGGCGGCGCAGCCGAGATAATTGATGATTATCCCTTCCGAGTTTTGAAATAATAGCCTACCATCCAGACGTTCACGCTGCTTCCTTCCGGCACGCCGACAAAGGTAGGTTGATGCACAGACAGATCATCGGTCGCATTCGACGACTCAGCCGTCCGGCTCGCAGGGGCTTGCGGCTTTCTCTCCTTTTGTCTCTCCTGCTCTCGCCGCAAGCCGCACGCGGCACAGACATGCGGGCAACAACTTCTCATACGCCTCTCATTCAAACGTCAGCGTCACAGGCAAACGCGACGACCGACAGCGCGCAGGAGATCATCGCGCTTGAGGCGGGCAAAACTGTCGAGCGCAAGATCGCAGGCGGGCAGAGGCACCTTTATCGGATTCCGGTCTTGGAAGGTCAGTATTTGAAAGTGGAGATCAGGCCACGTGGCACGGACGTGGGCGTCTTGATGCAATCGCCGGGAGGCGAGAAGACTCAACCGTATGTGCCGTTCGGAAACGATCAAGAGGTCCTGGTCATGGGATGGGTGGCGGAAACCTCCGGCGATTTACGACTCGAAGTTTACACGCGGGCGAAAGCAACGGGCAGATATGAAATCCGTCTCGCGGAACTGCGAGCGGCGACTGAGAACGACCGCGCTTTACATCAGGCGCGAAAATTTTTCCTAGAGTATACGCGACTCAGGGGCGAAGCGCGGTTTGCGGAAGCGCGTGTGCCGCTACGACGCGCGCTTGAGATACGCGAAAGGGTGTTGGGGCCGGACGATCTGCTCGTCGCCGAGACGCTCGGCACTCTGGCGAGTGCCTACGAGAGCACGGGCGACTACGCGAGCGCCGAACCGCTGAAACTTCGCGCCCTGCGGATCATGGAGAAGGCTTTAGGGCCGGATCACCTGCGCGTGGCGCGCGCGCTAACGGGACTCGGAGGCTTTTATCGGGAGATGGGCGACGAACTCAAGGCGGAAGAGATGTATCGGAGGTCGCTCGCCGTCTTCGAGAAGATAGGGCAGACGGAGAACCCGGTTGTCGCCACTCTGCTGAACGACCTCGGAAGCGTTTACTACGCAAGGGGCGATTATCCGAACGCCGAAACATTCTTCGACCGCTCGCGCGCTCTCTGGGAGACACTTCTGGGGCCGGATAACTTTCACATCGCCGCCTCGTACACGCATTTAGGGCGCGTGGCCTACGACGCGGGAGATTACACGAAGGCGTTGGCGATGTTTCAGCACGCGCTCACTCTCGCCGAGAAGGGACTCGGACAAGAGCACACGGGCGTCACCCCGTACCTCAACGACCTCGCCGACACTTACTGCACCACGGGCGAATACGAGAAGGGCGAGAGCTTGTACGAGCGCGCCCTCGCAGTCCACGAGCGAAAGGCGGCGATGAGCCATCCGGCTGTTCAGGACACGCTGTTCGGACTCGCTCGGTGCGCCGAGGCGCGAGGGCGTTTGTCCGATGCGGCGAAGCTGCAAACGCAGGCGAGCGAGTTGGAGGAGCGCTCTGTCGCCTTGAATCTCGCCGTCGGCTCCGAGCGCGAGAAACTCGCCTTGCTCACAGAACTCTCTTCACGCCTGTCGCGCAATGTCTCGCTGCACGTCTCGCTCGCGCCGCATGACAGGGCGGCGCGTGATCTTGCGATGTTAAGCATCTTGCGAAGCAAGGGGCGCGTGCAGGATGCGGTGTCTGCGAGCCTGTCAACGCTGCGCCAGCGTTCGAGTCCCGAAGATCAGAAACTGCTCGACCAGTTAAACGATGCCACCGCGAAACTCGCGAAGCTCATCCTTGATGGCCCTCCGCAGAAGACGACGCCCGCCGAGTACCAGGAGCAGATCAAACGGCTGGAGGATCAAAGGGAAAATCTCGAAGTTGAGATCAGCGACCGGAGCGCGGGCTTTTACCAGCACACGCAGCCCGTCACGCTCGCGGCAGTGCAGGCGTTGATTCCAGAAGATACTGCGCTCGTCGAGTTCGCCGTCTATCGCCCGTTCGACCCGAAAGCGCCGGACAACGGGAAGGCTTACGGCGAACCTAGCTACGTCGCCTACGTGCTGCGTCGCCAGGGCGAGATTCAATGGAAGGAGTTGGGCGAGGCTCGGATGATTGACGGCGCAGTTAACGCATTGCGCCGGGCGCTCACTGATCCGCAGAGGCGCGATGTGCGTGAGCTTGCGCGTGCGTTGGACGAGAAGTTAATGCGACCCTTGCGCGCCTTGACGGGCAATGCGACTCAACTACTCATCTCGCCCGACGGCGAGTTGAACCTGCTTCCGTTTCAAGCTCTAGTTGATGAGCAGAATCGTTATTTAGTCGAACGCTACGGCTTCACTTATCTCACGAGCGGGCGCGACCTGCTGCGTATGAAGGTGGCGCGAGAAAGCAGAAGCGTTCCCCTCCTGATCGCCAATCCCGCGTTCAGCGAATCCGCGACGGAGGAGAAAGCGAAGGCAGCCACGAAATGGACTGAGCCGAATGCGAGGCGCAGGAGCATTACTGACGCGCGCTCTGTGTCGGAACTTTATTTCGCGCCCCTCGGCGGCACGGCGCAGGAGGCGGACGCGATACGGAGGCTCTTTCCCGACGCGAACCTTTTGACCGGAGAGGGCGCGACGAAATCCGCGCTTAAGAAGACGGTCGCGCCGCGCATCCTCCACATCGCCACGCACGGCTTCTTCCTCCAAACTCCGCAGACTGTCGCCGACGGCAATGCGCGAGCAGCGACGACGCGCGGAGTGGAAGCGGCTGCCGGGAGCGACAATCCTCTGCTGCGTTCGGGGCTGGCGTTGGCGGGCGCGAATCGTCGCGGCGGCGCGGCGACCGACGACGGCATCCTGACGGCGCTCGAAGCGTCGGGCTTGAATTTGTGGGGCACGAAGTTGGTCGTGCTTTCGGCGTGCGACACGGGGTTGGGTGAAGTGCGAAACGGCGAAGGCGTTTATGGTCTGCGCCGCGCCTTCGTCTTAGCCGGGGCGGAATCGCTGGTGATGAGTCTCTGGCCCGCGAGCGATTATTCGACGCGCACGCTGATGACGAGCTACTACAAGAATCTCAGACAGGGCTTGGGACGAGGCGCGGCACTGCGCCAAGTGCAACTCGACATGCTCAAGCGCAACCCGAAACTTCATCCATTTTACTGGGCTAACTTCATCCAATCCGGCGAGTGGGCGAACCTCGACGGGAAACGCTGACCAAAGCAACAACTCCTCACAGCCAGCCTAGGACTGACCGCTTCTTCAGTTTTCAGGGCTTTACCGATGATGTGTCGAAGGATGAATAGTCCGTGCTGACGCCTCAGTTGCCCTGCCACGTGATGAAATGTTTTTACCGAAATGTCTCATCAAAGTGAGCCGATAAATTCTGAAGTCACTTTTGCTTGAATGGTCGGTACAAAATTCCGCAGGCACGAGAAAAGGAAAACATCATGTTCACTTTGAGTTTGACGAAACAAACGGTTATCAATTTTTGTCTGCTCGTCGCCGTTCTGCTCTGCGCGTCGCACCAAATTTCAGCCCAAATCCGCATCGGCGGCGTCACTATCTCCAAACCGAAACGTCCGAACAAGCCGGATACGAGTCAACCGGAGCGAACAACGCCGAATACAACCGACGCCAGAGCCTCTGGCGAAAATTCCACCGGCGCGCCGGAAGACGTTCAAACCAATCCCAACGCGCCGACCGATTACAACGCTAATCTGAATGTGGGCGATCAGGGGATTGCCGTTGACCGTTTCAAGGATGTTGAGATGGTCAGAATCGTCTCTAAATCCGGCGCGGCATACAAAGTCGCCAAGCTAAGTTCGCCGAATGATACTCAGTGGTACAGTGCCAATTCCGTTTATCCATATTTCGACTATCGGGCGTTCACAGAAATCATGTTCGACTATAAAAGCAACGTGACGCCTTACCTGCCGTGCTATGGCAAAAAGCACAAGCTGGATTCAGATAAAGTGACTGTCGAAGGTTACAACGCTTTCGGGGCGCGCCATTTCGATGACGCGAAGGATGCAGAGCGAACTCTGCAAGCCGAGCAGCCGAAGTTGGCGGAACTTGACGGTCTGTTGAAGAGCAAACTCGGCGGCGTCGCGCCGAACACTTTTCTGGAATATCTATCCAACCCGGCAATCGTCGCGGAGATCGTCGCCCAGCGTGCCGAGTATCTGAAGTGCGCGGTTGGCGTGGAAGATGAGAAGCCGGATTTTCGTCTCGCCGTTTTTCTCTCCGACATCAAAAAGGCGCAGGGCGAAGCCGAAAGGTACGCCCCCGGAGAATACCTGTATCTCGTCAGCGCGGGCGATTCGAGCGACGAGTTGCTGCGCGCCGTGTCGCCGCGGGCGCGTGAAGAGTGGGCTAAACAGTGGTTGAAAAATCCCGCCTCGCGTGCCGAGTTCGACGCGGAGTGGGACAAGCTGGCAGCCATCGCCGCCAAGAAGATTCCAAGCTACAAACCTTCGGCGGCGAGCTATCAATTTCGTGATCCTGTCGGTGAAAGGCTGTTGATGGGCAGTCTTAAAAATCCTTCGACGCTCAAGATTTTCCGCGTCGGGACGGACACCGCCGGGTGGAACATCCAGAAAGACAACGACGGTATACTGCCGAGCTATCGCTACAAGACCGTGCGCGTTTACTTTCGCGACCCGAACGACGATCACCCTTACTGCCGCGTCGTCTCCGCTCGAATCAAGCAAGACTACGCGGGCGGCGGCAGATATAACTCCGAAGTTTATCGTTCGAGCGTGAGCGAGGAAATCTTCGGCTGCCCCTGATTATGCGCTTTCCTTTGATTTGAACCCTTAACCATTACCCGCCGGTTGAAGAGGGCGAGGCCGCTACAAAGGAGTGACAAAGATGCCGGAAGAGATCAACAACCAGGAGCAGGCGAAGCATCGGAGCGGATTATGGATTGGTTTAGCAATTGGGCTGGTGTTGCTCGGCGGGTTAATTGCGCTAGGCGGTTGCAGTAAAAACAGCGCGAACAGTAACACGTCGAACGGATCAAGCAGCGGAGCGGGAGCGAAGCCAGAGCCAAGTCCGGGAACAGTCGTGAAGAACAGCAGCGGGATGGAGTTCGCGTTTGTCCCGGCTGGCAGTTTCAAAATGGGATCGGACAAAGGCTCATCGAGCGAGCTGCCCATTCATCAAGTGACGTTGGCGCGCGGCTTCTACATGGGACGCTATGAAGTGACGCAAGCGCAGTGGCAGAAGGTGATGGGCAGCAACCCTTCATCTGTTCAAGACTGCGGTGAAGACTGTCCTGTGGATGTTGTGATGTGGAATGACACGCAGGAGTTCATCAAGAAGTTGAACGCGGCGAACGACGGCTACACGTATCGGTTGCCGAGTGAAGCTGAGTGGGAGTATGCATGTCGAGCCGGGACAACGGGAGATTATGCGGGCGATCTGAACTCAATGGCGTGGTACCACGATAACTCGAACGATAAACCACATCCGGTGGGTAAGAAGCAGCCGAACGCATGGGGCTTGTACGACATGCATGGCAACGCGGAGGAGTGGGTGATGGATTACTTCCATGACAACTATAATGGTGCGCCAACGGACGGGTCAGCATGGTTAGATGGAGGAGAGCAGAAGTATCGAGGGGTGCGCGGTGGTTCATGGTACGTCGTTGGCGATTTGCTCCGCTCCGCCTACCGCGGAGGGAATGACCCCGACCGTCCTTTCAACGGCTATGGGCTTCGGTTGGTGGCGGTTCCGCGGTCGTAGCCTTTACGCTTTTGAGTTGTACGGACGGGCGCGCCCGCAAAATTGCGGATGCGGTACTGGCGCTTTGGTTTGTTGGTCACGCATCGAACTTAGCAGACTTGCCGCCTCCGCGACCATTTGCGTAACAACGCCGCCAGCCGCCGAACAACTCATACAACCGGAGCGCGAATAGAATTGCTTTCATTCGCGAGACCTGCGTGTATCGGTAGTTCGTCACGCCCGGTTAATTCAGGCGTTATAGGCCAAGGCTCAAGTTATGGTTTACGAAATCAGAGAGGCCGACTGGAAACTCTTGCAGCCGCTTCACCGAGTCGCACAGGAAGCGCTTCTGCCGCACCTGTTGAAGAACTCGCGGAACTCTTCTTTGCCGCCTTCCACAGACCCGCGCAAGAGGACGAAGGGCTTGCGGGAGAAGAGCGGGAAGCGGGCGGGCGGCCAGGTGGGGCATCTCAGTGCAACATTAAGCTTCGTTGGAAAGCCAGCTCGCCTCGTCATCCATGCGCCGCAGACGTGCCAACTGTGCGGCACATCTCTGAGGCAATACCCGCGCCGCCGCAGAAAGCTGGCCTTGAAGACATAGAAACCGTTCTCCAGATAATAGTCTTCGCCTTCGACGGGCCGTAGCTCCGAGTTGTTGGTGGATGAATTGTTTGATAGATCAGCCTCGATGAGCTTACTGTTGTTCATCACGGCTGTCTAATCGGAAGTCGTCGTGATTGACTAAGGCATGAGAACGAGAAAGGATAAGGGAAGTAGAATTGGTCGGTCTCCGTCCTTTCTTTTTATTCATCCCTCACTCCTTCTTTGCTTCGTCCAAAAGCCGGGTCAACAATCTGATTTGCTCCTGCTGCATGACAATCAACTCAGTCCACTGTTGTTCACGCAAGGAGTCCAGCTTTTCATGTAAGCCAAGAATCTCCACTTCCGCTTTCAAATTAACTTCATAGTCGTGAGCTGCGTCCAGCCTGTCTTTCGCTGCCTGACGATTTTGCGACATCATAATGACCGGCGCTTGCAGGGCGGCAATCATTGAGAGAAACAGATTGAGCAGAATATACGGGTAAGGATCAAACGTCGCGCCGCGCCTCGCAAGGATATATGAGTTGAGCACAACCCACGTCAGCAGAGTTGCGCCGAAGATCAGAATGAACGTCCACGAGCCGCCGAAAACTGCGACCCTATCCGCGAGCCGCTGCCCGAACGTCAGCTTCTCGTCAAACTGACGATTGGTATTCCGGCTAATGTGCAGACGATCAGCCACGTGCTGAATCACACGCCGCTCTCGCTCCGACAATCCATCAACGCCAGAGTTGATGACTTTCTTCGCTAAATCTTTCATTTGGATTTTCATGGGACGAGATTATAACTCAAGGGAATAGAGAGCCGGCATTCAAGGTTTACGAACCTGCGTCACGCTTGGCGAACAGCCCAGGCATGGCATGCATGGAAGCATGCGTGCTCCACTTCACTTACGGGCAGCCAAAAGAGTTCATGCTCACCCGTGCCTCCACGCTGTTCCGTGAATTCGCCTGCGAAGAATGTCGCCGCCATCCGGTAATACAGGTCATCCGTAGAGGAGTAGAAATATTGAATGGCCTCGCCGAGCTTGTGAATCAATCGCACGCCTCGCGCTAATTCTTCATGCACCTCACGCACAACGGTCTCTTCAGGCGCTTCGCACGGGGCAGAGCCGCCACCCGGCAGAAAGTGCTTCTGCCCGTTTCTGACCATAGCGACCTTGCCCTGGCTGTTGGTAATCACCACGTAGGCCGCTCGCCTCTCTATGTATTGAACACTCGGTTGCGGAGAACCGAAGATGAGCGTCTTAGTCATCTCTTTTTGGTATCAACTTAAGAATGCGGTCAAACAGATGCCGGACGTTTGTCCGTAGATTAATCGAGCCGCTTTTCCATACAAATGCTCAGCGGGTCTTCAGCATACATTCCGTAGCACTCGATCCGCTTGTATCCGGCCCTCTCATAGAGCCGGATAGCCTCGGGCTGCCTCAATCCCGTCTCCAGACGAACAGCGACATATTCTAAGACGCCAGCCGCCTTCTCTAACTCCAGCAGAATCCGCTGCCCGATTCCACGCCTCCTCGCCGCAGGTTCAATGAACATTGGCTTGATCTCTGCCACTCCCGGTTCGAGTGGCCGGATCGCCCCGCACCCGACCGGCTGCTCATCCAAGCGAGCGATAACGAAAGCAGTGCCGTCACCTTCTACGTCTGCGGGCACGAACTCGCAGGGTCCGGTGTGACCATACAACCGGCCTAACTCCTCCCACAGGTGTTGAAAGAGCTGTAGGCTCTCAGGGCTGGAGGGGTCGGCGAGCCGCACACAGACACTGTGGCTCTCACTCGCGGGATTGTTATCAATTGCCCCTTCGTCCCTCATCCCTGGCAGATCGCACCTCGCAGCGATTTCACTACCGATTATACGTACACCAGATGGATAATTTACTAAATTGTATATGCTATCTGCACTCATGGCAGCAGACTTTTTCTGCCTGATCTCCGCACGGTTGAATGACGGTCTCCGAAGGTTTCTGCAAAGCACTTCAAAGAAACTCAAAACCTTCTGCTCTTGCCACAAACCAATTTCTTTGATACACCTCTGACTCCAAAGGAAACATTATTATCTCTCTCGGAGAAAAAGAGTCTTCATTGCAAAACAAACACTCTCCCTAAAGAAACTCTAATGTTTCCTAAGAAAGATAACTAGCCTCCAATAAAAAACTCGAAGCTTCCTTCTGGATTTTAGCGTGGTTCGTTAGGTGGAAGCTCCATGACGGCAGGGAACTGTTCTAGAGGTGAGGAGATGATTATGAAACCAAAGATTAAGGCCGCTCTGTTGTTCATACTGATGCTGACGTGCGCCTGGACTGGCGCGGCGCAGCAGGCTGCATCTCAGAGTGCGCCGCAGGCAACAACGGCTACCGGGCAAGCGCCGTCCAACAATGTTCAGCTAGTCATAGAGGGAAAAATCATTAATGTTCATGACGGCGACACAGTAACCGTGTTGGACAAGGACAACAAGAAGTTTCACATACGCCTGCAAGGGATTGACGCTCCTGAGTTGAAGCAAAAGTACGGCTCAGAGTCGCAGGCGAATCTCTCCCGCATGGTCATGGGCAAGCAGGTCACTATTGTCTGGACTAAAACAGATAAGTACCGGCGCACCGTCGGCACCATCATGCTCGATGGCAAAGACATGAACATTGAGCAGGTCAAGGCAGGTCTGGCGTGGCACTTCAAGAAATACGCGGAAGAACAAGAGCCTAAAGATCGCGTTACATACGCAAAGGCAGAAGAAGAGGCGCGAGCCGCGAAGCTTGGACTGTGGCAAGACCCGAATCCGACTCCTCCCGGAGACTACAGAGTTGAAGTAAAAGTTGCGCGTTGGGGGCCGCCGCCGCCTGAAGGCACAGTCATCGGAAACAAGCAGAGCAAGAAGTATCACAGGCCGGATTGTCCCGGATACCGAGACATGGCCGAGAAAAATCGTGTTTTCTTCAAGAGTGTAGAGGAAGCTGAAGCCGCCGGGTACAGGCGTGCCGGTAATTGCCCACCTGAAAGCGAAGTTTCATCGGCGAAGGCCGCAACGGTCGCATTAACTCCTCAGATCAGGCCGCAAACAGAGAAGACCATCACGCCCTCTAGTCCTATCGGGGCAACAGCCAGCACAACGGCAGGAGCGATCATCGGCAACAAGAACAGCAAGATTTATCATCGTCCAAACTGTCCTGGCTACAACAGCGTCTCCGAGAAGAATCAAGTCAAATTCAAGAGCGTGGAAGAAGCTGAAGCCGCCGGATACAGAGCAGCGAAGAACTGCCCAACGCCATAGGATTGCGGGCGTGCCGGTTTCGGATTGCGGATTGGAAAGCAAGAAGGCTCTTCTTCTGAAATCCGCGATCCGAAATCCGCAATTGAAATAGTGCTTGCGCAGCCGGGGCTTCTTGCTTAGAATGCGCTCTCCCACCCCTTTTCTCACGAGGAGATTTCTCGCATGGCAAGAAACCAGGGCAAGCGTTTGCCTCCCGGTAAGATCGAAGCCGATGAGAGCGGATTCGCCGCGCTGCAAACCATCCCAAGCTACACTCCGATCAATTCCACTTACACGGTCAACGCCGTCAAAGCCGCGCATGAGGAGTTGCATAGTTTACGCAGCGCGGAAGCGCAGGCGCAGGCTGCTGCAACGTCCGCACGCGACAGCGCCGTAGCCAAGGAGTGGGAATTTCATAACCTGATGCTTGGCGTCAAAGAGCAAGTCATCGCGCAGTTCGGTAAGGACTCGGACGAAGTTCAGGCGCTCGGACTCAAGCGCAAATCCGATTATAAACCACCGAAGCGAAGATCAAGCTCAAACGGCGGGACTACGTAGCGGCGCTTCACCAGCTAGTCAATCGTGAGAGCAGTGCTAACCGCACAGCGCGGTAATATAAATCCGCGCGCCGTCGGGGTCTGTAGTCATTCCTAGTATTCGTCAGAACCCTGAACCCACATGAATGATTGAATGTCTATCATATCTGCGGGACGCAGGTCGCGCTGGTCACGCTTGATAGCTTCGGCAAACTCAAGGAAGTTCGCGTAGGTTTCCCATGAAGGGCGAGACTTGTACTGAAAGTCGAAGCCGTATTCGCGGGCAGCGATGCGTGAGACGTTCGGTTTGAGAAAGATGTGCGTCTCCGGTTGTGCGATGAAGCCGAAGACAGTCACGAGAGGCCAGGTCAAAACTCGCGTCTGTTTTCGCGGCAGCGCGGCGACCACCTCGCACCAGCGCTCGAACTTGCGCTCAATGCTGCCAGCGCCGTGAAGGAAATCGTAGAGTCCCTCGGCGAATGAGCGCGCCCCTGCCTCTGACTTCACAGCATCGCGCAGCGCCATCTTCTCGAAGGAGAAGATCATGCTGTGGCGGCTGCGCTGCTCTACGCGCACCGCGCGGCTGGCGATCTCTGTGAACTCACGCGCGCGCAAGAGCCTGCGAAACTCCGCCTGCCCAAGCGCCTCCTCCCAACGCTCGTGCGATTCCCACTTGTAGCCGCGTTCCCATGCGATATATGTCTCGTCCTGGAATCCTTTGGGAAAGAACCGCAGAAACTTGCGACGACATCGGGGAGCGCCTGCCGACGTTCCACCACTTTGTCCAGCACGCGACGCCTCATGGCCCGTTCCGAGTTTGTTATTACCCATTGCTCGAACCTCCTTGCGACATCAGCACCTATATCAAGCAACATCGGTACATCAGACACGGTTGCCCCGGATGAAGGATGCCGGATGGTTACTCTCGCTAACGGCGCGGGCGGATTAAACAGACTACTGTCATAAGCTGGCATCAGAACTTTCCTCAACAACTTCCTTTTGGAAATCGGTTGCTTGTTCTGGATGTGTCAATCGAGGGCTTCCGACGTAAGAAACTGGTGGCTGCGACAACATTGCTTTAAAGTCCTGACTGTACCAAGCTCCAGTCTCTTTATTTTTAAAGTGAAGGCGTAGTGCTGGACTACTTTTATAAAGGTGCTTCATGTAAGATTCCCATCCTTCACGTATATCGCTTGGTAAATTTGGTAGTTGTAGAAATATGTGCTCGGAAAAATCAGCAACCATTTCCGTAACTGCTCTTAAAGTCATGAACTCTGAATCGGTGCTACCCACTATCTTATTATCATAAAAAAACGGGCGGAGATTTGGATTATCAATAAAGAATCGTGTTATTGAATGCTGGTGGTTATACAAGTAGCCATGCGTTTCTCCGCGTGTAGATAAATCAACTTGCTTAATTTGACGCCGTAACAATAAGAACCCAACAAGGGTTACTATCACATAAGCGAGAGTTAATATCACATATACGACGGTTGCAGTTTGCTTGAACCTGATTCGTATCAGCCCAAGTCCATGAAGGCATACTATGTCTCCTTTTGTTATGGAACAGCTATGGGCAAACTTAGCCATAATATCTTCAATCAACTCGAAGCACCTAACTACTGATTATCTAAACTCAATTCAGATAATACTCCAAATCCGGGTGTTAGCTGAACCGAGTTTAGATAATCACGGAAAACAAACCAAGTTTAGATAATAACGCTTTCACTGCCAGACCTACGGCAATCCATTCCACACCCTGCCTCGATTGAAAAGGTGATATTCTCGTGTTTCCTGCCGAATTGCCTGTTTTCTCGTCTAGGGGTGTTAATAAACTTCCGCGAGGTGCGTTTTATGAGTGGAGACAACCTGAAGGAGGGACTCGTGCAAGCTGCCGTGACGCATCTCAAACCACTCCCGGAGCCGCCCAGGGAACTGGAAAAGCTCTTTCAAGATCATAACGACCTTATCTTTCGCACAGCTTATCGCGTGACGGGTAGCGCCGAGGACGCAGAAGATGTGCTGCAAACAGTCTTCCTGCGGCTGGCGAAGCGCGACCACGTTGACCTTGCGCCAAGCCCCGCGAGCTACCTGCACCGCGCAGCCGTCAATGCCTCGCTCGATCTAGTGCGTAGCCGCACGACGGCTAAATCGGTCGCGCTCGAAGACCTGGAAATAGACCTGACGGAAAATTCCTCTCTCAACCCTGAAGCTCAACATGCAGACAGCGAGCTACGCAAGCTCATACAGCGCGCGGTTGCGCGTTTGGGAGCGTCAGCCGCGGAGATGTTTGTGCTGCGCTACTTCGAGGGCTACGGGAACAGCGAGATTGCCGAGATGACGGGTACGTCGCAGATGGTCGTCGGCGTCACGTTGCACCGCTCCCGCGCGCGCCTACGCAAAGAGATTGGCTATTATCTGGAGAAACATCATGAAGCGTAATCGTAAGGAACTTGATTCAATCCTCGACCGTGTTGCTGCCGGAATCCGCAGCGAAGAGATTGACGTGGCCGTCGTCACGAGCGCAGCGGATCGCGTCTGGGCGCGTCTCTCAACCGAGACCGCAGACGCGCAGCCTGAGATTAAGTCTGTGGATGAGATTCGAGGCTGCGCGGACTTTCAGGCGTTGATTCCTGCGTACTTGAGAAAAGAATTGTCCGGTGGACGCGCGATGCTTCTTGAAGATCATACGCAGGAGTGCATTCCGTGCCGCAGGGCGCTCAAGCTCGCGCGCAGTGGTGGCGCGCAATCCGTCAGCGCAATCCAGCCTGATAAGAAACTCGCGCGCACGACTACGACGACGCAGATGCCCGTCTGGAAATGGGCAATTGCTGCGACATTAGTCGTCGGCCTTGCTCTGGTCGCGTTCAACGTGTACCGGCGTATTGGTGGTGACGCTCGCGCTACAGTGCAGGCCGCTAACGGAGCGGTCTACAGAGTTACGGACGCGGAAAGCCGCGCCATCGGCATCGGCGAAGAGATCAGTCGAGGCGAGAGAATCCGCACGGCTAAGGATGCTGATGCTGTTGTGAAGCTGGCTGACGGCTCGCTCGTTGAGATGAAGGAGCGTTCCGAATTCTCTCTGAGCCAGAACGCGGACGGCACAACCATTCATCTGAATCGCGGCAACGTCATTGTCGAAGCGGCGAAGCAGAAGGGTGGTCATCTCTACGTGGCGACCGACGATGCGCTCGTCTCCGTCACGGGCACAATCTTCTCCGTCAACAACGGCACGAAGGGATCGCGCGTCTCCGTCATCGAAGGCGAAGTCCACGTCAATCACGCGGGCGACGAGAAAGTTCTTCATCCGGGCGACCAGACGACGACCAGCACGAGTCTGGAGATGATTCCGATTCAGGAAGAAGTTAGTTGGAGTCGCAACGCGGATCGCTACGCGAAACTGATGGTTGAACTCACTGCGCTGCGCAGGGAACTCGATCAGAAGGTTCCGCGCCCAGGCGTTCGATACTCGACGCGCCTGCTTGACTTGGTGCCAGACGGAACGGTCGTTTATGCCGCGCTGCCGAACCTGGCGGCAACGATTGTCGAATCGCATCGCATTATGCAGGAGCGTATTCAACAGAACGCCGCGCTGCGCGAGTGGTGGCATCAGGATAGACCCTCTCCGCGTGGCGGCCCCGGTCTTGACCAGATCATTGAAGAGATTAACCAGTTCGGTAAGTATCTGGGGACAGAAATGGTGGCGAGCGCGAAGATGGGCGAAGCAGGGCCGGAAGACCCGCTCGTGCTGGCGGAGTTGAGCGATGCGGAGGGTTTCCGACCTTTCCTTGAGCAGAAGATTGCTGCCTTCACTGCCACAGAGAAGGGCGCGCCGATGATACGCATCATTGACGATCCGTTGACCGCCACGCAACAGCCCGCCGCCGGGAAGCAGATAGGCGAAATCCTGGTCTGGATCAATGGCGATATTTTAGCTGCCGCGCCGCGCCTACAGCAGTTGCAGCAACTCGCGGCTACATTGAAAGCGCCGGATGCGAATAGTTTCAAGAAGACTCCTTTCTACGCGCGCCTCGCGGAAACTTACAAAGCAGGCGCGGGGCTGATCGTTGCCGCCGACCTGGAAAAGATTATTGACCGGCTGGTGCGCGTCAACTCCAACGAGCCGGATGCAGCGAAGCACCTGGAGACTTACAAGCAGCTTGGTTTGATGAGTCTCAAATTCTTCGTCGTTGAGCAGAAGGATGTGGAAGGGAAGACGAGCAGCCGCGCGATGCTGACCTTCAAGGAGCAGCGTCAGGGCATAGCTTCGTGGCTCGCCGCGCCAGGCCCTATGGGGACTCTGAACTTCATCTCGCCTGACGCAAACATGGTCGCAGCCTTCGTCGTCCGCGAGCCTGCATCGCTCGTTGACGAGTTGCTCGGCTATCTGGACACGGCATCGCCGCGCATGCGTCAGGACCTCCAACAGCTTGAGGCCGATTACGGTCTGAAACTACGCGATGACTTTGCCGCGCCGCTCGGCGGGGAGTTCGCTTTCGCCATTGATGGCCCCATCTTGCCGACGCCTTCATGGAAGATGGTCTTCGAGGTTTACGATCAGGCGCGCTTGCAGCAGTCGTTCGAGCGCATGGTCGAGAAGTTGAACGAGTGGGCACAGCATGAAGGCAGAAGCGGCTTGCAGTGGGAGCGCAGCGAAAGCGGCGGGCGAACCTTCTACGCGCTGAAGTCTGCCGCCTACGGCGTGGAGGTTCATTACACCTACGCCGACGGCTACCTGGTGGCCGCGCCGAGCCGCGCGCTCGTCGAACGCGCGCTCAAGTATCATGAGTCCGGCTACACGCTGCTGCGCTCGCAGCGTTTCACCTCGACCTTGCCCGCAGACGGCAACGCCAACTTCTCCGCGATCTTCTATCACGACCTCGCCCCGCTGCTCGCGCCCGTCGCAGGGCAGATGCAAAGGGCCGCGAAGGATATGCCGGAGGAACAGCAGAGAGCGTTGAAGTCGGCTGCGGAAGCTCCGCCGGCGCTCGCCTATGCCTACGCGCAGGGCGACCGCATCATCTTCGCCGCCGACAGCGAAGGCGGGCCGTTCGGTCTGAGTCCTGCGAGTCTGATGGGACTTCCAAACTCGTTTGAGATGCAGCACGTTCTCTTCAATGCCTTGCATGGTAAAGGGCAGGATAATTCGACAAAGGAGAAAGAGCGATGATAGCGTCCGGTAAGTTTCAAAGCGCAAGTACAAACGCGATGATGTATGCGAGCGACTCCAGGTAGAACCCTTCAGAGCGCAAGAGAGGAAGCAAAACGTATGAAGTCAATCATCGCCTGGCTTATCTCTTTGATTAACCTTACTGCTGCTCGCTTCATCTATAGCAGTTGAGCTTCGATTGATATGAAACCTGTTATTGACCTGAACGGTCTGAGCGTGCAGTTCGGCGCGAAAACTATCCTCAAAGATTTGAGCGCGGAGTTGCGCGGGCGCGCTATCGGATTGTTGGGGCCAAACGGCGCGGGCAAGACGACGCTCATTCACACCCTGCTCGGCTTTCATCCCCCGTCGAGCGGCACGGCGCACATCTTCGGCCAGGACATCACTGCGGGCGCGAAAGAGATACGCGCCTTCATCGGCTACATGCCGGAGCGCGACTCCTTCATCTCCAAGATGTCCTGCGTTCACTTCGTTCGCCTGATGGCGGAGCTTTCGGGCTTGCCCCCGGATGCCGCGCTTGAGCGAGCGCACGAAGCTCTCTTCTACGTCGGATTAGGCGAGGCGCGTTATCGCAAACTGGAAACCTACTCGCTCGGCATGAAGCAACTAGCGAAACTCGCGCAAGCCATCGTTCACGGCCCCAAGTTAATTATTCTGGACGAGCCGACCAACGGGCTTGACCCACCGACCAGGCTACGCATGATTCGCCTCATCCGCGAGATACGCGATAGCCGCCAGGCGCACGTCTTGATTTCGTCGCACTTGCTGCGCGATGTCGAAGAGTGTTGCGAGGAGATTCTGATCCTGAAAGATGGGCGCATCGCCACCTACTGCAACCTGGAAGAGGAGCGCAAGGCCAATCGCAAGTTTCTTGAGATGGAGACGCGCGGCGACCAACACGCCTTCGTCGAAGCCATCGGGCGCATGGGCTGCGAGTACGCGCTGACGAACGAGAGACGCCTCAAGCTCGTCCTGCAAAACGGGGTCGAGATACGCGACCTTTACAAGCTCGCAGCCGAGCAACAGGTGCAGATTCGCCGCCTGAACTTTAAGCGCGACTCGCTCGAAGATATTTTTCTCAAGGCGATGGAGCAAGAGAACAGTCTGGAGTCTGGAGTCTGAAGTCTGGAGTCAAAGACAAAACACAAGTCTTTGGCTTCGCAGACTCACGACTCCAGACTCCAGACTCCAGACTTGGAGAATCAAATGGCGGTTTATGAACACACGTACAAGCAATACTCAGGTGAGGTGACGCCGCGCTGGTCGCGCTTTCTAATTCTGCCGCGCCACTCTTACCGGGCTATCTTTCAGTCGAAGCTCTTTATAGGCTTCTTCGTCTTCTGCTTCATCTGGCCGTTGATCTGCTCGATCCTCATCTACCTGCATCACAACGCAGAGGCGCTGGCGATCATTAACGAGACAGTTAAACGGATCGTGCCGATTGATGCGGAGTTCTTTCAAAACTTCGTCGTCTATCAGGGCATGTCTGCTTTCCTGATTACGCTGCTGGTCGGGCCGCCGCTCGTCTCACGCGATATGACCAACAACGCGCTGCCGCTCTATCTCTGTCGCCCCTTCTCACGCGCAGAGTATGTGCTGGGTAAGATGTCCGTGCTTTTGATCTTGCTTTCGTTCATGACGTGGATTCCGGGTTTACTGCTTTTCTTCTTCCAATCTTATCTGGAAGGCTGGGCGTGGTTCACGCAGAACATCAGAATAGCCGGGGCGATTTTTCTTGGAAGCTGGATTTGGATTCTGTTGCTTGCGTTCATGTCGCTGGCGATTTCCTCCTGGGTCAAGTGGAGAATGGCCGCCAGCGCTGCGCTGATCGGAGTCTTCTTTATCCCGTCGGCGTTCGGCGAAATCATCAACAACATTTTCCTGACCAGGTGGGGAAACATTATCAGTTTGCGGGCGCTGATCGGAGCGGTCTGGGGAAATCTCTTCGGAACATTTGTCCGGCAAACTGGGCGAATCCGTATGAACTTCAGCCCTAGAAGACAACTCTTCGTTGACCTCTTTGAGCCGCCTGTTTGGAGCGCGTGGCTGATGCTCTTCGCCATTTTCGCGCTCTGCCTGCTGCTTCTCGTCCGCAAGGTCAGAGCCTACGAGGTGGTGAGCTGATGAACGAAGCCTCTTCACAACTGATCGTCTTCGATGATGTCTCCAAGTTCTACGGGGAGATTCTCGGCGTCAATCGCGTCAACCTCTCAATTGAGTCCGGCATCACGAGCCTCGTCGGGCCGAACGGCGCAGGCAAGACTACTTTGATGAACTTGATGACGGGACTTCTACGCCCGACACGCGGGCGCATCAGCATTCAGGGCATCTCCCCGGATGAACCTGAGCAACTCTTCCGCCGTGTAGGGTATTGCTCGCAGTTTGATTCCTTCCCGCGCGGCGCGACGGGACGCGAGTTCATCAACATGTTCCTCAGCGTTCATGGCTACGCGAAAACGGAAGCAGATGAACTGACGATGAAGGCTTTGGAGCGCGTCAGCCTGTTGGACGCGGCGGAGAAGAAGGTTGCGGCGTACAGTAAGGGGATGCGGCAGAGAGTCAGACTGGCGCAGGCAGTTGCGCATAACCCATCGGTTCTGATTCTGGATGAGCCTTTGAACGGGCTTGACCCGATGGCGCGCGCCGAAACCATTCGCCTCTTTCGCAAGCTCGCGGATGAAGGCTTGCACCTGGTTATCTCCAGTCACATCCTGCACGAAGTTGATATGATGTCCGACTG
Source organism: Acidobacteriota bacterium (assembly GCA_032159825.1). Lineage (GTDB taxonomy): Bacteria > Acidobacteriota > Blastocatellia > Pyrinomonadales > Pyrinomonadaceae > QHXM01. The sequence continues at coordinate 61,738 of JAVHWL010000033.1, forward strand.
CGTGGTGCTGCTGAACAACGGCTACGTCGTCGCGGAAGGTGACATACACGGTGTGCGCGATGAGATGGAAGAGCACCCGATGCAGATTCTCATACGCTGCGACAAGCCGTCTGTTCTGGCTTCGCGCATCTTCGAGCAGGAGCAGGTTGTCGAGGCGAAGATTCACGACGACCGCCGTGGCCTCTTTATAAAAACGCGAGATGCGGATAAATTCTACCTGCTCTTGAACACGGTTGTGGCTGAAGGGCTGGTCAACGTCGAATCCATTGCGCCGGTTGATGACGACATGAGCGCCGTTTACCAGTATTTGATCGGTTCGGAAACCGAAGGGAGCCACGTATGAGTTCGAGAGTTGAAACCGTTGTCATGGAAAAGACTGCCAAACAAACTCAGTGGGCGCTCTGGCGGCGACAGATTGCCGCCATCCTCCGGCTCGAAGTCAGGAAGAACTTCACAGGCAAGCGCTCGATTCTAATCTACCTGCTGGCGCTGTTACCTGTGATGATTATAGCGGCTCTCGTCTCGGTTCATTGGGACGACATCCGTGAAAACTTCGCGGGAGCGTCGGTGATCTTTGCCAACCTCTACGAAGGAATGATTCTACGCACAGTCGTTTTCTTCGGCTGCGCCTGGATTTTTATGAACCTGTTTCGTGGGGAAGTCGTTGATAGAAGCCTGCACTATTATTTTCTATCTCCGGTCAGGCGTGAAGTCCTCGTCGCTGGCAAATACATTTCGGGTCTCATCACCGCGCTCATCCTGTTTGTGACGATGACCGCGCTCTGTATCATCGTCTTCTATTTCCCGCTTGGTTACTCCGGCGCGATGAACCACCTGTTTGATGGGGCGGGTCTGAATCAATCTTTGACTTATCTGGGCATCACCGTCCTGGCCTGCATCGGCTACGGCGCGGTGTTTCTAGTCATCGGCCTCTTCTTTCGCAATCCGATTATTCCTGCGGTGTTCCTTTACGGTTGGGAGTTCATCAACTTCCTTCTACCGCCGATGCTCAAAAAGTTGAGCGTCGTTCATTACCTGCATTCACTCACTCCCGTTCCCATAGACGACGGCCCGTTTGCGATTGTGACGGAGCCGACCTCAGCCTTGCTGACGGTTCCCGGATTGATCCTGGTAACGGCGGCTGTCCTCGCAATGGCGAGCATCCGTATTCGCCGGATGGAGATCAGGTACGGAAGCGAATAAATTAAAAATTCAAAATTAAAAATGCAAAGGTAAGGCGGAAGTCATGATTGATTAGAATGGCTTCCGCCTCAGTTTTGCATTTTTAATTTTGAATTTTGCATTTTCTCTCTGATTCTTTTGGAACCTTTTGGTATCTTCCTGCGAATCAAACATGGCAGCCGGTAATTAATCGCCCCGAAACGAGCGAATGACAGTGCTCACAACTCCCAGTGATGATGAACTGCTGCGGCTAATGCTGGCCGGAGACGAGAGTGCGTTTGTCACGCTTTACAGGCGGCGGCAGGGCGGAATTTATCGTTTCGCCCTTCAGATGAGCGGCTCTCCCGCAATCGCCGAAGATGTGACGCAAGAGGTTTTCATGGTCTTGATGAGCGATCTAAAGAATTACGACCCGGCAAAAGGCTCGCTCTCTGCTTACCTCTACGGCATCGCGCGCAATCACGTGCTGCGCTCGCTGAGTCGTGACCGCTCCTTCGTCTCCATTGGCGATAGTTATGAGGAAGAAGGCGAGACGACGCACGAGCAACTAATCTCGCAGGACGACCCGCTCGGCGATTTGACACGCAGTGAAGTGATTGAGTCTGTCCGGCAAGCTGTCACGGCGCTACCCGCGCACTATCGTGAGGTAGTCGTGCTTTGTGACCTGCACGAGATGAGCTACGCGGAAGCGGCGCAAATCCTAAATTGCGCCGTCGGCACGATTCGCTCTCGCCTTCATCGAGCACGCGCTCTGCTCATCGAAAAGTTGCGCGCCAACAAAGAACCCGACACGGCTTCGCGCCCCGTCAATCCTGCGAGGTGTTTCGCATGAACTGTCGAAATTTTGAAGCGATCATTACTGAGCTTGCGCGCGGGCAGATGTTGGAAGCGCGCGCCAGGGAAGACGCGCTCACGCACATGGAAGTCTGCAAACATTGCGCGACGCGCTTTGCGGACGAACAAGCTTTGACCGCTGGCCTGCGAGCAGTTGCCGCGAGCGCGTCGTTAGTTGAAACGCCAGCGCGCGTCGAGGCGGCTTTGCTCTCCGCTTTCCGCCAGGGCACGACAACAACTTCTACGAGCATTGATGCATTTGCAGGAGCAAAGACACCGCGATGGTCGCCCTGGTCTATCGCGGCGGCGGCAACGATTCTGGTTGTTTCAGCGTTTGCCGCTCTACAGTTTCTTATTAACAACGGGTACAGTCCTGCGCGACAGCAAGCAAGCAGTGCTCAGTCTAAGCCACATGCATCACCGACTGTTGAAGAAGCAACAGGGCGAGTTGAGTCCGAAGTGCAGCCTGGGCCTGCCGCTGAGAATCAAGATCAGACATTGACCAGCACCCCGGCGTTCACACGGCCTTTAGATAGACGGCACAACCTTATCCATGAAGCCGGGATGAGAAACGGTCGGATTCCTCCGTCTAAGAGCTTAGAGACTCCGGCGAACACAAATGAAGAGATTGCGACAGATTTCCTCCCATTAACATATGGGAGCGATCTAGCGCAGTTGGATAACGGGCAAGTTGTGCGTGTTGAATTGCCGCGCTCCGTCCTTCAGTCGTTCGGAATACCGATTAACGCGGAACGCGCTGGCGAGCGAGTGAAAGCAGATGTCCTGCTCGGTCATGATGGAGTAGCTCGCGCCATTCGTTTCATCAGGTGAGTCTGCCCTCTACAAAAAGTTTGGAGCCTGTAAACAACCTAACGAATTTGATCTGTTGAGGAGAGAATAAATGAGAGAACAGAGCCGATTGATTATGAGCGTGCTTTTTATGTTCGTGTTGCTGGCCGTGGGCCTCAGCGCGTTTGCGCAGGAAGCACCACCGCCTGAAAAATCTGCGCCGAAATCCGGCGAAGTATTCGTCTACGAGCGCGAGGTAGCTGGTCCCCAGCAGGGGCCTGGAATTAAAGTGCCTGCACCACCGGGAGACGACACGGTTGTCTTCGTTTCATCTGAGATGAGCTTTGACGGCAAGGTTGTGAAGGGTGCGCCCTATGCTGCGCAGGCTATTACTGAAACCACTCGGACGTTGAGCGATGGCAATCGCATCAAGCGCAAAACTACCGCCTCGGTTTATCGAGATAGCGAAGGACGCACACGCCGCGATCAGGAGTTGGGAGTAGTCGGCCCCTGGGCTATGTCCGGTGACCCGCAGCAGACTGTATTCATCAATGATCCGGTAGCTGGCGTTAACTATGTTCTGGACCCGCGCACACACATCGCGCGCAAGATGCCGCCGCTTCGTATAGGCTTTGCGCCAAGCGAATCTTCCAATGCTGCGCCTGGCGATGCGCCGAGAGCGAACATCAGGATTGAAAAGGATGTGGTTACTGCTATTGCTACAGCACCCTCGCCTGGCGAAGGCGCTCAAGTGCAGGAGTTTCATCTTTCTCCTGGCGCTCAGAAAGGCACCACTGAGTCGTTGGGCAAGGAGACTATAGAAGGCGTCGTGGCAGAGGGGACGCGCACTACCATGACCATTCCTGTCGGTGAAGTCGGTAATGAGCAGCCACTTCAGATCGTCTGGGAGAGATGGTATTCACCGGAGCTGCAAACCGTCGTTATGTCCAAACATAGCGATCCGTTTGTTGGCGAGACCGTGTACCGGTTGACCAACATCGTCCGCAGCGAGCCTGCGCGTACCCTCTTTGAAGTGCCGGTTGATTATACGATTAAAGAATTTCCAATGAACATGCGCTTCATGAGAAAAAGGTCGGGCGAAGAAAAGTAATAGACTCCTCTCCGGCGTGGTAAAAGGGCGAAGCGAATAAGCACGCTTCGCCCTTTTTGATTACGTTGGCGGAGTGCTCTCAGGGTCTATTCATTCTCGAAGATTTAGCCCAACGGCTGCCAAAGCTAACGCCGGACGTGCCGCATACCGACGAGTAGCTGCCGCGATGTTTTCTGCGCCACATACTCGCAGCAATGAGATGGCT
>JAVHWL010000032.1:0-99474 GCA_032159825.1 Acidobacteriota bacterium
TCAATGTGGTCGCGGCTTTGGCTGCCTACACTTTCCGCGAAAAGAAACCGATGTTGAGCATCGAAATCAAAGAACAGTTGTTACTTGCTGCGTAAGCTGCTTGCTTACGTCGAACTCACGTTAAGTAACACCCATATTGGAGCAATATAAATGTTACTTGCCATCATGTAAGTAAACATTGCTGCGATGTAAACAAACTTTGTCTGATTGTAGACTTAAATTGAGGCAAAGTGAGTATTAATTGCTTTGACTAAAACAGACTTTGGGCCAATGTCAGCGCACTCAGGCGGGCGATATGTTTCACGTATCCCAATGCATAACGAACTCCATGATACGCAAAAGTTAAAGCTCAGGCTGCTCGTTGTTGAATTGTTAACTGAACAAGCAAGGTGGAGAGCGCGGTAGGTGTAAGACCTGGAATACGACGAGCTTGTCCAAAAGTCTTTGGGCAGGCTCGCTCCAGGCGTTCAATCATTTCGTGCGACAATCCACTGATTCCCCGAAATTTGAAGTCTTGAGGTATTCGTAGACCGTCATGATGGTTTAAGCGATCAAAGGTAGCTTGTTGAGCGCTTATATAGCCGCTGTAGAGCGTATCCGCAAGCACAGCTTCCAGATCAGATATTCCCATCTCAGCGCGAATTTCGGTAGGCAAAAGCTGCTGGATTAGCTCTTGAGAGACATTTGAACGATTGGCGAGCTGAGAAAGTGTGACAGAATCCCCCAGGTCTACGCCTAAAGTGCGGCTCACAAGTGCATATGAAGCATCCGACCTTTTTAATCTAGTAGTCTCAAGTGTCGTTTTTAAAGAAACTATGCGGTCGCGCCGCCGATTGAAACGCTCCCAATCGCTATCGCCGACAAGACCTATGCTGCGTCCATGTGGTGACAAGCGCGCGTCAGCATTATCGTGGCGCAGTGCTAGTCTAAACTCAGCGCGCGAGGTAAAAATTCGATAAGGCTCATCAACACCTTGCTTAATGAGATCATCTATCAGGACGCCAATATAAGATTCTTCGCGGCTTAGGTGTAAACCCTTGCGTCCCTGTGTTAACAGAGCAGCATTTACACCCGCAATCAGCCCTTGACAGCCAGCTTCTTCATAACCGGTTGTGCCGTTAATCTGCCCAGCATGAAAAAGTCCTTTGATACGTACAGTTTCTAAATACGGTGTAAGTTCGCGTGGGTCTACGTAATCATACTCGATGGCATAGCCTGGACGGATTATTCGCGCCTCTTCCAAGCCGGGGATCATACGCACCAATTCCTGCTGAAGTTCAGGGGGTAAGGAAGTTGAAAACCCGTTTAGATAAACTTCATTTGTATTGTGTCCTTCTGGTTCTAAGAATAGCTGGTGACGGCTTTTATCGCCAAACTTTATTACCTTGTCTTCAATAGAGGGGCAATAACGTGGCCCAATACCCTTTATTTTGCCCGAATAGAGAGGCGACTCATGAATATTGGCACGAATAGCATTATGAACTTCGTTTGTCGTGTAACCTACATAGCAGGTAATCTGCGGCTGTTCAATCAGTTCTGTAGCAAAAGAAAAAGGGATAGGACGTTCATCTGCTGGTTGAGGTTCAAAAACATCCCAATCAATTGTGCGTCCGTCCAAGCGCGGGGGAGTACCTGTCTTTAAACGTCCAACTGGAAAGCCGAGCCGTTTTAAGCTTTCTGCTAATTCAATTGACGCAGGCTCTCCGGCCCGTCCTGCTGAAAATGTACGACGGCCTGTATGAATCAATCCATTAAGAAAGGTTCCGGTTGCAACGACAACAGATTTTGCATGCAGACGACGTGTATCCTGTAACTCCACACCATAAATCTGCCCGTTTTTAACGATTAGATCAATGACAAGACCTTGCCGTAAGTGAAGGTTCGGTGTTGCTTCCAGAGTTCGACGCATTTCTGTGCGGTACAGAGCTCGATCAGCTTGCGCTCGTGGAGATTGAACAGCAGGCCCGCGGGAGCGATTAAGCAGACGGAACTGTATTCCTGTACGATCAATTATCCGGCCCATAATTCCACCTAAAGCATCTATTTCACGTACAAGGTGGCCCTTAGCAATGCCACCAATAGCTGGATTACAGGACATTTGACCGATCAAGTCTAAATTAAGAGTTACGAGGGCTGTTTGCGCACCCAAACGGGCAGATGCTGAAGCAGCCTCACAACCAGCATGTCCAGCACCGATTACAATCACATCAAAAGCTTCGTCAAAACTCATGACTATTTCCCTATGCAGAATGTCGCAAAAATCTGTGAAAGCACATCGTTGGGTGTTGTCTCACCTGTTATTTCCCCTAAAAAGCGCAAGGCATCGTAAAGACCAACGAGCATAAGTTCTTCGCTCGCTCGTTGAACGAGCAAAGTTATTGAAGAGCAGAGCGAGGTATGAGTTCGTTGAAGTAAATCAAAATGACGCGCATCGGTGACGAGTAACCCAGCATTGCTCATATCGCTTGCTAAGAAAGGCTTTAGTATAGCATCACATAACGTATCAAGTCCCGCACCTGTTTTAGCTGAAAGACTAATAATAGAAGTCGTTTGATCACTTCTCCACTCTGGCTCGCTTTGGTTGAAAGACTCTAGGTCGCTTTTGTTTAGTGCAATAAGGTGAGGATTTTGGGCAACATCATCAAAAACATTTTTGTCTTCCGGTGTCAGAGGTCGGGAACCATCAACCACCAAAACTACCAGGTCGGCATCCGCGATAGCACGCTGAGTCCGCTCTACGCCAAGGTTTTCGATCATATCTTGGGAAACGCGAAGACCAGCCGTATCAGTCAGCAAAACAGGAACTCCCTGAAGGTTCAACATTTCGCTCAAACTGTCACGTGTAGTACCAGGGACATCTGTCACGATAGCTCTGTCGGAAACGAGTAACCCGTTGAAGATACTGGACTTACCAGCGTTCGGGCGACCAACAAGCGTTACCTTAAGGCCATCTCTCAAAAGCTTTCCAGAAGTGAAAGTAGATGCCAATTCTTCTATATGAGCAGCGAGATTAGAGAGTTTAACTTTGATATTGTCTAATGCAATTTCCGGTAGATCATCCTCAACAAACTCAAGTGAAGATTCAAGGGGAACGATTATATCCAACAAAGTGTCCTTAAGTGGCTGGAGCAGTGCCGAGAATTCCCCTCCAAGTTGGCGCGTAGCCTGTCGAATAGCAGCCTTCGTTTGCGCATTAATAAGATCCCGGATTGCTTCTGCCTGACTCAAATTTAATCGTCCGTTGGCGAGCGCACGTAGTGTAAATTCACCTGGCTCAGCAAGGCGCGCATCAAGGCTCAAGATACAATCAATAAGATGCCGCAGAAGAACCGGCGAGCCATGACAGCTAAGCTCTACAATATCCTCGCCAGTGAATGAGTTTGGTGATTTGAAATAAGCAAGTAGAGCGTGATCTAACACTTCCCCTGTAGTTGGGTCATAGAGTTTTTTTAACGTAACGCGGTTCGGTTCGGGTGAGAACTTTTTGTCTTGGACCAATTGTTGTGCGATTTCGAGTGCGCGTGTACCGCTCAAACGGATGACACCTATAGCGCTACGTCCTGACGGCGTTGATAAGGCAACGACTGTGTTTTTGATGGGCACTGCAAAGGGAAGAGGTCACACTAACAAAATATTTGCGACCAGATTGGACCTTAAGTCTTAAGAGACGTTTTTAAACTTATTTTCAGTCGTCGTGCTGTACCTTCACCAATTGATTCTGTGTGTAGATCATCTTCTTCCGCAAGCACAAGGTGGATGACACGACGTTCATTTGAATTCATTGGGCCGAAAGTGAAGCTATTATTCGTAGCGCGAACACGTTCCGCCGCGTGTCGAGCCATCGCGCGTAACTCTGCTTCGCGTGTTGCACGAAAGTCCTGCACATCGCAAACAATTCGCTCACCTTTTGTGAGCGCTCGACCGAGCGACTGATTGGCGAGATGTTGCAGAGCTTCCAGAAGCTCCCCACCCTCGTTTAAGAGAAGTGAAGAATCTGTACCATCAATATTCAAAAGACACCCGGCCTCTGTTTCTTCTACAGTGGCACGCAGATCAAAACCACTGCCACTGAAAATGACATTAAGAAATTCTTGCGCTTTGGTACACACTTCGTTCATCGTGAAATAAACATTCTTATAGAGAAAGTAACTATTTCAAATGCTTTTTTAAGCCTGCGAAACTCGCGCGTTTAGCTTCTTCGTTGAGCGTGTTTCAGCCTTCTTTCCTGAAGGTGGTTGTTCATCATCTCCCGTTTTGGTCAAACGGTTGATAATGAATTGTTGACTAAAGCCGACGAGATTTCCGACCAACCAGTACACTAGCAAACCAGCAGGAGCGCTCCACAACATCCATAGCATCAAGAGTGGCATACCAATAGCCATCATCTTGCGCTGTGTGGGATCGGCAGAGGGTGCAGGTGTAATCAACTGTAAGACCATCATTGATCCGGCCATCAAAAGCGGCAGAATGTGAATTGATGTTGGTTCTGCTGCCGACAAATCAGGAATCCATAAAAACGAAGCTTGTCGAAAATCAATTGAGATAGTGATCGCGCGATAGAGGGCAAAGAGAAACGGCATCTGGATTAAAAGGGGCAAGCAACCGCCAAGAGGATTACCTTCCTTCATCAAACGCATTTGCTCCATTTGCAGATCTTTGAGACGCGGATCAGTTTTCTTCATCCCCTTAATCTTTTCTTGCAGTTCTTTCATGCGCGGCGCAAGTTTCTGCGCCTTCTTCATGGCTCTTGACGAACGCCATTTTAGCGGGAAGAAAAGCGAGTAGATAACAATGGTGAAGAGTATGATGGCAATTCCATAGCTGCCGGTAATGTTGTACAGGAATTTTATGGACCAGAGAATCGGGACAGCCAAAGGACGCGACATCCAACTCAAAAATCCGTAATCAATCATAGCCTCGAGGTCAACGGTACGTCCGACCGCTTGGCCGACCTCTGCACTAGCATCCTTCAAAAGGTAATGATCTTTTGGACCAACATACAAACGGGTTGGAGAACCATCCGCCGGGATGGGAACATAAGCAGTAATTAAATATCTTGCCTCTTTCCCTTGCTGCCCATTTATGACAACCGGGCGTTCAATCATCTTCGTGCGGTATTCAAGCCCTTCTATTTTTAGTGAAGGCACCGCAGCCATAGTAAAGTAAGTGTCGCCAACTGCTGCCCAATCAACCGGCCCCCCTACAATCTCTCTATCCGAATTTTTTTGATTGATCGCCATAGCGTTATGGCGTCCGACTCCGTCTCCAACTGCGGCAACTCCCTCCGGCGCGATTGAATAAAAATTGTAATGCTGAATTCCCTGATCACCGATACTCGGTCCGATTAATAATTTGACCGATTTCGGTTGATCCTTTTCTTGTACGTCCTTGCGCGCAAAATAAACTTTAATGTCCGCGCTATACTGGTCAGCATGGAAGGTGATTTCTTTTCTGACCTCAAATTGAGAGGAGTTGTCTAAGATAAATTTTACAGTTTTCTCTCCTTGCTTGTTCTCGGATTCATCAACCCGATATTTGCTGGTAGCCAGTAAACGATCAGTTGCTTCATCTCCGGTTTCAAGCCGCAACGGTACTTCAAATAATTTTGTTTTTATATCTCCGTCCCCTTGCCAAATAAGTTCCAGGGGTGTCTTTGCAACAGAATGAAGCTCACGAGTGTTTTCTTTATTTTTATCAATAATCCAACTGGTTACGACAGCGCCGCATTTATCTAACTCGACGTGATACAAGGGAGTAGTAACTGGTACTGTTTCCTGACCAAGAGTGCAGATTGGTTTTTCAACCTGTTCATCTGACTGCCCTTGATTAGTTGCCGTTACTTGCGGTGAATTTGTTGGTGATCCACTCTGCTGCGCTGTCGCTGTATTGGCGTTGGTGTTGGTATTACTCTGCTGTGGACGCTTAACCGGAAAGAGCAAGCTCCATCCGAAGAGGATCGCTGCTGAAAGGACAATAGCAAGGACGAAACGTTGTTTATCCATCGAATTTAACTGTGAATCTATTTTCTAACAAAGTCGGCTATAAGTATTTAGCTACGTATTCGCGCAGCCTTATATTTATTTAACCGGGTCATAACCACCCGGACGAAATGGATGACATCGCAAAATGCGTCGCACGCCCATCCAAATTCCACGTAAAGCACCATACCGCGCTATCGCCTCACGCGCGTATTCCGAGCAAGTAGGAATATATCGGCAAGATGGCGGGAGTAGAGGCGAAATAATCGCCTTATAGAACTTCAAGAGAGAGACGAGCACTAATCTCACTTTAACTACTCGGCTTTCGCAAGGTCTCGCTCATCGCTCATTATACGGGCAAGGATCCCTCGAAAATCTTCGAGGGATGCAGCTACTTTAACCCGCAGTAAAGAACGCCTGGCATTGAACACCCAATCATACCTCTTGTTCATATCATCCAAGCCCAATTCGTTTAGGCGAAACGTCTCACGAAGTAGGCGCTTAGAGCGATTGCGCTCGACCGCGTTACCAATTGCCTTGCGGGAAGCCGTAATGCCCAATCTATGATGATGTAAACCGTTGGGATGCACGAAGGCTGTCATTAAAGATCCCTCGTAACGCCTGCCACGGGCATAGACCCTACGAAAATCCCCAGAAGAACGCAGATGAATGTACTCAGACAACCACGAACCTACTTTAGTAGTGCGATGGAGTCAGACGTTTTCGTCCCTTAGCACGACGTCTTTTTAGAACAAGTCGTCCGTTCTTGCTAGCCATACGAGCACGAAAGCCATGTGTTTTGGCTCGGCGACGATTGTTAGGTTGAAATGTGCGCTTAGACATAGTTAATAACTCTCCACTTAGATGAAAAGTGTAAGACTAACTGCGCGCTAGCATTCTGTCAAGAAAAGGGATGAAAGTTACCCAAAAATATGGTCGCTAGAGATAACTCGGCAGTCTACATGACTTTTAAAAACTGTACCATTATAGTTCTCCCAAAGAATAACAGAGAAAAAGCTACCAGGAAAATAGTAAGAATTTCTCAGGCGAAATTTTTTTCCTAAAGCCTGTGGATTTCTCTTGCTTCTCATCTCGCATTATGCTAGTCTCCGCCCCGTTTCACACGCCCGTGAAGCTTGTAAATAGTTGAAAAAGAAAAACTTAAAGCATCACTTTAAGTTCTGTCGATTTTCCACAACCTTGTGGAAAACCTTGTGGAAAACTCTTCTATAAGGGGTCGAAAACAAGACCAACGGGCGCATTTGCAATACCTTCCGCAAAGTTACTCAAAGAATAGCTTGAGAGAAGCGAGGGTAATTCTTTGTATGGTTTTGTGACATTTCCGTCTTTCTCAAGTTTTTCCTAAAGACGAGATCGGACGAGCGAATTATGAGTACAGTACTTGAAGATAGGCTTTGGACTAATATCCTTCATGCAGTCAAAAAAAGGCTCAATCGTCAAAGCTTTGAAACTTGGTTTCGGCCAATCAGGTTTGATGGCTGCGATAATTCAGAGCAGGTTTTGCACCTACGTGCTCCTAATCAGGTAATTAAGGATTGGGTTAGTTCCAATTATTCAGAAGTATTGGATGAATCGCTGGAGGAGCTAAATCTCTCCGAATACCAGGTTGATTGGATGGTCGAAGATGAACAAAATACTATATCTCAAACATTTATGCAGGAAAATGAGGATCATGAGAATTATCATGCTCCCAATACAATGCTCAAGAGTGGAAACGGTAAAAGTTCTAGCTTATTCACTCTGTTGGAGGCAGCTGAATCCGATGGCTTAACACCGGGCGCAACTACGTTTGTAGATATAGAGCCAATCGAGTTGTCGTTGAATCCTAAGTACACATTCCAGACTTTTGTTGTTGGTTCATGCAATCAGTTTGCGCACGCCGCCTCACAAGCCATCGCAGAAGCTCCTGGGAAAACTTACAATCCACTCTATATTTATGGTGGAGTGGGGCTTGGAAAGACACATCTGATGCATGCAGCGGGTCACGAGATCAAAGCGCGTAACCGCCACTTGCGGCTGTCATACATTTCAGCGGAAAAATTTATGAATGAGTTGATCAATGCGATTCGTTATGACAAAGCCCAGACGTTTCGTGAGAAATACCGCTCAATAGACGTTATGTTGATGGACGACATTCAATTCATGGCGGGCAAGGAGCGAACGCAAGAAGAGTTCTTTCACACATTTAATGCTCTCTACGATGGTCAAAAACAGATCGTAATTTCGTCAGACTGCCCACCTCGCGAAATTCCTACGCTTGAAGAGAGGCTGCACTCTCGCTTCGAATGGGGCTTGATCGCAGACATGGAGCCACCGGACCTTGAAACGAAAGTGGCAATTTTGAAACGCAAAGCCGACCTTGACGGTGTTGCTCTCCCCGATGATGTAGCTTTCTTTATTGCCAGTAAAGTAAAGAGCAACATACGCGAGTTGGAAGGCTCGCTGGTGCGCCTAGTGGCTATATCGTCTTTGCGGGGAGTACCGATTTCGAAGATGCTGGCGCAAGACGCGATTCGAAACATAGCGGAAGACGACCAACCTACCGGAATTACTATTGAGCAGATCCAACAGGTAGTTTCAGCACACTACCGTCTTCGAGTTGACGAGTTGAACTCTAAAAACAATTCAAGGCATATTGCTGTACCAAGGCAGGTAGCCATGTATTTATGCAAACGCCTGACGAAACATAGCTTCCCTGAAATCGGGCGAGAGTTTGGCGGTAAGCACCACACGACTGTAATTCACTCAGTAGAGAAAATTGAGGGACTTGTTTTGAAGGATCAGAATTTCCACAGGGTCGTTAGCGACCTTATGGATAACCTTTGCAAGTAGTTATCGCAACACTCGGATTAAATTATCCACAAGACAGTTTTTGTTAAGCTCTTTAAATATAAGCTTTGACTTCAAGTTTTCCACATTTCCACAAGATTGAGAAAAAGTGCCCTGTGGAAATGTGGAAATTTTTATAGCCGGGTCTGATTTCCACAGATGGGTAAAGATTTCCACAATGATTTCCACAGTGGTTGTGGAAATCAATTCCTTTACCATCAACATTAAAGTGACTTTTCCACATTTCCACAGGCCCTACTACTACTACTATATATAAATATAAGGTATTTAATTAGTAGTAATAGTAAAAGGCAGTGCTTTTAGAAAACGCTTTTTGAGAAGTTTAGAGTAAGATCATCAACAAGTCAGAGGAGTTTGTAAATGGAATTCAGTATTAGCAAGAACGCTCTTCAAAAAGAGCTAGGCTTTGTCCAAGGCATTGTCGAGAAGAAGAACACGATCCCCGCGCTCTCAAACATCCTGATCGAATCGGTTGGCGAGAATACCATTCGCATCATTGGCACAGACCTAGATGTTACAATCCGCTGTGAGACTGAAGCGGAAGACATCAAAGTCCCAGGCTCGATATGCGTCCAAGCCCGCAAGCTATTTGACATCTTCCGTCTGCTTCCAGATGCAACGGTTAATTTCCGTAAAGAGGAGAACGATTGGGTAACGGTCAAGTGTGAAAACTTCCGCTCAAAAATTGCCGGTCTTCCGCGCGAGAATTTTCCAGAAGTGCCGAGCAGCAAATCTGCACCCATGAGATTCCCTGCGGAAGTTTTCAAAGCCTTCATAGATCGAACGATTTTCGCCATCACACAAGAAGAGTCGCGCTACACACTTTCGGGCGCGAAATTCATACTCGATAAATCGGGCGCTAAGATGGTTACAACCGACGGACACCGCCTGGCCTATATCGCACGTCAGGATTTAGGAAAAAATGCCTCTGAGGATACCCTGGACGCTCTAATTCCACGTAAGACGCTGGCAGAACTGACCAAGCTAACAACCTCTTACGAAGGCGAGATAGGTTTAGGGTCAGATGAGAACCATATTTACTTCGAGGTTGGCCCGCGTCTTTTGATCTCCAGAATGTTATCAGGCCAGTTTCCGAATTACGAAATGGTGATGCCGAAGGGTAACGACAAGTCGGTCGTATTTGATAGTCTACAGCTTAATCAGGCGATACGGCGCGTCGCTCTTATGGCTGATGACCGTTCGCACGCGATCCGCTTTCACCTCGTGCCAAATCAACTTCAAATCAGCTCGCAGAACGCTGAAGAGGGCGAAGCCCGCGAGACGGTCGCTACTGAATATACTGGTGATGATACTGAAATAGGCTTTAATGCGCAGTATCTACAGGATTTTCTTAATGTTGTTGGAGACGGTCAGATTGCTTTTGAGTTCAAAGATGGAAACTCCCAAGCACAGTTACGCCCAGCCGCAGAAGACGACTACGATTACAAGTACGTAGTGATGCCTATGCGAATTTGACCCCGCAGCAACTCTCTCGCGGAATAAAAGATAAAGAATTGAAGCAACTTTACCTGCTGTAGAGTTGCTTCTTTTTTTCAGCAGGTTTCTAGCTTGCTCTCCAAGTCACAGCTTTGCATCTTAGCAAGTCAAAGTTCATGCTCAAGAGCATAAGCCTTGAGGCTTTTAGCCTCAACGTTGAGGCTCTGAACTTCATCGTTGAGGCTATAGAAGCTGTATGTTCAGGTAAAAAGCCTCGACGTTGAGGTTCTAAACCATAACGTCGAGGCTTTTTACCCGAAGATTGAGGGTTTTTACCTCAACGTTGAGGTTCTGAGCTTCGTCATTCCGGTAAAAGACCTCAACGTTGCTCTTCTGAGCTTGAAAGGCGAAGCTCAGAGCCTCAATGGTCAACCTTTGAGGGTCATTCAGGCTTTAAAGAAAATCATCCATTACTTCTAATATCCAACCGACGGTGTGTTAAAATCATTCGCATGCTGCTCGAATCTCTTGAGGTCCACAATTTCAGAAATTTGAGCGGCAAGGTCTCATGGGGGGCCGGACTCAATATCATTTACGGCGACAACGGCCAGGGTAAAACAAACTGGCTCGAAGCCATCTATCTTCTCGCCACCACCAAGTCCTTTCGCACGCAACGCCTACAGGAAGCCATCCGGTTTGGTGAAGACTTAGCTGTTGTGCGTGGCCGTGTAGCTCAGAGCCTTGAGGTTCAACGCGAGATGCAGGTGAATCTCCAAGGCTCTACGAAATCAATTTCCATCAACGGGAAACGCGAATCCGTTGCGCGCTACCTGGGCCAACTCCATGCGGTCGCCTTTACAGCCGCCGAGTTAGAGATTGTGCGCGGCACGCCGGAGGCGCGCCGGAAGTTTATAGATCGTGGAGTGGTCTCGCTGCATCACGCTTACGTGCAGACATTGGCCGACTACAACCGTGTCATCAAACAGAAGAATCGCCTCTTGCAAGACGCCTCCGAGCTTGAGATTGGCTTTGCTCAAGCGGCTGAGCTTATCGCTCCTTGGAATGAGCAACTCGTCAGCCTGAGCACTGAGATTCATCTCGCACGCACAGACTACATTCAGCGATTGAATGATGTTTTGGAACGTCGCCTCTTTGAGAGAGAAGACATCACAATCCGGTATATTTCATCGCTCGAAGGAAAGGGTGATTTGAGCGACTACGAATCGCTTATTGCAGAGCGTCTGCGTTTCCGTTTACAGGCTGAGATTGCCGCCGGGTACTCGCTCATCGGGCCTCATCGCGACGATTTAGAAATACTGTTTGACGGGCGAGAGATGCGGGCTTTCGGCAGCTCAGGTCAACAGCGTAGCGCATTGATAATACTTGACTTAGCTGCGATTTCAGTGTATTATTCTTCGCATAATGAATATCCACTTTTCCTCATTGATGATGTGGATGCAGAGCTTGATAGAAAGCGTATAAGTTACTTGCTGGAATATCTTGAGGGGCGCACCCAAACATTCATCACGACCTCAAAAGAGAGTCTTGTCGAACAGTTTGTCGCGCGAGCAAATGTCTATCAAGTGAGTAATGGCATGGTCGTAGATAAGGCATCTCGATCAGAGTTGATATCGTCAACCAGAAGTAGTGCTGAAGGCATCTAACGATCATGGGCAAGAGCAGCACGGGTATCGTTGCTGCAAGTCAGGTAAATGAGAATTTTATGAGTGAGATTTACGAAGAGGAGATTATTTTGGCAACAGCACCATCAACATTATCAAAGAAAAAGAATACAGCTTACGATGCAGGTTCGATCACGGTTCTTGAAGGACGCGATGCTGTGCGTAAGCGCCCGGCTATGTATATCGGTTCAACGGGCGACATAGGCTTGCATCACTTAGTTTATGAAGTAGTAGACAATTCCATAGATGAAGCTCTTGCGGGGCATTGCGATACGGTTGAAGTAACGATTCATTTGGACGACTCAATTACAGTTATTGATAACGGTCGCGGCATTCCTGTTGACTATCACAAGCAGGAAAAGAGAAGCGCCGCCGAAGTCGTGATGACCAAGCTACACGCCGGTGGAAAGTTCGATTCTAATGCTTATAAAGTCTCGGGCGGTTTGCACGGGGTAGGGGTCTCTTGCGTGAATTTCCTTTCCGAAAAACTTCGTCTAGAGATTTGGAGAGATGGAAGGACTTACGAGCAGGAATATGAGCGCGGGATTCCCGTCGCAAAGCTCGAACAAACAGGCAAGACGCGCAAACGCGGTACTAAGGTAACTTTCAAGCCGGATACTGAAATCTTCACAGAGACCAAATTCAGCTTCGATAAATTGTCAGAGCGTCTGCGCGAAAAGGCATTTTTGAACAAAGGCATTCGTATTACCATCAAGGATGAGCGTGAAGAGACGGAACGTTCGCACGAGTTTTATTACAGAGGTGGAATTGCGGAATTCGTCAAGCACCTAAATAAGAATAAGAATACGCTGCATGATAAACCGATCTATTTTGAGCGTATAGGAGATGCGCTCTCAGTCGAGGTAGCCATTCAATACAATGATGGCTATGACGAAAAGGTATATTCTTTCGCCAACAACATTAATACGGTTGATGGTGGAACTCACCTTTCCGGTTTTCGTTCGGCGTTCACGCGCACAATTAACGCCTACGCGCAATCTTCAGGGATTGCCAAGAATTTTAAGGGATCACTTTCAGGTGACGATGTCCGCGAAGGTCTCGTCGCTGTCATCTCCGTTAAGTTGCCGCAACCTCAATTTGAGGGGCAGACCAAAGGCAAGCTCAACTCTGATGTTAAAGGCGCGGTGGAATCATTTCTGAACGAGCGCCTGACAGAATACTTTGAGCAAAATCCTACTGTTGCCAGGAAGGTTGTCGGAAAATCTCTGGACGCTGCACGTGCCCGCGAGGCAGCACGCAAAGCGCGCGAGATTGTTCGCAAAGGCGCAATCGGGTCAACCATGCTTCCGGGTAAGCTCGCAGATTGCCAGGAGCGTGACCCATCGCTGTGCGAGATTTACATTGTAGAAGGGGATTCTGCGGGTGGGTCGGCCAAACAAGGTCGTGATCGTAAGAATCAAGCGATTCTCCCGTTAAAAGGGAAAATCTTAAATGTAGAGAAGGCGCGGTTCGATAAGATGTTAGGGCATGGAGAGATAAAAACGCTGATTACGGCGCTTGGAACAGGTATTGGTAAGGACGATTTCGACATTAACAGGCTTCGTTATCACAAGATTATTCTAATGACGGATGCCGACGTGGACGGTTCACACATTCGTACATTGCTCCTTACTTTCTTTTACCGTCAAATGCCCGAGTTGGTTGAGAGAGGACATGTCTTCATCGCTCAACCTCCATTGTTTAAAGTAAAGCGCAGTAAACGTGAAGAGTATATCAAGGACGAGCGTTCTATGGTGCGCTATATGATGCGACAGGCAACTGGCGACATGAAGGTGAAATCTGCGAACTCCAGTACGGCTATAGAGGGGCGTGATCTAGCGCGCGCCCTTGAGCAAATGGTCGAATTCAAGCGCTATTGCGAAAAAGCCACTCGTAGATTAGGCAACGATAGCCGTCTGCTCAACACTTTACTAGAGGCGTTTGGTGGGCGTGACGGCGTGCTTCGTGAGAAAGATGTGACGCTTCGCGGGGTCTTCCAAAGTGGAGACTACATGGCAAGCATCGAAGGTGTTCTGGCCGCAGAAGGATATAAAACAGACCTCTCAACAGATGAAGAGCATGGTCTATGGGAGGTTGAGACCACAGCAGACACGGGAATTAACATTTGCATTGACTGGAATCTTGCCAGCTATGTGGAGTTTCAAAAGGCCGTAGAGCTTTACAAGTCTTTAGAAGACCACTTATCAGCGCCTTTTGTAGTTGGTGAAAACGGCTCTAGCGAGAAAATCCAGACCCGTGAAGAGCTTCTTGAGCGGGTGCTTGCCGCTGCCAAAAAGGACTTGACTATCCAGCGGTACAAAGGTCTGGGTGAGATGAACCCGGAACAGTTGTGGGAGACCACGATGAACCCGGAAAAACGCACCTTATTGGAAGTGAGGGTTGATGATGCTGTGGAAACGGATCAAATCTTTACTGTGCTGATGGGTGATGCTGTCGAGCCGCGTCGCCGATTTATAGAGGATAACGCCCTTGACGTTAAGAACCTTGATGTTTAGTTTTCGATACGGACGAGGCACTGTAGCTGTTTGCTGCGAGGTTATTTGACTCACTACGCCTCATTATATACACTACAATTCCTTTTCCTCCTGTGGATCTAGCCGCTGCATGCATCTCGCGTATGCAGCGGTTTTTTTCGCCAACATTCTCTAGGCGCACGACGAGCTTACCTGGTCAAACGCCTCAATATGGTGGCCCCCTTTTGACTGTAAGAGCCTGATCATCTGCGGCACATCGTCTTCTTTGACCTGCGCTATCAGTAAGGAATCACCCATCTGCAAATGTTTCTGGTAAAGGCGCGCCTGAATACGGGGCACATTAGGCACCAGCGAATTGAGCGGAGTGGCTCGGCTCTCCGCTGGGTCAATGACGTGGAAGAAACGCGAATCAAGGCCGCTTGCAATAGCACTATCAAGAAGACGAGCAGCCTTTTGCTGGTTGTCAAAAGCAGAAACGATTGTTTTGGACATAGCTTACCTTCCTGTTAACGCCTCAGAGCGAAACACCCGGCAACCCGTAAAGCAGATTGCGAGACTACCTCCCTGAAGGGTCATCTCTTGATAAAACTACTACGCAATTTCGCGCCAGCCCTTAATATCAACTCTCTTTTTTATTGTCCGGCGTGCGCGTTGCCGTATATTCATCCAAGTCAAGACGCTCTGATTCTGCGACGCCGTGTTGGTTGTAGTAGCCGCCGGGAGCGAATTGCCCCGACTCGCCAATGTCGAGAGAACGTTTATCGTTTGCCGGATTAAGTTCCTCTGTGGCGTTGGGTGTTGTATCCGGTTTCAAATCCGGGTCAGTGTTGGTCTCTTCCAAAGAGGTTTGTCTGGGATTATCGTTTGCCATTGGTCTGCTCCTTAAATTTTTGAATGTTTAGTTGACTTGCGCCGATTCACGATAACGCTCGACGCGAAAACGAAAAAGCTTGAGAGGCGTGGCAAGCGCGATGCCCGCCTTACGAGCTGCGATGTCAACTTGCTGGCTCGCCGTCTCTACCCCTTTCAAGTCGGGCAAGAGTAATCCGCGCCGAGAGCCGCTCTCATCCTCGACGATCACTCCGTAAACTTTTGGGTCCAGCTCCTCGAATTTCGCAGGTTCGGGTGTTGAGAGTACATCAACCGAGTAACGTAAGTGTGACAACTCGGCAGGTGCGACGGGCGCGAAGCGCGGGTCACGTGTAGCTGAACTGACGGCATTGGCAATCAACTCTTCGGCTAAAGTCTCCTTCGCAGGCTCGATAGTGCCGATGCAGCCGCGCAAATCCCCTTCATCGGTTTTAATCGAAACGAAGCAGGCGGCGCGCTGCTCCAGCATCGCGTCTGTCGAAGAAGGCTTTTCGATGATGTGCCCTTCACGGATGAAGGTTTCGACCGCTTGACGCGCGAGCGTAGTCAACGCTTGATGTTCCTGCCGCTGCGTTCCTTGTTTCTCTAACTCTGATTCGCCTCGGCTGGTTGCTGAATCTCTATCCGGCGCTTCTTCGCGCGCAAGCTGCGCGACCAGGTAGCCGACGCCGAAAGGCGCTTCGTAACTCAGGACTTCGCAGGTCTGCTGTATTTTCTCAGTCAGACCCAAGGCGACAAGCATTGAGCGGTATCCGCATTCACCGGCCATCTTTCTCAAGTCTTGATCAATATTAACGATTCGCTCCGGCGCGGCGTCGCGGATAGCCCCGACGACCTCCTGGTCAAAAAGATAGGCTTGCGGGTTGTAGCCTGCGGGAGCTTCAGGCTTCAGCCTGTGGCTCAAGTCGCCGCTGGCAACGAACGCTGTGCGTCTTCCAACTTCATCCGCGGCGCGCTTAATGCTTGAGCCGAAGCGTAAATGATCTTCGTTGGATAAAAAACTGTAGCCGAGCGCGACAACGCTCCCGTGCCAGCCATTGCGTTGCAGGAAGTAGAGCGGCACAGCCGTTCCATGATCGAGGTTGTAGCCGTGAATCCGCATCACTTCAAAGCCTTGCTCAGACGATGCGCGCGAGATAGCTTGCAGCAGTTCTTCATCAAGCGGCGCTTCAACGCGCGCGTCCGGCGCACGAAAGTTTGCGAAGTCGCCGTAAAGTTGCGCGTCGTCGTAGGCGACGAAGGCGCGCGTGTCCAGAGGCGCGTGGGGCGAAATAAGCACGACCGTCTCCGCGCCGCTCTCGATAACACGTTCGGTAAACTCTCGCATCGCCTCGATAGACCCGCGCACTTCCGCTATCGCTTCACGTCCTACTTCCGGGACCATGATCGGCGGATGCGGCGCAATGCCTGCGAATACTACAGAACTCGTGCTCATCTCTTATCACCCGTGCAAAACGCCTGAGAGCGCAGACCTCGCGGCGCGAGCGACGCTAAGAAGATAAACCTATGCCTCAAGGCCGTAGAGGAAGAACCTCACAGCGCCTCGAAGATTATTCTTTGGAGGGGAACTGAAACGCATTTTATCACATGAGATGGTCGAAGCTGCAAGAGCGCAATTGCGCCGTGGCTGCAAAGCCATTTATGATGTGAAGACGATAGCGTAAGCCTTCGCATTTTCATGGTTGAAGGTTGAAGAGAAGGCGCGTGAGTTCAGGATGATGAGCGAGAGATTTGATGTGTTGATTGTGGGAGCGGGGCCAGCCGGGTCGTTTGCGGCTGAGAAACTCGCGCGTGCCCGCGTGCGCGTTGCGCTTTTTGACGGGCGTCCCGCAGATGAGCCGAAGGCGTGCGGCGGCGGCGTCACCTCGAAGGCGCTCAAAGCATGGCCGCATCTTTTGGAAGCCGTCGGTCGGACAATCAATGAAATCGAGTTGTATTCCCCGGCTGGCAAACGCCTTCACTTGAAGCTCTCTGAGCCTTTCGCCATCTATTCACGCACGGCCTTCGATTCATACTTGCGCGACCGCGCCGGGGATTCAGGAGCGCACATCATAAAGAAGCGCGTCTCGTTTCGACAGCGCGCGAATGAAACGGAAGATTGGGTGCTGCGCGGTCAAAACGGCGCGACGTGGAGCGCGCCCATGCTGGTCGCAGCAGACGGCGCGAACAGCCCTGTTGCGAAGAAACTAGCAGGCGCTTTGCCGCCTTCGGAGATGGAAGTCGCCTTCGGCTATCGCGCTCCGCTGCCTAAAGAGGAGGACGCGCCGACCGTCGTCGCTTTTCTTCCCGGCTGGGCTGGTTATGCCTGGGCCTTCCCGCGCGTGGATCACATCTCCTTCGGCATCGCCACGTCGCAGGATGCTTTCGATCATCAGGCTCTGGATCAACTGCTCTGGCAATTCATGATCGGTTATTACCGGCAGCGCGCTGACCCGGGGGCGAATCTCTGGCGCGCTCGCCCGCAAGATACGGAGCGCAACGAATCCATCAGGGGAGAACTTGAAGAGACTGCGGAGCGTTATGCTGCGCGCATTCCTGGACTCGCCGTGAAGACCTGGGACACAAGGCGCGCGGCAGGCGAGGGTTGGGCTTTGCTTGGTGATGCGGCGGGTTTCGCCGACCCGGTAACGGGCGAGGGAATTTATTATGCGTTGCGTTCGGCAGAGCTTTTCGCTGAAAGCTATCTCGAAGGAAGGCCGCTGGATTATGAAAGACGCTGGCGCGAAGATTTCGGGCGCGAGTTGAGACGCGCTTCGGAGATGCGCCGCCGCTTTTATGGAAATTTCTGTGGCGCGCCGTTTACGGAGAGGATGATTGAGCTGGGACGCGCGCATCGTGGCATCAGGCGAGTTCTCTCTGAATTAGTGGCAGGCGATCAGGGCTACGTTGATCTCAAGCGCAAACTTGCGCGCAGCATGGTCTGGCCGTTGTGAGCAAAACCTTCCGAAGTCTCTCAGCTTGCGCTCGCCTCATCGAGTCCGAGCAACATTATTCTGGCCTTCTCAAGCGCGCTCGCGTTTTCTAACACCAACCTGAGAGTGGAGAGTATTTCCGCGCGCGGGTGAGAGCGGCCTTCGGAGAGCATCTTGACGAATTTAGGCATCTCGCGCATTCCCTGCACAATGTAGAGCGCAATCTTTTCCGCATCCAGCCGCTCGCGCCCCTCGCTCACCAGGACTTCGACGAGCCTTCGCCGCATATCCTCGAACATATCAAACTCAAGACTGTTGTCATCAATCATCGCTTTACTCCTAATAAATCGGAGTGATAAGTGATAAGAAAGAGCATTTACTCATCACCTATCACTCAGCACTCAGCACTCCTTTTAGTATATGGCGCGAGGCGACGCTTGAGTTCGTCCGGGAGGAAGACGGTTTCAAATGTATCGCGGCGGACGGAGACTAAGATGAAGTGAGCTTCAGCGACAATTTCATCTTCGCCCTTACGCCTGACCTCAAAATTCAGTCGCAGGGATTTCGTTCCCATGTGTCCGACATAGACGGAAACTTCCAGCAGATCGTCCAACTGCGCGGCGCGGCGAAAGTCGCACTCGATGTGAGCGCGCGGCAGCCAGATGTCCAACTCGTCAAACATCACGCTATAGGGAAGGCCGACCGCGCGGAAGAGTTCTGTTTCGGCAAACTCGAAGAAGTGTATGTAAGCGCCATAGAAAATAATGCGCGCAGCGTCAACGTCGCCCCAGCGCACGCGCTCTTCGATAGTGAACTTACGGAATTGATTCATTTAGTCACTGATTCATTTTCTCATCTATTCAATTTAGGTTTGAAGCGCATCAAGAAAGTTTTTGAGAGCGCGGTTAAATTCCGCAGGGCGTTCGAGGTTTGAAAGGTGCGAGGCCCCTTCGATGATTTGAAGACGAGAGCCGCGAATCTCGCGGTGCATCATCTCTGCATCTACGGGCGGCATTAGCTGGTCTTCACTCCCAACGATGATGAGTGTGGGAGCAATAACCTCAGGTAGAAAATTCGTCTGATCCTGGCGCACGGCCATTCCGCGAAGCGCGGCGGCAGCGCCCTGTGGTTTAGTAGTAACGACCATCTGGCGGACGCGCTCCGTAATCTCAGGATGTTGGGAGAGAGTCGCGGGCGTCAGAACTTTTTTGAGGAAATCATCGGCGATGCTGCTCATGCCTTGCTTTAGAATCTTCTCAGCCTGCTCTTCGCGGTTACGGCGAGCCTCCGTTGTGTCTGCCTGCGAGCGCGTGTCTGCGAGGATCAGAGCGCGCACGCGCTCTTGCCCGAAGCGACGATAAAAGGCGAGCGCGACGTAGCCTCCCATCGAAAGGCCACACATGATTGTGCGCTTGATTTCGAGTTCATCAAGAAGCGCGGCGACATCCTGCGCCATTTCGTCCATAGTCGCAGGCTCTTGCGTTGCGCTTGTCTCGCCGTGCCCGCGCAAATCTGGAGCAATCAACCGATAGTGTTCTTTGAGCGTCTCCACCTGCTCGCGCCACATCGAGCAATTGAAAGGATAGCCGTGCAGCAGGACGACCGCCGGGCCGCTTCCCACGTCCTCGTAAGCCATCTCTATCCCGCGCACGAGTGCGATGCTCATTACTCACAAACTCATTTCACGCGGCTCGTTCGTCTTCGCATAAAATCCATCAGGACAAACTGTGAGAGATTGTTCGGATTGGCGAAGTACGCCTTGCCGTTCGTCATCGCCGACATCTCTTTGACGAACTCGACCAGGTAGTAATCCGATGCCAGCATGAAGGTGTTAATCATAATCCCGGCCTTACGGCACGCCTGAACTTCCTTGAAGGTCTCGGCCATCACGAACGGGTCGCCGCCCATAGAGTTTTTATAGAGCCTGCGGCCTGTAGATTCCTCAGCACCTCTTCGACCGAATGCAGCGGCGCTTGCGCTCTCCAGAAAACACGCCGTCGGTTTCCCGTCCGTGACCATCACAATCTGCTTCATCTCTTTGCGCTGGGATTGTAGAAGCCGACGCGCAAGACGCAAGCCTTCCGCCGTGTTCGTGTGATACGGGCCGACCTGCGTTGTGGCGAGTTTCGCCATCGGCAACTCTTCCGCCGAGTCGTGAAAGAGCACCACCTTGAGCGAGTCGCCCGGATACTGCGTGCGAATCAGGTGAGCGAGCGCGAGCGCGACCTTTTTCGCTGGCGTGAAGCGATCTTCGCCGTAGAGAATCATAGAGTGCGAGCAGTCGAGCATGACGACGGTCGCGCAGGAGGATTGATAGTCGCACTGGTGAACGTGCAAATCTTTATATTCGAGATTGAGCGGCACGCCCAAGCCCTCGCGCTGAATGGCAGAGAGAAGCGTCGTGTTCACGTCCAGATTGACTGTATCGCCAAACTCGTAAGGCTTGCTCGCCTGCGCCGCTTCGATGCCGGTCGAAAGATGCTGCGTGTCGTGACGCCCGATTGAACTCTTGCCCAGACTCCCCAAAAGATTTCGCAGAGTTTTATAGCCTAGAAAATCCAGCCCCTTCTCCGTCACCTCGAAATGAACGTCGCGCGGCAAGTCTTCGGAGACTTCGCCGGGGCCACCGCGTCCCTGTTCGCGCGCTCGACGCTGCTCCTCTTCCTTAAGCTTCAGGTAGCCTTCTTCCACCAGCCGCTCGATCAACTGGTTGAGCATCTCTTCAAGCAGCGACCCCTTGAACTTGCCCTCGTTATCAGCCAGCATCTCCTGAATCTGCCGCTCGTCAATCAGACCCTGATCCATCAAAGCCTCAAGCAGCGCGCGTCTCAAAGCATCGAGCGACGTATCCTGCGGACGACGCTCGCGCGTCCAGTAGTAATCGTCGTCGTAGCCCGATTGAAGAACGGAATCCGAGAGCGCATCCATCAGATCGCCCAGGTTGATGCCCGAAACGTCGAGACCTTTGAACTTGGAATAGCGTGTGAACTTCATGCGACCTTCTTCTCGGTGATAATGATTAGGTTCGGCACGTTTTTGAAATCGTCGGGATTGTGAGTGACTAAAGGTACGTCGTAAGCCACCGCAGTTGCGGCGATCCATGCATCGCCAACAGAAATCGGGCGTCCTTTTTTCGTTGCGTTAGCTTGTATCTCAGCCCAGAACAGACAGACTGTTTCGTTCGTCTCTACAATAATATATTTCTTTAGGTCTGAACGAAGTGCAGCGTGCCGTTTCTTTCCCCAATTATTCACCAATGGCATGAGTTCTAATTCGGCCAAGGTTTGCGCGGCAATCATCAATAGCTTACCATCGAGAACAGATTGATAAAGTTCGCCGCGAGTATCTTTCTTGAACAGGTAAGAAACTACGTTCGTATCAACCACAACGATGTCGGCAGCCATTGTTTACTCACTTATTCGACCTGAGATTTTATCTTGATGCCTGATCGAACGCACCAACTCTAAAAACTCATCAACGCTTTCATCTTCGGGCCAGAAATCGCCCTGCACTTCTTTAATACTTTTGATTGGCTTGACGCCTTGTTGTCTGGCAAGTTCCCAAGCCCGTGCGTGAGCCGGATTCATTGAAGACTCAAGGTGCTCTTCGGTTTTATCTTTGGCTTTCCCATTGCTCATGCCTTGTCACCCCACTTTCATCAACTATAGCGCCCAGTCTCCGTCAGGTCATCATAAATCATGCCGCGCCGGTCTTTCTTCGCTTTCGTGGCTGCCGTGTAGCCGCCCTCTTCGTTGCGGCTGATTTTGTTCTGCGCGTAGAGACCTTCGAGGACAAACTCGCAGGCGGAGACCGTTTGCGCTTCGTCCGAGCGTTTGAAGTCGAAGGGGATGAGCGCGGTCTCGATCAGCTCAGGGACGACTTCGAGGAGATGCATGCATTCTGTCGCGGACGCTGTATCGGCCAGGCGCAGGTTGTTGCCTGCGTCGAACCAGCGGACTGCTTCCGTGAAATCTATCCCGACAAGGTAGCCTTCAAAAATTTCTCCGGCGGCGCGCTTGATTAAATCTTTGGCGATTTTATTTGCGCCGATCTGCTCGCCTTCGTATTCGAGTTCCATCTTGCCTGTGATGGAAGGAATGGCCGCGTAGATGTCTGAGATGCGCGGCACAATCTCTTCCTCTTCCGTTAAGAGAGCGCGGCGTTCCGCGTTGGAGATAACGGATTCCGTGACAGTGATGGGAAGGCGCTGCGAGACGCCGGAGCGTTTGTCTATGCGCTGGTCGTCGCGCGCCTCGAAAGCAATCTGCTCGATGGTGTCGCGTATGAAATCAGGGATGTGTAGATTGAAACTTTCCAGCCCCTTGCGCGTTGTCCATGCTTCCTGTTTGGTGATTTCGACGCCGAGTTGCAACTCCGTCGGGTAGTGCGTCGAAATCTCCGCGCCGATGCGGTCTTTCAAGGGTGTGATAATCTTGCCGCGCGCGGTGTAGTCTTCCGGGTTGGCGGAGAAGACGAGCATCACGTCGAGCGGCAGGCGCACAGGGTAGCCTTTAATCTGCACGTCGCCTTCCTGCATGATGTTGAAAAGGCCGACCTGAATTTTTCCGGCGAGGTCGGGCAGCTCGTTGATGGCGAAGATGCCGCGATTGGCGCGAGGCAGCAGCCCGTAATGAATCGTCAACTCGTCTGAGAGAAGGTGGCCTCCCTTAGCAGCCTTGATCGGGTCAACGTCGCCGATGATGTCCGCGATGGTCACGTCGGGCGTGGCGAGTTTTTCGACGAAGCGCGCATCACGCTCAATCCAGGTGATGGGTGTCGAGTCGCCGTCAATCTCTATCGCCTGCCGCCCGTATGCGGAGATAGGGTGAAAGGGATCGTCGTTGACTTCAGAGCCTGCGATGGCTGGAATCGAAGCGTCAAGCAGGTCTGTTAGTTGGCGTATGATGCGGCTCTTGGCCTGACCGCGCAGGCCGAGCAGGATTAGATTGTGACGCGAGAGAATCGCGTTTGTAATCTGCGGCACGACCGATTCGTCGTAGCCGACAATGCCCGGAAAAAGTTTCTCGCCAGCGCGAAGTTTACGCACGAGGTTTGAGCGCATCTCGTCTTTGACTGAAGCGATGCGGTAGTTGCTTTTCTTTAGTTCACCTAGATTCTTCGGTAGAGCCATTCGTTGAGTACCCGTCCTTGTTAGATTGCGGTTGAGATTTAATGATGCTCGCCAATGCTCCTGCGAGCGTGCGCCTGGTCTTCATGCCTGTGAAGTCAACGCCGAGTCCGACGAGCGTGTGCGCGGCATGCGCCGTCACGCCCGTGACGATAGCTTCCGCGCCGATTAGCTTGAGCGCCGAAACTAGATTGCCCAAGTTGGCGACCGCCTGCGTGTCAACGATGCGTGCGCCCGTAATGTCTATGATGCACGAGTGGGCGTTGGTACGCATCACTTCGCGCATCGCGGATTCGGTTGCGCGCTGCATGCGCTCCGTGTCGAGCGAGCCGACGATGGGCAGAATCAGCACGCCGCGCCACACTGGAACGACGGGCGTAGAAACTTCCTCGATCATCCGCCCGCGTTCCTCATTAAGGCGCGCGAGCGCGTCCTTTTGCTCAAGCAGCACAGCCTCGGCGCGCTTGCGCTCAATGCCAAGGGCGATGCCGTTAGCCACAGATTCCAACGCTTCCAGAGCCACCTGTGTGAGAGCGTGCCGGGCGAACATCGCCACCACGCCCACCAGATGATTATCAACGATGAGCGGGTAGCCCGCGAAGGCGACCATTCCTTCGCGCTCCGCCCATGCCTGATCGCCGACACGCTCATCGCCGATCACAGAATTTGTCAGATGCGCTTTGCGTTCTTCAGCGATGAGGCCGATCTTGTAACGGCCCACAGGCACGCGCGAGTGTGCGCCGTCCAGATGCGTGTACATCCCTGCGCTGGCCTGTAGCACCAACACGTCCGACTCTTCGTTGAGCGTCCAGATGCGCGCGAACGCTGCGTCCAAATGTTTGACCAGAGTTTCGACGCAGCGTTGCAGCATGTCGCGCAGTGTGTTGCCCTGAGTGAGCGCAACGCCGATGTCCGCGCCGAGAGCTGCCAGACGCGAGCGCTCGGCCTGCGCTTCTGCGGCGCGCTTTCTTTCCGTGATGTCGCGGACGATGCCCGTGAAATATCTTTTGCCGTTCCTGGCAAATTCGCTGAAAGCGATTTCGACGGGAATCTCGTGGCCGTCTTTGTGTAGGCCGGGAAGCTCAACGCCGTCCCACGAGATATGCTTCTCGCTCGTAGCGACATAACGCTGCAAGCCTGCTCGATGCAGGTGGCGCAGGTAATCCGGCATCAGCATGGTCAAATCCGCGCCCATCATTTCCTCGACTGTGTGGCCGAAGATGTTTTGTCCGGCGCGGTTGATGAAAATGATCTTGCTGTCTGCGCCAATAGTGATGATCGCGTCTGAAGCAGTTTCGGCGAGGGAGCGAAAACGCTCTTCACTTTCACGCCGCGCTTCTTCCGCAAGTTTACGCTCGATGAACTGGCCGATCTGACTGCCGACGCCTCCTATCATGTTGAGCACGTCCGTATCCGGCTCGCGCAACTCGTGGCTGAAAAATTCCATCACGCCGAGAATCTCATTGCGCAGGGTGATGGGAAAAGCGAACGCGCCGTGCAGCCCCTCTTTTTCAGCAAAGGGCGCGCGTGGGAATTCGCTATGAGCCATATCGGTAATCCACATCGCCTCGCCGCTTTCCCAGACGCGGCCCGGCAACCCGACGCCGCTTGTGAACGGCTGCCCCTTACTAATCTCTTCAAACTCGCTGACCTCGATTCCCGGCACATGCCACGTCTCGACGCAGCGCAGAACATTCTCTTCTCGCTCGACTCGCCAGAGCGCGCCAACTTCCCAGCCCAGACTTTCGCAGACCGCCTGTAGAACTTTCGGCGCAGCTTCCCGCAGCCTGTCGGATTCCGCCAGAGCGCGCGTCACTGCATACTGCGTGTGAAGACGCAGCTCAGCGCGCTGATGGTCATTTTCGTTTTTGCTCAAGGGTTCACCAGGTTAATAAACCGACGTGCGAAATTTTTAGCTCCGATAGGAGCGACTGACAATAGCCCAGTCATTCATGGCTGGGAATCAAACGTGAATCTTTATTCGAGTCCCGTCGGGACGGCTGAGATTCAATCGTCCCGACGGGACTCTAAAGAATCT
Source organism: Acidobacteriota bacterium (assembly GCA_032159825.1). Lineage (GTDB taxonomy): Bacteria > Acidobacteriota > Blastocatellia > Pyrinomonadales > Pyrinomonadaceae > QHXM01. The sequence continues at coordinate 25,412 of JAVHWL010000032.1, forward strand.
TCCGATATTTCTCCCAGCAATAAATTGCCGGGCTATTTTCTCTCGTCCCTACGGGACTCTTCAACTCGTTCTATGGATTGGGGTCGTTAGCAATATAACAGCCGTCGCCGCGTTTGGCGATGAGGTTGTCGGCTTCCAGCTTTTCCAGATGCGCGATGACGGCACGTTGGGCCATTTCATGCGCCTTCGGGTGAACGTCGGTGTAAACACGCGCGACAATCGCTACCGGCTCACACGCTCCTTCCCGCACAGCCGCGAGAATGTTGGCTTCACGTTCGAGACGATGCGCGATGTATTCCTCAATCTTCGAGCGCGGGCTGCCAATCGCAGGCCCGTGCGCGCCGAAGAGAACCGTCAGGTGTGGGAGAGCGCGCAGGCGTTCAAGCGAGTTGAGATAATCCAGCATGTTGCCTTCGGGGGGATTAATCAGAACCGAACCCAAGCCGACGATGTTGTCGCCGGTCAGAAGCGCGCCCGTCCGTTCTTCATAGAAACAGAGATGGCCGCGCGCATGACCCGGCGTGTGCAGAGCGCGTAAAATTAGTCGCGGCTCGCCGTCGAGTTCGATCAACGCTTCATCTTCAATCAAACGATCAACGCGGATTGAATCGTCCAGAGCTTCAGCAGTCAAACGATGCGCGGCGACCGGAATACGCCCGCCCAGATGCTTGACGAGCGCGCTCACTCCGCCGACGTGATCCGGGTGCAGGTGCGTCAGAATAATCTCACGCGCAATGCGTCCTTCGCTTAAAAGATCGTCAATGCAGGAAGCCAGGGCAGCCTGCTCCTCTTCATCAGGCGAGGCCGGATCAATGATAACGAATTCCTTTGAGCCGACGATGTAACAGTTTGTGTGCGTGGCGGGCGGCAAGGTCTTCGTGCGCACAGGAAAACAGATGAAGCCAGGACGAAACTCTATCCGGCGCACAGGCACTCCATGCGCTTGCTCGACAGAGAGGAAACGCTCTACGAGATCATCTGTGATGCCGCCCGACAAAGTGTTCAAAGCATGAAGCACGGGCGGCACAAGGAGAACTTCCGCGCGTTGCCACCGCGCAACAGCTTCCCTCGCCGTCGTCCACTCGCCAGATTCAAGCTCGGCATCGCCCGTGACGCGCGGCTCCTGCTTCACGGGACAGTTGACTAGAAAGAACCATGTATCGAAGCGGCGCGGGCTAAAGGGGGGCGTCACCCAGCGCCCGGCGAAAGTGAAATCATTTGCGTCCAGATGAAGACCGTAGTGCCGCAAGAGTTCTGGAAACTTCATGCGCCCCGATTCGAGGTCGTCGAGCAGAGAGGCGCGCTGCCCCTTCGTCAACGTCTCCGCGCCGCGCGCAACGAGTACGCCGACTTCTTCAAACAATTCACGCGCCGCGCAACTAATCATCGCGGCAGTTTCCCCATCCACGCAGTTTTCTACCTGCACCCCGGCATCCGATGCATCGCGCTGCCCGCCCGCGAAAGCATGAAAGCCTCCGAGAAAAGCCAAACGCTCGCTGCGTCGCACCCAGAAGACCTGCGGGTTATCTTCGTCCGTTCCTGCGCGCAGCAAGATGACAGCCGCCGCATCTTTGGGCGTTGCCTGGGTGGCAGCTATCGTTTGCGCTCCTGCGATTGGATTCACCTGTGTGCCCATAAATCAATAATCAGATTCGCAAGTTCTTAAGCTCCGACAGGAGCGACTGACAATAGCCCAGCAATTCATTGCTGGGTGAGATAGCAGGAAATTTAATTGAGTCCCGTAGGGACGATTGAACTTCAGCCGTCCCTACGGGACTCAGTTCAAATTCCACGCTTGATACCCAGCAATAAATTGCTGGGCTATTCTCTCTTGTCCCTACGGGACTCGATGAACTCAAACATTAAGTCTGGAGTCCGAGGTCAAAAACATTTCTCTTTCTTTTGACTCTTAGACTCCAGACTCCAGACTATTTTTTCGTCTGCCTTTCGGCCAGGGCCATCAATTCTTCAGGCATCCATTTGTTGACGCCTTTGGTGAGCGATTCCTTGATGCCGACCGTGCGGTCGTGCCATGTATCCTGGTCCTGCGTGCCGCGCTGCTGCTCGTAGTTTTCTGTCTGCTCAAGGCTGAGCAGGATGCCGCTGATAACTTCTTTCCAGTCCTGCTGCTGTATGCCGCGCATGACGATGGGCAGCCCCGCTGTCCAGTCCTCTTCGGGCGCGCGCGCGTCCTGCTCAGGAATCGTCAGGCGGTCGGTTGGCGGAAAAGGCGCTCCCTCGTACTCCTTGAGAAGCTGCGCCTTGATCTCTTTGTAAGAACCTCTCGGATTCTCCAGACGCAAAGCTTGCGCGCGTCGAAAAATATCCGACACAGTCTGTTGCTCTTGAGCCATCTAAAAGCCTCCCTCAGACCTTCTGCTTAAATTAGTCGTCAACGATTAAAGATACCTTACACGCCTCACAGACGAATCTCAACCGAAGGAAGAGAGAGCAAACGCGCAGGTTGCGAAGGATAAGAAAGCTGCGCTCTCTGCTGAATATCTCAATTCAATAATCTACTCTGAACGCCTCTTCATTACTTGCGTTAGTTCTCGTTTCTGTTCATCATAGCCCTCCGAAATCAAAGACAACAAAATCGAGATGAGCAAGAGGGATAGGAATGTCTGACGCAATTATTTCCGGCGAGCCGATTACACTTCACTCAGATCAAGTGGCAGGCAAACCCGTTTGCCCTGTCTGTGGACGCGAAGCCTCTGACGGGCTTGTGCCCTTCGATACGCTGTCCGACAGTCTGAAGGTGATTGTCGCGGCGAATGCTCCCGCAGGCATCCAGGAAGTCTGCCCGCGCTGCGTTGATTTGTACGAGCGGGCGCGAGTTCAACTCGAAGAGGACTCCGTTATCTTCGAGCAGGGCGGCCACGTGCTTTCAACCCCTTTACGCATGGACGCCGATGAACGCTTCACAGGTCGCGGCATCACCATCGCCTTTCTCGATTCAGGTTTTTATCCGCATCCCGATCTCACCAAACCGCGCAATCGCATCCTTGCCTATCACAGCATCGCGGCAGCGGAAGGCGATCAGACTTCACTTGAAACACCAGACCCTTCGAGCTGGCACGGGATGATGACATCGGTCGTCGCAGCAGGAAACGGCGGACTCTCAAACGGCTTCTATCGCGGCATCGCGCCCGATTCAAACGTCGTGCTGGTGAAACTCGCCAAGACAGGACGCATCCTCGAAGACAACATAGAGCGCGGCCTCAAGTGGGTGATGGCTCACCGGGAGCAGTACAAAATTCGCATCGTCAACATCTCTGCCGGTGGCGACTATGAGCAGCCTTACCTGCACAACTCCCTGGCGCGGACGGTCGAGCGTGCTGTCAGCGAAGGCTTAACGGTCGTCGCGGCGGTCGGCAATGCCGGACTCCATCCGGGCCACCCGGTGCTGCCGCCCGCGAGCGCGCCATCATGCATCGCCGTCGGCGGGTTGGACGATCAAAACTCGCTCGACCGTGCGCGGCGCGGCATGTACCGCTCGTCCTACGGCCCGACGATTGACGGCTTACAGAAACCCGAAGTTATCGCGCCGGGCATCTGGGTTCCCGCGCCTATTCTGCCGGGCACACCGACCGCCGAAGAAGCAGAACTTTTCGCCATGCTCGACAACGCGCCCGACGATCAGCTTCATGCCCTGATTGCGGAGCACGCTGGCGTAGACAAAGACCTGGATGAAGCGCGGAGTTTGCGCGTCTCACTTCTCAGGCAGTTGATCACAATCAAGCTGCGCGAGGGCAACGTCATCAGCTCCGACTATAAATATGTTGACGGGACATCTTTCGCCTCGCCCATCGTCGCCTCCATCATCGCCTGCATGCTCGAAGCAAACCCTGCGCTCACGCCGCAGCAGGTCAAGCGCATTTTGATAGACACGGCGGAGCGCCTTCCGACCATCGAAGTTGACAGGCAAGGCTGGGGCGTCGTCGCCCCGCGCCGCGCCGTCGAACTCGCACTCGCGCTAAGCTCAATGACGGATCACGGTTAGGATTTAACTAAGCTTTAGTAAGAATGTTAATTAACCGCAGAGGACGCAGAGGAAAATAGAAGAGAAATCCGACATTCTTAACCTCAAATCTGTTCTTTTAATTCTTTCCTCTGCGACCCTCTGCGTCCTCTGCGGTTAATTATTCTCCAAAGGAATCTGCTCTAAAATACAAAGATGAGCGATTGCCGGTTACATGATGGCTCGACCGTTGTCATTATCGGCGGCGGGCCGGGTGGCGCGGCGTGCGCGATCAAGTTGTTGCAGGAGGCGGACGCGCGCGGGATAGATGCGCGTGTGCTGATTTTCGAGGGCAAGGATTTCAGCGTTCACGCCAATCAATGCGTTGGTGTGCTCTCGCCGCCCGTCGAGGATGTGCTCGCCGAAGAATTAGACATTCACCTCCCGCCCACGCTCATCAAGCGACAGATTTTCGGATACCGCCTGCACGGCGCGCATGAGAACCTGCTGCTCACAGGGCACGGCGCAACCGCCAGCGATGTTGGACGGGGACGCGCGACCTATGCGGTCGAGCGCGCAGAGTTCGATCAATTCCTGCTGGATCGCGCGCGTGAGCTAGGAGCAGAGGTCATCGAATCGCGCGTTACCGGAATCGAGTTTGTGCGAGGCCGTGATTTGGACGAAGTTCGCGTTTACAGCGAGTCGGACTATGAAAGAGCGGATGTCGTGGTCGGCGCGTTCGGGCTGGATGAAGCGATGCTGTCAGTTTTTGAAGAGGTGACGCGAAGCGATGGAGGCTATGAACGCCCGTCGAAATGGCTGAAGAGTTACCTGACGACGATTGACGCGACCGCGCGTTTTCAAAGAGAAAAGCTCGGACACATCGTCCACGCTTTTCTTCTCCCGGCGGCTTGCCCGCGTATAGAGTTTGGCGCAATCACGCCCAAGGACGATCACATCCTGGTCAACATCGCGGGTGAGCACGTCTCTTCATGCGACCTGGACCTCTTCCTACAGATGCCGGAGGTGCAGGCGCTCCTGCCCGGATTCGATCCGACGACGATTAACTACTACGAAGGGCGTTTTCCCTCGGCTCCTGCGCGCGGGGCTTACGGGCATCGCTACGCGCTCGTCGGCGATGCGACGGGCTGGCTTCGTCCCTTCAAAGGCAAGGGCATCAACACGGCGATCATCACGGGTGTTAAAGCCGCCGAAACGATGCTCGAACACGGCGTCTCAAAACGCGCGTTTGAGAACTACCGGAAAAGTTGCGGCGATCTGCTGGGAGATTATCGCTACGGTGTCTTGGTGCGTCGCCTGATGTTGATGGGAGCGCGGCTGTGTCTGGACCCGATGATTGATGTCGGCAAGACAGACCCTCTGATGTATGATGCGCTGTTCGATTCCGTCTCAGGGCACGACTCCTACCGCAACATCATCAAGCGTTCGTTGAAGCCGCGCCTCGTGAGAAAAGTCGCCGCACGAATGTTCAGCGGCATCCGCCGACACCGTGCGCGCAGAGCCAGACACATGCCGGACATCTCCATCCGAAACATGACCGTGCGCGATATAGACGAAGTGTTGCGCATAGACGAGAAGATCACGGGCAAGCCGCACGCTGCTTACTATGAATCGAAGGCCGACGCCTACATCAGTCGTGGGCCTGAATACTGTCTGGTCGCAGAGTACCGCGACCGCGTTGTCGGCTTCGTCCTCGGTGATGTGCGTGGTTGGGAGTTTGCGGCGGAGCTATCAGGGTGGCTGGAGATTATCGGCGTTGACCCTGAGTATCACGGCCAGGGCGTGAGCCGCGCTCTGATGAACGAACTCGTCGCGCGCTTCAAGCGCGCGAATGTTACGGTCATCAACACGATGGTCAACTGGAACGACGGTGACTTGATTGACTACTTCCACGCCAACGGCTTTGAGCGCGGCGAGTACGTCAACCTGGTGAAGCGTTTTGACGATTAAGAAAATTTGAAGCCACAGAGACACAGAGGCACAGAGAAGAAAACACAGAAAGAAAAAGGGCATAGCTTCTAATCCTTTTGTCTCTCTCTGCGCCTCTGTGTCTCTGTGGCTGTTTTGATTACTAGACATGCGCGCGGGGCGTGTGCCACAATTCGCTCCACAATCAAACAATGAAAATTGAAGCAGGAGAGGGGAGCATTTTATTCTTATGCAAGAGAACGAGACCGCGCCGGATGAGGTTGCCGCAAGCGAAAGCGTAGAGAGCAGTGAAGAGGCTACTGCTACTGCTACTACTACTGCGCCCGATGCGCCTGCCGCACCCGCCGCAGATATTTCCTATCATGCCGTCGAAAAGGACGGACAGGTGACGGCCATCTGGGAGATGCAGGGACGCAAGCACGTGCGGACGATTGATCCACGCTCGCGTCAGGGCCAAGACATCCTACGTCTCTACACGTCGGATCATCAGGATGAAGCCGCGACGACAGCAGCGGCAAGCGAGAACTAGAATAATGCGAAATTAAAAATTAAAAATGCAAAAGGAAGGCGGAAGCCATTATTAAATCAAATGGGCTTCTCCTCACTTTTGCATTTTACATTTTTAATTTCGCATTCTTGTAATAGTGGCTTCGATGTTATCTATCAGTTGATCTGCGAGAGCCTGCATTGCTTCGCGGCTTGCCCAGGCGATGTGCGGTGTGAGGATGAAGTTGGGCAAGTTTAGATTGAGGAGGGGATTGCCCTCACGCGGCGGCTCTTTCGTTAAAACATCGAAGCCCGCGCCTGCAATCAATCCTGAGCGCAGAGCATGGACGAGCGCCGCTTCGTCAACCAGCCCGCCGCGCGCCGTATTTATCAAGACCGCATCGCGCCGCATCATCTCAAACTCCGCCTTGCCGATTAGCCCGCGCGTCTCCTCATTCAGTGGACAGTGAAGGCTGATGATGTCGCTTGCGCGCAAGACCTCTCCAAAGCTCACCCGTCCAGCGCGAGTCTTTTCCGCATTCTTGTGCTCGGAGATAAGCACGCGCATTCCAAAGGCGAGCGCTAGTTTTTCCACTCCCTGTCCGAGCGCGCCATAGCCGATAATGCCCAGCGTGCTGTCGTGTAGATCGCGTATGGTGTGTGTGAGCAGGCAGAAGCTGCTCGCCTGCTGCCACGCGCCGCGCTCGACCTCTTCCGCGTAATGGAAGAGATTGCGGCGCAAGGCGAGAATCAACATCAGGACGTGTTCGGGCACGGAATGGCGCGCGTAGCCTCGCACATTTGCGACTGGAAGATTGCGCCTGCGACAGTAGTCCAGATCAATGATGTCCGTGCCGGTCGCGGCGACCGCGATGAGCTTTAGATCGGGAAGGCGCGCTAACTCAGCCTCACGTAAAGGGACTTTGTTGGTGATGGCGATGGTTGCTCCCGCCAGCCTTTCAACGACCTCTGCCTGAGCAGTCGTCTGATACTCCGTCCATTGATGCTCGAAGGCAGGCCGCCTGATGTTTGCCTCTAGTGTGCCGCGATCCAGAAAGACGATGCGCTCCATAAGCGCAAGTATGAAGGATGAAAGCGGAAGGACGAAAGCCCGCCCTGCGCTTTTAGATTATTCGATGGTTTTTTCTGCATACATCGAACTCGCGCTACTAAAAGCGTTGAGGCGTCTCCCTCGGCAATGTCTGTTAAAGCGTTCGTCTTGAACTTTGCGGAGTAGGTCTTGTATAAGTAACAGTCCAATAGGAGAAAAAAGAGAATGAAAACTTTCAGCCTTCGCCTCTTCACCGCTCTTGCGCTCGTCGTCGCGCTCTTGTTCGCGGGGTCTTCGTTGTTGACCACCGGTTCTGCTCAAACAAGAAGGCAACCGGCAAGGAAGCCCATGACGGGCACAGTGCTCTTTGTCGTCGTAAATAATAGCGAGCCGGGGGAGACGCCTGAATATGGAATGGATGCGCTCGTGATTCTGAATCGTGGAAAATATATTGACCCGGTGGGAGAGGCCGACAGCAACGTGATGAAGCCCTTCGCCGAAAAATATTTTAAAGCGGGCAACAAGTATCGCGTGCTCTTTGGCGGAGGCGAGGTCGGCTCGGCAATAGTGAAAAGCTATGGGGAAGGCTGCAACACGATTCACTCGACGATCAGCGTTGAGAGTTCCGCTAAAATCGGCGGGCATATCAGGGGGCTGGCGACCAATTCGGAAACGCTGGGGAAGAAAGCCTCCTCGCGCCGCGCGTTGACGCAGGCGGAGCGCGCTGGCGTGATGACGCTGGCGAAGAATATTTACCGCCAGCATAAAACGTCGAACGCGCTCATGCGCTCGCTCCAGGTCAATAACCTGACGGCCACTGATCTCGACGGCGACGGCAAATTTGAAATCGTCGGCGACTTTCAAATCGCAGCCGATTCAACCTCAACTGAAGGGCCGCGCCGCGACCTCTTTCTCATCGCTACACCAAGCGGGGCAGGCTACAAGGCGGAACTTGCCGAGTTTCAGTCTTACCGGATGAACAGCGGGTTTGGTCGCGGCGTTGGCTTCGTGGATCAACTGGACATGGACGGCGACGGCCAGGCCGAAGTCGTGACCGTCGATCAAGGGTTCGACGGCTACGGCTACTCGATCTACAAGAAGCAAGGCGGAAGATGGCGGATGATTTACTCCGTCACGGGCGATGCGTGTTAGGAAGTCAGTACCGCCTGCGGTAGCGGGCGGGTCTCATGCGTCAACAATACCCGCCCGCTACCGCAGGCGGTACTGACCTTCATTTGATACTGACTACGACATCATTTCGGCTCGTCGCGCCGCTTGCGGTTGTGACGACGACCGGGACTGCGCCTATCACGCCGTTGGGGATTTGAACGTTGATCTGATCGAGACCGTTGAAGCCGCCGGATGGGCCTGCGTATTCGACCTTCGCGGTTTGCCCACCGATGCGAACAGTCACAGGCAGAGAGTTGCGCCAGCCCGTGCCGAAGAGCGCGACGACGGTCGGCTGCCCCCCGGTCTTAGCATTGAAGGGTCCGCGCGTGTACTGCATCCCTGAGACGAGAAGCGCAACGCCCTCGCCTGCTCCCATCTGCGTCTCTGTGAAAATGCCCGGATTGTCGTTTGAGACCGAGACATCATCTGCCGCGATGACGTTGCCGTCCACATAGACAACAACCGAGCCAACGCCCACACCAGCCGCATCAGGGACGTAGATGTTTACTTGCGAATCGTTGAAGGAGAGCACAGGAACTGTGCGCCCTTCGATGGTAACGCTAACCTTGCGCGCCGCCGCGTCCGACTCGCTCCTGCCGGTTGCTCCTCGCGTCAAGCCTGTGCCGAGAATTGTTGCGAGGCCGCCTTTAGTTCCATCTCCGCGAAGGCTCGCACTGTTGGTCATCGTCAGATGAGCGACCGGGAGAAGCACAGTCTCAACACCGAAGGCGAGACCTGAAAGCGCCTGTGTGTTTCCATTATCGGCTTCGGCGAAAAGAGAGCCGTCGCGCAGGATACCGTTGAGCGCGGGGTCAGGGAAGGCGTCTATCTGCGGCGTGCCTAGATTGCCGCCATCTTTAACAAGATCGGCTGAGCCTGATGCGTTCTCGATGAGATAGACCGTCCCTTCACGATCCGTCGTCAGGCCGTGAAAGATCAGGTTGTTGTCAATCGAGAGACCTTCGACGGCCACGTCTTCCTCATCATGTTCCAGGTACCCGTTATGGTTATAGTCATAGAGAGAGAGCAGCACGGTGTCGTTGCCGACCGAATGCGAGAAGACTACGCCGCGCGAGTTGGCTGCGATGTCGAGCGGCGAGTCGTTTGAGAACTGATAACGATAATAAGGAATTGGGTCGAGGCGGTCTGGAATGCCGTCCGAGTCTGTGTCGCGGACGATGCGCAGCTCGTTGGAGTCGAAGTCGGCGATGAGAAGATCGTTGTTGGGAAGAAGGGTGAGCGCGTTGGCGTTGTTCAACTCGTTGCTGCCGACGCGAATAATAGAGCGCGAGCGCGAATTGTCGAAACCGCTTGTTGCAGCATCGCGCACGAGCAGGACGACGCCAGCCGAAGGCTCGTTGTTCGGGTCAGACGGATTGTCGAAGTTGTAATAGCCGCTCGAAGAGACGATGACGAACTCGCGTCCCGCGCGCGATGTGCCGGAGACGACCGAGGCGGCTGAAGGGAGACCGAAGTCGCGTTCGAGATCAAACGTAGTGGAAGAGTCACGCACGTAATCGCCGTTGGTGTCGAGGCCGACAAGGAGCGCACCGATTCGGCGATTATCGAGCGTGGCGGAGAAAACCTCGTAACGCGCGCCGGAGCGTCCGACGGCTATATCGAATGAGCCGCCGCCTTTATTAAGCGAGCCGCTATTGTTATCAAACGTCGTTCTCTCATCTGCTACCAGATCGCCTGTCGCATCCAGGTACTGCTCGTTTGTTCCGGCTGAAGATGTCAGGCTCAATTGCGACGTGTGCAGAATCCAACTGAGCGGCGTGCCCGAAAGAATGCGCGGGTACGTGGCCGCATCCGAGCGCACATCGCTTGTGATTGCCTTCCTGTTGACAAGTTGCGCCGGAGGCCGCCGCCTCTGCGTGCTTGCTTCCTCATTCGTCTTTACCGCGTGAGAGGGTCGCTGCGGCAAAGTCACTTTGCTTTGCATCGCAGCGTAGCCGTCCTTGCGCTTCTCTATAACAGACTCACGAATGCGGCTGGCAAGCGCACGCTGCACGTCGGGCCTGAGTTCTCCCTCGACGCGACTTTGCATGCGGCCCACGCGGACAAAGGGAGAGACTAGAAACAGGACGGCTACGACGAGCGCGCTCGTGCGAAGGCGTAAACATGTGACGTGCATTTCCTAAACCCCTTTTGCCAGTGATGAGTGATGAGATAAAAGCTTTTTCTTATCACTTATCACCCATCACTTATCACTATTTATTCCCTCTCTTGTCGTCTCTTTCCATCTTCTGCCGTAGGTTCTTCGCCAGGTGCTCGGCTGTGCTCTTCTTGCCGTTGATGGCGTCCACCTTGTATGAGCCGACGGCGTAGGAGACAACGCTCGTTTTGAGATTGATGACCTGAATGCTGGCTTCGGATTCGGGCAGGCCGCTGCCGAAGATGATCTTGGCCCAGCCCGCGCGCTGGTGCGCGGCGTAGCCGGTAATCTCAAAGTCGGCCTGCGAGCGGTCGGAGACGACTAGCAGATCAACCTTCTTCTTCTTGAAGGCTGCGACCAGATAGTTCTCAAAGCCGTTGAAGCCTTGAATCTGGTTGACGTAGATTTTCGCGCCGTGCGGGATGTAGGTTGGCTCAAGCGCCACCGCCGCAGCAGACGAGCTGTGAGAGGATTCAACCATGCGCTCTCGATCCTGCCCAAGGACGAGCGCCGTCGTGCAGACGATGAGTAATGAAGTGAACAGCAGGACTCGTGTTAGTTGTCTCATGATTCTCCCTTTCGATTTCATTTCGTGTTGACCATCCAACTAAAATTATTGATCGCTCTTACCGTTTGCCGCGATTTCTAGAGGGTCGCGTATCGTCGCTGCGCTCGCGTGCAGGAGGCGCGGCTTTTGGCTCCTCGCTCTTTGGCTGCTCGCGTTGCGGCGGCGGGTCGGGTCTAGGCTCAGGACGCGACTCCTGCCTCGGTTCCTGTCTCGGCTCCGGTCGAGATTCAGGACGAGGCTCCGGCCTGGATTCCGGTCTGGGTTCTGACCTGGGTTCAGGTCTCTCATAACGCGGCTCAGGTCTCGATTCGGGTCGCGGCTCTACACGCGGTTCCGGTCTCTCGTATCTGGGTTCCGGGCGCGACTCTGGACGCGATTCCGGTCTGGACTCAGGTTGAGGCTCAGGTCTGGTTTCCGGCCTCGCTTCCGGCCTGCGCGCCGGACGTGACGCAGGCTCGCCGCCATCGTTGTTATCACCACGTTGAGGTGAGACGGGACGCTCACGCCGCGTAGGTGCTGGCGTAGGCTCGGCGATGTCGCCTCCGTCGGGTCGCTCAACCGTTGGCGGCGGCACAGGCTGTGGAACGCGCTCTTCATTGGGATTCACGCGCGCTGGCCGAGCGGGACGCTCGTACCTGGGCGTGCCTGAATTGCCATCGTTGCCTTGAGCGCCGCGCTCCTGCGATGGGCGATCCGTTATACGCACACGAGCCGGAGGCCGTGCGACCGCGCCGGTATTTCCGAGATCAACTCCTGCGGGATTTCCAACACCGCCGTTGCCTGTGATGCCCGTGCTTTCCCTTGCGCCGGGCGACGTACTAGGCTCGCGCCCGTTGTAGAGCCGCGTGCGGCGCAACTCGCCGTCGAGCGCAACGCCTGGTGTGCGCGTCGCTGCTCCTGTTGGGCGATCAGAGAGCGTGGCCGTAGTGCCTGTCGAGTTTGGAGGGCGCGCGATGATGCCGCGTGGAGCGCGCACTTCGCCTCCGCCCGTGTTTATCCCTGAGCCATCGGCTGGCTGAATCGGGAGACGCCCGCGCACGGGTTCTGCCGCGATAGCGCGACGAGCTATGTCAGTTGACGCTGGCTGTGTTTGAGCCGCCTGTCGTCCGAAGTCGCGTGCGGGCAGAGACGTGATGGCGCGTAGATATGCAGGGTTAGTTCGTCCGAGTCTGGCAACGTCGTTTGAGCGCAGAGCTTCAAGTCGCTGGTAGCGACGCCCACGCGGATCGTGTTGGCCGTAGGTTAAGGGATACCAGCAGACACGCTCGCCATAGCTGGTCGGGATGTAAACGAAGACGACGAGCGCGGGACGCCACCAGCTTCTGTGAGACGCATAGCCATAGCCGCGCGGAGACCAGCACCAACTGTCGTTGTAATAGACCCATCGCCCGTAGTGATAGGGTGCCCAGCCCCAGGACTCATCGCCGACCCATGTCCAGCCATACGGCGGACACCAGGTCCAGTGCCCGTAGCGATACGGTGCCCAGTTGGAATAGTTGTTAGTGGCAGTCGTGTAGGGACGCCAGACCCAGCCGTAATCGTTGACGTAGACCCAGTCGCCGTAAGCGTCCAGTTCCTCTGCGCCCCACACGTCCGAGTCGTAGTAACGATCACGCCCGTCGTAGTGCAGGCGCGAAGCCAGATAATGCTCGCGCTCATCAACCCACCTGTCCCAACTGTCGAACGACTCCGCGCTACTCAATTCCCAGTCGCCCGCATTCGTTCCATCGTTGATAAGCTCTGCGCCTCGCCCGTCGCGTAAGGTAAAGCCGGAGGTCTCAGAGTAGATACGCGCTTGGCCGCCATCGCGCACGCTCAGGCGCACGCTTCCCGTTTGCGAGACATCCAGGCGATAGACGCCGCGCTTTTCAGCCGCGAGAGTCGTTCCCGGCGCATCAACCTCGAAATATTCTTTGTTGCGGTCGAAACGCGCGAGACGAATCGTAGCCACGCCTTCGGAAAGACTAAGAGCGACGCCTTCATCGCGCAGGCTGACAACGCGCAGGATGGAGTCGCCGCCGACGCGCACAAAGTTGCGCGCATCAATCTGAACTTCCAGGCGCGCGTCCTGCCCGGTCGTGGCGAGCGTATCGCCTTCGACAAGTGGGAGGTTGACACGGGCGCGCTCCCAGGTGTTGCTTGTGTTGCGCTTCAACTGGACATCGCCGCGAATCATGCTGACGCGCGCGACACGAGCGCTCTCGTCATATTCATCTACGTCTTTCTCATCGTCGGCGCGGACGGTGATGGTGAAGGTAGCGAGCAGAGTGATGAGCAAGAAGAGACAGGTAGAAATAGTGGGCCGTCGTAGGGCACGCATGGCTTACGCTCCTTTAATTTTGAAACGTCAAGAAGGGAGCCGCTCGCTTTATCGGTTTACGCGCACGGGGCATCGCTTCCAGAAAGCATGCGCGCTCAGGAGAGAAAAGCTATTAACGAGGGCTTCGTCTGCTGCAAACGAGCGAGAGCAAAGCCTGTGCCTGCGCTCAAGGCCGGGTCAGCATTCACTTGTTTTCTTGTATTTTTCTTGCAGTCGTGGCGGGGATAAGCAAGGTCTTATGCCAGATGGTGCGCGTCCGGCACTATATGGTATGCGGGCTAAGGGATGAGGGCGGAGGGATGAGGGATGAATAAAAAGACAGATGCTTTTCTTCCTTCATCCCTCATCCCTCATCCCTGCTTTTTCACTCTCCGCATTGGAATTGAAGAGTTCTCTTGATGGTCGAGGCTGGCCGCTGTCCCTGCACGGTTGCCTGGATGGTGGTTGGCTGGCAAAGGGGGCCGTAAATCCAGACGGGAACGTAATACTTTCCCTTCTCGTTAAAAATTCCGAGCATCGTGACTCTGCTCAGGATTAGTTTACTGCCTTCACGAACAGTTACCTCTACATTATGGCCGGCATAGTCTCCGGCTTTACCGGAAACTTCAATCTTGACCAGAAACGAAAGGTCGAGTTCATTCAAACGCTCTTCTTTAGAGTTGGCAATATCGTCGGAGAAGGTATCGTCGCTGCGGTTATAGGGAATGACTTTCATTCCTGTTATTTTGGAAGGCGACGAGGAGGAGGCTGCTTTACGTCCCTGTCCGTAAGCTCCTGCTGTGCAGATGATGAGCAGGACGAGCAGGGCACACCACTGTTTAGTAGATGATGGTTTCATCGGGTTCTTTCCTCTTTATTTGTTGGAGATGAATAACAAGCTGAAGCATCCTACCACGAAACTGCTCTTACCACTGCGCGAATCGGAAGCGAATATTAGTAGGGGCAGAGGCTCACCCCTGCCCTTACAGGTTTGAAACTCAGTCGCGCCCGACGCCGAGCGCATCTGCGACGCGGTTGATGTAGTTGAACCATGAAGCGATGAGTGTGATCTGCAAGATTCCCTTGTCGTCAAACCCGACGGCGCGCAGCCGCTCGTGATCCTCGCGCGTGATGCGCGTGGCATCCTTTGTTAACTGCACGACGAAATCGAGCATCGCTCGATCCTGTTTAGAGAGAGGCGCTCTCGTGTAATCCTCTTGAAGCTCGCGGACGAAATCCTCATCCAATGTGACTCGACGCAGAAACTCTGCGTGGGATTCGATTCAATAATGACAGCGGTTATTGACCGAGACGAGCGTGGTAATCATCTCATGCTGGCGGCGCGTCAAGGGCAACTCCGGCGACATCAGCGCGCCGAAGGTTGCGAAGGCGTGATGGAGAGCATCGGGTATCAAACTGTGCGAGGCCACGATGCCGGAGGATTCTCTGTCAGGCGTCGGATGCACAGGCTCCGCATACTCAATCGGGTACAACTCTCGCTGCGCTGCAAGCGCACGCTTTAACTTCTCGTCAGCTTCCTCGAACGGAACAGTTTTAATCCAGGTCATGATAAATTCCTTTTCTCAAAGCTTTCTCTTGAGTAGTCAGCCGAAAGATTACCACAGCTTGCAAGCCCCTCGCTGACAGCCTCATTACTGGCGGCTGATTGCTTTCTTGCGAAACAGCAGATAATAGACCGGCGCGCCGAGCGCAACCACGCCCACGCCTAGAAACGCCTGCATCGGATTTCTGGCCGCCAGCAGAAAGAGCAACACGGCGACCAGCACCAGGAAGAAGAGCGGCGTTAAAGGATAGCCCGGCGTTCGATAGGTCGAGGCGTCCGCCTGACGGCGATGTAGACGGAAGACTGCGGCGACCGTTAATGCGATGAAGAGGACTGTGACGAAGAAGAAGTAGGCAAGTATCTGCTCAAACGTTCCAATTGCCAGCAGCAGTGAAGCGAGCGCGGCTTGAAGGATAATGGCGCGAACCGGAGTGCCGAAGCGCGGGTGAACAGACGCGATTGATTTGATGAACAGATCGTCGCGCGCCATCGCATAATAGACGCGCGGGGCTGACATGATAAAAGCTGTCAGGCTGCCGAGCACGCAGACGACCACTATCCCGGCGAAGACCTGCCCGCCTGCGCTGGCGAAGAGCGCGTTTCCTACCTGGGCCGCGAACGTCACAGCAGCCTCATCTCCTGCGGGCACGCGCGCCATTGGCACAAGGTAGAGAAACACCGCGCTCGTCAGAACGTAAACGACCGTGATGGTCAGAATGCCGAGCGAGAGGGCGCGCGGCAATGTCCTCGCTGGCTCGCGCACCTCGCCCGCAATCTTGGTCACGTCCCACCATCCGGCAAACGAAAAGAAGCCCACTACAAGCGCGCCCGCGAGCGCACCCGTCAGCGGGTCTGAAGCGTGGCGTTCGGCAAAAGGCAGGAAGTTGGCCCAACTTCCCTCGGCGAATCCAAACCCCCAGATGATGATGAAAGCAAGCAGGCCGAGCTTAAGAACCGTGAGCGCCTGCACCACACGCGAGCCGAGCTTGACGCCTAGAATGTTCACAAAGGCCAACGCCAGAATAGCCCCGATGCCGACGACTTTCACGCCGAGCGGGGAAAGGTTGACGATGCGTCCGGCGTTATCTGCCGCGCCGACTGCGAAGAGCGCCGTTAGTCCGGGGTCTAGAACGAGCAGGGCCATCCAGCCGTAGAGGAAAGCCATCTGCGAGCCGTATGCTTCGCGCAGATAAACGTAGCCGCCGCCCGCTTGTGGGAAGCGTGAGGCGAGTTCGCCGTAGCAGAGCGCGCCGCAGAGCGCCATCGCTCCCATCATCAGCCAGACGACGAGCAACCACACGGGTGAGCCTAAAGATTTAGCCATGCCCGCCGGGTAGAGAAAGATGCCGACGCCGATCACCTCGCCAACGACAACGGCAGCAGCAGCCCAGAGTCCGAGTTGCCTTTTCAGTTCACCTTGTTCGGCCACTTTATATTCTCTTCAGTTGTGTGTCAGGTAAAGTTGTACTCACCACAGAGACACAGAGGACACAGAGATTGCACAGAGGCTTTAACTTCTCTGTGCCCCCTCTGCGCTCTCCGTGTCTCTGTGGTGAATCTTACTCGCCTTACATTCATCTCAAATTCTAGAACGTGAACCGCGCTGCGAACTGGAAAGCGCGTGGGCCGCCTGAGCCAAAGACGCCGCCTGCGGTCGTGACGGGTTGGCCGAAGATTGACGAGCGCATGAAGCCTGCATCAGCCGGATTGTTGCTGTCGCGGATCAGCACGTTGGAGAAGCCGGAGTAGTTGACGTTTGAGACGCCGAGCACGTTCGTGACGTTGAAGAGATTGAAGACCTCCACGATTGGCTCAAAGGTGACGTTCTCCGTAAACGAAAACTTTCTGGAAAGGCGGAGGTCGAGCGAGTTGAAGCTATCGTTGAAGCGCGCATCGTCGCGCACGAGCGGAAGCGGTTGACCGCCGACTCCGCCCGCAACGTTAAGCTCTCGAATGAAGGCGTTTAATTCTGCGCCTGTGTGGAAGAGTCGCCCGCCCGCGTTGCGTTGAAGCGAGGGGATTCGCATCGAGCCACCCGGCAGAAGAATGTCCATCGGCACGCCGGAAGCCATAGTCCAGATCGGCGAGAGGCGAAAACCTTTGGGTAGATCGAAGACGCCGGAGAAGACGAAGCGATGGCGTTGATCGTTTGGCGTCGGGCCATACTCCAGCCTCAAGTTGTTCGGGTCAACCGGCCCGTTCGAGAAAGGAATCTGATCGTCGTTCGCGTAGTTGAAGGCTTTCGATAGCGTGTAGGAAGCGCGAAACTGGTAACGATTCGAGTAACGCTTCTCGAAGCTCAAGAGCAGCCCATCGTATTTCGTGTTGACGGAAGATTCCAGATTGACGACGCGGTCTGGGCCTCCGACCACAGGGTTGTTGACGACGCCGACGGTGCGGCCAATGATAAAATGCGTGCCGAAGTTGTGCAGGTAGTCTGCGCGCAGCACGAAGTCGCGGAAGAACTCACGCTGGATGCCGATGTTGGATTGCTGCACCATCGGGTTTTGAAGATCGTTGTCAATGATGTTGATGCCGGATGCGCCCGCGCCGGGAAGAATGAAGCCCGTGAAGGGATTCGAGATGGTCGGCGCAAAGGGAGGAAATCTTCCAGTCATAGGATCAAGGAAGAAGACGTTGCCCGCGCGCACGGCGATGGGCAGAGCGCGACCGTCCAGCCCGCGCTCAAGCGATTGAAGCTCAAGCGTCACGCGGTCGTAGTAGATACCATAGCCGCCGTGAATGCTGGTGCGCCCATCGTCGGGCGAATAATTGAAGCCGAAGCGTGGGCCGAAGTTATTGGTATCGCGCCCGCGTGTGCCGCGCAGAAACGGCAGGATAAGCGGGTTAAGCTCGTCCGTGCGGCTGACGTTTTTGACATCCGTGTCGAGTTCGTAGCGCACGCCGAGATTGAGCGTGAGCTTCGGTGTCGCGCGCCAATCGTCCTGCGCGAAGAAGGCGAAGTAATTATTGTTTGCGTCCGGGATAACGAGCGCGCGGTCGGGCACGGCGCTGCGGAGCGTGACGGAGATGAGCAGGTCCTGATCGTCAACGCGGCCATCTGAGTTGCGGTCAAAGGCCGGAAAATCTTCTTCCAACTCTATGCGTCCTTGCTGGAAGACGCCGAGGTTGAAGTCGGCATCAACTTTTTGCGCCTCGCCGCCGAACGTCAAGGTGTGATTGCCGCTAATCCACGTCAAGGCATCGCTCAGTTGCAGGCGTTTCTGCTTCGTCTCCTGGGGCACGCGAAAGGATGCGCCATCCTGTAGGCTCGGAAACGTCAGTTGCGGCCCGACGGTGACAGGCTCTGTGCGGTTGAGAAAATTGCTGACGTTGAAGGTAAAGCTGTTGACCACAGTCGGCGAGATGACGCGCGTCCATTTGGTTAAGAATGAATGATAGTTATTGCGCCCGGCCTGGCGTTGCGAGGCGGAGCCGATGGAGCGAATCAGCGTGCTCGCCGCTACGTCATCTTCGCGCTCAAGCGAGTAACGAAAGTTTATCTGGTCGTAGTTTGTCGGGGCCAGGTCGCCGCGCAGGGTCAACAAGAAATCGTTGAGCGGCGCGGGCGCGAAAGTTCGTGTAATCGTGCGCCTCGCCGTATCACGCGAGCCGACCAGCACCGCGCCGTCCTGGTTGCGATACTCCAGCGCGCCGAAATACCAAGCCTTGTCTCTCTTGACGGGGCCGCCAAGCGCAAAGGCATATTGCTGGCGATCAAACGGCGGCTTCTGTCCCGTGTTGCGATCAAAGGTCGCGGGCAAGCCCTGAAAGCGGCGATCACGAAAGAAGACGGAAGCCGAGCCGTGATGTTCATTCGTGCCTGTTTTGGTGACGATGTTGATGACGGAAGAGCCTGAGCGACCGAGTTCGGCGGAGAAGCGGTTGGTAGCAATCTGAAACTCCTGCACCGCTTCCTGTGAGATGTTCTGAAGCGGGCCGCCCACCACGTCGTCGTTATTATCCGTGCCGTCAACCGTGACGTTGCCGCCGCGTCCGAGTTGTCCGGCAGACGAGATGATGACTGTGTTGGTTTTCGTCGGATCAAAGTTCGGCGCGGGCGAGTTGCCAGGCACAAGCAGCGCGAGTTCGAGAAAGTTGCGCCCGTTGAGCGGCAGGCTCGCAATCTCGCGCGCGTTTACAACGCTGTCAACCTTCGAGGAGAGGGTATCAATCAGAGGTATTTCGCCAACGAGATCAACAGTCATAGATTCTTTCAGATTAATCTCAAGGCCCGTGTCAAGTGTGATGGTCTGCCCGACCTGAAGAACGACCGCCGATTGAGAAATCTTAGTGGTGAACCCGGTGGCCCTGACTTTCACGTCGTACTCGCCGGGAGGCAGATTCGTCAGCGCGTAGCGACCTTCATCGTTGGTCGTCGTCTCGCGTTGAACTCCGGTAGCTTTCTGTGTAGCTGTAATCTGCGCTCCGGGAATTCGAGCGCCGTTCGGGTCGGTAATGATTCCGCTGAGAGTTGTGGTGGCGGATTGCTGCGCGGATGATGAAAGAGCCAGAAGACAGACGAGCAGCAAACAAGCGGCTGCGTTTACAGTCGTTCTCATTCTTGGGGGAACTCCTTTAGAAATTAAGTGGCTGACAAAACTGTTAGGAGCAGAGGCTCACTCCCTGACTCTACAGAACCATTCCGGCATCAGAACGCGGCGATGATAGCTTCGGCAAATTCCGAGGTGCTGGCGTGTCCGCCGATGTCGCGCGTTCTAACTTTACCTTCTTCAAAAATTTTGAGCATCGCCGTCTCGATTGTTTGCGCGGCGTCGCGCTCGCCGAGGTGACGCAGCATCAGTATGCCGCTCTGAAGCAAGGCTGTCGGATTGGCTATACCTTGACCGGCGATGTCTGGCGCAGAGCCGTGAACGGCCTCAAAGACCGCGCCGTGTTCGCCGATGTTTGCGCCGGGGACGAGGCCGAGTCCGCCGATGAGTCCGGCGCACAAATCAGAGACGATGTCGCCGTAAAGATTTTCAAGCAGCATAATGTCAAACTGTTCGGGGCGCATCACAAGCTGCATGCAGGCGTTGTCAACAATCTTGTCGTCGGCTTCAATCTCAGGATAGTCTTTCGAGACGTTGCGGAAGCAGTCGAGGAAAAGCCCGTCCGACAGTTTCATGATGTTGGCCTTGTGAACGGCTGTGACCTTCTTGCGACCTTCGCGGCGCGCGTACTCGAAGGCGAATTTCGACACGCGCGTCGAAGCCTTCTCCGTAATAATCTTGATGCTCTCGACCACACCCGGCACGACGACATGCTCGATGCCGGAATAGAGGTCTTCCGTGTTTTCGCGCACGACGACTAGGTCTAATTCAGGGTAGCGGCAGGGGACGTTGGGCAGAGCGCGCACGGGGCGCAGGTTGGCGTAGAGGTCTAGGGTTTTACGCAGGCCGACGTTGACGGAAGTGAACCCTTTGCCGACCGGCGTGGTGATCGGCCCCTTGAGCGCGACCTTGTTGCGCCGGATGGATTCGAGCAGGTCTTCGGGCAGCGTTGTGCCGAACTTTTCCTGCGCCTGCGCGCCCGCGTAATGCGTCTCCCATTCGATTTCAACGCCCGTTGCTTCGATGATGCGGACGACCGCTGCGGAGACTTCAGGGCCGATGCCATCGCCGGGGATGAGTGTGATAGTATGTTTCATGTTCAGTTTTCAGTTTTTAGTTTTCAGTTTTCAGTAATTCGGCGCTCAGTTATAAGTAAAAGCTGATAAGACTGAGGGCTGAAAACTGAAAACTGAAAACTGATTACTTTTGCATTGCATCATACCAGCAAGTTCTAATCAATGCGAAATCAAGAGACGTTGAAGGCAAGGGAAACGGCGGACGCAGTCGTTATCGGCGGCGGCGTGATCGGGTTGGCGATTGCGCGTGCGTTGGCGCTGCGCGGAGTCGGGCGTATCGTGTTGATTGAGCGCGCGAGGATTGGCACGGAGTCGTCAAGCGCTGCCGCAGGAATGCTCGCGCCGCAGGCTGAGGCGAATCGTGCGGATGATTTTTTCGAGTTGGCCTGCGCGAGCCGCGACTCTTACAAGGCATTCGCCGACGCGCTCCGCGAAGAGACTGGAACGGACATCGAGCTTGAAAGAACGGGAACGCTTTACCTGGCTTTCACCGAGCAGGATGAAGAGGAGATAAATCACCGCTACGACTGGCAGCGGCGCGCCGGGCTTCCGGTCGAACGCTTGAGCGCGGATGAAGCAAGGCATCTTGAGCCGTGCATCTCGCCGCGCGTGCGTGCGGCTTTGAGTTTCCCGCTAGACGTGCAGGTCGAAAACCGCCGCCTATTGGCCGCGCTCGCCACTTCCGTCGAAAAGCATGGAGTGAGTTTATTGACGGAGACAGACGTTAAGTCGCTCCTTGTAGAGCGCGGGCGTGTGGAGGGCGTGGAGACATCGCGTGGCAAAATCTCTGCGCCTGTGGTCGTCGTCGCCTGCGGCGCATGGACATCTTTCATCGCTTCGACGGACAAACGAGCGCCGCCTGTCAGCATCGAACCCGTTCGCGGGCAGATGCTCTGTTTTGAAATGAACCCGCGTCTCATGCGCCACGTTATCTACAGCCCGCGCGGCTACCTTGTGCCGCGACTCGACGGGCGACTCCTCGCCGGGTCAACAACCGAGCACGCAGGTTTCAATAAGAGCGTCACCGTTGGAGGTATGAACGCGATCACGACTCATGCTCTTGAGATTGCGCCGGAGGTTGAGAGCTTGCCGCTCGTAGATTCGTGGGCCGGACTGCGACCGCGCGCAGAAGACGAGTTGCCGGTGCTCGGCGCGAGCACAGATGCGCGAGGACTCTTCTACGCGACAGGCCATTATCGCAACGGCATCCTGCTCGCGCCCCTGACGGGCGAGTTAATCGCCGAACAGATCACAACCGGCGTGACGCCGCCGCTGCTTCAAGCCTTCAGCCCGGATCGCTTTGACTTAGTCGGCATTAGTTGATATTTGGGAAACAATCTGATGAAGAGATTTCTTAGAAGCTGTTTGAAGAAAGCCCCAAAGGGGCGAAATGTTAAAGCCTGGGGCAACGCCCCAGGATACAAGCCATCATCTTCAACACAAGCCCTGAAGGGGTGGAATATCTATGTCGCCCTTTCAGGGCTTAATGAAATAACGCAATGCTGTTCCTGTGGCGATGCCACAGGCTATTACATTGCGCCCCTTCGGGGCTTTCATAAATTTTCCAAACAGCTTCTGACCCTCATTCTTTTTACCTGCGCGCTTCTTGCGCTTCCCTCCATTGAAGGTTTCGCGCAGGCGCGGCACGTTACGACGCCAGCGCCTGCCGCCACTCCGAAAGAAGAGAGAAGTGGCTCCGCGCTCTACGATGATGCTTCCGGGTATGCCGCGAGGAAGTTTCAGGATTATGCGGCGAGGAAGCTGCCGTTTGATCCGAAGCTTGCGGAGCAGGCTTTGAAGGAGCAGAAAGAGTTGGCCGCGCGCTACGCCGCAGAGCTTAATGCGCGCCCAAACCTTTCCAATGATGATCTCTACTTTGAGGGAATGCTCTATAACGTCTCGGCCAATGAAGAGAGAACCATCGAGACGTTCAAACGTTTTTTGGAAGCCAACAAGGATGCGGCGGGCACTCGTCCGCAGTTTGCGCGCTACGTGCTCGTGCTTCGCCTGACTCAGGGACAGCTTTTGGAAGAAGCCGAAAGGGAGTTGAGCGACTACCTGCGGTTCGAGCCGCAAAAGACGTTGGAGCGTGTGACGATGGAGAACGCGCTCGCGGCCAGCTATCGCAAGAACAAGCAGCTTGAGCGCGCAATCCTGCATGCCGAAGAAGCGTACAAAGCGGCCAAGTCGTCGCAGACAAATCCGCAGAATCAGCCCAGCTTTGAGCGCGTGCTTTACACTTCGAGCAATGCTTTAGTTGACCTCTATCTGGAAATAAAGAAACCTGAAGCGGCTGCGACTGCTCTGCTCGAAGAGGTTCGCAAACTTGCTCAAGACGCGCCCTCTCCGCGCCTCTACGTGGAGGCGACGGGAAAACTCGCTGACGTGCTGATAGACAACAAGCACAAAGCGGAGGCCGTCAAGATGATGGAAGACGCCCTTCAATACGTTCAAGCCAATATCAAGGATGAGAAAGATCAGCGTTACATGCTGCTGGCGCTCAAGCGCAAGCAGAACCAGATGCGCCTTCAGGGTGAGCTTGCGCCGGAGATTACCATTGCCCAATGGATTGAGCAGACTCCTTTGAAACTTGCGGACCTCAAAGGGCGCGTCGTGCTGCTGGATTTCTGGGCGACCTGGTGCGGCCCATGTCTCGCTGCGTTTCCACACTTGAAGGAGTGGCACGAGAAATTTAAGGCGCGCGGGTTGGTGATTCTCGGCATCACCACATATTACGGGCGCGGCGAGGGGCACGAGATGTCGCGCGCAGAGGAACTGAGCTACCTTGAGCGCTTCAAGAAACAGTATGGCCTCCCTTACGGCGTGGCCGTCACCGACACGGACACCAATCATCGCACCTATGGCGTCTCGGCAATCCCGACAGCCGTGTTGATAGATCGCAAGGGCGTCGTTCGCCTGCTGACCACAGGCTCCGGCGGCGGCAACGAGACGGAGATTGAGGCAGCGATTGAAAAATTGTTGGAAGAAAAGTGATTGGTGATAGGTGATGGGTGATAGGTGATAAGAGAAAAGCTCTTTCCTATCACCCATCACCTATCACTTATCACAATCTTTTTATATACTGAGAGTCGTATGGAAGGCTCGAATATCACCATCTGGGTCGCTTTCTTAGCTGGCCTGTTATCGTTTCTCTCGCCGTGCGTGCTGCCGCTCGTGCCGGGCTACGTCTCGCTCATCTCCGGCGTCAGCATTGACCACTTGAGGGGCGGCGAAGAATCACGCGGCAATGCGCGCCGCGCAGTCATTCTCAATTCCATCGCTTTCAATATCGGCCTCTCGATGATCTTCCTTAGTTTAGGCGCGCTGGCCGGACTCTTAGGCAAAACCGTTACAGCCAATCCCTGGTTCAGGATTATCGGCGGCATCATCATCATCGGCTTCGGACTCCAATTAACAGGTCTCTTGAAGATCGGCGCGCTCTACAAGGACACGCGCTTCTTCTCGCAACAGAAGCCGCGCGGCATGCTCGGCTCGATGGCGCTCGGAATGGCTTTCGCCGCCGGGTGGACGCCGTGCATCGGCCCGATTCTTGGCGGCATAATTGGATTGGCAGCAACGAGCGGCAGTTGGAAGACGGGGCTGTTTCTCTCCTGCTTCTACGCGGCTGGCCTCTCCGTCCCGTTTCTTTTGACGGGCCTCGGAATTAACAAGTTTCTCGGCTTCTATTCGAAGTTTCGCAAACACCTGCACAAGGTCGAAGTGGTTTCAGGCGTGATGTTGATCTCCATCGGCCTGTTGATTGCGACCAACAAAATGTCCGTCATCAACTCCTGGCTTGCTTCGCGGATGTTCAACGCGGAGGCGGTGGTTGACCTGGAAAAACCGGGCGTCGAAATCTTGCCGCCGGTGGAGAAAGTTGAGCCTGCGCCGGACATCGAGTTGAAGACACTCGCGGGCGCGCCATTTCGCTTGAGTGATTTGCGCGGGCGCGTCGTCTTCCTGAACTTCTGGGCAACCTGGTGTATCCCGTGCCGCACGGAGATTCCTGAAATCAACACCATGTATCACGACCTGGAGGCTCAGGGGCTGACGGTGGTCGGCGCGTCCTGGAACGATTCCGTTTCAGACATACAGCAGTTTCAGCAGGAGATTAAATTGGATTATCCAATCCTGCTCAGTAGTGAAGGCATCGGCGATAAGTTTGGCGGCATCCAGAGTTTTCCGACAACTTTTATTATTGACCGCGAAGGTCGGATTCGCTACAAGGTTTTTGGTAAACGCAAAGGCGCGTCATTTGAAGCTGCGGTCAAGTTGCTACTTAATGAAACGCCGTCAACGGCTAGTTCAAGGTAATCCTTTGGGCTGAAGTGGTACAATCACGTTCGGCCTCAAAATAACTTCTCCCTACAATCGTTACCCCTGGAGAATTAATTATGAAAAAGCTTCTTATTCTCGTCGCTCTCATCTTCGCCTTCGTGCCCGCTGTTGCCCGCGCGCAGGATGGTCACGAATACTCGCCGCTCGAAGAGAAGACGATCAACTACAAAGATTGGACATTCAATAACCTGAAAGACGGCAAGCCCGTCAACCTGCGCTCATTCGCGCAGGGCAAGCGGCTCGTCCTCGTCGTCTACTTCGCTCCCTGGTGTCCCAACTGGCGCAACGAAGCGCCGGTCGCAGCGAAACTCTACGAGAAGTACAAAGCGAATGGTCTCGATGTCATCGGAGTCAGCGAGTACGGCCTGCGCACCGACACACAAGCCTTCTTCGGTGAAGGCGGGTCGCCCTACATGGTCGTCTCCGAATCGGAAGCACGCACGGATCGTGACAAGACCTCGCACTACACTTATCGCCAGGCTTCGGGTGACTTGCGTAAGTGGGGATCGCCCTACAATGTTTTTCTGGAACCAGCGAAGCTGAATAAAACGGGCGACGTGCTGACGGAAAAAGCCTGGATCGTCAACGGTGAGCTGATCGAGGCCGACGTTGAAAAGTTTGTGCGCGAGCATCTGGGCTTAGACAAACCCGCCGCCATCAAGACGACTTCGGATTTCAAGCTGGAGACAGATAAAGACAAACTGCTGCACGCCACCAGCGCATCAACCACAACTCAGCAGTGCTCTCCTGCGAGCAGCAGCACCACCAGCAGTAAAAAACAGTGAATCGTTTGCTCGTGAATCGTGAATCGTAAATCGTCGAGCGGCTTTCCTCTGTTCACGATTTACGATTTACGCTCACCAGCCCTCTCGCCTTCATCCTTCCGTCCTCGTTCTGCTAAGATGGCGCGCTTTGCGGTTATCCTGAATTCATAACTCAGTCAATATTCATGAAACTTCGTATCCTTTATCACGGCCACTGTTTCGACGGTGTGGCTTCGGCTACCGTCTTCACGCGCTTTTATCAATCACGCATCAACACGGGCGCAGACGTTGAATACACCAGCCTGCTTCACCGTCCCGGCTCACTCTTCGACGAAGAGATGTTCGACGGCGACGAGAACGCCATCGTTGATTTCAAATACTCGACCTCTGATCGTTTGACCTGGTGGTTCGACCATCATCAGTCCGCGTTTCTCACGCCGGAAGATGAAGCGCATTTTCGTCAGGACACTTCGGGAAAGAAATTTCTGGACGCGACGCGAAAATCCTGCACGGAGTTTATTATGGATGTCGCGCGCACGCGCTTTGATTTTGAGGACACGGGGCTTGACCCGCTCGTTCACTGGGCGCATATCATAGACGGCGCGCTCTACGACTCGCCCGCGCAATGCGTCGAACTCGCCGCGCCAGCCTTGCAGTTGATGCAGGTGATTGAAAGCGACCCCGACGACGGGTTCATTGAACGCATCATCCGCGAGCTTGTGAAGCACCCATTGGATGAAGTAGCTAATAGCCATGAGGTGCAGAATCGCTTTCGTCCCATCCTAGCCCGCCACCGCGAGACGCTTGAGACGATTCGCCGCAAGGCAACTTACGCGAGAGGCGTCGTGCAGTTTGATCTGGTTGATGATGGGTTGGAGGGCTTCAACAAGTTCATCCCCTATTATCTCTACCCGGAGGCGACCTATACGGTAGCACTCACACGCGGCCCTCACCGCACAAAAATCTCCGTCGGTTCAAATCCCTGGTCGCCCCGCCCGCGCACACACAACATCGCCACCATCTGCGAACGCTACGGCGGCGGCGGCCACGCAGTCGTCGGCGCAGTCTCCTTTAAGCCGGACGAAGTTGAAAAGGGGCGCGCGGCAATGAGGGAGATTGTCGCGGAACTGTCGGAAGGTTAGGTCAGTACCGCCTGCGGTAGCGGGCGGGTGTGTTGCTCAATAGTACCCGCCCGCTTGCGGCAGGCGGTACTGACTTTGCTACCTCTTGCCGGGCTTACGCCAGACTACAGTGTATCGCCACAAAAAGTGGGTTTGCACATGCCCGCCGGGAAGATGCTCGTCTCGCATCGCCTCAACATCTTTAACCCTCAAGTAAGACTCGTGCTTGCCGTGTTCGGCCCACGCCCGTCGAACTTCACGGCGCGCTCGAAGTCTGCCCTTCTGCCAGAATCGCACGGCCATATTAACGGGTATCCTGACCAAACCGAGAGCCAGGTCAAAGATGCCGGTTGAATCCAGAAGGTCGTGTATGATCAGCACTCCGCCAGGCCGAAGCAGAGTTTTCATTTTCCTTAAAGCTTCACCGGCGGGCAGGTGATGCAGTGTGGCAAGCGTGACAACGCAATCGTAGGACTCCACCGGAAGCTGTAGCTGTAGAAAATCGCCCAGCAGGAACTCAAGATTGGAATAACCTGCGGCACGCTTCCTTGCTACCTCAAGCATCTGCGGAGACAGATCAATTGCGGTGACATGCTGAGCACGCTTAGCAACAAGCCTGGCGAATATGCCGAAGCCGCAACCAATCTCCAGAAGATGATTACAATCCACAGGGACATGACGCAGGAGATAGTCTGAATATATCTCCCGCGCCTCAATCTCTTGCGCCGTCAGCGAGGCTATCCGATCAAAGTCGTCACGAACCTGCTGCATGATGTCTATCTGACTCTTTATCGCGCCGTCAATTCTTCAATCTCTTCTACCTGCTTCGGCGCTTTGTTTGAGAGGATGCGGTTGCCGTTCGTCGTTACCAGCACGTCGTCTTCGATTCGAATGCCGATGCCCAAGTATTTTTCGGGAATATCTTTGGTGGCAGGCGAGATGTAGATTCCAGGCTCAACCGTCATCACCATGCCGGGTTCGAGTTGGCGCGATTCGTCCTTGATGTGATAGCGACCAACGTCATGCACGTCCAGTCCGAGGAAGTGGCCGATGGTGTGCATGTAGAATTGCTTGTACTTCTCTTCCTTGATGATTGTTTCGGCATCGCCTTTGAGAAGCCCCACGCGGAGCATGCCTTCGGTCAAGACCTCGACCGAGCGTTTTTGTATGTCCTGCGGGCGGCTGCCAGGGCGCACCATCTCTATGCAGGCCAGTTGAGCTTCGAGCACGAGGTCGTAAATCTCGCGCTGCGCTGCGGTGAAGCGCCCGTTGACAGGGAAGGTGCGCGTGATGTCGGAAGCGTAGCCTTGATACTCCGCGCCTGCGTCAATCAGTAGGAGGTCGCCGTCCACGAGCGTCGCGTCGTTGTTGATGTAGTGAAGCACGGTCGCGTTTGCGCCGCCGCCAACGATTGACGTGTAGGCGGGAGCGGATGCGCCGCTCTTGCGGAAGACGTATTCGATGAGGGCTTCAACCTCATACTCCTTCATGCCGGGGCGCGCCTGCTTCATGGCTTCAATGTGGCCTTCCGAGGCGATGTCAGCGGCGCGCTGCATCATCTCGATCTCTTCGCCGCTCTTGAAGAGACGCATCTCGTGGATGAGCGTGCCCGTGTCTATGATCGCTTCGGGGGCGCGCATCCCGCGTCTCCCCAGCGCGCGCAGATGCCTGATCTGCTTGACGATTGTTTCGTCGAGTTCGGCGTTGCCGTTGCCGATGCGGTAGTAGAGATTGTTTGCGCCGTTGAGAAAATCAAGGAGCTTTCCGTCGAACTCGCTGATGGGAAAGGCCGCGTCCGCGCCGTATTCACTTTGCGCGCCCTCGACTCCGGCGCGGCGTCCGTCCCAGATTTCTCTTTCCGCGTCGCGCGGCCTGACAAAGAGCGTGAACTTATGCTCCTTGTGCGAAGGCGCGATGACGGCGATGGCTTCGGGTTCGTCAAAGCCTGTCAGGTAGTAGAAGTCTGAATCCTGACGGTAGCGATAGAGAGTATCGTTTGAGCGCGTGGCCTCGCGCGCGCTTGCGATGATGGCGATGGAATCGGGGTTCATGCGCTTGATGAATTCCGAAAGCTGCGGTCGTTGCATTGAATGGTTCTCCTCTTCAGACGACGTGTTGCCCTAATGGTGAAAGCGTATTGTAACTGAGAGGCGGTGCGGTGCGGAAACGTGCGCGGCGCATATTCAGTTAGCCACAGAGACACAGAGACACGGAGGAAACTATGAAGGATGAACACGGAACGATGAATGAAAGATAATACTTTCGTTCTTCACCCTTCCGCCTTCCTTCTTTTTCTCCGTGCCTCTGTGTCTCTGTGGCGAGTTCTGTTTGGACGGTTTCGGCTTTCATCTCATGCCTGCTTTGGGTGATAATTCGCCGGACGGAGATCAAAACATTATGAGCGCGCAAACTCTGGACATCACGGCTGAGCGGACTGAAGAGATTGTCTCCTATGATCCGGCGACGGGTGAAGAGGTGGGCCGTGTTCCGCTCGCTGCTGCCGAAGAGGTTAAGGAAGCTGTCAAGCGCGCACGGCTGGCGCAAAGCGCGTGGGCGAAAGAGGACTACGGCGAGCGCGCAGCAATCGTCATGCGTGCGCGTCGAATCGTGCTTGACGAACTGGAAGAGATTGCGCTGCTCATCTCAAGAGAGACGGGCAAGCCTGTCGCGGAAGCGGTTTCGATGGAATTAGCGCCGACACTCGACCTGATGCAGTTCTTCGCGCGTCGAACAAAACGCTTACTGCGCGCGGAGAAGATTGACATAGGGCAGTATGGCTTGATGGGACGCACATCGCGCATCGTTTATAAACCGCTCGGCGTCGTGGGCATCATCTCGCCCTGGAATTTTCCCTGGGCGATTCCGCTCGGCGAAGTCGTGATGGCGTTGATGGCTGGCAACGCGGTCGTCTTGAAGCCGAGCGAGTTGACGCCGCTCGTGGGAATGAAGATTGGGGATGTGTTCAAGCGCGCCGGTCTCGCAGATGGATTGCTTGAGGTCGTAACGGGCGATGGGACAACGGGCGCGGCGCTGGTCGAGGCCGGCGTTGACAAGATCATGTTCACGGGAAGCGTTGCGACGGGCAAGCGTGTGGCGCAGGCCGCCGCCGCGACCCTGACGCCCGTCGTGCTCGAACTGGGCGGCAAAGACCCGATGATTGTTTTGGAAGATGCTGATGTGGAGACAGCAGCAAGCGCCGCCGTCTGGGGCGCGTTCAGTAACTCCGGCCAAGCTTGCGCTTCTGTCGAGCGTTGCTACGTGCATGAAAGAATCGCGGAGCAGTTTATCTCAAGCGTCGTTGAGAAGACGCAGGCTCTCAAACAAAACGTCGGCACGACTGAAGACACGGACCTCGGCGCGATGTCGAGCGAAAGGCAACTCGCTCTTGTAGAGGAACACGTCAAAGATGCAGTCGCGCATGGCGCGCATATCTTAACGGGAGGAAGGCGCGCCGCATCGCTCGCAGGTTCGTTCTACGAGCCGACGGTTGTAAAGGACGTTGACCACACGATGACGCTCATGCGCGAAGAGACGTTCGGCCCGGTTCTGCCCGTGATGACTTTCAAGACGGAAGGTGAAGCCATCAGGCTGGCGAACGATAGCGTCTTCGGATTGACGGCGAGCGTCTGGTCGAAGGATGCGCGGCGCGGAAAACGAATCGCGGAGCAACTCGAAGCGGGAACGGTGATGGTCAACGAAGTGCTTTACACGCACGGCATCGCTCAGACGCCCTGGGGCGGAATGAAGCAGAGCGGGCTGGGCAGAACGCACGGGCGTCTGGGCTTGTTGGAGTTGGTTGCGCCGCAGCACGTTCACGTCAACCGGATCGCGCGCCTGCGTGATTTCTGGTGGTTCAACTATACGCCGCGCGCCTCTCGCCTCTTTCGCGGCTTCGCCAAACGCTTCGCTACCGGCAACGTAGCGCAAACCTCCCTGCTCCTGCCGCAGATGATTCGTCGCTTCTTCGAGCGCACGCCTCGTCAATAATCATTTCTTCTAATTCTGTTACATTCCTCAGAACCCCTTGCGCTGCCTCTACAAGAGAGAATATAGTGCCCGCTCCAATCGTCGCTCGGCTTGCTGTAGCTTACTCTCACGTGAAATCAGTAGCCCCCTGCAAGCCGTAACCAGATAGACTTGGGTCGTAAGTTTCATCCACACACATCTGCGTGTGAACTGCGTCCCCTTTATGTTGGTCATACTGCTTAACGGTCTTGATGTTTAGCCGCACTACCCTCTCACAACGCAAGCCACCCACACGGGCGGCC
This sequence comes from Acidobacteriota bacterium, assembly GCA_032159825.1. Classification (GTDB taxonomy): domain Bacteria; phylum Acidobacteriota; class Blastocatellia; order Pyrinomonadales; family Pyrinomonadaceae; genus QHXM01. The sequence goes on from JAVHWL010000032.1 coordinate 56,739, forward strand.
CATAGAATACTCCCTGCTTTCCACCTGCCCACCCATCTTAAGGAGATTAGATGAAGAAATTAGTTCTATTGACTGCAACGCTCTTTCTCTGCGCCCTCATGTTCATGCCCGCTGTGATTCCTGTCCGGGCAGCGAAAGACAAACTACTAAAGAAAGCCAATAAAATTCCCAACAGCTACATTGTCGTCCTTGAAGACTTTGCTGCCGGGCCGAAAGGCGACCTCTCAGCCGTGCCCGACGTTGCGCGCGACCTTGTTTCGCAATACGGCGGCAAGGCCAAACATATCTATAAACACGCCGTCAGCGGTTTCTCCGTCGAGATGTCGGAAGCTGAGGCCGAAGCTCTCAGCCAGGATTTCCGCGTTAAGTATGTTGAAGAAGATGGCGTAGTACACGCCACGACCGTGCAGACCGGCGCGACCTGGGGACTGGACCGCATAGACCAGCGCGCCCTTCCGCTTGATGGAAACTATAACTACACTCCCACAGGCGCAGGCGTTCACGCTTACATCATAGACACGGGCATTCGCACCACTCATACGCAGTTCGGTGGCCGGGCCTCAGTCGCAGTTGATGAGGTTGGCGACGGGCAGAACGGCAACGACTGCAACGGTCACGGGACACACGTCGCCGGCACGGTCGGCGGCTCTACTTACGGTGTCGCCAAAGGTGTGACGCTTCACGCCGTCCGCGTGCTCGACTGTTCAGGTAGCGGCGCGACAACGGGCGTCATCGCGGGCGTTGACTGGGTAACGGCACATCGCATCACACCTGCTGTCGCCAACATGAGCCTCGGCGGTGCAGCATCCACGACGCTCGATACAGCGGTGCAGAACTCCATCAGCGCTGGCGTGACCTACGCGGTTGCGGCTGGCAACGACAACGGAGTGGACGCCTGCACTGAATCACCTGGCCGCGTTGCAGCAGCTATTACCGTTGGCTCTACGACCAGCACCGATGCTCGCTCGTCCTTCTCCAACATAGGCACATGCGTTGACATCTTCGCTCCCGGCTCAAGCATCACCTCGGCCTGGAACACGAGCGACACGGCGACCAACACGATCAGCGGCACTTCGATGGCGACGCCGCACGTCGTGGGCGTCGCGGCGCTCTACCTGCAAAACAACACTACGGCCTCGCCAGCGACAGTCGCCAGCGCGATTACCAGCACGGCGACATCGGGTCGGCTGACAGGCATCGGCACAGGCTCGCCAAACCTGTTGCTCTACTCTTTGCTCACGACGGGCGGCGGAGGCGGCGCGCCATGCACTAGCTGCGAGGCATACAGCGGCTCGCTCTCAGGCACGGGCGCATACCAGTATCAACCGAACGGGACTTACTACTACAGTTCCATCTCCGGCACACATAAAGGCTGGCTGCGGGGCCCTGCTTCCGGCGCGGACTTCGATCTCTACCTGCAAAAATGGAACGGCTCGACATGGGTGACTGTTGCCAGCGGCACGAGCAGTACGGCCAACGAGGATGTCACCTACAGCGGCACGGCTGGCTATTACACCTGGCAGATTTACTCTTACAGCGGAAGCGGCAGCTATAACTTCTGGCTACAGCGACCATAAACAAAGGCGGGAGGGCGGAAGGATGAAGGGTGAAAAAGCTAATTTGGCTTGAATAACCCTTCTCCTTCGCCAATCCGCTGTTGCCTTGCAAGTTTCCTTGCAAATATTTTCTTGCGCTTCTTGAGGAGGTTGGTCTATACTGCGTGCCTCTTCGTTTACCGGCAGTTTTGTCACCGGCAGTTGAACTTAAAAAACGGGCGTCAATTAAGTGGGACAAGGCGTTATTCTGTCCTTATTCTGTGCGAGTTCCAATTCTCGCACCTGGCAATTAAGCTTTTCCTCAGTAAGAACTGATCCAAAAGTACATGATTGGTTTCCCTGAAATCTTCGTCCCTCCCTCATCCTGGGGTACTCAAGCGGGTATCTTCAACCACCATACTAACCAGCCCAACCACCTACGAAGGAGATTTAGATGAAAAGAACCAGTTTTACCCTCGCAGTAGCACTGATTGCCGTCTTTAGTCTGCTCAGTGTTTCACGTCTCTTCAATACCGTCCACGCTCAATCAGATCGCGCTCTGGCCGCTCAAGCAGGAGAAAATGGGCCGCCGGAGATTATTAAGCACAGCATGAAGGAGCACGGGCCTGATGCCTACTCTGTGACCACAGGCGGAACGGCTGCTACTACTAGAATCAGCTATCACGGCGGCCCGTTGATTGCGACGCCGGTCGTCTATGTCATCTGGTACGGCAACTGGAATCAAGCTAACGGATCAGACAACGCTGCCGGTCAACAGATCGTCAGAGACTTCCTGACCAGTGTTGGCGGCTCACCATATTTCCTGATTAACACGAGCTACTCGGCGTCGCCGTACAGTATTACGGGGCAGGTTATTAAAGGCACCGAGACGACAGTCAGTTACCCGAACGGCAGCAACCTCAGCGATGCAAGTATTTTGACCATCGTCAACAACGCGATTACTTCCGGTAGCCTGCCATATGACGCCAACGGCGTTTATTTCGTGCTCACTTCATCCGATGTAGCTGAATCTTCCGGCTTCTGCTCTAATTATTGCGGCTGGCACACGGCTGGCACGGCAACCCAGGGTCACGTTCGCTACTCCTTCGTCGGCAACGCCAAGCGCTGCCTCAGCTCCTGCGCCGAGCAGGGCACAGTAAGTCCAAACGGCAACCCCGGTGTTGACGGCATGCTTTCCGTCGTCGCGCACGAACTCGAAGAAGCAACGACAGACCCTGATCCGCGCTCCGGTTGGGCTGATAGTAGAGGCGCGGAGAACGCAGACAAGTGCGCCTGGACGTTCGGCCACTATCAATTCCAGACGGCCAACGGCTCATGGGCTAACATGCATCTAGGCTCGCGCGACTATCTCATTCAGCGTAATCTGTTCCACAACCTGAATGGCAGCGGCAAAGACTACTGCATGATGGACTCAATCCATAACTAACCTTCATCTGAGCCGCGCGGAAACGCAGCTCATGTAATGAACATGAAAGGCATCAAAGACCTTTCAAACAGACGAAGCCGCCGGTAGGTGTCTAACTTACCGGCGGCTTCGTCTTAAAGATTGCGCTCTCCTACTTTCCTTTCGCGGAGATTTGCTCGTCCAGAGCTTTTTTGAAGTTCTCGTAGTCTTCGGCCCCCATCATTATTTTGCGCACATTTACCTTTGAGCCGTCGGGCGCGATCACTCCGATGAGAAAAGCGGGCGTGCCGTTAATCCCGACCCTCTGCGCGTCGTCTATATCCTGGTTAATCTCCTCATCATACTTGCCGCTCATCAGGCATTGATCGAATTTCTTCGTGTCCAGTCCCAGCGCCTGCGCGTGCTGCGGCCAATCGTTCGGGTTGAGCGTGTCCTGATTGGCGAAGAAACGGTCGTGAGCTTCCCAGAATTTTCCCTGTTCGGCGGCGCAGTGTGCTGCTTCGGCGGCGCGAAATGCGTTGGGATGACCGTTTGTTAAGGGCAGGTTGCGAAAGAAATATTTAATCTTGCCGGTCTTTATATAATCTTTGTCTATCTGAGGAAACGTCTGTGTGACATAGCTCAGGCAGTAGCTGCATTGGAAATCAGAGAACTCGATGATGGCAACGCGCGCGATCTTGTTGCCCTTAACTTCCTGTGTGTTGGGATTGACCGTCATATCGAATGGAAGCTGCGGCTTCGCAGGCGCTACGCGCTTGAGCGTTTCATCCCCTTGTAGCTCCCTGACCTGCTCAAGAAGACGTTGCTGCTCTGCTTTGAGTTCGGCGTTCTCCTTGCGCAGCTTTGTCACCTCTTCGTTGTTATCAGGCTTCGCGCACGCGCTGGAGAAAATAACTGACAGGCAGAGCAGGGAGATTGAGACAAGCTCCGCGAAGCGTGCTTTTTTAAGCTGGCGCGCGAATCTGCGCGACTCAAAGGATATTCTATAAAATCTCATCATGGCGTGAGTCTTCCGTTCTTCGGGTGATGTGGATGGCGTTCGAGATTGTAACTGAGATGAGCCGGAGCATGCCAGAGTATAGTTTTGAATGAGAATCGGAAGCGGTCTCTCACTTTCAGGGTTTTGCCTTCTTCAGCCCGTCTCTTTAGAATACTTCGCCAGAGGTCAGAGCAGAACTTGTACCGACGTTTAATTCACGCGCGCGAGCGTTACTACTCCCAGCGCGACACAAACAGAATCGTGCGCCCATTCGAGTGGGGCGCGTCTTTCATCACAGACCACGCCAACGGCGACGACCCGCGTGAGCTTTTTCGTCAACACTCTCAAACTGTGATGCAGCGAAGCCATGAGTTTTACGCGCTTGCCCCCGTCGCCGACTACCAGCTATCGGGTGAGTATCTGACATGGACGAGCGCCATCCACACACCTTCACCGGAGAACAATACTGCCTACGCGCGTTTCTTTCCGGCACAGACGAAAGGCAAGGCTACGAATGAGGAGCGCCGCCGGGCCGTTCTCCTTCTGCCGCAGTGGAATGCTCAACCTGAAAGCCACGTTGATCTCTGTCGCGTGTTGAATCGTCTGGGCATCTCTGCGCTGCGTCTGACCTTGCCCTACCACGAAGCGCGCCGCCCGGCGGAACTAGAGCGCGCGGATTATCTCATTAGCTCAAACGTCGGGCGCACGATTCAATCCGTTCGCCAGGCCGTGCTTGATGCGCGTGCCGCCGTCAACTGGCTAATCGAACACGGCGGCTACAACCGCGTTGGCATCATAGGCACGAGCATCGGCTCATGCGTAGGCTTTCTCACCTTCGCGCATGAGGAGCGGATTGATACTGCTGTTTTCAATCACGTTTCAGGTTATGTCGCGGATGTTGCCTGGCGCGGCATCTCGACCGCGCACGTGCGCGCAGGCTTTGGCAGTGAATTGACGCTCGAAGACTTGCGCGAATACTGGCTGCCGATTAGCCCGGCTCCTTTCATCAAGCATCTGGCGAAAATGCGGCAACGCCCGATGCGTTTTATCGCCGCGCGTTATGATCTGACGTTTCCGGTTGACCTTTCGCGCGACGTAATCGCGGAAGCGCGTGGGCACGGCATCCCGCTCGATGTCGCGTGGCTTCCGTGCGGGCATTACACGAGCGGCGAAAAGCCCTGGGTTTATCTGGACGGCTGGAAGATCGCATCGTTTTTCAGGAAGCACCTGTAGAAGCTCAAGGGCAGAGCCGCAGAATTATTGTTGACTTCCCCTCCATATTTAGCATAGAAGCTAGACGCTCCATCAAAACACCTTCTGAAGACTAACTGTGCCGTCCAACACACTCGAACACCTTCTCGGCCAACTCGATGAATTGAAGCGCCGCTTTGATCCAATCAGCCGTGCTCAGATATTGAAGGTTCTGGCACAACTCGACGCACGCCGGTTCACAAACGCAGCCTCGCTCATACGCTTTCACGAGCAGCTTCTCTTCATCCGAGCATACCCGCAGAGCGCGCAGGTTCTGCGACGGGTTGAAAAGATTCTCGCTTCTTTCATTGAGCGCGTCCGTATTCTCAGCGACGAGGGCGCAGACCTTTCGCCTTTGGAAGAAGGAGAGGTCTCCGGCATCAGTGGAACGTCTGTCCAGGACACTTTCAGCTATAGCATCACGCGCTGGCTCATTAAACGCTACCCGTCGAAAGTCTCGATTGATTGGGAGTCGCATGAGGACGAGTATCGCCTGGCCGCAACGTGGCCCAGATTTATTCCGCTGCTTGAAGAAGACGCGCTGGTGGAAGCGAACGTCCCGTATCTCACATGGCTACGCACAGCAAAGGGCCGAAGCGAGCGCGAGCTTTCATGGCTCATTGAAGGATTCCAACGATTGCCGCTCTCCGAAAAAGAGAAGGCGGAGCTTTACGAATCGCTGAAGCTGCCCGTGCGTTGGGAACTCGACAACTCGCGCGCGACGCGCACCTTGATGAAGCGTGGCGTGCGAAAAGTCTTCTATCATACGGAGCCGCTGCTGCGTCGCAGCGACATTTCACTCGCGCGGGAGTTTGCATCTCCGCCGACTCGGTTAAAGAGACTTTCACACGCTCAAGGCGCAGCCATCATGGAGTTGGCGCGTGAGACCTCGACTGTTCGCTACAGAGAGCTTTACGGGTTCACGCATGGCGACCCGCGCCGTGTCCTGCATGCTGACATCGGGCGAGGCGTCGAAGTCTTCATGGTGGGAGTGCCCCCTGAGCGCCGGTTGCCGCTGCGCGCCTATAACGCGGGGCTAATCTTTAAGAACGGCGTTCCGGTCTCTTATGTCGAGGGGCTGACGCTCTTCGAGCGCATGGAGATCGGCTTCAACCTTTATTACACCTTCCGCGAGGGCGAGTCGGCATGGATGTATGCGCGCGTGCTGAAAATTTTAAGACAGATGCTCGGCGTGAAAGTTTTTTCTATTGACCCGTATCAACTCGGTTATCACAACGAGGAGGGCATCGAGTCGGGCGCGTTCTGGTTCTATCGTAAGCTCGGCTTTCGTCCAACGACCGAAAGGCTGACGAAGATCGTGAGAACGGAAGAACGAAAGCTCGCGGCGCGTTCATCCTATCGCACGCCCGCCAGAGTTCTACGCCAGCTTTCTGAAGGCCACATGCTTTTGGAGACTCAGCCCTCTGCCAGTGGTCGTTGGGATCAATTTCAGATACGCAAAGTGGGCCTTGCCGTCCAGCGCCGGATGGCGAGTCGTTTTGATGGCGATGCCGCGAAAATTCGCCGCGCGTCCCGTAAGTGGGTCGCTCGCGCGCTCGGCGTACAAACGATTGGCTGGAAGGAACCCGAGCGTCGAGCGTTTGAAGACCTCGCGCTTGTGCTGGCTTTGATTCCTGACCTGGCGCGCTGGACGGAAGACGAGAAGAGAGATGTCGTGCGGATTGTGCGCGCGAAAGCGGGCGCAGATGAATCGCGTTACGTGCGTCTGCTTCTGCGTCATTCAAGACTGCGTGATGAGATAATCAAGATAGGCTCATAGATTTCAAGTGAGTGTAGGGCATGGTCTATTTCATCACAGAGACACAGTGTCAGCATAGAGGGGGCACAGAGGTTTGAATGATTTTCTCTGTGTAATCTCTGTGTCCTCTGTGTCTCTGTGGTGAATTCTTACTCGCCTGTACACAAACTGAATTTAGAAAACTTCCGTAAAAGTCATGCCTGACATGCTCGTCAACCTGTTGAAGCTCGCGCCGCTTGAGCCTGTTCTCTCTGAGTTGAGGCAGGGAGGCGTCATCATCAGGCGCGCACAGCCTCACGAGATGACGCCCGTTCGTGACTTCGTTCTACAGAACTTCGAGGCCGGATGGGCGGACGAGATTTCAGTCGGATACGCCAACAAGCCCGTCTCCATCTATCTCGCAATTCTAGACCGGCGAGTCGTCGGCTTCGGCGCATACGAATGCACGCGCCGCAGTTTTTTCGGCCCGACCGGGGTAGCGGAGAGTGTGCGCGGTCGCGGTGTAGGCAAAGCGCTTCTACTCGCCTGTCTCTGGGGCTTGCGCGAGATGGGATACGCTTACGCAATCATCGGCGGCGCTGGCCCGTTTGGTTTCTACGAACGCGCTGTCAGCGCAACCATCATCCCCGACAGCGTGCCCGGCATCTACGCCGACCCAATCAACCGTACTGACGATAGCGACTAACAATGCGAGCATTCCTGCCCCACGTCCACTTGCCGGACAAAGAGTTACCGGAAGCTGGCGCTTATTCAAACTTTCTATAGAATACAAAGGAAACGTTCTCGTTTCTTCCCGTAAAGCAGGTCGGACCCCCAGTTGCGCTAGCTGGGGGTTCACTCGTTAAGGGAAGAAGTTAAACAAAGTTGGCACGAAGGGGCTTACTCAATGAGCATCCTCGCAAAAAGCGTTCTTCTCTTTTGTTTGAACCTGATTGACGCGCAATTGACGCTTCTCTGGGTGCGGACGAACGTGGCGACCGAAGGCAATGGCCTGATGGCGCGCCTGCTGGACTTGGGCGATGCGCCGTTTATCGCCGTCAAAGTGCTGGTCGGCGCGTTCGCAGCCTACGTGCTCTATCGCTGCTCGCAATACAAAGTTGCGCGGCGGGGGCTGACGCTCGTGCTCGGGCTTTACGTGGGGTTGATGTTCATACACGCGGCAACAGGCATGTCCGCCCTCGGCTGGCACGAGCCTGAGAAACTGATAGCCCACCTCACCAACCTACCGAACAACCTGCTCGCGCTTTTTTACTAAGAGAAGTCTGAGTTGACCATTCTCAGGGGCTTTCTCTTAAATATTGAGAGCCTGACCTCTTCTCGCCCTCAACCGCAATCAGCGGAACTTCTGACCGCCCACGCTTGAATATAGATTGTATGCGAATCGCCGTGTGCCCTTTTTCAGCTTTGGTATAAATTTTCAAGTTGAAGTAAACAGTTTTTCCATGAAATGCGTTTATGTGAAGGGGATGGCGGCTCTGGTGGCGTAGTCTCCATGAGCGGAAACGAAAACTGCGGCAGGCGCATCTTAGTGGGTGCTTGCAATGCGAGTAATCAAAGTATAAAGAGAGAAGAAAGCCATGTATAGACTCTCCACACGTCAAATTCTTGGAATAGCGTTGCTGTCGGCGCTCTTTGCCGCCGCCTCAGTCGCTGTTTTAACCCGGTTCAGTCATCATTTTCAGCCTAACACCTCTGCCTTCTCAGAGGCCATCCCGCCCGGCATCACAGACCCGTCGCTGGCGACCGATGAGCAGAATAACGTAGAGGTTTACAAAGCCCTTTCGCCCGGCGTCGTCTCGATTAAGTCAACGTCCTACAGGCAGGACTTCTTCGGCGACGTTGAAGAAGGCTCCGGCTCCGGCTCCGGCTCCGTGATTGACGATCAAGGCCATATCCTGACCAACTATCACGTCATTGAGGGAGCGCAGAAGCTCTCCGCCAGTCTCGGCGGCGATAAGACCTACCCGGCGACCGTTGTGGGCGGCGACCCGGACACAGACCTGGCCGTCATTAAGATTGACGCGCCGCGCGAACAATTGACCATCGTTCCGTTCGGCGATTCGGACAGGCTTGTAGTCGGGCAGAAAGTGCTTGCCATCGGCAACCCGTTCGGGTTTGACCGAACCTTGACGACAGGCGTCATCAGCGGCCTGCAACGCCCGATCCGTGCCCGCAACAATCGTACCATCGAAGGCGCGATTCAGACGGATGCCTCGATCAATCCGGGCAACTCCGGTGGCCCGCTGCTCGACTCGCACGGGCGCATGATCGGCATCAACTCGCAAATCCTTTCGCCTTCGGGAGCGAGCGCAGGCGTCGGCTTCGCCATCCCGGTCAGCATCGCCAAGCGCATCGTGCCGGAACTGATTAAGAACGGCGTGATTCGTCGTCCGAAACTCGGCATCACTCCTTACAACATCAAAGGGATTGACAGAACTCAGGTGCGACTGCCCGTCTCTGAAGGCGTGATGGTTTACAGTATGGACCCGAATGGCGGGGCAGCAGCGGCGGGCCTCAGAGCGCTGAGAGAGACGGAAGACGGCGATGTTATCCTCGGCGACATCATCGTCGCCATAGACGGCGAGAAAGTCGGCACCAATGAAGATCTTTTCCGAATCCTTGACAAGTATAAGATCGGGGATGTGGTTAAGGTGGAAGTCGCGCGTGACAATGGGCGCGTGACAATACCGGTGCGCCTGACGGATATTACTGAGACTCGGCGTCCAGGCAGCCGACGGTAACAAGAAAAGGGGATGGGTGTCACGGGCCGGAGGTCGGTAAGAGTTTTCACTGGCCCCTGCTCCTGGCCTCCGACCTTTATGATAGAGATAGAACACTTCATCAACGAAGGCTACGGCTGGGTGTGCAAGCATTGCAGCGCAGAGATGGAAGCGCGCGTGAATGAGAAAAACACGCGCGCTCGTTTCTTTTCCGAAGGAGAAGCCGAAGACAAAGAGCCTCTGTTCTCAACTCCTGCCCTCGCCCGCTGGACTAGCCCTGCACGCCACACTCTTTCATGCCCACGCTGCGGAATTGAGGAGATGGTTGACAAGGCATAGGGAAGAAACCGCAGATGAACGCGGATAGACACCGATTAGAGAAAGAATTAACCACGAAGGCACGAAGACAGTAAGAAATGCTTTCTCTCTTTTTGTGTCTTCGTGCTTCTAATATCTGTGTCTATCCGCGTTCATCTGCGGTTAATAATCTGCTAAAATCCTGGCTGCCTAGTTACACTGATTCAAATGTCTGCCACTACCGCACAGGCCATCAACGAAAAGAGTCGTTCAAGCGTCATCAGTTTGCGCTGGATCATCAGCGGGCGCGAAGACCTTGTCTGGTTTATCGGCTCGGTCGTCTCAAGCTACGCGCTCTTTGCGCTCTACGTCGGCGGAATATTGCCGCTCATCCCGATGGTCGTGGCGTGGGCCATCCTGATTGACGCGCCGCACGTCTTCGCCACATTCTCGCGCACCTACTTCGACCGCACGGAGCGGCTGGCTCGAAGGCGACTTCTCTGGGGATCGCTCCTCTTCTTCGTCGTCGGCCCTTTGATGGTGCTGGCAGGTCTTGGCCTGGCCTTCTTCTTCCTCGCGGCTCTCTGGGCCTACTACCATCTGGTCAAGCAGCACTACGGCTTCATGGTGCTCTACAAGAAGAAGAACAACGATCTGGCGCGCACGGACAACTTTCTAGACCGCGCCTTTCTCCTCGTCGCTTTCACTTACCCGTTCGTCGCCTTCGTCTCGCGCGATCCTTCGGCGATGAAGCGCGTTCCCGCGCAACTTCAATCCGGCATCAATGCTTTGGAAGTCTCGCTGCTCATCATCACAATCGCTCTCGCAATTGCCTGGCTCTCAAGACAGGTTCAGCGCGTGGTGCAGGGTCAGCCTTTGAACGTGCCGAAATACTTACTGCTCGCGGCGGCAATCCCGATGCACTGGGTCGTGCTCCTGACGCCGATGCCGAACAAAACAATCGCCATCGTCGCCATCTTAACCATCTATCACAACCTGCAATATCATCGCCTCATCTGGTTTCACAACAAGAAGTACACGAGCGGCACGGACGGCAAGGCGCGTTACGGCGCAGCCGAGTTAATCAGCCGCCGCTTCCTCTATTACATAGCCTTCGGCATCCTCTTCGGTCTCTGGTATCAACTGCCACGCCAACTCTTCGGTCGCTCCACAGACCCGACCACCCTGCCCATGCCCGCACAGCTTCTCGCAGCCTTTTTCTGGGGCTACGCTTTCATACACTACTACCTCGACTCGAAAATCTGGCGCGTGCGCCGAGACCCGTCCGTCGGCAAGGCGTTGCAAATGGATTAAGGTACTGCGAGCGAAATCGAATTGCTTGAACGAGGCTAAGAAAGAGTAAAAGCCGCGCCCCCTAAATGGAGACGCGGCTTTTCGTTTCTCTTACTAAGTAAGAATTAGCGGTCTTTATCTTTGTTCGTATCGGCGACGGCCTTGAGGGCCTGGAAGGTCGGCGGCCAGAGACCGACGAAGATTCCGGCCTGCTTGTTGCCGCTGAAAAAGAGCGCGAGCGAAGCTCCGATGGAGCCGAGCGTCAGGATGTGAAACAGGCTGACACCTGTCGCCGTTTTGGTTGATTCGTCAATCGTGCGTAGCAGTGATTCCGCTGCGTCTCTTGTTCCACCGTCTTTGGTGGGGTCTGCTGCGTTGATCGCATTCGCCGCACTCTTGACCGATTGTGTAGCCGCTGTGGCTGATTGTGACATGATTACTATCCTCCCTTATGTTTTGTAACTGGTTCGTTATTTTATGCGCCCCTTCAGAAAAGCGACTCCGAAGAGGAGCAGAAGCGACGCTCCAGCAATAACGAGGCCGGGCGTTCTGTTCTGTTTAGATTCCGTCTTCTTTTGAGTCGTCTGATTCATCATTCCGAAAGCTACTGCTAATACTATGCCAAATCTTACATCTCACCTCTGGCATGACCAGACCATTATGCCTTTACTATGTGTCACAACCATTACTTTAGCGTCCCCGTTTCGCCGCAAACGTGAAATCATCTTAATCTCACGCTCCAAAATCTCAGCGCACACTCTTATTCAGTACGCCTTTGCCCGCTAGCGTGGCGGCAAACAAGACACAAAGCCCCGCCTTGATCTTCCGAACGAATTTCAAAAGAATGTATGAAGAGATGAAGCGAAAGCGGGTGAGTGACAGCTGATAGTTCGAGCATACGTTGAAAATTTATAATTCATTTTTCAAGCGTTTACTTATTGCCTTCGGGGATACGCTGAAAATTCATTCGAGCATAAGCTGAAAATTTCACCATTAAGTCGGGCATATGTTGAAAAGCAAATAGACAAAATATACCGCTCGAAGTTGTTATGCTTGTGCTAGAAGCTGTTTAAGGTCAACTGCTGCCAGATCACTACGCCTAATCAAATAAAGCCGTCCGCCATCAATTGCTTTGCCAGTAACGGGAAAGATATTCTTAGTTCTCAGAACTTTTAACACACGTCGTGAGGTTCTTTTTAGTTCATAGGCAAGATGTACAGCCGGGACATAGGTTGCCACGAACCGTTCGAGTTCGCTCGCACTGATAACCCGCGCACCCATCCTTACCATTCTGTTAGTAGTATTGGCTTCCACTTCAATAAAGCCCTTCTCAACCAAAAATTTCAGGTCACCGAAGCGCATATTGAGCTTCTTCGCTGCCCTATTAATAGTTAACTGTTGTGCGTTGTTCTTCCAATATTCATGCTCGATATAAGCTAATACATCTGACTCAAGGAAAAGTAAGCCATACACTCCCTTTCGCTTCTCCCAACCGCACGGCCGTAATTCTCCATTCAAAACACTATGAATAAAGGCGACCATTTTAATGCTTGTTCTCCCGACACATCTTACTGCGCTGTGCAGGTCGATACGTTTGGCTTTCCGATCAGGAATGTGCTCTATGGCTGCATTGAGCTTTTTGAGAAACTCGTCAACCGCAGCTATGCTGAACCGCCGGATTTTGCATCCATCAACCTCCCTGCCGCGCAGCGCTGTGATGCAGCCCAATTCGACTAACTCCTTCAATTGTTTTACTCCTATACCCAATCTTTTGGCGGTAGATCGATTGCCGAGAGACTGGTCAAACTCCGCTCTTATCCTTCTCACATCATCAGCATCATATAGCATCACTCGCTTGTGCGCAGTGCCCGTGACCTTGACCTTAATCCTGCCTTCGTCCGCAAAACGATCCAGCCAGCCCAAATTCGTTTTGAGCAGCTGCATAGCATGATTGCGTGTCAGGTATTTTTTGTCCTCAGAAAAACGGGTACTCTCGTTTAGGCGGGAATATAGCGAGAGATGCCCGCTATCCCACTCCTCACATAAATATCGCTCGAAGGCATCACGCAGGAAGGCGAACCGTGGCTCTGCGAACTCCCTATAAAGGGCACCCCAGAAATACCCAAAATCTTTGTATAAACCTGGCTTGAAATTAATCTTATACTCATGCAATTTTGTGGACACTGTACGGCGCCATCTTAGAAACTCTTGGTATTTATGAGGGAAGTCTTCAAACACGTCGAAGGCTCGCACTAGCAGCGTGTGTAATTTCTCCGCGCCCTGTTTTATGAGATATCTGCCCGTAGATTCGTTGAGCGCGGCAAATTGGCTGGCGAAGAAGAACAGCACCGATATGTAATCCTCCAGACTGAGTTCGTAAAGTGGATTCCCACCTACGGAAGTCGATGGCATGTCTGTCGGCAGCCCGCAACGCCTGTAAATCTGCTGAAGATAATTCAACTCCTGATCCGGAATCCATCCTTGCGTTCTATAACTACGCCAGTCTGCACCACACTGATGACATCTACTGACCTCACTCCGGTGCCATCGTATATTTTGCTGGCATTTGGGGCAGTGCGTGATCAGCAGGCTGCGGTGGATAGGGCAAGCCACGACCACGGTCAGATCCCACACTTTACGGCAATAGTTTTCTTCAGCGAGACAGCCGGGACATATCTTAGGCTTAAAGCTGATTAGAGTGCGGCTCACCGGCTCACCGAACGTCCAATAGCGAGCGGTACCCCGTCTTGCGGGCGGCGCTGCTGGATACGCGGCGCGCTGGATAATTTCAGTGGTTGATCCGGTTAGCTGTGCTAGACCATCGTAGTAGGCTGCCCCGTAGAATGTAAGCGCACAGTTCGATAGGCCGGTTTCACCAACCTGCTTCCACCTACTGCCCCGCTGCCCCACATGACCTAGCATCGTGATCCACGAAGGGGTCTCGTAGCCGTTCAGTTCTGTAAGCCGGACAATGTAGCCCAACAGATTCTCATCTGGCTTCGGCGCTCCACGACGGAGAAGACGCGCCTGAACATCTGTTACAGCCTTACTCATAATACTGCGCTTACCAGTTTCAGTTTCACGGCGTAAGCAGGTCACCAACGCCCCGATACTTTTTCTTTGAGCGTCCACTGAGCGGCTGCTGCTGTTGTCGCACTAGCACGGCATCAGGATTTAAGTCTTTCGGGCTGGCCGTGAAAGGATTTTTCATGTTGGCCACATCGGCCGCCAGGCACTCGTCATAGGCTTGCGCGAGGATATCTGGCAGCAGCTTTTCTGTACCCTCATTGATCGCTAGTGCTGTGCCCCGTCTCACCAACTTCATAATTGATGAGATGAAGCCTCCTGTGGCGCAGTAGAAGCGATACGCTGTATTGACATCCGCCAAGTTCGAGCGCTGCCGGAGGGGTAATCTAGAGTCAATCATCTTCAGCAGTTTGCGGAATTCATCCTCATGCCCTTCAGTTTTCCATCCGAACGGCTCAAGGCTCTGCCGCGCGGTGAATCGGCGGCGCAGTTGCGGGTTAGCATCAAGGATCACGACGGAGGAAGGCATACCAATTAATATAATGGGCACTTTCGTCTCATTCAGTAGCGTCTTCAGCCAGTCGGAAACTGTCAGCAGAACTTTCGTTGAGTCCCTATCGATCACATGCTGAAACTCGTCCAAGATGATCAACTCAACGCCACAGGCTTTTATCAGCTTCTTCAACCGGAATGTCTGATTAATGATAGTTCCCCGTTCGGCAGCGGGATCACCGATATGTTCCAGCAACGTAGTAGATAAGCTCTTAACAGTAGCGGGAACAGGAATGGCAGAGCTCAAGACGGGCACTATCGTGCCATCTTCTGTTTCGGCACGCAGGTGCATGCGCTCGTAGCGTTCATACATCGTGGTCTTTCCTACACCCTGCAGCCCTGTAACGAACAGGCATTGGGGCTCGGCGGATGCTTTGGAGAACTTGTGGGAATAGGCGATTTTCTTGAGCAGGTTATCCAAGCGTGGATAACTGATCTGTAGTTTCTCTACTTTATGGATACGCTCCTCATTGGATGGAGAAGAAAAGTCATTAGCACTTGACATAAAACCTCACATTAATCGAAATCAACACTCCATCCACTCAGATCAAGTTCCTCGATTTGAGCGTCGGATGCTTCTGTGGTTTCCTCTTGAACCATTGTATGTTGTGCAAGGGACGCCTTTTTACGTCGTGACTTTTGCTGTTTGCGCGGCTGCTGAGCAGCTGAGAAAGGGGAGATCGAGTATTCATTCGACCCCGGCTCGGAGCCGCCAATCGAATCGACATCAGAAATACCGTTTATGCTTACGTCGGTCAGTAGCTTGGTAGTGCCCAATTGGCTATCCAGTAGCAGCGTTGGCGCTGTACCTTCTAACTGTGCTCCCGCCACCGCGTCTCTATTGCTGTTGACGTTCAGATAGCGTGCCATCTTCACGCGGGTGCGGCCGCGCTTCGTGAGTTCCCATTCGCGCTCGATGATGGCTTGGATCTTAGCTTTTGCGCGGCGCAGCGCGTCATTATCGAGTTGCTCTTTGATATGTTCGCGGGCGTAACGGCGGATGATTCGATGTTGGAAGAGCGTCAGTCCTTTCGTGTATTCCTGATCTTCAGCAGGCGCTGTGACGTATGTGCCGTTTTGAGGATCCGCCACGTAAATAATCGAAAGGTCATTAGCGTTATATTTAATCAGAACTTTTTCGCCATTCATCTCGCGCCGCAGGCGGGCTAACTCATCCGTGCGATAGCAGAGCGAAAAAATGTCGATGCCGTTAGCAGTGATCTTCCGGCGCTCAATCTGGCCGAGCAGGATGTGGAGTTCGCTTATGCACGACGGCAGCGCCGGCTTGAACTGCGCGATTCCTTCCTTCCACACTTGCGCCGGAATGCCATGCAAGCCTCGATGTTCACTCTGCGAATAGATATCCACGATCCATATGTGGATCATCTCCTGCAATGCTTCGAACGAAATTACAGCATTCTTCTGCGGATCGTATTCTCCCTTTTCGAAGATATTGGAGAAGGTGGTTCCCGATAGCCTATGCAACAATCGGCGATTTAGTATCGCAAAGTAATTCTCGATCACCGCCTTAAACCAAGGCATTCTCACGGGACAGTGATCGATGACGATTCCCAGTTGTAGGCAAGCGTCTTCGTAATCGTTCCCTAGAAATTCCAGTCCGTTATCGCTCGCGATGCTTTCAGGGATGCCGTAAGCATCCCAATCGTGCTCAACGTTTGGATACTGTTCGCGTAAATAAGTCTTAGGCTTGATAGCGTGTAGCAGGCACTGCATGACCGAGAGCGCGCTGGGCGGCGAGAAACTGAGATAGTAACCTAGAGGCATTCGAGTGTACTTGTCGATTGCTGTTGTCAGCCACGGCCTACCTATAGGTAGACGGTGTTCCATGTCCACGACGAACAGATCCAGCTTGGTGTGATCTATTTCTACTCTTTCCAATGGGCGTGTAGCTTTGATACCTGGCTTGTTAATACGCCAGCGTTGATCGGCGTAGCGCCTGCCATGGCGGGCAACATCCACATCGTATGGGTCGAGCTTGTCGACGATGTCGTAGAGGCTATCCCGGTGCGGGATCGGCAGTCGATCTTCAGGCGCGCGAAAGCGGTTGATCTCGGCGATGCGGCCGTCGAGCACATCATAAGTGGCTTGCACTGTTAAGCGCTGCTTATTGAGATACGATTCACTAATTACTTCATCAACTATGCTTGCTACTTCACGGGCGCGATCGATATCTTTGCTGCTTCTTTTCCCTTTTTTGCCTGTGCCGAACTTTCGAGTTCTATTTCCCGACGAAACGCCCGGCACCAGCGCCCGAACATCCTCACCACCTTTGATGTATGCTCGTAACCAGCGATAGACCGTTAGCCAAGCAGGAGGATTATGATCACCTAGCTCCTGGGCAACCTGTTTAATGATTGGAGCGAGCGATGCACTCGTAAAAGTGCTCACTGGCCTGTCGAGAACCCGCTGCACATAGCGATAACGATGCTTGGCCTCTTCGCGCCGCTGTTCCGGCAGCAGTGCCAGATCATCAACGCGAGTCCGTGTCTCAGGGCGCGCCGCGTCTGACACATGTGGGCTAAGTATCTCAAGTTCACCAGCAAATAGAGCATCAACCAATGCTGCGTCCGATGCCGTTCTACGCTCATCCGTAGCTAAGTCGCGTAGCTGTAGATCGCCGGTTTCTTCCCGCCGCTCGATGGTGTAGCGACGGCTGCGCCATACGATCATTGTTCCTTTGCCGAACCGATGACGCATCATGCAACCTCCCTAATGTAGATATCTTTTCGCGGCAGGCTGATGGCGCTCTGAAGAGTAAGTGGAATCATCAGATCAAAGTTGAGCGCACGGTGATAAAGCATCGCTAAGACGGATTGCTGTTCTAAGCCTTCGTCTTCGAAGAACTTTATTATGCTACCGAGCGTGGCAGATGAATTGTGTGCGAAGAAACGAGTGCATGCGCGATGATGATGCGGCGCCACTGGCAGGCGGGCATACCGCGTTAGCAACTTGATGTTATTCAGACGAGGCTGTGAGCGAATAATACTTTCGGTAAAGATTACGAGTTCGTAGCCTTCCTTTTGGCAGGCCGCTCTCAGCCTTGGCTGAAATGGCGGTTGCTCACCGATCCGCAGCAACTTTACCAACTGTTTTCTATCAGGACATTCAAGTAAAAAGTCGAAGGCATATTCGGTATTGCTACTATCACAAGGGTAGGCAATCCAAGGCGCATTTTCCGTGTACGATATAACCTGTGAATCGAACTCTAGAAGGTACAGCAGATCGCGCGCTAACAATGAAGTGACACGTACGGTTCGGGCGAGTTTCAGGCTAGGGAATTTGCAGGTGATCCGCCTTGCAGCTTTCCCAGGATGACCAGTTCGCTTCTGTATG
Organism: Acidobacteriota bacterium; assembly: GCA_032159825.1. GTDB lineage: Bacteria > Acidobacteriota > Blastocatellia > Pyrinomonadales > Pyrinomonadaceae > QHXM01. Next base: position 74,932 of record JAVHWL010000032.1, read on the forward strand.
AGCGCCTTGACGCTATTGGTCTTTCTCATTTTCCTGTACCTCCAATAGGCGCAGCGCCAAAAGGCGCAACTTTATGCGTAGGAAGTTGGAAAGCCTTCCTACAAAGGTATTTACATTTGGCTTGTAATTGGCCGTGGCAGCTAAAAGGTAGGTACCCGCTAGATCAGTTAAACCACGCGGAATGAGGGACTTGACAGACTTGTAGAAATGATTATACTTATCCCGATACATTGGGGTAGAGATACCTCTATGAGGGCGGCTGGAAGGCACTGGCGCAACTAGAGACTTCCACCGCCTATTTCTTTATCTGAATTTCCTAGTTCTTACTTCCTTACTTCAATGGAGCCTCCACGCATTAGGAGGTCTTCGTGCCTTTCTTAAATGCTTATGCTTGGTCTTCCTCAGTTCGTATTCTGTACGTGTTCGGCTTCGTTCTAAAGAAGCGTCTACGCATTGCATGTAAACGTGAGAGCGCAGAGCTGAGACTTTGCTTATCGGCGTTTTCATAACCAGATTGCTTGAGCCGATCAACTAACTGGTTTATATGCAATTCGCCTGCTTCACGCAGAATCAACTCGGCGGTATCAATCATCGAGCGCGCCCTTGGCTCCGGACTCACCCGCGCTTGGGCGCGGCCAGTAAGCAGATCCCGCGCTCGTTTCATCGATTTCAAAGCTGCTTCGGCCTGTGCTAGTTCAGTGCGCAGGCTACGCACCTTCTGCTCAAGCTCGACGATAGCTGTATCTAAAGGTGCGTCACTCATCGGCGTCCCGTCACGGCGTAAATGTAATTTATTTGAAGCTGGTTTGTCAAGTTTCGTGCTTGAAAAGAACGCGGCGTCTAATGTTTACAACGCTCGGCTAAGATTTACCTATTGAAAAGACTCGACTTATAGTGCCAAGCGGCAGCATGAGTCACGGCCAGAGCTTGCCGCGTCACGCTAAACTATACGCAAAATGACGCTGCGGAATACCATGAAAAACAGGATTCACTTATATTCTGCGCGGTAATGATTCGTTCGCATTTTGAGGGATGTTCATATCGCTCCATCCAAAGCAAAAGCCCGATGTCTTAACGAACATCGGGCTTTTACTAAGCTATCCGATACCTTCGGAGATGAAGCCATTAAGCAGCGAAAAAGCTACTACACCTTTAATACCTAGCTCGACGCGCTTACATTTACAACCTTTATCTTTGCAGCTATTTCTAATGGAATAGGGCGGATGCCAAGGTAATAATTAGGCAGCAGTGTGGACTTTAGAGTTGATACCCACGCCCGCCAGTGGCGGCGAACATGCATGCCATAGACCTCATCTCTAGCGTGCATAACCCGCCAATTATCAAACACGATGATATCACCCTCTCGCGGTCTAAACTCCATCGCGTAACGCTGATCGTTGAATCTTTCTCGCAGGAATTCATAATCATCACGGCACTCTGTATGAACCTGCATTACCTCATCAAATCTCAGGCGACACACTAAACTTCCGGTGGGAGAGAAATAAAAAATCGGCCCCGTATGGGTCATATCTTTCTTAGAACAGGCAGCAGCATCAGGGCGGGCTAGATTCATTAAAATTTCATATCGGCGCTCCTCTTCAATATCGAGGAGTGCTTTTGCTATATCGATGAATACGCTATTAGCGCCTACCTTTGCGCCTGCGATATAGTGGAATATCAGCACCGCAGGTGTCTCCGCATGCTGGGTTCCATCTACATGTAGACCTAAATCCGCTGCCGTATCTCCTGAGTTAGCTTGACCCCCCAGCGTGGCCTTGTTTTTTGTTCTGTGAGGTTGCACGCATGATACACTTTCCCGCCCCTGAAACAAGAGTTAAACTTCTGAGTCTAAAGATATTTACTGCTTTATTTGGTGTATGGAATAAGAGGTTTAGCTAATCTGAGTGGCTATTATAGAATACGAATTTCAATCCGGGGAAGTTCTGCATAGCAACTCTTTACTAGGGGGTTGATTTATGGTACAAAAGAAGGCTTGGCCGATACATAAAATCCCTTGACAAATCCATCCCCACAAGATTATTGTCTCTTTAGGCAGTAGAGTGCCTTCTTGGGTAAGTACCTAATGATGGCACGGCTGGGGACATGGGTTCCTCTCAAAAGGAGCGAGCGCCATGAGTCTTGAACAGAGTTCATTCTGCTGTGGGCAGATCGGGTGCCCCCCGGACGCTGGCAATCGTGGAAGCCTCAAGTTGGCCAACGTTGACCTTCCACTATGTAGCAACATGTTGTAAAGGATGTGAAACCCTACTGTATGGATACAGTAGGGTTTATCTTTTTGGAGATCACTCAAATCTATGTCTACACAAGAAAGTCAAATTAAAAACCTGATTACCACAATGGCAGCAGAGCGCGGGGAGATTGCCGGAAGTATTCTTGGTTCCTTAATGCGTAAAGAGTTCGGCGTTGACATGAAAAACGAGTATGGCGGACTTAAAAGGTTCATTCGGGAACGGTGTGCTGGTGAGGTGGAATGGGTAAGGAAAAAAGGAGGGGATGATATATTCAAGCATGTTTCAAATCTCCAACCTGCTAGAGAAATTGAATCTGTAAAAGAGGGGGCTGATTATAGGGATGAGAGGTTTGAAAGTCCTTGGAAGGTCTTCAATAATCCTAAAATAAAGAAAGGATTACTGCTAGATACTACTACGGGTCAACTTAACGTTAGGAATGATGGCGAACCTGTACCTGAAAACTTTATTCCTATAGAAAAGGTTACGCAAGGTGAGCACCGACAAATGGCCGAGGATTTTCTTGCTGAGTTAGATGAATCAAAGAGAGAAGAATTTCGACAGGCACTTGCATTCGAAAACTTCTGGTTCCATTGGTCAGTGTTGCTCCGAAGGTATAGAAACGATGGAGTACAAAAAAAATGGTTAAAGTGGAGTGATACTAAGATATTCGATCTTTTTGAAAGTCGTCTGCGATTAGCTGCATTGCCAGATAATATAATAGATAACGCAATCAACATATTAAAGCACTCGCTAGAACAATTAGTAAGGCCAAGGCAGTCCTATGATTCTACAAGCAGAAGGCTGGAAACAAACGACCCGCTGAGAAATATTATTCATCTAGTAATAGATGGAATGAGTGAAGAAGAACTTAGGCGTATTTGGCTACCCATCGGCCTTCTTGCAGATGCATTAAAGCAAACTAATCGTAAAGGATAATCCTTCCACTATGGGCGTCCTCATTATTTGCCCAGAAACCAATAAAGAAATAGTAAGAAATGCTGTAACGCATGAAGCCCCGTTAAATTGGGAAAGAGACGGTGTGATAAATGTTTTGTCCATACCTGACCGTCACTCTAACAACGCTGAATATATTACAGCCAAGGTCAATGAACTATTGCCCGCCGAATCACTGACACATATTATTGTTTTAGGCAACATTCAAGTTAATACAACAAAACTTAGAAATCCTTTTACTCTACAAAACTCGCCAGGCACTCGAACTTTTGAAAGGCGGACGTTGCCACAAACCTTACAGAGTCTAGGTCAAGATTGGCTAAGCCAATTAGACTACAAACTCCGAAATGGTTGGCATCATGGGCACATAGATAGAGATTATCTTGAAAAATGGGTTTATCAGTTCGAGCGGTGTAGTAGCCACGGGTGGGTCGGGAAAAAACTTTTAAGAATATTGGAATTTTGGTCAGACTCTCGAATTAGGGAAGCTCTTAGAATAACTAAAGAGGGCTTAGAGGGCTTTGATTGTGTTTCAGTGAACAGGCATAGATATGCAGGAAAGAGTGCGGATGCGATAGCCTCGTTAGTGCAAAAGCAGCTTGACTCAAATCAATTTAATGGAATAAACCCAAGGGTTTTAGATTTTCGTGATGCAATACAAGATGACGGAATTAAAACAATTCTTTTTGTGGAGGATTGTCTAATAACCGGAAATGAGATGGTTAGAGTATTAACTGCGCTAATGGATCAGCCTGATGTTTTTGGTAATAGTAAAGCAGAGCCACTGGATAATCCTGATTTGATACGAGAGAAAGAAATCACGCTACGTTTCGCCGTAGTCACGAATGGAGGAGTGGCATACTTAAATCAGTTCTTGAACAAACACGGCCTAGCCAACATTCAAATTGAACTTGAGGGCGTCGAGCAAATTAAAACCCTTACCGCTGACGGGTTGACACGCATTGAAAATGACAATCTTTATGATGAGGAAGGTTGTGTTATAGAGCTTGAGCAGCATGTAATTCGATCATCCTTCCAACCCGTAGAGATATGGGGAAGTGCCGAGAAAGCGGAAAGAGCATTAAACTTTTGCGCGGAGATCGGGCGTCAGCTTTATAGGCTTTATATAAATAAAAAGGGGAAACTAATGTCTGACAAAAAGCTAGATGAGGCATCACTTGGAATCAGGGGAATGGCACTTGCGCTTGCTTTCTCACACTCTGTGCCTAAAGAAACCCTGCCCCTTTTTTGGATGGGTGGGGATATAGAATGGGATAGTAACAAAATACAATGGTTTCCTCTTTTCCAAAGCGGTGAATAGTCTCCCTACTTTTTCATCACCGTATTACCTCGACTTTATAGTCAACCCTCCGACTTTGTGGTCAAAAGAGACTTTAGGGGCAAAGCCGGGTTGCAAGGCTAGGATCGTAACAGCTACGTTGGTCAGGAAATGGCACAAAACAGCGACGAGTTACAGCATAAGATAAACCGGAACTTTGGGACAACAGCTACAGAATATCATCCGAGCAACTAGCGCGGCAAACATAAAAGATAGCAGGACACTCGCTACTTTAGGGCTATTCATAATGCTACATCGCCTGTACTCCCAAGGAGTACAGGCGATGTCTGTTTCCACAAGTCCGGCCATAACCGGAACTCTAGGAAATGTCCGTGCTACATTTCGTGCAATCGCCGTAGTAGCCCGGCCAACAGGGATGCTCGATTATGCCGCTGCCGCCGCACTCTGAGCACCCTTCTTTCTCTGTAATAACACTTGACTCCAAGCGCTCGGCATCAGATGCTCCTTCGGTATTTTGCTCAGGAGCGTCTTCCGCTACGTCTGTCTTCACAGCAACGCGAACTCTAACTCTGATGTGCCATGTAGTTCAACCAGCACGGCCACGCGCTTTCCATCTGGATATGCTACTCATCTCTCCTTAGGCTTTTCATCCGTTAGGTTCGGCACCACCAACCAGAAACCCATCCGGCATTTGAACAGCCAGAGCGGGAGTAAATTCTCCGGATAATGCTGCCCTCGATATCCCTGCCAATGCCCTAGATCGCCAATTTTCTGCAGGGCGCAAGGCGGGCAAAGATCACCCGGCTGCCCTTTGTCTATTGAGTAGGTAGGATCATTAGGATTGAGCGGAACGGGATCGGGCATGCGTCCCTTGATGGAATAAACGCAAGGATGTCCGCCAAGTTCAGCAGGTATGACACCGTTGCAGATAAGAGAGTCAGGATAGATGTTGCCGTCAGATGCTAGGAATAATGATTTCGGGCTGTTTTCGTCTGAATTCGCCATCCGGCCGTGACCATAGCTCTCAATGGCCACGGAGTCGAATCAGGCTACTTCAGTAGCTATGGCTTCTCTTCGTGATGGAATCCTGTCCCAATATCATTTGCTCAACAAGCTCTTTTGAATCCTTTACATCTGATTCTACTTTTGCATGTAATAACATCGCTTGTTTTTTCAGGTTCATAACTGCTGAAGCAATTTTCTCTTGCACATCAAGAGGAGCATACGGCGTCGGAATAGCCTTGAAGTCCCTATCGCTAATTGCGGGAATTGCAGCTCCGGTTTTACGCCTCCAAATCATCTCCAAGAAAAAGCCGCTAACTAAGAGAGAGAAGATATACTCAGCTAGGATGCCTTCGTGAGGACGTAAAACAGCGAACCCTGTTGAAGCTACCGCGCCGTCTAAATGGGGTGGAACGATAAACGAAGCCTGTCCTTTCGTCCCCGTGAGCACTCCGGACACACCAGTAACAACATCCCCCTCTCTAACAAGCCGACGCGCTCGACTGGGGGCTTCCCTACCTAAGATTTCCTTATAAGAATTGACCTCCCAAAGTGCAGAATCTATACCTCCGATTTCTATGTATCTAAAAATTTCATCAGGTAACTGTAAGGGATCGGTAATTTCATCAGAAAACTCGACCAACTCACCGAAACTGCGGACTGGATAACGGCCGCTGCAAACAGCATTTTCTAAGTCATAGAAATAAGGCAGGCTGTATGTAATATCCCATCTGCCGAGACGCGACACGGGTCTGACAAATCTTCGCTCTTGGGACAGCCAGTCCGCATGAATACCTAGTTGTTGTGTAACGAACCTATCGATATTGTCCAAAAGCTCTCTGGCTTCAATCCTTGCTTTCTGGCGTACTGCATAAGCATCACGCATTAGCTGCGCGATTTGATCCTGTACGGGTCTCGGAGGAACAGAGATGAGCACCTGTTCTAACTCGCGGAGGTTAAGCTCCGGCCGCGTTGTCCTATGAGACCAGCGTTTAATTTGAAACTCACCTAACCAGGAATTAAGAAAGGCGGCGAGGTAATACGGATTGATGGCATTAGGAACTTCTACCCCGGCTATGTGGCCGGTAATGTTGCCTTCTGGGAAGGAATCTGGGAACACGGCCACCGTTCCTACTCTACCCGCAATGGTTATTAGCACGTTACCTGGAACGACACGGCTGCGAATAATCTCCTGATGCTTCTCTTCGGAGATGTAGGTCAAGCCTTTTACATTGATGCCCTCTGGAAGCACATCCTTCACGCGCACGTATGGAATCCCGCTGTCCTGGTACATATCAACTTTGCGGTTACTACCAAAGGGGCCATCAAACATGCGCACGCTGATGTCACGCAGGGGCACTAGCGGGTAAGGGCTGCGCTTGAGGGCATCGAGAAGGCTCTGGTACTGTGGGAGATAGAACTCTACGAAGAGCTTGATAGTCGCCAGTTCGTTGCGCTTCATCACGAAGCGTTTTATGTCGCTAGTCTGCACGCTGCCAGCCCACCATCTTATTGAAGTCCGCTATCGTTTCCTCCACTTCGGGAGGGAAGCCCGCCCTCTCTTCGGGGACGGTTAATCGCCCTGTCGCGTCATAGCCGATATCATCTATTCGAGCCATATAGACATCGTAATCTTCATCGACCAGTGACGGCTCTGCGGATGTCTCCGTCGCTATAGCTACAGGCTCTGCTGGGGGTTCTACCTCAAGCAACGAGCCTTGATCCTGAGCACCCTTCTTCATGCGTCGGCCCGATTTCTTATCCGGCCGGGTGTGCGAATCTGCGGATGGCAGCGGGAGCGCCCTTTTCTCCAAAACGATGATGCTCGTTTTAACGCCTGCCCCGTATGGCGCGAAGGTCTCTTGAGGCAGGCTGACGACGGCTTTCAGTCTTCCCCAACGCAAGAGCCAGTCGCGCACGTACTGCAGCGACAAGTTTGCCAACACGCCATCAGGTACAACGCTGACTAATCTTCCACCAGGAGTAAGATATTCAAGGCAGCGGTTCAAAAATGCTACCTCTTGTGGGATGGTTTTGATGTTCTTACCGTTACGCCTCGTTACTCCATCACGCGAAGAGAAATCTTCGATAACGCGATTGTTAGTCAATACAGAACCGAATGGCGGATTAGTGATATCCATTGTTAATCCGCCAAGATAGAAGCCGGGAAATTCCGGCAGCCCTTTCATAATTCCCCCAGTGATACTACTCAACTGGCTCAGGCTATCAATACCTCGGAGATCGGCATAATGTGCGCCATTCATTAAAGTGTTGACACGGGCGACGTGCATCACGTTGCGCGAGGTTTCTGCCCCGAACAATTGATTGTCTCGGAACTTGATGAATGCTTCAGTCGGCTCCTCTGGATTAATCCCGTCAAATTTACCGCCATTTGCAGCAATGGCCTTGGCGTATTCTTGTTTACGTACATAATCCAATACATGCGTTAGCATTCGTGCTGAACCGCAAGCGGGATCACCAACGTAATCATCAACAGTTGGCTGTAACAAGCCAACCATCAAGTTAATAACGGGGGTTGGAGTGAAGTATTGGCCTAAATCATCACGAAATGTTTTACTGAGAAAGTCCTCAAATACACCGCCTTTTACATCTGCCGTAGAACGGCGCAAACTCCAAGGCTGTAATCGCTTGGCGATTTCGACAGTCGTGTGCGGACGGAACATCAACACATCGGCCTCGCTGAATGCCAGTCGCACGCCAACTTGATCGCCAAACTTTCTGCTGAGAGTTTCCTTTTCCCACTGCTTCGCTTTCTCGAACGTGTCCCTCACCTGTATTACCAAACGCTCAGGGTCGGTCTCAGTACTCACGCTGAACACATAAGCGCGATCTTTTTGTGCCTGCTTCGCCAAGTCAACCGTCGCTTGCTCGTCGTACCATTTGGCAAAGAGAAACTTCACCATCGCATCGACGGCTTCCTGCGGCTGCAATCCTTCATTGTCGCGCAGGATCGAATGGCAGCCCGATCTAGTGTCACCCAAAACCTCCCTAAACTTATCGCGCGTCAGTGGCTTTAAGTGCGTCGTAATGCCATCCGGCTCAGAAGGATTGAGAATAACCTTGTAAGGGCTATGCTTCGCCGCCTCGCGGGCGCTTTCGTAACGTGGTAGATCGGGGATCTCTTGAAGCGCCCGTGGATATTCCAAGTCGCGGCGGTAGATGCGGGTATGTTTCCCGCTCGTTAAAATCGCGTAGCGCGCCGAAGCCGATGCGCTCATGTAGGAATTAAGTCGAGTATAGTGATCTTTCCAGCCTTCAGTGTCTGAGCCGTCCACTTGTTTGCCCGGCTCCATCGCTTCCAGCATGATGAATGCAGTATCAAGACCTCCACCCGCATCAACATATCGGTCATCGTAAATAACTACATCGGCGCGCCCCAGGTAACGCCGCCCGCGCTCATGCGCGCCTTCAGAAAAATCGGTGATGAACTCTAGCGCCAGTGCTTCAAGCGGCACGCCATACTGATTTACAAGAACATCAATCGCCCAAAGCGTGACGGGATCTTCGAGTGCGCGAATGTATTTGCCATTGGGGCGAAACAGCTTTTGCGTGGAGGCATGTTCCCGGTATGTCACCGGAACACTTGCAGGATTTTTGAACGCTTCGTTGTACTCTGGAAACGGCATAGACTTTTAACTTAAAGTGGGAATCACAAGCTGATAGATAGCAACATCAATATATTCGATTTAGCTCGTACTTCATAGCAGCACTGAGGAGTCTAGAGAAAGCCTCGGCTTATTTAGCAGTTCGCTTTATACCGGCGCTTGTTTTCCGGCAAGGTAGCTTTTTCGGCAGATCGAGTTTGTCATCAATAAGCACGTCAACGTAGACATTCGCTGCCCTGGCATATTCCAGCAGCACGGGCAGCGGCGGCTCGCGCTCACCCTTTTCGTAGCCAGTGATCGAACTACGAACCATCTTTTCTTCCAGCCCTAACCGCCGGAGCATTCCATTCTGCGAGAGCTTCAAGGCCGTGCGAATGCACAATAACTTTTCCGGCAAGCGCGCCGGCTTCGGACGAGGCGCTTTGCCCATCAGGAACACCCCCTGATGAGCTTACCGCTCTGAACTAGACAAAAGGCCGGACAGGTAGTAGGATTTCGGCTGGTACGAATTCGTACCAGCAAGGTTTTAAGAAATAATCGCGCCGGAAAGCCTCTTCCGCTATATCCGGCGACGTCCATTATCCACAATCTGTGGTAGGACGCTCACACATCAGTTCGCATCGGACGATGTCCACCTAAAAATATCAGAAATGGGTGTAGAAAAACACTTGATGTATGAAAGCACACCGTGCATCAGAAAGGAAGCCTCGTGTTAAGAAATACCTTGTTCAGCAAGTTCACATTTCCCGCAACGCTCATTACTGTCCTCTTCGTTGTTACATTTTCATGTAGCGCATCACGGCAATTAGATCGCAAGAAGGCCGCCGATCTCATCCAGCGATCCTCAGGATTTACTCAACCATACGTGATGGTCATTCGGCACAAGAGCGATCAGTGGTACTTGGATCCGGTTGATCCATCAGAAACACGACAACAAGGCGAAGCTCGCGCAGTCGAGAGCTATTACCAAAGCTATCCGTACCGTGCAGTGTTACGAGAATTAAACTTGATCAATGTGCGAGCAACATATGTAAGCACAACCATGTTCGGCAGCACTGAAGGAAAAAGCACTTATGATCTCGACGTTAGTTTGTCACCACAAGGCGAGCAACTATGGCGCAATCTCGGCATGGAACCGGATTCATCAGCAATCCCTCTTGGTCGAAGAAAACTGGTTGCGATAACAGGTATTACGGGAGGCGATGCCGCGAAAGGGGCACGCGGGACGGCAGAGTTTACCTGGCAATGGGAACTTACGACGGCAGGCGCATCCATGTCGAAGGGCACGCCTGAATTCGAGCGATTGCCGGATGCAGTAAAACAGATGTTTGAAAGCCCCACCTCCTCCTACCCAACTTTTAAGTCGAAAGTACCGCTTAGCCTCGTTGGCATCCGTCAAGGCATTGCGAATTTTCAGTTGTACGACGACGGTTGGCGATTAGACAATATTGAGCCAGCGCGAACTTCTCCTTTGAACCCGCTTGATTGAATAACTGAAAGCTAAGTGCAGGCACGTCTGAAGGGGCAGGCTGTGCCGCCAGCCGCTGCGCTCAGGTGGGAGCGTGGCGGGGAAAGGAGAGACCGCCGCAGCCCAGTGAGCCGCGCGGCGGTCTCTTCTACAGAGTAAAGGCCAGCGAATTCAGCGCTGGCCTTTATGTGTGTGGCATTTTCAAGGTATGCCCGAATATTTTTCAGGGTATGCCCGACGATTTTCAACTTATGCCCGAACTATCAACAGCAGCCTCTGGTTGAGGAACAACTCGGTCAATCTTCGTCGTGCTCCTGTCCATCGTAGTGCATGACAACAGGCTCGTCGTCCGCGACGGTTTCGAGATGAACGGGGCGGCCCCAGAGCGTAAAGACGTGTTCGAGAGCTTTGCGCGCGTAGCGCCCGTCGAGTTCCGCGCCCTCATAGGCGTGTCTGAGGTAGAGTTCGCGGTTGTTGTTATAGTCGCCGTCGGCAACCTCTATGTAAGGAAAGCCGAAGTTGGTCATGTTCGCCACCAGTTGATCGCGCACACGCTCCCAGCGTTTCTCCGTAATCGTCCACTCTTCTTCTTCCACCAACTCATAGACGAAGAGGTCCAACTCCTCGCACAACTCTTCGGTCAGGTAGTTGCGAAGAAACGAGACATCATTATCAAGCTCGCGCACCTCGAAAATCTTCTCTCTCCCGGAACCCGGACGGATCCCAAACTTCTCGCTCTCTTGTGGCGTCGGATTCTCCCAGCGACGCTCTATGTCCTCGAAGATTTTGTAGCCTAGATAATAAGGATTCAGTTGCCCCTTGTGCGGCGAGACGACGCCCGAATGAAGCTCCGCAAACTCCATGTGCTCGCTGTCCGTAAGCTCCAACTCGCGCATGATGCGTGAATGCCAGAACGAGTTATGGTTAATGAACCCATTAGCGACGTAAGCATGCTTTTCATTAACTGTAATGTCATAAACATCCGCACAACCATATTCGATTGAAATAATCGTGTCGGTTAACTCTTCTTTCTTGAACCAGCGATGTCCCTCAATGCAGTCACGCAAAGCTCGTTGCTTGCGAGCTAGGCTGAAACCAATCTCATCCAAAAAGAGAGCGGCTGAAGCTCCACTGATTTCGAGCTGAAGAATGTCATATAAGTGCCGCCGCTGCCTTGAGAGAATGCCATAATTAAGCAACACGGTCTGAACCGTGTGAATTAGCTCCTGGCTGGAAGAAGAAAGACGAACACCTTCTGGCCCGGCGTAAGCATCCGCGTCGAAATAACCGCGCAGGAAGGCGGTCATAACGCTCTTTGGCGAGCGCAAAATCGGTGCTGGAATTTTCTTGCTTCGCGCCTTGTCTTCAAGGTTGATGCCGACTGATTCAATCCACCGTAATAGTTCACGCGAGTGGACAACGACGCGCCAACGTCCGCCAACCTCGGTCGCATCCCATTTCAACTTAGGAGACAAGCCAAAGGATGAAGCGATGACATGTGAGAGACTTTGTGCAATCTCATCATCGCCGGTAGTCAAACAAATACCGGATTTGGTGCGATTGCCATCGCCGACGAAATAGCCGAGAAACCAAGCCACTTCCTCATTTAATTCCTTGGGCGCATTTAAGGAGTTTCTAGTTGGGATGACTCTTCCGGTATTTCCCGGCTGATAAGCGGTAGTCGCTATAGCCACTTCAATGGCTTCGCCTTGTTGTGTGTTGCGCCCTCGCAGATGCCGTAAAGCAGTCCAGTATGAAACTCCGGCAAGAGCCGCAACTGTTTCTAAAGTTGCGCTTGTTTTTGTTGGAGCGAAGTCCAGGGCTTGTTTTTGCCCTGCCCAAACTTTTGTGCCGCAGGCGAGTGAGATTTTATCTCCAATGCTAATGTCTTTAAGGTAAACCCACCTCCCACCTCCCAACTGAATACGATGCTTATCAGCACCTTCAATCGTTAAGCCGCGACGGGTACGAATACGAATGGTTGAAACTTGCTCTTCCTTATGAAAGTCAGAGATACAATTTAATTGATATGCTCCACCACTGGCGATCATTATCTTCTGACGAGATTCATATAATTCATCGAACCGGACAAAGCCGTTTTCAGTGACCAGCAAGGAATCTCCAGTCGCACATGCCCATCCTTCATTCATCGTCTTAGTCTGCATTTGCGGAATAAAATATTCCATCTCTTCGTGCATCATCGCCATCACGTCGCTCTGCCAGGGTTGAAGTTGCGGCGAGTTGCGCATGATGTAATAAACGATGTCTTTTTCGGGAAGGAGGTCGCCGCGCGGCTTCTCGTCAGGTGTAATCTCCTCCTCTTTCTTCTCGCCCAGTTTCCAGAGATCGTCGTAGCGGCCTTCGGGCTTAGGTTGCGTGCGGCGCATCTCCTCGACTTCAGGACGCTCGCGCTTGATGAAGAAGTTGGGGTCAATGTGCTCTTCGATGGCGAGAATGGCATCCAGAAGTTTCTCGACAGATTTGCGCCCGTACTTGAATTCGTACTCGGTCATGCGGCCTGAGTGCGTCGAGACCGATTCGACCATGCGGCGGTTAGTCTTGGAGAAGTAGATGTTGTTTTTGAAAAAGTCCACGTGGCCGAGCACGTGCGCCATCACCATCTTGTTCTGGATAGGGCTGTTGGTTTCGAGCAGAAAGCCGTATGAGGGGTTCGTGTTGATGACGACTTCGTAAATCTTCGACAGCCCGAAGTCGTACATCGTCTTCATCCGGTTATATGCTTTGCCGAACGTCCAGTGAGAATAGCGACCAGGCAAAGCATAGGAGCCGATCTCGTACATCACAGCGGCGGGCACGATCTCAAAGCGCGTCGGAAACGGTTCGAGGCCGAACTTTTGCGCCACGTCCCAGATTTGCTCAAGAGCTTTTTCCAGGTCTTTGATTTCGCGGTCGTGCATGACTGTTCCCACAAGCTATCTTAATAAGATTGTGTATCAATGAAGTGTGATTGGCGCGTCACTTCAACCTGATAAGGCGGACTGAATATCACTTCTTCCTGCTGGTTTTTAGCCGCGATGTGAAAGATGAATGTCAGATTCACACTGCGCTGCTTTGTGCCGTTAGCCGCAGGCTCAAACTGCCATCGTTTAGCAGTATCCGCCGCAAACTTTTTCAATAACGCATGGCCTTCAACGGCATCCGCTGACACAACTTTACCGGCAGAATCAATCTTCACCTCGACAACTACCTTACCATCTGCATGCGCTGCAAAGGCAATAGGCGGATAATTGGTTGGCGCGACTGCTTTGACAACGGCTGGCTGCTCGTCAGCTAGCGGCTTGAGCTTTGCGGCATTCACTGAGAAAAGGCCAGCGCCAAATAATATGATGAGAAGTAGTACGATCCTCTTTTGTCCTGGCATAACCTTTTCATTCATCCTTTCACAACTCGTTCTTCTTTCCAAAAAATTGCTTGAGCGCCGGATACACGTCTTCCTTGTCGTCAATGCGGACGCCGACGAAACGCTCTTTGTTTTTCAGCCGGTCGTTGAAGATGGAAAGCAACGCGCCCGAAGAGCGGCGATAGCTGGATGAACCTTCCTCACCGATTTCGCCGTAGCCGAAAAGATTGCAGGTCGAAATCAGTTGATCTGCCAGCCGCACGGCCTCTTCGTTGTCCGAGTAATAATTGTCGCCGTCGGAGAAATGAAACGGGTAGATGTTCCAATCAGCGGGACGGTAGCGCGCCGCTATGATGTCGAGCGCAAGCTGGTAGGCGGAAGAGACGACCGTCCCGCCCGATTCTCCCTGCGTGAAGAATTGCTCTTCAGTGACCTCACGCGCTTCCGTGTGGTGCGAGATGAAAACTATCTCAACGTTGTCGTACTTGGTGCGTAGGAATCGAACCATCCAGAAGTAGAAAGAGCGCGCGATGTATTTTTTGAACTCGCCCATAGAGCCTGAGACATCCATCAATCCGAAGACAACGGCGTTCGATTCATAACGCAGGTTCTCTTCCCACGTCTTGAACCTTAAATCCTCTTTCCTGACATCGCCGAAGCGTGCGCGCCCTTCTTCGCGCGCGTTGCGCTTAATGTTTTCGAGAATCATCCGCCGCTTGTCCAAGTTTGCCATCACACCTGTGCGGCGAATCTCGTTAAAGTGCGTCGTCTTGGCCTGGACAGCTTTCTTCGCCTTCTCTTCGAGAAAGGGCAACTGCAAATCCTCGAAGATGAGAGCGGCAATTTCGTCTATGTTGACTTCGGCCTCGTAGTATTCGCCGCCCGCATCCTGTCCAGCCGGGCCGCTTCCCGACCCCTTTCCCTGTCCGGGTTGGCCCTCGCGCGCAATGACATCGCCGACGCGCGTCTTGCCGTCGCCCTGACCCACCTGCTTGCGCTTGCGATAGTCAAAACGAAACTTGTACTCGTCGAGAGCGCGAATCGGAACTTTGACCGTGCGCTTGCCGTCCGACAGGATGATCGCTTCGTTGGAGACGATAGAGCCAAGGTTCTTCTTGATCGCCTCTTTGACGCGCTCTTTATGACGATCCTGGTCAATGATGCCTTTACGCTGCAATGACCAGTCGTTACGTTGAATGGACATGGGAACCTCGTAAATCGTAAATCGCGAATCGTAAATCGTGAATAGAGAAAAGCCGTCTTCGTCTATTCACAACCTCAAGATTCACGCGCTTGCGCCGCGAAGCCTGTGGAGTTCTCTTACGGTGTCGCTGCAAAAATCTACGACCAGTTCCGTGAACTCTCGCGGGTATTCCTCCATCGGCATGTGCCCGCAACGGCGAAAAACGATCAGGCGCGAGCTTGCTATTCGCTCGAAAAGTCTCAGCCCATGCGCGAGCGGAATTTCAGGATCGTTTTCGCCCCAGATGAGCAGGGTCGGCTGTTTGATATGATGCGCGTCGCGCTCGATGCGTTCAGCTTGCCAGCGGCGCAAACTTTTCAGGACGGCGCGCTGTGTGCTGGCTGCCAGAAGAGGTCTGTGATGCGAGGTCATCCTTCTTTCATCAAACAGGTGCATGTTCTCAGGCGCATAGCCCTTTCTCATTTGCGAGTGGACGAGCCTGCGCGAGCCAATCATCAGCGGCGAAATCAGATCGCCTATTACGGGCGATGCCGCCAGGCGCAAGAGAGGTCGCCGCTTGACATAATTGTTAATGACCGCATCAACCAGCACGAGGCGTTCGACGCGCCCTTCATAGTCGAGCGCGCAGGTAGCCGCCACAGCGCCACCGTAAGAGCTTCCAACCAGGGCTGCGCTCTCAATGCCTAGATGATCCATCAGCCCCAGAATCATCCGTGCCTGCGAGTCAATCGTGTACTCGCCTTCTTTCGGTTTACCGGAGAAACCGAAGCCGACGAGATCAGGCGCGATGACGCGAAAACCTGCCTCCGCAATCGGCAAAAGGACATCGTTCCATACAAAGTTTGACGCGGTGAAGCCGTGTATGAGCAGGAGCGGCGGAGAAGAACTTGCGCCCGCTTCCTGATAATGCACGCGCACGCCATCAATCAACGCGAAGCGCGAATGCTCCGCATGATGAAGTTCATGAGCGTGCTCGTCCCACTCGACATCGCGCGGACGACTGAGCAGCTTCACAGCCAAAGCCGTGCCCACTAATCCACCCGCGCCCGCAATCCAGTAACGTTTCTTCATAAGTTCAGCAACGAAACCTTAACGCCCGCACCTTTCATGTTGAAAAGCGCGGGCGTAAATTTTTGTAACCGTCTGCGCTCTGTTCGGCGCTGCCCGCATCAGCGCGAGAGCAGCGTGCCGACGTAGGTCAAAAGCTCGTTGGCGCAGACGGGACAATAGCCACCGTCTTTGACGAGACGATCCACGACCTCGTTGATGCGTCGAAGCTGATCGGGATCGGGCGTCTTCGCCGAAGTCGTAATCTTCACCACGTCTTTCAAGTCGGCGAAAATCTTCTTTTCAATCGCCTCTTTCAAACGCTCGTGGGAGGTGTACTCGAACGAGCGACCTTTGCGCGCGTAGGAAGAGATGCGTATGAGAATCTCCTGGCGGAAAGTGTTCTTCGCGTTCTCGCTGATTCCGATCTGCTCTTCGATTGAGCGCATCAATTGCTCGTCAGGGTCCATCTCCTCTTCGGTAATCGGGTCTTTGATGCGCTCCTTGTTGCAGTAAGACTCTACGTTGTCCAGATAGTTGTTGCAGATGGTGCGCGCCATCTCTTCAAATGAATAGACGAAAGCGCGCTGGACTTCGATCTTGGCAAGCTCGTCATACTCTTTGCGCGCAGCCGAGATCAGATTCAGATAGCGGTCGCGCTGCTCCGGGTTGATGCCCGTGTGTTGCTCAAAGCCGCTCTTGATGGTACGCAATGCGTCAATCGGATTGATGCAGGTTACGCCATCGCGCACGAGAGCAGAGGAGAGACGATTGATGATGTAGCGCGGAGAGATGCCGTCCATGCCCTCTCTGATGGTTTCGTCTTTCAGCTCACGCACGTCTTTAGACTTGTAGCCTTCGACATCCTCGCCGTCGTAGAGCTTCATCTTCTTGGTGATGTCTACGTTCTGGCGCTTCGGCTCTTCCAATCTGGTCATCACGGCGAACATCGCGGCCACCTTCAAAGTGTTCGGCGCGATGTGGACGTTGCGCAGGACTTCGGACTGGTTCAAGAGCTTGTAGTAAATCCGCTCCTCCTGCGAGACGCGCAGGTTGTAAGGCACGCGCACGAGGATAATGCGATCTTGCAGGGCTTCAGATTTTCGATTACCTGCAAACGAGATGTACTCATTCTCGTTCGTGTGCGAGAGAATCACTTCGTCCGCGTAGATCATGGCGAAGCGCCCGGTCTTGATGTTCTGCTCCTGCGAAAGCGTGAGAAGCGAATACAAAAACTTCTCGTCTACTTTCAACATTTCCACAAATTCCATCAATCCACGATTCGCAATGTTCAACTCACCGTCGAAGCGATACGCGCGCGGGTCGCTTTCAACGCCAACCTCGCCGATGGTTGAAAGATCAATCGAGCCGGTGAGTTCTGTAATGTCTTGGCTGTTGTGATTGATAAAGCCATTGGCACAGAAGGAGTGTGTTGCGGGCACGGTCAGGTCGTAAACTTGAGCCTGGCCTTCTGTGATTTCATGCACTTCAAGCCAAAGCAATTTGTCATCAAGCCGCTCGCGCAAAGAAGCTAGCGCAGGCGAATCGTGTGGCAACGCAAGCTCGCTGGCTTCGATAAGCGAGCGGAGTCTGGCTTGAGTCAGGCCGCGTCCCCACGGGGCATTGGTCGCATGACGATGAAAACCGGGCAACGCCTTGCCGCTCGCGGCTGCAACCTCGTGCAGCAGGCTTCGCACAGCCGTATGCATCTCAGGGATAGTGTCAAAATTTGTGCGTCCGCGCCTGGCCGCGAGGTGTTCCGGCGCATCTGTGCATTTGTCGCGCAGTGATGGAATCAACTCAAGCAGGTCAACAACTGCGTCACCGGTAACTACCACAGAGTAAGCGGTGAAGCGCTCTTTGATCGTCTCTTGATAGAGCGCGGAGACGATGCCTAGATTGAGCAGGGCAATTTGAGCTTGCCGCGCTAATTCTTTCGAGGCTGTAGCGACTTTGAAGCGGTTGCTTCCCAAATTCTTTCGTGCGCTGATCGTCCCATCGCCCCAGAACCAGCCTTCGAGGAAACTTAAAAGAACGTGACGCGGGGCAATTGATACCACGCGAGGCATACGCTTGTGCGCCGCGCCTCGCGTGATGCCGCAAACTTGCTCAAGCCAGCTTACAAGCTTGACCGACGAGATTGAGAGCGAAAGCGCGTGCGTGCCCTGCTTTGTATAAATCTTGGGGCGCACGGCGAAAAGGCACTCGCAAGTATTCAGGATGTCGTCAATCACGCGCTGGTCGCCGTTGGTGAGCCAGAGCGCGGTATCTGTCAACGAGCCTTCAGCGACGATGTAACCTAGCAGGCGCGCTAAATCCGGCGTCATCTCACGCGGCAGTGTCAAGAATTTGTTCTGCCCGCGACTTGATGGCCCGTCGTAGCTAAACGGCAACAATCGCGTCTCATCGCCAAATAGATTCTGGCCTCGTTGCAGCGCGACGTGATCGCCTACCTTCAACTCACTAAGCTCAATCCATTCGGTGCGTCCTTCCTTGAGCACCAACACGGGATGTACCATCGAACCCTCAATCTCATAGCCGAGCCGGGTTCGAATGCGGCGCGTTCGACGAACGCCGCCGTTGTAAAAATGCGAAGTCCACTCTGTGCCCTTGATGCCGCTCACTCCAACGCTGAAGGGAACAAATTCATCCCGACGAGCGCCAATCTCCCGCTGTAATTCATCGAAGCGCAGCATCCCGCGATTCGTCAGGAGAATAGTGTCGCCGGTTACACACTTTGGGTCTGACGGAGAGAATGTCCCGATGCCGACGCGCTCTTTCTCGGAGAAGATGACGCGGTGAACTTTCACGTCCTCGTGGCGTCCACCGTATTCGTGCTCAAGCGCGTAGCGGCATTGCGGGCAGAGGTCGCCTTCGATGTAGATGCCGTAGTGCTTATCTATCTCGGCGCGAAGCTCGTGCGGGATGAGGTGCAAAGGCTCTTCATGCATCGGACAATCTTTGATGGCGAAGACAGCGCCTTGCTCGGTGCTCGTCCATTCTTCAAGCCCGCGCTTGAGCATCGTGACGATGGTGGATTTGCCGCCGCCGACCGGCCCCATCAAAAGGAGTATGCGCTTGCGAACTTCGAGACGCTGCGCGGCAGACTTGAAGTATTCGACGATGCGCGCAATTGGCTCCTCGATGCCGAAGAGTTCGGAGGCGAAGAAGTTATAGCGAGCGACTTCATCGCGCGTGCCTTCGTTTAATTTCTCCACGCCCGCGGCGTGAACCATGTCGTTGATGCGCGCGTGTGAGAGTTGAGCGATGCGGGGATTTTGTGAGACTAACTCGAAATAATCGCGGAAGGAGCCTTCCCAGCGCAACGCCTCGCGTTCGCGGCGCAGGTCTTCTAACCGCTCGCTGATATTAAATTTTTTGCCATCCTGCTCTTGCATAGCCTTATTTCATACCTCTTTGGCTTAAAGCGCGCGTGGACGGCGTGTGGGGAAAAGCACGCCCGACGGTTCTCCCCGGCAAACGCGCTCTGGATAACCACTGAAGTTTATCCGGCGCGCGTTTGCCCGTGACAGAGTTTTGGAAACCTAAACCTCGATATGCGCGGCCACGGCACGCGCGCGGACTGTGCGTGCGGCACATCGTCGAGATGTCTCCGACCCTTCAAAGTTCAATGATCGTCTGGTTTCAAATTTGAGCGGCAGGACGGGACGCATTGACCGGAAGCGACCCGCTCGCGCGCTTCCCTCGTAGGCTGCAAGTATAACACAGCCACTCTACCCGCAAGTCAACACTTATTTTTCAGGGGAGAGAACCACGCGCGGGCGCAAACTGCGGCTCGCGGCATCGTAAAACCCGACGGCAATCAAGCGGCCATCCATATCGCGCATCTTGACTGGCTCATTGTCCCGCCACTCTGTTCCTGTTCCGGCACTCAAGCCGAGCGCGATACCGTGAAGCGTCCTGGACGCCTCGTCCGTCTTTAGATGCACGAAAGGCATCCGGGAGAGTGCCGCGTCCGAAGAGAGAATAATTGTCTCCGCCTCGCCCGCTTCCATGCGCTCTTTCAACTCATCCAGACTGAGCGCATCTTCAACCGGGAAATCCCCGGCGCGCGTCCGTCTCAAGCTGGCAAGATGCGCCGCGACTCCCAACCGCTCGCCGATAGATTCCGCGAGCGTGCGAATATACGTTCCAGCCGAGCAGACAACGCGCACGCGAAGATCAGAAGTTCCATCCTCGTTGTATTGCAACAGCGATTCCTCGCCACCACCGCGCGGCACAACTTCAAGCTCACGAATGGTGACTCGCACAGCCGCGCGCTCGATCTCAACTCCGCGCCGGGCCAACTCGTAAAGTTTCCTGCCCTGCACTTTCTTTGCCGAGTACATCGGCGGCACTTGCTCTATCTCACCTCTCAAACTAGAAAGCGCCGCTTCGATCTCGCGCTCGCTCCACGTATGAACGCTTCCTTCAATCACATTTTGCGCTGGCGAAGTTTCCAGTCTCTTGCCCGTCCGGTCTCCAGTATCGGTCGCGTACCCGAAACGAACCTCTGCTTCATACTCTTTCTCAGCATTGCTCAAAAACTGCGCGAGCCTCGTGGCGCGCCCGACCAGCACAACCAGCACGCCCGTTGCGAACGGATCGAGCGTGCCCGTGTGCCCGACGCGCCTCTCGCTCAAGATGCGCCGCACGCGCGCCACGACATCATGTGAGGTCAACCCGGCGGGCTTGTCTATGATTAGAACGCCATCCAGCATATTTTAGATTTTCGATTGCCGATTTTCGATTTGAAATCCCATGCTTAGAGTCTGCAACTGTCAATCGAAAATCGCAAATCTAAAATCTAAAACTCTCCCGGTTTGCCATGCCCTTTTGCATTGCGCTAGAGTGTTAACTACCGATGCAAAGACGAAGATTGAAGTCGAAAGATAGAAACTTGAACGACGACGTTGCCGAGAAAGAGCCGCGCACCGTTAATCCTGAGAAGGCGAGGGAGCGGACGTTTCAGCGCGCCGTCAAGCTGCTGGCAGCGAAGCCGCGCTCGGTGGAGGAACTACGCGAGCGCCTTCTGGAAAAACAGTGGACGAACGAAGCTATCGTCGAAGCGGTGCTACTGAAACTTGGTGAGTATGGCTACCTCAACGACGAACGCTTCGCCTTCGGCTATGCTTCTTATCGCGTGCGGCAGAAGCCTATGGGCCGCCAACGCCTTCAGAGAGACCTTCAAATGAAGAAGGTTGACCGCGAAACGGCGGACGAAGCCCTCCGGCTCGTTTTTGAAGAGACGCCCGAAGAATCGCTGATTGATCGCGCCATAGAGAAACGCACGCGCCTGCGCGGACTCCCCCGCACGCGCTCCGAGATCAAGAGCCTCATTGACCACCTGATGCGGCAAGGTTTCTCTTATGAGTTAATCTCCAACAAAGTCCGCGCACTTCCTGCGGCAGACCTCGATGAAGACGACGCTTCCATAGCTTGAGCCTCAAGGCGCGCCCGTTTCACCCGCCCGCATCCAGCGTGTTACACTTTTTTATTATGACCGGAAATGAGATTCGCCAAAAATTTTTAGAATACTTCGAGCAGCACGGGCATCGCCTCGTGCGCTCAAGTCCGCTCCTGCCCGCTAATGACCCGACACTGCTTTTCACTAATGCCGGGATGAACCAGTTCAAGGATGTCTTCACGGGTGTCGAGCGGCGAGATTACACGCGCGGCGCATCTTCCCAGAAATGTGTGCGCGCCGGGGGCAAACACAACGACCTGGACGAAGTCGGAAAGACCGCGCGGCATCACACCTTCTTCGAGATGCTCGGCAACTTCTCCTTCGGCGATTACTTCAAGGAAGACGCCATACGCTTTGCCTGGGATTTGCTCGTTAACGAACTAAAGCTCGACCCGTTGCGTTTATGGTTCACAGTCTTCGAGGGCGACGATGAAGTCCCTGCCGACGTTGAGGCAGAGTCTCTGTGGGAAAAGGTCGGCGCACCAAAGGAACGCATCCTGCGCTTCGGGCGCAAGGATAATTTCTGGCAGATGGGCGACACAGGCCCGTGCGGGCCTTGCAGCGAGATTCATTACTACATGGGCGATAACCCGGAAAACCCCACGAAGAACCGCGCCGAGTTCGTCAACGGCCCCGGCGATACGACGATGGAGATTTGGAATCTAGTCTTCATGCAGTATGAGCGAACGAAAACGGACTCCGGCGAGATCGTGCAAACGCCTTTGCCGAAGCCATCGGTTGATACGGGCGCAGGACTTGAACGCCTCACGACTGTTTTGCAGGGCGTGAAGTCTAACTACGATACGGACCTGATTCGTCCGATTATAGATTTCACGGCTCAACTCGCGGATAGACATTACGAGCCTGAGACTCCCGAAGGGTTCAGTATGCGCGTCATCGCAGACCATGCGCGCACCACAGCCTTCTCGATTGCGGACAATATTCTGCCCGGCAACGAAGGGCGCAACTACGTCCTACGCAAAATCATGCGCCGCGCTATCTACCAGGGACGCCACACGCTCCAGTTTGGTGAGGCGTTCTTCTATAAAGTGACAGACTTCGTTGTCGGGCAGATGCGCGAAGCCTATCCAGAATTGGAAGCCTCGCGTGAATTCATCGAACGCATGGTGAAACTCGAAGAAGAACGCTTCAGCTCAACTCTGACCATCGGCTTGCAGAAACTCGACGCGCTCTTCTCCGTCTCGCATGACGGATCGCTGCCGGACTACAAAGAACTCGCGCGCCTCTACGACACCTTCGGCACGCCGCGCGACCTGATTCGCGTCAGCATGGAGGAGCGCGGCTTTCTTCTGGACGAAGATACCTTCAACGCTTCGTTCGATGCTGCCCTGCGTGAGATTCAACACACGGGCGAGCGCGAACATGGCTCGACGCAGGCGAAAACCAAGCCTGTCTATGCTCGCGTCGCAGAGCGTGTGGGCCGCAGTGAGTTCACAGGTTACGAAGGCACGCGACTCGACGGCGCGCGTGTTCGTGCGCTCATCAACGGCGAAGACGAGGTTGATGAATTGCGCGAGGGCGAGGACGGTGAGGTTGTTCTTGATCGCACACCTTTCTACGCTGAATCAGGCGGACAGGTCGGCGACACGGGCACGCTCGTCAACGCAAGCTCGCACATCGTCGTCAACGATACCGTCTCACCCGCCGCAGGTCTGGTCGTTCATCGCGTGACGATTGATCGCGGCGTGGTGCGTGTCAACATGGAAGTGACGGCGCAGGTTGATGCGGAGAAGCGAGACGCGACCAGGCGTAATCACACGGCGACGCACTTGCTTCATGCTGCGTTGCGCGAAGTTTTGGGCGTACACGTCAAGCAGGCAGGCTCGGTCGTTGCGCCCAACTACCTGCGCTTCGATTTTTCACACTTTCAGCCTCTGACGCGCGATGAGATCGCGGAGGTTGAGCGGCTGGTTAACTACCACATCCTGTGCAACGAGCGTGTGCAGACAGATATTCTCTCGCTCGAAGAGGCCATGCAATCGGGCGCGATGGCCCTGTTCGGTGAGAAGTATGCTGAAAGGGTTCGGGTGTTGAGTGTGCCAGGCATCTCCGGCGATGTCTTCTCAAAAGAGCTTTGCGGCGGGACGCACGTTCGCGCTACGGGCGACATCGGCCTCTTCAAGGTCACGTCTGATGAGTCCATCGCTTCCGGCACGCGCCGCATACGCGCCGTGACGGGCGCAGACGCTTTCACACGCTTTCAAGAAACGGAAGCTCTCGTAGATCAGATTGCCGGTGAGTTGCGCGCTTCACGCAACGACATTCCTGCAACGGTCGAGCGTCTTCAAGAGGAACTCAAAAAAGCGCGGCGCGAATCGGACGAGCTACGTTTGAAACTTGCGACCGGAGGCTCCGCTTCATCAAACGGCGATGAGGCGCGTGAGGTTAGCGGAGGCGTGAAAGTTCTGGCGCGTGAAGCGAACGGACTGGATGCGGCAGGCATGCGCCAGCTTTCGGATACTTTGCTGGCAAGACTTAAATCGGGAGTGGTCGTCCTGGGCCGGAGCTTTGAGGGCAAAGTCTCGATCATCGTGCGAACATCGCCCGATCTGCTGAAACGTGTTCCGGCGGGCCAGGTGATTAAAGAACTCGCGCCGATGGTGGGCGGGCGCGGCGGTGGTAAGCCTGACATGGCCGAAGGCGGAGGCTCGCAGCCGGAGAAATTAACGGAAGCTCTGGAAGCGAGCTACGGAGTTATTGAACGGCTCTTAGGTTAACGTGAGTTCGACGTAAGGATGCAGAAAGGAGAACCCCAAGCGGTAAGATGTGGTTGACCAAAACTACATCATTTCGCCGCGAAGGAGTTCTCCCGATGAACATTCTACTCGTGTTTTGTGACAT
>JAVHWL010000038.1:0-63002 GCA_032159825.1 Acidobacteriota bacterium
GCACATGCTGATGATACCTATGTGCGCGGACCGTTCTTAGGATTAGTGGAACGCAAGGGGATACCTGAGCAGGTGGCGAAGGTGGTCACGGAGACAAGCGAGTGGTTAGCTTCACACCCTGACGACAATCATGTACGCACCGCTTACTTAGGATTGGTGGAGCGCAAAGGGACCCGTAACCAAGTGGCGAAGGTAGTCGCAGAGATTAGCAAGTGGCTGGCAGAGCCAAGGCATCAAGATAACATCTCCGTGCGTGAACGCTACTTAGGATTAGTGGAGCATAAGGGTACAACCAATCAGGTAGCACAAGTGGTTAAAGAGACAAGCGAGTGGTTAGCTTCACACCCTGACGACAGTAATGTGCGCACCTCTTACTTGGGATTGGTGGAGCGCAAAGGGACATCTGAGCAGGTGACGCAGGTAGTCACGGAGACTAGCAAATGGCTGGCAGAGCCGAGGCATCAATATAATATAGCCGTGCGCGAGTGCTACTTGGGATTTGTCGAGGCGAGCGGCTCAACCGACCTCAAGGAAGCGGTGATTACCGACGCAAAAGCGTGGTTGATAGATCACGAATCAGCGAAAGAAATTTGGTCTGCCCTTTTAGCTTGGCTGTTCCGCGCAGATCGGAGCGATGAAGCTATCGAGTTGGCACTGACGGCTATATCGCACCATCCCAACGACGCACATTTGCTGATGCACTACCTGCGAGCGGTGCAGAACAGCGCCGACGAGCAAACAATTAGAAGCGTTTACGAGCAGTTAATCAACAAGTATCCCAAAAATAACAACGTTCAGGTTCACTACGCCGCATGGTTGCGCGATCATGACTGCCACGATGAAGCAGAGCAACGCTATCGAAATCTAATTGCTAAAGTGCCACGCTCCTTTAGTGCGCACTATGGCTACGGCATGCTGCTTCTCAAGTTGGAGCGCTGCGATGAAGCTGCCGCACAGTTCCGCGAGGTGTTGAGAATTCATAGGGGACACAAGATGGCGCACGATGGGCTGGCTTGGGCTTTATGGAAGTTGGGCGACTTTGAGCGAGCGGAGCGAGAGTTCGGCAATGCAATTTACTGGGCAGGCCGTATTGGAGAACCGCAGGGGAGATTCTACGCCGACCTCGGTTGGTTTTACCTTGATCGCATACGCTGGCGTGACGCACTCTATGCTTTTGAATCGGCGCGAGACGAAGACCCGGAGTACTTTGGCAACTATTGGGGCATTGGGCGAACGCTGTATGAGATGGGCGACTATGCAGCGGCGGCTGATGCACTACGCCTAGCGCTGGAGAAAGACCCTGACTTGCAGCCGCCCGCCAGTGAGGAAATTTCCCAGTTGCTGCATGATATTCTTCATCGCCTCAGCGAAAACCAAGCTGGCGAACAACGATCAAGTTGACGAACTCTCAAAAGCGATAACGATCCAATGCGCTTTAGCAGAAGAGTTGCCCTGTTAATCACAGTGCCATCTTTTAACTAATGTCGTAGTTTGTCCCACCGCTCCGCATACTTTTCAGAGATAGTGATGTAAGTTTTATGCCGCTTCACTTCATCCGAAGAGAATACATATGCTGTGTCATTGAAAAGATAGTAACCGACAATGAAATCAAACTCACCTTCTCTATATCGCCTCCGTTGATTGTGTCCCTCCGCGCATTTTAATCTGATAACCGGAAGGCCATGCTTGGATGGTGAATGCACGCATCGAACTTGAAGCTTGAATATTTTTCCACTCTCAGGAAGATGCACAAGGCAGTCAGCTTTATCTCCACCAAATACCGATGTATAAATGTCAAATCCATGAAGAGCTAAACGAAAAAGTATTGCGGCCTCGGCGATTCTCCCTTTTCGTTGATTAGCGAGCTTCTGCCAAACAACGCTCTTATTATGCCGTGATTCCTCGCCATGATCTTTCTTGGGGGCAACATATCGTTTAGCTGCTTTACTCCTCGCCTTCCTTTCTTCTTCTGTCAGGCGATGTGGTTTCAGCCACAGGCTTAACGAACCTTTCGCTGCCCCGGTGATAACGGCTATCTCTCTCAGAGATAATCTCTCCTCAACACGTAAGCGAATGGCTTCCGCCTTCAAATCTGGTTTGGTTATGCCCATCTTGTTTTGTGTATTCGCTGTTATCGGTTCATCGAACCTTTACAGGGTTCAGTATAACATGGAAAGGTTTGCTAGGAATTTTATTATTGAGTGAGAAGATTTTGGTGGAGCCGAGGGGGATCGAACCCCTGACCTCTTGACTGCCAGTCAAGCGCTCTCCCAGCTGAGCTACGGCCCCTTACAGGTATGGCACGCTTACTGCGGCGGATGAAGAGAGTAACGTAGCGTGGGAAAGCGCGTCAAGCATAGCTCACATGGGTTTGCGGCGCGCGGCGTAGAAGGCTACACCGGAGCCGATGATGAGCATGAGCAGGCCGGTGATAACCCGCAATAGATTAGGATACTCGTGAATTGCGCCGGTGCCCGTGTTGATGACGGCGGTCGCGCCCGGCTCCAGAAAGAGCGCGCGATAAGCGATGACGCCGCCCCACGCGGCGACCATAAGACTGAGGATGAACGCGACAATTCTCATGGAATTTTAGATTTGCGATTTTTGATTTTTGATTGGATAAGGAATTGAGAATCTTTCATCTTCTTCCGATCAAAAATCTAAAATCAAAAATCGCAAATTCTTTTCACTTCCCCTTGAACACGGGCTTGCGCTTTTCTAGAAATGCCTTTACGCCTTCGTCCTTGTCCTCGGAGGAGAAGCAGAGCGCGAAGAGATCAACTTCGCGGCGCAAGCCTTCATCCAGATTCGAGCGTGAGGCGAGTTTGACGGCTTCCTTAGCCATTCGCAAGGCGACCGGACTCTTCTCCGCAATCCGGCTCGCAATCTCCATCGTTTTCGCTTCCAGGTCTGCGGCGGGCACGACCATGTTGACGAGGCCGATCTTGTAGGCCGTGTGCGCGTCAATAATCTCGCCCGTCAGGATCAGCTCCATCGCTTTGCCTTCGCCGACGAGTCGCGTCAGGCGTTGCGTTCCGCCACCGCCGGGGATGATGCCGAGATTGATTTCGGGTTGCCCGAAACTGGCCGTCTCGCTGGCAAGGCGCAGGTCGCAGGCAAGCGCGAGTTCACAACCGCCGCCCAGACAGTAGCCGTTAATCATGGCGATGACGGGTTTCGGAAAAGTGTCAATCGCCGTGAAGAGAGAACGAGCGACCATCACGTCGCGCTGCGTGAGCGCGGTTCGACCGGCGAACTCGGCAATGTCTGCGCCCGCGATGAATGCTTTGTCGCCCGCGCCTGTGAAAACGACCACGCCAACCGATTCGTCTTCGCGCAACTCTTCGAGAATCTGCGCGCCTTCAGCCCGCGTCTGAATGTTGAGCGCGTTTCGTTTCTCAGGACGATTGATTGTGACGATGACGACGCGATTCCGTCTCTCGACCAGCAGAGTTTCGTAAGACTTCGATGAAGACTCTTGAGATTGCGACATAAATTATTCGACTGCTCCCTGATTTGAAATTCGAGATTCGAGGGTTCGGATTAAAGTCCCGGTCTACCCTTCAGGCGTGGAAGATTCGCTGTCGGTCTCTGTCTGCGCGGGCTGCTCGTCCGCAACCCAGGAGACGAAGAGGCGCAGCCAGTTCTCGGCAGGCTCGCTGATTGAGACGCCGACGCGCGCCGTGCCGTAGATGGCGGGAGCAACACGCACAACCGAGACGGTGACTTCGATGGGCGCGCCGTCAGGACGATGAGCGCGCAGGTAGAGTCGCTCGCCGCGATTGACTTTCTGGTTGAGATGAAAGAGCGCGCCGCCCGTAGAGATGTCGTCCGTCTCTGTCGGCTCGCTCCACGCCGCGCCGTCTTCCGCGCGCCCCGAAACAACGATGGGGAGCCGCAGCGCCATGCGCAGCGCAAACCGTTTCTCTTCACTGTAGGGAGGCGTACTCATTTATCAGTTTTCAGTTTTGAGTTTTCAGTTTTGAGTTTTCAGAGCTTGCGAGTCAGCGTCTCTCTGAAAACTCAAAACTGAAAACTGTTTACTGATTGTCCCATTCGTAAAAACCTTCGCCGCTTTTTTTGCCGAGCTTTCCTTCGCTGACCATGCGGCGCAAAATCTCAGGCGGGCGAAAGGTTTCTGAGGCCAGGGCCGTGTGTAGATATTCGGCGATGTGCAAGCGAACATCAAGTCCGACCAAATCCGTCAAGCGCAGCGGCCCCATCGGATGGTTATAGCCTAATTCCATCGCAGTATCTATATCTTTTGCGCTCGCCACACCCTGTTCGAGCATTCGCATGGCCTCAAGACCGAGCGCAACACCGAGGCGACTCGAAGCGAAACCCGGCACGTCTCTGACCGTGATCGGCTCTTTCTTCATCCTGCGCCCGACCTCGCGCACGGCTTCAACGGTCTCAACGCTTGTGTCCAGACCTCTGACGATTTCCACCAGGCGCATGATATGCACCGGATTGAAGAAGTGCATCCCAACGACGCGCTCTGGATGAAGAGAGGCACGCGCAATCTCCGTGATCGAAAGCGATGAAGTGTTCGAGGCGAAGATGAAAGGCTTTCGCGCCAGCGTTTCAACTTCGCGCAAGATGCTTTGCTTGATCGCCAACACTTCCGGTGCGGCTTCGATAAACAGGTCAGCGCCCGCTGTCTCTGTTAGCTGAACCGCGCCGCGAATGCGCTGAAGCGTCTGGTCTCGGTCGTCTTCCGTCAGTTTACCGCGCTCGATGCCTTTGGCTAGATTGCGCTCGATTGATTGAATGCCGCGCACAAGCGAGTCCTTTTCCACGTCGCGCAGGATGACGCGGAAACCGGCTGCGGCTGCGACCTGAGCGATGCCGTGTCCCATCGTGCCTGCGCCGAGCACGGCGATGGTCTCAAGCGTCTGCGCGTGTTGAGCCGAATTGCTCTTTTGCGTGTTCAAGGTGCTTCCCGAAGAATGCTTTTTTGATCCAGCGGCGGGCGCGTGCGGTTCGGAAAAGAATTTGGTAACACGGCGCGCACGCTTTCGGCCTTCTGCCTCAGTATTCGACTACTCCAGCGCATCTATATATACTATACGCGCACCTGAAAGGCTACACTCTTCTGGCGCGAGGGCCTCAAAAAGCTCTCGCCGGACGCTTTTTGAAGGAGACCAACCGGACACAAAACATGACACAAGAGAACATTCATAGAGAAGTCGTTATCATCGGCTCAGGGCCTGCCGGACTGACGGCGGCGATTTACACTGCGCGAGCAAACTTGCGCCCGCTCGTCATTGATGCCAACGATGCTGAAAGGCAGATGATTCCCGGCGGGCAGTTGATGATTACGACTGAGGTCGAGAATTATCCGGGCTTTGCTAAAGGCATTCAAGGGCCTGAGCTGATGGAAGAATTCCGTGAGCAAGCCGTGCGCTTCGGGACGGAATTTCTCAACGCCATGATTGAGCAGGTTGACTTGAGTGAGCGCCCCTTCAAGCTACACACGCTGGAAGGCCATCTCATAGAAGCCGAGACGTTGATAATCGCGTCGGGAGCAAGCGCCAAGTGGCTTGGGATTCCAGGTGAAGCGAAAGTCCCCGCAGGGCTTGGGGGCAACGGCGTCTCTGCCTGCGCCACCTGCGACGGCCCGCTTCCAGCATTCCGCAACAAGCGCCTTGTAGTAGTCGGCGGCGGCGACACGGCGATGGAAGAGGCCACGTTTCTGACGCGCTACGCAAGCCACGTTTTCGTTGTTCATCGCCGCGACCACCTGCGCGCGTCGAAGATCATGCAGGACAAAGCGCTTGCCAACGAGAAGATCGAGTTTATCTGGAACTCGGAAGTCAAAGAAATCCTGGGCACGATGGAAGAGGGCGTGACGAGCGTGCGCCTGCACAACACGAAGACGAATGAGGAGACTATCTTTCCTTGCGACGGCGTTTTCATAGCCATCGGTCACAAGCCAAACACCGAACTCTTCAAGGGCCAGCTTGAGATGGACGAGGTTGGTTATCTCAAAACCGCCGGACACTCTATGGCGACTGAAATTCCCGGAGTCTTCGCAGCGGGCGACGTGCAGGACTCCTTCTATCGTCAGGCTATCACCGCCGCAGGCACAGGCTGCATGGCCGCCATTGATGCCGAACGCTTCCTCGACAGTCTTCCCGTCCCAATGCCTGACGGCGAGGAAGTAACAATGGAAGGCGAGATTGTCTCAGCCGACCATAAAAAAATCACCATGCCGGACGGCGAGATCATCTCCAACAAAGTAGAGGAAGCCGCAGCAGGAGATTGAGCCGCTGGAGATGAGCAAGGCAGGAATTCGACGTGCCTGTCGCCGGAGAAGCTGTTTGAAAAGCTCCGAAGGAGCGAAATGTAATAGCCTGTGGCAACGCCACAGGACAAAGATGCATTCTCTATTCTCTAACCATCAACTTGAGCAACTCTCTGGCAGCAGAGACAACGCCGGAGCGCCTGTCTTCGCCCTCACTCGCGCTCATCAGCGGCTGGTGAAGGTTTGCTGCGAGTTGTTCCTGTCGCAAAAGCTGGCGTTCCTCTTCAAGCTCTCGTTTCTCACGCGCACGCGAAGCCTCAAGCCCGCCGCTGCGAATGAACTCCACGATCTGCTGCAACTCGTCGCGGTCGAACCATGTGCCATGACCTTTGCACACGTCCACGACCACGCCTGAGCAGCGCGCGAAGTTGACGCGGTTCATCAGTTGCCCACATTCAGGGCAGGGCACGTAGCGCACCTTGTTCGGCTCATGACTTTCGCCCGCTCGCTTCTGCACCTCAGTGGGTGCGCCAAGCAGCACACTTGCCTGCTCCTCGCGCTCGTTGATGATCCGCTCGAACGACTCGACATCTACCCACATCCCATCGCACCTGGCGCACTCACGCAAACTCGCGCTCCCGACCGCTATCGCTTCCATCTCCACACGACAACGCGGGCAGCGCCGCCCCTCGGCTTCAATATTTTCTGCGCGCTCTACCTTCGCTCCGCAACGCGCGCAATGCTTACTCCCCACAAACATCATCGCAAAGCAGCGAGGGCAGGCGACAGTTGCGAGGCGCGCGTCACAAAAGGAGCAGTGAGTCGAGTCTGTTGAGACGGCGGCTCCGCAGGTTGGGCAGTTGAGTGTTTCGGCGTTCATCGTTTAGCTCACAAAGGGTTTTGATTCCCCGGAAAGCGAAGATTAGCACTCGCACGGATAATATTTCCATTCAATTTTCCGGCGCGCGTTGCTGAAACTTTGAGTCGCTGCATCGTTTTCCTTGCTTTAGAGGCAAGAGGCAAGTTAAAAAGCATCTGCGACACTTCAATTCAACAAAGTGAGGAAACACAATGAGCGCGACTCCCCAAAAGGAAACGAACACGACCGCAGACCTCGACCAACTTTGCATCAACACGATTCGCACACTCTCGCTTGATGCCGTGCAGAAGGCAGAATCGGGACATGCGGGTCTGCCGCTGGGCTGCGCGCCGCTGGCCTACTTGCTCTGGACTCGCTTCCTTCGCCACAATCCGAAGAACCCCCGCTGGGCCAATCGTGATCGTTTCCTGCTCTCCGCCGGTCACGGCTCCATGCTGCTCTACTCGCTCCTTTATCTCACGGGCTACGATCTGCCCTTCGACGACTTGAAGCGTTTTCGCCAGTTTGGGTCTAAGACGCCTGGACACCCGGAAAATGTTTTGACGCACGGCGTGGAAATCACGACCGGCCCGCTCGGTCAGGGTTTCGCCAACGGCGTCGGGATGGCGATGGGCGCGGCGCATCTCGGCGCAAAATTCAACAAGCCTGAGTTTCCGCTGATAGACCACTACGTCTACGCCATCGTTTCAGACGGCGACCTGATGGAAGGCGTCGCAAGCGAAGCCGCTTCGCTCGCGGGCCATCTCAAACTCGGCAAGCTCATCTATTTTTACGACGACAACCACGTCACCATCGAAGGCTTCACTTCTCTGGCCTTCACCGAAAATGTCCCGCAGCGTTTTGAAGCCTACGGCTGGCACATCTCTACGGTCGAAGACGGCAACGATCTTGACGCAATCGAGCGCGCGATTCGTGACGCGCAATCAATTACTGATCGCCCTTCGCTCATCTCGGTCAAGACAATTATCGGTTACGGGATGCCGACCGCAGGAACGCGCAAGGCTCACTCGGATGCTCCCGGCGCTGACGCTGTGCGCGAGACCAAGCGACATCTGGGCTGGCCCGAAGATAAAGATTTTTACGTTCCTGATGAGGCGCTCACGCACTTCCGCGAGGCAACGGAGCGCGGCGCACGCCAGGAAGAGGAATGGAACGCGCTCGTCGAGAAGTATGAGCAGGAGCACAAGGACTCAGGCAGCGCGTGGCGCGCGACGATGAGCGGCGACTTGCCCGAAGGCTGGGAAGAGCATCTGCCTTCATTCGAGGACGCGAAGCCGATGGCGACGCGCGCTGCCTCCGGCGAAGTCATCAACGCGATTGCGCCGCACCTGCCTATGCTCATCGGCGGCTCAGCTGACCTCTCTCCATCCAACAACACAGACATCAAAGACGGCGGAAGTTTTCAACCGGGCACTTATGATGGCCGCATCCTGCACTTCGGCGTGCGCGAGCACGCGATGGGCGCGGCGCTGACGGGCATCAGTCTCAACGGCGGCCTGATCCCCTACGGCGGAACCTTCATGTGCTTTTCGGATTACATGAAACCGGCGATTCGTCTCGCGGCTCTTTCCGAAGTTCAGGTCATCTACGTTTTCACGCACGATTCCATAGGACTCGGCGAAGACGGCCCGACGCATCAACCCGTAGAACAACTCGCTGGCCTTCGCGCCATCCCGCATCTCTACGTCATACGCCCCGCAGACCCGCACGAGACACGCGAAGCCTGGCGCACAGCTATTCTTCGTCGCAAAGCCCCGACCGCGCTCGTGCTCACGCGCCAGAAAGTTCCTGTCATTGACCAAGCGCGCTACGCTTCAGCCGGGGGCGCGCAGCGCGGCGCGTACATTCTCGCCGAAGCCGAAACTGTAAACGACGGTGCAGGGAAAGCTGCCGGACAAACGCCCGCGCTCATCCTGATCGCCGCAGGCTCTGAAGTCTCTTTAGCGCTTGAAGCACGCGAGGCTCTACAAAAGGATGGCACGCCGACGCGCGTTGTCTCCATGCCCTGCTGCGAGTTGTTTGAGGAGCAACCGGAAGACTATCGCAACGAAGTTCTGCCACCCACTATCACCGCGCGGCTCGCAATCGAAGCAGGCTCGCGTATGTCTTGGGATAGATATGTTGGCTTGCAGGGCGACTGCGTTTGCATTGATCGCTTCGGAGCAAG
The DNA here is from genome assembly GCA_032159825.1 of Acidobacteriota bacterium. Lineage (GTDB taxonomy): Bacteria > Acidobacteriota > Blastocatellia > Pyrinomonadales > Pyrinomonadaceae > QHXM01. The sequence continues at coordinate 9,295 of JAVHWL010000038.1, forward strand.
CGCGCCCGGCAACGTTGCGCTGCGTGAGCTTGGATTTAACGTCGAGAATGTCTTGAAGCATGCGCGGGCATTGCTGTGAGTTGGCGTTTTTAGCGGCTGTGCCGCTTCGCTGTGCGGAAAGGCTTTGCCTTTCCGTCTAATGCTAACTCTATTTCTGGTAAGGCTACGCCTTGCCGTAGTGAAGCTAGGCAGAGCCTCTCAAAAAAGAATGCCCAGGCCGGAAAGCCAGAGGCTTTCCGCACAGCCAAGTAGCGGAGCCACTGAATTATGAAAATCGCCATCGGCGCAGATCACGGAGGCTTTCCGCTCAACGAGCGTGTGATTGAAGAATTGCGCGCGGGCGGGCATGAGATTGAAGACTTCGGCACGCACGACGGAAGCAAGCCGGATGATTACCCGGACTATGCGCTGGCTGTCGGTCGCGCTGTGCAGAACGGTCACGCGGAGATCGGCATCATCATCTGCGGGAGCGGCGTCGGCGCGAACGTGGCTGCGAATAAACTGCGCGGCGTGCGTGCAGCACTTTGCGGCGACACCTACTCGGCGCACCAGTCGCGCGAGCATGACGACTGCAACGTGCTTTGCCTGGGTGCGCGCGTCGTCGGTGTGGAACTCGCCCTGGAGATCATGCGCGCCTTCGTCGCCGCCCGCTTCACAGGCGAAGAACGCCACCTCCGGCGGCTGGCAAAGGTCAACGAAATCGAAATGATGAATGATGAATGATGAATGAAAGAAAGGGTCTTTCTTTCATTCATCATTCATCATTCCGCGTTCATCATTTCCCCTCAAGGAGCTTCCCCTTTGAAAAGAATATTCGTCTTCAGCACGCGCGCGATAGTTGCGCTTTCGTGTCTCTTCTGCCAGATAACTCAACTTAACGCGCAACAGCCGACTCCTCCTCAGCAGCCGAGCACCAGGCACGGGCAGATGCAACCGCAGGAAACTCCTGGGCCAAAGCCCACTCCTTCCATGCCGATGGACGATCAGATGCGACATGAGCAGCGCGCAGGCATGCCGCCTCCTTATTATGATTACCCTTTTGGCAGCGTCACGACCGCGCATCGTGTCCTGACAGTCAACCAGGCTGTTGACCTGGCGCTGGCGAATGCTTCTCTTTACAGGCAGGCGCAATTGGACGAGCGCATCGCTGGCGAGGATGTCAGGCAATCTCGCTCGGCTTTTCTGCCGCAGCTATCCTTGCCGCTCACCTTTAACGGCACGACGAACTCGCAGCTTCGCAGTCCGGGCGAGCCGCTCATTTACAGTTTCGTCTCTGCGAGCGCGATCAACGAGACGAGCGCTTTCCTAAATGCCTCCGGCCCGATTGATTTGTCTGGCCGCCTGCGCGCAGCCCTGCGCCGCAGCCGCGCGCTCTTGGCCGCAACGCACGCCGGAGCGTTGGCCGCGCGCCGCTCTCTCATCATCAGCACCGTTGACGCTTACTACGGGCTTGTGCTGGCAAGGCAGAAAGAGCGGCTCGCTGACGAGACGTTAGCGTTGGCCGAAGCCTTCACGAAGATAGGAGAGGACACACGGCAGCGCGGCGAAGGCGACGAGACGGACGTTCTTCGCGCTCGCGGGTCTGCGCTTCTGAGGCGTGACGAGTTGGAGCAGGCGCGCGCGGCTGAATCGGCGGCGATGAACATTTTGAGAGTGCTGACCGGAGTTGATTTTTCAATCCACATCTCTCTCTCGAACGTTGTGGATGCTGTTCCGACCGCAAACGATTTTCATAGCTACACGGAGGAGTTGATTAAGAGCAGGCCGGAATTGAGCCAGATCGAATCGCTCAAGCGCGCCGCTCTTGAAGAGCAGAGCGAGGCGAGGCGAGAGCTTCTGCCGCAATTAAGCTACAGCTTGAACGGCGGCTTTGACGCAGCCGATTTCAGGCCGCTCGGCAGATACTCAGGCGCTCAGGCAATCATCAGCTTGAACATTCCTGTCTTCAACTGGGGCGCGAGCAAAAGCCGCGAGGCACAGGCTCGTCTGCGCGCGCAATCGCTGGAGATAGAACGCGAGAACACCCTGCGCCAGTTGAGAGCCGATTTTTATACGGCGCGCGCCAACGCTCTCTCCGCTCTCGAACGAATCAACCAGACGAGAGGCGCAGCCGATACCTTGCAGCAGAATGTCACCCTTGTCTTTTCTCGCTATCGCGCGAGGAAAGCGACGATACTCGACGTGCTCGACGCGCAGTCGAGTTATGCATCAGCGCGTCTGGCCTACTATCAGGCGATTGCCGATTACCGAACCGCGCGCGTGCGGCTTGAAGCAGACCCGGCTCAGATGTGGAGCGCCGGAACTATTCAGCCACGCTTGCCGGAAAACGCCAGCCAGCCAAAGTGTACTTTGAATCTCTCTGAGTCTCCCGGTGTCGGCGGCCTGCGACTCGGGATGAGCGTCGAACAAGCGCAGTCACTCTTCCCCTCTCTCAAAGTCTCGACGGCTGACGATTCCAGTATAGCGAGCGCAACACTCAAAGACGGCGAGTTGAATTATCGCGCCGAGAGCAGGTCCTACTTTGAAGGTGTGGAAACGGTCGCGCTCGAATTCACAGGCGGGCGTCTTTCATTCGTCCGCGTCAACTATCCTGCCACAAGCAGGTGGGGAAGCACCGATGAGTTCCTTTCGGTGATCGCCGAAAAGCTGAACCTACAGGGAACGTGGAAGCATTTCTATGATTGGGAGACGAAGACCATCCGGGACATCAGAGACCTGAGAGACCAGGCCCTTGAGTGTGGTGGCTTCCGCATCGTCGCGGGTATCGGTGTTGAAGGCATCGGCAGCGATCAGAGGCCGCACTTCGAGTTTGAAGACATGAACGCAGCGCGAGATGTAGAGAAGAAAGAAAAGTGAAAACTCTTCTGGAACTATTTTATACAACTACTCGCAACGCGCCCGGCATAATTCGGAACTCCGCTGGTGTGTGACCGCGCACGTTGCCGTCTGCTTCGAGGAGCAGCGCGTCTTTTCCTGTTCCGGTTTCAACTCTGACGTGCCTGGCTTTGATGATGCGAACCCTGTGGTTGGCTAGATGCGCGCCACGACGTATGCGCGGCAGCTCTCGCAGGATTGTTGGGCGTGTGAGGTCGCGCGTGAGCACCAGATCAATCAAGCCGTCGTCAAGACTGGCATGGGGCGCGAACATCATTCCGCCGCCCGCGTAGGTTCCGTTGGCGACGGCTATCAGGTTTGATTGATTCTCAATAACTTCGCCCTCATCAACCGTGACGCGCACTCGCCGCTCACGCCACGCGGCAAGCGCGCCGAAGGCTGCGGAAACAAAACGCGCCTCACCCGGCAAACCTTTGAGCACGTTTCCCTGCGATGCCACGCGCGCCGCGACCTCTGCGCCCAAGCCAAACGTCGCCACGTTGAGACAGATAAATCCGCGCTCGCTGCCCCGTGCTTGCCCGTGAATCACATCAACCACACGCGCGCCGTTTACGCCATCACCACGATAGTAAGCGATGAAAGTTTCGAGCCAACTCTCCAGCGGCTCACGCCTGCCCTTAAGTCCGCGCGCGAAGTCGTCGCCCGTTCCGGTTGGCAGGATGGCGAGCGCGGCGCTCCTGTTGATCGGCGTCGGAAGATGAGAGGAAGCCGGATTCTCAACATCGTCGAACTCGAAAAAACCTGTGGCCGCCTCGCTCAACGTGCCGTCGCCTCCGACGACAGCCACTATGCGGTAGCCTTTGCGAAGCGCCGCGCGCGTCTGCTCCGTAGCATCTCCCGCGTGCGTCGTCTCATGCGCGTCGAAACGTAAACTGCTCTCCGTGAGTGTGGCTTTAATCTTCGGCCACGCACGGCGCGCGCGTGCGGAGGTAGGATTGATGATGACGAGAGTTCGCGGCTGCGTTGTCATGAGCGCCACACTTTATCATAGTGAGACGTATCTTCGAGTTTGATGGTAAGCTAGAATAAATTTACCTGAATGTATGGAAAGTCGGAACTCACCACAGAGACACAGAGAGCACAGAGGGGGCACAGAGGCTTTAACTTCTCTGCGCATCCTCTGTGCCCTCTGTGTCTCTGTGGTGAATAATGATTCGTCTAGCACGAAGCTTAAAATTGTCTACGACTGCATTTGAAGGGTTAATCAAATATGGAGAAGATGCGCGCAGTTGTGATCGTTTCTCACGGCGGCGTTGAAGGTCTGGAAGTGCGCGAGGTGTTACGCCCCGCTCCCGTGACCGCAGATCGCGTGCTCGTGCGTGTGCGCGCTGCGGGTTTGAACCGCGCAGACGTTCTTCAGCGCAGAGGGCTTTACCCTGCTCCGCCCGGAGTGGTGCAGGACATTCCAGGGCTTGAGTTCGCTGGCGAGGTCGAGCAGATAGGCCCTCTGGTTCGTCGCCTGCGCGCAGGGCAGCGCGTCTTCGGCATCACGGCTGGCGGCGCGCAGGCTGAATACACGACTGTGCCGGAGAGCACGCTCGTCGAAATTCCATCGAATCTTGATTGGACGGAAGCCGCAGCCGTTCCCGAAGCGTTCATCACGGCGCACGATGCTCTCTTTACGCAGGCCCGGCTTGAGATGGGCGAGCGCGTGGCTATACACGCAGCCGGTTCAGGCGTTGGTCTGGCAGCTATCCAACTCGCACGCGCGTGCGGCGCAACGTCTCTGGGCACGTCGCGCACCTCGGAGAAACTCGAAAGAGCGCGCGGGCTTGGCCTTGATGAGGCAGTCGCGCTGGGCAACGAGCCTGCGCTTTTCGCCGAAGCCGTGCGCGGGTGGACGAGCGGAGCGGGCGTTGATGTCATACTCGATCTTGTCGGCGGGCCATATCTAGCCGCCAACCTGGAGGCGCTGGTGATGAAAGGCCGGTTGCTGCTCGTCGGGACGACCGCAGGCGCAAGCGCGTCTCTCGATTTCAGCATCGTGATGCGAAAGAGGCTGCGTCTTATCGGCACTGTCCTGCGCCCTCGCTCCGTCGAAGAGAAGGCGCACGCCACGCGCCTGTTCGCAGCCCACGTTGTTCCGCTTTTGGAGCGCGAGGTTGTGCGCCCCGTGATTGATAAAGTTTACCGGATGGACGAAGTGCGCGCCGCGCATGAGCGCATGGAATCCAACGAGAGCTTCGGTAAGATTGTCTTGAAGATTGCGAGCGCGTAGATAAATTTAATCTGATGTGTGGCTCATCAGCCCGTGAAACGGGCGAGATAACAGTAGCCCACAGCGTAAGCTGTGGGAATAATTGCGAGCAAAGCTGGATAAGCCCTCGAAGAGGGCGACATAAATTGATCTTCACCCATCTTATGTCGCCCTCTTCGAGGGCTTGGATTAAATGATTCGGCTCTTGACCCACGACTAGCGTCGTGAGCTACTGATATGCCGCCTGGCTAACGCAGGCTAAGATGATAAATCTATTCCCAGAATCACGAACGAGGCACTCTATGATTTCACGGTTGATGCTTATGATGCTGTTGCTCACACTCACCTGCGCCATGATTCACGGCGCAGAGAGCGATTCAACTCCCGACCCGCAGCCGGGTGTGGCGCGCGAGTTGGCGCGTTTCCGCGCCGCGCATTACAGCAATGTGCGTTACGGGCTGCATATCGAAATCGCTCCCGGCGACGAGATGATGAAAGGCTCAGAGGAGATTCGCGTCACGCTCGACGGTGAAGCGGATCAACTCATCCTTGATTGGCGCACGGCGGCGGCGAAGCAGGGGCAATCACAGGCGCGTGTGTGGGAAATCGAAGTCAACGGTCGTGAAGTGAAGGATGCGCGTGAGACGAACGATCACATCCTCATTCCGGGCGCGTATTTGGTGAAGGGCGAAAACGTCGTGCGTCTCAAGTTCGAGTCTCCCATCTCAACATCGGGCAGCGCCGTGACGCGCTATCTGGATCGTGAGGACAAATCGGAATATATCTACACGCTCTTTGTGCCGTCGGATGCGAGCACAGCTTTTCCGTGCTTTGACCAGCCGGACTTGAAGGCGCGCTTTCGGTTAGAAATGAGAGCGCCTTCAGATTGGAAGGTTGTTTCAAACACGGAGAGTGAAACCGTTGCGATTGACGATACGCTTCAAGGAGGGTTTGCGACGCGGCGCTTCCATGAGACTGAGCCTCTCAGCACCTACCTCTTCGCTTTCGCCGCCGGGCCGTTCACAGAGTTTAAGGATGAGACTTCGCAGATTCCGATGCGTCTCTTTGTTCGCAAGTCGAAAACGGAACAGGCGCGTAAGGAGCTAACGGAAGTTTTTCGCCTGCACCGCGACACGCTCAACTTCCTTGCCGATTACTTTGATTTCAAATATCCGTTTCCGAAGTACGACATCGTGATCGTCCCGGAGTTCGCTTACGGCGGGATGGAGCACGCGGGCGCAACTTTCCTGCGCGAAGAGAGAATCATTTTCCCGACAGACCCGACGGCGAACGACCTGGCCGCGCGTGCCGAAGTTATCTGCCACGAAGCCGCGCACCAGTGGTTCGGCGATCTGGTCACGATGCGCTGGTTCGACGACCTCTGGCTCAAAGAGGGCTTCGCCACGTTCATGGCTTACAAAGCGATAGAGAAGATTCTGCCGCAAGAGAGTGCGTGGAAAGTTTTCTATCAACGCACGAAGCCCGGCGCGTACACAACCGATGTAACGAAAGGCACGACACCCATCTTCCAGGAAATCCCTAACCTCTCTGCTGCGAAATCCGCCTACGGCAACATCGTCTACCTGAAAGCGCCTTCGATGCTACGGCAGGCGGAATTTTTCCTCGGCGCAGATAAATTTCAACAGGCCATACGCGCCTTCGTCAAAGAACACGCTTTCGGCAATGCCGAATGGGGCGACCTGGTGAGAGCGTTCGAGCATAGCTCAGGCAGGAAGCTCGACGAATGGGCCGCCGCGTGGGTCAAGCGTCGCGGACTCGCGGACGTGCGTGTGCGTTGGAGCGTTGATCGCGGCGGGCGCATCAATCAGTTGACGCTCACGCAAACGGATGTCTTGAAAGAGGGCGGCGCGTGGCCGATTCGCGTCAAGCTCTTGCTGGCACACGAAACGTCTCAGCCCGAAATGCTGGACGTAACGCTTGCAAGCGTTGGTGAGACGAGCGTGAAGGAAGCCATCGGCAAGCGTCGTCCATCTTTCGTCTTCGCCAACTATGAAGACTACGGCTATGGGCGTTTCCTGCTGGACGAGAAAAGCCGCGAGTATGTGCTCGGCAATCTTGGGACGGTGCAGGATGATTTCCTGCGCGCGCTTCTGTGGGGTTCGCTCTGGGACAGCGTGCGCGAAGCGGAGCTTGCCCCCAACGCCTACATAGAGCTTGCCATCGAGCTTCTTCCTCAAGAGCGCGATGAGGTAACGGCGCAGGGCGTTCTCAGTCGCGTGCAGACAGCTTTCAATCGTTATCTTTCACAAGCGCAGCAGCAGTTGATTGCTCCGCGACTCGAACAGATGATTGCCGCCCGCATGCTAAACGCCGACACAGCGGGTCTGCGCATCACAAACTTCCGCGCCTTTCAATCAATAGCGATGACCGACACGGCACGCGGAACGCTCAAGAAAATCCTCAGTGGCGAGTTGAAGATTCCGGGCATGCAGCTACGCTCGCGCGACCGCTTCGACATCATCACAGCCCTGCTTGCGCGCGGCGACCCGGAAGCTGCCGCTCTGCTTGAAGCGCAGAGTAAATCGGATACGACAGACGACGGACGACGTTATGCCTACGCAGCAGCGGCAGCGTCGGGTGATGCGGCGACAAAGAAAAAGTATTTCGAGGCTTTTACGACTGACCCGAAACTTCCCGAAAGCTGGATCGAAGCGAGCGTGGGTCCGCTCAATTCAATTCAGCAGGCGGAGCTAACCTTGCCTTATCTGGATGCGGCGCTCGGCGAGTTGCCCCGGCTTAAACGCACGCGCAAGATATTCTTCGTCAACGGCTGGCTCTCCGCTTTCATCGGCGGGCAGTGCAGCGAGCGAGCGCAAGCAATCGTGCAAACTTTCCTCCAACGCGAGAGCGCGCTTGACCGCGACTTGCGTCTCAAAGTGTTGGAAGTCTCGGACAATCTCGAACGCTGCGTGAGAATCAAAGAGAAGTTCCAGGTTCCAGGCTCCAAGCTCCAAGTTAAAAACTAAGGGACTGAATCTTGGAACTTGGAACTTGAAACTTGGAACTTTATTATGGACACGACAGCCTTCTTAGTTATCGCCATCACCGCGATTGCAGTGCTCTGCTTTCTCCTCTTTCTGGCGCTGTTTGAGCCGGGACTCGCCTACAAAATCGCCTTGCCCATGACAGAGCCGCTTGAGTCGGAAGATTTTCTGTGCGTCCTTGAAGCGATTACTGACTCGAAGATTCATCGCCGGGGCCGCGTCGAAGTTTTGACCAACGGCGAAGTTTTCTACGAAGCTGAGCTTGAAGCGATTCGCGCTGCGCGTCACAGCGTCCACATCGAGGCTTATATTTTCCAGAAGGGCGAAGTCAGCCGAAAATTTGTAGAGGCATTGACTGAGCGGGCACGCGCCGGAGTTAAAGTCCGAATGACGATTGACGCTGCCGGCAGCTTTGCGACGTGGGAAAGCTACTTCAAGGAGTTGCGCGCGGCGGGAGGCCGTGTCTGCTGGTATCACCCGTTTCGCTGGCGCACGCTCGCACGATTCAATAATCGCACGCACCGCGAGATTATCGTCGTTGACGGCCTCACGGCTTTCATCGGCGGCGCAGGCGTTGCGGATCACTGGTACACAGGCAAGGGAAAGAATCCGCGCTGGCGCGACACGATGTTTCGCATCGAGGGCGACCCGGTGGTGAGCCTTCAATCTGCCTTCACGGAAAACTGGCTCGAATCTTCGGGCGAGATTCTGACGGGCAGAGACTATTTTCCGCCGAGCGAGATTGAGAACGAGATGGAGACGCTCATCGTTGATAGTTCGCCCGGAGCGGGCGGCTCGACCAGAGCGCGCATTCTCTTTCAAACGCTGCTTGCTTCCGCACAAAAGAGCATTCACATCACCACGCCCTATTTTCTGCCCGATAAGAGCGTTCGCAAGGAGTTGGTGCGCGCCGCGACAGAGCGCGGCGTCGAAGTAAAGATTATCGTGCCCGGCAAGCATAGCGATCACATGCTGACGCGCAGTTCCAGCCGCAGACTCTTCGGCGAGCTTTTGAAAGCCGGGGCGGAGATTTACGAGTACGAGAAATCAATGATTCACGCCAAGACGTTGATGATTGACGGGCTGTGGAGCGTGATCGGCACAACCAACTTCGACAACCGCTCCTTCGGCCTGAACGACGAGATCAACCTCGCCGCGCGCGATGAAAAACTAACGGCGCGCATCGCAGAAGATTTCGCCGCCGATCTGGTAGAGAGCCGCGAAGTCTCTTACGAGGAATGGCGACATCGCTCCATCTTCGAGCGCGCACACGAATTGCTCGGCTGGGTCTTGGAACGGCAACAATGAAATAGTAGGCAGTTGGCAGTTAAAAGAAAAACCGGGAGTGCTCTTCATCACGGTCTTTACTGCCAACTGCCAACTGCTCTATGCGTATCGTCACCTACAACGTACACAAATGTCGCGGGCTGGACAGGCGCGAGCATCCTCGAAGGATTGCGGAGGTCTTGCGCGAGACGGCTGCGGACATCATCGCGCTTCAGGAAGTGTTGAGCATCGAAGACTCTTCGCGCGAGCGTCACCAGGCGCGCTTTCTGGCTGATGAGTTGGAGATGGATTATCACGTCGGCGAGAATCGCAGGCTTCATGGCGGAGCCTACGGCAATGTTACCTTGAGCCGACTGCCTCTTGAGCGCGCCGCGCATAATTACGACATCACCTGGAACAGGCGCGAGAAGCGTGGCTGCCTGCGTGCGGATTTTTTGATTAACGGCAGGGCGCTGTTGCACGTCTTCAACATACATCTCGGCACAGCTTTCATCGAACGCCGCCACCAGGCGCGTAAACTCATCGGCGATGAAATCTTGAATGATGCGGAGTTGGTGGGGGCGCGCGTCGTGCTCGGAGATTTTAACGAGTGGACTAGGGGGCTGGCTTCGCGTCTCTTGAGCGCGCACTTACAGAGCGCAGACATTCGCCATCACCTGCGACGCGCGAAAACTTATCCCGGCGTCCTGCCGTTCCTGCATCTAGATCACATCTACTACGACGCCGCGCTCGAACTCAAACGCCTGACCCTACACAAGACGCGCACAGCCCTCGTCGCCTCAGACCATTTGCCGCTCATCGCGGACTTTGAGATTCGTGAATCGTAAATCGTGAATAGAAAGAACGCTGTTCGACGATTTACGATTCACGATTTGCGTCTTCCTGCTCCGTTTGACTGTGAATGGCGGGCAGGTGAATTTTCGGTTAGTGAGGCACGGCGCGCAGCATCATTGGTGATAATAGAGATGCCTGAAACCTTTTCGCGCAGGAGTTGGCGCATCAATGCCGCTGCGTCCCGGTAGGTCAGACCCGTTGCTTCGCAGCCGCGCTCGCTCAAGACACCCCATCGCTGCTCATCAAGTTCGCCCATCAATACTCGCTTTCAACCGTTTGTCCGAATGATCGCAAGTGTACCGGAGAGCGAACCTGAAAGCCAAATACGCGGCTCTCCTTTGGACTCAAGGCGGCTCTTGAATCGCTCGACTCTACGGATACTACACGCTTCCTTAGCGGACTTCTGCCGCATTTTCGCGGTAGAATAATAGTTAAAGCAATAATGATGAGAAGCGAGGGGATGAATGGCGTCAACACAAAACTGGGTCTTGTGGGCTTTGATGTCCGCTGTCTTTGCGGCTCTCACGGCCATCTTCGCCAAGGTTGGTCTTGAAGGCATAGATTCCGACTACGCAACACTTCTACGCACTTCCGTAATCATCGTTGTGCTGGGTCTGTTCGTAGCAACAACGGGGAAATGGCGCGATCCCGCCAGCCTCCCGTCACGTAGCGTCTTGTTTCTGGTCCTATCCGGGCTTGCCACCGGAGCATCCTGGGTCTGTTACTTTCGCGCCCTGAAGATTGGTGAAGCCTCACGGGTCGCTCCAATTGATAAGTTGAGTGTGGTGCTGGTAGCAATCTTCGCCGTCGCCGTGCTGGGTGAGCGCCCCTCCCCTCGCCAGTGGCTGGGGATAGCTTTTGTTGGCGCGGGAGTGTTGCTGCTCAGTCTGAAGCGGTGAGGCTTGTTGAGCTTTCGGCTCACGGTTTAATTCCATCATTAGATGAAATTGATAATCTTCGACATTGACGGCACGCTGACGAACACGAATCGTGTGGACGGCGAGTGCTTCGTGCAAGCCTTTGCGGACTTGTACGGGGTGACGGACATCAACACGAACTGGGGTGATTATCCTCACGCCACCGATTCAGGAATCACTCTGAGCATTTTTCAGCGGCGTTGGAATCGTGCCCCTGCCCCTTCTGAAGTGACCCGGCTCAAGCAAAGCTTTGTGAGTTTTATGCAAAGTCAATACTCGATAGACCCGACGCTCTTTGAAGAGATTCCCGGCGCGGCAAAGGCGCTCGACAATCTGAAACAGGAAACCGGATGGGCTGTATCAATCGCTACTGGCTGCTGGAGCGTGTCTGCCGAGATGAAGTTGAAGGCAGCGGGCATTCATACCGTTGGGATTCCAATCGCGTGCGCAGACGATGGCCTGTCGAGAGAGGAAATCTTGCGAGCGGCAGTGTCTAAGGCGCAGGCCCATTACGGGCAGAATAGTTTCGAGAGGATCGTGAGCATCGGCGACGGCGTCTGGGACGTTCGCACTGCCCTTCATCTTAATTTCGCTTTCATAGGCATCGGTAGCGGAGAGCATGAGAAGCTGCTACGCGACACAGGAGCGACCTATGTCATCGGAGACTATACAGATTTCGAGCGACTGGTTCGAGGATTGAACGAAGCGGAGATTCCCAAAACCTGAAGGAGATAAACTGATGGCATCAATGCCGCGAGAGCAATGTCCACACCAGGCTGCAATGTCTCAAAACCCGGCGGTTGAAACTACTACCTGCGCGGAGTGTGGGCTGGCAAATCCGACGCGCGTTTGTTTGACCTGCGGCCACGTCGGGTGCTGCGACTCCACGAACGGCCACGCGACCGCACATGCTAAAGCGAGCGAGCATCCCATTATCCGCTCGCTCCCGCTCTCGCCTTCATCCTTTACGTGGTGCTATCAGTGCAACGCTTATTTGAATTGAGATAGCCCCGGAGGGGGCTGAAAACACAACTTCCTCTTACGCCGAACTCACGCTAGTTATTTGTCCGGCAGCTTGCCCGTCGAAGTGTACTTCCATTGCTCAGGCGCAATTTCGGCTCCTTCCGCAGGACACGCGGCTCTGTAGTTATCCACGCGAAAGTCCGGCATCTGATTGGCAGCCGTAGGAGCGTAGAAGCCGACCGCAGAGTCTATGCCTTTGTCGCTATTGTTTTCGCTGCCGCAGGTTGAGCGATAGGTCGTCCCAAAATCGCGTATGATACGCAGCTTCCCTTGAGAGACCTGCACGAGCTTTGCCCATTCCTGAAGCTCGCCCATCTGTGTGTAAGAATAACCGAGCAGCAATTCATTGATGCCGTCGTGGTTGAGGTCGGAGGCTTGCAGGATGAGCGAAAGGTTTGTGACAGGGAAATCCGCAACGTAAGTTTCGCCATTGAAAATAGCAAGATACTTCGGCCCAAAATTATCTGCGTGGCTGCCGGAGCGCGTGTCTATCAGGTAAGCAGTCTGTTGCAGACCGGCAGCCGTGAACGAGCCTGTCGAGACTCCTGTGATGACCGCGTTTGCCATCTCGTCCGGCAAGAACCAGGGACGCTCCTCCGGGTTCTGATTCTCTCCCGTTTGCGGAGACCCTTGCGGGCTTGGCTGTGGAGTCGGCGGCGGTTTTTCATGATGAGTTTTCGTGACCGCTTCGATGATTCGCTTCTCAAGTTCTTTATCCACAGTCGCAGGCTTGAAGCTTTCGGTTTTCCTCCAGTCATAGAACACGTCTTTCGCCCCGGCGAGCGCAAGCGTCATGGGTTGCCCTTTGCGACGGATGAGGTCTGCGAGATAGTTGACAGGCACAGCTAACTCGCGCCCTCCTGTTGAGTCCGTGATGATGCCGATAACTTCTCCCTGAGCGTTTAGAAGCGGCCCGCCCGCGACTGTTTGCGCGGCCTGCGCGCCGACCTCTATCCGGTCGTCGTCCAGGTAGCCGCTGATTGCGCCGGGCGCGTAAACCGGCTCGGCTTTCGCGCCGCTTCCGATGACGGCTACACGGTCGCCCATCGTCGTCTGCTTCTTGCCGCCGATGGCGAGCGCAGGAGCTTTCGCCCTAGAAACTTTGAGTGTCACAAGGCCATGCTCACGATCAATGCCCGTCACACCTGTCACCTCGTAAGCTCCGCTTTGACTCAGGAAAGAGGCGCGACCCTGCGTAGCTCCCTCGATTGCGCTGAGCGAAGTCGCCAGCTCATCAGTCTTGAAGAAGAAGCCGCTCGCCTGGCGCAAGGGTTTGCCTTCGCCGTCCAGCATCGTCAGGGCAACAACCGATGGTACAGCGTCGCGGAAAGGAAGTGGTATCGAGTCGTAGGCCGTCGGCGGCGTGGGGGGCGTGACAGTCGTCGTGCCGGAGCGGCGCGCGAGCAGGAAGATGCTCACTATCAAAATGACGGTCATGCACGCGCCGCCGGCAATCAGCCACCACTTCTTGGCGTTGCTTTGCTCATCAATCGACTCGTTGACATGCTCAAGAGTGCCTGAGCCGTTCGGCCCAGGCAGCGCATGCATTGAAGAGTCCAGGACCATAGTCTTCTCGCCGCCGATGGCTATGGGCGGCAACCTTCCAGACGCGCCGGGGCTAACGCTGACCCTGGTGATTTCATCATCCTGAACGGGTGCGACGTGCGCGGCAACCGGCATCACATCGTTGAGCGCGGCGCGCATCTCTGCTGCGCTCGCCGGACGCAAAGAAGGTTTGAGCGAGAGCGCCTTCATCAAAACCGATGCGAACCGTTCCGGGACATCCGGGTTGAGGCTGGTGATGGAAGGCAGCGGGTCTTCATCGTCGTTGAGAAGGTCTGCCGCGCGTTTGAGAGCATCAACGGGGATGCGTCCCGTCAGGAGTTGATAGAGGGTCGCAGCCAGAGAATAGAGGTCGCTGCGTGGGCCTGTTCTTTCGCCCTGAATCTGTTCGAGCGCGGCATAGTGCAAGGTGTAGCCGACCACGCTCATCCCTGAAGAGGTTCGCGTCATCTGTCCGGCGAAGCCCTTAGCCAGGCCGAAGTCCAGAAGAATTATCTTGCCCTTCGCGGTCAGCTTCAGATTCGACGGCTTGATGTCGCGGTGAATAATCGGGGGATCGTTCGTGTGCAGGTGTTCGAGCGCGTCGAGCAGGTCGTCGGCCCAGGCTGCAACTTCGTCGGGCGAGAAGGGGTGCGCTCGTCGTTCGAGCAACTCGCCCAGGTCGCTGCCCGGAATAAACTCCATGACGAGAAACTGCCCGCTCTCTTCCGTGAAATGATCTATAACTTTCGGCAGCACCGAATGGCGCAGGTTGGCGAGCAGGCGCGCCTCGCGCTCGAACGCGCGCTTGAGTTCATCCGTCTCGGCGAGAGTTTCTTTGAGAGCAACGGTGCGGCTCAAGCGTTCGTCAACAGCCTCATAGACCGCGCCCATCCCGCCGCGCCCCAGTTGGCGAATGATGCGGTAGCGACCCTGTAGGACTGTCTCAGGCGCGGGCATCCGCTCTTTCTCCTCTCGATAACCTACAAACAGCGTCAGTTTATCTATTATGAGAGAGATTGGCTAGACGGAGCGAGGAAAAGAAACGATGAATGATGAACGATGAACTGAAAAGCATGGGTCTTTAATTCTGCGTTCATCGTTCATCCCTCATCCCTTCGTTCATCCCTTCATTTGAGGTCGCTGAAGAGGACCACGTCGCTTGTGACGATGCCGCGCGCGACGATCAGTTGTCGTCCATCGCGCGACCAGTCGAAGCCGAAGATTTGATCGGTTTTGAAGTCTGTCAACTGCTGTGGCTTCCCGCCGTCAACCGGCTGAAGCCAGAGGTTCGAGATGCCGCCGCGATTATCAACGTAGACAAGGCCGCGCCCGTCAGGAGTCCAGCGCGCGAAGGAAGCAGGGAGATTGAATCGCTTGATGGGCGCGCCTCCCTCGAATGGAATGATAGCGATACCTAACTGCGAATCCGGCGTTTCGTCCCAGTAGTAACAGGCAATAAATTTTCCGTCGGGCGAGACGGCGGGCGCTACCGAAAACTTGTCGTTGATCTGCACCGGCTCGCCGCCCTCAATCGGCACTTTCCACAGCGTCGGACTCTTGCTGCCGAAAGAGACATAAACAATCCAAAGTCCATCAGGCGTGATGGTCGGGTTGCGGCCAAAATTGGTGTTGGTTATCTGCTTCGGGTTGCTTCCGTCCAGACCCATTCTCCAGATGTTATGTTTACCGTTGTTCCTGTCGGAAACGAAAACGATGTAGCGGCCATCCGGCGAAACGGTGGGTTGAAAATTGCTGCCTGCATCCGCCGTCAGTTGCTTCTGGTTGCTGCCGTCCCCGTCCATAATCCAGAGATCGCGTGTGCCGCTCGCGTCCGACCAATAGACAATCTTACCGTCAAGCGTCCACGCTCCGCCGTAATACTTGACGCCGCCGGAAGTAATCTGTTTGGCCTGGCTCACGTCCACCGCGAATCCGCCGCGATTGAGAGTCTGAGAAGACGTAGCGCCTGTGCCCGGCATCGTCCAGATATTTGTGCTTTGATCGTAACGCACCGTGATGAGATCGTCGGATTGTCCGGCGATGCTGACGCCGCCGTAGTTGTTCAGGTCGTTGGTCAGCCGCCGCGTTGCGCCGTCAGGGTAGGAGAGATGCCAGAGTTGCGAGAGCCTAGAGTCTTCATCGGCGGCGATCATCACCAGGCCGCTCCCATCAGGCAACCAGTTGACTGCGCCAACCCCCAACCATTTCTCGGCAGTCAAAGGCTTCTCTGTTCCATTTTCAGGATTGACGGCGACCACCGTCATGACCTTTCCGGCAATTTCGTCTCCCGAAGGGCAGGCGATTATCGAGCCATCCGGCGACCACGCAGGCATCCCATAAAACCGAGGCGCTTTGCGCGCAGCGATTCGTCTTTCCCCTGTGCCATCCGCATTGGCGATGAGAAGAATGCTTTCCCCACTCTTCGGCTCGCCGCGCACGAAAGCGAGCCGCTTGCCGTCGGGCGAAAAAGTGATGGGACTATCAATATCAGTCAAAATCTTTTTCGGAGTTCCGCCGAGCACTGATATTTGATAAAGCTCGCTCACAGGCTCATTCAATTTGCTGCCACAGTAATAGACGTAATTCGAGTCGGGCGAGATTATCAATCCGAAGTAGTTCATCTCGGCGGGCGCGACGATCTGCAAGTTCCTGGACGTTGCTACCTGCCTGACCCAGATACTTCGCTGCCCTGCATCGTTGACAACGTAGGCGACGATCTTACCGTCGGGCGAGATAGCGGCGATGGTGCTCTTGCCTGTCGCGGTCAGCCGCGTTAATTTCATCGCCTGGAAAGAGAACGGCACTCTCCTGGCTTTCTGGTGCAGGTAGGAATAGACCAGCAGGGTTGCGCCAGCCGCGAAAGCAATGACGAGACCGAGAACGGCTACCTGTTTCAGTTTGTCGTTTTGCTTGACGCGATAAACCGGCCTCTCAGCGCCGAGCGTGGTGCGCGCCATCGGAACGTGGCTGGTGTGCGCCGCTTTTTCCGTCTCAAGCGAGCTTTGCGCGCTGATGGTATTGAAGGCCGCGAGACTTCTGGACTCAGGGGGCACTGAAATTTCAAGCTTTGTCTCGAAATCAACTTCCTGCTTGAGCGCTCTTAAGTCAACGAGTAAATCCTTGACCGTCTGGTATCGCTCCTCTTTATCCTTACGCAGCGCCTTCCTTAAAATCCTTTGTAGCTCAAGCGGCGTTTCGTGCGGCCCGCCCACGAGTGCCGGAGGCTCTCTGTCCAGCACAGCCACGATCACATCGCTCGTCGTGTCTCCCGCAAACGGCACGCGCGCCGCGACCATCTCATAGAGCACGCAGCCTAAACTCCAGATGTCTGTTCGCGCGTCCAAAGTGTAGCCCCGCGCCTGCTCAGGCGACATGTAGCTGACCGTGCCCATGACCATGCCCGGCGATGTGTTGACCAACATCTTGGTCTGGGCTTCCGTGTCCACAGAAGAAGCTTGGCGCTCCGTCGGCTTGGCTAGTCCGAAGTCCAGCAACTTCGCGTAGCCGTCCTTGCGGAGCATGATGTTCTCAGGCTTAACGTCGCGGTGAACTATTCCGGCGGCGTGCGCTGCCGTTAATGCGGCGGCCACTTGCGCGGCGATGTCCAGAGCTTCGGAGAGCTTCAAACGGCGGCCCGCTATATGCTGGCGAAGCGTGATGCCGTCTATAAATTCTGTGGCGATGAAGTAGGTGGAATCCATCTGCCCGATCTCGAAGATCGTCATGATGTTCGGGTGATTCAGCGCCGAAGCGGTCTTCGCCTCCTGGACGAAACGCTGCATGCGCTGCTGGTCTGAGGCTATCTCCGGCGGCAAAATCTTTAAGGCGACTTCGCGGTCGAGCGTGGTGTCCCAGGCCAGATAGACCTCGCCCATTCCGCCCGCGCCGATGTGGGAGCGAATCTCATAGCGACCAAGACTTGTGCCATTACTGATGGTCATCCGAGAGAATCCGGCAATGTTGCTGTTTTGCGCTCGCGTGAATTTGGTCAGCGCGAATAGTAGTTATTACGCAACCCTGGGGGTTTTAGTTGCGTTCCATGAATTGCGCCAACGTGGTGGAGGAATCAACCGCAGATGAGCGCGGATGCACGCTGATTCAATTCTGATCCGCGTCTATCTGTGTTCATCTGCGGTTATTATTCTCTATTTACGCATCCGACGCGCAGCGTATCCCTGCAAAAGCGATGCGAAAATGGCGACGGAAGAAGTTGCGGAAGGAGACGCGCAACGGGGACGCGCGCGTTGCCCACGAGCCGCCCTTCAAGACGCGATGATCTCCGTCAAACCAGACTTCGGAATATTCCGGGTAAGGAAAAGGCTTGAACCCTGGGAAACCTTTGAAAGCATCGCTCGTCCATTCCCACACGTTGCCCGTCATATCCAGGCAGCCGGTTGCGCTCGCCCCTTCAGGAAAACTCCCGACCGCTGTTGTTCCCCAGAAACGATTATCGAAATTGCACAGGTGCGTCGAGGGACGCTCATCGCCCCACGCAAAGCGGCCTTTACTCTCGCGCGCCACATCCCACGACGCAGTCTTTTCCCACTCGGCTTCCGACGGCAAACGTTTCCTACGAAAACGCGCGTAAGCTTCCGCTTCATACCAACTGATGCCCGTCACAGGATGCGAGGCTTCGAGCACACCTTCATCGAACATTGTTTGCACGCGCCAGTCGCTACTTTGTTGCGTCCAGTAGAGCGGAAATTTCCAACCCTCGCGCACACAATGCTCCCAGCCCTCATCGCTCCACCACTCGCGCCGCGTGTACCCGCCATCCGCGATAAACTCCGCGTACTCCTCGTTCGTCGTCAGCAGCTTATCCATCTTGAACGCCGGAACATGAACCCGGTGCGGCGGCAGTTCGTTGTCGTAAGCGAACCCGTTCCAGATTGCCCCCATCTGGAACGACCCCTCAGCAACGCTCATCATCTCTTGTGACGGCGAAGAGACTTTCGAGATTGAAGAATCATTACTACCGCTACGGCGTGCGCTCACTGCTTCAACTCCTGAAGGGCGCATCTTCTTAGACGGGTTGAGAAGCTGAAGCAGGTAAGCGAGCGTCTCCTGATGCTGCTCTTCATGCTCAAGCACGAGGCGAAAGACGTAGCCATCGCGCGTGAGCGGATTGCTTTCATCAAACTCGCTTCTCTCCAGATGCCGCAAAACTCTCTCCCGCACACTCGACAGGTAACGCTCCATCTCAACCCGCGTGGGAAGATTCTTCGACTCCTCGCGCGGCGTCCTTATCGGATCGAAGATTCGCTCATAGCGCTCGTCGGGCGTGGGTTCATTTTTCAACTGTTGCAGCAGCCAGTAAGCTTCAAAGACGCCGATGTGCGCCAGATGCCACATGACGGGGCGAAAGCCGAAGCCAGGACTCTCGCGCAAATCCTCTTCGCGCGCCATGTCGAAAAGCGCGAGCGTCGCCCGGCGCGTCCCATTCATCTGCTCAACAATTTCTTCCGCCAACTGGTTCGACAAATTCACACCCTCTTGCGAGATTTCAGTCATGCGACTTTCAGGGCAAAGTGGGGATTCACCACTAGCCCAACACGAAACTGAAATTCTTCATAAACTTTCTTCCCCTCGCCTTCCGGCGAGTGTGGATAATGACCCGCGATACGTTATCATAACAGAAGGACGAAACCAGACAGGACTGTGTTAGCAAACGTTTTGGAGTTCAAATTCGGAAATCTCATGCGGGAGTGAATTCTTCCGCTCATAAAATCCAGTACCTCTCCCCCTAGAGCAACTAATGTCTCAAGCATCTTCCGAACACGCCCCTGCCGAGAGGCTCACCATCAATAACCTTATACGCTCGGAGGCGCGCGCCACGCTCGCCGATGATGTGCGCGAGGGGCTGTCGCCCTCATCGAAGAAACTCTTTCCCAAATATTTTTACGACGCGCTCGGCTCGCAACTCTTCGAGGCCATCTGTCTCCTGCCTGAGTATTACCTGACGCGCGCCGAAAATGAGATTCTCACGCGCTACGCAGACCAGATTGTTAGTGAGGTTGCGAGCGAAAAGGTTTCACTCGTTGAGATGGGCAGCGGCAGCGCGCTCAAGACGCGGCTCATCATCGAAGCCTTGCTGAAGCGTCAATCAGAGCTTCTCTTCATTCCGGTTGACATCTCGCTTTCTGCGCTTGAGACAAGCTCGCGCGTGCTCCTTCAGTCTTATCCTGCCTTGAGAATCAATGCTTACGCCAGCGATTACTACGACGGCCTCAAGGCTCTCTCAAACGAGCCGGAGCGCGGACACACGCTCGCGCTCTTTCTCGGCTCGAACATCGGCAACTTCGACTTAACGGAAGCGCAGACTTTCCTGCGCGCCATGCGTAGCGTACTCAAAGCAGGCGACGCGCTCCTGCTCGGCGCGGACCTACGCAAACGGCCTGAGATTCTGGAAGCGGCTTACGACGACTCGCTCGGCATCACAGCCGCCTTCAATCTCAATCTGCTCGCGCGCATCAACCGTGAACTCGACGCAGACTTCGACCTGCGCGCCTTTCGTCATCAGGCCGTTTACAATGAAGAGCAAGGCCGCGTCGAGCTTTACATCCAGAGCCTCTGCGCGCAGACGGTCTCCATCCGCAAGCTTGAGATGGAAATCCGCTTCACAGAGGGCGAGCGTATTCACACGGAGAATTCTTACAAGTACGACCTCGCGGGTCTCTCTGCTCTGGCGAGCGCAACAGGCTACACACGCTCTCGCACATGGCTGGATGAGCGCGAGCAGTTCAGCAGTAATCTTTTTATGGCAGTAGAGTAATCAGTTTTCAGTTTTTAGCTGAGAACTGAAAACCGAAAACTGAAAACTGATTGAAGTATGGTTCACGACAAAGCAACTGAAACGCAGGACTCTCGCAAGGACACAGGTCTCGCTGTCGCAGGTGAGGCGCGGCGGGTTGCGTCTACGGCGCGCGAGGTCTTTCCGCTTTTGACCGACCCGGTGGCGCAGGATTCAGCGCCGTTCTTTGTCGAGAACCTGCGGCGCGGGGCCAAGCCTCAATCGGAGTGGATGTGTGGCGTCGAGCTTGAACTCTTCGGCTACGACACCCGCCGCGATTACGCGCGCATCAACCCCGCGCAGGTTCAGCGAGTGTTGGCAGGCTTTGCTCCTTCCTCAAACGATCTGGTCTATGAAGACAGCCTGCTCGTCGAGGTCAACGCCGGGCAGATGAATCGTTTGACGGTTGAGCCGGGCGGGCAGGTTGAATTTTCCGGCGCGCCACAACGCAGCCTGAAAGATGTCGAGCATGAAATTCGTCGCTACCTCGCGCGCCTGCATGAGATTGCCGAAGGCGACTGCCTGACCTTTCTCGCTGTCGGCTTCGATCCTTTACGCAAGCTGGAAGAGCAACAGTGGTTTCCGAAAGCGCGCTATGAAGTGATGCGCCCCTACCTGGCAACACGCGGGGCGCGTGCGTGGGACATGATGACGCGCACCTGCGCCGCGCAAGCCAACCTGGATTACGGTTCAGCCGAAGACCTCTCTAAAAAATTCCTGCTCGGCAATCGCCTCGCTCCCATCGCCACGGCCATCTTCGCCAACTCGCCTTTCGAGAACGGGAGAGCAAGCGGCTACAAGTCCACACGCGCCGCCGCCTGGTTGGAAACTGACAGGGACCGCACGGGCGCTCCGCACCCTGCGCTGACGGAAGAGTTTTCGCCCGAAGCCTTCGTCGCCTACGCGCTCGACGTGCCGATGATCTTCGCGCAGCGCGACGGGCGCTATCTTAATGGGCCGACCGGAATGAAGTTTGGCGACTTTCTAGCCAACGGCTGCGACGGGGTGAGACCCGTTTTCGGCGACTGGGCCGATCACCTGACGACACTCTTCACAGACGCGCGTCTTAAACAACACATCGAGCTACGCAGCGCAGACGCTGGCCGCCCAAAGCACACGCTCGCGCTACAGGCATTCTGGAAAGGTCTGCTGTACGACCGGGAAGCGCTCGACGAAGCCTTGCGTCTCGCGCCGAAATTGAGCGGCGAAGAGATGCATGCCTTGCAGGAGCGCGTGGCGCGCGACGGCTTGGCGGCGCGTTTTGGGAACGTGGATGTTTTGAGCCTCGCCAAAGAAGCCGTGACGCTCGCCAGGAGCGGGCTTGAAAGAATTGCCCCTTCGGAAGTCGGCTATCTGGATGTGCTCTCCGAGCAGGTCATTCAGGATGGGGTCTGCCCGGCAGATATTCTGCTTGGCAACTGGCACGGCTCATGGAACAGCTCGATGAAGCGCGTCTTTGAGTATCTACGCATTGCATGATTTATATTTTCTTTTCTCTTGAGTGGGTTCAAAGCAATTCACCACAGAGACACAGAGATTACACAGAGAAAAGCATTCAAGCCTCTGTGCCCCCTCTGTGTCCTCTGTGTCTGCGGTGGTGAATATTTTTCGCCCTACACGCAACTGAAATTTGACCTGAATTGTCTTCCAAATGTCCGCACCTGAACAAACTGATTCCGCGCTCGTTGAGTTTCGCAACGTCAGCTACGGCGTGGCGGGCATGGCGTCATTAATCGTTTCCGATCTCAACCTGACAGTCTCACGCGGCGAGACGCTCGTGTTGCTCGGCGAGTCCGGTTGCGGGAAGACGACGACGCTCAGGCTCATCAATCGTCTCTTGCTGCCGACGGCTGGCGAGGTGCGTGTCGAAGGCAAACGAACAAACGATTGGGATGCTATTCAATTGCGTCGGCGCACGGGCTACGTGATTCAGGAGGCCGGGCTGTTTCCGCATTTCACGGTCGAACGCAATGTCGCCCTCGTTCCAACATTGGAGAACTGGGAAACGTTGCGCGTGAAGACGCGCGTGCGCGAGTTGCTTCAATTGGTCGGCCTTAACCCGGACGTGTTCGCGGAGCGTTACCCGCGAGAATTATCCGGCGGGCAACGCCAGAGAGTCGGGGTTGCGCGCGCGCTCGCGGCAGAGCCTTCGTTGCTGCTGCTCGACGAGCCTTTCGGCGCGCTCGATCCACTGACTCGCGCCTCGCTGCAAAAAGAGTTTGCCGACCTCTCAAAACGCTTGGGCAAGACCGTGATCTTCGTGACGCACGATGTGCGCGAGGCGTTGATGCTCGGAACACGCATCGGCTTGATGCACGCCGGGCGACTCCTTCTCCTGGAGACGCCGGAAGATTTCCTGCGCTCAACTGAAGAACACGCGCGCTCATACATTGAAACGCTCCGGCTGGACCCGCGCGTGATGGAAGCCTTCCTCGCTCAAGACCGGAAGACTTCAGGGAGGAACGAACATTGAGCGCGTGGGTCGAGTTTCTTAAAGCCAACTGGCGGGACATAGTGCGTCTGATGGGCGAGCACCTCTGGCTCGTGCTCATCTCGACCTCGATTGCGGTCGCCATCGGCATCCCCTTAGGTATTCTGCTCTCGCGCCGTCCACGCCTGCGCGCTCCCGTGCTCGGTCTTGCGAACGTGATGCAGACCGTGCCGAGCCTCGCGCTCTTCGGCCTTCTCATTCCGCTTCCCTTCATTGGCGGCATAGGCGCGCGCACAGCCATCGTCGCCCTAGTGCTCTACGCGCTCCTGCCCGTGATTCGCAACACTGTGACGGGAATTCTCGGTGTGGATAAGAACGTGCGCGAGGCTGCGGTCGCAATGGGAATGACGGACAGGCAGATTCTTTTGCAGGTGGAGTTGCCATTGGCCGCAAGTGTGATTCTGACGGGCGTGAGAGTCGCTGTCGTCATCTCCGTCGGGGTAGCGACGATTGCGGCGGCTGTCGGCGCAGGGGGTCTTGGCACATACATCTTTCGCGGCCTGCGCCAGTATGACAACCGCTTGATACTCGCAGGCGCTGTCCCCGCCGCGTTGATGGCGCTCGCAGCAGACTTTGGTTTGGGTTTACTCGAAAAGCATTTCGACACGAGCGCGAAGCGGGCAACTCGAAAGAGGAATCCCTGGGCGCGAAATCTCGCATGGGCCGCGCTCGCTCTTGTTTTACTTGCCGGAGGGCTTGCCGTCTGGCGTGGCGCGCGTTCATCTACTGAGGAATCGCCGAATCGCCCGCGTGTCGTCGTCGGCTCAAAAGATTTTACTGAGTCCGTGTTGCTGGCTGAGATTTTCGCGCAGATGCTAGAAGCGCGCGGCGTGGAGGTTGTACGAAAATTTGAGTTGGCCGGTAACGTCCCGCACGAATCGCTTATCGCCGGGGAGCTTGATTGTTATCCCGAATACACGGGCACGTCCTACATGGCGATTCTGAAGCACCCGCTCAATACGGATGCGCGCACGGTTTATGAAACTACGAAGCGCGAATATGCGGAGAAGTTTAATGTCGAAGTCAGTCCACCGCTCGGCTATGAGAATACCTTTGCCATTCTCGTGCGCGGCGATGATGCAAGGCGTCTTGGCCTGAAGACGATCTCGGATGCTGTTCCTCATGCGCGGACCTGGCGCGCAGGTTTCGGCCAGGATTTCATGTCGCGCGCAGATGGTTATCCAGGCTTCTCGCGCGCGTACAATCTACAATTCGCCTCCGCGCCGCGAGAGATGGATTTATCGCTCACCTATCGCGCGCTCGCGGACAAGCAGGTTGACCTCATCGCAGGCAACTCGACGGACGGCCTTGTCACGGCGCTCGACCTCTTTCAACTCGAAGATGACCGCCACTACTTTCCGCCCTACGAAGCCGTTATCCTGATACGCCGCGACACGCTCGCGCGCGTGCCAGCCGCAAGCGAGGCTCTCTCGCTTCTCAATGGCAAAATTTCAACTGAAGAGATGCGCCGTTTGAACTACGAAGTGGACGGCAACCACAGAGACAAGCGAGAGGTGGCGCGCGAGTGGATTGTAAAAACAGTGACGAGTGACAAGTGACGAGTGACGAGCTAAAATCTCGTTCTTACTTGTCACTTATCACTTATCACTGTTCTCAGGAGTTTTGATGTCGCTAACAGAACATATAGTGGATATTCGCACGGGGCGGCGTGATGGAGACGGGCACGTTCGTGTCTCCATTTTCGCGGACGACATGGTTGCGTTGACCATTGAAGGTCATGGCGAGCGCGCGCCGACGCTGCTGCTGACGCTTGAGCAGGCACGAAAGCTTCAGGAAGCGCTCGCGGAATTGATCCCACTGGTGGAAGAGTCAGAGCGAAAAGAGAGACCCGCCGGATCATGGCAGGGCATAGAGCGAAGACACAGAGAAACGCTGAACGCTGAACGCTGAATGAAGGACAAGAGCTTTTCAGTTCATCATTCAGCGTTCATCATTTCTATCGTTATTTACCGTGCAGTGTGACGTGTATAGGCTCTGAGAGCGAACTGGTCGGCACGTCAATCTTGAGCGTCTGGTAGCCTTTGGCTTTGATGATTAACTTGAGCGTGCCCATGTGAATCGGGGGCAGCACGGCGACGCCGTGATCGTTAGAGGAATTCCACGACTCGCAGAAGTAGCCGTCCGAACGACTGGATTCGAGCTTGGCGAAAGCGCCTTTAACGGGATTGCCGTTTTCGTCCACGATTCGCAGGTCAAGACGACCGATGCCGTTAGGTTGTGACGGGGCGCGGCCCATGTTAGGGATGTCGTCGTTGCTCTGCGAAGAGCCTCCCTGCTGGCTCTGTCCGAGACTCAAACTAAATGATGCTGCGATAATCAGCGCGGTGATAAATAACTTACGCATTTTTCCTCGTTCTCCTGCAATATTTGTTAGCGATGAGGTTCGGTTTACCGGGGGCTGAACGGTAGTAATTCTGATGCTCGGTTAGCGGCAGCCGTTGCACGACCACGCACCTTCGATTATACAGTCATTCACGAGAATTGAAAGACTTAAATTTCGCCTGCATCTGAAAGGTTTTTCGATGAAGAAAATATTGGTTTCTCTATTCCTTACTCTCGCGCTCTGGCAAAGTTCGGTTGTCGCGCAGACGCTCCCTGCAAACACGGTCGTGCTGATTCATGCCGGGCGGCTCGTGGATGTCCGTGCCGGGCGCGTGCTCGAAAATCAGGGCATACTGATTGAGAAAGATCGCATCAAGGCGGTCGGCGCGTGGGCCGACGTGCGCGGGCGCGCTCCGTCTCCGGCACGCATGATAGACCTCTCGAATGCGACCGTGATGCCCGGTTTCTCCGACTGCCACACGCACATTCTCCTGCAAGGCGACATCACAGCCGAAGACTACGACGAGCAGCTACTCAAAGAGTCCATCCCGTATCGCACCATCCGCGCGACCGTTGCGGCGAAGACCGCTTTGATGAACGGCTTCACAGCGCTGCGCGATCTTGAAACTGAAGGCGCGATGTATGCAGACGTTGATGTCAAGACGGCGATTAATCGCGGCGTCATTCCGGGGCCGCGCATGTTCGTCTCGACCCGCGCATTTTCTGCGACGGGCATGTACCCGCTCTCAGGCTATTCCTGGGAATTGAAGATGCCCGAAGGCGTGCAGATCGTTGACGGCGCGGACAACATACGCCGCGCTGTTCGTGAGCAGGTCAAGTACGGCGCGGACTGGATCAAGTTCTACGCTGATCGTCGTTACTACCTGAAGGACGGCGTGCTGCATAGTTGGGTCAACTTCACGGATGAAGAGATGAAAGCTATGGTTGATGAGTCGCACCGTCTGGGCCGTCGCGTCGCCGCGCACGCGATGGGACGCGACGGGATTGACGCCGCGCTCAAGGCTGGCGTTGATTCCATAGAGCACGGCTACGGTCTGGATGAAGAGTTGATGGACCGGATGGTGAAGCAGGGCACGTACTGGTGTCCGACAATTTACGTCGGCGTCTATGTTGCGGAGGGGCGCGCGGCGGCTGGCGCTCCGATCTGGCTGACGATGCGCGACCTCGAAGCCAAAGTGTTTGGCGTCGCCCTGCGCAAAGGCGTCAAGATTGCTTTCGGAACTGACGTGGGCGGTTTCGCGTGGACTGTGAATGAGGCCAAAGAGTTCAACTACATGGTGCGCTACGGCATGACACCGATGCAGGCGATTCAATCTGCGACGATTGTTGCCGCCGATCTACTAGAGAGACCGAACGACATGGGCGCGATTGAAGCAGGAAAGTACGCAGACATCGTGGCCGTCGCGGGCGACCCACTGAAGGATGTGACGGAGCTTGAGCGCGTGCGCTTCGTGATGAAAGGCGGCGAGGTCGTGCGTAACGATTTAGGCCGCTAGCTCTGAACTATATTCCAGCAACGCTTGCCCGATAAGAGGTTTTCGCGCGACACTGATGAACGCGAGGTAGGCCATCATCTGACCGGTTGCGATGTGAGGTAGTAAGATATGCGAAACGTTAGGATATCCTTTGCCTGTTTCTCTCTAATTTTGTCGGTCGCTGGCTTTTCGACTGCACAAATAACTGCTGATCCACACATATTTGATAAATTCGTTAACGTCAACTGTGAAGACGAAATGGCTCGTCTCGATAATTATGCGATTCAGTTGCAGAACACACCAAGTTCACAGGCTTACATCATTGTCTATGGCGGGCGCGTTGGCAGACGTGGTGAGGCGCGAGCGCGAGCTTCGCGCATCAAATCATACTTGGTGGAGAATCGCGGCATAGATGCTAACCATGTGACGAAAATAGACGGCGGCTATAGGGAAAGTCTGACGATAGAACTGTGGATAATACCGCGTGATGTAGGACCACCGGCATCAACGCCCACTCTTCGGCCCAGAGATATAAGGTTCAAAAGAGGTAAAATCAAGAGGTGGGAATATCGTCAGTGTGGACTTGGATATTAATTAAGGAAGATAGTCTTGAGTACGAATGAAATTTACGCGGACGATGCTCGCTCGAAGGAGAAACCGAGTAGACGATTCGCAGTCGTATTGCTCGCAATCCTGTTTGCCGTGTGCATGCTCGGAGCAGCGGCTTACTTCATCGGAAAGCACAGGGTAGCGCCTTCCAACAACGGCGGAGCGCAAGGCCCGGCGACAGTTTCATCGTCGAATGAAGCGCAGCCCGCCGAAACCGCCCCGGCGAAAACATGGAAGATTACAGGCTCAATCTCAGAAGCCTGCACCTGCGCTGTTCCCTGCTCATGCAACTTCGGGCAAGGGCCGTCGCCGCATTCTTACTGCTACCCGTTCTACTCCTATCACATTCGCAAAGGAAACTACGGCGACACCGTGCTCGACGATCTGCACTTCGGTTCAGCCGACCTGCGCAGCGGGCGCTACATGTTCATAGACGAGCGCGCAAACGAAAGTCAGCGCGAAGCCCTGCGCCTCATCATGGCGCGCGTCATCGAGCGCGTCCCGGCTAGTGAGGCGGAGAAGAAGGCGAAAGAGATTGCCGAGAGCGTGCGTTATGAAGCGGTCGAACAAACATACGACGACCGGAAGAATCATTTGAAGGTCGCGGGCCTGGGCGAGTTTGCGGCTGACTACGTGATGGGACTCGACAAACAAGCGCCGGTCGTCGTCCGCAACAACACGACCTGGCGCGTTCGTGAAACGATCAAGGCCAAGACCAGCTTCTACCGCGTCAAGCTGGGGCGTGATGTCGTTGACACGAAAGATACGAACAGCAATCAGGGCGAGTTTGAGTATACGGATGCGATGGACTTCGGCGGCCCTGCCCGCTGGAACTGCGGCGCGGACGCTAACCACGCAGCCAGCGGCGCGGGCGAACAAACGTGTGGACGCTGATTTCGGGATAGCGTAAGGAGAGAGTTATGACCTGGATTGATTTACTAATCTTGCTTCTCGTCGCAGGACTCTGCGGCTCTCTGGGACAGGCCATCAGCGGCTTTTCGCGTGGCGGCTGCCTGGTCTCCATCGCGCTCGGATTCATCGGCGCGATCATCGGGATGTGGCTCGCGCGCTCGTTTAAGTTGCCGGAGTTGTTTGCGATTGACATTGGCGGCACGAAGTTTCCCTTCGTCTGGTCAATCATCGGCGCGACAATCTTCGTCGCCATCATCGGGCTGCTCACACGCAGAAGAGTCTGAGTTAAGGGATGAGGGCGGAGGGATGAGGGATGAAGAAGAATTGGTCGGTCTCCGTTCTTTCTTTTCATTCATCCCTCATCCCTTCGTTAGTGGACTCTCCCAGCGCCTATCAGTTACACTCCCCGCAAAAGCACAGTTGCTCTCTCCCGATTTCGATTTGGAATGCCCGCGTGTCTTTGAGTTGAGTCTCAAAACGCGCCCGGCAGATCTCTTTTTTTATGACCGCTGTTTTATCGAAACCCCGTAGACCGCACGGCGCACCCGACCTCTCCGACTATCGAAGGCGCTATCCGCTGACGGTGGCGAATTTCGGCGCGCTCGCTAATCGTGAAGCATGGCTCGACCGCATCTGGGAAACGGACGCGCGCTGGCAGCAAGGGATGGAGCGCGGGCGTGGAGCGCAGGAGGCGATTGTGCGCGGCGCGCCGCCCTCCGGCCTGTTGGTCGAAGGCGAGTTTGAGATTATTTACGCGGGGGGCGTCGTTGGCCTCTTGCACGCGGCGGTGATGACCTCATGCTACAAGCGGCGCGTCATGGTCTTTGATGATGGCGCGGTTGGACAAACCGAGCGCGGCTGGAATATCTCGGACGAAGAGCTGCGCGGATTCGTGAGAGCGCGACTCTTTACAGTAGATGAGATCGAAGCTGCGGTCATTAATCGCTATCGCTCCAGCTTCGTAAAATTCCATGACGCAGGGTCGCGCGTTAAAACTCCGCCGCTCTGGATGGACAATGTTCTCGACGTGGCGGTTGATGCAGACAAGTTGCTCGCGCTCGCCGCCGGGAAAATTGAGGCGAGCGAAACCGGCTCGGCCTTGATAAGCGGTCTTAAGTTTGTGCGCTGCTATGTTCAGCCTGATCGCGTGCTGGTGGAGACGGAGGATGCGCGCACAAAGAAGCGTAGCTTATTCAGCGCGCGACTCTTCATTGATGCGACCGATACGAACTCGCCTGTCTCGCGGCAACTGAATGACGGGCGCGCCGTGACGCATGTCTGCCCGACTGTGGGAACGGTTTCGCGCGGGCTTCAGCGAGGGGCTGAACCGGACCAGGTTGATTTCAATGTCGGCGAAATCCTGGTGAGCAAAGAGGACGCGCGCGATCATCGCCAGTTAATCTGGGAAGGCTTTGCCGGAAGCCCTCTGCGCGACGAGTACGCGACATATCTCTTCTTCTACGACGCTGTGGATTCGCCTGCCGATAAATCTCTGCTCGCGCTTTTCGAGCATTACTTTGAACGACTGCCGAGCTACAAACGCACGAGCGCGCAGTGGCGCGTCATGAAGCCTGTCTTCGGCTACGTTCCCGGCCTTCATCTACGCGGGCTGCATGGGCGCAAGAAGAGAGTGACCGCAGATCATGTGATGCTGGTTGGCGAGGCGGCGGGACTCTCAAGCCCGCTCACGTTAGGCGGCACGGGCACGCACGTGCGCGCCCTGCACAGGCAGACTCACCTCGTTGACCTGGCTCTTCAGGCAGACCTGCTCGATGCCTCTTCGCTCTCAGAGATCAATGGAGATGAGCCGCGCGTTGCAGAGGTGTCCGGCCTCGCGGAATTCCTGCGCCCGACGCCGAAGAGCGCGCCTTCGACCGTCAACGAAACGCTCAATGCCGTGATGGCCGCGCTGCACTCTCTGGACGAGCGCGTGCGGCGCGAGCTTTTTCAGGATCGCATCAGCTTCAACGCGCTCAAGCGACTGCTCAGCCGCACGGCCAAGCTCTACCCGCGCATCTTTCAGCGCGTGCGCGAACACTTCGGGGCACGCGGCACTCTCTGGTGGGTAGCCGGTGTTGCCGCCGCCAGCTTCACAGAGCGGCGCAAGCCGAAGGCTCACCTCGGAGATGAAGACCACGACGAAGATGCCGCGCGCGAGTTTGCACGCCACGTTGCCATCTACAAAAATCAGCATGGCGCGAACGGTCATGACTGACCCGCCCGCGCCACGCTCAACCTGAAGCGAACCGCTCAATGCTTTCGCACTTTCATCGAGCTTTCACTATCAATAACTACTCAGCACATTTCAAAACCTGGGATAGTTCTTCGCGGCTTGTGTTTTGAAATGGCCTCTAAACAGAGGCCGCAGATGTATGCTGATACATCCCCGGCTTCTGTGATTTTATCAAGTAGCGGTACTACCGCCGCCGGGTATCTCCGGGTCCCCTTGCACGGTTGAGCCGCCGCCAGGAATTTCTGGGTCGCCCGTCTCTTCATACGCGACGGTATCTTGCTCGCCGGGCGTTTCCGGGTCACCGATATCACTACTAATTCTTCCGCCGCCGGGGATTTCCGGGTCGCCTGTTGGATTTCTGTTTTCCATGATATTTCTATCTCCTTTGAGGGTTTGTGTGGGCTATTTCTCGGCGACTGGGACTTCTTCACCGAGTTGCTTGTGCGAAAATTGTATATCCGGCCTGTTGAGGTAGCTTTGGAAAACTTCTTCACCCCATTTTTGCCGGAGTTGTGAAAGGGCGCTGCTGGCTTGCGCCAGTTGGTCTGAAGCGGCACGCTCGTCCAGTTTCAGGTGGCTGGCGCGAGAGGCCGCGAGCCACGCTCGCCACTCCGACTCAAGCTGTCCGGCGCGGCTGAAACTACCCTGGGCTTGCAGCGCATTGGTCAATGCGCCCTGAGCATCTTTGTTCTCAAGCAGAACCTCTGCGAGCGCAAGCCATGCGCGCGACATCAATCCAGCATCGCCAGCGCTCTTAGCCATCTCAACCGCTTCCTCGCATGTCTTTTTCCCTTCGCGCCCGTCGCCGCTCAGAGCCTGCGCTAATCCAAGCGTGTACTTGGCCTGAATAGCGACACTCTCATATTGCGTCCCGGCCAGCTCAAGCGCCTTTTGGCTCTTCGTTTTTGCTTCCGGGAAATGGCGCTCGCTGAGAGCAATCTGCGCGTAGTGCAAGGGAATTTCCGCGATGATCGGCTTGATGAGATTATCAGGCTGGTTTGCCAACTCTTCCGCCTGAGAGAGAGAGGCACGCGCCTCGTCGTAGCGGCCCAGCCGCCAGAGCACACTGCTGCGATTCATCAGGATGTAAGCCATGTTCCGCTGATCCTTCTGCGACCTGTGAATCTCCAGGCTCTGATCGTAGCGGCTCAGTGCTTCCGGGTAACGCTCCTGCTCGGCGAGCACCGTAGCGATCTCGCCATACGAGAAGGCAATCTGCGCGGGGTAGTTCGATTGCTCTGCGAGTTCGAGCGTCTGCTGAAAGGCTCGGAGCGCCGCGTCGTAATCACCTTTCTGGCGATTGCCGCGCCCGATCACCGTCAGGCAGGCATGTATATTAGAGCGATACTCGCCCTGCTCGAAAAAAGCGAGCGCCTGCTGCGCAAAGCCAAGTCCCTCGTCGGTTCTGAGTTGCTGTATGTAGAGATTCCCCAAATCTTTCAGGAGAACCGCTTCACGCAGGCGCGACTTGCTTCTTTTGGCAAACTCCAATCCCTGTTTATAACTCTTCTCGGCCTCCGCGTACTGGCTGTTAATGAAGAACGTGTAGCCTAGATTATTAAAGCCGAGCGCGATCAGGTCGTCGAGGCCGTTTTTCTGGGCAAACTCAATCGCATCGTTCGCGTAACTTTGCGCCTTCGCCGTCGCGCCCTCTGTGTAAGAGAGACGGCTGAGCTGCAAGAGGACGCTGATTCTTTGAAAATCATTGCCGCTTGCGCTCGCCAGGTTGAGCGACTGTTGCAAATCCGCGCTTGCCTCTTCCAGCCTGCGCGCATAGATATAGGCGTAGCCGCGCTCATAAAGCGCGCTGGCCTGTCCCTCAATATTGCTGGAAGGCTCATAGATCGCTATCGCCTTATTAAAGGCTGCGAGAGCGCCCAGAATGTTTTGCTGCCGACCGTAGAGCACGCCGACGCGCAAGTAAGCAAGCGCGTTCTGCGGATCGCGGTTCGTGGCCTGCACATAGTTTTCAATCGCCTTGCCTGGCTCTCCGTTCTTCTCAAAGGCGCGCCCCAGGTCAACGTAAACGTAGGGCTGCTCAGGCGAGAGACCGGCAATCTCGCCGTAGGCTTTGACGGCGCGCGTGAAATCGTTTGAGACCAGGGCATTGATGGCTTCCACGTAGAGCGCGTCCACTTGCGGAAGCACGGAGCGATCAGGGACGAGCGTTGAGACATGCAGCATCTGGTCCTTGGCATTGTCCACGTAGCCCATTTCCACCAGGGCCTCGGCAAGACGCGCATACGCCATCGCATATTTATCGTCAATCTGGATTGCCTTGTTGAGCGCCTTGCTCGCCTGGAAATACTCTCCGCGCCGCATGGCTTCCATCCCTCTGTCGTACCAGCCTTGAGCTTCTGATGAAACCTTGCCCGGACGCGCTCGCAGCAAATAGACGGCTG
Organism: Acidobacteriota bacterium; assembly: GCA_032159825.1. Classification (GTDB taxonomy): domain Bacteria; phylum Acidobacteriota; class Blastocatellia; order Pyrinomonadales; family Pyrinomonadaceae; genus QHXM01. Next base: position 42,274 of record JAVHWL010000038.1, read on the forward strand.
CCCAGATCGCAAGCGCGGTCGCCAGAATTGCGATGATGACGAAGCCCAACGAAACGCGCGGACGGCGCAAGCCATCCGTAATGGTTAAGAGCGCGCTCGAACGATTCGTGCGCCGCTGCCCGCTCAGACTTCCCGTGCGATGCGGATCATCTGGATGAAGCCGCCTGATGCGATTCAGATCACCGTGAACGACCCCGCTCATCTCGCGCAAGTCTTCAACCATCTCTTGCGCTGTCTGGTAGCGCGCCTCCGGCTTCTTCTGGAGCGCCTTGATGGTGATTCGATCAAGCTCAGGCGGCACGCCAGGGTTGATCGTCGAAGGCAAAGGCGGATCAATGTGTATAATCTGCGCTCCGATTTCGATGACGCTCGCGCCGGAAAAAGCAGGGCGACCCGTGATGCATTCGTAAAGGAGCGCTCCCAGCGCGAAGAGATCGGAACGCCCGTCAACAGGCATGCTCATCGCCTGTTCGGGCGACAGGTAAAGCGGGGTGCCGACAACTATGTCGCTGCGCGTATGAGTGGCGAGAAGGGTGCGCGCGTCCGGGTCTGCCTGGGCGCGCTCTTCATGAATCTGCTTGGCTAACCCGAAGTCTAAAACCTTGACCTGCCCGCGCTCGTTGATGAAGACGTTCGACGGCTTAATGTCACGATGAATGATGCCGTGCTCGTGAGCTTCGACGAGCGCCGCCGCCACATCCTCTATGATCTCTATGGCGCGGGCGAGTGTGAGTTCGCCATCGTGCAGCAGGTCGCTCAAAGGTTGCCCCTTGACCTCTTCCATGACGATGAAAGGAAAGCCTTCAGCCGTCTCGCCGTAATCATAAACGGTTGCGATGTTCGGATGGCTCAACATGGAGGCCGAGCGAGCCTCACGCAGGAAACGCGCTTTGAAGTGGTGCGTGTCGGATATTGAGGCGTCGGAAAGAAACTTGATGGCGACGTGCCGACCCAGGTGCGTGTCCTCGGCGGCATAGACGACGCCCATCGCGCCCTCGCCGAGCTTGTCTAGAATACGGTAATGAGAGATGGTCTGGCCGATCATTTGGCTCTTCGGGCTTCCTCTATCAAACGGAAGAAGTGAAACATCTAGGGCCGACATCCAAGGGGATGACCGGTCAAGGCAGGTTTTATCTAAGAGCGTTGCGCGCCTGCACATTCTGCGTCAATTCAACGAGTTTTCCAAGTGAAATTACGCAGGAAGAATTAGAGAGACGGAGAGGACACGCGATGTCAGAACTCCTGAACCTCTTCTTTGCCTCCTACCTCTTCAGTCAACAAAAGAAGACACCTCAAGATGATTCGTCCTCTACAGTAGCCACTGAGACCATTGTTTAGAATTAAGACGCGCGGGTTTTACAAGATGAATTACACCCGGCGACAACGGAATAGGAAATGCTTGGAGATTGTTTGTATTGAATTGCAGTCCTCGCATACCTGCTGACGAGGAACCTTACATCCTGACACTCGTTAGCCTCACACAACCTCTACCAAGGAGAATATTCATGGCTACTACCACAAAGATTCACGTCACGGCCACAGACAACGAACTCTACATCCTAGCGTCAACTCCCTCGGGCAGTTCTGAAATCTGCCACATCAAGTCCGGCTTCAACAATCCGGTGGAGTATGTCGTCGTCCCACAGTCAATTCTTCCCAGCGGCGCGTACACACTGACCATGGTCGGAATCAACTGGGGCGGTCCGCATCAATTCACGATCATCCTCACCACCGGCGGCACTAACACAACGATCACGTCCGGGCCGCCGACCAACGCACCGGCTGGTGCGAACTGGACTAAATCAGTGCCGATCAACGTGTGAGCGTCCGAGCCGAGACCCCGGCTCGCCCATCACTCATCTAACACGGGTTCTGTAACCGCCACTACTGCCCGGTACAAAAGGGACTGTCGTTTGATGACAAGAGTGGTCGCACTGCTTTAGATGGGAACGAATCCGTTAGCGATGGCATGGCAGTGGAGGCCACTCAGCCTCCACTGCCTGAAGAGAGACTAACCTAAGACGCATTGGCGACGCGGCGAAGAAAAGAATTGCTGACGCAGTCTTTCTTTCCTCTTCGCCGCGTCTTCCTGTTCTCACACTCCACGCGCTTTTACTTTACGGCAGCTTTGCTTCGAGGACTTTTTGTTCCTGCTCTGCGCGAAACCGGCGCAGCTTCTCTCTCAGTTCTGGCCGACTGTTGGCAAGGATAGCGATGGCGAAGAGCGCGGCGTTGGTTGCGCCTGCACGTCCGATGGCGAGCGTGCCGACGGGAACGCCCGCAGGCATCTGCACGATGGAGAGCAACGAATCCAACCCCTTCAGAGCTTTACTCTCCATCGGCACGCCGAGCACCGGCAGCAACGTTTGCGCGGCAATGACTCCGGCAAGATGCGCCGCGCCTCCCGCACCAGCGATAATCACTTCGAGGCCGCGCTTTTCTGCGCTCGCTGCAAACTCTGCCGATTGCACCGGCGTGCGATGCGCCGAAATAACGCGGCATTCATGCGCCACAGCAAAGCGCGTCAACATTTCATCGGCATGCTGCATCGTCTCCCAGTCTGAAGTGCTGCCCATGACGACCGCCACCAGAGGATGAGTTGACGAAGCGTCGGTGTTAGTTTTTGACTTGTTCTCTTCCATACTCATTTCACCTATAATTAGCCACAGAGACCCAGAGGCACAGAGAGGAAGAAGAATGCGGGATTAGGAATTTGAATTCTCAAATCTGCCATCTGAAATTCTATATCCCTATGGTGTCTCCGTGTCTCCGTGTCTCTGTGGCTGCTCTTCAGTTCTTCTCTGTCATTCCGTGTTTGGATTGATTTCCTTTTTGATCTCTTTGCTCTCCGGGTTTTCCGCGCCGGGAACCAGGGAGCCTGTCGGCTTCACGTCTTCGAGCTTCTCCGACGGACTCAATTCATCCGTCGGCTGCTGTTCTTCGTTTGTCGGTTTATTCTGTCTCTCGTTCTCTTCCATCATGTTCTCCTTACCCTCATCCCTGCTTTTCACGCTCCTTGATCCAGGGAATAGCCGCGCTCGCCGTCGAAGTTGCAGAGGTTCTCAGTCTTGATGAAGTCGAAGCCAGCGCCTGCCACACGCTCCAGAAGCTGGACGATCTGGTCATGACTGATTACGCTGCCCTCCGCCTGCGAGATGAAACGGCAGCGCCAGTGATCCGAGCAGAACGTTTCACTGTGGCCGCCCGGCCAGACCTTGACGCCGCGATTGCTAATCATCGTCAGCCGTAACTCATCGCCCGCAGTCAGCGCGAGCTTCTCGCCCAACTGATTCGCCGAGCCTTCAACCCAATCTAGAAAAACGTCCACGCCGACCAGCTCTTTCTTCGCGCGTGGCCTCTCGGTCACACTCTGTGTATTCGTGAAAGGCTCGTTGCTCGCCGCGTTATAGCTGACAGCTTTCAACGTCTGCGGCTTCTGCCCCAATCGCTCGACGACCGCATCGGCAAACTCTTTCGTCCCGACCTTCTGATGACTAACGCCGTCGGCGTAAACGTCGTAAGTGTGAACGCCGTCTTCAATGGTTCGCAGCCATGCGTTGTGAACGCGCTCCGCAACGTCCGCCTGGCCTATGTGAACGAGCATCATCACCGCGCCGAGCAGCAAGCCCGTAGGGTTAGCCAGATTCTGTCCTGCGCGACGCGGCGCGGAGCCGTGAATCGCCTCGAACATCGCAACGTTCTCGCCAATGTTCGCAGAGCCTGCCAGACCAACAGAGCCAGCGATCTGCGCGGCCACGTCAGACAACACGTCGCCGTAGAGATTCGGCATCACGATGACATCGAAAGCTTCGGGCGTGTCGGCTAGCTTGGCCGCGCCGATGTCAACAATCCAGTGCTCATTCTCAATGTCCGTGTATTGAGCGGCAATCTCGTCGAAGACTTTGTGAAAGAGGCCGTCGGTCAGCTTCATGATGTTGTCTTTCGTGAAGCAGGTGACTTTCTTGCGATTGTTGCGGCGCGCATACTCAAAGGCGTAGCGCACGATCTTCTCCGAGCCTGGCCGCGAGATGAGCTTCAAACACTGCGTGACCTGCTCGGTCTGGCGGTGCTCGATGCCAGCGTAGAGGTCTTCTTCGTTCTCGCGCACGACGACCACGTCCATGTTCGGGTGCTTCGTCTTGATGAAGGGATGATAAGAGACACAGGGGCGCACGTTGGCGTAAAGGCCGAGCGTCTTGCGCACGGTGACGTTCAGGCTCTTGAAGCCGCCGCCCTGCGGAGTCGTGATCGGAGCTTTCAGAAAAACCTTCGTGCGCCGCAGAGAATCCCAGGCGCTCGGCTCAATGCCCGCGCTGTTTCCGGCCAGGTAAACTTTCTCGCCAATCTCTATGGTCTCGATTTCAATCCGCGCGCCAGCCTCTTTCAGGATGTGGAGCGTGGCCGCCATGATTTCGGGGCCGATGCCGTCGCCATGTGCGACTGTGATAGAAACGCTATTCGGCATGCTTGATGTGCGCCTTTCGTCTGCTGATCTAAAATTATTAACTTGAGAGTTGAGCAATATATGCTAAAAGCGTGGATACAGGCAACGATGCTGGAAATAAAGCAGAGGTGAAAGTGTGATTATCTAAACCTGGTGCAGATACCACGCAGATTTGCAGTATTATCCAAACCAGGTTTGGATAATCAGCGGTTATGCTTCTAGATTAGAGTGTCGTTCAGACGAAAGAGAAAAATCATGAGTGATAACGCTTTCACACATTCCGGTGATGACGCATCTATCCTCGAACGCCCTCGCCCCTTTGACACGATTCTGTATGGCGGTTTGGTCGTCGGAATATTGGACGGTCTGTTTGCCCTGGTCTTTTACGGTCTAATATTGGGCGCAAAGCCAATGCGAATTTTTCAATCCGTCGCTTCCGGGTTGCTCGGCAAGGCATCGTATGAAGGCGGCATACAGACTTTTTTGCTCGGTATTCTGCTTCATTTTATTGTGGCGTCATGCATCGCCGCAGTTTATTACGTAGCAAGTTTGAAGTTGCCGGTTTTGATTCATCGCGCAGTTGTTTGCGGATTAATTTACGGGATGCTTGCTTACCTGGTGATGAATTATGTCGTTATCCCGCTTTCAGCCATTGGTTCCAGACCGTTTTCCTTGCGCCTCTTTCTGCCGGCATTTATTGGACACGCTTTATTGGTCGGATTACCAATTGCACTGCTGGCGCGGCGATCTGCTAAAGCGAATAAGAGGGATTATCGAAACTTGGCTACCTAACAGGGAAGACAAAGCATAACTCATCGAACCCGACCGCCCTCAGCTTGCCTTTCATCAACCTTTGCTGGTTCAATTCGCGTTGTCGCTAGCGTCGGGCGTTGGGCGCCGGCATATTTTGGAACGCGGTAAAGATAGCCTAATAGATGCATACGAAGAAAGAATCACCTTTCGCATGTAATATGGATGCGATTAAACCTGACCGGAGGCAGCAGCATTTAGCTACTGCGAGTCAAGTGTTTCATGCAGTCGAGAGCATTCGAGAGTTGCCGAACGGCTATGCTTTCCAGTTGCCCAATGAATCGGAGATGCTGCAGTTGGTCTGGGAGTTCATCTCTCTTGAGAGGCTATGCTGTCCCTTCTTCGGCTTCACTCTTGAGATTGAACCTGAAGGCGGCTTAGTCTGGTTACAGTTGAGAGGGCGCGAAGGCGTCAAGCCGTTCATCAGGGCGGAGATTGGCGAGTTCCTGGGCGAAAGCCTTACTCATCGGGGCGATTTCCGGTAGAGCGCATGAGCGAAACGATTTCACGGATCGCTCAGAGCGGCGGGTAGGCGGAAGCCGATTTATGAGATTGTGGACAGTCCATCCAAGATACCTTGACACTAAGGGCTTGCTGGCAGCGTGGAGAGAAGCGCTGCTTGCTCAAAAGGTTTTGAAAGGCGAGACCAGAGGATATAAGAATCATCCTCAACTCGAAAGATTCAAATCATCTCCCGATCCAACCGGCGCTATCGCAAGCTACCTGCGGCGTCTTCATGAAGAAGCTACGAGGCGCGGATACAGGTTCAATGAAGAAAAGATTACGTCAGCGGCATTCGATGGAGAGATAACCTGCACGCGAGGCCAGCTTCTCTACGAGTGGAATCATTTGAAGGAGAAGCTGAAAGCGAGAGACGAAAAGAAGTATGACGAAATAAACTCCGTAGAAGAGCCGGAAGCGCATCCCATCTTCAAGATTATCGAAGGCGAGGTGGAAGCCTGGGAGATAATCAGAGAAAGTATCTAATACCGAGTTGCGGTAAAAATAGAGGTTCAGAGTTCAAACTTTAGTTTGTCATTACTGGCGGTAAAGCAAGCTAAAGCTTGAACTCTAAACTCTTCTTTCATTGCAACCCGGTATAACGAGAGATAGAGATCAGGGGCGACCATGATGGTCGCCCCTGATCTCTATCTCTCGTTAAATTTATTTCCCTCTACGAATCTTTCAAAAGGTGGCGATGGCTGCGCGTGCGCGTTGTTGTAGAGCGGCGCGATAGGGCGCACCCGTGCGCGTCTGGGTGTTTGGCGAGAAGGTGGCGCGCAGTTTCTTTGAATTGTGTGGCTGGTTTTCAACGCGCAGGCTATAGGTCTGGCGCGTGCGCGGGACGTAGAGTACCAGCCGGTAGCCTGAAGCGTGGCCTTTGGCGTTCGTGCCCGTGTAGAGCACTTCGTCGTAGCCGTCTCCATCAATGTCGCGGTTTTCAGCCGTCCAACTCGCGCCGCGAAAATCCGGCACGTCGAGCGGCGCGCGACTCGTTACGCGATAGCGTTTTCCATGACTCTCCATCACGAAGAGATGCGAAGTGCCTCGCCCGCGCTCGTCGTGAATGGCGACGATGGCCTGGTTCTGGTTGCTGTCTGTTTTAATCACGCGCACGTCGCCGATCTCGTCTCCGTGCGAAACGGAGCTAACGAGATGACGCGCCGCGTCGAGCGAGAGCGGCGCAGACGTGGCGACCTTCTGCAAGGGCGCGCCCGTGAAGGAAGAATCGAGCGAGGCTGTTGCAGGCTTAGTCGTTGCTGAAGCGTTCTCGCCCGGCGTGGTTGATGTCTGCGCGCCTCGGCCCCAGGCAAGAAAACCTAAGCCAAGCACGGCAATCATCGCCAGCGGTGTGACGGCGCGAAAGAGAGCCGAGCGTTTAGTGTTGAGCGCCGCGACGGTGGAAGAGAAGGGTTGCGACTCATGCAGGATGCGCGCGGGGCGCACGATGCTCTTTTCCAAAAGCTTCTGTGCGGCACTGGCATTCTGTGGGCGATCTTCGGGCCGCTTCGCCAGCAGCGTATGCACGGCGACTACGAGAGCGCGCGGAATATCTTCGCGCAATTTCGGCAGCGGAGGCGGAGGCGCGGTCGCCTGTTTGACCAAGACAGCCGAAGCCAGAGGGTCTGTGAAGGGAGGACGGCCCGCGAGCATCTCGTAGAGCAGCACACCTAAGGAGTAGAGGTCGCTGCGCGCTCCGATTCTCTGGCCCAAGCATTGTTCGGGCGACATGTAGCGCGGTGTGCCGACGATGACGCCTGAGCCTGTCGTGGCGTGCGTGTGCGTTGCGTCCGCAGAGGTCGCCAGGACTTTCGCCACGCCGAAATCAAGCACGCAGACGCCCCTTTCGTTGAGCATGATGTTTGACGGTTTGAGGTCGCGGTGGACAATTCCCAGGTTATGAGCTTCGGCGAGCACGTCGCAGATGTCTGCGGCGATGCGGACGGCGCGCTCGGGCGAGAGGCGACCTTCGGCTTGTAAAATTTCCGAGAGCGTCTGGCCTTCGACAAACTCCATGATGATGAAATGGCGACCATCGGGCAGGTTGCCCGCATCGAAGATCATCGCGGCGTGCGGGTGACGAAGCTTCGCCATCGTGCGCGCCTCGCGCATGAAGCGGTCGGCCACGTCGGGGTCGAAAGCGAACTCTGGTTTGATGATTTTGACGGCGACGGGGCGTTCGAGGCCGAGGTGTGTGGCGCGATAGACAGTGCCCATGCCGCCCGTGCCGATTTCACATTCAATGCGGAATCGTCCGGCGATAATTTGGGGGACATCCATACTGACCCTCTTTTCGGGGTAAGGGGTCGCTCGACCTGTTGCACGATGCAAGGGAGAAAAGGAAAGGGCGCTTGGTCGGGCGGCGCGGGTTAAAATGTTGCTTAAGCCCGTGCGAGACGGGAGAGGGGCGCGCCCTGTCAAAATTTCCGAGACAGGGCGAGTGCGTAGTCTAGCATTTTTGCGTGGACAAGCAAACGGAAAACAGTGGTCAGTGGTCGGTGGGCAGTGGTCAGTTAAAAAGAAGCGACTAAGCTCGCGCGAGGCCGGTCCATAATCTGTTGATGTCGCTCGTGACGATATGCCGAATCCGGCTGCCGCGTCAATCGTTGTTGACGTAATAGGTCTTCAAATCCTTCTCGCCGGTGATGAGCCAGCGGCCTCCGATTTTTTCCAGCCAGAAACGGTTGAGACCTGAGCCTGAATATGTGGACGCGCCGCTGAAGACGAAAGTCTTGTCGAAGGTGGCGACGGCGCTCAAGCCCGACGGGTCAACCTCTACCTGTATGTTCGAGAGCTTCACGTCGAACGTCTCGTACTTGGAAAACGCTTTGGCGACATTCGTGCGGACACGGCTCGCGCTGTAGTTGCTTTGCATGTAGTAGGTGTGAAGCGTCTCGGCGTAGTAGGCCATGTGCCCGTCAAGGTCGCCCCGCCTCATCGTCTCCGTCCAACCGTTCAAGGCATTTATCACTTCTCTGCGCGCGGAAGACGTATCGGTGGTGGTCTGCGTCGTCGGTTGAGGCGTGGCGGAGGGAGTCGCATACGGCGTAACAACTGGAGTGGGAGTTGAGACTGTGCCGGGGAGCGTGCCCGTGTTGCTGCTGCTCGTCGAGCCGGAGGCGTTGCCGTTTGACGTTGCGACGTTTGAGGTATTACTCACGCGCGCAGTATCGGTTGACGTGTTGGTCGCGCTACTGCCGTTACCACTTTTATCTCTCAATAAGAGCCATGCGCCCAAGCCCCCAACGGCCAGCAGGAGAATCGTCGCAACTGCCGTGACAGCGACAACCGATGTAGTGTTGCGCGGCGCGGGCGCGGGCTGGGCAGAGTTTTGGAGTTCGTTGATGGTGGGGCGCGCTTGCTGCCTGGCTGTCTGAGCAGGCTTATTCCTTCGCGCAGTTACATCCTCCTCGTATGCGCGCACGGTCGGCGCTACGCCGAAATCGAGTATCTCTGTGGGCGGCGGCTCAACGTTCCCTGCATCTGAGTTCATCAACAACGTCTGGTCAGAACTACTCACAGAGCCACCAACGAGCGCTGTCCCGTCTTCCAGACAGAACCTCAGCGTGTCGTCCGTATACGTGCGCTGGCATGTTGGACAACGTTTCATTCTTCTTCGCTCAATCTCCGCTGACGTTCGGAATCCAGAATAATTGATTGCCGGAGACGACCGCGCGCAGGCCACGCGATGGCAAATCCGCTTCTTCCAATCCTAAGTAGGTGAAGTGTGGGAGATCGCTCTTGACCGTTTGAAACCAACCGTGACGGGCTAGAATGCGGCGCACACGCTCGTTCATAAACTGATCCACGTCGAGCGCGAGCATTGCTATATGCTGTGATGTGCCGGGCGCGGCGATGGAGTAGAGGATTGACTTCGAGAAATCTTTGCTGAAGAAGATGCAGCCCTTTTCCAGCTCCAACACCTCTCGCACCTGATCGCGCAGCGGAAGCTGGCGCAAGTTAGCGACCTGTTCCTTCGAGAGGCGTCCGAGCTTGCTCCAATGCGTGAGCGCGGGTAGAAAGCGCGTGTTCCATAGACGCAGGGTGTCATCGTAACTGCGGCGCGCTGCTTCCGAGCCTCCGCGCGGCGTGATGTCCAGACCCGATGCGCGCGCCTCTTCACGCGCAGCCAACAGCGCGTTCATCGCCGCAGGCTGCAACTCTATCTCAGCACCTCCGATCACGGCGGCTGTCGGGCGCGCCTCCATCTGAAACTTCAAAACTTCAGCCTCGCTCGTAAACATGCAGACCGGCGGCGGCAGAACATTTGTGACCGCGAGAAACATCGCGCCGTAGTCTTCGAGCACGCGGCGCGAGACCGGGTCTTCCTTCTCGCAGACGTTCTCAAGTTTCAGTTTGCGCTCCCTGAGAGCCTTCTTGAGCGCAGTGTAGAAGGCGCTTGCTGCGGTGTTCTCTTTTTTCTCGTCATTCGTGTCTGACATCTCTGTCCTGTTTGTTCCATCCTTAACGTTGGCGTTCTCTGGAAGCTCATTGTTCACACGGACGCGCCGCTCGCGCATTTGAGTCTTCTCCTGCCCCGCCGCAGTCTCTGTGCTCACGGACGCGCAACTCGCGCCGAGTGCGACGATGATCGCCAATATCAAAAAGGCTGCGGGCAGAGTTTCACAAGCGCGCGCGCGTGGCTTGCGCGAGCATGGCGGCTGTGTGGGGGCGGATTCCGATAGCAACATGAGCACAGTCGGGACGAATCGGGAATTTGCTGGCGAGTGTCGCCTGGGGCAACACTGGCAACACAAAAGAGCGGGAAGTATAGCGCCGGTCTCCCTTGACCAGCGATGATGATAATTGGCTACCGCCTGCGCGGTCAACAAAAGCCGGAGAGAGCGCTCACGGCGCACGCGCAGTTCTTTCAACTGGAAACTGCCCTAGAGTGCGCGTGCGGGAATGTTGTATACTGCGCCGCTCTTACAAATCACAGGTGAACCAACGGGCGCGCGTGCGGCGATAGCGCGAGGCAGAAGAGCGCGACCACCGGAGCGTTCACGACACAAGAAGGAAATTGCTCAATGAAGACACGAAAGATACTTGCGCTCGTCGTCGCGCTCACGTCGCTGGCGTTGGCGGCAGCGGCTTGCGGCAGCAAGGCTGGCGCATCACCCACCGCAACTGCGAAAGCCTTTTATGATGCCGTCAAAGCAAAAGACGCGGCGGCCATCAAAGCCACGATGTCGAAAAGCTCGCTGGATATGATGGAGAAGTTCGCCAAGGCAGAGAACAAGAGTCTTGACGAAATGCTCAAGGAACCCAACTCATCCAAACAGCCTCCAGCCTTTGAATCTCAAAACGAGAGCATCACCGGCGACACGGCCACCATCGAAGTCAAAGACGAGAATGGGAAATGGGAGAAATTGCCCTTCGTCAAAGAGGACGGCGCGTGGAAGATCGCTCTGGATAAAGCCATGCAGAGTGGGATGAGCGGCAATGAACCTGGAAAGCCCTGATTAGCCGGTTATTGATTCAGCACACGCCAACCTTTGTTCCTTAATTGCGGAACGTAGAGGGTCATCGTGAAATAAAAGCCGTGAACGCACAAGGCGGTAGCGTGAATCGCTGCCGCCTTGTGCGTTTGCGTTCAACTCTCTTGCGAGGGCGGCGGCCTTCGCTTTGAAGATACCACGTAGCAAAGGCCAGCCGACTTCATTTGACGGCTGGCCTTTGCTAGAACGCGCCGAAAGATTTATGAGCCAGGTTGAACGCATCAGCGAAACCATCACCACCTACCGCAAGCATGGCTGGCGGCTGGAGCGTGCCTTGCTTCGCCCGGAAACACTTGTCGAGTTGACTAACTCGCAGCCGGAGATTTTTGAAGATGCAATGCTACAGGAAGCGACCCTCGATGCGCTCTGGTTTGCGCGTCTCTCGCACGCCGGGCGCGAAGCCTGGGAGTTGCGCCTCGTGGCCGAGACGCCTTACGCGCTCTTTGAGACTTTTGAGATGGATGAAGCGGAAGAGGATCGTGAAGAGGTTAGACGCGAGATGGAAGCGCGCCTGCGTGAGCATGCGGCGCGCTCTTGAATTATTCCTCGCCCATCTTGACCGGAATTTCCAGGCGTTCGCTGCCTCGCATGACTACGACCTTAACCGTGCTGTCAGGTTGAGCGCGGTCAATGCGCATATTAAGCTCACCTGTCGTGCGGATGGGAATCCCGCCAAACTCAATCACGATGTCGCCATCGCGTAAGCCAGCGATATAAGCAGGCCGATTCTTGGTGACATCTTTCAACAGAACGCCGTAGATGTTTGTGCCCGGAACCTGCACGCGCTTGAAATTATCATCTACGCCTAGCAGCCCTTTGGGACCATTATCGAACGCTTCTTCAAGCCTGTCATTCTCATTTTCCGAAATGGTCGTCACCTTGGTCGTCTTAGTTTCGCCATCGCGCGTAAAGACAACATCAACAGTCTTTCCTACCGGCGTCTGCGACAGCAAGTTGTTCAGGTCGCTCTCGCTTTTGATGGGCTTGCCGTCAAACAGGGTGATAACATCGCCACCGACCAACCCGGCCTTATCCGCAGCCGAACCCGGAGGCGTAATGTCCTCGATGAATGCGCCGCCCTGCGAGGTCGTGTAGTGGCTGCCAAGATAAGAATTCGACGCGGCTGCCGCTGCGCTGCTGCTGCTCCGGTTTCTAACGCGCAGGCGTGAGTTTGAGAAGAGTCCGCTGGTGATAGAGATAACGAAGAGCGGAAGAAAGACCCACACCATCCAGCGCGGGACGCGCCTGCACGCTCTTCCCAGCTTCCATTTATTGAGTCCGGTCGTTGCGGACCTGATGGCCTGCCCTCTCATGTCGCGCGCCCGCGCGCCCCAATCTTTGATGCCTGTGGGTGATGTCAAAGGCGGAACAGCCGAAGCGGTCTGAGACTTCCCGGCGCGCGAAGTGTGTGGTGAGTTCTGAAAACGCACCGTCTCCGTGTATTCCTCGACACCCTCACCGAGGCGCGCGCCACACGAGCGACAGAAACGCATCGCGCCTGGCATCAATGCGCTGCAATTCGGACAGGTATTAACATCCTGGCCGCTCGTATCGTCCGCTGATTGATTATCCGCGTGAAGTTCAGTCTGCATGGTTACATTCTATCATTTAGAAGAGAATCAGACGAGGCTGTATCAATTTCCCCGTGTTCCTATACGCCAGCACGATTCGTCAAGTTGCATCTTGTTTGGCGCACCCTGGCCGCAACTTCCCTTTAACGCTCGCAGCGCAGTATAGTGTTTACAGCCAAACTAATTTGCGACATGCTACGGCGGCCCGAACAGCAAGGGTCTGTCGCTTTAGTTGCGGAAACTTCGCCGGAACGAATAAAGAAAGCGCGGTAAACAAACAGTGGAAGTCACCAAAGCCCTCGCAGCTCTGAAACCCCTCTACACCAAAGACAACGTCGAAGTCGTCACAGTGGATGGCAACCGCATACGCGGCATCGTCCGCAGCATGAAGACCACACAGGCGCTGACGACACCCAGCGTCAAGATCGAGCGCGCCGACGGCGAGATCATCAAAATCCCTTTCTCATCCATTGCCGAAATCATAGACCACAATCCAACGGCTGATGCAGCAGCGGAGGGATGAGGGATGAAGAAGAAGAGCTTGTTGGTCTCCGTTCTTTCTTTTCATTCATCCCTCATCCCTCCGCTCTCATCCCTTCGCTAGTTCGCCTTTCGTGTCGGGTTCGATGTATAGTACGCGCATCTGGAGGAGGCTCGCGCTCGGATGTGGAGCGCGGGAGCGAGTAGTTTGCGAATGATGATCGAAGATTTTGGAGCGCGTGTGGCGAGCGTCTGGGAGGGTTTGCGTTCGACGACGCGCAGCCTCGTCGAGAAGGCTTTGCAATCTTCCGTTGTTGGTTCGGCCACCACCACACAGCCTGCGCGCGCTACTGAAGGTCGTCCTTACGACGCGCGTGCCGACTGGGAGTTGAGCCGCCTTCTGGCCGCATTGGACGAGCGCGCGGCGGAAGCGGGCGCGTCTCTGAACGCGGAGCAGGCGAAAGAACTGCGCCGCATGGCCGACACGACGGCTTTCGTCCTCCAAAGCCAGACGCAATCAGCCGAGGTCTTCGCTCAACTCGTCGCACGCGCCTACCGCACGCACGACTACGCACGCATAGATCAACTCGCTGACGCGCTCAACATACGTTTCGCTCCCAGCGAAATCTGCGAGCTTGCACGCTGCAACGACGCTGTTGTTCGCGCGCTCGCACAGGAAGCTCTCGCGCAAGCCCCTATCTCTTTGCTGGTCGGTTTGCTGGTTGATCCGGTTGATTCTGAGATAGCGCGCGATGCGCTCGAACGTCAGGCCATCGAGTACGGCTCAGAAGAAGCGCGCCGCATCGTCAACGTGCTCGATCAAGCGGACGCAGTTGAAGACGATTTGTGAGGATGAGCCGACATAAGAAAACCGGCAGGGAGTTTCGCCGGTTTGTATGCAATGAAAACTGATGTGTCGTAGGTGACTCTTGGCATCTGGCGTTAGTCAAAATTTTCCGAACCGTTCCCGGTTTTCATAGATTTTTTTCCAGGCGCGAAGAGTCAATTCATTTGCTGTTAAGCCGGAGCCATTGCGGTTGGATTTAGAAGCAGCAGTCTTACCAGCACTTTTGCCGTTATTCGCTTTTGCTGGCGCGCCGTTTGAGGCTCGACGTGATTTTGTAGTTACTTTCTTCTGCGCCATTTCTTCCTTGCCTTTCAGGAAACCGCCTGCGGCTGCTCCTTACCAATCTCGCGCAGTCTCTCCACCACCTGCTCAATCAACCAGTTCGGTGTGGAAGCTCCGGCAGTGACGCCGACGCGACCTACGCCCGCGAGGTCGTCCGCGTTGATCTCGTCGGCGGTCTCAATCAAAAAGCTATGCTCGCATTGTTCCTGGCAGACAGCCAGGAGTTTGACGCTGTTGGATGAATGGCGTCCGCCGATAACGTAGAAGGCATCAACCTGGCCGGAGAGCGCACGCGCAGCATCCTGTCGGTCGCGCGTCGCGGAGCAGATCGTGTTGATAACTTGCGGCTCCGTTTCCGACTTGGCGCGCACAGCTTCTGCGACTTCTTGAAAAGTTTTCAGCTTGAGCGTGGTCTGCGAAACGACGAGCGGCTGGCGAAGCATCGGAAGGGATGCGACTTCGCTCGCGTCTCTCACGACATACGTGTTCTCCGGCGCGTAGCCGACGACGCCGATCATCTCCGGGTGGTCTGGATTGCCTGCGACCACGACATCGCGTCCCTCACGGGCAGCGCGCTCGGCCAGATGCTGAACTCTGGTGACGAAAGGGCAGGTCGCATCAATCACGTGCGCGGCCTTCTCTTCCAATTCGCGTTGCACCCCGGGGGTGACGCCGTGTGCGCGTATGACAGCGGTCGCGCCTCGGTCGGCTTCGGCAGGAGCATTGATGGTCGTCACACCTTTGGCTTCGAGTCGCTGCATCTCCTGCGAGTTGTGAATCAACGCGCCGAGCGAGCGAATCTGGCCGCCTTCGGCCAACGCATCTTCGACCAGATCAACGGCGCGCTCGACGCCGAAACAAAATCCGTATTCTTCAGCCAGTAAAACTTCCATAATGTCTCTCGTGTCGGACGGAAGAGAATCTGTTTTCAACCTTCATCCCTCCGCCTTCATCCATTCTTCAGATGCCCTCGCCTGCGGTCTCTTTCGTCTCCTGCTGCGAGCGGCGGCGGTGCCACTCTTCGCGCAGACGGTCGCCGCCCTCGACGCGCTCGTCTATCCATTCCAGTTCTTTATCAACGAGGCAGCGCACGCCTCCCAGAAAACTTTTCTTAAATTCGGCAAGACGGTGCGCTATGTCCTCCGGCAGGATCGCATACGACGCATCGCCCAGATAACGCAACGCATCCTTGACCACATTAACCGTGCTATAAGGCGATTCATTCGTCTCCGGCATGATATTCAACCTCCACTCAATGAAGTCCTCTCTCATATTAACATAATGAAAGGTGGAAGGCAGTCTGCGCTTCACACGATTGACCTTGAAGAGAGAGATTGCAGACCCTCACTTTGTCGCAACTCTCTTTAACGCGCTTCGCATCCCTTTGCCATCACTCAAAAAACAACAATCCATCTCGCAGGAAGTACACCGTAGGCGTGAAGAAGTAAGGCAGTTGCGCGAAGAGGCAGCGAAGGATTGGGCGGCGGCAAAGGAGCGTTTTGAGCGCAGGCTGTTGGATGGGTAAGCAGGGGCATCGTAAGCTGCGTAAATGCCGTTGTCTTTGCTGGCAGGCTTATTGCGAGACGTAAAAAGTCAGTTGACGGCTACAACAATGTTATTGTTTGATATGTAAACGCTATTTACACGGATGTAAATAGCATCGTCCGTTGTGTAAATGAGATTGCTTCGTGTGTAAATGGCGTTGTCGTGAGTGTGGACGGCGCGTCCTGCCTTGTAAACGCCATTAAAAGGGCTGTTTACGCGATTCACAAGTGCGATTGTGCGCCTGCATAAATAAATCTTGCGTGTTCCGGCAGCGGTTAAGTAAGATGCATGCGTCCTCGCTAACTATTCCTCTTTCTCACCCAGCTAAGGAGACAATTCGATGGCGAAAAACCAGACGCGGCGGATCGCACCGTCAATCCTCAATGCGGATAAAGATGCTTTCAGCGCGTTGAAAGCAGTCACTGGCTACGCACCTGCTAACCCGGCCTATGCGGTTGCAGCAATCGAAGCCTCGCGGGCTGCAATGGAAGCGAAGCAGGCGGCGGAAACACAGGCGGAGGCCGCCTTCGATACCGCACGGGATGCGGCGACGGCAGCCGAATGGGACTATCACAACAACATACTGGGTGCGACCCTACAGATAGCCGCGCAGTATGGCAAAGACTCGGACGAGTATCAGGCGCTTGGCAAGAAGAAGACCTCGGAATATAAAGCTCCGCAACGTAAAGCCAAAGGGAGCGCGACAAAGTAGGGTCGAATAAAACGTCGTCAGCAAGAGGAGAGATGCAGGTTCATCTCTCCTCTTACCTCTTACTATTCAAGCGCACTCTTCACTATCGGCCACATTGTTTTCGCCCAGTATTCGTAGCCGGCGTCGGATGGATGAAAGCCGTCTTCGGAGAAGAATTCGGGATGCTTGGGGATGACGTTGTGCGTCTCCGTGTAGATGTCAACGACCGTTAGATCGTAGCGTTTGGCTATCGCGTGGACTTTTTCGTTGAAGAGTTGGACACGCCGCCTGGTCTCGTCGCGTGCGTAGGCGGGCACAACGGGGGCAAAGGAGATGTCCGGGATGTTTGTGACAACGATGCGCGCACTCGTCTCTTCCTTCAGTTGCTTGATGATCTCTTCGTAGTTGCCCACAAAGGTTTCGGCAGTCAGCCCGTGCCCGATGTCGTTGATTCCGATGCCGAGCGTGATTAGTGTCGGGCGAGAGTTGATCGCGGATTTCAATTGTCCGCGCAGCACATCGTCAGTTGTCGCGCCGCTCACGCAGAAATTGTTCAAACGCGCCTGCGGCTGCTCTCGCTTGATTCGCTCGAAGAGGCGCGCTACGTAACCGCCGCCCTGCTTCGCTCCAACGCCCACGCCCGTCGAATCTCCGAGCGCGGTATAGACCACCGGCACACCTTGTTCCTCTCTCATCGTCTTCGTCTTGTTCTCCTTCTGTGCTGTATCGGAATGCGCGCAGGCCGCGCTGTAGATAATAAGAAGTAGGAGCGCAAAGACGCGCCCGCTGCTGCACAAGATTTTAGAAGCTGTTTGAAAAGTCCATGAAAGCCCCGAAGGGGCGAAATAAGATAGCCTGTGGCAACGCCACAGGTAAAGATTAGGTTTGTTCATTGAAGCCCTGAAGGGGCGACATAAATATTCCGCCCTTTCAGGGCTTGCGATAATGATAATGCTTCGAGTCCCGTGGCGTTGCCACAGGCTGTCATATCGTCGCCCCTTCGGGGCTTTTTCAAACAGCTTCTTACTTCTCAATTTCACTCCCCTTTGTGCTATCTGACAGGCTCGCGCAAGATTGCCTCGGCAGCTTGCTCTGCGACGCGCGCGGCAGCCGGTTGCGCGCGCCTGAGTCCGACGACTTGCAAGAGCGATTCGCCAGTGCGCGCTAACATGCGTACAAGATCGCCTTCTTCGGCTCGCGTCTCCTGCACGAGCTTGGCCCACTCTTCGCCTTCTGCCCAGCGGGCTGCGGTCGCCGCTGCCGAAAAGTTTATCTCCGGCGCAGGCTCTAATCCCTGGTTCCATTCTTCGGTCGCAACCTTGTAGGCGACTTCCTCAAACCGCGCCAGCGCACCGACCAGCGCATCATCAAGCTCAAGCTCGCCGTAATCACGGTCAGCATCAGACGCCAGGGCCGCCATCAATCCTGCTGCGCGCGTTGCATCGAGCGAAGCGAACAAGCCCTTCTCCAGAGCCTCGCCAACCAGCAGCGGCCTGTCAACGTGCAGGTCGGCGAGCCAGCGTCCGCGCTCCGTGACGCGCTCCAACGCGAAATCCAGATAACCGAAAGAGGCCAGCACGCGCGCGCGCCGCTCAAACGGTTCCCAGACTTCTGCGCGAATGCTCTCAATGCGCCGCTCGCTTCGCTCAACCGCTTCCGCGTCTTCAATCACGCTCCACAAGGCTTCGGCGCAAGCGCTTCTTTCCTCGTCGCTCAGGTGTGCGGGCGCGATTGAATCAATCATGTCGTTGATAACACTAACGGCCATGTCCTCCTCTGTGCGCGCTTCGCTCAGTTTCGGCTCATGCAGAGCAAGCTCACCACCCTTCGTTCTAACTTCGTCGAAGGCTGCTTCGATTCTGTCTTCTGTGAGCGGATAGATGGGCGCATAGACGCGGCCAACACGTTCGAGGGCGAGATTCGCGCCGCGCCCGTCCTCGCGCATGCCTATCAGGTTTCCGCCGCGCCGCCGCATCACTAAGAGCAGCCGACGACCGTTGCGCCCGATGCCGACGATGCGACCAGGCACGACCATCTCGTCCAGCCAACGAAAGAACATTTCGGCGCGCGTCTGCGGCAGAGTCTCAAGCAAGCGAGAACGCGCACTCGCCAGACGTTCAAGCCCGCGCGCCACGCTCGTCGGCAAGTTGCACCCCGCCTCGTCCAGCTTTTCTCTGATTCTTCGCTCAGCTTCCACGCGCTCACGCTCCCTGCGTGCTATTCGTCGCGCCGCATCCCTGTGCGCGAAACTTCTTTCGGCAATCTCGCGCACCTGAGCGAAACTCTCGTAAGCATCGAGCAGGTTGAGCAGTGTCGAATAGGTCGCGCGAAATTGACTTTGCAGCGGGTCGGGCGGCGAGGTCAGAAGCTCTGCGATGCGCTCAGGGTCTTGATGAAGTCCGGGCGCGGCGACAATGAAACCTACAAGGTCGCGTCCACGCCGTCCTGCGCGTCCGGTCATCTGTTGAAGCTCGGAAGCTGAAAGTGTGCGCCAGCCTGAAGCGTTGCGCGCATCAACGTTTGAGATGACGACCGTGCGCGCGGGAAAGTCCACGCCCGCCGCTACGGTCGCCGTCGCAAAGATAGCATCGAGCAGACCTGCGGACATTAATCGCTCGATGACGAGTTTCCACGCGGGGATGTGCCCGGCGTGGTGCGCTGCGACGCCGCCCTTGATGATCGTGTCCCAGTGGCGATGCTTACGCACTTCAGGATGCTCCACGACGAAATCGCGCAGGATGCTGCGTCTCAACTCGCGTCGCTCGCTGCTATCATCACGGCGCGCGAGCGCAGCCTCAGAAGCCGCTTCATCGCAACGGCGGCGTGTCGGCAGAAAGACGATGGCAGGCAAAAGGTCGTAAGACTTCAGAGCCGCCAGAAGCTGCGAAGGCGGCATCTCAGGCATGCTCAGTTTCAATGCCAGCCTCCTCTACGGCGCGAGCGCCAGTCGCCGCGTTGCGTGCGCTCCTGACGCTGCTTCTGTTGCTGCTCGCCGAGGCGCACGATCTCAGGATGCAGATTACCTGCCTCACCAAGTAGCGGCAGCAACTGCCCGTCTGGATAAAGGAAGGCTGCGCGCAATGGCACTGGACGCGCGCCCGGACGCTCGACCACGCCGCAATGCACGCCGCGCACTTCCGCAATCCACGCGGCAAACTCAGCCGCATTTCCGATGGTTGCCGACAGCAGCAGGAGACGCACGCGCGGTGGGCTGAGGATTATCGCTTCCTCCCAGACATGCCCGCGCTCTTCGTCCGCAAGGTAGTGAGCTTCGTCCAAAACAACGAGGTCTGTGCGGATGTTTGTGCCGCTGCGCAGGGAATCGAACAACTGGTTGCGATAGATTTCGGTTGTGCCGACAATGAGCGGCGCATCAGCATTCTCTTTCCTGTCGCCCGTCAGGATGCCGACCTGCTCGACTCCGAACTCTTCCGTAAACTCCTGGTACTTTGAATTCGTCAGAGCTTTCAAGGGGCTTGTGTACCAGGCTCTTTTTCCGGCATTGATGAGACGCCGAATCTCCTCGCGCGCAATCCACGTCTTGCCGCTTCCCGTCGGCGCGGTCACGAGCACGTCTTCATGTTCGAGCGCGGCGAGAGCTTCGAGTTGAAACGGGTCGGGCTTGAAAGGAGCGGCGGCGGGCGTACCTATGCCTTCGAGCAGGCGGCGCAGCTCGCGCGTTGGCGCGTTGGAGTTGCGAAGCGGCGTGCGAGGCGTTGGGGAATCTTCGCTCGAATGTGTGAGGCGCGGCTTTCCATCCTGCTTGCGCGCGTCAACAGGTTTCCCGCGCCTCTCATCTTTCGAGCCGTCTCTTTTCCGGCGCTTGTTAACACGTTGTCGTGGCATAACGTCATTCTAACCCAGACGGAGAAAAAGAAAACGATGAATGCGGAATGATGAATGATGAATTAAAAGCAGTTATCTTCCAGTTCATCACAGGGTCTATTCATTTTCGAGAGGAGGGACGGATTCCACCAGTAGAATGAGGTTGCCAAACCAAAACTTCTACGGAGGAATCCATGAACACTCACAGAGTGCCGTCCCTCAGAGATGCTTTAGC
>JAVHWL010000034.1:0-346245 GCA_032159825.1 Acidobacteriota bacterium
ACACGGTCATGCAAACGGGTAATATCATGACGGTCTATGGTGGACAGAGCACAGGTCTTGTGTTGACTAATAATATTCTCAAGCACAACTCCTATGGCATTATCGGTCAGAATCAAGCCCCGGGCAGTGGGACCATCAATACGTTTTTTCCCGGAGCGGACATTAGACGTAACGTCATGGTTAAGGCTGACCCGCATGATTATCCTTCAGATAATTTCTTCCCGACATCTTTGGATCAGGTGATCTTCAACAGCCCCTCGGCAGACGACTATAGCCTCGCATCCGTTTCTCCCTATAAAGGTCAATCCACCGACAGCAAAGATGTCGGTTTTGATCCCGCTGCACTTAAAACAGTAAGCTCATCTCCGTCTCCGTCACCTACGCCTGCGGCTACGCCCACCCCCACGCCGTCCATAACTCCGACACCGACCGTGACTCCAACACCGACACCAACTGCTACTCCCACACCTGCTCCCACACCTACCCCCAGACCTACGCTGACATCGCCCGCGCTCGTTGCCAGTGCCCTCGTAAGCGTTTCAACTATCGCTGCTAATGTTGATATATCAGCCGCGCAGCTTGCGCCCGTCGTGGCAAACATAGAGCAGGCTTACGCTGCATTCGTCTCCGAATCAAGCAACTTCGCATCGGCAGACCAGATAGACAGGGAACTTCGTATAGCACTCTATTTCGCGCGTGCGTCTTACGCACTTTGCGGCACTTCTGTGAAGGTGCAGAGCCGTTTGCAGATAACTGCATCGCGTCTCAGCCAGGTTAATAACTTGCTACTTTCGGGCAGCAGCAGCAATGTCATGTTAGCGGATGACAGCGCGCATGCTGTTTCAAGCGCGAGCACAACGCCTATCATCGGATCGGCAGATACTCGTTCAAGCGCCAGTTTTGCGCCAGCACTTGCGCCTGCGAGTTTGGCTACAATACTCGGCGACCCGAATCAAAGTCCGCTGTCCATGCAGACATCCGGCGCTACGAATATCGTCAATGGCAATCTGCCTTATGAATTGGCAGGTGTAAGCGTAACAGTCGGCGGGCGTGCTGCGCAGGTTCTTTCAGTCTCTCCGGCGCGCATCAGTTTCCTTGTTCCGGCAGGGCTTCCTGCCGGTGATGCCGAGGTGCTTGTTACTTTGCAGGAAGGTTATGTCTCGCGCGGGACGGTGACTGTTGCTCCCATTGCGCCCGGAATATTTACAACGAGCGGTAATGGAATAGGAGCCGCCGTAGCTCTCGATTCAATCACACTCAAGGCAGGGCCGTTTGAGGTCACAGAGGTTGCCACTGCCAGCCAGGATAAGCGAACACGCCTCAGCATCTTCACGACAGGGTTGAGCAGCGGCGTGGTTAATACGAATACCTCCAACGACCTCACAGTGCTTGGCGGTCCAATCTTAAATCTCGCCGAGTCCGTCAGAGTCGAAGCCCGCACAAGCGACGGCAGGCTCTTTAATCTGGCGGTCGAATACGCAGGCAAGCAAAGTTCATCTCCGGGATTGGATCAAGTCAATATTGTTCTGCCTTCTGAGTTGAAGGGCGCAGGAGCAGTGGAGTTGACGGTCATCACAGGCACTTCACGCAGCAACACTGCGACGGTGAATATAAAATGAGCGCTCTCTCCTCTTCCCATTAAGCCTTGAGCGAACTCCTAAACTCACCGTAGAAGATGCAGGGAAACATCGGCAAAGGGCAAACAGAGCAGATTTGAGATTTCAAACTATGAATCTTAAATCTGCTCTGCTGTTACCTTGAAAACTCTCTTTTCCCTGTTTTTCCAGCGGCGACTTGCGTTTTTCCAGCGGCTCAAACTCTCGCCTTAAACTTTTTGATTGTTCCCAAAGCAGTATTTGCGATAAGCTAAGGTAACGCATAGGGCGCGCCCATGCGTTACTGATAAGCCCCGTGTCTTTTTCGCTCAAAAGGAGCTTGCCCCTCCTGACGCGAAAATACAATCCGCCAAGCATACTTTAATGAGTGTCGCTATCCCCCGAAATCTCTGGAAACCTTTAGCCATCTGCGCCGCCCTCGCGTTCGTTTATTACAGCGTGCTGGCAAAGCTCGGCTACGATTGGTGGACAGACGAAAACTATTCGCACGGCCTGCTGATTCCAATCGTCATCGGCTACATCCTCTGGACTGAGCGTGAGCGCCTGGCGAGAGTGCGAACATCGCCCTCTCTTTTGTGGGGCGCATCTTTCGTAGTCTTCGCGCTGCTCAGCTTGTGGGTCGGAACGGCAGGCGCGGAGCTTTACGTGCAGCGCATGTCGTTGGTGCTCATGCTGGCGGGCGTCGTGATCTACTTCTGGGGATTTCGATTGCTGCGCCTTCTGGCCGTGCCGCTCTTTCTGCTCCTGCTGGCTATCCCGGTTCCGGCAATCCTCTTCAACAAGATTGCTTTCCCGCTTCAACTCTTCGCATCGCGCTGCGCTGTCTGGGCCATGCGGCTGTTTGATATTCCGGTTTTGCGACAGGGAAACGTTATCGAGTTGATGCCTAGGGGAGCGCGCGAGACGAAGAAACTGGAAGTCGTGGAGGCTTGCAGCGGTATCCGCTCGTTGATGACGCTCGTGACGCTGGCGGTCGTCTTCGCTTACTTTACGCGCCCGCGCGATGGAGGCGATGAAGATGGAACCGGCGGCGGTCTTTTACAGAGAATCAAAACTTACGGTTTCTGGCGCTCCATTATTCTGGTAGCTTCGGCTGTTCCGATAGCCATCTTCACCAACGCCCTGCGCGTCAGCGGCACAGGCGTGCTTGCTCATTACTATGGAACCCAGGTGGCCGACGGCTTCTTTCATTCCTTCTCCGGCTGGGTCGTTTATATCGTCGCCTTTCTGTTGCTCTTCGCTGTCGGCTGGCTGCTTGACCGTGTCGGAAAACGGGGACGTAATGATAAAGGTGGCGGTCAGGCCAAAGCTACTGCGCGAGAAGCTCAGATTGAGCCTGTTCCGGCGAGCGTTGTGAGCGGCAGCGCGCAGGCCGTCGTGATTCCGGCGAAGGGAGTCGAATAAGCTTGATGGGTATTAAACTGAAAGACTCCTGGCGCTTCTACATGCTGCTCGCGTTTCTTCTGCTGGGCGGCGCTGTGATACACCTCTGGGAGCGCGCGGGCGAAGCCCATGTTGTGCGGCGCGAACTCAAAGAGATGCCGACGCAGGTCGGCTCATGGCGACAGGTCGGGGCAGATCAGCGTTTCGATCCGCAAACCGAAAGCGTGTTGAGCGCGGACGATTATCTCTCTCGCACGTATGCGCTGCCGGATGGCATCGCGGCCTCGTTCTACGTCGGCTACTACGCCTCGCAACGCAGCGGCGCAACCTATCATAGCCCGCTCAACTGTCTGCCGGGTTCAGGTTGGGAGATGAACGATCCTGCGTCCGTCACCATCACGCCCGCTGACGGCTCGCCCAGCTTTGAAGCCAACCGCTACATCATCCAGAACGGCGACGATAGACAGTTGCTCATCTACTGGTATCAGGGACGCGGGCGGAAACTGGCGAGCGAATACTGGGGCAAGATATACACCGTGATTGACAGCATCCGGCGGCGGCGCTCCGATGGCGCGATGGTGCGTGTTATGGTTCCTATAGGCAAATCTGAGGAACATGCGCTTCGTGCAGCCTCAGACCTCGCCGCGCAGATCGCACCCGCGCTTTCCGGCTTTGTCCCTGACTGAGTTTTGACATCAGGCTCACGCTGCCATTTATGAGATTGACGCCGTAGCTTTCGGAAGCTCCGGCCACGAGAGAAGGGCTATGTAGAAGTCATATTCTTTTTGGGAAACGGGATGCAATTGGTCGTTTCCCTTAAGTGTTTCGCCTCTGAAACATGATGAAGAGCAGTAAGGATCAGGTCTTTTGACAACTTGATGACGACGCCCTGTCTGGCTTAACTTAAAGCAACGGAGAGAAAGCCTGTGGGCGTTAAATCATAATCACTTCGCTTCCGGTGTGAGCGCAGGAGAGACCTGGGCGGCTTTGCCCGCCGCCCACACTTCTCGGCCAATGCCGGAGCTTAAAAAGCGCGGACGCTTCCGACAAAACCGTTTGCCCGGTTCTTGTGGTCGCATTGCCGCCGGGGAGTTTTCAGGAAAGATGAGCCAAAAAGAGTGCCGACGCCAACGCTACACCATAGCTTTGCTTGTGACCCTGCTCGTTGCAGCGCTTGCGCTGTCCGGCTGTAAGAATAACGAAGCCACCAAAGCCGAACACGTCAAACGCGGCGAAGCCTTCCTCAAAGATAAGAAATATCAGGAAGCCTCCCTCGAATTTCGCAACGCCATACAGATTGATGACCGCCTGGCCTCAGCCCACTGGGGACTCGCGCAAGCCTACGAAGGTCTGCAACGCTGGGGCGAAATGATTGACGAGATGAGGCGGACGATTGATCTGGATGCCAACAACCTCGATGCCCGCGTTAAGCTCGGCAACTATTACGTGGCCCCTGCCAAACGAACGCCTGAGATGATCGCAGAGGCCGAGCGTCTCGCCAAAGATGTTCTACAGAAAGACCCGAACCACATCGAAGGCCACATCCTGATGGCGACCGTGCTCTTCGCCCAGGACAAACGCGATGAGGCGCTCGCCGAACTCAAGCACGCCATCGAGCTTGATCCAAAGCGCGTTGAATCCATTCTCAGCCTGGCGCGCTATTACGTAAACACGAAGGATGCGGCCAAGGCTGAAGAGACTTTCCGCCAGGCCATCGCAGTTAACGGAAATTCTGCACTGGTGCATTCCGAGTACGGGAAGTTTCTGGTTCAGGCGGGACGAAACGATCAGGCCGAAGCTGAATTTAATCGCGCCGTCGAGGTAGAGCCAGCGAGCCGCGACGCGCGCTTCGTTCTCGCCAGCTTCTATCTTGTCAACAAGCGGCTCGATAAAGCCGAAGAAGCATACAAGGCTCTGGCCGATCTGGATAAAGACAAGCCCGACGGCAGCGCCGTCCTTGCGGATTTCTATTCCTCCATCGGGCGTTACGACGACGCTGTCAACATCTACCGGAACATCATCAGTAAAACGCCCGACTATTCGCGCGGACGCTATCGCTTGAGCGAGATCATGCTTCAGCGCGGCGACGTGAAGGGCGCGACCGAGCAGGTCGAAGAGGTGTTGAAGACGAATGCGCGTGACATGCAGGCTCTGCTCCTGCGCTCGCGCATACGCTTGCAGGGCAACGATGCCAGCGGCGCTATCGAGGACCTCAAAGAAGTTTTGAAGCAGGAACCGAATTCGCGCGCCGGACTCTATTTCATGGCGGACGCGAATTTCCGCACCGGAAAAGTAGAGCAGGCTCGCGCCTTCGCCGCCGACATGGTCAAGTTCTACCCGGATTATCTTCCGGCCAAGCTCATGCAGGCACAGATCAATCTTGCGGCGAAAGACCCTGCGGCGGCAGTGGTTCAGACCAATGAGTTGATGGATCGCTTGTCCAAGTCAGCGCCGGATGCGGACACGTCGCCTCAGATGCTGACGGAGCTGCGCGCCAGAACCTTAACCGTTCGAGGCATGGCTGAGTTGCAACAAGTAGGCAAGACCAAGCAGGCGCGCGAAGACCTGACGGCGGCGCGCGACCTCGCTCCCAACTCGCCCTCGTCCTACAACAATCTGGCAAGCGTCGCGCTTGTCGAGAGCAAGATGGATGAGGCTGCTGGCCTCTATGAACGGGCGTTGGCTATTGACAGCGCAGACTTCGATGCGCTAAATGGTCTAATCAATAACGTCTATTCCAAGCAGAAAAGGTTAGACCAGGCGCACGCGCGTGTTGACCAGGCGCTGGGTGGGCAGCCCAACAGTCCCGCGCTGCATTACTTGAAAGCGCACGTTTACGGCTTTGAGCAGAATGCTGAGGCTGCGGAAGGAGAGCTTCGTCGCGCGCTCGAACTCGACTCCAATTACCTGGCTGCCTACTTCGATCTCGCCGCTCTCTTTGTCAACACGAACCAGCAGGAACGCGCCATCGCCGAGTATCGCAAGGTTCTCGACCGTAAACCCGACGACGCATCCACCTATACGCTGATCGGGATGCTGGAAGACAGTCGAGGAAATCGAGACGCGGCGATTGAGAGCTACCGCAAGGCCATAGAGCTTGACTCGAATGCGGTGATTGCGGCGAACAACCTGGCCTGGACCTACGCAGTTTACGGCAAGGGAAATCTGGACGAGGCCGTTGCGCTCGCGCAAGGAGCGGTTCAGAAATACCCTGACCAGCCGGGCTTCGCAGACACTTTGGGCTGGGTCTATTATAAGAAGGGTTTGCACGGAGCCGCAGTCGAGCAGTTGGAAAAGGTGGTGGCGAAGGCTGGCGACAGCGCCACGTATCGTTATCATCTGGGAATGGCGCTCGCAGGCAAAGGCGACAAGGCGGGCGCAAGACGCGAACTCGAACAGTCTCTGCGCCTGGGCGAGAAACAGCCGAACTTCGCCGCCGATGCCGACGAAGCAAGAAAGGCTCTGGCGACGCTTTAGCAGTCGCCAGATGATGGGCGGTGAAAGAGCCGTCCTCTTAGTGTCCCGTCACGTTTCGCGCTAAAGCGCGCCTTTGCCCGGCGAGCTTTGCCATCAGGAAACGTGAAAGGGCTTTTGTTAGATAGCAAGGAGTGCCGAACATGAGTGTCCAATTCCGCCAGAGAACTCCTGGCGAGTACGCGCGCATCATCTGGAAGCGCAAGTGGCTGATTATTCTTCCGGCCATAGCCATTGCTTCCGCCATCACCTGGGTCGTCCTTCGCCTCCCTGACATCTACGAATCAACCACGCTGATCGTCGTCAAGCCGTCAACGAT
The DNA here is from genome assembly GCA_032159825.1 of Acidobacteriota bacterium. Classification (GTDB taxonomy): domain Bacteria; phylum Acidobacteriota; class Blastocatellia; order Pyrinomonadales; family Pyrinomonadaceae; genus QHXM01. The sequence continues at coordinate 6,793 of JAVHWL010000034.1, forward strand.
TCCGACTGCGGTCGTGCCCGCATCGTCCGAAGACCTGCTGACCCGGCAACTCTCCAGCATCGGCCAGTTCGTCACAAGCCGCAGTTCTCTGGAGCCGCTGGTTGTGAAGTACAGGCTCTACGAAGCGGAGCGCATGCGCGGCGAGCCGATGGAATCCATCGTTGACCGGATGCACCGCGACATCAAGGTCGAACTCAATACGACCCGCAACGAAATCACCAACGGCTTCAACATCACCTACAGAGGCAGCGACCCGCGCACCACGCAGGCTGTGACGGCTGAGCTTGCCGGCAAATATATCAACGCGCAAGCGGAAGAGAGCGCTAAGAACGGGCGTGTGACGAAGGACTTTTTCGAGCAGCAGCTTGCGCGCGTCAAAGAGGAGTTGGACGCGATTGCCCAGAAGCGGCTCGACTTCATGACGCAGAATCTTGCGCACCTGCCTAATAGCACAGTATCGCTCGGCACACAGTTGACCGGACTCTTCGAGCAGCAGAAATCCTATGTCACCGACATCGGACGCCTGCGCGACCAGCAGAACATCTTGAGCCAGAGCCTCGGTGATTTGCAAAAGCAGAGACAGCAGGAGATTGACAATATCATCGAGGAGGGCAACGACCCGAAAAAAACGCCCGAGTATCTTCAGCTATCTCAGCAGGGAGACGCTCTCGAAGCTGAAATAGGGAATATGCTCACCACACTTAAGCCCGCGAACCCGGACGTGAAGAAGAAACAGCAGGAGCTTGCTTCCGTTCAGGCCAAGATGAAGTCTGCTATCGAAGAAGGGAAATCACGGGCTGAAGAAAAAAGAAAACGCTATGAGTCGCAGCTTGACCCGCGTATTAATACAGTGAAGTACAATCTGGAAAATAATAAAGGCGAAATCGTGCGGCAGCAAAAACTGCTCGACGATACCAACGCGCAGATCGCTTCCGTCCGGGAGAGCATCAACTCAATCCCCGGCGTTCAGGTCGGACTCGAAACTCTCGACCGCGAATACGCGACCAAGCAAGAGACTTACAACACTCTGCTCAAGCAACAGACAAGCGCCGTCACGATCTCGGATATATCGTCGAGCCAGCAGGGTGAATCAATCCAGGTTGTTGACGCTGCCAGCCTGCCCGAACGCCCTGTCGCGCCGAAGCGCCCGATGCTGATTATCATGGGCCTCATGCTTGGCCTCTTCGCTGGCTTTGCTCTGGCCGCCGTGTTTGAAGTGCCGCGCCTCTTGACGATTCAGACGACAAACGATGCGGAACACTACACTGGATTGCCGGTGCTCGTCGCCGTGCCCGAACTCTTGACGCCGCAGGAGGCGCGCAGAGTGCCACGTCGCCGCCTGTTGCTCATCACAGCCGGAATCATCGCAACCATCATCAGCATCCCGGCGCTCGCTTACGCCCTGAAGCTGACGCATATTTTCGACAGACTCGTAAGCTAGTGATAAGTGATAGGTGATGGGTGATAGGTAAAAGCTTTTACTCATCACCTATCACTCAGGAGACTTGAGAGTGTACAGAGAATTCTACGGCTTGAAAGAGTTGCCATTCGCGCTGACGCCCGATCCGCGCTTCATCTATTTCACACCGTCGCACACGGAGGTGATGGCAAACCTTCACTACGGCATCGAGAGCGGTAAGGGGCTGATCGTCGTCACGGGCGAAGTCGGGACGGGCAAGACGACCATCCTCCGCTGGATGATGCAGCGGCTTGACCGCACCGTGCTCGTCGCCTACGTCTTCAACCCGCGCTTGACCGTGCCGGAGTTTTACCAGCACATCACAACACTCTTCGACGTGCAGCAGTGGGAATCGAAATCAGAGCTTCTGATCTCGCTGGGCCGCAAGCTTGAGTCGCGCCACTCGCGGGGCCTTCGCACCGTGCTCATCATAGACGAAGCGCAGGGCCTCTCGCCTTACGTTTTGGAAGAGATTCGCTTGCTCTCTAACTTTGAATCCGACACGGCCAAGCAGTTGCAAATCATCCTGACAGGACAACCCGAACTGCGCGGCGTGCTCAATGATACTGACCTGCGCCAACTCAAGCAGCGCGTCGCGCTTCGCTGCGAGATCAAGCCGCTGCCGAACGTCGAAGAGACCGAGCGCTACATCACCTCGCGTCTGCTGGTCGCGGGCGCGGAACGCACAGACATCTTCTCGCCCGGCGCGGTTGACTACATCTTTCGCTGCTCCGAAGGCATCCCGCGACAGATCAATAATCTCTGCGACAACTCGCTTCTGACGGGCTTCGCTGCGGGCGAAGGAGTAATCGGGCGCACGATTATCGAAGAGGTCGCGGACACGTTCGATATGCTGCCCAGAGGTGATCGCGGTCGCCAGGGCGAAGAGCGCGAAGCTCCGGCGCGTATTTTCACCGCTGCCGGTCGCGCGGAATTATGGGCCGCAGGAGCGGAAGCCGGACAGGGGGCAGCCGAAGGCGCATCACCTTTAGCGATGCGTGAAGAGGCAACGAGAGCGACAACGCCGGGCACGGATGAAGTCGGCGCAGCGTTTCGTCGTTCGGGTCTAATGGGAGACAGATAATGGGTAGAGTTTACGACGCATTGAAACGGGCGAGCGCTGGAGGCCAGCAGGCGGGCGCGAGCCAGAAGAAAAAATCCGAGACTCAAAAGCGCCGCAACGGGACAGCTTCAGGACAAAACCTGAAGAGCGTCCCTCCGGCGAAGAACGGCGAGGAGCAGCAACATCCTTGGGATAACTCGCCTCTCTTCTCTGGGAACGCGGCGCACGATTCAGCGTCCACTGCGCACACCGAGGAACACACCGGGTCGGCACTCTCCGGCGTGATGGCTTCGCGTGCTGCTGGGGCAACTTTGGACGCTGCTGGGACGACGCGCGCTCGCGCTGAGTTTGTCTCCTTAGACATCTCCGCAGCGCGCGTCGAACCTCATCTGATAGCCGTCACGCAGCCGCGCTCGGCCTACTGCGAACAGTTTCGCTCGCTTCGCACGCGCGTCCTGCAAGCAGGCGAGCGCAAGAAGATGCAGGCTTTCGTTATCACGAGCGCGGGCGTGGCCGAAGGCAAGACTTTAACGTCTTTGAATCTCGCCTGGCTGCTCGCGCAGACTGACGGCGTGAGCGCGCTCATCATTGACAGCGACCTGCGCCAGCCCTGCGCGGCTGAGTATCTGGGAATTGATGCGCCGGTCGGACTCTCCGAAGTTCTTTCGGGCGAAGCGACCTTGCAGGAAGCGATCATTCGCCTTGAGCCTGCCGGTCTGCACTTTCTGCCGGGAGGTGAGCCGCGCGAAGATGTAGCCGAGATTCTCTCCGGCCCGCGCTTCGGCCAGATTCTCTCGGAGGCGCGCCGGATGTTCGACTACATCATCATAGACGCGCCCCCCCTGGGAATCTTCACGGATGCCAACGTCCTGATTAACCGCGCCGACGGTGCGCTCTTAGTCGTGCGCTCAGGCAAGACACGCTACGCCGCGCTTGATCGCCTGATTGAGCAACTCCCGCGCGAGCGTATGCTCGGCGTGGTCCTCAATCGCACGGATGAGCAGTTGGACGAAAGCTCTTACTACTACCAGCGGCGCTACGCTCGTCGTGAAGACAAAACGCTGCCGCCGCAAAAGACGCGAGTCGAGATGAAGAAAGGTGAGGAGGTCACAGTCACGGGTTGAGAACTCGCCGCCTCAATGCGCGCACCGTTCTGCTGCTACTTGTCGAAGCCCTGCTGCTTTTCGGCGGGCTGATCGTGGCTGTGTACTTGCGGCTCGGAGCGGCGGACGCAGAGTTTGAGTTGATCGAGCAGCACGGCTTCTACAAGGCTGCGCTGGCGACCATCTTTTGTCTGAGCGCGTTCTATCTCTACGACCTTTACGACTTCATCATCATGCACGACAGGCGCGAGCTTGTCTTGCGTCTGGTGCAGGCGCTCGGCCTCGCCTGGGTTGCGCTGGCTTTTGCCTTCTACCTCTTCCCGCACCTGATGATCGGGCGCGGCGTCTCTTTGATTTCTCTGCCGCTCGCGCTCTTGATGATGGTCGGGTGGCGGCTGATGATTCACTGGTTTCTCGGCCACCCGCAGATCGGCGAGCGCATCCTGATTGTCGGCTCAGGCCCGATGGCGGTCGAACTGGCGCGCGAAGCTTTGGAGAGACCCGACGCGGGCTTTCGCATCGTCGGTTTCGCAGACAGCGACCCGGAGCTTCTCGGCAAGAGTTTGATTAACCCTCGCGTCGTCGGTCTGACCTCGGAGTTGGGCGGAATCGTCCGCCGCGAAAACATAGACCGCATCGTGGTGGCGATGGGAGAACGGCGTGGACAGTTTCCCACAGACCAACTCTTGCAGCTTAGTCTTTCGGGCGATGTCACAATCGAAGAGGGCGCGTCCTTTTACGAAAGGGTGACAGGGCGCGTGCATCTCAACATGATGCGTCCCTCGTGGCTCATTTTTTCGGGACGCAAGCGACAGGCGCGACTCAATACGGTGGTGCGGCTCGCGCTGCACCGTATGATCGCGCTCGTCGGCGCAATTCTTTCGCTCCCCATCGCGCTCATGACTGCCGTTTTAATCAAGATTGATTCGCGCGGGCCTGTGCTCTACAGGCAGGAGCGCGTGGGCCGCAACGGGCGACTCTTTACGGTGATGAAATTCCGCTCGATGCGAACCGACGCGGAGAAGGACGGCCCCGTCTGGGCGCGCAACGCTGATGATCGTGTGACGAGAGTCGGGCGCTTCATACGCAAAACTCGCGTGGATGAGATTCCGCAATTCTGGAACATCCTGAAAGGCGACATGAACTTCGTCGGCCCTAGGCCCGAACGCCCGCACTTCGTCGCGCAGCTTGCGGAAGAAATTCCCTACTACGATCAGCGACACCTGATCGCACCCGGACTGACTGGCTGGGCGCAGATCAAGTATCCGTATGGCGCTTCGATTGAAGACGCGCGGCAGAAGCTGCAATACGATCTTTACTACATCAAGAATCAGAGCTTGACGCTCGACGCGGCGATTCTCTTCGAGACGATCAAGACGATTCTTTTCGGTCGCGGCGCTCGCTAGAACTAAGGCCGCAAAAGTTTTTGGAGGTTAGAAAATGAAGATGAAACATTCGCTTAAGGCAATCGCGTTCACGCTCGCGCTCATCACGGCGTCCACTGCTTCGCTCTTTGCTCAGGCTACGCCGCAGCAGGAGAAGGAACAGCGCGGAGGGGTTCTAGGCAAAATCTTCGGACAAGACCCGAAGACAAAGAAGAACGAACAGAAAAAGGACGCGCCCTCAAAACAATCTTCCAAAGCGGGCGAGCGGCTTGAGCCTGACGATACGAATAACATGCCGTCGGATGTTCTCCCCGAAGTACAGGCTGGCCGTCGTGGGCAACTCTCTGAAGAGGAAGCGGCGGTTGTTCCTTACTACAACAATTTTCTGACGACCTACCATCTCGGCCCGGAAGATGTCATTTCCATCTCGGTCTTCGGCCAGGAGCGTTACTCAAAATCTGGAATCGTCGTGCCGCCTGATGGTCGCATCTCTTATTACCTGATACCCGAAGGCATTTCCGTCGCGGGCAAGACCACGCAACAACTCCAGGACGAATTAACCAAACGGCTCGACGAGTACATCATTGATCCCAAAGTGACCATCTCGCTCGATAAAGCTGTCTCTGCGACCTACTCCGTCATCGGCGATGTGGGGCAGCCCGGTGTCAGGACGATGACGCGCCGCTACAGCATCACGGAAGCTCTCGCAATGGCTGGCGGCGTGCTCGAAACGGGCGACAAATCGAAGGTCGTCATCCTGCGCCAGCAGGCTGACGGCAACGTGCGACCGATTTACGTCAACGTCAAGAAGATCGAGAGAGGTCAAGCCAAAGAGATGGCCTTCCTTTCACCGGGCGATCAGGTCATCGTGCCCGGCAACAAGCTGAAGATTTTAGACAAAGTTATGAAGATGATTCCGATCCTCAGCTTCGCGCGCATCTTCACCGGCGGCGGATGGTAAGAAAGAATGAACGATGAATGATGAACTGAAAAGCTTTTGTCTTTAATTCATCATTCATCATTTCAGGAGAAACTGATGAGTAAGATTTCTGTGTATCCGACAACGACGCTGGCCCGATTCATCACGGATCGGCTCAATCAGCTTGGCCTCAAGCAAGTGGATTTTTGTCGGCAGACGGGGTTCGACCAAGGCTTGCTCTCCAAGTTGCAGTCCTCCGTCATTACTACGGTCAACCTGGAAAGCGCCTTGCGCCTCGCCGACGGGCTGAACATTCCGCCCGCTGACATTCTCTCCCTGGTCGGCAAAGCGGACGCGCACCTGCTTTTGAAAAAACTCTACGGCAACAACGTCTGCGCTGAGTGCGCCGGAGAAACAATCGCGCCCGAACCCGTCCAATCAATCACCACCGCAGCTCAACAAGCTTTCGTCCTGGGACGCGACGTGACACCCGTGCTCGTCATGCTGCGTCATCTCTCGGCCACGCGCCGCGACGCAGCACAAGCGGCGGAGCGCGCCTCGCAATGAAAATAGTTAGCAGTAGGCAGTTGGCAGTTGGCAGAAAGCGATGCGGGCGCACCGTGCGCCGATTACTGCCAACTGCCAACTGCCTACTGCTAACAGTTCTTCTCTTCCTTTTTGTTTGTTCGTCTTTGGCAAACGCTGCCGGTGCTTGGACGGCTCAACGTTCAGGCGCTCTCTCGTGGCTGCACGCGGTCTATTTTTTGGATGAGAATCGAGGATGGGCTGTTGGGGGAAGCGGCGTGTTGCTGTCAACGACGGACGGAGGGAAAGTCTGGCGCGCTCTTCCACGCCCGGCGGAAGACGCTTTGCACGACGTTTACTTCTCTGACGAGCGGAACGGCTGGCTCGTCTGCGAGCGCAGCATCTACGATCTCAAGACGAATGATGAGCCGCGCACTTATCTCTTGCGCACGGCGGACGGCGGCGTGACGTGGAAGAAGGTCAACGTCATCGGCAAGGATGTGGACGCGCGGCTGGTGCGCGCGCTCTTCACGAGCGAAGGACGCGGCTGGGCATTTGGCGAAGCGGGCGCGCTCTACACGACGCGCGACGGCGGCGCAAACTGGGAACGCCAGCGCGTGCCGACCAGATACCTTCTGCTTGGCGGGTGGTTTTTGAATGCCGAGCAAGGGTGGCTCGTGGGCGCGGGCGCGACTCTCTTGCAGACAAGCGATGGCGGCGAAACCTGGCACACGGGCGCGCTTCTTGGCCTCGCGCCTGTTTCCAATAATAACGCGGAGGCCGTGCGCGTGCGCTTCACCGCAGCGTCTTTCGTTGATAAAAGGAAGGGTTGGGCTGTCGGCGCAGAGGGGCGTGTGTTTGCCACACGCGATGGCGGACGAACTTGGGCCGCACAGGTTTCAAACGTCGCCTCCGACCTCTCGGACGTGAAGTTCCTTGATGAGTTTGAAGGATGGGCTGTGGGCGCGCAGGGAACTTTGATTCACACTACGGACGGCGGCGCACACTGGAGGGTTGAGCCGAGCGGCACCACGCACGCGCTCGAACGCCTCTGCTTTGTCGGGCGCACACGCGGCTGGGCCGTCGGCTTCGGCGGCACGATCCTGAGCTACACGCCCGACTCGACAACGCCGCAACGACCTGTTTTGAAAAGACAACAGTGAAGAAGAAACCACAGATGCGCACGGATGAACACTAATTCAATCATTTCTGATCTGCGTCCATCTGCGTTCATCTGCGGTTAACTCTCAGGCTTGAGCTATAAGTTTTGGAGAAAGAAATGAAAGCTGATATGCCGATCTCGAATTGCTCTGAGATTAACAAACGCTCTGTGCGTGGCCGTGCGTTGCGCCTTTTAAGCCTGTCGCTCGCGCTCGTCTTCTGTGTGGCCTCAGCGCAGGCTCAGAACGATTTGACGACTAAGCCTACGGCGTCCGGCGGCGTAAGCAACGCAGCCGCGCCTGCTGCTACGGAAAAGACGCGCTCGCGCCGTGTCGCAGAGACCTCAAGCGAGCCGGGCGAAAATTCTGCCAGGAGCGATGGGGATGTGAGCGTGGATGATCCTCCACTCGCGGTCGGCAAGTCTGTGGATCGTCTCAACGCTCTGCGCTCAGAGATCGAAGATGCGAAGACGGACGCTGAACGCAATCGCCTTCAACGCACGCTCGTTGATTATCTCGTCGCGCTCAATAAAAAGAGCGAAGCCATAGAGGACTTGCGCGCATGGTCGCGCGCCGAAAGGCTCGACCCCATAGGCTTCTACAATCTAGGCAATGCGCTCGCGCGACTCGGCGATACGGACACGGCGATAGAGGCATATCGCAAAGCCATCAAGCAGCGTCATGGCAACTACGCACGCGCTCTGAACAATCTGGGCGTCGTGCTCTTGAGACAGGGACGCTGGGACGAAGCGCAGGAAGCGCTCCTTTCTGCGCTCAGGCAGGAGAATTTTCGTTACGGCGAAGCGAGCTACAATCTGGGACGACTCTACTCCATGCGCGGCGAGGCTGATCTGGCGATACGCGAATGGACCCGCGCGCTCGTCGTCCAGCCAGAACATGCGGACGCCGCGATTGCGCTGGCTCGCGCCCTTGCGGAAGACGGCAACCCGGAGCGCGGCCTTGCCGTGCTGGATACTTTCATCACACGGCATGGGCCGACCGATGATCTGGCAGGTGCGCGGCGTGAGATTCTCTTTGGCGGCGGTGTGAGCGAGCCTGCGAAATCGGAGGCCACATCAACTGCGAATGGCGCAGGCGTCAATACGCCGGTAACACGTAGCAGTTCTGCCGCAATCACTGTCACGCGCGATAGCGTCAGCGATCTTTCGTCAGAAAACACAGGCTCCGGCGTCAAAGGTCGTAAGACGGAGAGCGGTAAATCTGATGGTGGTAAGCAGGCGTCGGCAAGTTTGCGACCGCTGAAGGTTGATCGTGAGACGTATGATGTGTTGCAGCGTGCGCGTGGGGCGCGCGAGGATGGACGCAGTGATGAAGCGGTCAAGTTTTATCGTCGCGCGCTCTCGCTCAACGGCGGCTTTCTCCCGCCTGCGAATCTGGAACTCAGTTTCGTCTTAAGCGCCATGAAGCGTTACGACGAAGCTGCCGCGACTCTGACGATGCTCACCAACCGCGAAGGCGCGCGTTATCCCATCGCCTATTATCATCTCGGTCGGCAGTATGAGGCGGTCGGGCAACTGAGCCTCGCGGCTGAAGCTTATGAGAAAGCAGCCGCGATTTTTGGCGACTCCAATCCGCAATTTCTTCTGGACGTGAGCCGCGTGCGGGAGAAAGAGGGCAACACGGCGGCTGCGCTCGTGGCGATGGAAGCATACGTTCGCATCAGCCAACTCAGGGGCAGCGTCCCCGAATGGTCAAGCGAACGCCTCACGCAACTACGCGAGAAGATCAGCGCGACGAAAAATTAAAAATTAAAAATGTAAAATGCAAAAGGGAAGATGAGAGGTTCACTCCTCTTTCTTCCCTTTTGCATTTTACATTTTTAATTTTTAACTGATAAGATTCCTCCCGTACCCCGCTGCAATTCAAGCCAACAATTTCTCTGAGGAGGATTCTGCTATGAGTCTCTTGCGCCGACGAGCGTTCTTGATCGTGTTGTCCCTCGCGTTGATTGCCCTTTCTCTGACGGCCAGCCGGATGAGCCGCGCTGCGTTCACTGAAGTGGATTCGGACCCGTTAGGGTTATTCGTTGATTCTCCTCAAAAAGCTCTCAACTCCGGCTTCGACCCCGCCAACCTGGATCGAGCCGCCAATGCCTGCCAGGATTTCAATCAATTCGCCAACGGCGGTTGGATAACGAAGAACCAGGTGCCCCCAGCTTACCCGACGTGGGGCAGATTCCAGGTGCTTAACGAGCAGAATCAAAGTGTTCTGCACGATCTTCTAGAAGGGTTGATGAAGAAGAAGACTCTCGCCAAAGGCAACGAGCAGAAGCTCGCGGACTTTTATGGAAGCTGCATGGACGAGCAGAAAATCGAGAGCGAAGGCATCAGCCCGCTCGCAGATGAACTCAAGCGCATAGATTCGATCAGCGACACCCTCAGCCTCGAAGACGAGATCGCGCGCCTCCACTCGCACAGGATTCCGGCGGTCTTCGGCTTTGGCGTCGCGCAAGACTTCAAGGACTCAAAGTCTTATATCGCGCAGACCGCTCAGGGAGGGCTTGGACTTCCCGACCGCGACTACTACACGAGTGATGATGCCAAGTCGAAGCTGACTCGTGATGCGTACATCAAGCACGTCGCGCGCACGTTTGAGTTGATGGGCGATGACGCAGACCGCGCCGCCGCCGAAGCCAAGACCGTGATGAATATCGAAACGAAGCTGGCCGAAAACTCTTCGACGCGCGTGCAGCGCCGCGACCCGGAAGCCAACTATCACCCGATGATCAAGGCGCAGCTTCTGGAATTGACGCCGCACTTCGACTGGGGGCGTTACTTCCGCAACGTCGGTCTCCCGGAAATCGGTAAGGTTAATGTCGGCCAGCCGGACTTCTTCAAGGCAGCAGACAAGCTCCTGACGGACGTTCCCGTCGCGGATTGGAAAACGTATCTGCGCTGGCATCTGGTCAACGCCGCGTCCTCGTCGCTCTCATCCAAGTTTGTTGATGAAAGCTTCGAGTTCAACGGCAAGTTCCTGCAAGGCACGAAGGAGATTCTGCCGCGCTGGAAGCGTTGCGTCTCCGCCACAGACCGCGTGATGGGCGAGGCGCTCGGCCAGCTTTACGTCGAAAAAACTTTTACGCCGAAAGCCAGAGCGCGTGCGGCGGGGATGGTCAAGAACCTGATCGAAGCCTTGCGCGAAGATTTGACGACGCTGAGCTGGATGTCAGACCAGACGCGCCAGCGCGCCATCGCCAAGCTCGATGCTTTCGTTCGCAAGGTCGGCTTCCCTGACAAGTGGCGCAGCTACGAGGCGCTCCAGGTCAATCGCGGCCCTCTCTACAACAATACAGTCTCAGCCGGTGAGTTCGAGTTCAAATACAATCTTGGCAGGCTCAATAAGCCTGTTGATCGTACTGAGTGGGGCATGTCGCCGCCGACAGTCAACGCTTCCTACAGTTCTTCGCTGAACGCTATCACTCTTCCGGCGGGCATTCTTCAACCGCCTTTCTACGACCCGAATGCGGATGACGCCTTCAACTACGGCGGCATCGGCGCAGCCATCGGCCATGAGATGACGCACGGGTTCGACGATCAGGGCGCGAAGTTTGACGCCGACGGCAACCTCGTGATGTGGTGGACGCCCGAAGACTTCAAGAAGTTTACAGATCGCACGGACTGCGTAGTCAAGCAGTTCGACTCTTATGAAGTCGAGCCGGGGCTGCATCAGAACGGGAAGCTCGTCGTCGGTGAATCGGTCGCAGACCTCGGCGGGCTAACGGTCGCATACGCAGCCTACCAGAAGTCTCTGCAAGGCAAACCGCGTCCGAAGACTATTGACGGCTTCACACCGGAGCAGCGTTTCTTCCTCGGCTGGGCACAGGTCTGGGCGAGCAACGTGCGCCCCGAAGCCGCGCGCCTGTTAACCAAAACCGACCCGCACCCGCTGGCGCGCTTCCGCGTCAACGGCCCGCTCTCGAACATGCCCATGTTCGCTCAAGCCTTCAATTGTAAGCCGGGCGATGCAATGGTGAGAGCCGAGCGTTGCCAGATTTGGTAAAGCTTGAGTCGGAACTCCGCAGTCAAAAGGGTCGCTCGTGATGAGCGACCCTTTTTATTGACATTTGATAAATTGAATAGTAGAAGGACTGCGCCTACCCAGGGTTTGCAAGTAGGACCGGAGCTTTTCCGGCTACACAATCCCAATCTTGAAAGGAGCTACACCATGAAAAAGCATCTAACGCTTCTCTTAGTTGCCCTGCTTCTCTCTGTCTCTGTGTGCTACGCCCAGACAGGCAAGAACTCTAAGGGGGGCGCAGCCTCTCTTGAGAAGGCGCTCGCCGCTAAAGAGACAGCGTTATGGGAAGCATGGAAGACTAAGAACACTGCGGCGTTTGAAAAGGGACTCTCCGCAGATGCTGTGATGGTCGGCGATACAGGAATAGAAACGAAAGCCGGAGTGATTAAAGACATCGCCATCATGCCTTGCGAGATCAAGGGCTATGCATTGTCAGACTTCAAGGTGACGATGATTGATGCGACCTCAGCCCTCCTAACCTTCAAAGCCACGCAGGACTACACCTGTCATGGCGAGGCCGGGCCGAGTCCCATCTACGGTAGCTCCGTCTATGTAAGGCGCGGCGGACAATGGCTGAATATCTTTCACCAGGAAACACCAGCGAATAAGGAAGCAGCTAACTGAAATAAAATCTGAAGGGGCGGGCGCATTATAAGCCTGCCCTTTTCTTTTACAGAATCTCTTACGAATTCAAAATTCGCAGAGGCAAAGCCAGAATCTGAAAAGCCCCGAAGGGGCGCAATATAATAGCCTGTGGCAACGCCACAGGTCAGTGTTGCAGGTTGGTTCATCAAGCCCTGAAAGGGCGGAATAAAAGGCTCAATCCCATAGATACTTCTCATCATAGGCCACGCCATATTTTTCAAGAAAGTTTCGATACTCTTCTTCAAACGATCTATGACGATGATGTTCCTTCTGACCCGCGATGTACTTCTTCAAAGCAGCAATATTCGATTGCCCGATGGAGAAGGCCCCATAGCCTGTTTGCCATTGAAAGTTTCTAAACTCAATGCCTTTCGGTTTAATCCACTTTGATGATCGTTTCTTAACTTCTTCCACGAGGTCTGCGATTGTTACCGTGCGCGAGAGGGCAAATAGCATATGCACATGATTCGTAGTCCCGTTGATAGAGATGGCAGGCGAATTATATTCACGAAAGATTGCTGCCAGGTAAGAATGTAGCTCCGACTCAATACTCAGTGTAATCAAAGGCTCACGATGTTTGGTGCTGAAGACTAGGTGAATGAGGATGGAGGATAGAGATTGCGGCATGTTTGATACTCGCAACGATTATTTCGCCCCGTTGGGGCTTGGTATAAGATCACGCCCGGTTGCCTGGGGCGTTGCCCCAGGCTATTACATTGCGCCCCTTCGGGGCTTTGCTGGCAGACAGCTTCTTAAGTCTCTTCGCCCGCCTCGTCCTTTGACTCCTCCGCCTTCCTTTCAGGTCGCATGTGCGGGAAGAGAATCACGTCGCGGATTGAACGCTTGTTTGTCAGGAGCATGACGAGGCGATCAATACCGATGCCGATTCCGGCAGCGGGCGGCATCCCGTAAGAGAGCGCGCGGATGTAATCCTCATCCAACACCATCGCCTCTTCATCGCCGCGCTCCCTGGCCTGCGCCTGTTCGAGAAAACGGTCGTACTGTTCCTTCGGATCATTCAACTCCGAGAAGCCGTTAGCGCATTCCAAGCCTGCGATAAAAAGCTCAAAGCGTTCGGCGATTGCCGGATTAGTAGGTGACGCTTTCGAGAGTGGGGAGATAGGTTTAGGAAAATCCGTGATGAATGTTGGATGAATTAAATCAAGCTCCGCCACATGCTCAAACATAGCTACTACTAAGCGCGCTGCTTCGGCCTCTGGAGGTTCGTTAGGATTACCTCGTGAATAACTCTCCACCTCATTGACTTCACGGAAGGTATTCCATTTTTGTTCAGCAAATGCTCTGTCCCAGTCCTTGCGCGCTAGGAGTTTGTCGGCGAGGCGATAATTGAAAAAATCCGTAAGAGTACGCAGTCTCGGTAGCTGTTCCAACCAACTCACATCAAATATCTCTCCGCCAAGCACTCGATCTTCTTTAGGCCAATAATTAACAATAGCCTCTTTCATAGTAAAACGATGAAACGGCTTTGAGAAATCAATTTCTTGTTCGACTTCGCTTCCCACAAAGCGATCCTGTCCCTCAGCCCTTTCGACGTAATCAACCTTACGCCCAATATACCGCACGTAAGTTTGGCCTATTGCTCTGTAAACGGTTGAGCGAATCATCTCCTCGCAAAAATCCATCATCCCGTTCACGTCCATGTACGCGCAGTAAAACTCAAGCATCGTGAATTCGGGGTTGTGTGTGCGGTCTATGCCTTCGTTCCGAAAATTGCGGTTGAGTTCATAGACCTTCTCGAAGCCGCCGACGACGAGGCGCTTGAGGTAGAGTTCGGGCGCGATACGCGCGTAGAGTTTAATGCCAAGCGCGTTGTGATATGTCTCGAAGGGCTTGGCGGCTGCGCCCGTAGCTTTTGCTGTGAGCATCGGGGTTTCGACTTCGATGTAGCCGTGATCGTCCAGGTAGCGGCGCATCTCGCGGATGACACGAGAGCGGCGCTCGAAGACTTCACGCGAGCTTAGCTCGCGTGAAGCTGATTCGTTCTCTACGTCTTCGCTCTTATCAACCTTCAGACTTCCCGCAATCAAATCCGCGTAGCGTTGGCGTTGGCGAATCTCCGGGTCTGTTAGCCCATGCAGCTTGTCGGGCATCGGCAGCATGGCTTTGGCTAGAAACTGCAACTCGCGGACGTGAACCGATAGCTCGCCCGTCTTGGTGATAAAGAGATAGCCGTTGACGCCTATGAAGTCGCCGTGATCGAGCAGGTTGAAAAGCTCCCAGCCTTCTTCAATGGGCGCGCCGTCGTCGTTGTGAATGCCTTTGACATCGGCCTTGCGAACATAAATCTGTAGGCGCGAGACGCCATCCGAGAGATGCACGAACGCAGCCTTGCCCATCACGCGCGGCGGACTGCTGATGCGCCCGCTGATGCGAACTTCTAACTTATTCAACTCTGCGTTCGCGCTCTCAAGCACATCCTGCGCGGGGCGCTCGCCTTCCTTCACTACAGGCTCGTGTTTTCGGAAATTCTCGATAATCGCCGTGATCGTGTCTTCCACGCCACACACGCGGCTGCGCTCAAACTTGTTCGGATAGACGTTGCCGACCAGCTTACGCAACTCTTCAAGGTGCTCTCTGCGTGCGCGCGTCTGATCGTTATCTTCAATAATCTTGTCGAATGGAGTGCTCATAAAAGTATCGTAAATGGTAAATCGTGAATCGTAAAGACGAGCGGCTTTTCTGTTTACGATTTACGATTCACGATTTACCATTTACGAATGAGACTTCCGAGTCTGAAACGTTTCGTGATGGATTATCTACTGTGCGCGTTTGAGGCTGCTTTGATGCTGCTTGCGTGGGGAAACGTGCGCGGATTTATGGCGCACGGCGCGCGTGCAGGAATGATTATCGTGCTGCTCCTCGTGCCGTTCATCACCATCTGGGGCAAGAGCGAGCGTGTCAACAAGGGCCAGCGCTCCGTGCCCGGTCAGTGGCGAACACTCGCACTGTTGGAGCTAGGCTTCTTCATCTGCTACTGGATCGTTCCATATTGCGACCGTCGCAATGTGCTTGTGCTGCCGGAATCTGACGCTCTGCGCTATGCGGGGCTGGCGCTCTTCATCACAGGCGTTGCGCTTCGCACGTGGGCGTTCGTTTACCTGGGCCGCTTCTTCAGCATCTTCCTGACGATTCAAAAGGGTCATCGTCTCGTCACCGATAATATTTACGGGTACGTCCGCCATCCGAGCTACACGGGGCTGCTTGTTCGCTCCCTCGGTTGGACGCTGGTCTTTCGCAGCCTGTTTGGATTGGCCGCGTGGCTGGGGCTGCTCGCCTTTCTCATCAGGCGTATCAGGCATGAGGAGCGTGTGCTGGTGAGCGAGTTCGGCGCGGAGTGGATTGATTACGGGCGGCGCACGCCCTGGCGGATAGTGCCGGGCATTTACTGATGCCGGGCGCGGCGTGTTAGCATTTCCATATTAAATGAGCGGAAAAATAGTTTCGAGAGATGAACTCCGCGCGGAGCGTGAGCGGTTGCGTGGCCTGGGCAAACGGCTGGTCTTTACCAACGGCTGCTTCGACATCCTGCACGTCGGCCACGTTCGATATTTACAGCGCGCTCGCTCGCTTGGCGATGCGCTCGTAGTCGCCATCAACAGCGACCGCTCCGTGCGAGAGTTGAAAGGCGCGCTGCGTCCCATCATGAAAGAGCAGGAGCGTGCCGAAATGCTGGCAGCCCTCGGCGCGGTTGATTACGTGACTATCTTTGACGACATCAGCCCGCGCTCTCTCATCGCAGAAGTTTTGCCCAACATACTCGTCAAAGGCGGCGACTACCAACCAGACGAAATTCACGGGCGCGAAGAGGTCGAAGCCGCAGGCGGTCGCGTCATGGCGCTCCCGTTTGTCGAGGGAGCTTCGACGAGTTCGATCATAGAAAGAATCAAAAAGAGTCTGGAGTCTGGAGTCTGAAGTCTGGAGTCAAAAGCAAAGACCTGCTTTCTGGCTTTTGACTCCAGACTCCAGACTCCAGACTGTTGAGATATGAGTAGCACGGTTCAGTCAGCATCGGTTCTGCAAGGTGTCTTGCGGCGTGTCGTTGAGGGCGAGGAGTATGCGCGGCTCGTGGCGGAGTTGCGTGGTGGGGCACGTGTGATTTCTGTGAGCGGGTTGGCGGCGAATCCTGCGCGTGCCCTGGTGTTGGCTGCGTTGCAGCATGAGGTTGGAAAATGCTTTGCCGTGGTCACGCAGGCGAATCGTGATCTGGAGGCTTGGGAGCGCGATGTGCGCTTCTGGTATTGCGCGCTGCGCGGGGTGAGCGTGTGTGATGAGACTGTGTTGACGCTGCCCTCTTCGGAATCAGACCCTTATGCGGGCGCGTCGCCGCACGCGGAGACTCTGGAGCAGCGCGCTCTGACGTTGTGGCGGCTGGCAAGCCGTGAACAGGATTTCGTGTTATTGACGGCGCGTGCGCTGGCTCGTCGCACACTCCCGCCGGAAGAGGTTGCGCGTGCCGGAGCAGTTTTGAAACGCGACGAGGATTATGCGCCGGAGGAGTTGGTTGAAAAGCTGGTCGCTTCGGGCTACGTGCGCGAAGACCCTGTGGGCGCGGTCGGAGAGTTTTCGATACGCGGCGGCATACTTGATGTGTGGTCGCCTGGTAGAACATCTCCGGTGCGCGTGGAGTTTTTCGGCGACACGGTTGATTCCATACGCGAGTTTGATCCTGAGACTCAGCTTTCGACCGCGCAATTAACGGAAGTCGAGATCGCGCCGATGCGCGAGTTGATGGTCGCGGCTGATGATTTTCGTTTGTGGGCGGAGGCCGCGCGTGAGCGTTGGAGCGATGAGAGGTATGCGCGTGCGCTCCGTGATCGAACCGTGTATGCGGACGAGGGTGAGACGTTTGCCGGTTGGGAGTGGTTAATCTCGATTCTGTATGAGCGGAAAGCAAGCGTGTTCGATTACCTGAAAGATGTGGTGTTCGTGGTTGACGAGCCAGCGAGCGTTGAGACTTATTTGGGCAGTGTTTATGAAACGCTCGAAGCGCGTTATGCGGAGACCGAAAGCGAGGACGAGCTTGGGCTGCGTCCCGGTGAGTGGTATCTGACGGTGGAAGAGTTGCGCGAGCAGTTGGGCAAAGTCAAAAGGCTTGAGCTGCGAACACTGGGACGCGCAGCGGCGGTTGTGGATGAAAGATTCGCTGTTGATGCGGAGCAGCCTGAGATACAGATCGGACGTATGCGCGGGGGCGGCCAACCGTTGTTTCTTTTTCCGGCGGTTGAGGTGGCGGAAGAAGTTGAGTGGCGCGCTCAATCCGTGAGGCGTTATCACGGGCGGCTGCCGGAGTTGGCAAGCGATGCGAGGCGCGTCGTACAAGAGCGGAGCGCAGAGCTGCTGTTTGTGATGAACAGTCCGGGCATGGCCGAGCGCGTGGCGGAAATTCTGGCGGACTATGATGTGCAGGCTCGCGTTTCGTTGAGCGGCGACAGGGCTGCGAGCGCGATTGATGTGAGAGCGGGCGGCGTGTTTGTGACGGTGGGTCGTCTGTCGGGCGGCTTCGAGTTGCCGCAGGCTGGCTTGATAGTTCACGTCGAGAGCGATCTCTTTGATGAAGCGAGCAACGTTCAGCTTCGCGCGGAAAGTAAGCAGGAGAAAGTCAAACGGCGAAAGTCGAAGACGGCTGCGTTTCTCTCTGACTTCCGCGACCTCAAAGTTAATGATTACGTTGTTCACGTGGATCACGGCATCGCTCGCTTCGGCGGTTTGCAGATGCTCGACCTAGGCCCCGGCAAGCGCGGCGAGTTCATGCTGCTTTATTACGCGGACGACGCGAAGCTGTATGTGCCGGTCGAGCGGCTCGATCTCGTGCAGAGATATTCGAGCGCCGAGGGGGGACAGCCAAACCTTGATCGCCTGGGGGGATTGGGCTGGCATAAGACGAAGGCGAAAGCCAAGCGCGCGATGCGCGACATGGCCGACGAGCTTTTGCGTCTCTATGCGGAAAGAAAACTTGTCGGCGGCTTTGCCTACGCGGGCGACTCGCCCTGGCAGAGCGAGTTTGAAGGAGGCTTCGAGTATGTCTTAACGCCGGATCAGGAGACGGCGATTGAAGACGTGAAGCGCGATATGGAAGAGGCTGTGCCGATGGATCGCCTGCTGTGCGGCGATGTCGGTTACGGCAAGACTGAAGTTGCGATGCGCGCCGCGTTCAAGGCCGTGATGGAAGGCAAGCAGGCGGCTGTGCTGACGCCGACCACAGTGCTCGCCTACCAGCACTTCGAGACTTTCCGAACGCGCTTTGCCGCGTTCCCCGTGCGTGTCGAACTGCTCTCTCGCTTTCGCTCTCTGAAGGAACAGAAGGATGTCGTCAAGCGCGTTGAGGCGGGCGAGATTGACATTATCATCGGCACGCACAGGATACTTTCAAAGGACGTGCGCTTTCGTGATCTGGGTCTGGTCGTGGTTGATGAAGAGCAGCGGTTTGGTGTGGCGCACAAGGAGCGTTTGAAGCAGTTGAAGAAGAAGGTTGACGTGTTGACGCTCTCGGCCACGCCGATTCCGCGCACGCTCAACATGTCTTTGATGGGCTTGCGCGACATGTCTTTGATAGAGACTCCGCCGCGCGACCGCCTGGCGATTCAAACGCAGGTCGTGCAGTTTTCGGAATCCGTCGTCAAGTCTGCCGTCGAGTTGGAGCTGGCGCGCGGCGGCCAGGTCTTCTTCATACACAATCGCGTCGAGTCCATTGAGACCATCGCCGCGCTCGTCCAAAGGCTTGTGCCGCAGGCACGCCTCGCAGTCGCTCACGGGCAGATGAACGAAAAAGAGATGGAGCAGGTGATGCTCGATTTCGTTGACTATAAGTATGATGTTCTCGTTGCGACGACCATCATCGAGAACGGCATAGACATCCCGCGCGCCAATACTATCATCATAAACCGCGCCGACGCTTACGGGCTTTCGCAGCTCTATCAATTGCGCGGTCGGGTGGGTCGCTCAAATCGCCGCGCTTACGCCTATTTATTGATTCCTTCGGAGCAGGGTCTCTCGCCGATTGCGCGCCGCCGCCTGGCAGCCATACGCGAGTTCTCAGACCTCGGCGCGGGCTTTCGCATCGCGGCGCTCGACCTTGAACTGCGCGGCGCGGGGAATCTCTTGGGCGGCCAACAGTCGGGCCACATGGATGCCCTCGGCTTTGATCTTTACACGCAGATGCTGGAGCGCACGGTCGCGGAATTGAGGGGCGAAGCGGTCGAGGATGAGACGAGCGTTTCGATCAACCTCGGAGTTGACGTGGCGATTCCCGAAGACTACATCTCTGACATGGGACAGCGCCTCAGAACCTACAAGCGCGTCTCGTCGGCGCGAGATGAAGAGACGTTGCGCGACATCCTGGTTGAAACGCAGGACCGCTACGGGCGCATTCCCGAATCGGTCGAAAGGTTGTTTGAGTATGCCGGGGTTCGCCGCGTGGCGGAAGAGGTTGGCGCGGTTTCGATTGACCGGACACACACAGGCATTGTGATTAAGCTGGGTGAGAAGGCGCGCGTTGCGCCTGAGAAGTTGATGGCTCTGGTCGGCAAGCGCGAGGGCGCGAGTTTTACGCCAAGCGGGATTTTGCGTATCGAGCTTGATGAAAAAGAGATGAACACAGTGCTTGAAACCGCTCGCGGCGTGTTGCTGGAAATCAGGGCGGAAGATTAGAATGCGCAGTCGTCAGTGGTCAGTGGCGCGATGCGCAGGTAATGTCCCGTTAGGGACAATCGAAAGTAGCCCAGCAATTTATTGCTGGGAAAGATAACGAAAGATTGAACCCAGTCCCGTCGGGACGGCTGAAAGATTCAATCGTCCCTACGGGACTGGAATCTTATTCCCGTTCTATTCCCAGCAATAAATTGCTGGGCTATTGTCAGTCGCTCCTGACGGAGCTTGAAAACTTGAGCATCGCGTCAGTAGTCATTAATCAGTTTTAGCTGACCACTGACCAATAATTATAGGAGTATAAAAACTGTGAGATTAAAATTATCTATCTTCGCGCGGGCATTGTTTGTCGCTGCGGTTTTGACTTTAGGTCAGGGCAGCGCGGCCAGGGTGTTGGCGCAGGAGGGCGAGCCGATTGTGATTGATTCGGTGATCGCGCAGGTCAACAGCGATGTCATCATGCTCTCGACGCTCAAGCGCGAGATGAAGGATGCGATAGAAGCTTTCAAGCAGCAGGGCGCGACCGAGCAGAAGGCCAACGAAGAGGTCACGCGCCGCCAGCCCGAAATTATCGCCAGCCTCGTCAACGAACTGCTGCTCGTGCAAAAAGGCAAAGAGCTGAGTATGACTGAAGATGTCGAAACGGAAGTCAACCGCGAGATGCTCAGGGTCATGAACCAGCAGAATTTTAAGACCATCGTGGAGATGGAAGAGGCGATGCGGCGCGAAGGGATAGACCCCGCCTCGATTCGCCAGACGCTGAGAACGCAGTTTATGAAGAACGCTGTGTTGTCACGCGAGGTGGACGCGAAGATTTTTTACAACCTGAGACCGGAAGAGACGAAGAAATACTATGAGACGAACCGCGACAAATTCCGCAAGCCGGAGGTCGTCACCCTTTCTGAAATCTTCGTGAGTCTGGCCGGAAAGCCCGAAGCGGAAGTGCGCGCGCGCGCCACACAGCTTCTCACGCAGTTGCGCGCAGGCGCGGACTTCAAGACTCTCGCCTCGGCCAACTCCGAACGATTAGGCCCTGATGGTAGTCGCCTCGCAACCCAGAATGGGGGCGTGGTCGGCACGTTCGTCTTGCAGGATTTGAAGAGCGAATTTGCCGTCGCCATCAAGAACGTGAATGTGGGCGGCGTCACAGACCTGATTCGCTCCGACGAGGGCTACCAGATTCTGCGCGTTGACGCGAGAACGCCCGCCAGCGATCCCTTAGCATACGACGAGGACAAGGTGCGCGAAGCCATCACGGTCGAACGCCGCGACAAAGCGCGCGATGAGTACATGAAGACCTTGCGCAGAGATGCCTACATCAAGCTTGCGCCTGAGTATCAATCAACAGTCGGGCCGCTGCTCTCCGTAGATGCTCCGTCAAAGGGAACGGCCCGCTCAACCGCTACCCCCACCAAATCGGAAGCTAACGGCAGCAAGAAACCGTAAAGACAGTGACAAGTGACGAGTGACGAGTGACGAGCAAGAAGTCTTTAACTCGTCACTTGTCACTCGTCACTTGTCACTGTTTTCATGCGTCTTGATCTATTTCTCAAAGCGAGTCGGTTGAGTCCGAGGCGGACGGTGGCGCAGGCTCTGTGCGATGCGGGCCTGGTTTCAGTCAACGGCGCGCCTGCCAAATCCTCGCGCGCGGTTCGCGTCCGAGATGAGATTAGTCTGCGCCGTCGCAATCATCTGCTCAACGTGCGCGTTCTCACCTTGCCCGCCACACGCCAGACTTCCAGAAGCGATGCTTCCAGCCTCTACGAGATTTTGAGTGACGTAATCTTGACAGAAGACCCGCTCGATTAAAAATCTGATTTGAAATCTCAAATCTGTTATCTGCTATTTCAAAATTCTGTCTATCCTCTGCGACCCTCCGCGTCCTCTGCGTTGAAAACTTACTGCGCTCAAACACTCAACTCGACTATGAACCATCCGGTTTTCGCGTGATGAGTGTCTCTTCTGACGGAGCGTCTATTAGCTCGCCGGTAATTTCGACCGTGTCTATTCTCATTATTGCTTCCTGACTTCCATTTGACGCGGACTGTGTATCCATGATCGCTTCGCGCACGGTCATGCGCTCAAGTGCGGGAAGATTCTGATAGGCGCGTATGAGGTGGCGCGCCTTCATCTCTTCGGGTTCGGGCGAGGGCGTGAGCAGGATCAAACCTCCGACGTAGAGCGCGAGTGTGAAGAAAGAGATGTAGCCGGTGGCTGGCGCGAACACCTGAAAGTCGAGCGTGCCGAAAGTTCCGACTTCGAGCAGGAAGCCCGCCAGCTTCTTGGCCCATCCGCCTTCGGGTGAAAAAAGACTCGCCAGAAACATGTGTTTCAGGAAGAATGCCGTTCCGAAGAGAACCGCCAGGCTACGCAGAAGCCTGCGCGCATCGAACGAGGAGAACTGGTTGTTCCAGAGCGTCCACAGGAAAAAGAAGGAGAAGAGCCAGAAGAGCATGCCGCGCTCAGGCAGCACGGAGTTGAACGCCTGCGCCGAAGCGAAATAGAGCGTGAGCAAGGTGAGCACGTGTGAGACGTTCGTAATCGTCGGCTGATCGCTACTGACCCACTGCCTCAACTCTATAGCGTGGCCGCGCACGAAGAGAATCATCAAGAGCACGGAGAGGATGAGCGTGATTAGAGGCGGCGGAACGAAGACGAAGGCGTGTGTGTCAACATCAATCCGCAGCCCGCCCAGAAGCGCCACCGTCAGGAAGATCATCGGCAGGAGGATGAAGCGCAAGAGGGCGCGATTTCTGGAGCGGTCTTTAGCGTTCATTTGCGTTTACGAAAAATCTTGAACGGGTTGAGGTCGCCCAGGGAGTGCTCTATTCCCTGTTCGATCTCCGCTTTGAGTTCGGCAGCCGTGTGCATTTGCAGGTCCGGGTCGTCAACGACTAATGTGCCTTCGGGCGCGAGACTAATGGCGCGGTTGACGGCCTCAAGCCCCTGCTTGAAAAGGTCTGTGTCGTAGTAAACACGGCCCCAGCCTTCGCGGTAGAAAGCGTAAGCGATGTAGAATTGCGTGCGCGCGTCTTTGTGGCCCGGATCGGCCAGGTCCCATTCCCCGCGCGCCGCGCGAAACTGCTCACGATGGAACATGTCCAGCGCAGCATTGAATCTGCCCTGATCTATCTCGTAAGTGCCGGTGGCAGCTTGCGCGCTCGCCGTGACTTCCTTGAAAGTGCGCGGCTCGGTCGCATAAATCCAGATGACGAACACGGCGAAGAGAATCGTCCATGCGATGCCGACCGATTGGATGAGCCTGTGTTGCATTGTTATAATCCTGAGCGTGCCTTCTCCGAAGAAGCTAGAGGAACTTTCCGTACTGTGTCAATAGACAGCAAGAAACTCGTTGAGTGTTTCAGGTAAGTTACGGGTGAACACAAATGGATGAACACGAACTGGAACAGATCAAACAGTACCGCGCAACGGCGCAGTCGTTTGGCGATGCGGCGCTCGATGCGATGAGCCGGGGCGACATTGGACTGGCGCGCACAGCATCTAGGCAGGCGGCGCAGTATGCGCGCATCGTGATGCAGCTTGAGAGCGGCGAGAAACAGGTTGCGCCATTTGAGCCTGAAGCACCGGGCGAGCAAGCTGATTCACAGGCGAACTCGATTTCAGTTTAAGCTATTTTTCAAACAGTCTTTCAAAGGCTGTGGAGACGCAAAATGAAGTTGGCTATCTTCCCGCTCCTTTTTGTTTTGACAACTACTGTGCTGGCGCAGCCCGCGACTGATGTTAAGCAGGTAGCGTTGAATCAGGAGTTCGAGATCAAGGTCGGCGAAAGGGTCTCGGTCGAAGGCTTGAAGATCAGCTTCGGGGCGGTCGCAGAAGATTCCCGCTGCCCCGTAGATGTGAAGTGTGTCTGGACAGGGAACGCGAAAATTATCCTGACATTGAGTAAGAGGGGAAGACGCCCGGCCCGGCTCAACCTCAATACGGGCCTTGAGCCAAAGCACCAGCTTTATGATGGATACGATGTTAAGCTGGTCGGCATCAGTCCGTCTCGGAAGAAGGACGAGAAGATTAACAGGGGCGATTATGTGGCGACGCTTGTTGTCAGCAGAAAGTAAGTAGCTACAGAAATGTTCGAGCCATTCAAAATTCGTGATATTGAGATCAACCCGCCGCTCATCCTGTCGCCGATGGCGGGCGTGACGGATATTTCGTTTCGCCGTCTCTTGAAAAAGTGCGGTGGTGTCGGCCTGACTGTTTCCGAGTTCATCTCGGTCGAGGGGCTGACGCGCAACAATCCGAAATCAAAACGGCAGATGCGTTTCTTTGAGGAGGAGCGCCCCTTCGCCGTGCAGATTTTTGGCGGGCAGCCCCTGAGAATGCGTATGGCGGCGGAGATGGCCGAAGAGGTCGGCGCGGACATCCTGGACATTAACTGCGGCTGCCCCGCGCCGAAAGTGGTCAAGCACGGCGGAGGTTCAGGACTCCTGCGCGACTACACGCGCCTCGAAGAAATCCTGAAAGAGATTAAGAAGGCGATCACTATTCCCTTGACGATCAAGATTCGCGCGGGCTACTACGACCACACGATCAATGCGGTCGAGACGGCGCGGCTGGCCGAAAGGTGCGGCGTCGAGCACATTGCCCTGCACGGGCGCACGAAGGAGCAGGGCTACAAGGGACTCGCCAACTGGGATTTGGTCAGGCAGATTAAAGAGGTCGTGAGCGTGCCCGTGTCTGGAAGCGGCGATGTGACAACGGTCGAGGGCGCTTTCGAGAAGTGGCGAGAGACGAATTGTGATGGGATTTTGATTGGTCGCGGTGCGATGGCTAATCCCTGGATTTTTCGCCAGATTGAGGATGCGATTGCGGGGCGCGAAGTTTTTCAGCCGACGCTGGAAGAGAAGCACGCGGTGCTGCTTGAATATTTCGAGATGCTGCAAGACGACATGCCGGAGATGGCGGCCATCGGAAAAATGAAGCAGCTCGCCGGACAGTTTACGCGCGGGCTACAGGGCGGCGCGCTCTTCCGCACGACCATCTATCACTCGCATTCCGTCACGGAGATACTCGACCGCATCTCGGAATATTTTGAAGCCATCGCGTCAGGTCGCCCGTATTTTGGAGAGAAGGGCGCGCCTGAGACGGAAGAGGAAGCGCCTGTGCTTGATTCGTGCGAGGCGGCGAGCATAGGTTCTTGATTTATTTAAGAGTGTAGATAAAATCCGCCGCGCTAGCGGCGTGGTGACTTTAGCCCGGCTTTTCAAAGCCGGGAAAGAATAGAAGGCAGGGACATCCGCGTCGCGTTAGCGACGGCTGAATGGCGACCATTCGACTCAACCGTCGCTGACGCGACGCCGCTTAATGTTGACGATTATGTTCCCGGCGTTGAAACGCCGGGCTAAAGTCAGTCGCCGCTAGCACGGCGGATTCGG
This sequence comes from Acidobacteriota bacterium, assembly GCA_032159825.1. Classification (GTDB taxonomy): domain Bacteria; phylum Acidobacteriota; class Blastocatellia; order Pyrinomonadales; family Pyrinomonadaceae; genus QHXM01. The sequence continues at coordinate 32,148 of JAVHWL010000034.1, forward strand.
AGAATTCCACGTATCCCGCTATTCTTCTACCTCAGAATAATCTTTCCAGAAAGCTGCATGGTCGGCAAAGGGTATCATTCTCATTAGAGACAACGCGGCTGTCTCGTTGCCCGTTTCGGAAATCTCGATTCTCGCAATCGTGTCTAAAGGAATGCCCTGTAGCCAGACGCCGTAGCCGGAGTTGACAGGCATGGAAGCGTGCGCTCTTAGTTGATTGACGACGAAAATGGTTTTCTCTTCGACTCCCTTCAGGAGTTTCCCGTTGCGGTCATAAGCCTTGATCTCGAAAGTCGCCTGATCCAGGTAGCGGCCAGTCTTGTTGACGAGGTTCCCCTTGAGAATGACACTGTTCATCATTCCAGTCAGCACTAAATTCTTCAGCGCAAGCGAATCTTCCCTGACGTAAACCGTGACATCCCCGAATCGTGTGATTGATGCGTTCCCGGCTTCGACGCTCCTGTTTGTCTTGCCTTCGCGCTGCCCTCGCACGTTCCAGAATCCAGCAGACGCGCACGCCATAACGAGCGCGGGAAGCAGAAAGATTTTGACGAGCCGTTGCATGATTGTCTCCTCAGTGATCATAAGTTATTCACGTTTGCCTTTAGTGGATGTTGCGGCAGCCTTCTTCGCTCCGCTGCCCGTGTCGAGGTCAACCGGCGCGGGATAGCCTTTGCCCTTGAGCGCAGCGATCTCGATCACAATCTCTTTCCTGCCTTTGACGGTACTGGTCACTTTGCCGCTGGCAGCTTCAGATTTCCTGTTTGCATTCTTGCTCGACGCCTTACTCTCCGGTGTGGATGCGGAAGAGGAGTTGGAATTGCCACTCGCCTTCACCTCGTCGCTTTTGCCCCTCGCATCGCGCGACATCTCTTTGAGCGCGTTCAAAACTTCAGTCCGCTCCTGTTCGCTCAATTGTTCGAGCGTGACGCCGTAAGATGAGAGAACTGCGCGCAGGTTCTCCTCGGTGTTCGTGTTGTGGTCGTAAACGTCCCGGTAGATATGCAGCCGCCCGTCTTCGACCACGATGGTGTCGTAGCGCAACTCGACCGGAACCGCGTGGCTGAGCTTGACCTCTTTTGTCTCTGTCGGGGTCTTGGCATAGGCAGCAATCTGTTCAAGAGAAAGCTGCGTCCCGCTCAAACCGGCAAGCACGCGCGAGAAGTCTTGCACCTGCGGGCTGGTCAGCCCGACGCAGCCGTGCGATGCGAAGCCGCCGAGCTTTGCAGGAGATTTGCCGCCGTGAATCAAAGACGGCGAGCCAATGGGAATCTTGATGGGGCCGAGCGGGTTGAGCTTGCTTCCCGCTTCAATCTTCTCCCCGGCTTTGATCTTGTTTGAGGATTCGACCCAGGGTTCGTCCGGCGGCGTCCACGTCGGATTGAAAATAATGTTGCTGGCTTTGCGTGTGCCCGTAGGCAGCGGAAACTCTGGATAGCCGATGCCGATCTTGTAAGACTTCATCAGCTTGCCGCTCTCGAAAACGTCCATCCGGTAGGCAGGAATGTTGACGACGACGCGAGAGTCTGTTGGGACTGCGTTGGATTTTCCTGATGCGGCGTGCGCGTCCAGATTGCCGGGGGCACTAGCCTTGCCGGGAGCATTTGAGTCGCTGCCCTCTTCGCCTTCGCCGCTCCAACGCTGGCGCAAGAGCGCTGAGAGTTGCTGCGCCTTCTCATCGCCGATGATGGCTTTGATCTGCTCGGTCGCATGAGTGCTGGCGGCGGTGGTTGTTCCGCTATATTCGCCCGTCTCTGTTTCGCGCAGCTTAGAGGTCTCCTCGCGCGCTACCTTACGCAAACTCTCAACCTGCTCGTCCGTCAGTTGCAGTTTTGATTTCAGAGAGGGCGCGAAGGTTTCATCCGCGAAGAACGCATCGAGGACAGGCAGCGTCACAGGTAGCTGATTCTCATCGCTCGCGCTCGCTTTGATTGTCTGAGGCGTAGGCTGCGGCGTGGCCGTTACGGTGTTGGCGGGGCTATTGTTGTTGGCGACGTTCGCAGTCTGGTTAACGCATCCGCTCAACGCGATTGTTAGAGCAACGGTGATGACGGTTACTCTCAAGATAGTTCTCATGCGATCTTCATTATCTCCTGCTTGGAATTACTCGGCGCACACACAGAGCGATGCGCACATCTGCGGTTGCAAGAGGTGTTCCTGCCTTCATAGGCTGCATTTGCGAAGTATTATTGAGCACTCAAAGATAGTGTGAACCATAAGCAGACGGTTGGAAGCTATAAACCATTCAGCAGAGTAGGTCAGTATTGCAGGTGGTATTGACCTTTTATTGTGCGCCGCGCAGCAGAGGATATGGATTGATGTTCGTTCCGTCCCAGTAGCGTTTGGGGTCGGAGACGACGAGGATGGAGAAGTGCAGGTGATAGTTGCCCACGCCGGCGTTGCCCGTGTCGCCAACGTAAGCGATCACTTCGCCGCGTCGCGCGGTGTGTCCTTCCGAGAGGCCGTCGGCGTAGCGTTCCAGATGAGCGTAGTAGTAGATGGTTTTGTTGTCGGGGTCGAGTTGATAGATGGTCGTGCCGCCGCGTTCGCTCTGAAAGAGTTTGATGATACGGCCAGCGGCTGCGGCAAGCACAGGTGTGCCGCGCGGAGCGGGAATATCTATCGCATCGTGGACACGGCCCTCAGAGCGTGCCTCAGAAAACGTGTCGCGCAACTGTTCGGGGCGCACTCCGGCGACGGGAATTAAAAGTGCTGCGGAGGTTGTCGAAGCTGTGGGCGAAGGCTGAGGTGTCGGCGACGGAGAAGGAATCTCAAGCGTTGGAGTTGTAATTGGGGAAACTGCGGGCGAGATTTCCAGTGGCGTTGGCGAGACGGCTGCTTGGCGCTCCGTGCGAAATTTATTCAAGCCCCAGATGATTGCGACGAGAACACCCAGCGCCGCCACGATAGCGATGAGTAATCGAATGCGAGCGCGATTTGCCATAACGTGGGCCAGCCCTTTTGTCTATCCAAAATCAAAGTTGAGCCGCCGCCCGCATGAAGCTTCAACCTCATCACTGGTGCCCCGTGATGAGGTTGAAGCTCTCTTGATGGAAAACGCTCGACTGAATTACAGGTTGTCAAGGTTTGTCCCATAGGTAGAGGCGAGCGCGTTTGATTACTTCTCTCTTTTTTCTTCGGGCGCGTCTTTACTACTTCGCCGGGATTTCAGCTTGGAGCCAAAGAGCGCTCCGGCTACAAAACCGACCGAAGAAAAGATCAAAGAGCCGACACCGCGCTTCACCGTATGGGGCAAGACGGTATCCCCTCCGTATCCGGTGACGGGAGCTTTATCTAATCCACCTATCTCATTCTTAACTCGCGCAACCTCACCTTCGTAGAAACTCTTGTTGTTCTCCGCCTCAAGCAAGTCCTCTTCAAACTGCGATTTGTCCGTGCCATTTTTAGCAGTCACGTCATTCAGTTCTTTGATATATGACTTTAAGCTCTTCAACTGTGTTTCATACTTCTCCAACTGATCTTCCAGCAGGTCGCGGTTGGCATTCATGGCTCTTCTCCATTTTCAAAAGGTTGGATGATTAAGCGAGGAGTCAATTTCAGATGTTCTGCTCAACGCCCGAAGCCTAAAGGTTGCAGCGGGCGCGGGCTGGTGCCTTCAAAGAACCAGCTTGCGCCGACCTTGAGACGATGATGCCAGGTTGGAAGGCGCGCCGTGTAGAGAGCGAAGCGCGCACGCCGGGCGATAGCGCCGCTGAAGGCTTGCCCGCCAGCCAGCACCGCAGCGTTCTCCGTGCCGAGACTGACGGCTTCGCCAAGCTCCACGAAATGCCTGGCATGAAGGCGGCGTCCGTCGAGCAGCGCCTTGATGTTACTGGCAAGCAGGCTCGCCTCCTGGTTCGCAAGCTGCGCCGTGCCCGCCAGAGTTGGAATGACATCTTGGTAGAGCGCTATATCGCCAACCGCGAAGACGTTATCAAAGCCTCGCACCTGAAGCGTCGGCTCGACGACGATCAGCCCGCGCTGATCTTTCTCCACGTCCAGCTTTTCAATCAGCGGATTAACGCGCACGCCAGCCGTCCAGACAACGCCCGCAGCTTCCACATCCGTCTCGTCGCCATTGTGCTCGATAGTGAAGCCGTCTTTCTTAACACCAAGCACGCGCGTTCGTGTGTGCAGCTCGACGCGTGACTTTCTAAGGGCGTCCTCGACAAAGGTGCGAATCTCATCGCCCATGCCTGGGACGACCGAGTCGCCCATCTCTATGACCATCACGCGCGGCTCGCCGCGAAGCGCACGCCGCTTGAAAGCATCGCGCAGCAGGTCGGCCATCTTGGTTGAAAGCTCCACGCCGCTCGCTCCTCCGCCGACGACTGCGAACGTCAGAGCGCGCCGCGCATCCTGCGGCGATAGCTCAGGCGGCACATGGTCGAGCGCATCTACCATCCGCTTACGCAGCGCATCCGCATGAGCGATCTTGCGAAAAGGCATCGCATACTCTTCTGCGCCCTCGATGTTCCAGTAATTGGTGATGCCGCCGACGGCGACAACCAGAACGTCGTAACCGATACGGCTCGCGCGCCCGGCTATGGAGACTTCGCGCGCCTCAAGGTCAACATCCGTCACCTCGCCGCGAATGAAGCGAATGCTATCGTTGAGCAGTTCTTTGTAGTAAGGCGCGATGTGCCATGATTCAACTTCGCCGCTCAGGTATTCGTAGAGCATGGGCGTGAAGAGAAAATGTTCTTCCGGGCTGATGAGCGTTACTTCGCCCGCTCCCGATAGATCGAGCGCCGTGAAAAGCCCGCCGAAGCCTCCGCCGACAATCAGTATGCGAGCCTGTGAATTTGCCATCTGCTTCCTCTTATCTTCCGGGACTAGCTTTCACCTGGATAGTAGCAGACAAGCATCGCCGCGCGCACGTTATAGAGTGGCCCGTGAAGGGCGACAGAAGCGGGTGAGGATGGTCGCATCCATTCAGCTATTGACACAGCTACCGGATTAGTCATATTTTCCCTCTGCCGGCGAGTGTCCAGCCCCGATCCGACACGAATATAAACTGCCTCGCGTTTTCCAGGCTTGAATTGCCAGAATAGTTCCCTGCGTCGCAACTCCTGATTGCAGCGCGCACCCCTTTTAAGTTTGTAAGGAGAACAAGACCCTTGAAAAGAAAATCCGTTTATCTCTTACCCCTGTCAGTCTTCGTGTGCCTGTTAACCTTCGTCACCCCGCATCCAGCGCTCGCGCAAAGCAAGATTACTCCTCAGAGCAAGACCGGCCCGAAAATCACAGCCGCCTCGAAAACCGGGATTGTCCCTAAAACTGAGAGCGTGACGAAAAGCGAGGCTCCCTCAGCGCTTGGTTTCATGTCGCCACTGGAGAAAGAGATCATTGACGAAATGAATCTGGCGCGCACGGAGCCGCAAAAGTATGCCGCTTTCATTGAGGAGTACAAGAAGTATTACGACGGCAAACGGCTCACAATCCCCGGAAGACAAAAAGCGATTGTCACGAATGAAGGCATCGCAGCGGTTGATGAAGCGATCACTTTCATGCGCGCGGCGCAACCTCTGCCGTCTTTTGAAGTAGCTAAGGGCGTTTGCTCGGCGGCGTCGGATCACGCCAAAGACCTCGCGGGCAAAGGCATCACAGGGCACAAAGGCAGCGATGGCAGTATGCCGAACGCCAGAGTGGATCGTTACGGGGCATGGGAGGCCGCGATTGGCGAAACGGTCGTTTATGAAGTCACCACAGCACGGCAAATCATCATTTCGCTTATTATTGACGACGGGACTCCGAACAGAGGCCACAGAAGAAACATCTTCGATCCCAGCTACCGCGTGACAGGACTTTCCGTCAGCGACCCTTTAACTTTCGGGTCCAAGTGCGTGATTGATTATGTTGGCGGCTTCAAAGAAAAGGCTGCCGACCCACGCTAGAGCGCCAGCAGATTAACCCTGCACGTTTGCTCGTCAAGGATGGAAGCCATCAGCGAAGACAGACGAAACAGCACGAAGTATGCCCAACTTCGTGCTGTTTCGTCTGTCTTCACTGATGTTTCTGTTTTCCCTCGCCGTCAGCCTCCGGCGCTTGCTGCACGGGCTGGACATGGCCTGAAACGCCGTGTTAGATTGACTTGTATTTCAATCTTAGCGGTTGTCGCACCACTTGGGTGCAGATGTACTGCGGTCTGGGAGGACCATCAAAAGTAGTGTCGTTAGCAAAAGAAACCAAAGAGAAGATTGTTTCGGATTTCCGCACGCATGAGGCGGATACCGGTTCACCACAGGTGCAGATTGCTCTGCTTAGCCAGCGCATTAACGAATTGACCGAGCATTTCAAGACGCATAAGAAAGATAACCATTCGCGGCGCGGCCTGCTCAAGATGGTCTCGCAACGCAGAAGTCTTCTCGATTACCTCAAGCGCATAGATATTGAGCGCTATCACGAGGTCGTCAATCGTCTCGGCCTGCGTCGTTAAAGCGCAGGCGAAAGCGATTGATCGAATCGGGATAAAATTACGAGCCAGAGAATTCTTCGAGTCTTAAACAATACAAAGCCCGCGTCTATCGAAGAGCTTGAAAGAAGGTGCCGAACGTGACGGCGTTGACCGAAATCAAGCAGACGCGAGTAGCCCTGAGCACATAAGAGCAAAAGGCGGCGATGGTCTCACGGAAAGAGACTATTGTCGCCTTTACTATTTTGAAAACAGTAATGAGTGATAAGTGATGAGTGATGAGTAAGACCCAGTTTTCTACTCATTGCTCATCAAACTCATCAAACTCATCACCAGGAGAGGAAAACATGCCAGTCAAGAAATATCTCAAAGAATCAATTAAGCTGGGCGACCAGGAGTTGACCGTCGAGACCGGTCGCGTCGCCAAGCAAGCGGATGGCTCTGTCGTCATCCGCTACGGCGACACAATGCTTTTAGTCGCGGCGGTCGCAGCCAGTAGTCCGCGCGAAGGCGTGGACTTTTTCCCGCTCACGGTCGAATACCGTGAATCCAATTACGCCGCGGGCCGAATCCCCGGCAACTACTTCCGGCGCGAAGGCCGTCCCAACGAAAAGGAGACGCTGACCTGCCGCCTGATTGACCGTCCCTGCCGCCCGCTCTTCACCGAAGGCTTTCGCAACGAAACACAGGTTATCGCCACCGTCATCTCGGCAGACCCGGACAACAATCCTGATGTCATCGCCATCACGGGCGCATCTTGCGCGCTCTATCTTTCCGACATTCCGTTTCCGAATCCGATTGCGGGCGTGAGAATCGGACTCATCGAAGGCCGCTACATCATCAACCCGACTTACGATGAAGTGAGAGAATCACGTCTGAATCTCATTGTCGCCGGAACGGAAGAGGCCATCGTGATGGTCGAAGCGGGCGCGTTGGAAGTTTCAGAAGAGATCATGGTCGAAGCCCTGATGCTCGCGCACAAAGAGATCAATCGTCTCTGCCGCTGGCAGAAGGAACTCTATAAGGCGCTGGATATTCAGAAGCGCGAGGTTGTGCCGCCCGTTCTCAACGAAGAGATGCTCGGCGAGATTGAGCGCAACTACTCGGAGCGTCTGCGTGCCTCGCTCGATACGACGCAGCAGGAGAAGCGCGCAAGCTACGCTGCGGTTGACGCGCTCAAGAAAGAGGTCGTCGAATCTTATCCTGAAGATCACCCGGAGCAGCGCCAGATGGCGAAGAAGATTTTCGATCACCTCAAGGAGACCATCTTCCGCGACGACATTCTCAACAGCCGTCGCCGCCCGGACGGTCGCCGCTTCTCGGAGATTCGCCCGATTACCTGCGAGGTCGGCTGGCTGCCGCGCGTTCACGGCTCCGCCCTCTTTACACGCGGCGAGACGCAGGCACTGGTGACGACCACTTTGGGAACGAAAGACGACGAGCAATTCATTGACGACATTGAAAAGGGCGAGATCAAGCGGCGCTTCCTGCTGCACTACAACTTCCCGCACTATTCAGTCGGCGAAGTCGGGCGCTTCGGCTCATCCAGCCGCCGCGAGATAGGTCACGGCGTGCTCGCGCGTCGCTCCATCGAGCCGGTCCTGCCCGACGAGTCAGAATTTCCCTACACCATACGCATCGTCTCCGACATCACGGAATCGAACGGCTCATCCTCGATGGCTTCCATCTGTGGCGGCATCCTCTCGTTGATGGATGCGGGCGTGCCTTTGAAGCGTCCGGTTGCGGGCGTGGCGATGGGACTCGTGATGGAGGGCAACAAGTACGCGATCCTGACGGACATCGCGGGCGCGGAAGATCACTACGGCGACATGGACTTCAAGGTCGCAGGCACGCGCGAAGGCATCACGTCCCTTCAAATGGACATCAAGATCGGCGGCATCAACGCGCAGATTATGGCCGATGCTCTCCAGCAGGCGAATAAAGGCCGCATGCACATTTTAGACATTATGGAGAAGACGATTGCCGAGCCGCGTGAAGAAATCGCGCCCTACGCTCCGCGCATCATCCAGATCAAGATCAACCCGGACAAAATCCGCGAAGTCATCGGGCCGGGCGGTAAAGTCATCCGCGCGCTGGTCGAAGAGACCGGAGCCAAGATTGACGTTGAGGATGACGGCACGATCTCGATTGCCTCTGCCGACAGCGCGGCAGCGCAGGCCGCCATTGATCGCATTCGCGGCATCACGGCTGAGGCGGAAATCGGCCAGAGCTACCTGGGCACAGTCTCCCGCATCGTTGATTTCGGCGCTTTTGTCGAAATTTTCCCCGGCACAGACGGCCTGCTTCACATCTCGGAGATCGCCGACCGGAGGGTCAAAGATGTCCGGGATGAGTTGAAGGAAGGCCAGCAGATTATGGTCAAGTGCATCGGCAAAGAGGGCAACAAGATCAAGCTCTCGCGCAAGGCCGTTCTCAGGGAAGAGAAGCAACAGGCCGAAGCTGCCGGAGCGGGCGGCGAAGACTAAAGAAGCCTGAAGGCAAAAGGAAGAAAGGTAAAAGTAGGGGGAATTTCAAGCGTCTTTCCACTTTTGCCTTTCTCCTTTCTGCTTTCGCCCTGTTTTGCTCTGTTTTTTCTTGACAGATAGCCCAAAGGCAGGTTTAATCACAACCGCAAAACTGGAATCCACACAGCATTAACCGTCTTTTCCTAGCAAGATAAGGAAAGCTCAATCAAGCAGTTTCCATATCTACAGATATTTTGATAAGGCGAACGAGATTTTCCAGAGCCACGAGCCGCCAAAGAGAGCGGTCAGGTTGGCCTGGGACGTATCTTGTGACCCGAGCGGTAGAGCCGTCTTTTTAAGTTTAATATAATCGAATGCCCCTAAAGTTTGGCTGCGCATGCGCGTTCAGTTTCAAACAGGAGAGCCAAGGAGGAGTTTCCTAACCATGAGGAATCGAGCCATACGCCCAGTTGCTGCGATACTCAGTGCCCTGCTGCTAGCGGCAGTGCCCGCGCAAGCTGGCCCGGTGCCTTTTGGGGATGTTGTTCAGGTATTCGGCGGCCTGCGAGGTGGCGGTCAGACACAGGAACTTCACCTGCGCAGCGTCACTCAGGAAGGAAGCGCGCCGGTCAACAGCGATACCAAATCTTCAAGCCAGACTTCATCGCAGCAAGGAAGTGAATCCGCACCCGCATCGCTTATCTCCACCGCCGCCGGAGGGCAGCAGGGAGGCCAGCAGGGCACAGTCGAAGTTATCGAAGAGGGCGACATTTCAGGCACGGTCTGCAATTGCGGTGAAATCAAGATTCCGGGTGGGTTCAGGTTCCCGTGGCTCGCGCTGGCAGGCATTCCGCTAGTTTGCGCCACAGGCATTTGCACTCACAGCAATCCTCCTCCTCCTGAATGCACGGACTGTGTCCCGCCCGTTCCAGAGCCAGCCACGCTCTTCCTGCTCGGCTCAGGATTGGCAGCGCTCGGAGCCAGCGCGCGTCGCCGCTACAAATTGTCCAAACCGGGCGAGAATCTCCCGACTACTACCGAGGTGTAATCATGGCGAAAAGACAAGAAGCCACAGTTCATTCAAACGCCATCCGAGCCAGGTTCGCCTTCGCTCTGATTGCCCTCTCTTTTCTCTTCGCGCAATCGCTTCTCACGTCCGTTTACGCCGACAAGAAACCGAACTACGGTCGCGTCAAGATTTCGACGACTCCGGGCGGCTATCCGATCTTGATTGACGGGCAGCCTGCGGGCGAGACAACCGACAGCGCGCGTCTCCTTGATTTGCCGCCAGGCACGCATACGGTCGAGATCATCTTCCCGAACGACGAGCGCTGGACGCGCGAGTTTAATGTCAATGCGGGTCGCGTCTATTGCATCGGGCTGGCCTACGCGCCGAAGTCAATTCCGATTCCGGCCAAGTTGCCCTGCCCCTATCCTGTCAACGTCTCTGCGCCTTCCGTTGTTAATGAAGGCGACGTAGTTACCTTCACCTCCGACGTTGCTTACAACGGAGCATCTGCTCTCAACTACACATGGACGGTCAGCCCTGCTTCGGCCAGAATCATCAGCGGCGCAGGCACACCGACCATCATGGTTGATACAACGGGCTTAGGTAAACAGCGCGTCGCGGCCATCCTGGTTGTTGACGACGGCTCAGGCGAGCGCACATGCAGGCAGACGGCACAGGCTAACACCAACATCATTCCGTTGCCCCCGCCCATCGTCAAGCAGAAATGCTACGATTGCTTCCCGTTCACAGCCTTTGACGACACCAAGGCGCGCCTGGACAATCTAGCCATTGAGTTGCAGAACGCTCCCAGCTCGCAAGGCTACATCATCGTTTACGCCGGACGCGGCAGCCGCGCAGGTCAGGCAGACCGTCTCATCAAACGCGCGAAGGACTACCTGGTTAACCAGCGCGGGATTGATGCGGCACGGCTCTCGGTCATCAACGGCGGCTATCGTGATACAGACTACTTTGAACTCTGGGTCGTGCCGCAGGGCGCGGAGCCTCCGCAGGCGACGCCGACAGCGCAGCCCGGCGATACGGCGCAACCGGGAACGGACATGCGCCCACGCCGTTCGCGTCGGGGATAAAAGCTAGTGACAAGCGACAAGTGACAAGTGACGAGTAAACCGAAATTTTATCTCGTCACTTGTCGCTTTTTTACTTGTCACTGATGCGAGGCATGTGGTAACAATCCCCGCAGACGTTCCCTTAAAACTTGAATTTCCACTTCCCCAAGCCGGTTTGGACTACAAACTTTGAAGGAGGATCGGGTTTATGGCTGACGATAATGGCGGTGGCGGCGGCAACGCCGGAGTGGTTGCTGTGCTGGTGATTTTTGTGATTGTCGTTTTGATCGCTCTCTATTTCTTTGGCGTCTTCGGCGGGCGTAAAACTGAAATTAATGTTAACCCCCCGGCAGCCCCGGCGACCAAATAGAATTATCAAGGAACAAGGCGCGAAATTCGTTTGACGAAGAGAGGAGCATGAGCATTCGTGCTCCTCTCTTCTTTTCATCCTGCCTCAGAGACTGATAGACTCGTGAATCGTAAATTGTAAATCGTGAATAGAGGAAAGCTGTCTTTCACGATTTACGATTTACGATTCACGATTCCAAGAGGTTAATAAGTGTCAGCACCGAACATCGAAACCATCGTCAGCCTCGCCAAGCGGCGCGGCTTCGTCTTTCCTTCATCGGAGATTTACGGCGGGCTTGGCTCTGCCTGGGACTACGGCCCGCTCGGCGTTGAACTCTGCAACAACGTCAAGCAGGCATGGTGGCGCTGGATGGTTCACGAGCGCGACGACATGGAGGGTATTGATTCGTCAATCATTCTCAATCGCTCGGTCTGGAAATATTCGGGGCACGAAGAGACTTTCAATGATCCGCTGATAGATTGCCGCGAATGCAAGAGCCGTTTCCGCGCAGACAAGTTGGCCGAGGAAGCGGGCGCGACCGCGCAGGCGGGAGGGGAAATTGATTTTAGTGCGATCAAGTGCCCGAATTGCGACAAGATTAACTGGACGGAGCCGCGCCCTTTCAACCTGATGTTCGAGACACGGCTCGGCGCGGTCGCAGAAGAAGACGACCCCACGACGCTTGCCTACCTGCGGCCCGAAACGGCGCAGGGCATCTTCATCAACTTCCTGAATGTGCAGACGACGATGCGCCGCAAGATTCCTTTCGGCATCGCGCAGATCGGCAAAAGCTTTCGCAACGAAGTCACGCCCGGCAACTTCATCTTTCGCACACGCGAGTTTGAGCAGATGGAGATGGAATACTTCGTTCGTCCAGGCCAGGACGAAGAGGTACACCAAGAGTGGATTGACTACTGCTTCAACTGGTTCACCAGTCTTGGAATCAATGCGGAAAATCTACAGCTTTACGAGCAGCCGAAAGAAGAGTTGGCCCATTATGCGAAACGCACGGTTGATATTCACTATCGCTTCTTTCCCGAACGTGAAGATGTTATGCGGCAGTGGGATGAGTTGATGGGCATCGCCAATCGCACGGACTTCGATCTCAAGGCGCACTCGAAGAAGCCGGAGAACGAGGAAGGCAAGCGCATCAACCCTGACTCGACGGAAGACCTTTCGTATTTCGACGAAGCGACGAAGGAGCGTTTCTATCCTTATGTCATCGAACCCGCTGCCGGAGTCAACCGCACCGTGCTTGCCGTCCTGATGGATGCTTATTCGGAGAAGGTGAACGATAAAGGCGAGAAGCGCGTCATTCTCAAACTTCATCCAAGCCTCGCGCCCATCAAGGCCGCAATCTTGCCGCTCGCCAAAAACAAGCCGGAGATTGTCGGCATGGCGAAGGCCGTCAAGCGCAGCCTACAGCCCGTCATGCGCGCCGTTTACGACGACACGGGCGGCATCGGCAAACTCTATGCGCGACAGGACGAGATCGGCACGCCCTTCTGCTTAACGGTTGACCATCAATCGCTCGAAGATGAATCCGTCACCGTGCGCGACCGCGACACCTGGGAACAGGAGCGCGTGCGTGTCGCAGACTTGCAGGAACACTTGCGGCAACGCATCCAAGCGCCGGTTATTCAGGGCTGAGTTCGGGCTTGCCCGTGTGTGGTGTGTGACTACTATGCCGCTTAATAAAAGTCTCTACAGGTTCCTGGGCCTCTCGGCTTTTGTCGTGAGCGCCATGTTCCTACTCTTAGCCATTATGCTCTACCGCAGCGGCGGCAACTACTGGACATCAATCTACGTCGCCGCCTTTGAACTCATCGCCGGACTTTATCTCTTGAGGAAGAGCCGGTGAAGCTATCGCGGATTGGGCGATTGATTCAATGAATCAATGAACCGATAAATCAATTCTTAAAATTATGCCTGTCGTTAAAAAGAGAAATCTGCAAACGGAATCACGCCTCTTGCTTGAAGGGGACGACTCAATCGAGTTGCCTCCCGCGTTGATTGAAGAGAGCGCGGTGATCGTTCAATTCGAGAAGCTCAAGCAGTATATCCCGGAGCTTCTCGAAGCTCTGCGCGCGGGCACCGTAGCTGAAACCGTGCCTGTCATGCTCGACGGCTCAACCTTCGCCGTGCATGGCCGAACGCGCACCTTCTGGGTGAAACTCTGGCACGCGGCTGCATCCGACTTGACGCGCATCGAACGCGCACAGATTATTAGCTGCCTGCCTTCAACGCGCGGCGTGCAGATTGTCGTTGATGATTCTGACTATGAAGCGGACGAAGAAACGGAAGAAGATTTGTTAGAAATGGAAGAAGATTAAAACCGCTTTCGCCCGCTACTATCCTTTCCAATGTCTTCGCACATCCCTGAAAAAGTTATCAAGCTGGCGCAGGACGTGCGCGCTGAAGGTGGCCGCGCTCTGCTGGTCGGCGGCTGCGTGCGCGATTTTTTGATGGATGGGCAGCCGAAGGATTGGGACGTGGAGGTCTATGGTATCGAGCCTGCCCGCTTGCGTGAACTGCTGGAAAAGTTCGGGCGCGTTGATGCGGTCGGAGAGGCGTTCACGGTTTACAAGGTAGGCCACGACCTGGATGTCTCTCTGCCGCGACGCGAGCGCAAAACCGGGCGAGGCCACCGCGCGTTTGTCGTCGAGGGCGATCCCTTGATGACGATTGAAGAGGCGACGAGGCGGCGCGATTTCACAATCAACGCGATTCTACAGGACCCGCTCACGGATGAAATCATTGACCCATATAGCGGGCGCGACGATCTTCAAAACAAAATCCTTCGCGCCGTCTCACGCGACACTTTCGCAGAAGACTCTTTGCGTGTGCTCAGGGCCGCGCAGTTTGCCGCGCGGTTTAAGTTTTACATCGAACCCGAAACCGTAGAGCTTTGCCGCTCGATTGATCTGACAGACCTTGCGAGGGAGCGCATCTGGGGCGAGATGGAAAAACTGCTCCTGCGCTCGCGCCGTCCTTCAATCGGCTTTCGCTGGCTGCGCAGGCTCGGCGTGTTCGATCAACTCTTTCCTGAATTGAAAGCTCTCGTCGGTGTGCCGCAGGAAAAAGAGTGGCACCCGGAGGGAGACCTGGAGACGCATACCTGGCTCGTCGTTGACCGCGCGCGTGAGTTGATTGACGATCTACCTTACGCCAAGCAGGTGACTGTCATGCTCGGCGCGCTCTGCCACGATTTCGGCAAGCCCGCGACGACAAAATTTGAGGAAGGGCGCATACGCTCGCGCGGGCACGAGGAGGCGGGCGCTGAGCCGACGGAAAGTTTTCTTGAGCGGCTCAACGTACACACGCTCGACGGCTACGACGTTCGCGCGCAGGTCATTGCGCTGGTGCGCGATCATTTGAAACCCGGCGCGTTTTACAAAAAGCAAGAGGAGGTCGGCGAGGGCGCGTTTCGTCGGCTGGCGCGCAGGTGCGAGTTGGAGCTTCTGTATCGTGTGGCGAAGGCCGACTCTCTGGGGCGCAACGCCGACTGGATTCCGCGCGAGGAGTGGTTCACGGCAGAAGCTCAGGATTGGTTCATCGCTCGCGCACGCGAGTTGGACGTTCAGGAACGACCGCCCCGGCCTCTCTTGCTGGGGCGTCACCTGCTCGAAATGGGACTCAAGCCCGGCCCACGCATCGGCGAAATCACGCGCGCAGTTTACGAAATGCAACTCGATGGGCGAGTGCGAACATTGGAAGAAGCTCAAGCGGCAGCGCAGAGCATCATCGGCAACGACGAAGTGTAGTTCAGGCTTTCGCGTCCAAACGCTGTTAATGTAAGATACACGGTTACACCAATCCCGAAATTCATACCCTTACTGAAGGAAGATAAAGAATGATTGATTTTGAATTGACCGAAGACCACAAGGCTATCAGCCAGACCGTGCGCGATTTTGCGCTGGGTGAAGTCGCCCCGCGAATTAAAGAGCTTGATGAAAAGCAGCAGTTTGATCGTTCCATCCTGGATAAGATGGGTGAATTAAATTTGCTCGGCGTCTGCATCCCTGAAGAGTATGGCGGCGCAGGCTTTGATTACATCTCGCTCGGATTAGTCTGCGAAGAACTCGAAGCAGTAGATACTTTCATGCGCGTCGTCATGTCCGTTCACACGGGCCTCAATAGCTTGACGCTTCTGACATGGGGGACAGAGGAGCAGAAGAAGAAATACCTCGTGCCGCAGGCGAAGGGTGAGAAGATTGCGACCTACGGATTAACTGAGCCGGGCGCAGGCTCGGATGTCGTCGGCGCAAGATCAACTGCGCGGCGCGACGGCGATGAGTGGGTCTTGAACGGCGAGAAGATGTGGATCAGTCTGGCGGACGTGGCAGATAACTTTCTCTTCTTCTGCTGGACGAATGAAGAGAAGCGACGAAAGCGCGATCACACGGGCATGTCTTGCTTCATCGTCGAGCGTTCGATGAAGGGATTTTCGTCGGGCACGATTCACGGCAAGATGGGCATCCGCGCGGGCAACACCGGCTACTTCTCTTTACAAGATGCGCGTGTGCCGCATGAGAACATGGTTGGTCTTGAGGGCGAAGGTTTCAAGATCGCCATGTTCGCGCTTGAGCAGGGACGCTACACAGTTGCTTCCGGCGCAACCGGCGTCATACGCGCCTCACGCGATGCTTCCGTCGCCTACGCTCTGGAGCGCGAAACCTTCGGGACGAAGATCGCCAACCATCAACTCGTCAAGCAGAAGATCGCATTGATGGAAGCCGATTACCAGATGTGCCACCTGCTCTGGCTGCGCGCAGGATTTTTGAAGAACGAGGGCAAGCTGAACGCGAAAGAAACTTCGCTGGCGAAGTGGCAGGCGACCATTTGCAGCGAAAAGGCCGCTTCGATGGCGATTGAAGTTCACGGCGCAAACGGCTACTCGAACGACTATCCCGTCGAGCGTTACCTGAGAAACTGCAAAGCAGCAATCATCTACGAAGGCACGCGCGACATACACACCCTGATGCAGGCAGACTGGGCGCTGGGTTTGAAGAAAGAGAAGGCCGCGCGCAAGACATTGCCGCCCTGGAAACCAACAGAGTCGCGCGAGGCAATTGCGGCTGATTAGAAAGAAGTAGCAATAAGTGAACCGCCCATAGGTCTTAACAGACTTGTGGGCGGTTCGATGTTCTCAACATTAACTTTTACTAACGGCTACGACACATCAAGGCGCATGGACGAGAAACACATCCCAAGCCCAACGCCCAACTTGAGCATCCCTTGCATCCCTTACTTTCGCTCTGTATCTGAACTGGTTGCCGTACTGATCCGTTCTCTTCGACTCTTTATAGTCAAGCTCCAGCTTAGCCACTCCCAGCTCCGGCAACGTATGCAATTCCCACGATTCCGAGATGCCATTGTGGTTCGTATCCTGCCAAAGACGGAGACTTGAGAAGATGCTATCCCTGCTATCTATGACACCATCATTGTTGCCGCCATGTTGTGGTTTGTCATATTCAGCAAGTGCCAGAAACCCATTGCGCTCCATCCCGGCAGGTGGAGAGGGCTGAGGAGTGAAGTTGCCGAAGAGTTCCGCACCATTGTCAATTGTGCCGTTGCCATTGCGGTCAAGCGCAAGCCAGGCATCATCTGAACTAGCAGCACTCCATGACGACCTCTCCTTGACACCATCACCGTTGTGGTCGAACTCCACGCCGTTTGCGGCATCCGTCAGATTAAAGCCATTACCCATCGTATCAACGATGATCGGTGTGACGCCTTGAACGCAATGACAGGTTTCAGGATTGAAGATATAGGGCCGATGACAGATTGGCGGTTGTACGCCTTGACATGGATCGCCATCACCACCTGTTCCACCCACGCCGCCCCCACCGCCCCCATTATTTATTGGAATGCACTGGCAAGTAGATACATTCCGGTAGTAGCCTTGGTCGCAGGGACTCTGATCTATGCACGCGCAACAGTAATTTCCAGAGGGATACATATTGCTTGGACAGCCGTTTTGATTGTTGGGATTGGTGAAATCCGCATCCACGCCGTTCGAGCAGTGAAGGCAAAACCAGTATGGTGTGCCATCAGAGGGATGTTCGCAATTACAATACGGGTTGGGTTTTGTGTTTGGGTCGCAGTCCGGCGTAGGGGTCGGGGTCGGTGTGGGAGTTGGCGTTGGCGTGGGTGTCGGTGTTGCGTCTCCACAGGGGCCAGTAATAACTTCAAGGCAGTAACCATCACCACAAGGTGTATAATTGTACGTAGGTAAATTACAACTTCCGAATGGGTCACTACAAGAAGCAGCATCAAGCCCATCTTTATCTCCGCACAAGCAACTACTGACATACGGTTTGGAGCGGAAGCATCCATTACCTGGGCAGCACGTTTGTGGCTGTAGGTTAAGTTTGGAAGAAGCTGGCTTAGAAGACTCCGTAGATAAAAGATTTGCCAGCAGAAACTTTGCTGGCAAATCATTTGTCGAATATATTGTCGGCTGACTGCGCCATGACACCTGCTGGACTTTCATGACGCTTGAATCAAGCAAGTTTGGTTCCGGCTCGTAACTATCAAGGCTCGACCGTGCATCTGGCGCATGTGGAACTGCAATTCCATCGGTTCTCCAAAATCCAGTACCATCCCCGAAGCTTAGTATCTGAAAGTGCAAGATCAATTTCTTTGCATCAGGCTTATTCTCTCTCTGCCTGAAACGCTCCCAACTCACTACTACAATATCAGGGAAACTGAAGACATAAGTCTCCCCAGGCTTAATCGGAACATCGTCCGGCCCTGCCTTGGTCTCAATGTCGCCTAACTGACTTCTCCCGTAGTGTAGTGAAAACGCTATCCCAACTCCGTCCGGCGCTTTTATTTCAGGTAAACTTATAGCCAGACTAAGGAAATAGATGGGCTTGTCTCCTGTATTAGTCACCTCAAGCTCAAAGTCACGCAGCCATTTCTCGTTCTTCACATCCTTGAATGCTTTCTCTTTCTCCTTCTTGATCTTCACCTTTATCGGCAGGTGTTTTGGTATCGTATCTTTAAGCTCTCTTTCCTCTTTGGAGGATGTTGCCACATTGTCTTGCGTAGATTGAGCCGCACTCGACATGATTCCGACTACACACACAGCAAACAATGAGGCCAGCAATACAACTTGCGAGATGGTTGGTCTTCGGCGTTGATGATATGGTGAGACTCTTTGAGGATTCATTGCATTACTCCTTTGTAGTTAATCGGCTGCTTGCCATTGGCATCACTTGATGGTGGCAGAGGAGCCGTGAGTAATGCCACAATCGTATGCTCGCCAATTATTGATGTCAAGGATTTGTGGGAGGAAGCTGTAAAGCAGCAATCATCTACGAAGGCACGCGCGACATACACACCCTGATGCAGGCAGACCGGGCGCTGGGTTTGAAGAAAGAGAAGGCCGCGCGCAAGACATTGCCGCCCTGGAAACCAACGGAGTCGCGTGAAGCTGTTGCGGCAGATTAAGAGTGGCCGGCGAATTTTTACCACAAAGACACAAAGGCACTAAAGCAGAGGGCAAATCTCTTTAGTGCCTTTGTGTCTTTGTGTTTAAGGGAATTCTATCTCCAATACGCCGTCTTCCAGAATTGTGGGTCGAATAGTTTATCGTCGAGCGGAATGTCCGTGCGTACCTCTGTGTACTCTTCTGTCGTCCTGGGCTTGCCGTTCAGCATGAAGATGACTTCGGGCGAGACCCAGCCGCCGCCTTTAACTTTGAAGTATTTGTTGAATTGCGTCTCCTGCGTCAACGTGCCGTCTTTTCCTGCCGGGCCGAGCATTCGCACGAAGTAGAGATTCTTCTTATCAATCCAGAACTGGCTCGACTTTAAGTCTCCGGCTTTCGCGCCGACGACATAAACGGGGCGGCCCTGCCAAGTATCTTCGTGCATGACGGAGAGATCGAACTTGAGTTCTTTGAGCTTGGCAACTGCGTCTTGCAAGGTCATGTAGTAGATGTCGAAGCCAAGCACGAGGAGCGGGTGCGTGAAAGGTCTTGAGTTTTCGAGCTTGCCGTCTTTGAAAATGTAGATCGTGTTACCGGCAAAGAGGATTCCGTTGCCGTCTTTCACGGGGTCAAAGTCAATACGCAGTTTGCCTGGGACTGATAGAGCCTCGTACCACGTCGAGACTTTGGTTGTCCCGTCCTCGTGAAACTCCGTTGTCTTCTGCTTGAACGTCAGAGTTTTGTACCATGACTTCGCATACTTTTTTTGCATCGCCTGAATGAGGTCTTCAGTCGTGGTAATCTTGCTGGCCCGTGCGCTTGCCGGTATCGTCACAATCAAGGCGCAAAGAAGCAAAACATAACGCATCGTTAATCTCTCCATAGTGAATTGAGTTCTGAAAGCTGGTTGATGGCTGTCAAAGCAACTGGCGGCCATGCTCTTGATGATACGACGAAGAGCGACAAAAAGTTACTGCTTTAATTCCCCGGCGGGTTTCATCTCACGCGGCAAGCTTCTTGACACTTCGAGCGGCCTCGCGTTAGATTCCGCTCTATCTGTCAACCGCTATTCTTCAGTTAACGTATAACCGACCGCATGCCAGGACAATTCCAGAGCCGGAGAAAAATAATGAAGAGAATAAATACGCTCACCTTAAAAGCATTCTTGCTTGCTGTCCTCGTTCTGATTGCTACCCCCAGGCTTCTCGCTCAAGGAAACGTTGCGGCGGTCGAGATCAGCCCGTCAGCGACGGAGGCTGAGGTCGGGCAGAAACTGACCTTCACCGCGATGGCTAAGGATAAAGACGGTAAACAGATTAACGTCAAACCGTCGCTCTGGGTGGCGCTGCCGGTTGACTCTGCTGCGTCGGACGAAAACGGCACGGTAACTTTCTTTGAGCCGGGAGAGATCAAGGTCGTCGCCGTGGTTGGCGGCAAGCCTGCGTTCGCAAAAGTAAACGTCAAGCCTGCGCGCGTCTCCCGGATTGATGTTGACCCGGCGACAGTGCAGGTGTCTGTCGGAGGAACGCTGAAATTGAACGCCACGCCGAGAGTCTCCAATGGAAACCCGCGCAACGATGTCGCCGTCTCGTGGGTGTCCGAGACGCCGCGCATCGCAACAGTGGATGCCGCAGGTTTCGTGACGGGCGTAGCGCCTGGCAAAGCAAGTTTGCGCGCCAGCGCAGACGGGACAAACAGAATGGTGACGGTTCAGGTCATAGCCAATCCTGTACGCAATCTTTCTATCACGCCCGCTTCGACGACTGCGCGCACAGGCGATGTCGTTCATTTCATGGCGAAGGCACAAAACGCCAGGGGCGGCGTGGTGAATAATCCTTCCGTCCGTTGGGCCACGAGCGGTGACGGGGCCATGATCGAACCGGACGGCGGCTTCGTCGCAGAGCGTCCGGGTTCTTACATCGTGACGGCGACGAGCGGCGGGCAGGTAGCGGTCGCCTCCGTGATGGTCGCGCCGCGAAATGCAGGACGTGAGTTAAAGGTGATTGGACGCGCGCCGCTCAAAGATATGCAGGGAGCAGAGCAGTGGATTTTCGGAAACTACGCTTACGTCTCCACTATCTCCGACAAGCTCGTCGTCTTCGACATCTCCGACCCTGCCAGTCCGAAGCAGACGGATACCGTTAAGGTTGACGCGCACACGGTCAACGACATCAGCGTCGGCGCAGACGGAAAAATAGGTGTGCTCACGCGCGAGGGTTCTTCAAGCCGGAAGGACGGAATCGTCTTTCTGGATACAAGTGATCCGGCGCATCCGAAAGTCGTCTCCGAATACACGGAGACCGTCACGGGCGGCGTGCATAGCGCGTTTATTGATAGCCACTACGTTTATCTGACGGACGACGCGACAGGCTCTCTGCGCGTGATAGATTTCAGCAACGTGAAAGCGCCGAAGGAGGTCGCGCGCTGGCAGATAGAGAATCCTTTGGTGACAACCGGAGGCATACCGGGCGGACGCTACCTGCACGACGTGCAGGTCAAAGACGGGCTGGCATATCTAGCCTACTGGCGAGACGGCCTGGTGATTCTTGATGTCGGCAGCGGCATCAAGGGCGGCAGTCCTGAGAAGCCGCAACTCGTCAGCCAGCTACGCTTCAACTACCACGAGCTTTACGGCAGCGGCTGGCTCGCTGGAGCGCACGCGGTCTTTCGCTACAAGAACTACGTCTTCGTCGGCGATGAGGTCTTCCCCGAAATCTTCAACATCAACTCAAGAGAACGCATCCCCGTGCGCGGCGTCATGCATGTGGTTGACGTTTCCGACATCAATCATCCGCGCAAAGTCGCGGAGTACGGCGTGCCTGAAGCAGGGTCGCACAACATCTGGGTTTTGGACGACATACTCTACATGGGTTATTACAACGGCGGCGGGCGAGTCCTTGATGTCTCAGGCGAGCTGCGCGGCGACCTCTATCGCCAGGGACGCGAGATCGCGCACCTCTGGACCGGAAGCTCCGACGGCTATCGTCCCAACCTCCCCTTCGCCTGGGGCGCGCAACCGCACAACGGTCTTGTGTTCTTCAATGATATAAACTCCGGGCTGTGGGTTACGAAACTCGGAGGGCCGAGAACCGGCACAGGTTCGACAACAGAACCGGGGAAATAGTAGGTAGTTAGCAGTAAATGATGAAAAGCATCCTATCGGGCAGGCGGGTGAGGTCTATTTTAACCTGAGCAAGCTTTCAACTGATATGTCTTCATCCACCGCTTCCCAGTGAATGCCAATCCCGCCGCCGATTAAGCGCCACTCTTTTCTTTGCTCAGGCGTGGCCTTCTGCAAGCGCGGAGACCAGATCAACGGGACGGATATTTCACGCCCGTCTGCCAGCACAACCCGCAGACTATCGTCCGTGCAACTAACGTCAACGGCAAGCGGCTCAACTTCAACGGCTAAAGTGCTCATTCCATTTCTCCAACAGTGTATTCAGATTTTCTTCAACAATCTTCTGGATTTCCGATAGCTCATTGCTGCGAAAGCCACGCGACTTAACCAAAGTTACCGGGTTCAGCCAGAACTTAGCAAACCTTTCAGCTTGCTCAACGTGAATATGAGGCGGCTCACTTCCTTCCAAGCTAAAGAAGAAAAATCTGTAACCTTTCACTCTCAGCGCTACCGGCATGACGCGATTCTACGCTGATTGCTCATTGCTTGAAAGTCTTAAGAATGCGAAGCGCATCCAACAATTCTTCTACTTCTTTCCTTTCACCTTCTCCATTTTCCAGAAATCAATTCCAGCCGCTTGTGGGGCAACGTCAACAGTGGCGACTGTCTTCAACGCTTCGAGGTCAATAATCTCGACAGTGCCAGGTTCAGAGCCGATGCCTTCGACGGAGACGAAGGCGTAGCGGTTATCGGGCGAGACCGCAACGCCGTGAAGCACTTTGCGCTTCGTCTTCAGCCGCGCTAATTCGCGCCCCGTTTTGATCTCGAAGACGGAGACGGATTGATCGCGCTTGTTGGTCGCAATCAATAAGCGCCCGTCTTTGGTTATTGCCAGATTATAAACGCCAGCCCCGGCGGGAATCCTACGCACGACGCTCCATTTGTTGGCATCAACTTCGACGATCTCGCTGGACTTGTTGCACGCGACGAAGATGGAAGAGCCATCAATGGAAGGCTGCGCCCACGTTGGCGAACAGGTAACGTCTCCGGGTTTCGGCGGCTCCATCCCGTGAACGTTCATGTCCATGCCCGCCATCCCCTTCATTGAATGCACGGCGGGCGGGCCCATCATTCCCATCTCCTTGCCCTTCGTCAGCAGAAAGTGGCGCGAGACGTTGAAGGTGCGCGTGTCAATCTCTACGAGCAGGTCGTTCATCATGCATGCGGAGTAGTGCTTCGTCCCCTGCGGGTTGAACCTTGAGCCGTGAGGCATGATGCAGGTGTTGATACGCGCGACCTCCAGCATCTCTCGCGTCGCCACGACGGAGACGGAAGAGGGAACCATGTCGCCATGCAGGTTGAAATTCACCGCGTAGAGAAATTCGCCGTCGGGCGAGACATCCATCGTTGCCGGAAAGAGTCCGAGCGTAGTTTGACCGAGAACCGAATTATCCTTCACCGAATATTTCCAGACAGAGCCGAAGGGTCGTCCATGACCGAGCGAGACGTAGTAGAACTGCTTGTCGGGAGAGACAGCCATCCCGTGCGGCCCGTCAACGTCCGTCGGCATCAAGCCCGTCTCGAACTCGCGCTCGACGCGAACACCCGCAGGGCCGAACCTGATGAGGCTGATCTTGTCTGTGGATTCCGAGACTACGTAGACTAGATAATCCTGTTCAGGCGGACGCTGTGCCAGAGCAGGCATCGCCAGAACCGTAAGAGTGATGAAGAGCAAAACGAGTTTCAGGTTAGCTTTCATGATCTTTACACAACTAAAGGCAGATGGGGATGACCCTCTCATTGTAGCCAGCTTACGTTGAGCGCGCCAGCAGCGGTTTAAGTCGCCGGCGGCGAACTCCTCTTGTGTTGGAGTCTTGTGGATACCCTAAACTTCCAAAATTGATGTAACCTCACTGCCGGTAGCTACGTATACACACTGTCCGATTCTGCATTCCGTTTAGTCCCTTTTGGAGAAAATCAATGATTGAAATAAACCCTCGCTCAAATTTACTGTGGCGCAAACTCTCTGTGCTGCTCATCGCGCTCGCGCTTCTCGCTTCGCCAGCGTTTGGGCAGGCGACTGCCGTAGCGCCAAAGCCAGTTTCGACTTTGACTGCTGCGGAACGCGAAGCAGCCGCGCGCGTCTCTGTGGAGACCATTCGTGAGGTCACGACTGCGCTTTCTGCCAAAGAGATGGAAGGTCGCGGAACGGCTATGCCCGGCGGAGATCGTGCCGCGAAATACATCGCGGACAGGTTCGCCAAACTCGGCTTGAGGCCGCTCGGCGATGCGGGCGCATACCTGCAAGCTATCCGGTTCAAGAGCACTGCGGTGATGCCTGACTCCTTTCTCAAGGCAGGCGATGTGTCGCTCAAGCTGGGAGGCGAGTTTATCCCTTCGCCGCCCTTCACGGCAGGAGAGCAGGCGGATGCAAACGGCGGGCTGGTCTTCGTCGGCTATGGAGTGGTCTCAACAGACATCAAGCGCGATGACCTGGCGGGAATAGATGTCAAAGGCAAAGTCGTAGTCCTGCTCAACGGCAAGCCGAAGAACGTGGATGAAGCTGCATGGCAGACGGCTTCAAGCCCGCAGGCAGTTGGCGGCAACCTGATTGTGAAAGGCGCAGCCGCCATCATCATCCTTAATGTCGGGACGAAGGATCAGCCCTTTCCGGTGATTGGAGATTACCTCTCGCGCCGCAGGGTTTCACTGGCAGATGAGGCAGAGATGCCCTTCAAGCTTCCTCCCATCATTCTGGCAGGCGACGCGGGCGCGGAAAAACTATTCGCAGGTTCGGGCACAACCTACGCGCAGACCCTGGCGAAAGCGGAGAGCGGAGAATTTGTCTCGCGCGACCTGAACAAGCAGGCGAGCCTGTCCGTTCACATCAAGAAAGAGACGGGCACGGGCAGCAACGTTGTTGGAGTTCTGGAAGGCTCCGACCCCAAGCTCAAAGATCAGGCCATAGTTTACACAGCACACTATGACGCTTTCGGCGTGGACTCTCAGGGAAGAATCTTTCCCGGCGCAGCCGACAACGCGCTCGGCGTTTCAGAGATCATGGCGATTGCCGAAGCCTTCACGAAGTCGCCTCAGAAGCCGAAGCGCTCCGTCATCTTTCTCGCCGTCACAGGCGAAGAGCACGGACTGCTCGGCTCGGAATACTGGGTTGCTCATCCCACCTGGCCGATTGAGAAGGTCGCAGCCGACCTGAACTTTGACGGCATCGGCACGGAGGTTTATGGGCCGGTCAAGCGCGTCGTCGGATTCGGGGCGGAGTATTCGGATTTGGGGCCTGTGATTGAAGCCGTTGTAGCTGCAAACGGCAGCCAGATTGCGCCCGACCCGATGCCCGAAGAGCACGCCTTCTATCGTTCTGACCACTATTCGTTCGTCAAGCGTGGCGTGCCTGCTCTGATGTTGCTCGGCGGTCCCGAAGGAGACGTTGCTCCCTGGATTGCTCGCGCCAAGAAGTGGATGGCGACAGACTATCACCAGCCGACGGACATCGTGCGCCCGGATTGGAACTGGGACGGCCCACGCGCCATCGCCGTCATAGGCTTAATCACAGGCATGCGTATCTCGGATACTGAAGCCATGCCGGAATGGTTGAAGTCTTCGCCCTTCAATCATCCACGCGGCACAAGACAGGCGACCGGGCCTGGCATGCCTGATGGTAACTAGAACTATCTTTGTGTGAATGCCAAGAAGTGTTTAGCCACAGAGACACAGAGGCACAGAGAAGAGAAACGATGAATGCGGAATGATGAAGACAAAAGCTTTTCAGTTCATCGTTCATCGTTCCGCATTCATCATTTCCCTCTGCGCCTCTGTGTCTCTGTGGCTAATTCAATGAAGTTATCGTCGGACTGAAATTCAGGTAAACATTCTTTCCGCTGGCGGGTGTGATCGTTGGCCTCATGCGCCGCAGGCGCGCCGCATCTACCCACTCATCCCATTCAGTGTCGTATCCAAGATAGTGAATCTTATACTTCGAGCCTCTGACTTCGAGAATTGTTGCCGGATACCAATCATCCTCCCACAACACTTCCACACGCTCATTAATCCGTGAGTTCGCCCTCTTCCATACTTCTACCAATCCCATCTCAGGCGAGAAGTCTTTCGTCGTCGTGAACGCTGTTCGCTGCTCTTCCACAGACCACATGCGCGCTCTGGCGTAATGCGCCAACTCCGACAACTCAATCTCTCCATCCAGGTTTTGATCTACTTTAGCGTTGCCCCTGAATCCACTGAGCAGGGCTTCCGTAAATGTCCAGTTGGCTGTTGAGAGCGAGTTATATCTGGAGGAAGTGAGCACAGCATAAGAGATGGAAGTTCTTCTTCTGGCCGCTTCATTGGCGAGCGCGCCGGAATAGCAGCAGTCGGCTGTGAGCAGCACGCGCGACCCTTTGAAGTTACGCTCAATCGTGTCGAAGATTGAGCGCACGGACCATGCGGTCTGAGCAAAATCATCGTCCGCATCATAGTTTGCGAAGTAGGTTGCGCCCGCCTCGTCCTGTGCGCCGTGACCTGTGAAGTAGAAGATGAGCATGTCGCCCTCTTGCGCTCTGGCGAGCAGTCGCGTCATCGAACGCTGGATGCGCTCTTTAGTCGCTTCTCTGTCTTTAAGAAAGAGAATCTGATTCTGCGGAACTCCTGCCCGCTTGAAAAATTCTACCAGCTCAACATCCTTGCGCCCCGCTTGAGGAAAGGAATCCCACGAATCACTATGTTGCCACTCAAGAATACCGACCGCGACGACCCAGGTTCTCGACGGCTGCCAGTTCTGATTAGGCTCTCTTCCAACTACCTGCGCAGACGCGCCGAGCGCGGAGATGAACAGAATAATTACGAGCCTCTTGATATTCGACATGGTTTCTTCCTTTTAGATTTAGGAGGAGAGCAGCCTTACGCGATTGAGGCGCGGCCTGCCGCCTCTTATTACACGGGCAATACGATTGGTGGAAAGGATTTTGCCGACGCGAGATAATTGAACTGTGCGAACAACTCCGCCAGTAATACCCGCCTTGCCTTATCCGCCGCGATAGCGACGCGCTGACTTTAGCCCGGCTTTTCAAAGCCGGGAATAGAGCACCGTGAGTATTCCATGTCGCGTCAGCGACAATTGAACCAGGGAAGCTCAAGATTCAATCGTCGCTGACGCGACGTTTGCTCGAAACGCTGCATTTTCCGTGCATTGAAATGCACGGCTAAAATCATTCAGCCGCTAGCGCGGCGGTAGAATCACAGTGGTGGATGTTGCAGCAGCCTTCTTCGCTCCGCCGCAATCCTCCGACCCTACAAAAAGTGCGGATGCTCTGCTACTATACGAGCGCATTTCTTATCTCTCGCAAAAGTAAGCAGAACGAGTCAGGCTTCCAGGTCGGAAGCTTCACCTTGATGAAAAGGAAACCGTAATGGGACACGAGTTGAGAACAGAGCGCGAGCTGTCTTTGGATTTCCTGCGCGTTTGCGAGGCAGCGGCGATTGCTGCGGCGCGCACGATGGGACAGGGCGACCGTAAATACTCAGACCACGTCGCCGTCGAAGCCATGCGTGAAGTGATGGACAGCGTGCCGATGCGCGGGCGAATCGTCATCGGCGAGGGCGAGCGCGACGAAGCGCCCATGCTCTACATTGACGAAGAGGTCGGAGGCGCTGGCGCAAGCGAGGAGGTGCGCGCCTCCTTCCCCGAAGTTGACATCGCCGTTGACCCCCTCGAAGGCACGAACCTCTGCGCGCTCGGAGCCAACAATGCTATCGCTGTGCTCGCTGCCGCAGAGCGAGGCGGCTTGCTCAACGCGCCGGACCTCTACATGGACAAGATCGTCGTTGGTCCCTCATGTCGCGGCTCTGTCAATATTGACGCGCCCGTCAAAGACAACCTGAAGAATATTGCCAGGCGTTTGGGACGCGACATAGAAGACCTGACAGTCATCACGCTGGATCGCTCGCGCCACAAGAAACTCATTGACGATGTGCGCGAAGCAGGAGCGCGCATACGCTTAATTTCCGATGGCGATCTTTCGGCGGGCATCTCGGCAGCCGTTGCGGGCACAAACATTCACGCGCTGATAGGCATCGGCGGCGCGCCCGAAGGCGTTATCACGGCGGCAGCGATGAAATGCTTGAACGGCGAGATTCAAGCCCGTCTCGTTTTCGATCCTGAGCGACTCGGCGTTGATAGAGATAAAGTCCCCGCGCGGGAAGAGGTCTTAACGCGCCTCAAAGAGATGGGCATCACAGACCCTGACAAGATTTACGACACAGACGATCTTGCGCCCGGCAAAAAAATCATCTTCGCCGCAACTGGCGTCACCGACGGCGCGCTCCTTAGAGGAGTTCGTTTCTTCGGTGCGGGCAAACGCACACACTCGCTCGTGATGACCACCGAATCAAAACACATACGCTTCGTTGATACCGTCCACGTCGAAGGCGGGCCGGACGCGGTGATAAGATTTTAGGGATGAGGGATGAAAGGGAAACGCTGAACGATGAATGCTGAACGCGGAATGAAAGACAGTAGTTCTTCAATTCATCATTCATCATTCCGCGTTCATCGTTCGACTTCATCCCTCATCCCTCCGCCTTCATCTCTTCCTTCGATTGTCTGGGCAATCACGGCGACGATAACGCTTGCTTTCGTGAGCTTGATTGTTATCGCGCCTCTGGCTCTCACGCATGGACACGAGTTTACGGCGCTCGTCATCTACAAATCGTTCAGTAGATTTTGCCACCAGATTCCAGAACGCTCGTTTTATCTTGACGGGCATCCGCTGGCCGTCTGCGCGCGTTGCGCAGGAATCTACTTCGGCTTTGCGGCGAGCGTGCTGCTTTATCCATTGGCGCGATCTCTCCGCAGAAGCGATGCGCCCGCGCGCAAGTGGCTGCTTGTGGCTATTGTGCCGGCTGCTCTGGATTTCGCGTTAGACTTTTTCGGCATCCGGGAGAACACGCACCTCACGCGCCTGGTCACGGGGGCGCTGCTGGGTGGGGTGACTGCTTTTTATGTTGTGCCCGGACTGTTGGACTTGAGCCGGATGAGCTTCAGACGATCCACTGTTGACCAGGGATAAGTTGGAAGTGAAAACTTTCGGAATGGTTTCAAGTAAAGGCGTGGTGGTTAATGAGCAATAGAGTCAGAGCATCTCTTATCGGTGGCGGTGTGATGGGCGGGCTGTCGGCGCTCACGGTCGTGCCGCAGGTTCCGTTCATCAGGGTCATTTGCTGCATCTGGGCGATCATCGGCGGCGGGCTTGCAGCGTATCTCTACGTTAAAAACGCGCCGACGCCAGCGCGTGTCGGCGACGGAGCAATAGTCGGAACGCTCTCCGGCGTCTTCGGCGCTCTCATCGCCTTCGCAGCTTACCTGCTTGTCAGTTTCTACATCGCCGATAGAACCCTTTTTGAAGAATCCATCAGGCGCGCTGGCGTTAATCCCGATCAGTTCTCTTATTCTCTGATTATTCCTCTGGTCGGCATTCTGGCGATCATCGTGCAAGTGGTTCTCTCGCTCGTCGGCGGTATCATCGGCGTCTCGATCTTCGAGAAGCGTGGTGAGGACGGAAGCAGCTCTCCACCGCCGCCACCATACTACGGCAGCACACCGGGCGGGGCTTACACGCCACCGCCGCCACCCGGCGGCTACGGGCCGCCGGATGCTCAGTGAAGGCAAAAGTAAAAAGTTGAAATGGAAGAGCGCTGGCGAGGCTTTCGTCCTCCTTTGTCCTTGTGCCTTTGTCTCAGACATCTACTGGGCTACAATCAGCGTCTTATGTGGCGGGCAGCGCGGGATGCAAGAGGCAGATGCGCTGCTCGTTCTTGTGTCATGATGCGGTAGAAGAGTTGTTCTGAGACTAGAGCGCAGCGCGTCGAGTTGAAGGCGTTATCACTTCCGGGATTTTGGAATAAAACTGTAATGGCTTTGCACGCACTTGCCCTACTCACAGCCCCCGCAGACATCTGCGAAAAGCTGCCTAAACTTTGCGAGGTCGTCGCTAAGGCGACTGCCAACGTCAGCACCGTTTATCGTCTAGACACTTTTGATTGGACGATCCTGATTCTCTACTTCACCATCCTGACGGTGCTTGCCATCTACGGCGGCTATCGCGTCAAGCAGGTGATAGATTTCTGGCGCTATCGCAAGCTCGTGCCGAGTCCTGCCCGTCATTTCAGTGAAGCAGAGTTGCCGCGCATCACTGTGCAGCTTCCGCTCTTTAATGAGCTGTACGTCGTCGAGCGTCTGCTTAAATCTGTGACCGAGATTGACTACCCGCGCGACCGCTTTGAGATTCAGGTGCTGGATGATTCGACCGACGAGACCGTGAAGCTCGCCGAAGCGACGGTCGAGCATTACAAGCAAGCGGGCTTCGATATTCAATATATACATCGCCTGGATCGAACAGGCTACAAGGCGGGCGCGCTCGAAAACGGCTTGAAGACCGCTAAAGGCGAACTCGTCGCCATCTTCGATGCGGACTTTGTGCCCAAGCCTGACTGTTTGCGAAAGCTCGTAGACTTCTTTTCGGACCCGCTCGTCGGCTGCGCGCAGATGCGCTGGTCGCACATCAACGGCGACTACAATCTTTTGACGCGCCTGCAAACCATCATGCTCGACGGCCACTTCGTCGTCGAACAGACGGTCAGGAATCGCACGGGCGGGTTCTTCAACTTCAACGGCACGGCTGGCATCTGGCGACGCAAGGCAATCGAGATGAGCGGCGGCTGGCAGCACGACACCTTGACGGAAGACACAGACCTCTCTTTCCGCGCTCAATTGATGGGCTGGCGCTTCATCTACCTTCTGGACGAGGACGCGCCCTCAGAGATTCCCGTCGAGATCAACGCCTTCAAAGCGCAGCAGCGTCGCTGGGCCAAGGGCGTGATGCAGGTCGGCCTCAAACTGTTTAGCAGAATCTGGGCCTCGCCCTTGCCCTTGCGTGTTAAGCTGGAAATGTTCTTTCGTCTGACGGGCAACATCAGTTATCCGCTGATGATTGTCGTCAGCCTGCTGCAATTTCCGCTGCTGCTCGTGCGCTACAACCAGGGCTTCTATCACCTGATGATCTTCGACGTGCCGCTGCTCTTCTTCTCGACTCTCTCGGTCATCTTTTTCTATGGAACGGGCGTGTGGTATCTGGATAAGCGCAGGCGCTCACGTCTTCTACACCTGCCGCTCGTGATGGGCTTAGGTATCGGGCTGGCGTTCTCAAACGCACGCGCCGTAATCGAAGCTTTAATCGGCTATCGAACGGAGTTTGTCCGCACACCTAAATATAGCGTTGAAGAGACAACTGACGAAACCTGGAAACGGAAGAAATATAAACGCAAGCGCGGTTGGCTGCCCCTGCTTGAGTTGGCCTTCTCCGTCTATTTCCTGCTCGCCATCATGTACGCGGTGCGAATGCATCTGTGGGGCACGATTCCCTTCCTGTTCCTCTTCTTCTTCGGCTATGGCTACATGGGATTGATGAGCGTCTTGCAGACAACAGGCGGCGGGCGTCTGCAATCACTGCGGCGGCCTCTGGCAATCGGGCGTCGTTGATGCGCGAGCACTTCACAGAACTTCAAGCCATCTGAGCCAAGAGCTTTCTGCGGCTGTGGCCGCCCGCGCTGTGCCGAAAAGCTTCTTGCTTTCGTCTTCCTTCTGCACTAATATCCCGGCGTCTCGAACGGCCTTCAGGCAAAAGTTTTCTTACCAGCAATTCTCGACGGTAATCTCCTGCTGTTCAGGCATACATCCACATTTCAAAACTATATCCACAAGAGGAAAACCATGCTCAGAAAAACTATCCCCCACGTGACCAGACTGCTCGTACTGGTCGCCAGCCTATTGCTTGTTTCAGCCGCAGTGTTCGCGCAATCGCAGGCTACGACCGGAAACATTGAAGGCCGCGTGCTTGACGCGAACAAGGCTGCTATTCCAAATGTGCCGGTGACGGCAACGAACCAACAGACTGGATTAGAAAAAAGCGTTAACACGGATGACGATGGCAACTACCGCATTATTTTATTGCCACCCGGCACATATATAGTACGCACAAGCAAGTTTCAGGGCTTCGGGCCAACAGAGTTTCAGAATGTACAGGTGACAGTTGGCAGCGAGACGCCGCTCGACATCACTCTTCCGCTAGCAGGAGTGGACACGGTAGCTGTTAACGTTACAGATGAGTTGCCCGCTGTCGAAACCACGCGCACCTCTATCTCAACTACCATCAACCAGCGTTCTATCGAAAACCTGCCGATCAACGGGCGCAACTTTCAGGACTTCGCCACGCTCTCGCCCGGCGTGGTGCGCGACCCGCGCGGCGGCGACCTCTCTGTCGGCGGGCAGCGCGGAACTTTCAACAGCCTTCAGGTTGACGGCGTTGACAACAACAACACTTTCTTCGGCCAGGCCCTGGGGCGCGGCGGCGTGCGCCCGCCTTACCAGTTTTCGGAAGAGTCCGTGCAGGAGTTTCAGGTCAACCAGAACGGGTTCTCGGCGGAGTTCGGACGCGCAGGCGGCGCGGTCATCAACGTCGTCACCAAGAGCGGCACGAACGAGTTTCACGGCGGCGTCTTTGAATATTTCCGCGACGA
This sequence comes from Acidobacteriota bacterium, assembly GCA_032159825.1. Classification (GTDB taxonomy): domain Bacteria; phylum Acidobacteriota; class Blastocatellia; order Pyrinomonadales; family Pyrinomonadaceae; genus QHXM01. The sequence goes on from JAVHWL010000034.1 coordinate 64,590, forward strand.
AGCTTTGAACTCAAACGATCCAGTAACCAAAGCAAACCAGGCGCGCGCCGGACGACTCAACAAGCGCCCGCCCTCAAGGATCAACCAGTTCGGCGGACGCTTCGGCGGCCCCATCGTTAAGAACAAGTCGTTCTTCTTTTTTACCTACGACGGCCAACGCGCCAACGTCCCGCAGGTGATAGACCTGCCGAACATTGGCACAGCGTCCGCCGCAGTGCAGGCGATATTGCTGCCGAAGCTCAACACCTACCAGGTCGGGCGCAGCCAGAATGTCTTCTTAGGCAAGACAGACATCGCGCTTAACAGCAGCAACCAACTGACGCTGCGCTACAACCACCAGGGATTTGTCGGCCAGAACAACGAGAACAACGGCCCGCTCTCAGCCGAAGAACACTCCGGCGACAGCCTCGTCCGCAGCGACACCTTTTCGGGGACGCTTGCCTCTACGCTGACGCGCGAGGTGGTCAATGAGTTTCGCTTCCAACTCGCGCGCGACAAGGAGCCGGGTGAGGCCAACTCGGATCAGCCCGAAGCCGTCATCAATACAGGCGCGGGCAATCTCAACATCGGGCGCAACAATTTCAGCCCGCGCGAGACGACCATCAAGCGTGTGCAGTTCATTGATAACGTCTCGTATGTTTCTGGCCGCAACAACTACAAGGCTGGCCTCGACTTCAATTTTGATCGCATCTTCAACTTCTTCCCAGGCATCTTCAGCGGCTCTTACACGTTTCCCTCCTACGTGGCCTTTGGGAGCAACACGCCTTCGGCCTACACGCAAAATTTCGCGGGCGCAAACACGACCGGCGCGACGACGGAACCGAACCTCTCCGAGTATGCCTTCTTCGGACAGGATGATTTGCGCGTGACGCAGAAGCTGACGCTCAACCTGGGGCTTCGCTACGACTACGAGAGCGCGGCTTGCCCGCAGGTGCAGAACACAGACCCGCTGCTCATTAACAACAATATTGACACGAGCCGCTGTCCGAAGGACAAGAACAACATCGCGCCGCGCTTCGGCTTCTCTTATGCGCCAGACGAGCGCACTGTCATACGCGGCGGCTTCGGTCTCTTCTACAATCGCACCCCGTCCATCGTGCTCGGCACGGCGCACTCGCAGAACGGCATCAACGTTACGGGAGTCAACCTCAACGCCGCGCAAGCGACTGCACTGGGCTACCCGCATATTCTGACCGCGCCTCCGGCGGGTACGTTCGCCAATCCGAATCTTTTCCTGTTCGCTCCAAACTACGTTCAGCCTTACGTTGAGCAGGGAAGAATTGGAGTGGAGCGTGAGGTGATGAAGAACCTGAGCGTGGCGGTCACGTACCTCTACTATCACGGGCTGCACCTGACGCGCACGCGCGACATCAACCTGGCCGCGCCCGTGCCTGTCACAATCACTGCCGAAGGTCAAACCTACATCTTCCAGCGTTTCCCCACCCTGCGCCCGATCTCGCGCACGACGGGTCTCTCCTACACGCGCATCAACATCTTTGAGAGCGCGTCGAAGTCACTCTACAACGGCCTCGCTATCCAGGCGACGCAACGCTTCACGCGCGGCTTCCAGTTCATCGCCGCCTACACCTACTCGAAGGCGAAAGATGATAGGCCCGACCAGACAACGGTCGTCGTCGGCGCGGACGACGCGAAGATTGTTGAGAACCAGATCAACCCTGGGCTTGACTACGGGACATCCGATACTGACATCCCGCATCGCTTCGTCTTCAGCCCCATCTATGAGGTGGGACGCATCAAGTGGAGCGATAATCCGGTCGCACGCGCTCTCTTTAGCGACTACACGCTCTCCAGCATCGTGCAGTTCCAGTCTGGTACGCCCTACTCGGCGCTTGTCGGCGGCGACCCCAACAATGACGGCAACCGCGCGAACGACCGTCTGCCCGGCACAGTCAGAAATCAATTCAGGGCGCCAGCGGTTTACCAGTTCGACGCAAGGCTCACGCGCGCGATTCATTTCAACGAGAACATACGCCTGCGCTTCATAGTTGAAGCCTTCAACATCTTCAACCGCTCGAACGTGGCGACCGTCAACAACACCTTCTTCAACTTCTCCACACCGGGCGGCGTCAACACGCTCGCGCGTCCGGCTGCGGTGACAGCCTTCGGCACGCCGCGCTCATTCCAGTCGCCCGCGTCTGGGACGACTACCTTCGTCAGCCCGCGTCAGATTCAACTCGCCATCAAGTTTGACTTCTAGGCCGAAGGATTACGCGAGGCGAAATAACAGGCGGGGCGCTTCTTGTGAAAGCGCCCCGCCTGATTTTTGCCCCAAGATTAATTTGTAGGGGCAGGGCTTGTCCCTGCCCGCTATGTTTTAATTAAAATAAAGACACGGGCAGGGACAAGCCCTGCCCCTACAGTTTTGAAACCACTCAGTTGCGGCTGTTCAGAATGCGAAGCAGCGCGAGGAAGATGTTGAAGGCGTCGAGGTAGAGCGCCAGTGCGCCTGCGACATATTCGTTGGTCGGGTAGCGACGGATGATGTTCGAGGTGTCGTAGAGCACGAAGCCTGAGAAGAGGAGCAGAGTGGCTACGGCTCCGGCAAAGTAGAGCGCGCTCGAACCGATGAACAATATGTTCAAGAGACCTGTCAGGATGACGACGATCAAGCCCGTCACTAGCAGGCCGCGCATGAAGCTGAAGTCTCTTTTCGAGATGAACACGTAGGCAGTCAGTCCGCCGAAGATACCCACCGTCAGGATGCCTGCCTGATAAATCGAGGCAGGATTGCTCAGGGAGATGACGTAGAGCAGCGGCGAGATGATGACGCCCGTCAACGTCGTGAAGCCGAAGAGCGCGACCAGGTTGATGCCGGGCTTATGGCGCACGGCAGTTGCGCCCATCACGCCGCCGAGCATCGCAAGCAGCATGATGAAAGGGTGCTCAAAGGCGAAGACCATCAGCGGCTCGTAAGCGAATCCGAGCAGCACGCCGCCAATGGCAAACAGCGTGGCGGCGAAAAAGAGGCCATAGACCTTGCGTATAAAGCTGAGACGCTCGGCCAAGCTCGCCTCTGCCGCAGTTCCCGCCTGTAAACTTCCCCACCCGCTTTCCGGCTGCGCCCAAGAGGGAGGCTGCTGTGTGGAGCGTTGGTTTTGAGACTGAAATTCGTTCATAGGAGATTTCCTTTGTTAAGTTCTATGAATACCCATCCACCGGCTTTTCAAACCAAGTAGATGAGCGAATCTGTAAGATGCGGGTCAGTTCATCACGGATGCATTATACTCGTGAATCGTGAATCGTGAATCGTGAAAACCCGCTTTTTCTATTCACGATTTACGATTCACGATTCACGATTCACGATTCAAGGCTTTAGCCGAAGGCGGTAAAGTGTGAATCTGCCGAGCGGCTCGCCTGCGTCGCGCGTGTACCAGCGATCTAGATTCCTGAAGTCGGGCGCGCCTTCCGTGACGACGTAAGAGAGCGTCGGGTTCGCGGCCTGCTCGCGGCTGAAGGATTCGGCATAATGAGCGTAGCCGTCGAGCGCAGCGCGCACATCTTCCGGCGTGATCTGCTTCCAGTTGACAGTCCAGGCCGGATCATTGTGCCCCCACTCGATCAGGGAATGGATTAGATAATTCTTCCGGTAGTCGAGCATGTCGAATCGCCCGACATCAATGTTCAGCAAGTCTTCATTCGTGTAGTAGAGATACTGGTAGAGCCTTTGCCTGTTCTCTTCGGTCGTGACGCCTGAGAAGGCTGGCGTGTGCGGTGCCCAGAGCACGGGCTGCGGCGCAACTACAGGCGAGATGTCCGCGTGATCCAGGTTGAAGTAAAGAACGACCTGTTGAGTTTCTGGAGAGTCAGACGTTGAGCTACTGCGCGCGAGTTCAGCCAACCGGCGCGCGACAATCAGCGCTTCGTCACGATCAACGCTCGCCCATGCGTGCCTGTTAGTTTCCACCACCGTTTCAATCATTCCCCAGCCGAGAGCGACAACCACGACGCACGCGAGAATGCGTCCACTCAACTTTGGCTGTGTATGCTCGCGCACCTTCAGGAGCAACGCGATAAAGAGAACCACTGCCAGGAGCGCCAGATATTTTGCGATGTATAGCTCATAGTGGAGCGGTTGCAGTGAACGCCCCGTGATGACCTGCTGGTTGAAGACGAGGAGCGGCGTGAGCGCAAACGACGCTGCGAAAAGCGCGGCACGGTTTCTCCACTCAATGCGTCCGCGCCACGCCAAATACGCGAGGACTATGCAGACAATCAGGCCGAGCTTGATGGACGAGCGTGAAAAGTCAGGCGCGTGCGAGATCGCTAAAAGTTGAACGCTGTCCATTGTCGGCGCGCGATTTTTGAGAAGGATGAAGTATGGCAGAAGAGCGGTGATTGCCAGAGCGACGATCACGCCAAAAACCTTGATCGCGCCTTCTCGCTCCTGCGCGCGCGCAACCAGCCACAGCGATGCGAAACAACCAAGCCAGGCTGCGGCAGCAGTCCACATATAAAAATAGGAGAAGACGAGGAAAGCGAAGACTGCGCCCGCCAGCACGGATGTCAAAAGGCGCGCTCTCTTGTTCTGACTTGTGAGAGAGCGCCAGACAAGCGCGCAGAAGAGGAAGAAGAAAGGAAACGCGACGGCGGGCACATAGCGGCGTATGAACGGAAAATATTCATACGTGTATGTCGTGTCCAGCCCGAACATCATACGCAGCGGCGCGTAAAGAATCGCAAACGTGCCGAGGCAAAGCACGACGAGCGCGCCTGCCGAAGCCACTCTCTCGTCGTTTATCGCCATCCAGATCAACCAGAAGAGCGCGAGCGCGGAGGCAAAAGGGATTAGAGCGGTAAGCGCGATGAAGGAGGTCGGGGCAGATAGTCCGAAGATGCGCGCCGGAATCGCAATCGCATAAGCCGGAGCGAATTGAATGGAGAAGAGCGACTCGTGCTGCGGAGAAGCGGGCGCATCGTCGCCTCCGGTGTAAGGGTCGTTCAGGCGCGGGCGACCTTCAATCAGCGCGTTGACGTAAGCACTATAGGCAATCTCATCCTGAGAGAAGAAGGCGTAGGAGCCGTTCCAATCACGCCCGCGTGCGAGTTGCAGACGAAACTGCGGGTAGAGCGCAAGAAGCGTGACGGCGAGAGCCGCGAAGATGCCCAGCCGCCATCTAACGGAGCGCGTCGTGTCGTGCAAACTGAGGTTCTCCTTGCCTGAAGGGTCGTGTGATTCTGGAGCGTTTGCCCGTCATGCGCGAGCGCAGAAGGCAAAGGCTCCAAGCTTTATTTAGCAAGGTATAAAAGTTAGCTTCAATTTATAAGTCTGAGTCGAAGCCACTGCTTTCTGGCCTCGACTTGAGTCTTACTGTTGATTCGCAGACGCACAACAGTAGCTCGCCCGCTCGCAGTCAAACCTTTGATCTCTCCGATCTCTTCGGCAATTGAAAAGTGTTCGTGCCATGCGTCACGACGCGGATTGAAAAGGTTTACTTCCTGCTGCGTTAGTTCATCTACAGCCAAAACGTAATCAGATTTGTATAGATTGCATGAACGACAGGACAGGGCCAGATTGTCTTCTGCTGTTTCCCCGCCGCGTGATTGCGGCGCGATATGCTCGACTTCAAAGGAAAGGTTGAAAACAATTTCGGGAGCACAACAGTATTCGCAGGCGTGGCGAGCGCGTGAGGAAACGGACGGATAATGAGGGTTCATGGCTTGAGTTCATTGAGCAGTGCTTCCGCTCTTTGTCGTGCGCCGTCGAGTTCGGCTCCAACTAAACTTTCCAACTCCCTCTCTTCCTCCGTTGATAAATTTCCGGCCTTATGAAGCTGCGTTAATGTAGTGAGACGTTCCTGCTGTGCAGTGTTGAAAAACTCGTCGGCCTTACGATTCTGCACTATGACAAGCGTTCCGCTCTCTTCCTCTTCAAGCTGCGACGTGAGCGCGTCCAGCGCCTCGCCCGCCGTGCGTCCCGTTGATTCTTTATCGCCCGCGACGGCGCGGTAGCTATTGGTCTTTTCGGGCAAGATGGTGATGGTTATCATAGCAGTCGAATTATAACATGCGTGCCCTCTGTCGCACTCTATAACGCAAGAGCGGCTTAACGCGCAAGAGTAGCAAGAAGTCTCCAACGCAGTAACATCACAAACACTGGCGCGTTCATTCGTTATGCTCGCGCCAGCGATTGTCGAAAAATCCTGACGTGGTGTTAAAATCCAGACATCGGACGGAAAGGAGAATCATGCAATGACCAGACGAGTTATTTTATACCCCGGCGAAGATGGTTACATGATTGCCGAAGTCCCGAGTCTGCCCGGTTGTGTCAGTCAGGGGAAGACCCGTGAGGAAGCGTTGGCGAACATACAGGAAGCCATTGCGCTGCACGTTGAAGTCTTGCAGGAGCGTGGCGAGCCTCTGCCGGACGATCAGGTGGAGATGGTTGAGGTCGCTGCATGAGCAAATTGCCCGTCGTGTCGGGCGTGCAATGCATCAAGGCGCTTGAAAAGGCAGGCTTCGTCGTTTACAGACAACGAGGAAGTCACATCACTTTGGTACGCGCTGACCCGAAGGCGCAAACAACCGTTCCCAATCATAAAGAACTTGATCGCGGCACGCTCCGCGCGATTATCCGGCAAGCTGGCCTGAGCGTGGATGAGTTTGTTGCCCTCCTATAAACTCACAGGAAGTAAGCACAGACCACAACCCCCCATTTCTATGAATCGAAGTGTTCTGTATTAGAAAGCATGTGAGTCAAAAGCCAGGAGAAACCTGTGATGACGGAAGAAGAGAAGAGAAATCGTTGCGAGCGGTGCGACAGGGAGACGGAGCGCCTGATGAAGTATGTCGGGCCGGACAATTCGGCTGAGTACGTTTGCCCGGCGTGCATGTTGCGCGAGGAGAAGCGCGTCAATCTCAAAGAGACCTGGAAACGTGGAGGGCGCGCACGGTGATGTGGTTATCCACATCAATATCTACGCCAAAATCCTATCAACTAACGTCCACCTTAACGCAAGTCGAGACTGATATTTTAAGGAGCAGTGATGAACAGGATGGTTGGCAGGGTGTTGAGCGTCGGGTTTTTGTTATTGATGCTGGGCGTGATGCCCACTCAGGCGCAATCCAATGCTCAAGGTGGGTCTCAGGAGTACACAGAAGGCCGGTTGAATGTCTGGACGACAAAGAGGGTGTTGCGTGAGGATATGGGCGGCGGCGATTTTCTCAGGATGAGAGTCGGAAAACACGAAGGCTTTGATCGCGTCGTTTTTGAAATGAACGGAACACTGCCCAAATGGTACGTCACTTATGAGAAGCCGCCGTTTGAGACCTATGGAGACCAATACGTGAAGCTGCGTGGGAAGGCATTCATTCACGTCAGCCTCTATATGGTTAGATATACCGACGAAGACAGGAAAGCAAATGAAGAATTAGAACGTCAGCAGAACAGGATGACGTGGCCCATGATTCGTGAAGTCAAAACCTCCAGCTTCTTCGAGGGAGAAATCGAGTATCTCATCGGTCTCAAGAAGCGGACGCCGTTTAGAGTGCTGGCTCTTTCCAATCCAACGCGGCTCGTCATTGATTTTAAGCAGTAACAGGCGCAAACCACCTCAGTCTGCTTGAAGAAGAAACTCCAGAGAATCTCCCGGCTGGTATTCTCTGGCCTCCTCATCATATTTGAAAACGCGCGCCGTGTGCTCACCCTTGAGGCTGATGGTTGAGCCTTCGATTCTCAGCATACTGCCTTCCCTCAGACCAACTACATAAACGTTTCTGTTGACCTGGATAAATTCTGCGATGCGCTGTTCGCGTGTTTCGCCATGATGTCCTTCTATTTGTGCGTCCAGGTAGTGTGGATTGATTTGAAAGGGCACGAGTCCCAGCGCGTCCAGAGTCAATGGCTCGACAATAGGCATGTCGTTTGTCGTTCTGATGGTCGGGCAGGCGACGTTTGAGCCGGCGCTCCATCCGATGTACGGAGTTCCAGCCATGACGCGCTCTTTCATGCTCTCAATCAACTTGGTCTCGTAGAGACCACGCAGCAGATGAAAAGTGTTGCCGCCGCCGACGGCTATAGCCTCTGCGCTTCTCACGGCCTCGTTCGCGTTCGAGAATTGGTGAACCGGATCGAGCTTGTAACCCATCGCCTCAAACGGCGCACGCACAACCTCCGCGTATTCGTCCCATGACTGGCGAACGCCCGCGAAGGGAATAAAAAGCACGCGCTTAACCAACGTGCCGAGAAAATCTTTGATCTCGCTCTGCGGGTATTCCAGGTAGCCCGCACCCTCAACCATCGAGCTACTCAATAGCAACAATCTCTTGCCTGACATAAACCTCGTCTCCCGCGTTCTGGTTTCCAATGAGAAGACAGAGAGTACATCTCATCAGTGGTAGAATGGAAATCCTAACCGCAGATGAACACAGATGGACGCAGATAAGATCAAAAAAGGAATTCACCACGAAGGCACAAAGACAGTAAGGAAATTTCGCTCCCTCCTTTTGTGCCTTCGTGCCTTTGTGGTTAATTCCTTCTCTAATCTGTGTGTATCTGCGTTCATCTGCGGTTAAGATTCCATTGAATTGCTATCCAGGGAGGAAAAAGGATGAATCAAGATCAGTCGCTTCGTGAACACCTGATTTACGTGCTGCGCGGAGGCGGCGCGCACGTGGACTTTGATTCGGTCGTCGCGGACTTTCCCGTTGAGAAGGTCAGTCAAAAGATTGAGCAGCTTCCCTACACAGCGTGGGCTGTGCTCGAACACATGCGAATCGCGCAATTTGATATTCTGGAATTCAGCCGGAATGCGGATTACGTTTCACCCAAGTGGCCTGAAGGATACTGGCCCCAAGAAGATTCGTCGCCTGATGCTGCGGCTTGGAATAAAAGCGTTGAAGCCTTTCGCGCGGACCTCAAACAGGTGGAAGAGTTGGTTGCAGACCCTTCGACCGATCTGTTCGCGGCCTTAGCGCACGGCGAGGGGCAAACGATCTTGCGCGAAGCTTTGCTCGTCGCGGATCACAATGCTTATCACCTCGGCGTGCTCCACACGATGAAGCGTATATTGGAAGCGACCGCGAAGTGAGCGGCGCGGCGTCTACTTAAAGAACAACCACCTGATTAAATAAAACAGTCCCACTATCGAGCCGCCTACCAGGATAATCAGCAGGGTCAGGCATCCGATGAGCGCGAGTTTAGTTTTTTTGGCTCGACCCTCATCCGGGGGCGAAAGCTGACCCTGCGGGAAATAAGGTGGTGGTGTCGAAGTTGGCATTCATGCCTCTCCTTAGTTTTGAAAGCTTGCTGCCGGAAGCGTTCGGCTTCTCCAGCCACAGCAGGTATAACTACAAGTAGCTGGCGAAAATTCTCTTCCTCTCTACCATAGAACCTCGTAGGCCGACAAGATGAGGACGAATTCACTCTTCGTTGGCGCAGTAAACACCCACCTAAAGAAAGAATATGACGGCGCGTCTTTAGCAACAATAGCCTCGCCCCGCGCTTATGCCTTCCGATTCCACCATAATCAGCGCAACGATTAGTGGAATAGCAGTTGTAAAGAAGAATGTTGTGTAGATATAAAACCAAAGGAAGACTGATTATGATTAGAAAAACTTTCGCACTAATGCTTTCAGGAATACTACTGCTCACGGTCCTCGGCCTGAAAACGGCTCAAGCGCAAACGGGCAAAGACGCTCAACTTACCTTGGAGGCAAGGGGCAAAGTTCAAAAACTGGGACTGGGCCGCGATGCCCGCGTCGAAGTCAAGCTGCGCGACAGCACAAAGCTCAAAGGCTACATCAGCGAAGCCGGGCAGGATTCGTTCACCGTCACAGATTCAAAGACGGGCGCGGCTCAATCGGTTGCATACCGAGATGTGGCACAGGTGAAGAAGCCGGGCAGCGGCCTTTCAACGCGGGCGTGGATAATTATTGGCGCAGCGGCAGTCGCAGCGGTGGTGGTGGCGATTATAGTTAAGCCAGCGGTGTGCGACGGCGGAGCGCAAAGCCGTTTCCCCTGCTGACGCAGACACAGATTTCACAGAAACCGGGAGCAACGGTCTGGCGCGTTCGGCTTTGAAGATGCTGTGCGCGCCAGGCCGTTGCGTTTTTGAGATAGCACTCAAAAGGGGAGCTATCCGGGCCGCCCGGCTCAATCCGCATTGAAAAAGATATCAGCCCTTCTGCGACTTTTCCCGCGCATCGGTTATAATCTTCTTTCCCTGGATACACCCAATTATTCGCATTTGATTTAGAGGAGCACTGATGACCGCCGAGAAGATTGCCAAGCGCCCCCTGAGCATTAAGTTCGAGGGGCGAACCCTGTTTTTAACCGAAGACACTTCGCTTATCCGCCGGCAGCTCGAAACGAAAGAGGATTTAGTTGACGGCGCAAGCATGCCTTTGATGAATAACATCTCGACAGACGAGATTACGCCCGGCTGGGTCTGCTTCTATTACGACGAGACGCTCGGCCAGTATGTTTACGTAGGCATGCGGGAGCAGGCCGTGCAAAAAGATGAAGTGAAAAACGGCGGCTTCGCGGTGGTCGTCTCCGGTCTCTCGAAAGGTTGCGGCTCGTCGCGCGAGACCGCGCCCTATGCGGAGAAGTGGGCAGGTCTTCAGCTTGTTATCGCAAAGACTATCGAAAAGATTTACGGGCAGAACTCGCAGAACATAGGACTCCTGACTTCCACAGACTTCGGCCTGATTGAACGCATCCAGCGCGGCGAGGAGATTCCTCTGGAAGAGTTCACGCGCGGCCTGGACCCAATCTCGAAAGCGATTGTCGAGTATGGCGGCCTCTTCAACTACAACAAGGCGCGGCTGGCAGGCGAAGTCACACCGCCCGCGCTTTCCACGACAACGCGCCCGATGAACCTCGTGGAAAAAATCATTGCGCGCCACGCTTTTGTCAGGGCCGGACAGATTGGGATTGAAGCAGTCAAACCCGGCGACGCGCTCTTTGCCGTCGCGGACGTTCGCTTCTCGCATGAGTACGTGACGCCTATGGCTGAAAGTCTCTTCAAGCAATCGCTGGGCGCAGGCGCGCGTGTCACAGAACCTGAGTCGGTCTATGCTTTCCGCGATCACCTGACATTCCTGGGCCGTGTGATGTCAGACGAGAAGCGCAAGATGGGATTGTTAGAGCGCGCAGACGGGCTTGCGGTCACGCAGCAGAGCTTCACGGATGAGCAGGGTATCAAGCTCTACGGCGAAAACAAGGAGGGCGGCTCCGAAGCTATCTGCCACAACGCTGTCGTGGAAGACATAGCGCTTCCGGGCCAACTCGTCATCGGCACGGATTCGCACACCTGCATGGCGGGCGTGCTCGGCTGCTTCGCCTTCGGCGTTGGCTCAACGGATATGGCGAACGCCTGGTACACCAAAGATATTCGCATTCGCGTTCCCGAAACTGTTCGCTTCGTGCTCGGTGGAAGGAAACGCGCCGACGTGTCTGCGAAAGACGTGATGCTCAAGATTCTGGCGACCGATTACATGAAGCAGGGCAAGGGCATCGGGCAGGTTTTAGAGTTTGCGGGAGAGGGCTTGAAGGATTGGCCGATTGACGAGCGCGCGACTCTGACCAACATGGCCGTCGAAGCCGGAGGCACAACCGGCATCATCGAGCCGGACGAAGTAACGCTTGAATATTTGGTACGTATGCGCGGACTCGATGCGGAAGAGATTCGCAAAGGCTTTCTCAAGAGCGACCGGGACGCTGAGTATGCGGCCACGTTTGAAATCAACCTCGACGAGATACGCCCGATGGTTGCCACACCCGGCGACCCGCGCAACGGCATCAACATCTCCGACCTGCCCGAAGAGGTTAGGATTGACACGGCTTACGGCGGCTCATGCACGGGCGGCAAGATGGCGGACATGGACATGTACGCCGCTGTGCTCAAAGCGGCAGTCGATCAAGGGCGGCGCGTTGCGCCCGGTGTTCATCTCTACCTGCAATTTGGCTCGCAGAAGATCAAGCAGTATGCGCGCAAGATGGGTTACATAGAAATCTTCGAGCAGGCCGGGGCGGAGTTGATTGACCCAAGCTGCGGCGCGTGTATCAACGCCGGGCCGGGAGCATCGCGCACGCCGAGCGAAGTAACCGTCAGCGCGCAGAACCGCAACTTTCCGGGACGCAGCGGCCCCGGCAAGGTTTATCTCGCCTCGCCTTACGTCGTCGCAGCATCTGCTATCGCCGGGCACATCGTCGAGCCTGATGAGTTCTTGAAAGAGCGGGAAGCCGAAACTGTAGCCGCTTAGAAGCTGTTTCTTGAAGCCGCTGGTTTCTTCGAGAGTGATAAATGGGCGCAGCGATTCCTACCACAGAGAATACTATTGTCGTTGAGAGCAAGTATGCGCGCGTGGAGCGTGAGCGCAGGTTTCTGCTGCGTGAGATGCCTGAGCCTTTGACGCGCGCGAGCGAGCACGTGCAAATCTGGGACAACTACATCACGGGCACGCGCCTGCGTCTCAGAAAAATCCGTGTCCCTCAGACAAGGAAGTGGAAGTTGAAGCTGACGCAAAAGTTCACGCCCGCCCCGCCCGATTTCTCGCGCACCATCATCACAAACACCTATCTCTCGGCTTACGAATACCAGGTTCTCTCAGTCTTCGAGGCCAACGAGATTCGCAAGAACCGCTACCCTTTCGAGTATGAAGGACGCAAGTATTCGATAGACGTTTTCCTGGGCGGTTTGTGGGGCCTGATCCTCGCCGAGACGGACTTTGAGACTGATGAGGAGATGGACAGGTTTACTAAACCACCCTTTGCCTTGATGGATGTGACAAATGAAGAAATGTTCACGGGCGGACGCCTGGTTGATTTAACGATGGACGAGCTACGCGCAGAGATGGGAAGCCTGCTGGAGAAATATCAAGGATAAGATCAGGTCAGTACCGCCTTCACGCTGAAATGTCCAACTCTGCTCCAACCATCTACACCATCGGTCACGGACGACACCCGTTCGACTATTTCCTCTCGCTTCTCAGGCAATACGAGATTGCGCTCGTTTGTGATGTGCGAAGCATTGCGCGCTCGCGGTGGCCGCAGTACAACGGGCGCGTGCTCGAAGAGCTTTTGAGGGAGCAGGCAATCGGCTACGAGCATCTGCCGGAATGCGGAGGCAAAGTGGTTGCGCCGCCGGACGAGTTGGCGCGCGGGCTTGAGAGGATTATGGAACTGGCGGCTGAGATGCGTGTCGCCATCATGTGCTCGGAATCCCAACCGCTCACGAATCACACGCAGCCGCGCGCCCATTGTCATCGCGTCGGGTTGCTCGGCCCGCCGCTTCGTGCGCGCGGCGCAAAGCTCCTCCACATCCTGCCAAACGGCGAGGCCATCGAGTTAGACGAAGCGGCTCTTCCTTCCATCTGGTGAGAAATAATGCTTGACTCGCACTGCCCGTATTGAGTAAGTATGCACCGCAGGCGAGTTCCCCTCAATTCAGTCCCTCTCGCGTTAAGACTTATGCTGTTGGTGTCTCTTCTTTAAGGAAGGCAGCAGAAATGAAGATGCGCGCTGTTCGTTTATGGAGCCTGTCGCTGCTCCTTCTGGCCTTCACCTGCTGCGCGCAATCTCCCGCAGATCAACTCAAAGCCGAACTACAAACTATTACTTCCTGGACGGCGACGGCGCGCATGGTTGGCGAAGCATGGCTGAAAGGCTACCTGCCTAATGCTTATGCTGCGCGCACACTTCGCACAGCGCAAGAGACGATTTCCGATGAGGCGAAAACAATTCAGGAGCAAAGCTCGGAAGGAGTCGCAGAGCTTCACACGTCGCTCATGGGCCAGGCGCGCAGCCTTGAACAGTTGATCGGCCAGATGCGCGCGGCTGTCGAAAACAGAGATGGGAACGCGCTTGCTCCACTACTCAGGCAACTTGAAGGGGAAGAACAAACAATCAAGGCGCTGGCAAAAAACGGAGGTGTACAGCCTTGAGGAAAGTGATGGAGATCACCCTCGGAATTGTCACCAGCATCGGCGGCTTTCTCGATGTCGGGGCTATCGCTACGGCTGTGCAGGCCGGGGCAGCATTCAAGTTTCAACTAATCTGGGTCGTCGCGCTCGGAACCATCTGCGTGATTTTTCTGGTCGAGATGTCCGGGCGACTCGCCGCCGTCAGTAAGCACACGCTCGTTGATGCTTTGCGCGAGCGCTTCGGCGTCAATTTTTATCTCATCCCGTTTCTGGCCGAACTGGTAGTTGATTTCCTGGTGCTGGCGGCGGAGATCGGGGGCGTTTGCCTTGCGCTTCAACTCGTCACGGGCGTCAGCTTTCGCTGGTGGGCGCTGCCCGTCGCCTTCGTTCTCTGGCTGCTGCTCTGGAAAGGCACGTTCACCATTATCGAGAACGGCACTTCATTTTTCGGCCTTATCACACTCTGTTTCGTCGTCGCCGTCTTCGTGCTTCATCCGCCCTGGAAGGAGGTTGCCGCAGGGTTCGTGCCGAGCTTGCCAGCCCACAACCCCGCGCATTACTGGTTCATCGCGGTCGCCATTCTTGGCGCGCTGATTAGTCCGTATCTTTTTTATTTCTATTCGGCGGGCGCTATCGAAGACAAATGGAATAAGAGTGATCTGGTCGTCAATCGTGGCGTGGCTACATTAGGGATGAGCTTCGGCAGCTTCGTTTCGCTCGGCGTGTTGGTTGTTGCGGCGCTCGTTCTTTTTCCGCGCGGCATACAGGTGGATAATTACGAGCAGGCGGCGATGGTGCTGACGCAACCCTTCGGCTACTGGGGCTTCATCCTGTTCGCTGCATCGCTCGGCATCGCCTGCTTCGGCGCAGCCTTAGAGGTTAGCCTCGATCAAGCTTACGTCGTCGCGCAGGCGCTGGGCTGGAACTGGGGAGAGAACCAGCACCCGAAAGAGGATGCGCGCTTCAGCATGACCTACACCATTTTTATCTTCTCCTCCTCGCTTTTGATGGTGATCGGGATAGACCCTTTGACGCTCACGATCTTTTCAATGGCGCTGACGGCGGTTATCCTGCCGCTCGTCATTCTCCCCTTCCTAATCTTGATGAACGACGAGCATTACGTGGGCGAGCATCGCAACGGCATCATCGGTAACAGCGTCGTTATCATTATCACCATCCTCACGTTTGTGATGGCAATCGTCGCTATCCCGCTCGAAATCTTTGGAGGCTCTTGATGGACAGAGTACACTTGATACGCGACGTGCTCGACGATCAACTCATTGATCGCAAGAAGCGCCCGCTGGGAAAAGTGGACGGGGTGATTATCATCCTTCGCAAGGACAAGCCGCCGCGCGTGGCCTATCTGGAAACGGGACTCAGCACGGTGGCACACCGCCTTTCACCACGTTTGGGAAAATTCGCCGAAAGGATAGGGCGCAAGTGGGGCGCGCGACATGGAAAACCTTTTCGCATTCCCTGGGCAAAGGTGCGAAAGGAGGGGATAGACGTTGAAGTTGATCTCGATGCAGATGAAACGCCTGTGATGGATTGGGAGAAGTGGCTGAACAAACACATCATCGGGCGTATTCCCTGGGCTGGATAATGGCAAACCGCGAACTTCACATTGAACAACTGCTCGGCAAGAAGGTGTTTGACTCGGAAGGCAAACACGCCGGACGCATAGAAGAGGTCATCGCCGAGCATCACGGCGACGAATGGGTCGTGCAGGAATATTGGATAGGACGCAACGCACTGCTGCATCGTTTCTCAGCCAGAGACGTTGTGCGCTCCCTGCTCGGTTTCTTCGGCGCGAAAGAGAATGCAGGCTACAAAGTGCCCTGGGATAAGCTTGATCTCACACACCCCAAGCGCCTGCGTCTTCATTGTCCCTGCCACGAGTTGGAAAAGTTGTCCGGCGAAGATGATGAAGCAGGGCAAAAGCGGCGGGGGAAGAGAAAGCAAAAGAAATAGGGAAGGGCTGATAGCAAAGAGCCATATTTGCGGTAACTCTGAGAGATTTTCAACGCAGAGGACGCGGAGGGTCGCAGAGGGAAGAAGGGATTTGAAAGAACAGATTTCAGATTGAAATCTCAGGCGGAAGACTTAAGATTTGCGATTGAGAAATTCAGATTCTTTTCTCTTTTCCTCTGCGACCCTTTGCGTCCTCTGCGTTTAATTTCTGGTCGCAGCTATCGCAAAACTTGCCATAGCTCATGCTTCTCAATCACCCGTTGCCGCAACTTTCGTCGCAGCGAAATCCTCAGAGCTAACCCACCTAAGATAGGCTGCGAGCAGAAAGGCTCCAAGCATAATCCCCGCCGCAGTCCAGAATGTGATGAGCAGGGAGCGGTCGCTCATGTTGTGCAGTTGACCATCGCGGCCCGGAGTTTTAAGCGCGCTGTAGATGAGCGCAGCCTGAATCAACGGCCCGACCACGCGAGCCAGACTCGCAGCCGCTTGTGTGACGCCGAGCACGCCGCCCTGTTCGCCTGCGCCAACCGATTTCGAGGCGAGCGTCTGAAGCGATGGTGTCGCCAGGGAGTTGCCGACTGCGAAGAGACCGCCAACCGTGAGCAGCATGAGCAAGCCGGTGTTCGGCCCCGCGAAGGGAATAACGAAGAGGCTCAACGCAAACAGCAGCGCGCCCACAAGCACGAGCGGCAATTCGCCAAAGGCTTTCACCAGCCGACCTATCAGTCCGCCCTGTATGACGACGCCGAGAATGCCGACGTACATGAACAGGTAGCCGTTGTGCGCGGCATCGTAGCCGAAGCGATACATCGTGAAAAGCGCAAACGAGGTCGTCATGATCGAGAAGGCCGTGATGAACAGGAAGTAGATGGCGAGGATGAAGGCCAGCCGCCGCTGCTTGAGCGCGGCGAGGAGTTGTGTCCAGCGACCCGTCGCAGCCGAGACACGCGCAGGATGATCGGGTGTGATGGTTTCGGGCAGGGTGAAGTAAAGCAGGATAGCGTTGGCAAACGCCATGCAGCCCGCGAAGATGAAAGGCACGCTGATGCCCCACTTGCTCAAGATGCCACCGATGGCCGGGCCAAGCGTGAAGCCTAAGCCGAACGCAGCGCCGATCATTCCCATGCCCTTCGCGCGATTCTCCGGCGTTGTGATGTCAGCGATGTAGGCTTGCGCCGTCGAGATGTTGCCGCCGGAGATGCCGTCAACGATGCGTCCCACAAAGAGCATCCAGAGTGTGGTGGCGAAACCGAGTATCAGAAACCCTAAGCATGTGCCGAGAAGACTGTAGAGCAGGATGGGTCGCCTGCCGTACCTGTCCGAAAGTCTTCCCAGGATAGGCGTGAAGATAAGCTGCATCGCCGAGTAGGAAGCGAACAGGAGACCGACCACCGGCGCGGACGCATGAAACTTCGTTCCCTCAACATAGTAAGGCAGCACCGGAATAACTATCCCGAAGCCGACGAGGTCAATGAAGACCGTCACGAAGATGACTAGAAGCGGAGAACGTTTCATAAGAACAGTGATGGGTGATAGGTGATAAGTGATGAGATAAGAGCTTTTTCTTATCACCTATCACTTATCACTTATCACTTTTTAATTACCTGTGTCGTGATCTCATCAGGGCTTCATCAATTGAAGCGCGCCCGCCGCCGGTGATGAAGAGCGCGATGGCTGCTCCGAGCATGGCGAGCGGGTAGCCAATTCGCACGAGCGGAATCGGCCATGCGCCGCCGCTCAAGCTGCCGTAGACAGCGACAAGCATAACGGGGATGACGAGCAGAGCGCCGAGCCTTGTCAGCAAGCCTGTGAGGATGAAGATGCCGCCGATCAACTCAAACAACGCTGCCGCGCCGAGCCAGAGCCACGCCGGGCGCAGACCGCTCGCATACTTTTCATTCCGCATCCAGGCGGAAAGCCCCGGCCCCTCATTGAAGCCGAGCACTTTCTCCGCGCCGTGCAGAACAAAGAGCAGCCCCATCGTCAGGCGCAGGGGCAAGGGAACCCACGTTCGCGTCGTGGCAATTAACTTTCTAAACATTTTCTTCATTCGTGAATAGTAAATCGTAAATCGTGAATAGTAAAAACCGTCTTTCACGATTAACGATTAACAAGCCGCGCTGCGATGGCCTGTTTGGGTTGCGCGCCGACGAGGCGATCAACGAGCGCGCCGTCCTTAAAGATGAGCATGGTCGGGATACTGCGGACATCGAATTGCGCGGCTGTGCGCGGGTTCTCATCAACGTTGAGCTTCATGATGATGTATTTCCCGCCTGCTTCCGCCGCCAACTCATCGAGCACCGGCGCGATCATCCGACACGGCCCGCACCACGCAGCCCAGCAATCCAGGAGGACCGGAACGCCGCGCGTCTCCAACACGTCGCGCGTGAAAGTGGCGTCGGTCACTGTGCGTGGCTTGCCCGCGTCTGCTGCGTTGGAGTTGACAATGAGCGGCGCTCTGCACCTTCCGCACACAGGCTGAAGACGAGCCGCCGCGCCTTCATCAACACGATTCTTCGCGCCACAACTCAAGCATGTGATAACCGCCATTGCCGGTCAACCTCTCTTTCTGCCGAAACGAAAAGCAGAATCCAGAATCCAGAAGCCAGGAGCCAGAATGAATAAGGCTGAAACCACTTTAGCAGATTTTCTTTTCTTCTGACTCCTGGATTCCGGCTCCTGACTTCCGCTTTTTCGTAGTAAGATTCTCGCTTGCAGAGGCTCTCCCGAAAATTTAATCGTAAGGATTCTTCAAACACGATGCGTCGCCTTCATTCCCGCGTTGTCGGGTTGGTTGCCGTTCTTCTGTTCATCGCATCAGCGATTGCATCCGCGCAGGACAATCGCGCCGGAGGCAAGCAGCCTGAGATCAGTTTCACCGTTTCGATGTCGAAGCCGTACACGCATCTGCTCGAAGTCGAGATGCGCCTCGAAGACGCACGGCTTCCGGCGCAGGTTAATCTGGTCATGCCTGTCTGGACGCCCGGCTCCTATCTGGTACGCGAGTTTGCGCGCCACGTGCAGGACTTTGCGGCAATGGATGCCGGAGGCCACGCCCTCTCGTGGCAAAAGATCAACAAGGACACCTGGCGCATCGAGACAGGCGGGGCGCACGGCTTGCGCGTGACCTATCGCGTCTATGCCAATGATCTATCTGTCCGCACAAGCGATCTAGACGACCGGCATGCCTACTTTAACAATGCCGCGCTCTTGATGTACCCGGAAGGGCAGTTGAAGACAGCCTCGACTTTGCGCGTCGTTCCCTTTAACGACTGGAAAGTAGCAACGGGCCTGCCTCCTGTTCCCGATAAACCCAACACTTTCCGCGCGGAAAATTTCGACGTGCTCTACGATTCCCCCGTCGAGGTCAGTAACTTCAAGACCGTCTCGTTTGAAGTCAACGGTGTGCCTCACCGGATAGTGATTGACGGCGATGGCAACTACGACACGGAGCGTATGCGGCGCGACGTGCAGAAGATTGTCGAGACTGAGGCCGCAATCATGGGCGAGATTCCTTACCATGACTACACCTTCATCCTGCATGCCCACTCAAGAGCGGACGGCGGGTTGGAGCATCTGAACTCAACCTCTCTGATTGTCGAGCGCAACAGTTTTCGCCCCGATGATAAATACAAAAGTTTCCTCGCGCTTGTGGCCCATGAGTTCTTTCATCTCTGGAACGTCAAGCGCATTCGCCCTGACGCGCTCGGCCCCTTCGACTACACGAAGGAGAACTATACGAAGCTCCTCTGGGTCGCCGAAGGGATCACGGAGTACTACGCGCCCGTCGCGCTTCGTCGTGCCGGACTAATCTCCGAGAGCGAGTTTCTTGAGAGACTCTCTCGGACAATCGAGAAGGTGCAGAACGCGCCGGGTCGTCTCCTGATGAGCGCGGAAGAAGCAAGCTTCGACGCCTGGATCAAGTATTATCGCCAGGATGAAAACTCCATCAACTCGCAAATCTCTTATTACGACAAGGGACAGCTTCTCGGCCTGCTTCTAGACCTACAGATTCGCAAAGCTTCGGGCGGCGCGAAGTCTCTGGACGACGTGATGCGCTATCTCTACGCGGAGTTTTACAAGAAGAATCGCAACTACACGCCGGAAGATTTCCAACGCACGGCGGAGCTAATGGCCGGGTCGAGCCTGGAAAACTTCTTCGCGCGCTTTGTTCGCGGACGTGAGGAGCTTGACTACAACGCCGCGCTCAATGCGGTCGGCCTTCAACTGGGCAAAGCGGACCAGGCGAAGCCGCCCGTCGAGAGCACTTATTTGGGAGCAGACGTTGCTCAGGATGGGGAGCGGCTAACGATCAAAACAGTGTACAGCGGCTCGCCCGCCTACGATCAGGGCTTGAATACGGGGGATCAGGTTCTGGCGCTCGACAACCAGCGCGTCAACCAACAATCGTTTCTCGCAAGGCTCGCTGAGAAGCGTCCGGGCGACACACTTAACCTGACTCTCTTCCGCGACGATGAGCTACGCACATTCACGATCAAGCTCGGCAAGCGCGCCGTCGCTGACTACAAGATTGTGCCCGTCAAAGAGCCAACGCCTGAACAGATTCGGCTGTATCGTTCTTGGGTGGGTATGCTCTAGGTGTAAGTTAGGTATTCATGCTTTCAAAGCACATCGCCTATAATACTGAACCAGGCTGCCGGAGTGTTTATATGAGCCGAACATTAACTATTTCAGATGACCTTTATGCTCGCTTGGAAGCGGAGGCGAATGCTCGGGGGCTGAATAGCGTCGAGCGTCTGCTTGAGGAATGGAGGCGCACGGAAGCCGACCTCAATCAGCGACAAGCTGTTGTCCTCAAAATTGACGGTTTGCGCGGGAGGCTCTTTGCTAAATACGGAGAAATGCCTGATAGCGTTGAGTTGGTGCGCGAAGACCGAGCACGCTTCTGATGCTCAAAATATCATTGATGCCTTTCGCGCCGTGCAATTCACAGTCATCCCAACAACAGTTTTCCTTCCATCCTCTTAACTCTCGTTATGTTAGATAAATATCAGAGCATCAAGTTCAGCATCGAAGATCGCGTCGGGCGAATAAGTTTCGCGCGTCCGCCGCTCAATGTCTTCAACATTGCGATGATGCGCGAGATTAACGATGCCATCAATGTGTGCGCGAGCGAGCGCGACATGGTGGCGATTGTGTTTGAGGCTGCGAAGGGTGGGCGCGCCTTTAGCGCGGGCGTTGCGGTCGAAGAGCACGTCGAAGAGACCATCTACCAGATGCTCGATTCGTTTCATGGAATCTTCCGCGCTTTGGAGCAGGCAGGGAAACCGACAATCGCGTTGGTTGATGGCGCGGCGCTCGGCGGCGGGTGCGAGCTTGTGGCGGGCTGCGACATCGTGATCGCAACAGAGCGAGCGCGGTTCGGCCAGCCGGAGATCAAGCTGGGCGTTTTCCCGCCCGTCGCTGCGGTGCTGCTGCCGCGCATCATCGGCGACAAGCGCGCACGCGAGTTGATTCTGACGGGCGAGTTGATTGATGCGGAAGAAGCGTTGCGCCTCGGACTCGTTAATGCGGTCGTAGCGAGCGCAGAACTCGCGCAAAAGACGCAAGACGTGCTCGTCAAACTGCGTGAACTCTCCGCGCCCGCGCTTGAAGCAACCAAAAGGGCGATTGATCTGGCGCGCGGCCTCCCCTTTGAAGAAGCTTTGACCAGGGTCGAGGATTTATACTTGAACGAGTTGATGAAATCGGAAGACGCACACGAAGGCATCAAAGCCTTCATGGAGAAACGCAAACCATCCTGGAGGAACAGGTGAACGAAACGATGAATGATGAACGATGAATGAAAGAAAGACCCTTGCTTTTCCGTTCATCGTTCATCATTCATCGTTTATACTATATTTCCGATGAAGTTCCGGCACATCAAATTTCGTGGGTTGTTTATGAGAGCGGCTGTGGTCGTCGTGGCCGCGCTTTTTTTTGTTGGCATTCCCGCAACCTCCCTTGTCGCGCAGACGCAGGACGAAAGCCCCTGGAAAGGTGGCAAGCCGCCGCAAAGCCAGCCTCACGAAACCGCGCAGATTGAAGAGCAGGATATTGTCGAGCGGGCGATGGGCGCGGTCTGTACTGAACGGTCGCGCGACCCACTGGGGAGCGTGCCGATTGACGTGATGCAGGCGCGGCCTTCGCTGCCTTTGACCCACCCCGATGCGGTTGCCGGTCTCAAACGCGCAGAGCGTCTTCTACCTGCCGCCAAGGAACTCGTCGTCGCTTCTTTGCGTGATCTATCGAACGAGTACAACATTGAAGAGGTGAGAGTCCGCGCCGCTGCTATGCGCGTGCTGGCCGTCAATAAAATCGAGCCTGACGTTGAGATGCGCGACAATGCTTCGGTTATCCTCGGCACTCCGCAGACAATCTACTTCGGCACGATCTTCCTCGCTGGCCTGCAATCGGACGAAGGTATGATTAGCGTGCTCGCGCACGAGTTGACGCACATTGCAGACGGCAGAGAGGATTCTCTGCATCCGCTATTTCGTCTCGTCGGACGACGCGCAACGACCCTGACAGGCATGCGTATCGCGGGGCGTCGCCCTGAAGAGTTGACGTGTGATCTGGTTGGCGCGATGGTCGCACGCGCCTACATCACACGCACGCCGGGCAAGGAATTACTGGCCCGCAGGCTGGCGCGCGCCATCGAACATAACTGTGTGGAAGAGGACGGGACCGACGAGGCGCATCTTTCTCCGCGCAACACCATGCGCGCCCTGCTCTCGCTCGACCCCACACTCGGCAGCGAAATCATGGGCGACCCCTTAGTGACCTTCAAGCTCGCCGAACCGCCAAGCCCGCCCCGCAAAGTGAGGAACAGGAGGACGGTGACGACGCCGCGCCGTAGACGTGTAACGTCGCGCCGCCGCATACACACTTAATTAATATTCTCAATGAAATTTCGCCTCTTCAGATAAGCCTCAGAGCTATTCAATCATCGCTTCGTTGACAATCGCACACACGCCTTCCTATCATCAGCGGTTCAAATGAGTCGTCAATCAACATCAGGCAACAGTTTGCCGGACAGGACAGAGGTGGAAAGCGGCAGCCTGCCAACCGCCAACCGCCAACTGCCAACTTTAACTCTCCTGCTTCTCGCGCTTCTCTTCATCGGGAGCGCGTGTCGCAAGAGCGCAGAGAATGGCGCTGGCGGTGCTAAGGGCTTGCGCGCTGTTCCGGCTGAACGCCTCGCTTACACCTTGACGCCGGACACGGATGCGCCGCCCGGCGCGCAACCCGTTGAAGAGACCAAGCTCAAACCCATTCAAGACGACTTCGACACGCGCCGCAAAGATGATCGGCTGCTACGCACAGTGGTTTCGCCCGACGGCCAACGCGCGCTCGCCCTCTATGACACAGGCGAAACGCAGGAGAGTGAGTTTCGGATAGACATGTATGCGGCTGACGGTCGCTTCCTGCGCAACCTGACTCCTTCGGAGCTTTCCGGCGCGTTTGCCGCCGCCGCTCATTGGTCGCCGGACGGACAATCAATCGCCTTCATCGGGCGCAAGAGCCTGGCGCAGCCGACCCCGCCCGACATGATTCCCGAAGGCGCACCCGTAACTTCACCTTCCGTTGCTCCGGCCTTCGCTCCCGTGCCCGTTTACGACACGGAGCAAATCTACATTTGCGACCGGGACGGGTTTCAACTCCGCCCGCTGACGACACGCGGCGGCCTCATCTATTTCTATCTCGCCTGGTCGCCCGACAGTCACGCGCTCGTCGCGCTCGCCTGCCGTGAGGATGAATGGGACGTGCGCGAAAGGGAGCACAAGCTGCCTGCGGGTCGCCCGCGCCTGATCGAAACAGATGGGCGCGAGCGCCTGCTCGACGATGGCTTAACAGAGGCAGGGCCTGTCTGGTCGCCCGATTCCTCAAAAGTCGCCACAGGCTTTGAGACCGACGTGAAGATTTACGATGCGCTGGGGAGCGCGCCAACACTGGCCCTCATCCCCTTGCGCGAGCCTCTGCTCACCGCCTCTACTGCTTACGACGAAAAAAATCTAAAGTCCAAGAGCAAACAGAGCGAACCAGCGAACGGCAAAGGCAAAGAAGCAAGCACACCTCAAACGAGCGGCATGCCCGTCTCGTTCAATCCGATTGTTCGGCTTGAATGGCCGGATGATAAAACTCTCTTCATTCAGACGGCCTACGTTCGCATCTACGCGAGCGAGCCTGTCAACACTTTCCAGCGCTGGCACAAAGTGAACTTGAGCGTGCAGGCTAGCGGAGCGAGCCGCGCCGAGGCTAGCGCACCGCCGATGCTCCGGCTCTTTAGGTCGTGTTATAGTTCGAGCGCGCCAAAGATTTTTTGATGACAGGAGCGAAATTCCCCTTATGAACTACACGAGCGTTGCTCACATTTTCGAGACGATAGATGAGACGCGCGAGCGACTTTATCAGAGGGTCGAAGGGTTGACGGACGAGCAGGCAAACGCTCACCCCAGCGAGAACGCCTGGTCAGTCACGGACATCATGGAGCACCTGACGATTATGGAAGATCGCCTGGCGCGGATGATGAAAGTGATGCTGGCGAAAGCCGAAGGCGCGTCAACGAAGTCGAACGGCGGCGCAATCGAGATCAAGCCTTTCTCGCTCGACCAGCTTATTGAGCGCAGCCAGGCTGAAAAGTACGTTGCGCCTGAAGCCGTGCGTCCGAGCGGGACGCTACATCTAACAGACCTGCTTGCGAGAATGCGCGTCTCGCGTGAAGAGTTGCGCGCTTTGCAGCCGCGCATCGAAGCGACAGACCTTTCAGCGTTCACGTATCCTCATCCTGCTTTCGGCCCGCTCAACTTCTACCAGTGGCTGGCGCTCATAGGGCTTCACGAACAGAGACACCTCAACCAGATTGAGTCCGTGCTAAAGGCATGAAGAAAAGATTGAGAGCTATAGCAATCGTCTCCCTGCTGTGCGGGTTGGCTGCCGCAGGCTTCGGCGCGTGGTCATACTTTCATTCCCGCAACCAATCCGAGTTAAGCCGCAGTCTGGACTCGAAATCCGTTGAGTTAGATTATCAATCCGATGCTGTCAAAGGAACGCCCGAAGAAAATAGACTGGTCAGAGAATCTGAGGAGTATCGTCGCGCTGCCAGTGAATCGCTCGCGTCCGCCAGGAGCAGCAGCCAGCGAGCGATAATCTTCGGCATCGGCAGCATGGTTTTAATCCTCATCTCGGTTGCGACCATGATAGCTCAACAGAAGAAAGAGATGGATTTGCCGTAGACGCTTTTGGCCCTGCCGCCTCAACTTCCCACCCATAAACTTTGCGCGCTTGCGACCCCGTGCGCCGACCCATATAATCTTTTTCGCGTTAGTACATAAGAGTGTGCCCTCGTAGCTCAATGGTTAGAGCAGCGGACTCGTTCTTTGAAAAGCCTAAGTGGAAAGGTACAGACTTTTTCATACGGCTTTCAAAATTGGGTTGCAAGCACGTCACACTACGAATCAGCGAAAACTCGTTTTCAGGTGTGCTTGTAGAACTCGCCAAACTCGGGGAACCCTAAGTTGCGAAAGCAATATGGCAATCCCGAACCAAGCTTCAGCATTTTCGGAGGAAGGTCGAGAGACTAGACGGCGAGCGCGTAAAGCGAAGGTATAGTCCAGACCACAAACCTTGATGCAAGAGAATCAAGGACGACGAAAGTCGTAGCTGGTAGGCATAATCCGTTGGTTCCCTGTTCGAGTCAGGGCGAGGGCACTAACAAATTAGGGCGATCATGTGATCGCCCTTTCAATTTAGTGCTTCATACTGCGTTTACAGCAAGCGAGGTGACAAGTGACGAAAAAGGATTTCATTGGCATCGGCATCATCGGCACAGGCTTCGCGCGCTCGACGCAGCTTCCGGCCTTTCGCGCGTGTGAGGGCGCGCGTCTGGTGGCGATTGCGAGCGGGCATCTTGAGAATGCGGAGCGCGTGGCGCGAGAGTTTGAGATTGAGCATGTGGCAAGTGATTGGCGCGAGTTGGTTGCGCGTGAGGATGTTGATCTGGTCAGCATCGTCACGCCGCCGGTAACGCACCTGGAGATGACGCTTGCTGCGCTCGATGCGGGCAAGGCTGTGCTCTGCGAGAAGCCGATGGCTATGAATGCGTTTGAGGCAGATACGATGCGGCGTCGCGCGAGTGAAAGAGAAGCTCTCGCGTTGATAGATCACGAGCTGCGCTTTCTGCCCGGAAGATTGAGGATGCGTGAGATGCTGCACGGCGGCGAGATAGGCCGTGTGCGCCACGCGAAACTAATCTTTCGCTCTGATTCAAGAGCAACTATGGATCGCAAGTGGGACTGGTGGTCTGATGTGAAAAGCGGCGGCGGCGCTCTCGGCGCTATCGGCTCGCACGCGGTTGACGCTTTCCGCTGGTTCCTGGGCGCAGAGGTCTCTGAGGTTTTCTGCTCGCTCTCCACACACGTCGCAGAGCGTGAAGACGGGAAGACGGGCGAGATGCGCGCTGTCACAACAGATGATGAAGCGAACTTGATGCTGCGCTTTGAAGACACTGAGTTGACCGCAGGCACAACCGCAACCGTCTCGCTCTCGGTTGTCGAGCAGGGTCGTGCGGAACATCGCCTGGAAATCTTCGGCTCGGAGGGTGGGTTGATGGTTGAAGAAGGCGGTGAACTCTGGCACGCGCAAACGGGCGCAGGTGAGTGGAGTAAAGTCGAGACGATGCGCGGGTCGCTCGCGCCGGGGATGCGCGACGGCGGATGGTCGCGCGGCTTCACGCTCTTCTCGCGCGCCATCATCGAAGCTCTACAAGATGGCCGCAACACAATCGAAGGCGCTGCCGATTTTGAGGACGGATACCGCACACAACTTATCCTCGATGCAGCGCGGCGCTCTAATGAAAGCAGAAGAGTGGAAGAGGTAGCGACGCAGAGACAAAAGTAGAATTAAGCACAAAGGCACAAAGACACGAGAAGGAAATGGTGTTCGCTGAAGGATGAACGCTGAAGTGAAAGACCCTTGCTCTTCAGTTCATCCTTCATCGTTCATAGTTCATAATCCCTTCGAGTCTTTGTGCCTTTGTGGTTTTTCTTATCTGCGTCTATCTGTGTTCATCTGCGGTTAATTCCTAATGAAACGAACCGGAAAAAGATCGGGGCGCGTGCGTGTCGGCGTGGATACGGGCGGCACGTTCACGGATTTCGTCTTTCAGACGCCGGAGGGTTTGCGCGTCTTCAAGGTTGCTTCCACGCCTGCCGATCCGTCCGAAGCGATCATGGAAGGGTTGCGTCGCATCAATGAACTGACCGGCGTGAGCTTGAGAGAGATAGAGGTCATTCACGGGACAACTGTCGGGACCAATGCTCTCCTTCAGAGACGCGGGGCAAAGACCGCGCTCGTCACAACCAGGGGCTTTGAAGACGTGCTCGCTATCGGGAGACAGGCGCGGCCTGCTCTCTACGATCTGAATGCAGTGCGCCCTCAACCGCTCATCCCCGAAGGGTTGCGATTCGGCGTCGGCGAGCGTGTCGCGGCCACAGGCGAAGTGCTGGAAAAGTTGGATGAGCGTGAGCTTCGCCAGCTTGTCAGGAAACTTAAAGCTGCGCGCGTCGAGTCAATCGCCATTTCGTTGCTCTTCTCCTTCGTTCATCCCGAACACGAGCGGCGCATCAGTGACGCGCTTTCCCAACTCAACGTTCCGCTCTCCGTCTCGCACAAGATTCTTCCTGAATATCGTGAGTACGAGCGCACCTCTACGGTTGCGATTAACGCTTACCTGCAACCTTTGATGAGCGCATATCTCAATCGCTTGAAGACGCGCGCGCCCCGTTTGCGCGTGATGCAGTCTTCTGGCGGAAGCATCTCTGCGGACGTGGCAGGGGGAGAGCCTGTGCGGACGATTCTCTCAGGGCCAGCGGGCGGCGTGGTCGGCGCACTGCGCGTCGCGCGTGAGGTTGCCATACATAACATCATCACCTTCGACATGGGCGGCACGTCCACAGATGTTGCGCTCTGCGACTCTGAGGGGATGCGCATGACAAACGAAGGCAGCGTGGCAGGGATGCCCGTCGCCGTTCAAATGATGGACATACACACGGTCGGCGCGGGCGGCGGCTCGATCGCGCGCGTTGATGAGGGCGGCAGTTTACGTGTCGGGCCGGAATCGGCTGGCGCTCGACCGGGGCCAGCCTGCTACGGGCGCGGGATTGAACCGACAGTCACGGACGCCAACCTCGTGCTCGGACGCTTCGGTCGCGCGACATTACTCGGCGGGGAGTTCAAGTTGGACGAAGGAAGAGCGCGCGAGGCTTTAACGCGCCTTGCGCGCGAGATGAGCGCAGCAGCGAGTCGGCGTGTGAGTATGTGGGAGGCTGCGCGCGGCGTCGTGCGCGTCGTCAACACAAACATGGAGCGCGCGCTTCGCGTCATCTCGGTTGAGCGCGGCCACGACCCGCGCGAGTTTGTGCTCTTGCCGTTTGGCGGCGCGGGCGGCCTGCACGCTGTCGAGTTAGCGCGTGCCCTGCGTATCCCGCGCGTCATTGCTCCAACTTCTGCCGGGGCGCTCTCGGCGACGGGCGCTCTTGCTTCCGATGTGGTGAAAGATTGGAGTCGCACCGTAATGCTGGAAGCTGTGAAAGATAATTACGCGAAGCTTGAGCGCGCGTTCGTTGAGATGGAGCAGGAGGCGCGCTCTGCTCTTCGCCTGGAAGGATTCATGGAGGCGCGGCAGCGTCACGAAAGATCGCTCGCCGTGCGTTACCAGGGGCAATCGTTTGAGCTTGAGATTAAGTGGACGAGCGGCAGCGGCAACCGTCTTGCAGGGGCTTTCCATCGCGCTCATCGCGCGCGATACGGTTACGCGCAGGAAGCGAATCATGTTGAGGTGGTCAGCGCACGGCTACGTTCAATCGGCATCGTGGAAAAATTGAGAGCAGAGCGCGCGAAGCACTCATCCGGTAAAGTGAAGGTGGCTTCGCCGAGTGAGTTTGCGACCGTTTACTTCACGGACAGACAGAGCCGCGCAGGAATTTATGACCGCGACGAGATCGAGCCGGGCGCGCGTCTGCGTACACCCTGCATCGTGTGTGAATATTCTGCGACGACGCTGATTCCGCCGGGCGCGCATGCAGTCGTGGACGAGCACGGCAATTTGATTATTGAGCCATGAAAAGAAACAAACAGCCGCAACGTTTCGATCCGACGACGCTGGAAATCTATCGCGCTCTCTACACCTCCGTCGCGGAGGAGATGGGCATCGCGCTCAGGCGCACGGCCTTCTCGCCGAACATCAAGGAGCGGCGCGATTATTCCTGCGCCGTCTTTGACGCGGAGGGGCGCGTCATCGCGCAGGGCGATCACATGCCCGTGCATCTTGGCTCGATGCCGATGGCCGTCGCCGCTGCTCTCAGTGAAATTCAAATAGCGCCCGGCGATGTCATTGCACTGAACGACCCCTTCGCTGGCGGCACACACCTGCCGGACGTAACGCTCGTGTCGGCAGTGGTCAGTGGTCAATGGTCGGTGGTCAGTGAAAAGAGGAAGGGCAGGCTGAAAGATAAAGGAAAGCGCAACTCGGCGGCACAACTGACCACCGACCACCGACCACTGACCACTCTCTTCTACGTTGCCAATCGCGCGCATCACGCGGACATCGGCGGGGCGACTCCGGGTTCGATGGGGCTGGCGACGGATATTTATGGCGAGGGCTTAAGGATTCCGCCTGTGCGTATAGTGCGCGGCGGGGCGATTGATGAAGAGTTGATGCGATTGCTGCTGGCGAACGTGCGCGGGACGACTGAAAGGCGCGCGGATTTCGAGGCGCAGATCGGCTCGTTGAAGACGGGCGCGACACGTCTTCTAGAGATCGTCGAGCGGCGCGGCGCGCATGAGGCGCGTTCCTATGCGGCTCATCTGATAGCTTACTCGGCGCGGTTGATGCGCCGGACGATTAGCGCGATTCCAGATGGCGAGTACACGGCTGAAGACTGGCTTGACGATGACGGCGTGAGCAAGGGTGAAGTGAAGATTTGCGTCAGCGTCAGGATAAGAGGCGAGCGCGCTGTGGTTGATTTCACCGGAAGCGCGCCACAGGTTGCGGGCGCGGTCAATGCTGTCGAGGCCATCACTGTTTCCGCCGTGTCGTATGTCTTTCGTTGTCTGGTGGGCGGAGATATTCCTGCGAGCGCTGGTGTAATGGAGCCGATAGAGACAATCGCGCCGCGCGGGACAATCGTCAACGCTCTTCATCCTGCATCTGTCGCAGGCGGAAACGTCGAAACATCGCAGCGCATCGTTGACGTTCTCTTCAAAGCTCTGCACCAAGCGTTGCCACAAAAAATTCCGGCGGCGAGCCAGGGAACGATGAATAACCTGACCATCGGCGGAATTGATTCGAGAACGAACCAGGAGTTTGCTTACTACGAAACGGTCGCAGGCGGCATGGGCGCGCGTCCCCATTCAGACGGCATGAGCGCAGTTCACACGCACATGACGAACAGCCTCAACACGCCCGCCGAAGCTCTCGAATACGCATATCCCTTGCGCGTGCGCGCCTATCGCATTCGCAAAGGTTCTGGAGGGCGTGGAAAACACTTGGGCGGCGACGGCGTTGTGCGCGAGATTGAAACGCTCGTGCCCGCGCGCATGTCGCTGCTCTCTGACAGACGCCGACGCCCGCCTTACGGCCTCGACGGTGGAGAAGACGGAAGCACCGGGCGCGACCACATCATCCACCGACGCCGCGCGCGAGCTATCGCCTCAAAAGGAAGCTGGCAACTGGAAGCCGGTGATCGTGTAAGAATTGAGACGCCGGGTGGTGGGGGATATGGGAAAGGCAAGAAGTAGAATTAAAATTGCAAGGCTGGACTTCACTGACGCGAGACGAACTTTAAGCAAGTATAAGAAGTCTCCTGTTCAAGTGTCCGGTGCAGCGACTTTCATGCGCGGCGTATCAGGACAAATCATTCCACTTATCAACAGAAATCTGCCGCCCAAGAATTGCCTCAACTTCGCGCAGCATCAAGCGAAGTTGTGGCACTGAATACTCTTTGTTTGATGGAATCGTGAGGCGATGCTGTCCATAGATCATAAACTGGTGTTTTGCTCCCGAATACAAGCCTGTAAACCCAAGCTGACGCAAGCGACGAACAAAATCGTTGCGCTTACACGGATTCCACTGGCTCATAAACAGGCTCCTTGTTCAAATCAATCCCATCAATAACGGGCAACGTATGCCCCAGCTTTAACCCAACCAAGAGCCAGTCTTCTAAAGTGGAACGCAACTCATCTTCGCATTCCCTCAGAGTCGTCCCGAAAGCAATGACACCTTTACAGGAAGCAATGCGGCCAGAAAAAGTTCCATCTTCCAGCTTGTCATACTCCGCTTGCGCCATCGCTTGCTCTAAATACTCACTCAAAATATATTGTGCATCCATAGTGACCTCTCAATTTCGTACCATCATAAGATTTAATGTTTCGATGGTGATAATGTTCCGATAGTTCATGGCAGAATACTAAATCTCTAATACTGTTACGGGCAAGTTTATTCGATATGAGCGGCGACCTAATCATTATGGATGCTCCGGCGAGAGGACAGCGATGGGATGATTGAGATGGGGACACGGAGTAGTAGTAAAGACATTTTGGAGGTTGCATTATATGAGCATTGACAGACAGGCTGTTAAGCAGCTTGACCACATCATCGTGCGGGCGGATGATCCGCAGCCTCTCTTCAAGCTCTTGTCGGAGACGCTTGGACTCCCCGTCGCCTGGCCTTTGCGCTCTTACCCTCCTTTCACCAGCGGCGGCGGCACGCTGGGCAATCTTTATCTAGAGATTCTCTCTGTCGCCGCTCAGAAAGACTCGTCTTCTCACAACTCTCCTGATGCGCGCTTCGCCGCATTCGCTTTTGAAGCTGACCCGCTTGCGCAAGCTGCCGAAGAACTCGTGAGGCGCAAGATTCCGCACGGCCCCGTTACTCCATACGTGCAGCGAGAAGCTGATGGGAGAAAGACCAAGCTCTACTCGAATATCATCCTGGGCAAAATGTTGGGCCGCAACTTCTGGATTGACACGATGATTCTCATGGGGCGGCTGCCGGGCGCAAGCGCGATGGCTGACCCCGGAGCGGGCGGCGCGCTTGTCAGGTGGGGAATGGATAAGGTGATGAGCGGCAATCTGGTCTTTTTAGTCGAACACGCATACGGAGAATTTGCAGACCTCCCGCACTGGTCTGAGTTCAAGAATCATCAAGAGAAGCGTGCGGCGGATAAAGCGACACTGGCGACAGGGCAGGGCGGCGCGCTCGGCGTTGAGTCTGTGAAGGAGATCGTTGCCGGCGTAAAGGATTTCGATGGCGCGCGGAAATGTTGGGAAAAGTTTTTAGAGCCGACTGGTGAAATGGCGCAGGGCGTCTGGGAGATTGCGGACAGCCCCGCGGTGCATCTGGTTCCGGCTGATGAGAGCCTGATTCAAGCGCTCGTCATTAAAGTCTCTTCCTTAAAGAAAGCGGAGACATTCCTTACCGAAACGAGTATGCTTGGCGCGCTCGAAGAGGGCCAGGTGACGATTGCGCCTGAGAAAATTTACGGTCTGGACGTGCGGCTCGTCGAGTGAACCAGGAGCAATCTTCTTTCGTAAGATACCCTAGCTAAGTCGCGTCACCATCGGACAGATTAATACGACGAACGGCGAGCATGAGTCAAAACAACGATGAAGGTCCGGGATGTCATCAAGTGCATTGAGAAAGATGGCTGGTATCTCGTTGTAACTGAGGGCAGTCACGGGCAGTACAAACATGCGAGTAAGTTAGGGCGTGTCACAGTGCCGGGTAAGCTCGGTGACGATTTAGCTCCTGGCACGCTGAACAGCATTTTGAAGCAAGCTCATTTGAAGGGAAGCAAGTAGTTATGCGTTACGCATTCGTGGTTGAGAAAGCGGAAGGAAACTATTCAGCCTACGTGCCTGATCTGCCGGGCTGCGTGGCAACCGGAAAGACAATCGAAGAAACCGAACAGCAGATTCGTGAGGCTATCGAATTTCATCTGAGGGGAATGAGGGAAGATGGTCTGCCGCTACCGGAACCAACCAGCTACGTCAATTATGTAGATGCAGCCTGAAGAGTCTGACTTTCATTAGAATATGCGCGTCACTATCGGACAAATCAACACGACGAACGGCGATTATGCCGGCAACACAGCGGGCATCCTGCGCGCTATCGAGCGGGCGAAACAGGATCGCGCGGATTTGGTTGTGCTTCCAGAAACATGTGTGCAGGGCTACATGTCGTTCGACTGGTTTCTTGACCGCGACGTAGCGCGCTCATCCTTAGCGCCGCTTGAAAAGATCATCGAGGCGACGGAAGGACTGACGGCGGTTGTCGGCACAGTCCGTCCAACCGAGCCGGGAGCAACGCGCCGCCTCTACAACTCTGCGGCCATAATTCGCAATCGAGAGCTTGTCGGCTTTGCCGACAAGACGCTGCTGCCGGAATACGATGTCTTTGATGACCCGCGTTATTTCGAGCCTTCGCGCGAGCGACACCTCTTCCCGCTTCATGACTCGCAGTTGGGCGTAGCCATCTGCGAAGACTTCTGGAACGACAAGACATTCTGGAAAGAACGCCTCTACAGCAATGATCCTGCTGACGAGTTGATCGAGATGGGCGCAAGCGTGATCGTCTCCATCAACGCTTCGCCTTTCAACAAGGGAAAGATGGGGCAGCGTTGCTCTATGGTCTCGCACAGGGCGAAGGCCGCTGGGCTGCCGATAGTCTTCGTCAACCTGGTCGGCGGCAACGACGGGATTATCTTCGACGGCGCGAGCATCGTCGCGGATTGCAAGGGCGAGATAATTTTACAAGCGCCGCCGTTTGAAGAGTTCTTCGGCACGGTTGACTTAGATTGCGGTGTCGCGTCTGATGTGTGTTTGCCGGGGACAGACATTGAGACCGTGCATCGCGCGCTGGTTCTGGGGATACACGACTACGCGCGCAAGAATCGTTTTACGACTGCTGTGCTGGGCCTTTCGGGTGGAATAGATTCGGCTGTCGTGGCCGCGCTCGCGTGCGAAGCTCTAGGGTCGAAGAATGTGCTCTCTGTGATGATGCCGTCGCCATACTCTTCGCGCGGGAGCATTGACGATTCCGTCGAGTTTGGACGACGCCTCGGCATGAGAACAATCGAGCATCCGATCACTCCGGCGTTCGAGGCGCTATTGAAAGAGATGAATCTGACGAAGCCGACCAGGGGCGGGGAAGAGCTTGCGGCTGAAAATCTACAGTCGCGCCTGCGCGGTAACATCCTGATGACGATCTCGAACAAGGAAAGCCGCCTGCTTCTCTCCACAGGCAATAAGTCGGAACTCGCGCTCGGCTACTGCACGCTCTACGGCGACACGAACGGCGGCCTCGCTGTCCTCGGCGATCTACTCAAGACGGAAGTTTATGCCCTGGCGCGCCACTACAACCGCGAGAGCGAGATTATCCCGAACGCGATTATTGATAAACGTCCGAGCGCGGAATTAGCGCCCGGACAGTTCGACGATCAATCCTTGCCGCCTTATGACAAGATTGATCCTATCCTGCAACTTTATTTTGAGCAGAAGGCGATGCCCGAAGAGATTATCGCCGCAGGCCATGATTCCGAGCTGGTTTATGATCTGCTGAACCGCGTCGAGTCGCCCGCTAACGAGTTCAAGCGTCGTCAGCTTCCTCCCACTCTGATTATCTCTAAGAATGCTATCGGCATCGGTCGTCGCCGTCCCATCACGCATCGCTACGCCCGCCGTCCGCCAACGCCTGAAGAGCGCTCGCGCCTTGCCGGTTGATGAATAAAGAGACCGCCGTAGCCTTTTGATAATCATGAACGCAAACGCACTCTCCGACGGCCATCTCTTGATTAGACCGTTTCGCGCTGAAGACATCAATCCGATGTACGAAGCAGTGCGGGAATCTATCAAGGAGGTTTCACCCTGGCTGCCCTGGTGTCATCCAGACTACCGAATTGAAGATACTTCAGCCTTCATCATGTCGCGCGAGGATGCCTGGCGGAATGAAGGTGAGTATGGCTTCGCGGTCTGCGATGTTAAGAGCGGGGAGTTACTCGGCGGCGTAGGAATCAGTCAGGTCAATCAAATTTATAAATGCGCGAACCTGGGCTACTGGGTGAGAACTTCTTGTGTGGGGCGTGGCGTGGCTTCATCTGCGGCACGGCTTGCGGCGCGCTTCGGCATTGAAGAGCTTGGCCTACAGCGAATAGAAATTCTGGTGGCGACCGGAAATCACGCCAGCCAGCGCGTGGCGTTGAAGGCCGGAGCCGTGCGCGAGGGCGTGCTTCGCAAGCGACTCTTGATTAATGGTCAGCAGCAGGATGCGGTTGTCTATTCGCTCGTGGCGGAAGACATAATGAAATGATGAACGCTGAACGATGAATGATGAACTGAAATGCAATGGTCTTTACTTCATCATTCATCATTTCGCTATGTCGCGTAGCGCGCGTAAACCGTCTTCACTTTTTCGAGGAAATCGCGGCGGTCAACGATGTAGTAAAGCTTCACAGTGCCTTCACCGCCTGTGAGGTGCTCGACCAGCTTTTCTAAAACATCAAACTGATCGCGTTCGGTGATGCCCTGTGCGAGTAGATGTCCGCTGTAGCGCAGGCGGCGCACGAGTTCGACGAGCGTCAGGCGACCCTCGAAGGTTCGCCCGCCGTGTTTGTGCGAGCGGCTGACGAGGTACTGCACAAAGAGGACTTCATTGTAGAGCGCGGGCGCTAGAAAGAGACGGTCGCCATCGCGCTCCCAGCCTTCTTCAAGCCGTTGCGAGCGGCGCACTGCCCGCAAGCCTTCAAAGACCTCTGCCCAACTCGTCTTCGGCTCAACTCTTTCAAGATAAGCGCGCGTCGCTTCAATCAACCAGCTATCGTCTTCAAAATCCAGGTTGCGCCCCATCGTGTCGAGCCATTCAAAGAGGAGCGCGCGGCGGTCTGATTTTGTTTCGATCACCTGGAATTGATCTTCAGCTTTTGGCAGAGATTTAAGCAGCGCGCGGCGCGCGGCGTCCGTCGCCTTGCCGCCTTCGATGCGGTAGGTATCAAAACGCGCGTGCCAACGTTTAGCTGAGTTGCAGTAAGGGCAGTGTGGGTTCTTCTCTTCGCTATCGAAGTATGGACGCATCGCCTGCGGCGCGGTCAATTCAGAAACGGACGGCGAATGACGCTTGATTTCAGAATAGGCAGTGCGCGGCGCGAGTCCGAGTTGCTTGGTGAAGACATCGAAGATGCAGGCCAGGCAGACGAGCGTTGCGTACTCTGTCGCCGTGCCGGGCGGAAAAGCGTTGAAGTCCAATTCGCGTTTTTTTGCTGTGCTGGGCATGCCGATCTTTATGCGATGGAGACGAGCGCCTGAGTCAGGCTCTCATCCGTATGGCCGACTGCCCAGTCAAGCTCGGCTTCAATGTTGCCGACGCCCGCCACGAGACTCTTGAAGTCGAAGAGATTCGGATCAAGCAGATGAGTCGGGACAGCGTTGCCGAGCGCGGTCAACATGGAGCTGCGTATGTTGGGAATCTCTTTCTCTAATTCAGCGATGAGATGCTTGACGCGAACGCGCTTCAGGTTCGTCTGCGAGCCGCACAGATCGCAGGGGATGATCGGAAAGTTTTTCTCCGTAGCGTACTGCGCGATGTCCACTTCACGGCAATAAGCGAGCGGGCGAATGACCGTGTTGCGCTGATCGTTAGAGCGCAGGATGGGCGGCATAGCTTTGAGCGTGCCGACGAAGAAAAGGTTCAGGAGAAAGGTTGTGATGATGTCGTCTGCGTGGTGGCCGAGCGCAATCTTGGTACACTTTTCTTCGACCGCGATGTTGTAGAGAATTCCACGACGAAGCCTTGAGCAAACGGCGCAGTACGTTTTGCCTTCGGGCACGAGCCGCTTGACAACCGAGTAGGTGTCGCGCTCCACGATGCGAAACTCGACGTTGCGCGCTCTCAAGTATTCCGGCAAAACGTGCTCAGGAAAGTTCGGCTGCTTCTGATCCAGATTAACGGCCAGGAGGTCGAAGCGGACAGGCGCTCGCTCGCGCACGTCCATCAGGAGATCGAGCAGCGTATAGCTGTCTTTGCCGCCCGAAAGACAGACCATGATGCGATCACCATCCTCGATCATCTCGAAATCCTTGATCGCCTCGCCGAGGCGTCGAAGCAGTTTGGTCTTGATCTTGCTCTCCGCGAACATCTCTTAAACCAATTCCTCCAGAACCTATCGGGGCTGACTCCTTCAGGATGCCACGCCCGACGCGAGATTGACAACCGCGCACTAAGGGATGAGGGCGGAGGGATGAAGTAAGAAAAGCGCGGGTAGTTTCCGTTCGTTCTTTTCATTTATCCCTCCGCCCTCATCCCTCATCCCTTCGTTCCTTCCTTAAAATCACTTGCCAGCCTCGCTCTGATTCTTTATGATGGGCAGGCATTGACATCAAATGTCTGCTCTTTAGCAAGGTAAATCATCGCCGGGTCTAGCTCATCACGAGTTAGCTTTTTACTAAATCGCCCTCGACATCGCGTTTTCTTGCCGCCTCGTCCAGGCACCACCGTCACCTGTGAACGCCCTCGGGTGACATTTCTAGTTGGAGGTTTCTGTTATGCTGAGAATGGGAAAGAATACGAAGGACCAGACCGAAAGCGAACAAACTACGGATAGCCAGACAACTCAGTACAACGCATCGCGCAGTAGTAGTAACAGCGGTAGTAGCTACGCGCCCGCGTACCAGAGCGCAGAGACGCAATACCGCCCGCAGGCGGACACGGCCTCGTCAGCTCGCGCGGTGACGGAGAGCGAGGCGCTGGCAAGAGATATTAAAGATGGTCTCCTGAGCGGCTTTGTCGGCAATGGCACGGCGCTGACGGGCGAAGCCTCCTTCAAGGGCATGCTGCGCGTTGACGGGCATCTTTCGGGAAAGGTCAATTCCGAGGGCGGCACATTGATTGTCGGCAACAACGGGCAGGTTGACGCCGACATCGAAGTCGCAATCGCCACGATTCACGGCACTGTCAACGGCGACATCATCGCCAGCCAGCGCCTTGAACTCGGTCGCGCCGCCAAGGTCAACGGCAACATCCAGACGCCTTCGCTCGTGATCGAACAGGGCGCGGTCTTTGAAGGTAGCTGCCGGATGGTTCAACTGAAAACCGCGATGGAGAAGCAACACGAAGACAGAACGCGCGCCGAGTCGGGCGCTCTCGACACCAGCAGCATGCAACCGATTACAGATAGCTCGTCTGAAACGTCCGACTATTCGGATGTCTCCGATGTGGCAAGCTGAAAATTTCGGGATGCGAGATTCAAAAGGGGCGCGGTGGATAATCTTTCACCGCGCCTCTTCTTTCCTTGTTGTGGTGTTTTTTGAAAGGGAAGTTTGAAATCTCGAATCTTAGATTCCGAATTTCAAATCTCTTCTTCCCTCTGCGAGCCTCTGCGTCCTCTGCGTTGAAAATTTTAGATTCAAATAAAGGACACTTCCAAAAGGTAAGATTAATGCTAATCTGCTAAACTATCCCGTCAAGAATTTCACCCGAACAGCGCAACAGCGATGATTCAACCCAAGCAGAAAAATGAGTCTCAAGAGCGCGGCACGACAATCATCAAAGCCGCCTGCCCGCACGATTGCCCGGATACGTGCGCGATGCTCGTCACGGTCGAAGGTGGAAAGGCCGTGCGCGTCGCGGGCGACCCCCAGCATCCATTCACGCGCGGCTTCCTCTGCACGAAGGTCGCCAACTACGAGCAACGCACACATAGCCCTGATCGCGTCCGCACCTGTTTGCGGCGCGCAGGGAAGAAAGGCGATGGACGTTTTGAGCCTGTTAGTTGGGACGAGGCGCTCGATGAAATCGCTTCACGGTTCAAAGCTCTCGCCGAGTCGAGCGAGGGCGCAGAGACGATTCTCCCTTACAGCTATTGCGGCACGATGGGACTCGTTCAATCGCAGTCAATAGACAGACGCTTCTTTCATCGTCTAGGCGCATCGCAACTCGACCGCACGATCTGCGCGTCCGCCGGAGCAGCGGGCTACAAAGCAACCATCGGCGCGAGCATTGGAACCGACCCTGAGCGTTTCCACGACGCGAAGCTCATCCTGCTCTGGGGCACGAACACCATCAGCGCCAACGTTCATCTCTGGCCTGAGATTCTGGAGGCGAAAGCCAAAGGCGCGCACCTCATCAGCATTGACCCGCGCCGCACACGCACGGCTGACCATTGTGATGAACACATTGCGCCTTTGCCCGGCACAGACGCCGCGCTCGCTCTGGGGTTGATGCACGTCATCTTCGCAGAAGGTTTGGAAGACAGAGACTACCTGGAGCGTTACACAACGGGGGCCGAAGCCTTGCGCGCACGCGCAAGCGAATACTCGCCCTCGCGCGCGGCTGCAATCTGCGGCGTCGAAGCGGAAACCATCACACGGCTCGCGCGCCTCTATGCGACCGCCAAACCCTCAGTCATTCGCATCAACTACGGCTTGCAGCGACACGCGGGCGGCGGCATGGCCGTTCGCACAGTCGCATGTCTGCCCGCAGTCGTCGGCGCATGGCGCGACCCCGCCGGAGGAATCCTGCTTTCGACAAGCGGCACGTTCCCGCTCAACTACCCCTTGCTCGAACGCCCGGACTTGATGCCTGCGCCACAACCGCGCACGCTCAACATGTCGCTGCTCGGAGACGTGTTGACGAAGACCGATGACCCGCCCGTGCGCTCTCTCTACGTTTATAATTCAAACCCTGCGGCAGTCGCGCCGGATCAAAGGAAAGTTCTGGACGGGCTGCGCCGCGAGGACTTGTTCACCGTCGTCCACGAGCAGTTTATGACTGACACGTGCGATTACGCCGACATCGTGCTGCCCGCGACCACGCAGCTAGAACACTTCGACCTGCACAAGGCTTACGGCCATCTCTACCTCGTCATCAACGAGCGCGCGATTGAGCCGCTCCATGAAGCTAAATCCAATTCAGAGGTCTTTCGACAGCTCGCCGCGCGAATGGGTTTTGAGGAAGAGTGCTTCCGGGATTCTGACGAGGATGTTGCGAGGCAAGCTCTCTCGACAGATCATCCGGCTCTGAGCGGCATCACGCTCGAAGGATTGCGCGAGCACGGCTGGATGCGGCTGAATCTGCCTGAGACGTTCGCGCCGTTTATGGAAGGAAAC
The DNA here is from genome assembly GCA_032159825.1 of Acidobacteriota bacterium. Taxonomy (GTDB): domain Bacteria; phylum Acidobacteriota; class Blastocatellia; order Pyrinomonadales; family Pyrinomonadaceae; genus QHXM01. The sequence continues at coordinate 104,601 of JAVHWL010000034.1, forward strand.
TTTCCGACTCCTTCGGGCAAGTGCGAGTTGTTTTCCGAAACTTTGGAAGCGATGGGGCTGCCCGCCGTGCCTGACTTCATTCCGCCGCGCGAATCGAAGGGAAGCGCGCCTGAGTTAGCAAAGCGTTATCCGCTGGCGCTCATCAGTCCTGCCGCGCACGCATTTTTGAATTCCAGCTTTGCGAATCTACCCAAGCAACTCAGGCAGGAGTTGCGCCCGTTTGTCGAGATTCACCCGGTGGATGCTGAGAAGCGCGGGATTGAGGAAGGCGACACCGTGCGCGCCTTCAACGAACGCGGCTCGTGTACGCTCCACGCAGTCGTCACGACTCGCGCACGCGAAGGCGTCGTCGTTTCACCCTCGGTCTGGTGGAACAAACTCTCGCCGGGGAATGCGAACATCAATCAACTGACTTCGCAAACTCTCACGGACATGGGCGCGGGCGCAACCTTCTACGATGCGCTTGTTGAAATAGAGAAATTGTAGGGGCAGAGGCTCAACCCTGCCCCTACAATTTTGAACTTAAAGATCGTCAAATGAAAAATCCTGGAAAAATAGTTAGACCGGCGAAAGGTCATGTTGTCGCCACCGTCTTCGCCTGCGCTCTGTTTTTGGGAGTCTGTGGCGAAGCTTGGGGCCAGCAGAAATCCACAGCGCGTCCGACGACTCCATCAGCCGTCAAACCTGTTCCCGATGATGTGATGTTGCGGATCGTGCGAGCAGAGGATGAGCGGCGATGGGACAAAGAGCTAGGCATGCTGCTCTTCGATAAAGAAGCGCGCGTGCGCGAGCGTGCGGCGCTGGCTGCGGGTCGCATAGGGGACGAGCGCGCCGTTGCTTCGCTCGTTTCTCTACTGCAAACGGATAGGGAAGCGAGCGTGCGCGCGATGGCTGCCTTCGCGCTTGGAGAAACGGAAGCGGCGACGGGCGCGGCTGCGCTCTCTGAAGTGGCGCAGAAGCCTAGAGAGGCGAGCGAGGTGCGCGCGCGCGCCGTCGAAGCGCTCGGCAAAGTAGTGGCTGCTCTGCCGAAGACGGAGGAAGCGCGCAGCCATGAACTCGGCGAAGTCATCTTGAAAACACTTGACGATGAATTGAAGCGCAGCCCTAAGCCAAGCCATGAGGTGATTCTGCTGGGACTGACAGCCGCTCTGCGTGCGCGCCCAGCGAATGCCGGTCCGGTGGTCGCCAAATTTCTTTCTTCGGGAGACGCGCGCGTTCGCGCAGACGCGGAAAATACGCTGGCACGCCTGCGCTCGAAAGAGGGAGGCGAGCAACTCCGCGCATTGCTTGCGAACGATGCCGACCCTGTGGTGCGTGCTAACGCCGCGCGTGCGCTTGGCGCTGCTGAAGACGCGGCAGCATTCGATGAGTTGGCCGCGCGCGTGGGCAAAGATACGGACGAAAGAGTGCGCGTGAGCGCCATTCGCGCGCTCGGCTCTTTGAAAGATGGACGCGCCGCCGCTCCGCTCCTTCAGCGCGCGACTGCGCTCATGCCCGGCTATCGCGCGTCGAAGACGAGCGTTAACGCTCACCCGCGCGAGACGAGCGAGCTTCTTGAGATTGCTACCAGCCTGGGGCGCGTGCTCGCTAACACGAGCGATGAGCCGGCAGTCGAGTGGCTGCGCTCTCTTCGTGAAATGGAAACGTCTGCGCCGGAAATCGAAACAGCCTTCGCGCTCATCGCGCCTTTCACTTACCTGCGCGAGACGCCTTTTAATAAACTCGCGGACGAGCGCGTTCACGCCAACGTGATGAAAGATTGGAGGCGCGTCTCTGCGCTCTCGCAAGGATTGGCTGAGATTGCCGGAGTCTCTGCGGCTCAGGCGGGCAACGGCATCGTCGGCCTTCAGGCAGACGCGCAGATTACCTTGCGCTCGTGGCTCGATGATACGAGCTTGCCCGCACTGGCCGCGCCCGAAGTTATCAATGCTCTCGCCGCTTTCAAGCCAAACGATCTCGGACAACTCTTGCGAAAGCAGATGAGCGCCAAGGACGTGATCGTGCGCGCGACCGCAGCCGGGCAATTAGGGGAGCTTGCGCCTGATGAAGCCAACGCTCGCGCGCTTGCGGGAGCCTTGCCTCAGGCTTCGCGCGACGAGTTGAACGACGCCGCGCTTGCGATTCTTGATTCGCTCGCCAAGCAAAAGACGGCTGCGGCCAATGAAGTAATCAAGACGATGCTCGATTCTCCAGATCATCTCATACGCCGCCGCGCCGTCGCTCTCTTGAAGGCCAACGGCGCGGGCGACTTCTCCGACCGTATCGCCATAGTTGCCTCACGTAATACCGCAGCAGACTACGCGCGTGCGCTTGCGCGTCTAGGCAAGACGGTGCGCGCTGTGGTCAACACGGACAAGGGGTCTTTCACCATCGAGTTGCTTGCGGACGATGCCCCTTTGAACGTTGACAACTTTATTCAACTCGCGCAGAGTGGCTACTTCAACAACGTTACGTTTCATCGTGTCGTGCCCAACTTCGTCGTTCAGGGCGGAGACCCGCGCGGCGACGGCAATGGCGGCCCAGGCTACCAGATTCGCTGCGAGATTAACGAAGTCTCGTATGAGCGCGGCGCGGTCGGCATGGCCCTGTCGGGCAAAGACACGGGCGGCTCGCAGTGGTTCGTCACGCACAGCCCGCAGCCGCACCTTGATGGCGGCTACACAGTCTTCGGGCGCGTCCGCGAAGGCATGGACGTAGTTGACCGCATCGCGCGCGGCGACGTGATTCAGAAGATCAGCATAACGGAAAGCTTCCCCCCGGCATCAAAGCCGGAGAAAACTCCCCCCGTCGAAACGAAGAAGAAGCGCACAGGAAAATCTTGAGCAGGGTTTTGGAACAAATCAGCCCGACGCGCGCACGCACATTCAGCGCAGCCTTAGCCGCGCTTATCTTGCTCGCGGCTTCTGCGGCCAGCGCTCAAGATGCTGTCGCCCCTAAGCAGCAAACTTCCACGCCCGCGCAAGCCGCGAGTACACAGGCAACGCGCACGCTCTACCAGATCAACCTTCAACTCGATTTCGACGCGCGCACTTACACGGGCACAGAGCGCGTGCGCTTTGTGAACCGCGACGATCATCCGGCGTCCGTCCTCTACTTTCATCTCTACGCAAACCAGCGCAATCCCGCGCCGCGAAACGCTCCGCAAGGCGCGCCCGTTGACGAGCCGCAACTTGAGGTTAGCGAAGTGCGCTCGGCGGCCACAGGCGCGCCTCTTCTCTTCTCGCTCGACGATCAGGAGACGCTCCTGCGCGTAAACTTGCGCGAAGCCGTCGCCGCTAATTCATCTACGGAGATTGATCTCAAGTTCAAAGGCAGCGTTCCCGAAATTGACCCGGAAGAGACAGGACTGTTCGTTCACGTGCTTCAGCAGGTCGGAGCGGCGCTTCGCAGCGAGCGCGAGATGCGGCAAGCGCGCGACGTGAACTATCGCTGTCGCGGTGTGCTGCTCTTAGGCACGAGCTACCCCGTTTTGGCCGCGCGTGACGGCGAAGACTGGCAGCGTAAGGTTGAGACGACCATCGGCGACACGATCTTTGCGGAAATGGCCGACTATGAGGTGATGGTTGACGCGCCAGCCGACGTAAGTTTATTCACCTCTGCTCCGGCGCGCGAAACTTCCAAAAGGAGCGAGCATGCTGGAAACAGCGTGAGCGAATTTGCCGGAGAGAACCTGCGCGACTTCGCAATCGTCGGCGGGCGGGGCATGCGCTCTATTCAGCGCACGGTCGGCGATGTAACGGTGCGCTCCGTTTTCATGCCGGAGCACGAAGCTACGGGTCGTCGTGTGCTGAGTGAGGCGTCTGATGCCGTGCGCGTCTTTAGCACGCGCTTCGGCCAGCTTCCACATAAACTGGTGAGCATGGTGGATGCGCCGCTGGTCGCAGGGCTGGGCAGCGCGGAGTTCTCCGGCCTCGGAGTCATCGCCAGCGCGTTCTATGTTGATTTCGATTCGCCCTCGATGCGCAACGTGCCGGAGATTGTGCGCGAGCAGCGCGCGTCGCTCGAAGACAGCATGGAGTTTACGGTCGCCCACGTCGTCGCGCAGCAATGGTGGGGCGTGGCGGTTGGAAACAATCCTGAGCGTGACCCTGTGCTTGATGAAGCCCTGGCGAACTGGTCTGCTCTGCTCTATTACAAAGAGGTGTACGGCGAAGAACGCGCGGCGGCGGCGCTCGATGATCAACTGCGCGGCGTCTATAAAGTCTATCGAACGTTTGGCGGCGAAGACATGGCTGCGACACGCGCCGCCCGCGAGTATCGAAACTTCTTTCAGTACGCGGCGATTGTTTCCAGCAAGGGGGCGCTGATGTTCGTCGAGCTACATAAACTGGTCGGCAACGAGAAGTTTTTTGCCGCGCTCAGGAGCTACTACGAGACAAACAAGCTTGAGATTGCCGAGTTGGATGATCTGCGTGGCGCGTTTGTCGCGGAGACACCGCGCCTGCAACGTCGCGCCGTGATACGCACCTTCAGCCGCTGGCTTTCAGGCAAACGCGGCGACGAAGACATTGCGCCGCCCGACCCGCGTCTCGCCGCCGCGCTCGGCATTAATCCGAACGTCTCGAAAAATGATCGCAACGCTTTCGCGCGTCTAGGCAGATTCTTCTGGCAGCAGATGACAAGGCTCAGGTAAAAAAGATGAAGGAACTGAAGGATAAGATTAGCGTCGTGAGCGAGAAGGTGAAGCGCAAGCCGCAGCCCATTGAAATCGAGCGCGGCCTGGAGCGTTTGAGCTACCTGCTGGACGGACTGTTTCGCATTCCCGGAACAGGCTGGCGATTCGGCCTCGACGCTCTCATCGGTTTAATACCGGGTGTTGGCGACACCATAACCTCGTTCGCAGGCTTTTACATCCTGGCCGCAGGCGTGCGTTATCGCGTTCCCAAAGTCACGCTCCTGCGCATGGGCCTCAACATCGGCATAGACTACGTGTTCGGCATTGTCCCGGTCATCGGCGATCTCTTCGATGCTGTATGGAAGTCGAACGAGATGAACATCGAATTGCTGCGTAAGCGCGCAACCGTCTCGGCAGATGAAGCGAAGAAGGGAAGAAAGAGCGACTGGATTTTCGTCGGCCTCATCATCCTGATCTTAATCGCGCTATTTATCGGCTCGGTTTTCCTGGCCCTTTATGTGCTGAAGGTTGTTGTGAACGGATTTCTAGGTCTCTGGAAGTAATAGCAGACTTATACCAAGTTGCAATACAAAGAGAGATCAGTACCGCCTGCGGTAGCGGGCAGGCATTGAGTCAAACTCCCGCCCGCTACCGCAGGCGGTACTGACAAAAAACTCAAGCGAACCTTTAATGACTGTGCCGGACGCTGCGCTCGGTGTTTGTCGTAATAGTCTTCGATGTAATCCTTCATCCCGAACTGAACCCAGCTCATCCCGTAATGCTTGGCTTCCGCTTTCGCCTTCTCCGCCGTCCAGCCGTCGTGTGAGATGCGATAGCAGGCGATGATTGTGCCTGTGCGGTCTTTGCCGTGATTGCAATGGACGAAGACGGGCCAGTTTTGAGAATCGTTGATGAGCGCCAGAACTTTCTCGACCTGCTCATCCGCCGGGCGCGATAAGCCCTGCATCGGCACGTTGAAGTAGCGCAGACCTGCGGCACGCGCGTCCTTTTCCTCAGCGCGCGTGCCCTCATCTTCGCCGCGCAGATTGATGATGGTCTTGATACCTTGCGCGGCGAGCCTTCGCATTCCTCCGCTCTGAGGCTGCGCGCCGCGATAGAGATGCTCGTTGACCTGGTGGAAATTCGGTAGAACTTTTTCCTGCGAGACTTGGCTGCCTGCGCCGCTGTTTGCGAGCAACATGAGCGAGGCTGCGATAATACTTAATCTGCTGAGCCGACCTGTCATCGTCTGTTTCCTGAGACTCATCTTCTTTCCTCACGCGGCTACCCGTCAGACCGGAAAGAATAAGCGGTTATCCTTGCGCTGCTTTTTCCTGGGTCGCTGCTCCGGCGAGTGTGCGCTCAAGCGCAGAAGCGAGCATGTCCAACCCGCGCTCGCCCGCCGCGAAACTTTTGAGCTTGCCCTGCGCGTCGAACAGGTAATAAGCGGGAACGTACCCGTGCTCGTTCTGAAAGATGTCGCGCAGCTTGTGCTCGTTATCAACGGCGCACGGCTCCGTGATGTTGTATTTAGCGATAGCCTCGCGCACCGTTTCAACGTCCGTGTCGGCTTCGTAGCGCGGCATGTGAATAGCGACGACGCGCAAGCCCGCATCGCGCCGCCCATCGCGCCACTCGCCTATGCGCGGCATGTTCTCTTTGCAGATGCCGCAACTAACCGACCAGAAATGCACGAGCGTTGGATGCCCTTCAGCCTCCGCCTCGGCGTGTGCCTGCGTCCCGCCGAACCACTCAGTCGCCCCATCGAGCTTAGGCATCTCTGTTCCGATTCTCATTGGCATGGCTTAACCTCGGTGATGAGTGATGGGTGATAAGTGATAAGAAAAAAGCTCTTTCCTATCACCCATCACCCATCACCTATTACGCCTTTATCGTTTCCTGTCCCGGTTTCCATTCTGCCTGGCAGAGTCCGCCGGTCTGCAAGGCTTGAATGACGCGCAGGGTCTCTTCGGCTGAACGACCGATGTTTAGATCGTGAATCACCTTGTAGCGCAAGACGCCTTCGGGATCAATCACGAAGAGGCCACGCAGCGCGATGCCTTTGTCTTCGATAAGCACACCGTAATCGCTCGCTACCTTCTTGGTGGAATCCGCCGCGAGCGGGTACTTGAGATCGGCCACGCCGCCCTTGTCGCGCGGCGTCTGAATCCATGCGCGGTGCGAAAAGACCGAATCGGTCGAAACGCCGATAATGTCCGCGCCGATGCCCTCGAAATCTTCGTAACGGTCGCTGAAGGTGGTCAACTCCGTCGGGCAGACGAAAGTGAAATCCAGCGGGTAGAACAAGAGCACGACCCACTTGCCTTTGTAGTCTGAGAGCTTGACGTTCTCTTTCAAGGTCTCAAGGTTCTTGGTCGAAGCCATATCGAAATCCGGTGCGGGCTGTCCGACCATCGCTTTATCAGTTGCTGTTGCTGTCGCTTGCATAATTCTCCATCCCTCTAATTCATCATCTATCGAAACGCGCAGAATCTTAGAGCTTCTGGCCGCGCGTTCTGTGATTTGAAAAACCTCACGATTGCGATTTACTCCCGGCAATCAGGGCATAATCCTCTCAGCGTCAGGTGAAGAGACTCAGGCTTAAAGCGCGTCTTCCTAACGGCAGCGCGCACAAGCTCCTTCGTGACCGTCAGATCAAAGTCAGCCAGCTTCCCGCAACTTGTGCAGATCGCATGATCATGCCTTTCGGTCTCGCGGTCGTAACGACTCGCGCCGTTGCCGAAGCTGATCTCATGCACCAGCCCGGCTTCCTTCAGATATTTCAGCGAATTATAGACGGTCGCGTAGCTGATCGAAGGCAGGACCCTGCGCGCCGCCTCGAAAATTTCGCTGGCCGTCATGTGATTCTCGCTCTCGCGGATCACCTGAAGGATAGCTTCCCGCTGCGGCGTGAGCGTTCTCGCCCCACCCTGATCTCCGTTACCTGAACTCATTGTTGTTTAACCTGGAATTAGAATAATTCTAAATTAGGGTTTTGTCAAGCTTGAAGATTGTAGGGGCAGGGCTTGTCCCTGCCCGTGTATTCATCAAACAGGCATATTCATAAAACAAAAGCGGGCAGGGACAAGCCCTGCCCCTACAGTTTTATTTACAGCTTCGGGTGGCGTTCGACGTATTCGATGAGCGCGCCGACGTAATCAGGAAATGGTGGGCAGTGGATTCCGTGCGCGTCGAGAAGCTCGCGGGCGTGTGTTGTGTCGTAGGTCTGGTTGAGGAAGAAGTATGGAACACCGGAGTGGGGCAGCCCTGTGATGGTCTCGGAAAAAGGCAGAGCCAGACTTGAGCGGATAAGGCGGGCGGGGGCTGTGATGCGAGAGCCGCGACCTGCCAAAGCTCTGGCGATTACCTCGAACAGCTCGTGTGTGGTGAGCGGATTGGGGTCGGCCAATGCAAGCGTTGCCCCGACAGCGCGCTCGTCTTTCGTCATGGCCGTCATCGCTTCGACGACGAAATCAACGGGCACAAGGTTGAGCGAGACCTGGCGATTGCCTATGTTGACGAGCGAGAGAAGCGCGGGCTGCTTGCGTAGATAATGAATCAGGTAGTAGATGCCGTCATACTTCGCCGTTTCGCCCGTGCGCGAATCGCCACAGACAACCGCCGGACGATGAATCGTCACAGGCAGTTGCTCTTTGAGCGCGTCAACTTCCAGCTCAGCCTGATACTTCGTCTCTTCATAAAAATTACGAAACCCGGCTGAGTGGCGCAGCTCCGTCTCAAGAATCACTCCCGTGCGAAGTCCTGCGACGTAGCACGTGGAAACGTAATGATAGCGACGCAAGGCAGGCAAGGTGAGCGCGAGCCTGTTGACGTTGCGCGTGCCTTCGACGTTGACGCGCAGCGCCGGATTGCGCTCGACGGCCAGATCGTAAATGGCTGCGAGGTGAAAAAGTATAGTTGTCTCAGCCCGCGCTCGTTCAAGCTCCAGAGGAGCTAGCCCCAAGTCAGGCTGCGTGATGTCGCCTTCGATAAGACGGAATTTATCAGCAGAAGCATTCGTTTCGGAAGCAATGCGCGCGACTTCTTCTCTCGCGCGTTCCATGAATGCAGGTTGCACGAGCAAGAGAAAGCGCGCGCCTTCCGTCGCCAAGCGTTTGACGAGACGCCCGGCGATGAAGCCTGGAAAACCCGTCAGGAAAATCATTTCATCAAGAGCCATATTCACAGACCAACTCAACGAGCGTGCGCACACCCACGCCTGTAGAACCTTTGGGCGCGTGAGGCTGCGCCTCATCGTTCCAGGATGTGCCCGCTATGTCCAGATGCACCCAGGGCGTGTCGCCCGCAAACTTGCTTAAGAGGAGCGCGGCGGCTGTGGCGTCAGGACGACCGCCATAGTTTTTGAAATCGGCGATTGCGCTCTCAATGCGCTTCTTGTAATCGTCGCTGACGGGCATGCGCCACGCGGGTTCGCCCGCCGCGCGCGCAGCTTCTTCGACGCGGCTTGCCCAATTATCATCGTTGCTGAAAAGTCCTGCGCGGTAATCGCCGAGCGCGACGATGATTGAGCCTGTGAGCGTCGCCAGGTCAACGATGCGGGAAGCCTTGAGTTGTTTCGCGTAGGCAATGCCGTCGGCTAAAACCAGACGCCCTTCAGCATCCGTGTCAACGACTTCAATCGTGTAGCCAGCGAGTGTCTTGATAATATCGCCGGGTTTGATCGCTTTACCGGAAGGCATGTTCTCGGCTGTAGGCACGATGGCGACGACGCGGCGTTGCGGCTTAAGTTGAGCAATGGCGCGAAGCGCACCGAGGGCCGCTGCGCCGCCAGCCATGTCGGTTTTCATCTCATACATATCAAGGCCGTGCTTGAGAGAGATACCGCCCGTGTCGAACGTGATTCCCTTGCCGACGAAGGCCCACAACTCTTCGCTCTCGGATACGCCCTCCGGTTCATAGCGAAGCACGATCAGCGCGGGCGGTTCCTCCGACCCCTTACCTACGCCCCACAGTCCGCCCATCCCGCGCTTCTTGATTTCATCGGCAGCAAGCGTCTCAACGCGAAGACCAAACTCTTCCGCCATCAACGCGGCGCGGCGCGCAAACTCGCGCGGCGGGAGCGTGCCGCCCGGTTCGTCTGCAAGTCTCCGTGTCCAGTTCACAGCTTCGGCAACGATGCGCCCGCGCTCAATCTCCTTGCGTAGCTCCACGCTATCTTCAGAAGAGATGAGCGTGAGCTTTTCGAGCGCGCCCATTTCTTCGTGCTTCCGGTAAAAGGCGTTGTCGTAAAGACCCAGGAGCGCGCCTTCAACGACGGCGCGCGTCGTGCGCTGCCCGGAGACGGAAGGAGGCATGATGAAATGCAGTTGTTTGATGTGGCTCTCATGCGCGAGGCGAACAGCCGTTGCAGCGGCGCGGTTGAGCGTCTTCGTATCGAAGTCCGCATGCGCGCCGAGACCTATGAGCAGCAAGCGTCGCGCTTCGCCGCCGTTTGCGCTGGTTGCATGAAGAAGCAGCGACGTTTCCGCTTCGCCTTTGAACTCGCCGTCGTGCGCTAGATTAGCGACAATCTCGCGCACGACGCCATCAACTGCGAGGCCGACGCGCGGCTCATCTGTAAAAACAGGGACGGCGACCGCTTCACCGGCGGCTGGTTGTGGAAGTTCTGTGCTTGTTTCGATAGTTAAAGTGTTCATAAGTTGGCGCGCGTCTCGATGGCTGAGTATAATGCAGCCTCTCGAATTCGTCCTAACTGCTGAAACTCTCAAGCAATTTTCTCGGAGGAAATTTGATGACTTCCCCTCGTTTGTTCGTGCGCCGCGCGTCGCTCTCAATATTGCTGTGGATTCTCGCGGTCGTTTCCGTCTTGGGGCAGGCAACAGCAGAGCGCAGGGTGCGCGTCACGCTGCTGCAATTAAATGATGTCTACCAGATTTCGGCTGTTGATAAGGGAACGCGCGGCGGGCTGGCGCGTGTTGCGACCTTGCGTAAGCAGATCATGGAAAAGTCGCCCAACACGCTTTTCCTTCTGGCGGGCGATACCATTGCGCCTTCGGTCGCGTCGAACATCTTCAAAGGGCAACAGATGATCGCGGTCTGGAATATGATCGGCCTGGATTTCGCTGTGTTCGGCAATCACGAATTCGATTTCGGCCCGGAGATTTTACGCGAGCGCATCAAGGAGTCGCGCTTCACGTGGGTTGCAACCAACGTGATTGATAAAAAGACCGGAAAAACTTTCGCAGACACGCCGCCTTACGTCATACGCGAAATCGGCGGCGCGAAGATTGGTTTCTTCGGACTGCTCACGCCCGACACGGCGCAGTTTTCGAGCGTCGGCCCCGATGTCACGTTCCTCGACCCTTGCGAGACGGCGAAGAAGATTGTGCCGTTGATGCGTGCTCAGGGAGCGCAGGTCGTCGTTGCCATCACGCACCTGGCGATGCGCGAGGATAAGCAGGTGGCGCGCTGCGCTCCGATTGATATCATCATCGGCGGGCACGAGCACGAGATGCTCGAATCGCTCTCAGGGCGCACGCCTATCTTCAAGTGGGGATCGGATGCGCGCGATCTGGGCCGGATTGATCTCAACATCAAATTGCCGGGCGGCGAGCTTGAGAGCGTTGACTGGGAAGCTATCCCTGTGACGAGCAATGTCGTGGAAGAGGCGGAGTCGGCGGCGCTCATTGCGGACTACGAGAAGAAAGTTTCGGCTGACGTTGACAAGCCAATCGGCAGCACGAGCGTTGCTTTGGATGCGCGCAGCGAGATGAACCGCTCGCGCGAAACAAATCTCGGCAGCTACATTGCAGACGCTTACCGCAAAGCTCTGAACGCAGACGTTGCGCTCTTTAACGGAGGCTCAATCCGCGCGGGCAAGATTTTCAGTCCCGGCCAGCTAACAAAGCGCGACGTGATGGCGATTCTGCCTTATGAAAATCCGATTGTGAAAATCGAAATCACGGGCGCGACCCTGCGCGCGGCTTTGGAGCATGGCGTAAGCCGGAGCGCGGAGGAGAGAGAGCCAGGACGCTTCCCGCAGGTCTCAGGCGTGCGTTTCACGTTCGATGCGCGTCGTCCAGCAGGCTCGCGCCTGGTGAGTGTCGAAGTGGCGGGCAAGCCGCTCGACGACAAGAAGACCTACACGCTGGCGACCAACACATTCGTCGCCTTGAAGGGCGGAGACGGCTATACAATGTTCGGCGGCGCGAAGATGTTGGTCAACGAGGAGAATGGCCCCGTCGAGCCAGTCGTCCTGATAAATGCCATCGGCACTGAGAAAGAGATTGCACCGCAGGTTGACGGGCGAATCAAGAGGGTGGATTAGTTGGCAGTAGGCAGTAAAAAGCAAAAGCAGTAACGCAGACCATTTCTTGTTCTTTACTGCCAACTGCCAACTGCCTATTGCTAACTGCTAACTGCTATGGGCATCTTGCGGCGGTTTTCATCTACGGCGACGTAGACAACTTCCGCCTCGGTGACGCGGATACGGTCGCGGTTGGTTCCACCGTAGCGTTCGGCTTCGACGATGACGCGGATGGTGATCGAGGTTGTGCCGATGCGGAGAACCTCAGCGTAGAAACTAACCAGGTCGCCGACGAAGACCGGCTTGTGAAAGATAACCTCGCGCATGGCGACCGTGACGAAGCGTTTTAGTCCGGTATGGCGATGCGCTTCGATTGCGCCCGCCATGTCAATGTAGCTCAGGATAATGCCGCCGAAGATCGTGCCCTGCGGATTGGTGTCGCGCGGCAAAAGTGTGATGCGTATGGCCGGGTCTGTGTAAGAGTTCATCATTCCGCATTCATCCTTTCGCTTATCCATTCTGTAATGATGCGCTTCATTTCGTCCAAATGTCCCTCGAAGAAGTGGTCTGCGTTCTTGATAACTTCGACGCGGGGCTTTGCTTCTGCGGGCAGCGAGGCGGCAAGGGCACGCACTTTGGCGGGCGCGCCGAATTCGTCCCGGTCGCCGTGAACGAAGAGAATGGGCTTGCGGCACATTTTAAGAAATGTGAAATCGTATTTGTCAACGGGCGTGCCGATGCTAATCAAATCGCAGACGCGCTCATCAGCGATGCCGACTTCCATCCCGACGCGCGAGCCGAAAGAGAACCCGGCGAGCGTGACAGGCGCGTTCCCGTAATGCTCCGTCAAATAGTCTAAGCCCGCACGCACGTCCTCAATCTCGCCGTGCCCTTCGTCGTGCGTGCCTGTGCTACTGCCGACGCCGCGAAAGTTGATGCGAAGCGTGACGAGTCCGGCATCGTTTAGTGCGCTGGCGGCGCGAAAGACCACCTTGTTGTGCATCGTGCCGCCGCCTAAAGGATGCGGGTGAAGCACGAGCGCAACGCCGCGCCCGCGCCTTTCTCGCGGTTCCTTCAAAATCGCTTCAAGGCGACCGTGCGAGACGGGAATGAAAAGATTGCCAGCCGGGTACATAAGTTTAGATGTCTTGAAGGCTAGATGTTAGAGGGCAGTGAGGAGATGCGCAAGGCGTGCGGGGTTGGTCGGCGACTTGTCGAAGGCTACGATGCATGCTACTTTTTTGAGTTTGCGCGAGAGCATGAGTAGACTCTCTATGAGACAGGGGAGCAGCGGCGTCTCTCGTTATGAAGTCTCACCCCGGCCTTGATACGAACTGCATGTCTGATAGTAATCTCAGCTTAAAGGATCGTGTGCGTGCCTTCTGGCAGGCGAACCCGTGCGGGACGAAATTTACGGATGCTGAGATGGGAACGCGCGCATTTTATGAGCGTGTTGAAGAACATCGCTACGCGAAGGAGTGGCACATCCCATTGGCTGCGGATTTCGAGAGCGCACGTGGACTAAGTGTGCTGGAGATAGGCTGCGGGTTGGGGACGGATGGGGCGCAGTTTGCGAAGGCCGGAGCGGTTTATACGGGGGTTGACTTGACGGATGCGGCGGTCGAGCTGGCGCGAAAACGTTTCGAGCTGTTCGACCTGCCAGGACAGTTTCGCACGGCTGATGCGGAGAATCTGGACTTCGCGGACGAGAGTTTCGATCTGGTCTATTCGCACGGTGTGCTGCATCACACGCCAGACACGGTGCGCGCTGTCAAAGAGGTTCATCGTGTGCTTCGTCCGGGCGGGCGCGCGGTCGTGATGCTCTATCACAGGGATTCTTACAACTACCGCGTCAACATACGTGTGCTGCGTCGCATGGGCGCGCACCTGCTCAAGAGCGAAACCGGATTGAAGCTGGTGCATCGTTTGACGGGCGAGCCGGTTGATAGTTTAAGAGAGCACGCGCGGAGTTTGAAAGAGGATGCGCGAAGCTACCTCGCGCCGGACGAATTCTTGAGCCAGCACACGGACGGGGCGGGGAATCCCTTAGCGCGTGTTTATTCACGCCGCCAGGCGCGCGAGCTATTCAAAGACTTCTCGGAAGTGAAACTCGCAACGCATTTCTTGAACAAGCGTTGGCTGCCGGTAGTCGGCAACTTGCTAACCCGCAAGATGGAAACACGCCTCGCCTCGCACTGGGGCTGGCATTTGTGGATTTACGCGACGAAATAATAGTTTTCAGTTTCCGGTTTTCAGTTTTCAGCGAAGGCTGCTACTGAAAACTGAAAACTGAAAACTGAAAACTGAGTTATGAAAAATATTTTGGTAACGGGTGGGGCGGGCTTCATCGGCTCGCATCTGGTTGATCGTCTGCTGGCTGAGGGCGTGTGGCGTGTGACGGTCGTGGACGATTTCAATAATTTCTACGCGCCGTCGGTGAAGCGCGAGAATGTGCGTGAGCATCTGCGGAACACTTCGTATCGTCTCTGTGAAGCGGACATACGGAAGCGTGAGAAGCTGGAAGATGTTTTCAAAGAAGAGAAGTTTGATTGCATCGTGCATCTGGCGGCGCGCGCAGGGGTGCGTCCTTCCCTCGCCGAGCCGATGCTTTACTCGGAGACGAATATCAACGGCACGCTCAATCTACTGGAGCTTGCGCGCGAGTACGGGGTGAAGCAGTTTGTCTTTGGCTCTTCGTCGTCCGTTTACGGCATCAACGCCAAAGTGCCTTTCAGCGAGGAAGACCCGATTCGCCAGCCGATCTCGCCCTATGCTGCGACGAAAGCGGCGGGCGAGCTTGTCTGTCATACTTACTCGCATCTTTACGGCATCAGATGCGTGTGCCTTCGCTTCTTCACAGTTTACGGCGCGAGGCAGCGGCCCGACCTGGCGATTCATAAATTTGCGAAACTGATAACCGAAGGGCGCGCCATTCCTGTCTTCGGCGACGGCACGACGAGGCGCGATTACACGTACATTGACGACATCATCGCGGGCGTGCGCGCAGCGATTGATTACGAAAGGAGCGATTACGAGGTCTTCAACCTGGGAGAGTCGCAGACGGTTGAGTTGAGCAGGCTCATAGAGCTTTTAGAAAAAGAGCTTGATCTGAATGCGTTGATTGATCGCCAGCCCATGCAACCCGGCGACGTGCCGCAGACTTTCGCAGATGTCACGAAGGCACGGCAACTTCTCGGCTATAACCCGCAGACGAAGATTGAAGACGGCATTAAACGCTTCGTCAAGTGGTTTCGCCGTGAGAGGGAGAAGGGCGCGTGAGATGGTCTTTCGGAAACATCTCGCGGGTGGCGCGTTGGCGCGTTCTCTTATGTCTCTCGGTCGTTCTTCTAGCCTTCATCGTCCGCTTTCTGACAGCCGAATTCATCGGCCAACACATTGCTGACCCTGCCTGGTTTCCTTACGGGATTTACGCGATCTTCGATAATCAAGCGCAGGACATACTCGACGACAAAGCAAATGTTTTCTGGGTTGAAGATGCATTGAGCAGTCCGCGCGCCGCGACTGCCGCCGTTTATCCGCCGGGCTATTCTCTGTGGCTGGCTTTTATCTATCGCGTGAGCGGCGCGCGTTCTGCTCTCACGGTGCAGAGTGTGCAGTTGACGCTCGACGCTCTCTCTGTCCTCTTGATTGTCGGCGCGGGCGCGTGTGCTTACGGGTGGCGAACAGGTTTTGTGGCAGGTGTGCTGGCAAGCCTCTCGCCGCTGCTCGCGTTTTATGGAGCGACGCCGCTGGCGGATGCGCCGACCATGTGGCTCGTCGTGGGCGGCGCGTGGATGTTGTTGCTGGCGGCGAAGCGTTTGAGCTGGCGCTATGCTCTGGGCGCAGGGTTATTGATCGGAGCTTCGTGCTGGCTGCGCGCGAATGCTTTGCTGCTCGGCGTGTGGTGCGCGCTCGCGCTGCTCCTGTTCGTGCGGGCAAGCTGGCGAGTCACTTTGCGCTTGAGCGTGGTGTTCACACTCGGCGTGCTGCTTTTGGTCGCGCCGGTAATTGTTCGCAACAGCCGTGCGTTTCATGCTTTCGTGCCGGGAGGGATGGGCTTCGGCACGAATCTGTGGGAGGGGCTCGGCGAGACATCGCGCGCGGCGGAGTTTGGCGCGATCTCCGGTGACGCGAATGTGATCGAACAGGAACGCGCGGCGACTCAGTTGCCGCCCGGCGCTGCGCTTGAGTTGTACTGGCCTGACGGCTTGCAGCGCGACCGCGCGCGGATGCGTAAGGCGCTATCGGTTATCAAGGCTCATCCCTTCTGGTTTGCGGGAATAATGTTTGGGCGCATGGCTGGCATGTTGAAGTATGCCGGCGAGCCTGTGCCTTACTTCGGCACTGCGGGAATCAACGTGACGAGCAAGAAATGTTTGCCGCTCGTTTGGCAGGGAGGCGTTCTCGCCGTGCTCGTCAATGTGCTGGGAATGTTGCAGAGCGTCTTGCGATACGTGTTGCTGCCGCTGATGCTATTGGGAACGTTTCTGGCATTGAGACGTGACTGGCGCGTGAGCGCTCTTATCTTAACGATCATCCTTTACTATTTAATCGTCGGCTCGGTGCTGCACACGGAGTTGCGCTACGGGTTGCCGATGCAGGCGTTGCTCTTCATCTTCGCTGGCCTCGCCGTTGTAAAAACAGTCTGGAGTCTGGAGTCTGGAGTCTGGAGTCACAAGAAAGAGAAATTGCTTTTGACCCCGGACTCCAGACTCCAGACTCCAGACTCCAGACTCCAATCATGAAGCAGAGGTTATTACAGTATCTGGCCTGTCCGTCGTGTGGCGGAGAGATTCGTTTGCTCTCTGCGGCGCGCAGCGACGACCAGGAGATTTTAGAGGGTGATCTTGATTGCGCTTCGTGCCTGCGTCACTTTCCGGTTGTGCGCGGCGTTCCGCGCTTCGCGGAGTTGAGTAAAATTGAAGCCGACAAAGCTCAGACGGCTGCGAACTTTGGCTGGCAGTGGCAACACTTCACACAAGCGGACGACCAGTACGATGAGCAATTCCTGGGATGGATTGCGCCGGTCGCGCCCCATTTCTTCAAAGACAAACTCGTGCTCGAAGGCGGTTGCGGCAAAGGTCGCCACACGCAGTTGGCCGCGCGCTGGGGCGCACGCGATATTATCGGCGTTGACTTGAGCGCGGCGGTCGAGACGGCCTTTGCCGCGACGCGCCATCTGGAGAACGCGCACATCGTTCAGGCGGACATCTATCATCTACCTTTCGCCCAACAATTCGATTACGCCTTCTCGGTCGGCGTGCTTCATCACCTGCCGGACCCGCGCAAAGGATTTCTCTCGCTGGCCTCAAAGGTCAAAGCGGGCGGACACCTTTCAGCATGGGTTTACGGGGCGGAGAACAACGGTTGGATTACGCGCTGGGTAAACCCTTTGCGCACGCGCCTGACATCGCGCATGAACAGGCGCATGCTTCTGCATCTCTCAAAGCTGCCGACCGCAGCGGTCTATGCCGCCACGAAATTGATCTACGGGCCGCTCAATAGAAACGAGCGCGGCTCTGCACTGGCGCGTCATTTGTTCTACAATGACTACCTGAGCGCCATCTCAAGTTTCGGCTGGCGCGAGCAGCACACGATAGTCTTCGATCACCTGGTTGCGCCGACAGCCTTTTACATCTCGCGCGAAGAGTTTGAAAAATGGTGGAGAGAGATTGGCGCATCTGATGTGGTCATCGGCTGGCACAATAAAAATAGCTGGCGCGGGCTGGGACGCATTAGTGAATAAAGCTGAATTAGTAAACGCGGATTAATAACTCATGACAAAGAGAAATACCATCATTTTTTCTACTGTAGTCGCTTGGTTAATTGGCGTCGGCGTGTATGCCTATTATTGGGCAATGAGCCTGCTAGATGAGTATTCGGGCAAGCCCGGCGGGCTTCTACCACTTTTAGGATTCTTCGTTTATAGATTCCCCTATCTATTAGCTGGCTTAGTAATTCTGATTATTGCTGAATTGATATTCATTCCGGGTTCGCACGGAAGACCGGGCAAGATGGTTTGAGCACATGGCAAGCGTAACAAAGCAGATTAATGACACGTTGCCGCAGGAGATGCAGCAACACACCTACTCGATCATGTACGAGGTCGAGGAGACGCACTGGTGGTTTGTCGGGCGGCGGCGCATCATCGCCAGCTTCGTCGAAAAGATTTGCCGGGAGATAAAGGATCACACGCCGCGCATCCTAGATGTGGGTTGCGGCACGGGCGCGAATCTTGAGCTTCTGGGCAAGTACGGCGAGGCATCTGGAGTTGATGTATCGCAGGACGCTCTCACCTTTTGTCGTGCGCGCGGACTTGAAAATGTACGGCACGGCGAGGCTGAGAAGCTGCCCTTTGAAGATGGCTCGTTTGATCTCGTCACAGGTCTGGACGTGGTCGAGCATCTGGACGATGATGTGGCTGGACTCAAAGAGATGTGGCGCGTGCTCAAACCAGGCGGGCGAGCTTTGTTGTTCGTTCCGGCGTTCATGTTTCTGTGGGGCGTGCAGGATGACGTGAGCCACCACAGGCGTCGTTACACGCTTCCCGGCTTACGCAAAGTGGTGAGAGAGGCAGGCTTTGAAGTCGAGCGCGCGACTTACGCTAACATCACGTTCTTCGCGCCGATTTTGCTGGGACGCGCCGTTATGAAAGTGACGGGCTTGCGCCCTGCGTCAGAAAACAATATCAACGTCTCGGCGCTCAACGGCGTGCTGGGCCACGTGCTCGGCGCGGAAAGCTCATTCCTGCGCCGCATGAATTTCCCGTTCGGCGTCTCAGCCCTGTGCGTCGCTCGGAAAAGTTAAATAGACAAAGTTCATGAAGCATCGTGACCCTCTGCCGGAGCATTTCGACAGCCTCGAAGAAGCTGCTGAGTTCTGGGACACACACGATAGCGCGGACTATGAGGAATACATGCAGGATGTCGAGTGTGATGTTGAGATCAAAATGAAAAGCTACGACGAAAAGGAAGCTTTAACTAAAAGCCGCGCATACGAAGACGATGGCGCACGCGATGTGCCTGACATCTCCGTCTTCCTGCCTGTCTTTGATGAAGAGCCGAACCTGCGCTTGTTGCATCAAAAGCTGGACGAGGCTTTGCAGAAGCTTGGTCGAACGGCAGAGATTATCTACGTGGATGATGGCTCAAAGGATGGAAGCCTGGCTATCTTGCGCGAGTTGGCGGCAAAGGATGCGCGCGTGCGCGTTGTCGCCTTGCGCCGCAACTACGGGCAGACGGCTGCGATGGCCGCAGGCATAGACGCTGCACGCGGGCGCGTGTTGATTCCGATGGATGCGGACTTGCAGAACGACCCTGTGGACATCGTGCGCCTGCTGGATAAGTTGGATGAGGGTTACGATGTAGTTTCCGGCTGGCGCAAAAATCGTCAGGACAAGCTTGTCACCCGAAAGATTCCCTCGATGCTCGCCAACCGTTTGATCTCCTGGATTGGCGGCGTCCCACTTCATGATTACGGCTGCTCGCTCAAGGCTTATCGCCGCGAATCGCTCGAAGACGTGCGGCTCTACGGCGAGATGCACCGCTTCATCCCGATCTACGCTTCGTGGGCCGGGGCGCGCGTCACCGAAATCCCTGTCGAGCATCACGCGCGCACCGCAGGCAAATCGAAGTATGGACTCTCGCGCACGATTAAGGTTCTTTTCGATTTGATGACGATCAAGTTCATGGCGTCGTACCAGACAAAACCAATCTACATCTTCGGCACGTTCGGCGTCCTCAGTTTCTTCGTCTC
Source organism: Acidobacteriota bacterium (assembly GCA_032159825.1). Lineage (GTDB taxonomy): Bacteria > Acidobacteriota > Blastocatellia > Pyrinomonadales > Pyrinomonadaceae > QHXM01. The sequence goes on from JAVHWL010000034.1 coordinate 124,238, forward strand.
GTTCATCGCAGGATTGTGGGCCTTGATTCTCAAGCTCTGGCACAAAGCGGATTTCATCCAGACGCCGCTGCCGATTATCGCAATCGTCCTATTCGCCGTCGGCATACAATTTCTCCTGATGGGCTTGCTGGCCGAAATGCTCGTCCGCACCTATCACGAATCGCAGTCGAAACGAATCTACGCCGTGCGCGAGAAGATTGGATTTGAAAACCAGTGACAAGTGACGAGTGACAAGTGACAAGCTAAAAGCTTGTTCTTGCTCGTCACTCGTCACTTGTCACTCGTCACTGTTCTTATGTGTGGAATCACCGGATGGGCAACATTGGATACGCGGATGCCGCCGTCTGAGGGCGCGCGTGGATTGCTGCACTCGATGTGCGAGCGGATGACGCATCGCGGACCGGACTCGGAAGGGTTGATGGTTTCGACGGGCGTTGCTCTGGGTATGCGCCGCCTCGCTATCATTGACTTGCAGACAGGCGAGCAGCCCGTGACCAGCGAAGACGGGCAGATCAGCGTCATTCTCAACGGCGAGATTTATAACTACCGGAGCTTGCGCGCGGGACTTGAAAGAAGCGGCCACCGTTTTCGTTCTGAGTCCGACACGGAAGTCCTGCCGCATCTCTACGAAGAGCATGGGAAGGAGATGGTCAATCATCTCAACGGCATGTTCGCCTTCGCGCTCTGGGACGCGCGCGCGCGCCGCCTCTTTATCGCGCGCGACCGCTTCGGAGAGAAGCCGCTCTACTGGGGCGTGTTCGACCGCACGTTTCTCTTCGCCTCAGAGCCAAAAGTCTTGCTCGCGCACCCGGCAGTCCACCCTTCGCTCGACCTCGATGCTTTGCGGCAGTATCTCTCATTCGATTACGTGCCCGCGCCGCACTCCATCTATCAAGGCATTAAAAAACTTCCCGCCGCACATACGCTCACGGTCGAAGACGGGCGGGTTGACATTCAACCTTACTGGCATCTGAGCTACAAGAAGCGGCGGCCTGCGCCTTCGGAGGAAGAGGCTGCGGAAGAGCTAAGAGGCTTGCTTGAGGATTCCGTGCGAATGCGCCTTGTCTCGGATGTTCCGCTCGGCGTGTTGCTCTCCGGCGGCGTTGATTCTTCAACCGTTGCGGCGATGGCCGTGCGCTCGTCCACAGAAGCGGTCAAGACTTTTTCAATTTCGTTTGCTGAAAGTTCATTCGACGAATCGGCACACGCGCGTGCAGTCGCAAAGTTTCTCGGCACGGATCATCACGAAGAGCGTTTGAGCGTTGACCTGGCCGCGAACCTCGTCGGCGAAATCGGCTCGTGGATGGACGAGCCGTTCTCCGATCCTTCGCTTGTGCCGACCTACCTGCTCTCGCGCTTCACGCGCAAGCACGTCACCGTTGCGCTTGGCGGCGACGGCGGCGATGAACTCTTCGCCGGATACCCTATGTACTGGGGACACAACCTGGCTCGCACCTACGCACGCCTGCCTCGCTTCCTGCGCCGCGCGCTGGTCGAACCGCTGGTGCGCCATCTGCCGGTCAAGACGAAAAATCTTTCGTTCGACTTCAAGGCGCGACGTTTCATTAAAGGGATGAAGTACGATGAGGTCGCGCGCCATCATGTCTGGTTCGGCTCGTTCGCGCCAGATGAGCAGGAACAGCTTTTGACCGATGAAGCAAAGCGCAGTAGTGAGGCGGATGTTTATAGCGAAGCGCGACGCCTGCTCGCTGAAGACTGCGATGCGGAGAACATAACGGAGCGTATGCAGAGCCTGGACACGCGGCTCTACCTGGCCGAAGACATTCTCACAAAGGTTGACCGCGCGAGCATGGCAGTTTCACTGGAAGTGCGTGCGCCGTTTTTAGACCCGCGCGTGGCGGAGTATGCCGCGAGCCTGCCCGTAGATTACAAGCTGCGCGGGCGCACGACGAAATATATTTTGAAGCGCGCCGTCGGTGATTTACTTCCACCCTTTGTCACAAGACGCGGCAAGAAAGGTTTCGGCGTGCCCGTCGCCGAATGGCTTAAAGGGCGCTTACGCCCGCTCGCACGCGACCTGCTCTCACCAGAGCGCATACGCAAAGCCGGACTCTTCGACGCTGCTTACGTCCAGCGACTTCAAGACGAGCACGAGCGCGGAGTCGCCAATCATCGCAAGCTGCTCTGGACGCTCCTCATGTTTGAACTCTGGCACGAGAGCTTCATTGAGACCCCGAAGCGAATTGAAACTTCGGTGAGCAGTAAGCTGTAACAGCTTATAAATGGAAAGTGAACTTGAGCGCGCATACCGTAGTCTGGCCGCGTGGTGTCGTGAGCGCGACTTCGCCGGGCACGATCCTTTCGACGCGCTCAACAGTCGCCTGTTTCAATCCACACCTTTCAAACATTCCCGCGTGGCGCGGCTTGCCTGGACACAAATCTTCAAACGCTCTCCCGTCAGCTTCCGAAAAATCGCTCGCGTGCCTGCCGGAAGAAATGCTAAGGGCACGGCGCTCTTTGCGCTCGCCGCTCTTGCGAACTTTCGCCGGACGCGGACGAAGGAAGCAGAGAGTGAGGCGCGCTTGCTACTCGATGAGCTACAGGCTGCGCGACTTGAAGGCTGGACGGGCGCGGCGTGGGGCTACAACTTCGACTGGCAGGGGCGCGCGTTCTTTGCTCCCAAAGGGACTCCGACCATCGTGCCGACAGCTTTCGCCGCACGCGCTCTCCGGGAAGCTGCGCGCGACCTGGGTGATGAATCGTATCTGAGAGTAGCCCGCAGCGCGTGTGATTTCATCCTCAACGATCTGCCGCGCAGCGAAGAGACTGAGCGCGAGGTTTGCTGGAGCTACTCGCCCGTTGATCGCACGCGCGTCTTCAATGCGAGCTTGTTGGCGGCGGAGACGCTCTGCTCGGTTGGCGCTTTGATAGGAGAAAGAGAGCTTTGCGAATTGGGCGTGCGCAGCGCGCGTTACGTCGTCAACAGGCAAAGAGAAGACGGCTCCTGGGCCTATGGCGCGGACAGCTATCAATCATGGGCTGACAACTTCCACACGGCTTTCGTCCTGACGAGCATCAATCGCATCACGGTTTCCTATCCTCAGTGCCGTGATGAATTCGCGGAAGCATTGAGGCGCGGCTATGAGTTCTGGCGCGCTTCATTCTTTCTCACAAACGGCTGGCCGAAATACTTCCATGATAGACTCTACCCGGCTGACGCGCATTCGGCAGGCGCTGCGATAGTCGCGCTTCTTGATTTACATGAACTCGACAGCGGCGCGCCCGCGCTTGCCCAAAAAATCGCGCTCTGGGCTATCAGAAATTTACGGAGTGAGCGCGGATTTTTCTACTACCAGCGCCGCCGCTTCCACACCGTCCGCACGCCCTACATGCGCTGGTCGCAGGCGTGGATGCTGTATGCGCTGGCAAGACTGTTGGAAGAAAGTGGTCAGTGAAAAGCAGAAACAGCTTGCCGCTTGTCTTCAACTGACCACTGTTATGTTCCTCTGGATTGACCTGGCAAACTCGCCACACGTTGCTTTCTTCCGCGCGCTCATGCCGGAGTTTGAGAAGCGTGGGTGCAAGGTTGAGTTTACGGCTCGTGATTTCGCGCAGACGGTGGAACTGGCGGAGGCTGCCGGGCTTCGCGCAAACGTCATTGGCGCTCATGGTGGACGCGCACTCGCCGGCAAAGCAGGAAACTTGATCGGGCGCGCGGCGGCGCTCAGGCGTTGGGCGCGCGGGCGGGGAATTGACCTGGCCGTGAGCCACAACTCATACGCGCAGGTAGCGGCGGCGCGCTCGCTTGGAATTGAGAGCGTGACGCTGATGGATTACGAGCATCAGCCTGCGAATCATCTTGCTTTCAGGCTCGCCTCGCGCATCATCGTCCCGCGTTCATTTCCCGAAGAGGCATTACGTCGCTACGGGGCGCGTGCAAAAAAAGTCAGGCGATACGCTGGGACAAAAGAGGATGTTTACCTGGCGGACTTTGTGCCCGACCCGCGCTTTGCGGAAACGCTCAACTCGATGAACGTGAAGCCTGCGGATGTGCTCGTCGTCGTCCGACCGCCTGCGCGCGATGCGCTCTATCATCGGTTCGAGAACGAACTCTTTGACGAAATGCTCAACAGGCTCTCGGCGCAAGAGGGCGTGAAAATCATTCTGCTTGCGCGCACCGAAGAGCAGCGCGCGGCCTACAAAGAGCGTGAGAGAGCGAATCTGATTCTGCCTCGCGCCGCGCTTGATGGCTCTAACCTTGTGGCCTCCGCCGACATGGTTATCAGCGCAGGGGGCACGATGAACCGCGAAGCGGCTGCGCTCGGCGTGCCTGCCGTGACCATTTACGCCGGACGCTGGGCCGCGATTGACGAAGAGCTTGTGCGCGAAGGCAGGCTCAAGCGTATCAGCACACGCGAGGATTTGGACGCGCTGCGTATTGAGAAAAAGAAAGACACGCAAGCTCGCCGCGCTCTACATGTGCGTGCGGAAGTCGCAGAATTAATTTTAGGTGAATGGTAATTAGTGAGAGGGCGAATTTCATCACGTACCACCTGAAAGACCAACGTAGGGAACAAAATCATGCGTGAATATGCGGCAGCAATAATCCAACTTCTTGCGCCTGAGCATGGCGGACGTACAATTCCCACTACAGCCATAGATTGCCATTATAGGCCGCACATTAGGCTCAACCCGAACAGCGCACATCTCGGTGTTTGCCTGGTTGACGGACCAAACGAACTTTTACCTGGCAGCACCGCAAACGTCACATTTTTACTACTCTATCCAGAGGTTGACTACACATCACTTCTTCCCGGTACAAATTTTCAGATTCTAGAGGGAAACCATATTGTCGGTTCTGGCGTGATAGCTCAACGTTGGGCTGAAGAAGCATGAGGGCGTTGCGATTTTCTCAACTCAAAGTATGAGACTACCGCGCACCATTTACCATTTACCATGCACCCTTTACTATTCACTAAATGAGAGTTGAGCGGCTGAAAGAAGTGTTGAATGATCCTCGCGCAGTGCGCGTCGGGGCGCGTGCGCCGCGCTGGGCCATTCCGGTTGTGAAAACTGGGCTAGTCGCGGCTGACCTCACATTGACGGCGCTCTCTTTCTTCGCGGCGTTTTATCTCAGAGAGGGTAGCGCCATTATTCAGCGTTCCGCGAGCGGAAGTCTGACCTGGGGCGGGCACTTCATTCCTTACGCGGCGCTCTTGCCCTTCATCGTGCCGATTCGCCTGCTCACGTTGTATTACCTCGATCTCTACAGGTTGCGCGGCGAATTCTCGCTGGTCGAAGACGGCGTGCGTGTCTTCAAGGCGACTGCTATCGGAAGTTTGCTGATCGTGGCTGCGGCGTTTATGTATCGCGGCGTGTTCGAGTATCGCGCCTTCTCTTATGCGCGCGGCGTCTTCCTGCTCGACTTCTTCTTGGCGCTCGCGGCTTTCGGTTTTGTGAGACTGATCGTTCGCACGGCGCAGATGTTTGTCCGGCGGCGCGACATCAACTTGATTCCGACGCTCGTGGTCGGGCGTGGGCCGGAAGCGGCGCTCTGCATCAAGGAGATGCGCGAGCGGCCCAGCCTCGGCTACCGCGTGATCGGCGTAGTCGAGAACGGCTTGCTTGACGAGAGCGTGCCCACAGAGTTCGAGGGCGTGCCTGTGGTCAGCGACATCAAGGGGTTGCCGGAAGCGATTCGTGAGTCGAGAGCTAACGAAGTGATTATCACCGACCCGAAAATCTCCGGCGATGCGCTTTTCGACGTGATGATGAGCGTGGGTCGTCGTCGCGGCGTGGAGTTCAGGATTGCGCCGAGCCTGTTCAACTGCCTGCCGCGCAAGACAGAGATAGACCAGATCGGCGCGCTGCCGATGATTCGTCTCTTCCGCGAGCCGCTCTCAAGCGCGGCGCGCATTGCCAAACGCGCGTCAGACATCATCATTGCCTCGTTCGCGCTCGCCGTCCTCTCTCCCGTCTGGTTCATCATCGCGCTCGTTATCAAGCTCGATTCACGCGGCCCAGTCTTCTACAAGCAGGAGCGCGTCGGGATGGACGGGCGCATCTTTCTCTTCTACAAGTTTCGCACGATGCGCGCAGGCACAGACGATGCGGCGCATAGGGAGTATCAACAAAAATATATCGCGGGACACGCAGAGGCTATGCTGGTGGAAGGTGAGCGTCCGGCCTACAAGTTGGTTGCGGACGGGCGCATCACGCGAACGGGGCAGTGGTTGAGGCGTTTGAGTCTGGACGAGTTGCCGCAGTTATTGAATGTGCTGCGCGGCGATATGAGTGTGGTGGGGCCGCGCCCGCCGATTCCGTATGAGGTCGAAGCCTATCAGCTCTGGCACCGCAAGCGGCTTGATATGAAACCGGGCCTGACAGGACTGTGGCAGGTTTCCGGGCGCAATCGTCTACCGTTTGACGAGATGGTTCGACTCGATCTCTTCTACATAGAGAACTGGTCGCTGCTGCTTGATCTGAAAATAATCCTGCGTACCCTGCCCGTGATGCTGCGCGGCGATGATGCTTATTGAAACGTGAGAACGACAAAGGGTGGTCGTGTATATCGCCCCTCCGGGGCTGGGTTGGGTGTCGTTTTCTGCTTATGTCGAACACACGTTAAAGTAATCCTTTCGTTCCATTCGCCAACGTAACACTTCGCCTTCATCCGGGTCTTGAGCTGTGCTGACGAATTTCATGCCGAGTTTTTCCAGCACGTTGATTGAAGCAGCGCCATCCGTCAGCGTGTGCGCCTGAACGATTGTTACTTCTGGGTGCGAGAAAGCGTAATCAGTCAGCCCGCGCGCAGCTTCTGTGGCAAGGCCGCGCAACCTGTATTCGGGAACAAGCGCGTAGCCGATTTCCACCACGCCTTCCTCGTCGGGCTTACCCTTGAAGCCGCCTTCGCCTATTAACACGCGGTCTGCGGTGTGAATGAAAAGATAGAATCCCCAGTTGTGTGAAGCTGGATCGGACTTGAGTATCTCGTGGCCGTGCGGCATAGACTCCGGGAACGTAGGCCAGTTGTCTGGCACTGTCACGCTCAACATCGGCTCAAGCTCCTTCTTATTTTGCAGGATCGCCTCGAAGTGCGCGGCCTCGGCAGGGATGAGTTGAAGGTTTGCGGTTTCGATGATGTGTCCGTTCGATTGATTGTTCATTTTCGATGTCGGTCGAATATAATCCGTCAGCAGTTGCGCGCCGTCTGTTTCGCGTTGCAGGATACAAGGCTTATTCTAACCCGAAACCAAGTTCGTGGGAGATGAATTCACCTGTGACCGAGACCAACGAGAGCACTCAGGTTTCTACAAAAGCGCAGCGCGGAAGCCTTGCCATTGTGCGTTGGCTAGACCGCGCAATCATCTTCTGGTTGTTTGCGCTGGCCCTCTTTGCTCCGCATTCGATTGCCGCGACACAGATCGCCTGGGCAGCCGCGTTGCTGCTGTGGGTTGTGAGCTTTCTCTTTCGCCCGCGCCCCCGGCTTTACCGCACGCCTGTTGATTACGCTCTACTGGGTTTCTTCATCCTCACATTTATCTCATCGCTTTTTTCTTACGATCAAAACGTCTCAATCGGCAAGCTGCGCGGCGCGAGTCTCTTCACCATCGTTTACCTGATCGCGCAGAACGTAACGTCAAGGCGCGTGCTGCGAGGGCTGGCGCTCACGCTCGTTGCGTCTTGCATGATTAATGTCTTCTACACGTTTGGCGAGCGCGTCGTCGGGCGCGGCGTCAAGGTTGAAGGTGTCGCGGCCAACAGCCCCCTACGCGCTGCCGTCTTCGTCAATGAAAGCAAAAGGGAAGACCCGACGCCTATCACAAGCGGCGATACGATACTTGAATTGAACGGCCAACCACTGCGAAGCCCTGATGAATTGGTCGCGGCTTTAGATAACTCAGGCGCGGATAGAGAGGGCGTGGCGCTGGTGAAGATTTACCGCGTCGAATGGACTCCGGTGCTGAAAGTTCCGCGCGGCTCTCTGCTCGATGGAGCCACGCCGCTCGAAAGGCTCGGCGTGGCAAGCTGGGCGCGCGGGCGCGATTGGAGGGCTTCCGGTTTCTACGGCCATTACACGACCTACGCGGAAGTTCTACAATTAATCGCCTCGCTCGCGCTCGGACTGTTCATCGCTTTGCGAAATAAGCGCAGTCGAAGCGGCGTCCTGTTGCTGCTCGCGCTCATGGGCTTAAGCGGCGCGTTGTTGATGACGGTGACGCGCGCATCATGGCTGGCATTTCTACTCTCGGCCTTCGTCATCGTGCTGGTTGGCACGACGCGGCGCGTTGCGATCATCATGATTGCCTGCGCGCTGCCGCTCGTTCTCGCGGGGCTGTTCGTGCTTCAACGCCAGCGCAACATCAGTTTCTACGATCAGAAAGATCAATCCATTGCCTGGCGAGAGACTGTCTGGCGCGAAGGGTTCAATTTGCTCACAAGCAAGCCGCGCCATCTGCTTGTCGGCGTCGGGATGGATTCTATCAAGCAACATTGGAGAGAGTGGGATTTGTTCGATCAAGGAAAGATTCCGGTCGGGCACATGCACTCGACGCCTTTGCAGTTGGCGGTCGAAAGAGGAATCCCTGCGCTGGTCGTCTGGATAGTTTTGGTGATCGTTTACGCTCGATTCCTCTGGCGTTTGTTGAGGAGCGGGACGGTTGACGGATGGATTGAGCGCGGCATTTTGCTTGGCGCGCTGGGCGGGCTTGTCGGTTTTGTCTCAAGCGGAGTGGTTCACTACAACTTCGGCGATTCGGAGGTGGTGATGGTCTTCTATTTCATCATGGGGTTGAGCCTGGCGGTGGCAAGAGAAGCGAGGAAGAGAAGCAGCGAGACTCCCCTTGTAAAGGTCGAGCCACAGGCTGCTTGAATCAGGCTTGTGAGCACGCACAAAGGGAAGAGGCGGGTGGAGTTTGATTATCTCCACCCGCCTCTTCCCTTTGTGCCAGGGTTGTTCCGGCTATTAGTCGCCGAGCATGATGCCGTCGCCGATCACCACGCCGTCGCTGATAACAACGCCATCGCTGATAACAACGCCATCACCGATAACCACGCCATCACCGATCACAACACCGTCGCCGATCACGACGCCATCGCCTAACATGATGCCGTCGCTGATGACAACACCGTCGCTGATGACGACGCCATCGCCAATCACCACGCCGTCGCCAAGCATGATCCCGTCGCCCAGCATGATTCCATCTTTGTAGAGGTGGCCGTCGCTGATCACGACGCCATCGCCAAGCATGATGCCGTCGCCGATTACCACACCGTCACCCAACATGATGCCATCACCGAGCATGATGCCGTCGGTTCTGAAGTGGGCGCTGTCGCCGAGCATGATGCCGTCGCCCAACATGATGCCGTCGCCTAACATGATGCCGCCGCTCAGAACCACGTGGTCGCCGATAACTACGCCGTCGCCGATCACAACACCGTCGCCAATCACGACGCCATCGCTGATGACAACACCGTCGCCGAGCATGATGCCATCGCCGAGCATGATGCCGTCGCCGATGACAACGCCGTCGTTCATGATGACACCGTCGCCGATGACGACGCCGTCACCAAGCATGATGCCGTTGGTCAGGAGCGGGCGATTGGCGAAGAGTACGCCGTCTGCGTAGAGGACGTTCGTGCTTGCCGGAACATTCTCGCCGCCGATTGAGAACGACTTGCTGAGTGTGCTGAGGGTTGTGTTCGAGCGGAAGATTTGCTTACCGGCGGTGAGCTTGTCAGCGTTCGGAACGACAGCGCGTGACATTTCGACTGCGCCAGCGGCGTTGACCATTCCTGCGCCCTGCGTGAAGAGGGTCTGCGCTTTGTTGCTGTAGGTCGCGCCCGGAAGCCTCTGCGCCGTCCGAGTGAGGATGGCTTTGATGAGGGCCGGGGTAAGAGACTTGTTGGCTTCGAGCATGAGAGCGACCGTCCCCGAAATGACCGGAGCGGCGAATGATGTTCCAGAATAGTTGTAGTAAGCGTTCGGCTTCGCGCTTGAGGAAACCGGCTTGACGATTCTTTCGGGATACTCGTTCGCCAGTGTCGGATTCGGCTCTTGCGACATGGCTGCGTTGATCTTCCTGCCCGGCGCGACGATGTCAGGCTTGGCTAGATGATCGAAGCGCGTATAGCCTTTTGAAGAGAAGGCCGCAACCGTGTCGTCTGAACGCTTGGCCGTGTTGTGTGTGTCGGTGGCTCCGACTGTGATTGCGTAGGGGCTGTTGCCGGGGCTGTTGACTGCTCCGTAAACGAGCTTGTAGATGGGCGAGCCGTCTGCGTTGTGGCCGACGATCTCTTCGGTGCGGCCCATGTTTCCGGCGCTGCATACAACGACGATGCCTGCGCGAACGGCATGCTCGACAGCCTTGTCAAGCGGGTCTGTGTGGAACGACTCGCGGACGGGAGCGCCCAAACTCATGTTGATGACGCCGATGTTGTAACGCTTGCTGTTCTCAATCGCCCAGTTAAGACCGGCCAGCACGTTGCTTGTGCGGCCTACGCCGTTCTCATCAAGCACGCGCACGTCAATGAGGCTCGCTCCCGGAGCGACGCCTGCGTAGTTTGCTTCGTAGCCTTTGGAGGCTGCGCCGTTACCGGCAGCAACGCCCGCGACGCCCGTGCCGTGTCCGTCCGCGTCGCCTTTTCTTGAACTGCCCGTGAAATCAACAGAAGCGATGACGCGCGACTTTCCGTTGGTTCCTGCGAAGTCTGGATGGCTTGCGCTGATGCCGCTGTCGAGGATGGCTATGCCGACGCCTTTGCCGGAGAGACCGGAAGCGCCGGGGCCAGCCTGTGCCTGCGTTGCGCCGATGGTGTCGTTGGTGAGGTTGGCTTCAGATTTGACGGGGCGGTCTGGCGAGATGTAGTCAACGTCGCTGCGTAGTGCTAAGGAAGCGACCGTGTTGGCCGGAACGTCTGCGACCAACGTGTTGAGCGCGGCGTAGGTGGCCTGCTTTTTACCATGAGCATTAGCAAGCGCGGTGTCGTGCGCGGCTGAGGGTTGACCTTTGGTTTGGATCAGCACGCGAACAGTCGCCGTAGAGTTGCTGGCAGCGTCAAACTCTGGGGCGAGTTTTTTGAAGCCATGACCCTGCTGGCGATTGTTCTGCTTGTTGGCCGGAGCAGCGAATGTTGAAAGGGGAGCGAGAGAGACAAGAACCAAACTCAGTAGGCTCAAGCAAGCTGTGATTCGACGAAACATTTGATGTTCTCCTTTACGCTTCGTCGTGCCTAACCATGGAAGCCGCGCTGTTGCGAGGGGAATCGGCACGAAATTAAATTTTGAAAGTTAGAATAAGGCGTGATCGCTGACAGGATGTTGGGCCGCTTTTGAGGATGCCGCCCAAAGGCTCAAGAATTAGGCCGCTTCCTTCCTGATCCAGCTTACCTATCAACGATCTGCCCTTTCCTTCTACAAGACTTGTGCCACGCCCGAAGGATTCTTGCTAATATAGTTAAGTCGAATTATTTATACACTTGAGCCTCACACGACCGCTTCCGTTCGAGAGGCTCTTTGAGGTTGAGAATGGATAGCTGGTATCCATTCCAGTGAAGAGTAGAAGTCTAATGGGCTTTTTACTGAGGATTACTACTGAATTGAGAAATCACTGGCTAGTGGTTACGAGGTATACAGTGGTAACTAAGTATCCGAACTTAAGGCTTTGCCTATAAAGGGTCGGATTCTTAAGCAGTTTAGAGGCAGGGAAGGAGGTTTGTGGGCAGATTATTTGGGAGAGGTTATTCTTTATCTTTATAAGCTTTAATGCCATATCCCGTACCCGCACCACCTAAGAATACAGCAAGCAGTTTAACGATTTCTCTGTAGAGTTCCTTGTCTGCTCCGACTAAATAGATTGTTGCGAAAACGAATAGGGCGGCGAAGATCAAAACATATAGCAATGTGTACTTCTTGGTTGACTGTTTATCTTCATGTTCTCTTACACTGTCTTTCTCAGTCTGGTCAAGTATCTTAATCTATATGACCTTCGTTTATTTTCTTGTATATGGGATTGAAAACAGGAACAGAGCCAGAGATCATTGAAATAGACTCTACGGCTTTTCTTACTTCAGGCGGGAGCTTTTCTAGTATTTCCGGCTCTATTGGGTGATCTGGACGCTCGTCTTTATTCTCTTCGGCCTCTTTCTTTTCGGGTAGAGCAGATTCTTTACCAGCATCTTCGCTCATACTAATGCCCCTAAAAGATTTTTAGGCGATAGTTTCTCGCACAAAGCTTTATCTAGCGTATGGGTTACGCTACTTTCTACTTGACCTTGAATGTATAGAGAGATTGCTAACCGAAGTAAGTCTTTATAAACTTCTTCGCTTATCGTTCCCTTGTTATGAAGCGCGATAAGAGACCTCACCGCTTCCAGAAACTCTTTCGGGCGATCTTTATGCTCCATCCAATACTGACGAGCACACTTCTCGCAAACATGCCGAGGAACTGTACCGGAGAAATTGATTCCGTCAAACTTCAACATATAACTAGCCTATTTTCACAGACAAATAAAGCCGCATCGTCTTGCGAGTACGGCCTATCTCCTGTTCTCAAATAACAGGGAGAACTTCTCTAGTATAAAACGCAAAAAGGTGCTCAACCTGCCTCTTTCCGAAACTTGTTCGGCAGTCGGCGCAGGTGGGCTGCCCTGTAACTCGCGTTGTGATTTGAGGGATGTTCTGGTTACTAAAAAGGCGTGGATACTGGCTTCCCCCGAAGCCGAAACTTTTCTGTGGCGTCGTCAAACACCGCAATAATTGTCAGACGGTTGTTGGTCTCCTTAACAACCGCGCAACGCCTCCACACCGACCAGAACCTACCAAGCGTTGCACATCATAACTATCAGTAATGACTGTAATAACCATTACTGATGCCAGATATAATTGTACGTACATTGTGTGTGTGCTGTCAACACACAATGTACGTACATACGTGTTGCATACGTATATACAATTAAGCACCGCCGGAACGGGGCGCGTCGTGGGCGGGGTTGCCGGAGCACGATCTTGCGCGACTGTGATGTTCATTGAAGCGCGTGCTGCGTCCGTCATAGTGGGGATTGCCTGCACACGCCGGACAAAGGCGCGCGTTAAAAATTCAAAACTATCGCGCGCCGTGTCTTTGCCCTGACGCGCTCCCAGCGCAGCCGCTTGCGCGGTAATGTGTGATGAAAAAGCGTTCTGCCATGAGGTTTGCGCCGCCGTGAGAGGCGCGAGGTCGGCGGCTGTCAGGCCAAGCTCGGCAAGATGAGCGTTGACGTAAGTGTAAAAGTTCTGTTGCCAGATGTCGAAATCCGCATCTGATGAGGGAAGGTAATTACTTGACATAGTTTTTCTCCTGTTCGGTTAAGTTAGAGGTTAACAGGTGGTTGTGAGCGTTGACGATAGCGAGGATGCGCCGGAGTATATCGCAGCCTTCCCGGTCTGGAAAGAAAAAACTGCCTTCAACGACTCAATCTTTGAGGCCGAAGATTCAATTTTTGGCCTCGGAAATTGAATCTTCGGCCTCAAAGATTGAATCTTATGGCTCAAAAACTCAATCTTATAGCCCGAAAATTGAATCTTATAGCTCGAAAATTCAATCTTCGGCGTCAAAGATTCAATTTCTGACGCCGAAGATTCATCCACTGAGGCAAGCGGGTGAATCTTTGGGTCGTGTCAAGAATCCTTTGATGGCTGATCCTCTAAATCCTCCCGGTTTGCCGGTAGTGTCCTAAATTGAAATTAGAGTCCCAATAATTATCCGGCAAGCGAATGCCAGATGGCTCTGACCAGCAATTCAAAGTCAGATGGCTGCTTAATGATAATGAACGGCGCGCATTGCCCATCCGCCAGTGAGCAGGCAAACTTCGCTAATTCCGAGCCTGTCGTGTCCGGCAACTCTTCATCAAATAGTAAGAGCGAGTAGTTGATGCTCTCTATCAATGTATGCGCTAGAGAGGCGCTGGTAGTGCGCACGATCCGGCAATCTCTTAACTCAGCTTGCAGGTGTTTTAACAGCGCGAGGTCATGCCCGACGTAGAGGATGCGAGGTGAGGACATAGGATGTCAGGAGGAGGCGCGATCTGTTATGATGCGCGCGCTTTAGTATTTGACAATCAAAGCAACGGCTTATGCGTCGTCTCAAGCCTCAACCTCAAAACTGAGTGATGAGCGTCGCCGTTGAGAAGAAAAGGATTCTCACGGCGGACAACTTGAGCGAGCGCATCTTATATGTAGGTACATATAAAAGCAAGTCGTGCCGTGTCGCTTGTAGCCTGTCAGGAGGTTATTCCTGATGGGTCATATGCGCCCACGTTTGGAGCGGCTTGCAGAGAAACTTTTACAGATAAGGCTTGCGCTTGGCCTTTCTCAAACAGAAATGCTCTACCGTTTGGGAGCGGAAGACCTGATGACATACCACAGAATTTCCGAGTATGAGCGAGGAAAGAATGAGCCGCCATTAAGGATTCTTTTGCTCTATGCTCGCACTGTGAACATCAGCACAGATGTTTTGATTGATGACGATCTGGACTTACCCGCGAAGCTACCGGCCAAGCCGAGGCATTGATCTTCCAGACAAATCTCCTGCAACCTATAGCAGATTGCGATTGAGTGCGACCTTTTCGCTAATCTCAACTTCAGCCCCGAAGGGGCGCAATATAATAGCCCAGGGCAACGCCCTGGGTTTGACGTGTATAAAATATTCATCAAGCCCTGAAAGGGCGACATAAATATTCCGCCCCTTCAGGGCTTAAAAGAATAAACCGCATCTCTCCCTGTGGCGTTGCCACAGGCTATTATATTGCGCCCCTTCGGGGCTGAGGAAAAGACGCGAAGAAAAAGCTTGTCACCCACCGAGTTGCGAGAAGAAGGGCGACGCTCTCTCTCAAACCAAACCAGAGACACAGCAAAGCAAAACCAGAGACAAAGTAAAAGCGGCGCGTCCTTCGCAACGCGCCGCTTATTTTCCCTCAGTCGGCAGGGAGTTATGTTCTAACGTCCTCGCGCGGAGTGTCTTGCTGGTCTGTGAGCAGACGATGGACGGTTTCGATTAGCTGGTCAACGTAGGGCTTGGCGACGAAGGCTTGCGCGCCTGCGTAGAGGGCTTCTTCTTTGTCGGACTCAAAGGCTGCGCCGGAGTAGAAGATGATCGGAGTGTGCGGGTCGAACTCACGAAGCTTCCGGCAGAGGCCGACGCCCGCATCTTTCGGAAACCACTCATCCAGAATGTAGAGGTTGAAGGATTCGTTGCGGGCAAGCTGTAAGGCTTCGCTGACGGTCTTGATTGCCTTGACCTCGTAGTTCTCCTGCCCCAGAAGATGTGTGAGCATGAAGCAGGTATCATCATCATCATCAACACAGAGGATGCGCCTCTTCGTTGGCTGCATGGGGGAAGCCTCCAAAAATTTAGAATGCGGGAGAATTGAGAACGGTTGAGGATTTTATACCCGCCTGTCTGTACGACAACGAGCATAGCAATCTTATGTCGAAACGTCGAGTGGATTCTTCCGGGTTCAGGCGCTGGCGGAGAGGTCGTGGCGTTCGAGCTTGAGGTAGAGGCCGCGCCGTGTGAGACCTAGTTCGCGTGCTGCGCGCGAGATATTGCCGCTGTGCTTACGTAAGGCTTCGGCAATCATACGGCGTTCGAGTTCACTGAGCGCGTCGGAGAGCGTGACGTGTTGCCCTGGAGTGGAGGCGAGGGCGCTGAGCGGAGTGATCGAAGCTTGCGGGGTCGCGGGCGTGGACATACGCCTCAACTCAGGCGAGAGTTGGTCGGGCGTCAGGACTGCTCCGTCTTCGGCGCGTGCGACGATGCGTTGAATTTCGTTGCAGAGCTGGCGGACGTTGCCGGGCCAGTCGCAGACCATCAAGAGATCAATGGCCTGCGGTGTAATCTCTACCTCGCGGCGACCGAACTTAGTTGAGTAGTGGTTGATGTAGTAGTTGACGATGGTTGGAATCTCGGAGCGACGCTCGCGCAAAGGCGGCACGCGCAGGCGAATCACGTTGAGGCGATAGTAAAGGTCTTCGCGGAATCTGCCGCCTGCGACCATCTCTTCAAGGTCTGTGTTGGTCGCGGCGATAATTCGCACGTCAACTTTCGCAGGGCGTTGCTCGCCAAGCGGTTGAATCTCACCCTCCTGCAAAAAGCGCAAGAGTTTCGGTTGCACGTCGAGCGGGAGATCGCCAATCTCATCCAGAAAGAGCGTGCCGCCCGCCGCCGAACGAATCACGCCGGGCGAATCCTGGACTGCGCCCGTAAACGCTCCACGCCGGTAGCCGAAGAGATAGCCTTCCGATAACTCTTTGGGAACGGCTGTGCAGTTGAACGGAACGAAGACTTTCGAGCGGCGCGACGAGATGGCGTGAATGGCGCGTGCGACGAGTTCCTTACCCGTGCCGGATTCACCCGTGACGAGCACCGTTACATCAGAAGAGCGAATCTTATGCACCTCTTCGACGAGCTTGGTCATCGCAGGGCTTGAATGAATGAAACCGGGCATCAGGCTTGAGCCTGCGAGCGTGTCGCTATCTTGCGCGCTCGGCCCCGCGTGCGTGCGCGCGCGCAAGGCGCAGACATCCAGCCCAAGCTCTACGACGCGCAGGAGCGGCTCGATAGAGAGGCTGCCCGGCAGCGTGATTGCCTCGCGCGGCGAGACGAAGAGCAAGGCGGGCGGAGCATTCGGCGCACGCAAGGTAATCAGAGAAGCGCCTTGCGTAGTTGCAAGCTTCTCTCGCTCGGCATCCGTCCGCGAGTTGCTCAACTCATCTGCCAGTCGCGCGGCTTCATCATTAGCGCAGCCGTGCGCGACGACTATCCGGTAATGATTATTTTCCGCAGGCTCGAAGATGAGTACCCGGCTGGCGTTGGTTTCCTGGTCGAGCACAGCGGCGAGTTCGCGCAGTAAGAGTTCGCGTGAGGCGACGGCCTCGGCGAGACGAAGCGTTAAGAGTTGCGCCACAGCAGAACGCTCGTTCTGTTGTTCGGGCGCGTTGCGGTCGAGCGAATCGAGCGCTTCTTCTGCGCGCGCCAGATCGAGCGTTGCGCCAAGCTCTCGGAAAGTGTGGACGGCCCCGGCCAAATGCTCTGCGGCACGTTCGGGCTGCGTTGCTGCAACGGCGCGTCCAAGCTCGTAGTGGGCGCGTGTTCCGCGATAGCGGTCGCCCAGCATCTCAAAGATAGAGATGCTGCGAGCGAAATGTTGCGCGGCGAGCGTCGAGTCGTCGTGCGCCATCGCCAGCAGACCCAGCAGGCGTTGCGCCTCACCCGCGAACCCTAAGTCGGTCGCGGAATCCGTCGTCTGGTCGGAAACCTTTTGAAGCTCCTCTGAACACGAGGCGAGATTGCCTGAGAGCAACTGCGCCTCCGCGAGAATCAAGCGCGACTCGCAGATGGCCTGGCGGTCGCCTATGCTTTTGGCGAGGTCGAGCGCCTGGCGTCCCTTCTCAAGTGCACTCCCGGCATCGCGCATGGCAAGGTAGCAACGCCCAAGCGTGCGCAGAGCCTGACCCGAATACCACTTGTTGCCGTTCTCTGTGGCGAGCGTGACGGCGCGATCCAGGTAGCTGCGCGCTTCCTCCAACTCGCCGCGCAGGATGTTCAGATCGCCGAGCGAGTCTAGGATCATCGGAATCTGCGAGCCGCGCTCGTCTATCTCGGATGCGAGAGAAAGCGCGCGCTCCAATGCTTCCTGCGCGCGATTCCAGTCGCCGACGAGCATGAGGTTGATGCCCAGATTGTTGTAGCCGAGCGCGGCGCTGGCCTTGTGCTCTGTGCGCTCGTAGTAGCCGATGGCCTTTTCCAGGTAGCGTATGCCTTCCTGCGGTCGCTTGAGAAACCAGCACGCCCCGGCCATGTTCGAGTAAATCTTGCCGAGCAGGTAAGGGGCTGGATGATCGCCGACGAGTTTCAGAGCCTGCTCGAAATTCTCAAGCCCTGCTTCGTGCTGGCCTTCGAGTGTGTCGGCCATAGCGATGCCGAAGTAGGCTTCCGCGAGGCCGCGCCAGTCGCCTGTTTCGCGGTAATGCTCAAGGGCTTTCTGCGAGTGGTCGCGCGCGATTGTAAACTCGCTGATGCTGCGATAGACGCGCGCCATCGCAGCATAGATTGCTCCGAGATGAGCGTGCGAGCCATTCTCCGCCTCTTCGCGCAGCGCAGCGTTGAGGAGCGCGATGGCCTTCGGATGATCGCCTGTGTAGTTGTAAACGAGACCGATTTGAACTTTCAGGCAGGAAGTCGCTTCCACATCCAACTTGGCGCGCGTCGCTGGCGCTTCGTACATCTGCACGGCTTCGAGCGATTCGCGGTAGCGTCCCTGCATCTCAAGCGCAGCCGAGAGCGCGCAACGGGCCTGCGCCAGAAGCGACGCATCATGGCGTGCGGCGGCCATCAGGGGCGTCAGGCGCGATTTAACCTCCGACGAAAGGCCATGATCGAGAAGGATGCGAATCTCCTCAAGCTCGGCAGCCAGTTCCTCGCGCGAGACACCAGCGCGCGAGCGTGAACGCTGAAGGCGTGCGCGTGCGTCCGCTAGATCAACCACACCTGGTTCAGGTCTGTTCTTATCTTTGCTCAATAGTCACCGTCTCTGGCAGGCTTAGCTTCGGCCCTTTGTAGATTTAAAATAAAAGCCGAATAAGCGGCCTATTTCAAATTGCGCTAAGTCAGAAACCGTTGGTGGGTGGCGAGGACAACGGATTCTCCCACGAACCGCCGCCCTGCATAATTGCCGGGTATGAACACAGAAAATCTAACATAAACTGAGCGAAAGCGTCCACCGGAAGAAACGTTGAACGCTGAATGATGAACGATGAACGGAAAAGGCATTAGTCTTTACTTCTACATTCATCATTCATCATTCAGCGTTTCTTTTCCCTCCCTTGCTTTTCTTTCCTGACGCCGTTATCATCTCCGTTTCCGTTTGGAGTGCGGAACTGTGCCTATATGTTCGAGTCTTTATCCGATAAGCTGAAGCGGACGCTGAAGAACCTGCGCGGCGAGGGTGTGTTGACCCCGGCGCATGTTGATGCGGCGCTGCGCGAGATTCGGCTGGCGCTGCTTGAGGCAGATGTCAATTACAAGGTCGCCAAAGACTTCATTACGGCAGTTAAAGAGAAGGCCGAAGGTCAGCAGGTCTGGCAGGAACTCAAGCCCTCGGAGCAGGTCGTCAAGATCGTCTTCGACGAACTGGTAGAACTGCTCGGCGGGCAATCGTCGCGTCTGGTCTTTACGAAGACGACTCCCAACACCGTGATGATCGTCGGCCTGCAAGGTTCGGGCAAGACGACTTCCTCCGGCAAGATTGCGCGCTGGCTGGCGAAGAATCAGGATCGCAAGCCGCTGCTCGTCTCGGTTGACGTTTATCGCCCGGCGGCGCGTGAGCAGTTGAAGGTCATCGCAAAGGCGACAGGCCAGGCGATCTTTGAAATGCCTGAGACGAACGATCCCCTGACGCTCGTTCGTGAAGCGCACAAGCACGCGCAGCAGACAGGCTACGACACGCTCCTGATAGACACAGCCGGGCGGCTTCACATTGACGATGAGTTGATGGAAGAGCTGGTGAACATCAAGAACGAGACGCATCCGGTCGAGACACTTTTCGTTGCGGATGCAATGACCGGACAGGATGCTGTGAAGTCTGCGGAAGAGTTTCACGCCCGGGTCGGAATCACAGGCGTGGTGCTGACGAAGATGGACGGCGATGCGAGGGGCGGCGCGGCGCTCTCGATCAAACAGGTGACGGGACAGCCAGTCAAGTTTGTCGGCGTCGGCGAAAAGTACGATGCGCTTGAGCCGTTTTATCCTGACCGCATCGCGCAACGCATCCTCGGCATGGGCGATGTGCTCTCGCTCATCGAAGAGGTGCAGTCGAAAGTTGACCAGGACGAGGCGGAAGAGCAACTCAAAAAACTCCAGAAGAACCAGTTCACGCTCGACGACTTTCGCAGCCAATTAAGACAGGTCAAGAAGCTGGGGTCTTTCTCAAAGATTATGAAGCTTCTGCCAGACCAGCTCTTGGGCGGCATGGGCATGCCGAATCTGGACGAAGAGCAGACCAAGCAGATGGAGAAGGAACTCAAGCGCACAGAAGCTATCATTGATTCGATGACGCAAGCTGAACGCTACGACCACAAGATTCTGAACGCGAACCGGCGGCGCAGAATCGCGCGCGGCTCCGGGTCGAGCGTTGCGGAAGTCAATGCGCTAATCAAGCAGTACACGGAGATGCGGCAGATGATGCGGCAACTCTCAGGCTCAGGGATGTTCGGCGGCGGTGGCGGTCTCAAAGGCAAGATGATGCGCCGCATGGCGGGAATGGCCGGAATGCCGGACTTAGGTGGAATGGGAAACGGCGATGACGGGGATACGCCGTCTCTCTCCGCCGGACCCTCGCGCAAGAAACAGAAGAAGAAGCGTTGGAAGAAGAAGAGGTGATAAAGCAGTGACGAGTGATAAGTGACGAGTGACAAGCAAGAACGCTTCAACTTGTCACTTGTCACTCGTCACTCGTCACTGTTTTAGGAGGAAGACGACTTGTTAGCAATTAGATTGATGAGAATGGGTGCGAAGAAAAGACCTTCGTACAGAATCGTGGTTAAAGAGAAGCTGTCAAAGCGCGATGGCGCGTACCTTGAGAGCATCGGAACTTACAATCCGATTGGTAAGGAAGGCGAGATTCGTCTCGACGCCGAACGCGCGCAATACTGGATTGAGCGCGGCGCGCAGCCGACCAACACCGTCAAGCGATTGATTAAAGCCAACGCCAAGGCGCAGGCAGCGCAAACCGAAACGGTATGAAAAGTCTGGAGTCTGGAGTCCGAGGTCAAAAGTATTTCTCTTTCTTTTGACTCTTAGACTTCAGACTCCAGACTCCAGACTCCAGACTTCTTATGCGTGAGACTGTTGAGATGATCGTCAAAGCCCTCGTAGATGATACGGAGGCAGTCGAGGTGCGCGAGGTTGAGCGTCGTGATGTCCTGTTGATTGAAGTGCGCGTGGCTGAAGCAGACATGGGCAAGCTCATCGGACGCCAGGGACGAACCGTGCGCGCTCTGCGCTCGCTCCTGCACGCGGCGAGCGTGAAGCAGAATCGCCGGTACATTCTAGAAATCGTGGAATGAGCGAAGCGCAACAGGCAGGCGCAGGCAGCGATTCAGCCCGAGATGAGCTGATTGCTGTGGCGCACGCAGTCAAGATCAGGGGGCTTCGCGGCGAACTCGTCGCAGAGCTTTTAACGGATTTCCCCGAACGCTTCGAGGGGCTTGAAAACTTGATCGCGGTCGCGCCCGACGGTAAGCGCACGGTGCTCACACTCGAAGAACACTGGTTTCAATCGGGGCGCGTTATCCTGAAGTTCGCCGGTTACGACTCTATCGAAGAAGCGAGCGCGCTCATCGGATACGAATTCGCAGTGCCCGAAGCGGAGCGCGTAGAGCTTCCCGAAGATGAGTTTTACGAGTGGGAGTTGATGGGCTGCCTGGTTGAGACAATCGAGGGCGAAGAGATTGGGCGCGTGCGCGAAGTGATGCACACGGGCGGCGTCGAGACGCTGGTGGTTGATAACGAACGGGCGAAGCGCGAGCATCTGATTCCGTTGGCGGAAGAAATCTGCGTCGAAATCAACATCGAGCGGAAGCTGATTCGCATAGACGCGCCCGAAGGACTGTTGGAATTTTAGAGAGACTTCAGGAATCAATCGTTGATGATTTTTGTGCGCGACAATAAGGATGGAAAGAATGTGAGAAGACGCAGCCTCCTGCTTCTCGCCATCATCCTGTGCTGCCTGGCTTATCAGTCGGCTGCTCGCGCGCAAGTCGGCAATAGCAGTCTCTCGCACTTGACGGTTTACAGCGCGGGCATCGCTGAGTTTTTAGAAGAGCGCGCGGTTGAATTGCAGCCCGGACTCAACACGATTGAATGGCGCAGCCTGATGCCAAAGGCGAACATTCGCACCGTGCGCGTGCTGGCTGAAGACGCGGAGGTCGTGCGCCAGGATGTGACTTACGACGGCGCGCAGGTGAACAACGAAAAATCGCCGGTCCTTCATCTGGTGATTCAGAACCGTGGAGTGCGTGCGCGTAAGCGCGTGCAGGTGGATTATCTCGCGCCCAACATTTCCTGGAGAAGCGATTACGCGCTGGTGCTTGAGCCAACGGCGAGCGGTGAGTCTCCGACGGCGGCGACGCTTGATTCATGGGTCTCGCTTTATAACAGCACGGGCGTTGATATTGCCGCAGGCACTATTGACCTTGTGGCCGGTGAGGTTGCGCTCTTACCGGAGGGCGGCGACGGCAGCACTCGTCAGGATTACGCGGTGCAGTCGAATGTCGCCAACGTTTCAAGCAACGAAGAATCGGGCGGCGAGTCTTATGCTGAAGTCAGCAGCCTGAGCGCGTTCAATCGCTTCACGCTCGGCAACGACATCAGCCTCAACGCCAACGCGACGGTCAATCGTTTTCCTATCTTTCAGCATGCGCGCCTGGCTATCGTGCAGCGCAACGTCTTTGAGAACGCTTACGACGCGCAGACGCTTGGGCGCGGCGGCTTCATTCTCTTGCCCAGAGGCTTGGAAGTGCGGCTTGTCGCAAAGAACACGGCCAGCGCGCCGATGGCTGGCGGGCTGGTGACAATCTATCAACGCGCGGGCGAGGTGGCTCAGATAGTCGGTCAGGATCGCATCTCCTTCACGCCGCAGAACGCCGAGTTTGCCGTCACGCAAGGCCGCTCTGCGACGCTCTTCGGAACGCGCCGCGTGCTGGAACGCCGCGTGGTCAGCTACCGTGATACAAAAGGGGAGAATCAAGAGAAGCTTGTCACCAGGGTCGAAGTTGTTTTGAGCAATCGCGGGGCGCGACCGGCAGAGGCATTCGTGCGCGAAGGCATCGAGCGTTACGAGGACAATCAATGGAAGATAGTCGAAAGCAACGTGCCAAGCGAACGCCTCGCAGCCAACACAGTGCAATTCAAAGTTATGGTTCCGGCAGGCGGGAGCACGACTGTTGCCTACACGGTCGAGTGTGAGTAAGATCGGTGCCGGCGGGCATTCAAGAGCAGTACGAGGCGCAGCAAATGCGTTTTGACATTATCACTATCTTCCCAGACTTCTTTCGTGAAGTCTTTGACTACGGGATTATCCGGCGAGCGTGCGCAGCCGGTTTGGTGGATGTCAGGGCGCACGACCTGCGCGGGTGGACAGAGGACAAGCACAAGCAGGTTGATGATCGTCCGTTCGGCGGCGGCGACGGGATGGTTTTGAAGTGTCAGCCGATCTTTGCAGCAGTTGAAGAGTTGACGGGAGCAAGCGCGCGAGACAGCTTCCGGCCAGGCACGCGCGTCGTGCTGCTTTCGCCGCAGGGTCGTGTGTTCACGCAGGCTGTGGCGAGCGAGTTGGCGCTTGACGATCACGTTGTGCTCATCTGCGGACGCTACGAAGGCGTTGACGAACGGGTGGCCGAATGTCTCGTGACGGATGAAATCTCCATTGGAGATTACGTGCTGTCGGGCGGCGAGCCTGCTGCGGTCGTAGTCGTTGATTCGGTAGTGAGGTTGATTCCGGGCGCGCTCGGCAACGAGACTTCCGCCGTCAATGAATCCTTCTCGGAAGGGTTGCTGGATTACCCGCACTACACGCGCCCGCCGGAGTTTCGCGGGATGCGTGTCCCAGAAGTTCTGCTCGGCGGGCATCACGCGGAGATTGCGCGCTGGCGCGCAGAGCAGGCTTTGAAAAAGACGAGGAGCAACAGGCCAGACCTGTTAGAAAAGAAGTAGGAATGTTAGATTTTTGATTTGCGATTTTTGATTGGATAAGGAAGAAATTTCAGCTTTTAAATTCTTCGTCCTCTTCCAATCGCAAATCAAAAATCTAAAATCGCAAATTGGAGTAAAGAGATGAATCGCTTAGATGCAGTTGATAAGGCGCAGTTGCGCGAGAGCGTCCCGGAGTTTCAACCGGGCGATACGGTGCGCGTGCATGTGCGCATTAAAGAGTCTGAGACCAAAGAGCGTCTTCAGGCGTTTGAAGGGATCGTCATTGCGCGTAAGCATGGCGGCGTGCGTGAGACGATCACCGTGCGCAAGACGAGCTTCGGCGTCGGCGTTGAGAGAATCTTTCCGCTGCACGCGACCATCGTTGACCACATAGATGTCGTCAAGCGTGGCCGTGTGCGTCGCGCCAAGCTTTATTATCTGCGCGAGCTGCGCGGCAAGGCAGCGCGCATCCGTGAGAGAGATACGCGCACGCAGGCGCAGGGAGCTGCGGCGGCCAAAAAGGGATGAGAGTGAAGGGATGAGGGATGAAGAAAAGAGAGACTGTTCTTAGTTCATCCCTCATCCCTCCGCCCTCATCCCTTCTGCGTCGTCGTCGCGTCTCCTCCATCTGCACGGCTTTTGAAGATGAAGCGCGAGCGGGCGGGTTTCGCCTGATAGCTGGAGTTGACGAAGTCGGGCGTGGGGCGCTGGCGGGGCCAGTGGTAGCGGCGGCTGTGATTCTGGACCCTGAGCGGCCATTGCCCGATGGACTCGACGATTCCAAGAAGCTGACGGCCCTGCAACGCGAGCGCATCACAAAGGAAATCCTGCAAACTGCGCTCTGCTTCGCAGTCGGGCAGGTTGAGCCGGAAGAGATTGACCGGATCAATATTCTGCAAGCGTCGCGCCTGGCGATGATTGAAGCCTTAAAGCAACTTGATCCTTGCGCCGATTATCTCTTGATAGACGCCGTTCAACTCAAAGAAGTAAAGCTCCCGCAAAAATCAATCATTCACGGCGACTCAATCTCGGCTTCCATCGCCGCCGCTTCCGTCATCGCCAAAACCTATCGTGATGCGCTGATGCGCGCATTCCACGAAGTTTATCCCCGCTACAATTTCACCAAGCACATCGGCTACGGCACGCGCGAGCATCTCGCTGCCCTGCGCGAGCACGGCCCCTGCCGGATTCACCGCAAGAGCTTTCGCGGCGTCGTTAATGAGGGATGAAAGGAAAACGATGAACGATGAGCGATGAACGCGGAAGTAAAGATAACAGTTCTTCAATTCATCACTCATCATTCCGCGCTCATCATTTAGACTCATCACTCATCACTCATCACTCATCACTGCCTTTACATATCGCCATTGACGCGCATTCTGTCGGCACAGGTCTGGCTGGCAACGAGAGTTACATTACGAATCTCATTGAAGCTCTGGCGGAGTTGGATACTATCAATCGCTACACGCTCTACGTCACGAAGCACGAAGCCGTCGAACGTTTTCGCAATCGCTGGCCGCACGTCGCTGTGCGGATGACGTGGCCGCACACGCCGCTCGTGCGTATTCCTCTGACGCTTGCGACGGAGTTGCGCCGCCGTCCGGTTGATCTGCTGCACGTGCAGTACACCGCGCCGCCCTTTGCGCCCTGCCCTATCGTCGCCACCATTCACGATCTTTCGTTCGAGCATCTTCCGCAGACGTTCAAGCGTAGAAGCCGTATGCAGCTTCGCTTAACTGTGCGACGAACGGCGCGCGTAGCATCGCGCATCCTCGTGCCTTCAGAGCACACGCGCCGCGACATCATCGAAACTTACAAGGTCGGGGCCGAACGTGTGAGCGTCACAAAGTTGGCCGCGCCCGATCATTTCGCGCCGGTCGAAGATAAAAGGGAAGTGAGGCGCGTGCGCGAGCTTTACAAAATCAGGGGCGACTACATTCTGGCGGTCGGCTCAATCCAGCCCCGCAAGAATCTCACCCGCCTGATCTCTGCTTATTCAGCCTTGCGTCGGGCGCGTCCACACGCTAATCTTCCCCAACTTGCCCTGGTTGGAAAACGCGCCTGGCTTTATGATGAGACGCTCCGCGCAATCGAAGAGAGCGGCATCAAAGACCTCACGGTTTTGACGGGCTACGTATCGGAGTCGGATTTACCGGCGCTGTATACAGGAGCGTTGTGCTTCGTTTACCCGTCATACTTTGAGGGCTTCGGTCTGCCGCCGCTCGAAGCGATGCAATGCGGCGCGCCCGTCATCGCGGGCAACAAGACGAGCTTGCCGGAAGTGGTTGGAGATGCCGGATTGCTCGTTGATCCTTTTGACGAGGACGCTCTGGCCCAGGCTCTCGCGCGCTTGATTGACGACTCAGACTTACGCGCTCGCTTGCGCCTCAAAGGACTTGAGCGCGCGAGGAATTTTAGCTGGCGCGAGACAGCACGCTCGACTATCAAAGCATACGAGCAGGCCGTTAGGGGAAACGATGAATGATGAATAATGAATGATGAAGTAAAAACAAAAGCTTTTCAGTTCATCGTTCATCATTCCGCGTTCATCATTTATTTCACTGATGCGAATAGCAATTCTAGGGACGCGCGGAGTGCCAGCCAGCTATGGCGGCTTTGAAACTTTCGCCGAGCATCTCTCAACCAGACTGGTCGCGCGCGGCCATGATGTGACGGTCTACTGCCGCGCGCACTACGTCTCTCCGCGACAGATTGAATATCACGGCGTGCGCCTCAAGGTGCTGCCGACCATCCGCCACAAATATTTCGACACGGTCGTACACTCATTCCTCTCGGCGCTTCATGCCGTGCCTGCGCGCTACGATGCGGCGCTGATCTGCAACGCCGCCAACGCCCTCTTCGCTCCCATCTTGAGATTCACGGGCACGCCCGTCGCCGTCAATGTTGACGGGCTTGAGCACAAGCGCAAGAAGTGGAACTGGGTGGGGCGAAACTACTACCGCCTCGCCGAACGACTCGCCACTTTCCTGCCGAACGAGACCGTGACGGACGCGCGCGTTATTCAGGAATACTACCTGGCACGCTACAACGCGCCTTCAACCATGATCGCCTACGGCGCGGAGGTCGAGCGCCGCCCCGACAGGGCTGTTCGTCAATGGAGAGTCGAGCCGAATCGCTACGTGCTTTACGTCTCACGCCTTGAGCCTGAGAACAACGCGCATCTGGTAATCGAAGCCTTCAAGAAAGTCAAAACCGCGCACAAGCTCTTGATCGTCGGCGACGCGCCTTACGCGCACGAGTACATCAAGGAGCTACGCGAGCGCGCTCGTCGAGACAAAAGGATCATCTTCACGGGCTTTATCTTCGGCAAGGACTATCGCATGTTGCAGCAGAACGCCTACTGCTATGTTCACGCGACGGAAGTCGGCGGCACGCACCCGGCGCTTCTCGAAGCGATGGGCTACGGCAACTGTGTGCTGACGCTTGCCACGCCGGAGAACGTCGAAGCCGTCGGTGAGGCCGGTATCCCTTACGCGGACGAATCAGACCTGGCCGCGCAGCTTCAGCGCGTCTTGAGAGATGGATCGCTTGTCAGCTCCTATCGCCAGCGCGCCCAGGAACGCGTCAAGAAATACTATGATTGGGAACACGTCGTTGACCGCTACGAAGAATTGTTCGCGGCGATGACAGGCCGTTCCATCCAGCAGGTTGATGACCGAATACCTGGAACCGTATCAACGCGCGATGAAGCCACTATGCGCGAGCGGTCTTCAAAGTAGGACGGAAAATCTTTCAAACACCCGCCGGGTAATGCTCTTGATTTTCAATGAATTTATTTAACAGCCTTCACATTCGCGGGGTGCGCGAAAAGCGCGTCGGCGATGGGGCTGTTGAAGTCAATTGACTGGTAGTTGATACGACTCGTCTGCGTGCCTGCTCTGTAGTGATCTACGACGAAGGGCGTAATCACCCCTTCGATCTGTACGTGTTGCCCCATGCGGTCTTCTTCCGCAATCTCTTCGCCGTCACTGTTCTTTCGCTTGTAGAGAACTTTCATCGGCAGGCTATCTTTCGCGCCAAACTCGAAGTCAACTATGTAGCCGTCCGGGTAGGTGAGGCGAACAGCTTCGTTGCGCCTGGCGAGTCCGGCTTCGCGCCGCCCTGCGTAGGAGAGCTTGGCATTTTCCTTGCGCCAGAAGCCGCGCAGCAGATTATCAAAGCTTGAGCGCAACGCCAGCTTGAAGTCTTCGACCTGCATCTTCGTCATGTCCTTGAGGGTCTTCGCCGCGCCATCGTAAATCCAGCCAGTGTCGCCCGTGTTGGTTTGAATTATCCTGCCGGTCGAGGCGCGAAACTCTGTGCGCTCACGATCTGGAAAGACGACGTAATCAACGAACGTGCTCGGCAAAGCCGACTGTCCATCCACATACTGTGTGAAGAGGCCGCGCCCGACCGAGGAGCGAACATTCAAGTAAGCGCTCCCGCCCAGCGCAGCAATCGCGCTCTCGATTATCTTCTCAGCTTTTCCATCATTCGCGGTCGGAGCGGTCTGCTGCGCCGCAGGCTTATCATTTTGCCCTAGAGCTGTGAGGGAACTCAGACAAAACAGAAAGATGAAGGAGACGACAAAACGTTTGAGCCTGATGTCTGAAAATAAGTTTCGGTTCATAAAAGTATAGGCTCAAAATTCAGCCCAGTGAAATCCGTAGCGGGAGATAAAGCGAAAGGGCTTCAATGAATGTCTCTCACTGAAACCCTTTCACACTGGAAACGCTATCAAGCGCGGTGTGCGTTAATTCAGTTCCGCGCTCACGTCGTTAATCGCCTTGATCGTGACTTCGCCGTCTTCGGCGTCCACGCGAAACCTGGTCGCGCCTTTCCACAGGGTCGTGATCGGCAGTTTCACCTTCTCATCAATGTGACGCTTCAGGAAGCGTGCGCCGTAGGCCGGGCTGAAGCCTTTTTCGGTCAGAAGGTTTACCGCAGCCTCCGTCACTTCAACCGCTTTGCCCTGAAATTCCATCTGCTTGCGGAGCTTCGAGAGATAGAGCGCCGCGATCTGGCGAACTTCGTCCATCATCAGCGGCGAGAAGACAACAATCTCGTCTATGCGATTACGAAACTCAGGCGAGAATCTGGCTTCAGCCGCCTTCATCACTTCATTCTTGATGGCGCGCACATCGCCCAGAGTCTTCTGCCCAAACCCCAAAGGCTTCTCATACTTCTTGAAACTCTCCGAGCCAAGATTGGAGGTCATGATAACGATAGCATCGGAAAGATAAACTTTCTTGCCGCGCCCGTCCGTCATCCAACCTTCATCGAAAGCCTGTAGGAAGAGGTTCATCAAGTAGGGTGAAGCTTTCTCAACTTCGTCGAGCAGAAGCACCGTGTACGGGTTTTCCCTGAGTTGCTCCGTCAGGATGCCTCCGCGCTCTGAGCCTACGATACCGCGCGGCATACCGATCAGCTTCTCGATGCCGATGGTTCCGTCGCCGTACTCGGACATGTCTATGCGAACCATCTTCTCTTCATCGCCGAACATGAACTCGGCAACGGCCTTCGCCAGTTCAGTCTTGCCGACACCCGTCGGCCCGAGGAAGAGAAGCACGCCGTCCGGCTTGTAGTGATTCTCCTTGAGCGGGCCTTTGTTCAGACGCAGACGCTGCCCGACAGCCTTGATCGCCTCCTTCTGCCCGATGACACGCTTGCCGAGGTCTGCTTCCATTTGAATGAAGCGGTCGTTGGTGTCGCGGAAGATCATGTCACGCGGAATGCGCGACTCCTGCGAGATAACCTCTATGACGTGCTCAGGCTTGACGATCAACGTTTGCGGCTCGTTAATCTCAACCTTTACTGCCGCCGTGTCGAGCCAGCCGATTGCTTTATCAGGCAGGTGCAGGTTGCGTATGTACTTCGGAGCCATCTCCAAAGCGGTGTTGATGGCATCATCCGAGATCGTCACCGAATAATTTTTCTCAAGACGCGGACGAAGGCCCAGAAGAATCTCTCGCGTCTCGTTGAGCGTTGGCTCGTCAACCTTGACCATGCGGAAGCGGCGCGCGAGCGCCTCGTCTTCTCCGATGTACTCCTTGTACTCCGTGATGGTCGTTGCGCCGATAATCCTCATCTCGCCACGCGCGAGCGCAGACTTGAACATGTTGGCTGCATCTGAGGATGTGCCGAGAGCCGCGCCTGCGCCGATGATCGTGTGCGCTTCGTCAATAAAGAGAATCAGGTTGTCGTGTTCCTTGACCTCATCAATGATTCCCTTAATGCGCTCCTCGAACATGCCGCGCAGCATAGTGCCCGCGACGAGTCCGCCCATCTGAAGCTGCACGATGTGTGAGCCTCTTAAACGGGCAGGAACTTTCTCCGGCTCTAATTCAATCAAGCGCGCGAGGCCCTCGACGACGGCGGTCTTACCGACTCCGGGTTCGCCGACGAGCATCGGGCTATTGGCGCGCTCACGATGGCAGAGGATTTCAACCATCTGCTGAATCTCCATCTCGCGCCCGATAGTCGGCGGAATCTTGTCGGCACGCGCCAGGCGATTCAACGAGACGCCGAAATGTTTGAGATAAGGAGGCAACTCGAATTTCTTCTTGTACTGCTCGTCTTCCTGCTCACGCAGATGAACGCGGGAGCGAACATTTTCAACCACAGCTTCGGGCGTTGCGCCGAAGCCACGCAGGACTTCGACGAACAAGCCTCTCTCGTCTTGCGAGAGCGCTGTGAAAATATCTGTCGCTTCGATGGTCTTGCGGCCCTGCGCACGCGCACGCTCCATCGAGCGCTTGAAGAGATCGGTCGTGTCGGGAGCGATTCTGAAACCTTTACCGACATGCTGGCGACTCATTTCCAAACGCTTCTCGATCATCCCTCTGACCGAGTGCGGGTCAACCGCAAGATCGCGCATGGTGGCATTGAAGAGATCGGCCTCCTCGTCCGCCAGAGCTTTCAGAATATGCTCAACTGCAACGTAGTTTTGATCGCGGCGACGCGACTCGTTAAGCGCACCTTCGAGAATGCGCTGGCCGCTATCGCTAAATTTATCTTTATATGCCCCTAGGTCTATCATGCTTTTTTCTCAACTGAGTTTGGAAGGCGATGCTCACACCGTATCAAACCTCTAACATGTGGCAAATGTTTGGCGGCGAAGTGTCGTCTTAATTTTCAACCCTGAGCCGCATCATTTCGGCGGCTCTTACTAAGACGGTTTTTAGATGCGAGGGGCATGAACGCCGTTGCGTTTCCAGACAACCGAATCATACCACACCTCGCACCTGCAATTGTTAAGCCAACTACTTAATGCAAAATTAAAAATTAAAAATGCAAAAGTGAAGATGAGGCTCGCCCCGCCTTCACTTTTGCATTTTTAATTTTGCATTCTTCAGTAGTCGTAGTCTTCGCCTCCAGGCATCGCGGGCGCGGCCTTTTTAGGCTCCGGCGCGTCAATGACGGCAGCGTCGGTTGTCAGCATCAAGCCGGCGATTGAAGCGGCATTCTGCAAAGCTGTGCGGACAACTTTCGTCGGGTCAATAATCCCCGCCGCAACCAGGTCTTCGTATTCTCCGGTCGCAGCGTTGTAGCCCTTTGAGCCTTTCGACTCTTCGACACGACCTACCACGACCGCGCCTTCCATCCCGGCGTTCTCTGCGATGCGACGCAGCGGCTCTTCCAGCGCACGACGAACGATCTTGATGCCGGTTTGCACGTCCTCTTCATCCACCTTCAGCTTGTCCAGAGCGCGAGCAGAGCGAAGCAGGGCGAGACCGCCGCCGGGCACGATGCCTTCCTGCGCCGCAGCCTTCGTCGCGTTCAAGGCATCTTCGACGCGCATCTTGATCTCTTTCATCGCGGTTTCAGTAGCCGCGCCGACTTTGACAACGGCAACACCGCCCGCGAGTTTCGCCAGACGCTCCTGCAACTTCTCGCGGTCGTAGTCAGAGGTGGTTTCTTCAACCTGCGCGCGGATCGTTGCCACACGTCCCTGAATCGCCTTCGCATCGCCAGCGCCCTCGACGATGATCGTATCGTCTTTGCTGACGATCACGCGCTTGGCAGAGCCTAAGTCAGCGAGCGTTACGTTTTCCAACTTGATACCGAGGTCTTCTGTGATAAGTCGCCCGCCCGTTAAGACGCCGAGGTCTTCCATAATCGCCTTGCGGCGGTCGCCGAAGGCCGGAGCTTTGACGGCACAAACCTTGATCGTTCCGCGCAGGCGATTAACGACCAGCGTGGCGAGCGCATCGCCTTCAACGTCTTCAGCAATGATGACGAAGGAGCGTCCCTGCTGCGCTACCTGTTCGAGCACGGGCAAGAGATCGCGCATCGCCGCAATCTTCTTCTCGTGAAGCAGAATCAAAGGCTCTTCGAGCACTGCTTCCATCCGGTCGGGGTTGGTCACGAAATAGGGCGAGAGGTAGCCTCGATCAAACTGCATGCCCTCAACGATGTCCAGCTCGGTCTGTAGCGTCTTCGATTCCTCGACCGTCACAACGCCGTCTTTGCCCACCTGCTCCATCGCTTCGGAAATCAACTGCCCGATCTGGCGATCATTGTTTGCCGAAACACTTGCGACGTTGGCGAGTTCCTCTTTGCCCTTGACCTTCTTAGACATTCGCTCAAGCTCCGCGACCACAGTTTCAGTCGCTAACTGAATGCCGCGCTGAAGTGCCATAGGGTTCGCGCCCGCCGCCACGTTCCTGACGCCTTCACGAAAGATAGCCTGCGCCAACACGGTCGCGGTGGTTGTTCCATCGCCAGCCGTGTCGTTGGTCTTCGTCGCCACCTCGCGCACCATCTGCGCGCCCATGTTCTCGTACTTGTCCGGCAAGTCAATCTCTTTCGCCACCGTCACGCCGTCTTTAGTAATCACAGGCGAGCCGTACTTTCTAGCTAGCACAACGTTGCGCCCCTTCGGCCCCAATGTGACCCGCACAGCATTCGCCAGCGTGTTCACGCCCTTAAGCATCGCCGCCCGCGCCTCTTCCCTAAACTTCAAATCTTTCGCTGCCACTTTGTTTTCTCCCAATCGTTATTTTAGATTTTTGATTTGCGATTTTTGATTTTAGATTAGGTAAGGATTTCCATTCCTCTTCCAATCGCAAATCTAAAATCTAAAATCAAAAACATCTTCATTCCGCCGCCTTCTTCGCTTCACCTTGCGCTCGTCCAACCTGCACACGCGCTGGCCTGAGCAGGCGCTCACCCATCTTGTATCCGCGACTGTATTCAGCCGTCACCGTTCCATCGCGCTCCGGTTCGACTTCGACGGTATCAACCGCCTCGTGCAGTTCCGGGTCAAACGCCGCTCCGACAGACTCAAGAGGTTCGATGCCCGCAGCCACGAGTGCTTTCTCGAAACTGCTCAATGTCCCGCGCACGCCGTTGACCAGAGATTCAAATGAGCCTCCCTGTTCGGCTGCGTCAATCGCTCGCTGAAGATTATCTGCGACCGGAAGCAACTCGGCGACGAACGCAGACTTCTCGCGCCGCGCGCGATCATCGACGGCGCGATTAAGTCGCTGCCTCGTCTCATCCGTCTCGCGCTGCAACTCAGCGCGCAACTGCTCGAAGCGCGACTGCACGTCGGAGACTTTTCGTTCTGCTTCCAAAGTGCGCTCTTCAAGCTGCTCAACATAAGTCGGCTTCAAACTCGGCGCTTCAGTCGTCGCGCCTGCGCCGTCCGCCTCACCGCCCGGCTCCTGATCCAGACTGAAGCGCCGACGATCCGTCACACGTATTTCATCACTGGAAGAAGGCGCAGACTCTCCCGCCCGTGCCTCTTCAGACACCTTGCTCTCTTGCATACGACGTTTTCTTTTCTCCCTACGGAAAGATACCATAATAGTGATAGGTGATAAGTGATCAGTGATGCGTTAAGAGAAAAGCTTTTTCTTATCACTCATCACTTATCACCTATCACCTCTTTATGCTGCTGCCGCAGCCATCTCTGTTGTGAACGCCATCTGATCTCCGTTGGCGGAGACAGTGATTCTTTGTCCGGGCGCAATCTCGCCGCGTAGCAGTTTGACTGCGAGCGGGTTCTGAATGAGCGTTTGAATCGCACGCTTCAGAGGCCGCGCGCCGTACTGCGGGTCGTAGCCCTCGCGTGCGAGAAGCTGCCGCGCCGAGTCGTCCAGCACAAGTGCGATGCCGCGATCCGAGAGCGTCGCGCGCAGGCGTTCAAGCTGCACGTCAATGATCTGCTTGATCTGCTCACGCGAGAGTTGATGAAAGATAACGATGTCGTCAATGCGATTCAAAAACTCCGGCTTGAAGTGCAGCCTGAGTTCCTGCGTCACAGCTTCGCGCACCTGCTTCTCGTCGCCTTCGGCTGCCTGTATCTCACGCGAGCCGAGGTTTGAAGTCATAATCAAAACAGTGTTCTTGAAATCAACCGTGCGCCCCTTAGAATCCGTCAGCCGCCCGTCGTCCAGAATCTGCAACAGGACGTTGAAAACATCCGGGTGCGCTTTCTCAATCTCGTCAAAGAGAATCACCGCGTAGGGGCGACGGCGCACGGCTTCGGTCAGTTGCCCGCCCTCCTCGAAACCGATGTAGCCCGGAGGCGCACCGATCATACGCGCGACCGCATGCTTCTCCATGTACTCGGACATGTCTAGCCGCACCATCGCGCGCTCGTCGTCAAAGAGAAACTCCGCGAGCGCACGCGCCGTCTCGGTCTTGCCAACCCCGGTCGGCCCAAGAAAGATGAACGAGCCGACAGGGCGATTCGGGTCCTGAAGTCCGGCGCGAGCGCGCCTGACGGCGTTGGCGACAGCAGTCAAAGCTTCGTCCTGTCCAATGACGCGATTACGCAGGCGATCTTCCATCGTGACGAGCTTCTGCATCTCGCCTTCGAGCATCTTCGTGACGGGCACACCCGTCCACTTGGCGACGACTTCGGCCACGTCCTCTTCGTCAACCTCTTCCTTGAGCATCACGCCGTCGCTCTGAAGCTCTGCGAGCTTCTGTTGCTCGGTAGCCAATTTGCGCTCAAGCTCTGGAATCTTGCCGTACTGAAGCTCCGCCGCACGCGCCAGGTCGCCGGCGTTGCGCGCCTGATCCAGTTGCAGACGCAACTGCTCAAGCTCGTTTTTCGCCTTACGCATGCGGTCAATCTCTTCCTTCTCGGATTGCCACTTCGCCTTCATCCCTGAAGACTTCTCTTTGAGATCGGCAATGCGCTGCTCTATATCTTTCAACCGGGCCTTCGACTTTTCGTCCTCTTCACGGCCCAGAGCCTGTCGCTCAATTTCGAGTTGCAGGATTTCGCGCTCCAACTGGTCTATCTCCTGTGGCAGCGAATCAATCTCGATGCGGAGCCGCGAGGCCGCCTCGTCAATCAGGTCAATCGCTTTGTCCGGCAGGAAACGATCCGTGATGTAGCGATTCGAGAGCGTCGCTGCTGCGACAATCGCAGAGTCTTTGATCCGCACGCCGTGATGAACTTCGTAACGCTCCTTGAGTCCGCGCAAAATCGCAATCGTGTCTTCGACGTTCGGCTCGCCGACGTAAACTTGCTGGAAACGACGCTCAAGCGCGGCGTCCTTCTCGATATACTTCTTATATTCGTTGAGTGTGGTCGCGCCGATGCAGCGCAACTCACCGCGCGCCAGCGCAGGCTTCAACATGTTCGACGCATCAATCGCGCCTTCAGCCGCACCCGCTCCGACGAGCGTATGAAGCTCGTCAATGAAGAGCACGATCTGTCCCTGCGCGTTCTCAATCTCTTTCAAGACAGCTTTCAATCGTTCCTCAAACTCGCCGCGATATTTCGCGCCCGCGAGCATCGAGCCGAGATCAAGACCGACCAGCCGCTTGTTGCGCAAGGTCTCAGGCACATCGCCCGAAACCATCCGCTGCGCGAGACCCTCTACGATGGCTGTCTTGCCGACGCCCGGTTCGCCAATCAGCACAGGATTATTTTTCGTGCGACGCGAGAGAACCTGTATGGTGCGTCGAATCTCGTCGTCGCGCCCGATGACCGGATCAAGCTTGCCCTGGCGAGCAAGCTCCGTCAGGTCTTTCGCATACTTGGAGAGCGCCTGGTAGTTTTCTTCCGCATTCTGGTCAGTGATGCGTGAGCCGCCGCGCGTCTGCTCTATGACCTTGAGCAGGTCGTCATGCGTGACACCGTGTTGGCGTAGAATCTTGCCCGCCTGCCCGTCTTTCTCGTTGGCAATGGAGAGCAGCAAATGCTCGGTCGAGATGTACTCGTCCTGCATCTCTTTGGCCTGCTTCTCGGCAGCGACGAAGACCTGGCTGAGGCGTGGACTGAAATATTGTTGCCCGCCCTGCACGCGCGGAAAGCGCGCGACTGCCGCCTGCACGTCGTTCAAGACGACCTGCACGTTGGCTCCGAGCTTACCGAGTACAGGGCGCACGATTCCTTCAGGCTGTTCGAGCATGGCGAAAAGCACATGCTCCGGCTCGACCTGCTGATTCTGGTTGCGCTCCGCCACCTCGATGGATGATTGGATGGCCTCTTGGCCGCGCAGTGTGAATTTATCTAAACGCATAAAAAGTAATGAGTGATGGGTGATGGGTGATAGGAGAGTTTTTCTTATCACCCATCACCCATCACAGTAGTTATTAACGACCGGACGCTTTCATCGTCTTGTCCGTCTTCTCGCTCTTAGAGCTTTCGGCCTTCGCTTTGATGGTGCGAGCAGTTTTGGCCTCTCCGCTCTCGCCTGCGATCTCAATGCGACGCGCTTTGATTTCTTCGCGCTTGGGCAGCGTGATGCGAAGGACGCCGTTGCGATATTCAGCCGAGATGCCCTCGCCGGACACGGTCGGCGGCAGCGTAAACGAACGTGTGAAAGAGCCGTAAGACCGCTCGACGCGGTGATAGTTGTCAGATTCGTCCTTCTTCTCGAAGCGACGCTCGCCGCGCAAGGTGATTACGTTGTTCTCAAACGAGAGATCGAAATCCTCGCGGCTCATGCCCGGCAACTCCGCCTCAATCACGATCTGATCCTTATTTTCGTAGATGTCAACGGTCGGATTCCACGCCCCGCGTGCGATACCCTCATCTTCACCGAAAACGCGGGAAACATTGGTGGAAAATAGGCGGTTAACCTCGTCCTGAAGACTACGCAAGTCGCGGAACGGGTCGTAACGAATGATGCTCATGTCAAGACACTCCTTTCCTTAAATCAATTACTTTCAGACAAACTCCAGCCGAAAATCCGACAAACAAGCAAGGACTCCGGCTTATGAGTACAGTGGGATAATAAATGTTGAGTCTCTCCTTGTCAAGTCTTCGGCGAAAGATTTTTAGCCTTTATTTATGGCCTGGAAACTTCAAGTCAGTACCGCCTGCGATAGCGGGCGGGTGATGGCTATGCGGCTACCCGTCCGCTATCGCAGGCGGTACTGACCCGTCCTCAAGGGGTGGATATGGGCCGTGCAGGGAACTATCGAGGGGCGATTCAGTCGAAGCCGAAAAAGCGTTTGATCGAGGCGATAATACCTTCTGACTCTACTTCGCCGTTATCGGCGTTCTCCGGTTTAGCGGTCAGCCCGACGCGGCGTTCGGCTATGATATGGCTGAGGGAATCAACCAAGTCAGGGTTGGTGTCGAAGAGGTGTTTCATGGCCTGGTAGTCTATTTCCAGAACTTCCGTCTCCTCCAATGCCACGACGTTGGCTGTGCGCGGCTCGCCCGTAAACAATGCCATCTCGCCAAAGAAGTCGCCTTCATTGAGCATGGCAACGGTTCGCGCCTTGCCGTTATCCGAAATTTGCACGCTCACGCGCCCGTTATGCACGACGAACATGCTTGAGCCTTCGTCGCCTGCGCGGATCACAATTTCGCCGGGCGCGAAGACATGGCTGGCAGAAGATGCTGCCAACTGCGCCATCTGTTCCATAGAGAGAGGCGCGAAGATGTCTACCGCCGAGAGCCGTTCGATAAAGCCGCTCCCGTCTGTCTGCGCGTCGTCCGATTTCGCTTTGCGCTCCAGGTGCAAGGTGCGCGTCGGGAAAGCGAAGTTGAGGCGAGCGCGTCGGAAGGCGTACCAGATACGCTGGCGCACGAGCGCGTCCGTGTCGTTATACTTGGCATAATCTATCAGCCAGTATTTAACTTCATATTCGAGGCCGCTCTCGCCCAGGTTGCGTATGCGCACGACGGGCGTGATCTTGGGCGAGACGTTGTCGGCTTCGCGGACGGCTTCACGGACGATGTGGATGGTTTTGGCGGGCGAGTCCGTGTAGAGCGTGTTGAAAAAGACGATGCGCGCGTTCAAATTATCGCGCGGGCAGACTTCGATTGCTTCTTTGGAAACACTGGTGTGGCTCGCCAGCACAATGTGATTGCTAAAGGTTCTGATTTTGACGGCGCGCCACGAAATACTCTCGACGACGCCCGTGCGCGTGCCCACCGTCAGGACATCGCCCACCTGAAAAGGCTTGTCGGCATGAAGCGAGATGCCTGCGAAGAGATTACCCAGCGTATCTTGAAGCGCGAGACCGATGATCGCGCCCAGCACAGCCGACGTGGTGAAGAGAGCGCCGAGTCCGACCTCCGGGTAAAATGATTTGAAGATGATGACGAAGCTCACGATGTAGGCCACCATCGAGAAGATGTTGCGAATGAGGGTCGGAGCTTCGTAGCCTTTGCGACGGCGAAAGAGTGTCCCGAAGATAAGGTCAGCGAGGGCACGCAGGACGGCAATCGCCAGGATCATCCAGAGAATCACCTTGACGATATTCATAATCATCTCGAAAGCGCGCCGCACTTTGTCCTCTTCAGTGGGCAGCGTCCCTCTCATGTAGTGCTCTTGCAGAGTTGGCTCGAACGTGTGTAGGAGATACAGCACCAGCCCCACAACGGCTGTGACGAAGAGGAGAAAAATGAAGCGATTTCTTGATCTGGGACGAGTCACGACGACAGTGATTCCTCTGAAAGCTAACCAGGTAAGCCCAAGCGACTTGTCATTCTTTTACCACTATCGAGTAGAAAACGAAAGACGAAGAAATTCACCACAAAGGCACGAAGACACGAAAGAGAGGAAATCATAACTTCCTTCGTGACTTTGTGCCTTTGTGGTTTCCCGTTCACTTTGAAAAAATGTTCGGAAAGATTTTCGTCACGATGAAGAATAGTGACAGCAACGAAACGATGATTGTTGTCATCCAGGCTGCGATGTTGTAGATGGGGCCGTTCGTGTGTTCTTCGCCCATCACTTCCTTGTCGTTAACGAGGCGCAGGATGGCTATCAGCAGCACGGGCAGAAGCAGCCCGTTGATGACCTGCATATTGAGCAGCGCGTCAATCAAGGGCAGTCCCGGCAGCATCGCCACGATTGCGCCGACCGCCACGAGCGACGTGAAGATGCCGATAAAAATCGGCGCTTCACGAAAACTGCGTGAGACGCCTTTTTCAAAACCCAGAGCCTCACTGATCGAATAAGCTGTCGCCAGAGGCAGCACGCCCGCCGCCAGCATTGACGCGCCAAACAGTCCGATGGCGAAAAGCATTCCGGCGTAGCGACCCGCGAGCGGCTCAAGTGCGCGAGCGGCGTCTGCTGCCGTCTCTATGTGCTGCGGGGGAGTTTGAGTGTGCAGCGTTGCCGCCGTCGAGATGACGATGAAGAAGACGATCAGCATGGCGAAGAACGTGCCCGTCCACACATCTGCGCGCGTGTATTTGTAATCTTCCGCCGTGACGCCTTTCTCGACGACGGAGGATTGCACGAAGACCTGCATGTAAGGCGAGATGGTTGTGCCGACGACCGCGACGAACGTGAAGAGAAAGGCCGCGCTGAAGTCGAAATGCGGGTGGATGAGCGCGCGTGCGACATCTCCCCAGACGGGTTTGGCGAGAAACGCCGAGATGATGTAGCCAAGAAAGATCAGCGACATCACCAGGAAGACTCTCTCGACGCGCTTGTATGAGCCACGAACTACGAGCCACCAGACCGTCACGGCAGCGATGGGGACGGAGAAGTAGCGCGGAATGTCGAAGAGTTCGCTGGCGGCAGCTATTCCCAGAAACTCGGAGATGGTGACGCCGCCGTTAGCGATTAAGAGCGCGAGCATCACGAGCGCCATCCAGCGCACACCGAAACGCTCGCGTATGAGATCGGCGAGACCCTTGCCCGTGACCGCGCCCATGCGAGCGCACATCTCCTGCACGATGCCTAAGCTGATTGTGATTGGGATGAGAACCCAGAGGAGGCGATAGCCGTGATCCGCGCCGACGGAAGCGAACGTTGCGATGCCGCCCGCGTCATTGCCAGCATTGGCGGCGATCATGCCGGGACCCAGGATGGCGAGGTAGGCAAACAGCCCTTTGCGCTGCGACAGGGTGCGCCGCACACCGCGAGCGCCGCGCCGCAGCAAGCGACGCCCGGCAGCACCAACGGCTGTACGCGACTCTGCCATTTGGAGGTTCCCCGTCGTTCATAGAATGCGCTTGAGAAATGATTTCAACTGCTTCCGCTGATGCCCGTTACTTCCAGCAGCACTTGCGTGTGATGATGCCCTGTAATCGCATGCGAGAGTTTGCCTGCTGCCGTCACCGTGCGCCCCTTTCGGCCAACGAATTTTCTGTAGAGCGCATACTGCTTGGGGGTCAGGATCAACTGTATATCGGAGACATTGCTCTCCGCCTCATTGTCTGCGCTGGCCGTCGTACAGATTGGCCTGGCGAGATGAAGTATCCAGTAAGTCTCAGGCTTATCGCCGCGCCGAACGCTCTCGTAGTTGGGCGGCCCAGGAAAAGTTTTCTTGCTGATCGTGCCTGTGAGTTGCACACCGGCAACGTCATAAGAAAGACAGCCCTGCGCCGAGGCATAAGCCGTCGGGATGAAGAGACACAATATGAGCGTGAAAAGTCGTGTATGAGATTTCAGCCTCACTCTTCGGACTCTCCTTCGGCGGCGTTGAACGATTAACAGAAACGGATATTAACACAACGCAAGTTCGATGTAAGCCTTTCTCTTCTCTCCCTCTGCGGTCAGAGACAAGACAACGGCGGCATGAAGTTCCAAGGTCTTCATGCCGCCGTTCTTCGCGGCGTCTCCCCAGCCGGGACGCCGCGTTTTCGCTGGTCGCGCCTAGCGCCGGTGTGAATTGATGGCTACGGTCGTTCGCTCCGGCGCAGCCTGGGCGTTGCGTGCGAGCGTTTTTTCAGCGCGAGATTTTAGCAACTCAAGCCCTGTGTTGTTCGCAGGCATCCAGACCTGGGAGAGAAAATACTGCTCACCGTAGCGGCTGAAGACAAGCTTCGCGCTTTCCTGCGGTTTACCAGCCTGGACGGGCATGGTTAAGACAACCTGGCTCATACTTCCATCCGCGCTTTTAATCGCCAGCGCAGCCTTGTCGGATTGCGGATTCAGGCGCGTCACGCTGTAGAGGCCAGCGGGAAAGGTCTTGCCGTCTACATTGAACGAGAATGGGATGTTGGCCGTCTGCTGGTTACTGGATTGAGCGTGAACGGATATAGTTGCGAGGATCGAGAGAACACTGAACATCAAGAAGATTCTCAAAGTCTGCTTTTTCACGGGCGACCTCCTTTAAGGGTCTGTTAAAAAATTGGGTAGCTTGATTGCTGCCTTCTATCTCTTAACGCGACGATTCAAAAAGAAATCCCTCACGACGCAGGATTTTTTTTGATGTAGAATCTATTTTTCGCTGCGCCTCGCAACAAGGACTCGCGCCCACGCTCATTTGTAAGACCTTCAAAGCAGGTCGCCTGAGGAGAGGCTTTTGGATGAAACCGCCGGAAGGTGTGACACAGCTTTTGGTCGAATGGGGCAAGGGCGATCAGGCGGCCCTCGATAAGCTGATGCCGCTGGTTTACAAGGAGCTTCGCAGGCTTGCCAACAACTACCTGCGCCGGGAGCGCGCCAACCACACCCTGCAACCGACCGCGCTCGTCAATGAAGCCTACTTGCGCCTCATTGACCAGAAAAACGCATATCAGAACCGCGCTCAGTTCTTTGGCGTCGCGGCGCAGTTGATGCGGCGCATCCTGGTTGACCACGCCCGCCTTCATCAGGCCGAAAAGCGCGGCGGCTCCGATCAGCAAAGGCTCTCGTTGACCGACGTGGATCGTGAGGCCGGTAAACCGGACATAGATTTGCTTGCGCTGCACGAGGCATTGAATGAGCTGGCCGAAGTTGATCCGCAGCAAAGCAAGATCGTGGAGCTGAAATTCTTTGGCGGCCTTTCCATCGAAGAGACGGCAGAGGTTCTCGGCATAGGCCACGCCACGGTCGAGCGCGATTGGAAGATGGCTAGAGCCTGGCTTCGCAGCAAATTATCCTGAGCTGAAAGCTCTCGCTTTTCTGAGGGAGTCCGTGCCTGGGATGCGCGTTAATAAATAAGGCATGTTAGACGAATAATTATTAAGACAGCGCCGGGAAAAGCGAAGCTTAAGATGATGATGGCAACAGACCGCTGGCAACAGATTAAAGAGATATTTCACTCTGCTCTTGAGCGCGAACCCGCAGAGCGGTCTGCTTATCTTGCCGGGGCTTGCGCGGGCGATGAATCTATCCGAAGCGAGGTGGAGTCTCTCATCGCGGCTCACGAAAAGGATGGCAGCTTTATTGATTCACCGGCTTATGAAGTTGCAGCCGCGTGGCTCGCCGAAGATGATGAGCCTGACCCGCTCGTCGGCCAGCAGATCAATCGCTACAAGGTGCTCTCACAACTCGGCGCAGGCGGGATGGGCGAAGTTTATCTGGCGCAGGACACAAAGCTTGGGCGCAAGATAGCCCTCAAGCTCCTGCCCGCCTCTTTCACCAACGACGCGGATCGCTTGCACCGCTTCCAGCAGGAGGCGCGCACCGCGTCGAGTTTGAACCATCCGAACATCCTGACCATTTACGAGATCGGCGACGAGCAGGGCTTACACTTCATCGCCACGGAGTTGATCGAAGGCCAGACTTTGCGCGGGCGTCTGGCGAGCGGGACGCTTGAGTTGAGCGATGCGCTCGACATCATTTTGCAGGCGGCTTCGGCTCTGGCGGCAGCGCATGAAGTTGGCATCGTGCATCGAGACGTTAAGCCGGAAAACATCATGCTGCGCACGGACGGCTACGTCAAAGTTCTAGATTTCGGTCTTGCCAAGCTCGCCGACCCGAAAGCCACACGCGCCGAGCTTGAAGCGCCGACGCGCATGCGCGGCAACACGACGCCCGGCATGGTGATGGGCACGGTCAACTACATGTCGCCTGAGCAGGCGCGCGGTCTGGACGTGGATGAGCGGACAGACATCTGGAGTCTCGGCGTGGTCTTGTACGAGATGCTTTCGGGCAGCGTGCCATTTAAGGGCGAGACGCCGACGGACGTGACCGTCTCGATTTTGGAAAGAGAGCCTGTGTTGCTCGCTACACTTTCAGAAAAGATTCCAGCCGAGTTGGATTGGATCGTGAAGAAGACGCTCAGGAAAGATCGTGAGGAGCGTTATCAAACAGTCAGAGAGATGCTCGGAGATTTGCGCGGCGTCAAACAGCAGTTGGATTTTGAGGCGAGGCTGGAGCAATCCTCCACACCGCCAGCGCGCGAATCGGAAGCCGTTGCCACCACCATCCAACAACCGCACAAGAGAATCGCCGATGAAGCTGTGCGCACTGACGAGATACAGGAAGCAAGAGCCACCGCAATCGTTAAGCCTGTGCATCTCTTGTCAAAGAACGGGAAGCGCTCTTCTCTGCTCGCTCTCATCGCAGTTGTTCTGGTCGCGGCTGCGAGTTTCGGGATTTACAAGTTGGCGAGCCGGAGTCAATCTCAAAACGCTTCTACCGAAAAGAACAATGTGACGGATGCGCCCAGTGTTGCGAACATCTCGCGCGTCACCGTCTGGTCTGGTCTCGACACGCAACCGACACTCGCGCCTGACGGAAACTCTGTCGCCTACAGCTCGAATCACAACGGGAGCTTTGAGATTTACATCAAGCAACTGACGCCGGGGGGGCGTGAAATCCAGTTGACTTCCGACGGACAGGAGAATTTTCAGCCCGCCTGGTCGCCCGACGGCCAACGCATCGCCTACTACTCGAAACGACGCGGCGGCATCTGGATTGTGCCGACGCTCGGCGGCGCAGCAAGACAACTGACTGAATCCGGCTCTGGTCCCAAATGGTCGCACGACGGCGCGATGATCGCGTTTCAATCGGATGCTAATCCTGATCTGGGATCAGGCTCTGTCGGCTCGTCAACCATCTGGATTGTCCCGTCGCAAGG
The DNA here is from genome assembly GCA_032159825.1 of Acidobacteriota bacterium. Classification (GTDB taxonomy): domain Bacteria; phylum Acidobacteriota; class Blastocatellia; order Pyrinomonadales; family Pyrinomonadaceae; genus QHXM01. The sequence continues at coordinate 168,100 of JAVHWL010000034.1, forward strand.
CGGAACGCCGAAGCAAGTGACGAAGGTCGGCAATCCGGCAGGCGGGCACGTTGGCCCAACGTGGTCTCCCGATAATCAGAGGATCGCATTCGTCGCTCTTAATTTCAGCAGGCAGCAGATTTGGTCTGTTTCCATCAATGGAGACGATCTCAAGCAGATGACAAAGGACAACATGAAGCCAGGCTATCCTCTCTACTCTCCCGATGGCCGTAGCCTCTACTTTGCTGGCGGCCCAATAGTGGGGAGGTTGCCCATTTCAACTGAGAGCGGTGAGCCGACAGGCAACCCGGTGAAAGTCACGGACGCGGGCGCTTCAATCGTCAGCAGTCTGACGCTCTCAGCCGACGGGAAGAGAATGGCCTACAGCGTGCAGACGCTCACGAGCAACATCTGGTCTGTTCCCATCTCACCGAGCACAAGCGAAGCGACGGGACCTCCGCAGCCGCTCACGAATCAAACAGGCACGCGCAATAATCAACCGGCCTTCTCACCCGATGGACGCAAGTTAGCTTTCATGGAGTATCTGCGTGGCGGCGGCGCAGACATCTGGGTGGCGGATGCTGATGGTCAGAATCCTGTGCAAGTGACTTCCAGCACAAAAAATCTCGTGCCGAACTGGTTTCCTGACGGAGATCAGATTGCCTTCGTTTCCAATCGTGATAATCATTGGAGCGTCTGGGCTACTTCGCTGCAAAGTAGAAGAGAACATCTCCTCTTCGATATTGGGCGAGATATACAGTACGCGCGATTGTCGCCCGATGGTCAGCGGATCGTTCTCAACCTAGCAGATGGAGGCATCATTAACCTCTGGACAGTTCCGGTTTCTGGCGGACAGCCAAAACAGTTGACTTTCGATCAAGAGTTGGCAGGATTTGGCTGCTGGTCTCCTGATGGAAAGTTCATCGCCTATCAAATGAAACGCGGCGATGACGCTTACTTGATGATAATTCCGAGCGACGGCGGCGATCCAGTGCAACTGACCTTCGATCATGGCCGGGGTTGGCCTTACAGTTTCTCGCCCGACGGTGACAAAATACTCTTCGCCGGAGAGCGCAATGGTGTGTGGAATGTCTGGTGGTACTCGCGCTCGACGAAACAACAGAAGCAGTTGACGAACCATACGAAGCTCAATTCATACGTTCGCTATCCGGCATGGTCGCCGCGCGGTAATCAGATTGCTTATGAGTATGCAGAGACGAGCGGCAACATCTGGATCATGGATTTTAAGTAGAGTTAGCGAAATTAGAAGAAGATTTCTCTCGCAAGGGCAACTGCTCTTAACCAAACAATCTAGGCAGACGTTGCCGCCAGCCTTTCGGCAGCAGCATCTCCATCGCATCGTCTACGGTGATGATGCCTAAAATATCGCCCGCTTCGTCAACGACAGGTAGTGCGAGCAGGTTGTACTCGGCGATCTTCTCTGCCACCTCGCGCGCCGAATCGTCCGCGTGCGCCGTCTGAAACTCATCGCGCATCACCTCTTCGAGCGGCACAGAAGGGTCTGCCAGAATCAGACTCCTCAACGCGATCACGCCGCAGAGCTTCCAAGACTGTTCCTGTTCGACAACGTAAAGGTAGTAGATCATGTTCGGCGTCTGGGCCATCTCGCGCAGGCGCGCGAGAGCTTCGCCGACCGTGAGGTTGCGCGGGAGCGTGACGAACTCCGTTGTCATCAGTCCGCCCGCCGTGTCGTCTTCATAAGGAAGCAACTCCGCGACATCAGCTTGCTCTTCGCCCTCCATGCGATTGAGCAAATCTTCTGCCTTCGCTTCCGGCAGGTCGCCCAAAACGTCAGCCGCCTCGTCCGGCGACATCCATTCCAGGATGTCTGCGGCGCGCTCCTCGTCCATCTCGCCGATGATGCGTGCCTGAGCTAAGGCTGGCATCTCTTCGAGCGTTTCGGCAGCTGTCTCATCATCGAGGGATTCGACGATCTCCGAGCCGTGATGATACGAGAGCGCTTCCGCGAGCCTGGCAATCTCTACGGGGTGAAGGCGCGCCAGCTTATCCGACGAAGATTTCAACCGAACGTCTCCCGCAGCGGTCGCCAGATAGCCCACGTCCGCCCAGTCAATCAATTCGACAGGGCGACCCCCGGCAAAGCCTGCCGGCATCAAGCGCCGCCACAGTCCCTGCAAGCTCACGTCTGCGCCAGTGACGCGAAACTCGTTTCCGGCTTCGATCAACTGCACATCGTTGACGCGCACCACGCGCTTGCCGTCAACATCAATCAACTGCTTGTCGAGCACGTCGCGCGCCAGCAACACCTCACCCTCGCGCCGTGCAAAGGGGCGCAGGTCCAGAATGTCTGAGTTAAGCCTAGCGCCGCGCTCGTTGAACTCGGTCATGCGCCAGCGTGGAAGAAAGAAGTTGCGCCGATTGTAGCGCGCGACAAAACCCGTCACGGGCGGGTGGTCTTCCTCGCCCAGACGCACGATGACATCCTTAATCGTCGCCACGCGATCACCTTCCACGTCGCGTATGGGACGACCCAAGACTTGAGATAGATAGATTGTCTGTAGATTCGCGGCTGTTTCTTTCAAAGCGGGTGGATGATAGCAGAGAAACGATGAACGATGAACGATGAATGATGAACTGAAAAGCAAAGCTCTTTCATTCATTCATCATTCATCATTCCGCGCTCATCGTTTCTCTTGCTCTAGTCCCTTGACGCGCGATGAGAAGATAACGTTCGCGCCGTCTCGACGAGTTGGATAAACTCCGACCTGTAGCCTTGCGGGTCAGCGCCCGTCGAAGCACGCGCCAGCTCCAGCACCTTGTTGTAGGTGGCGTCCGCCTTGTATTTAGAATCTCTGAGGAGCATTCCGAAGGCTGCGACGGCTGAGGCGAACTTGAAGTTTTCCGACGCCGTGTCGAGCCTGGCCTTAGAGTCCGCGAGGCTGACGCTGACGAGCTTGCTATCGTTGCGGCTCGGCTCTTTGTAGCGCAGCTTGACCGTCATCATCTCGTTGCTGTTCGCCATCTCCGATGGCTTGACGGGCTGCTGGTACTTCAAAGAGTCAACGCCCGGATTCTCAAACTTCTGTCCGAAGGGCACGACCTCGTAGAGCGCCGTCACCGTGTGGCCTGCGCCAATCTCGCCCGCGTCCTTCGTGTCGTCATTAAAATCCTGATCTCTGAGCAGGCGATTCTCGTAACCGATGAGGCGATAGGCTGCGACCTGTTTGGGGTTGAACTCAACCTGAATCTTCACGTCTTTGGCTATCGTGAAGAGCGTCCCGCCAATCTGTTCGCCCAGGACCTTGCGGGCTTCTCCCAGGGAATCAATGTAGGCGTAGTTGCCGTTGCCTTTGTCTGCGAGCTTCTCCATCGTCGAATCTTTGACGTTGCCCGTGCCGAAGCCGAGCACGGAGAGGAAGACGCCTCCTTGCCTTTTCTCTTCAATCAGTCGCACAAGATCGCCTTCGCTTGTGACGCCGACGTTGAAGTCGCCATCAGTTGCGAGGATGACGCGATTGACGCCGCCCTTGATGAAGTTTTCCTGCGCGAGTTTGTAAGCGAGTTGGATACCATCGCCGCCGTTGGTTGAGCCGCCCGCTTCGAGGCGATCAATCGCGGCGAGAATCTCCCCCTTGCGGTCGCCTGACGTTGGAGGCAGAACCAGCCCGCTCGACCCTGCATAGACGACCATCGCCACGCGGTCTCGCGCGCTCAGTTGTTCCGTCAACATCTTCATTGAGGATTGAACGAGCGGGAGCTTATTCGGCTCATTCATCGAGCCTGAGACATCAATGAGGAAGACCAGATTTGCGGGCGGCAGGTTTTCCATTGGAATGCGTTTACCTTGCAGGCCGATGTGGACGAGGCGGTGCGCCTTGTTCCAGGGCGCTTCGGAAATCTCAGCCGTGACGGAGAAGGGCGCGTCGCCGACAGGCTGCGGGTAGTCGTAAGAGAAATAGTTGATTAGCTCCTCTATGCGGACAGCATCTTTGGGCGGGAGTTGACCGTCTTTGAGGAAGCGGCGCGTGTTGCTGTAAGAGGCCGTGTCAACGTCAATCGAGAAGGTCGAAAGCGGCGCGCGCGCGACTTCGAGAAAAGGGTTCTCGTCAATGTGGCTGTAGCCTTCCGTGTTGCCGTTGATGGTTTCATCCATTGCGGGCATAGGCGTTGCAGATGGCCCGATAGTGCCAGCCACCTTGTCAGCCATCGGCGGCTCCGCGATGGTAGAAGTGTTGGAATTAGACCTGCCAGCATCATTGGAGGCGACCTCTTTCCGATTCTCTTTGAGGCATGACGAAAGAAAGAGCGTAGCGATAATGGTGAGCACCAGAAAAAGCTGGCTCTTGCTCGCTCGCGCTCCGTTGAAAGTTGAAAACTTGTTCCATCCCGACCTTGTAGAGATTCGCTCATCGTTCTTCATCGAAATATCCTCCGGCGATCTTTTCGCCCGAAACCGTTGTACGCGAAAGTCCCGCATTCTGCGGCTTCACGCTTTCTTACTTCACGGTATCTTGAATGAAGAACGGTTGCTAAACTTGCACGCTTAGTAGATGAGTTTATCCGGCCAATCAACTACGACGGGTGTCGCAGTCTCAATATCCCGGTCGAACTGTACGCCTGCCGGGTAGGGGTTGTCGGCATAGTCTGTCGAGACATACACGCGCGCGAAATATCCCGTCTTGGTAGGTGGATGCGACAATACTGGCTCAGTGCTATCTGGAGCCTGGTAAAGAGGCGTAATGTTCGACGCTATACACAGCCCGCACAGGGCGGCGACAGCAAGGTCGGTTTGGTCGCCTTGTGAGAAGGGGTGGCGAATCTCGGTTTTGCTCGTCCAAACTCTGCCGGGATATTCAGGCGAGAAGAAGTAGGTTGTGACCCAAAGTGTTTCAGGTACAGGCTGGTCTGGCATTCGTTTGATGTGAAGTTCGGTATAGCTTTTTTTGTTAATGAAGTCGAGCGTGACCTGGCTTATGCTGTAGCTTATCGGCTGTGGCTCACCGGTTGAGATTTGGGTTGGTGAAACTTTGATCCGAGCAGGAGAGACTATGGCAACCGGATTGGTTAAATATGCATTGATGAAAATGGCGCTACCGAGAATGACGGAAAATATCGCTAGGCCAGCAAGGTGCTTTCGGACGTTCATCACAATGCTCCTTCTCATAACGATTCAAGCGGCGAGTTGCGAGTGACGAGCAAGAGCAGGAGGGGGTAGCTCATCACTCGTCACTCGCAACTCGTCACTCTAGAAGAATGCTAAGGCTGGCTCGTTCTTGCGCGCTTGAAGAAATAATTGCCTGCGCCGATTGTCCCGCCTTCATTGTTGATGGCCTGAAAGGTTATCAACTCCCAGCCCTGCGCGCCCATTCTGTTCATCGCGTCCTCCGAAAGATTGCGCGCCCCCGGCACATAGACAACCTTATACTCCCAGGCCGTCAACGCCGCGCGCTGCGGCTTCTGCCCAAAACCAGTCCAGCCGACCACTCCTAAAAGAATCACCGCAGCGATGATGATTAACCAGAGTTTTGTTTTCATCGGATGTTTTCTCCTTAGCGGATTTTACACAGAGAGTTTGAATGACAGACCACGCTTGCCCTTACACACGCCGCAGCCTGTGGAATGTTCCAAAACCTGGGAACGCACACTCTGGGAGCGCGGGCGGGACACCTGTGCTCCCGGCATCTCTTATTGTAAGCGTTCGATGGCGCGCTCTATGGCGCGGTCGCGGCGTGCGCGCAGGTCTTGACGCTCCAGCGTGATCTTTTCGTCGGGCACAAGCCCCGTGCCTTCGAGTCGTGTGCCTGTGGCAGTGAAGTAGTCCATCTCGCTCACGTCCAGCTCGCCGCCGTCAGGTAAAGTGTGGCGGCGACGGATGGCGAGCACGCAGCCGCAGGTGTTCTGGCCGATGATGATTGCGCGCTTCGCTTCACGAAGTGAGGCGGCAAAGATTTCCGCCGCGCTTGAAGTTCGCTCTGAGGTGAGAATGACTACGGGAGCGCGAAAGCTCTTGATGGAGTCGGGAGCAAAGAGCATGGCGGCGCGTGTGTGCGGCTCGAATTGAATGCGCCCGTTGCGATCCGTGAAGCAGCCCAGGCTTTTTCCGGTTGGCAGAAAGGCGGAGACAACTTCCGTCATCGCTTCGGCGTCGCCGCCGCCGTTGTTTCGTAAGTCAATGATGAGACCGCGCACGCCGCGCAGCTTGCCGTCGAGCGCGCGCATGAAATCCACCGCGATTGATTGCGTGAAGGCGTCAAACTCGACGACCCCTATCTCCTCCCCCACACGTCGCGCACGCAAAGTGGCCTCGCGCTCGTGCCATTCGCGCCTGAGAGTCGCCGAGCGCAGCTTTCCATCAACACCGAGCCAACTGAGGCTGACCGTAGAGTCGCGCGGGCCTTCAAATAATTTCGCCATCGCTTGCAAACGCGCCGCCGCAAGCGTTGACGAACCCGCCTGCTCTTTCAAGCGGCGCGCGAACACGTCGAGCGCAGGCTCATCGTCAATGCTGATGAGAGCGTCGCCCGCGCGCAGCCCTGCTCGCTCAGCTTCCGACCCACGCTCAACTGCCACTACCACCGGAGCGCTGCCAACCTCGCGCACGGAGATGCCGACACTGATGAAACGCGGATGCTGCCAGTCGAATTTCTCATCGGGCGCATAGACGCGCGTGTGAGCATCATGCAGGGAGCCGAGCATGCGGCGCAGCACACCGTAGAGTTCGGAGGTCGTCTGGGCGCGAGCGGCAAGCGGGCGAAACTTTGCGCGCTCGGCCTGCCAGTCGAGACCATTGAATGTCGGATCGTAGTAGCGGTCGCGGATAGTCTCCCATGTGTCATCGAAGACTGCGAGCCGTCCCTCTAAGGTTGCGGTCGAAATATTATTTGAGTCGGCAAAGGTGGAGAATGCGAAATTAAAAATTAAAAATGCGAAAGTGATTATGAGAAGCTCGCTCTTCGTCTTCCCTTTTGCATTTTTAATTTTGCGTTTCGCATTCATTTCGATGGGCGGCGGAAATTATAGCGCAGCAGGACGCGAACGGGAACGGCCACCCCGTCACGCATGGCCGGACGAAAATGTAACTGCCGGACTGTGTTGATAGTCGCTTCGTCCAGCCCGAAGCCTGCCCACCGCACGACCTCGACGCGAGAGACTTCACCATCCGTGTCTATTTCCAGTTGAACGTCAACGGTGGCTTCTGCTTCGGCGCGTGCGGCTGTGTCCGGGTAGGCTGGGCGCAGGCGACGATATGGTTGCGGCAATCGTAAACCCTCAAGCGCGGCTGCCGCTTCCGTATCCGGCGCATCTTCTATAACGGGCGCTACAGCGGTGAGGGCGAGAGCAGATGCTTGGGCGCGTTCGTTGCGCTCTGTCGCTTGCGCCGCTTGAACCTGATCACTGTAACGCGCTCCGCGCCCGCTCAACTCCTTGAGCAAAATTTTCAATGCCTCATCCGGCGATGCTGCTTCAAAGCTTGGACGATCCCACATGACGAGCCTGCCCGTTCGCGCGCTGACGATGAAGACGGAGGCGTAGGCTTCGTAATAGACCGCGCTCGTGGATGGCGAGCGGCGAAGCGTCTGCGCGTCGCCAGTGATGTAGAAATCACAGCCGATAGCGCCGCCCAGATCGCGCGCTTCATGCAGGGTCATGTTGAGCGATCCATTGTAGCCCGCGCCTAGCGCGGCGGCGCGACTCTCTTCACGGTCAACTATCAGCAAGCCGTTGTTCGATGAAAGGAGAAGCGAGAGTTTATCTGCGGCGAGACGCCCGGTCTGCGTCTCGCCGAAATCGAGCACGGCGACTCTAACAGGTCGCGCTCTCGTTTGCATCGCAACGCTCGAAGCCGGAGCGCAGATAATCAGGATGATGAGAAGAATGTAGCGAGGCTTTATCACTTAGAGCAATTAGTTGCGTGTGTGGAAAGTCAGATTCACCACAGAGACACAGAGCGCGCAGAGGGGGCACAGAGTCTCTGTGCAATCTCTGTGTCCTCTGTGTCTCTGTGGTGAATTGCCATTTGCTATCCCTTACGTCCAATTGAAATCTGCTCCAACAATCAAATTTCAGAGGACAGAAATTCATGAACCATTTTCTGGAAAAATACAGAAGACAGAGAACAACAAATGCTGTTTACTGCCTTCTACTCACCGCCGTCTGTTTTTCACCAGGCGCGAGGTTGTGATAGAGCGCGTAAACTTTCTCTTTCACTTCGGGTGGGAAGCAAACGCGGTTTAGTTGATAACGCTGTAGACCGCGCACGGCTTCGCTGACTTCGCTGATCTCGCGTATGCGCGGTCGAGAGTAGCCGTCCTCGACGTAGATGCGCGCCTTCGGCTCCGCGCCCTCCGCCGTGTAGTAGTTGTAATAAGGAACGTCGCCCGCGTGGTCTTCGATAAAGTAATACTCAGGCTCATAACCTGCTTTGGCGACCTCATCGCGCGCCGCCGCTAGAAAGCTCTCACGCTCGGCTTCGGGCATGTCGAGGTCAATCGCTTTGAAGAGACGACGCCCGGTGAAGCGACGGCTCAGGTCGCTCAAGACAGGATCGTTGCTTCGTTGCCACTGCTTGATGTGGAAGAGCACGTCGGAGTCGTCCATCTCAAGATGCTCATGAAGCGAGAGTGGCTCGCGTCGCAGAACTTTCTCGAACGGAGTGCCGGGCGCGCACCAGACTTCCTTGCCTTCCTCTAAAAGTTTCAGAGCGCGACGCAGGCAGGAGCGCAGAACGGCTTCGGCAGAGCGCAACGTGCGATGAAAATAGACCTGGCGAAACATGTAGTAGCGCGCCTGCAAATATTCTTCAACCGCGTAGAGTCCGCGAGCGGCGACGTAGATGCGATCATTCTCCTCGTCAATCTGGAGCGCGTTGATGATCCACTCAAGATCATAGATGCCGTACTTCGCGCCGGTCATCAAGGAATCGCGCAGGAGATAGTCCATCCGGTCAACATCCAGTTGCGACGAGACGAGCTGCGCGAGCGCCGCAGGTTGAAATGTTCCTTCGATGATGCCGGCAACTCGCCGGGGCAACTCTTCGGAGAAGGCGCGGAGCAGTCGCCCGATTTCCGTCTCGTCGCTCAACACCACGCGCACCGTCCATGCCTCGTGATGAAAACCCAAAACTTTCTCCATCACGTGAGAAAAGGAGCCGTGCCCGACATCGTGAAGCAGGGCAGCCGCACACGCCGCCGCACGATCATCAGCGGCGATTTCGTATTTCTCGCCGAGATGATCGAGCACGCGCATCATCAAGTGGAGCACGCCCAGAGAATGTGTGAAGCGTGAATGCTCTGCGCCTTGATAGGTGTAGAGCGCGAGACCCAACTGTTTGATGTGGCGCAGGCGTTGAAACTCGGGTGCGTCAATCAGGCGCACCATTAATTGTCCTTCAGCCGTGTCGGCGCGAAGGCGAATGATGTTGTGAACCGGATCACGATAGATACGTTCAGGCACGTGGTTGATAAGCTTTCTTATAGGACGAAAAGTGAATGAGCTAGGCGCGATTCTAGCACTCTTTGAAGCTGTATGGTCAGGCGCAACTCCGTGCCGGAGGAATCCAACACAGAGCTTGGTGGGGGCAGATGGTTTGGATTTATGGATTCCGACCATTTTTTTGGATTTCGAGGGCAGGCCCTGACCCTAGTTCTATTAAGCTAAATGTAAGAATAACTGAGATTGACCTCTTGACAGTAGCTGGGCATAAGAGTTGCAAATTCGTGGGGCGGTGTGGAATCAAGAAATCTCTACAGTAGCAATTAACCTATGTTGCTTGACCCTTTAAGCCAGCTTTCCCTCGCCCTGAAAGCTCGTGACACCGAAGGATAAGGAAGCAACATGCTTAGCATAAAAGATATGGACAACAAGAAAGGAATAGTGAGCATGAAAATCTCCATGCGAATCTTTACCATGTCGTTGCTGGCCCTGTGTATCTCGCTCTTTACCATGAGCGCGCTGGCACAGACTTCAACGACAGGCACAATCGAAGGCGATGTGGTGGACGCCAATGGCGCGCCTGTGCCGAACGTCACGGTGACGGTGACGAGTGCGAACCTGATTCGTCCGCAGTCGGCTCAGTCAGATGACCAGGGACATTATCGCATCTCGAATCTCCCGCCGGGGCGATATACGGTTGCCGTTGCTGCGACAGGCGGCTTTGCCGCGTACTCGCAGTCAGACGTTGAAGTCAATTTATCTAAAACATCTTCGTTTGAGGTCAAACTCCAGCCTGCCGGGACAACAGCCGAAGTGACTGTTACTTCAGGCGCGGCGGTTGACGTGGCGAGCACTACTACCGGCTCGAACGTTTCGACCGAGCAGTTCTCCAACTTCCCGACGCAGCGCACTGTGCAGTCGCTTTACTCAATTGCTCCGACCGCAACGCAATCGGGTCTGCGCGACGCCGCAGGTCGCCCACGCGATCCGTCCGTTGGCGGTTCATCCGGGCCTGAGAACAACTACATTCTCGACGGCGTCACCACGACCGACCCTGCCTACGGCGGATCGGGAGCGAACCTGCCGTTCGAGTTCGTGCAGGAAGTTGAAATCAAAACGGGCGCTTTCGGTGCCGAATACGGCAAGGCGACGGGCGGAATCTTCAACGTCATCACCAAGAGCGGTACCAATGAATTTCACGGAGACGTATTTGGCTACCTGACGACCAAGAGTATGGTTCGTAAGGTCAAATTCTTCACCGATTCAGCCGCTTCCAATAACGGGTTCTCCGAACTCGATGGTGGCGTGGACATCGGCGGCCCAATCATCAAAGACAAGCTCTGGTTCTTTGGTGCGTTTAACCCGCAGCGTCGTAAAAACTTCTTCCTGGGCCAGTCTGTTCGGACTCCCTACCAGAATCAAGTTACGACCCCGTTCTACGCAGGTAAACTTACCTGGGGAATCAACAACAACAACACGCTGACGCTTTCGACCTTCGGTGATTTCACGAAGATCGAAGGCTTCCAAATCGCTCAGTCGGGTTCAACGCAAGGCTCATCCAATGGCTTCGGCGCAGACCCCAACAGCTTTTTGGGCACAACGAAGACGGGCGGCCATAACTACACGGCGCGTCTGAATTCGACGATTAACCCGAACTGGATCGGTGAGTTTACGTTCGGCATACACTACCAGCGCTTTGACAGGGCTGCGAGCGGTGACTATGCGAACCGACCGTCCACCTTCGACAACTTCTCAATCTTGACATCGGCGCGCACGGTCGCTCCTCTTGTCCAAACCGGAATCAACTTTGGCGGCGGCACCGGCCTCGTTGACTACATCTATGGCGGCTCCGGCGCAAGCCTGCAACGCACCTACTTCCGTGACGGTTTCGCTTCGATCTTCGTCGGAAGTGAAAACCGTGACCGCTACGAAGGCGCTGCCAGGTTGCAGAACACCTACGGACGCCACACCATCAAGTACGGGTTTGAGTATGTCCGCAACCTGTACGACATCAATAACATTTCTACTGGCCCGACGATCACCTTCAACAATCCGTCGGGATTCCCTGTCGGCAAGGCTGCCAGCAACACCGTGAACGGCTTCCGCATTGATCACCGCTTCCTGCTCTGCACAACCAGAGGCACAGGCATCGTGTGTCCGAGCCAGGCTGCGACGGATCGTGCGGCGAAGCTCATCGGACAGACTGTGGCTGGCGTGGGTGTTGTTACGTCGGCGACCCTGGGCACGCTGACCCTCAGCGAAGTGTTGACCAACCCGTTCCTGATTCGCAACCAGACTCGTATTCGCGACTTCAGGATTATCGCCAAGACGAAGACCAGCACGGAGAGCTTCTATGTTCAAGACGACTACAAGCTCAGCCAGAATGTGCTGTTCAACTTCGGCTTGCGCTGGGACTACCAGCAAGCTTACGGCAAGCCTGGCGAAGGCCAAGCGCTCAAGCTCAACAACTTCAAGGATAACTTGCAGCCGCGCGTTGGCCTGAGCTGGGATTTCACAGGCCAAGGCAAGGGCAAGCTGTTCTTCAACTACGCGAAGTATCTTGAGACGCCGATTCCGCTCGACATCAACGTGCGCGCTTTAAGCGATACGGCCCAGACGGACAACAATATCCGTATTGACCGTTATTTTGCTACGTCGTCGGCTAACATCGTCTCCGGCCTCGCGGGTGTGCCTGCATCCGGCGGCGCATCCACGACCATCTCCGCGCAGAATCTGGGTCACGACCATACGCCGCCCGACCCGGACCTCAAGCCGCAGACCGTGAACGAAGCGACTCTCGGTTTTGAGTACGAAGTCGTCAAAGACCTGGCGCTCGGTTTCCGCGGTATCTACCGCGCACAGGGCACGGTCATCGAAGACGGCTCGTTTGACGATGGTGACACTTACTTCCTGTTCAACCCGGGCGAGAGCCTGACGGACAGGTTGGCTGAGAGTGTTATCGGTCAGCGTTTCGGACGCGCTCGTCGTTACTACCGCGCAGTTGAGTTTACAGCTACGAAGCGTTTCTCGAACCATTATCAGTTCATCGCTTCTTACGTCTACTCAAGCCTGATCGGTAACTACGAAGGCTTGTTCCGCAACGACAACGGCCAGTCTGACCCGAACATCACCTCGTTGTTCGATCTCGTCAGCTTGCTCAATAACACCTACGGACGCATGCCGAATGATCGTCCGCACCAGTTGAAGTTTGACGGCAGCTATCAGACGCCGTTCAAGCTGATGGTCAGCGCATCATTCCGCGCTCAGTCGGGCAGACCGTTTGACCAGTTAATTCCGCATCCGGTCTATGGTAATAACGAGGGCTTCGGTGTGCCGCGCGGCACGGCGATAATCCCCGCTAATTTCCCCGGCGGAATTAAGGCTGGCAGCAATCGCTCGCCGACGACGTTCCAGTTAGACCTTGGTGGCTACTACCCGATTCACATTAGTGAGAAGAGGGAATTGCGCTTCACGGTTGACTGGTTCAACGTCCTCAACGCGCAGCGTGCTATCTTGCAAGATACCACGTTCACGCTTGGCTCAGGATTGGCTGGCGTACCTGATACCCCGAATCCGTTCTACGGACAGGGCCAGGTTTACCAGTATCCGTCAACCCTTCGTCTGGGAGCGAAATTCTCGTTCTAGGCTGACTGCATTCATGCGCCTGTCTAACGGCGGGCGCGTGGGTGCTTTTCGGGGAGAAGAGCAAAAACGTTTTTGCTCTTCTCCCCATTCTTCTTTGTGGTATCCTGTCCGGCGTCAACAGTCCATCATTTCCTTGAAACCTCTGCCTCTTTAGCCTCTTTGCGAAGGAGTTGCCATCATGTTTTTCTTCTCCGGTTGGCAGACCGTTCAACGCATCAGCTCGCGCGCCGTGTGCGCTCTCTTTGCCGCGTCCATTTTGATCGTTCCTTTCGCCGTGACTTATGCCCAGGGCGGCGGTGGAACTGACTCTATGGGGACAGGCGGTAGACATACAATCCAGGGACGCATCTTCTTTCCATCTGGACGAAACGCCGATCTGAGGGCCAAAGTTAAGCTCGAAGGCATAAACACGGGCGGGCTTTATGTGCTGGCTGACCCGGATGGAGGATTCCGCTTCAGGAATCTAGAGCCAGGCTCCTACACGATTGTTATCGAAGCGGGTGAAGATTACGAAACGGTAAGAGAACCCGCTTATATTGATGGCAACAGCAGTATAGGTCGAGGGATTAGAGTCCAGACTCCACCGCAGATTATCTACGTTCCTATCTATTTACAATTGAAGCGGACAGGCAGAGGCGGAGTCAAGCCTGGAGTCATCAATGCCGCTCTTGCCGCTGTACCCAAACCTGCCGCAGACCTTTACAACAAAGCTCTTGAATCCATCCAGGCAGGCGATACCAAAAAAGCTGTTGAGCTATTGAGGAGCGCAATCTCTCTGTACCCTGAGTTCGCGCTGGCGCTCAATGAATTGGGCGTGCAGTACCTGAAGCTGGGGCAGCCCGAAAGAGCCGCCGAAGCGCTCCAGGCCACTCTCAAGATAAAACCCGATGCCGTTGTCCCACGACTCAATTATGGCATCGCGCTTTTGGAGAAGAAGGAGTTTGCCGAAGCCGAAACACAACTCCGTGAAGTGCTGAAGAAAAACGACGGTGCGGCAACGGCTCATCTCTACCTGGGAATCACTTTAATTCACGTCCGAAATTACGATGAAGCGGAAAAAGAGTTTCTACGGGCAGTTACGATAGCCGGCAAGGAGTTGAGCCAGGCTCATTACTTTTTGGGCGGGCTTTACTGGAGAAAGCAGCAGTACAAGCGCGCCGCCGACGAGTTGGAAACATATCTCAAGCTGGAACCCAAAGCTCCTAATATCGAACGCACACGCGCCTCCATCAAAGAGCTACGCGCTAAACAAACGACATCCACAAACTAGCAGTGTGAGAGATCATTAGTAACCTACTCTATAAGGAGTCAAAGATGTTCACCTCGATAACCCTTCGTCCCCGCGTCTTTTCTCTACCGCGCATCTTATTCATTACCCTATTGCTCCAGGTGTCGCTGACCATCGCCAGCGCGCAGGGTGTCGGGGCTGGCCGAGATATTACAAGCACAGGCGGCAACAATGTCATTTCGGGTCGTATCTATTTCCCCGACAATCAGCCGGGAGACATCCGCGTCAAGGTCTCGCTTGAGTCTACCAGCGCAGGCACGCTCACAACCCAGACCAACGCAGAAGGAGTCTTCAGATTCAGCGGCATCAATACAGGTTATTACACGGTCGTGATTGATGCCGGCGAGAAGTATGAAATCGTCAAGGAGCAGGTCGAGTTTGATCGAAGCGCCAACGGTGGTTACGCGGCGCGCAGTGTTCAACTCCCGATCTATTTGCGCCCTAAAGGGAGCGGCTCGGCAAAGCCCGGAGTTGTGGATGCTGCTCTGGCAGGAGTGCCCAAGCCTGCTGTAGAACTCTACCAGAAGGGACTCGAAGCTGCGCAGAAGGGCGACAGCAAGAAAGCCGCCGAGCTACTAAGTAAGGCGATTGAGATTCACCCGCAGTTCGCGCTCGCGCTCAATGAATTGGGCGTGCAATACCTGAAAATGGGGCAGCCGGATAAAGCCGTTGAAGCTTTGCAGTCGGCCACTAAGATCATGCCTGATGAGTTCTCGCCGCGTCTTAACTACGGGATCGCGCTCATGAACCAGAGGAAGTTCACGGAGGCTGAAGAACAATTAAGACTGGCGTTGAAGAAGAACGAGAAGGCTCCGACCGCGCACATGTATCTGGGCATTACTTTGCTCAGTCTCAGCAAAGATGAAAAGACCAAGCAGTTTAATGCGGCGGCGTATGAGGAAGCTCAAAAGGAACTGGAAGCGGCAGTCGGTTCAGGCAAAGATGAAGTGTCGGTAGCGCACCGCTACCTGGGCGGAATCTATTGGGGCAACAAAGAGTACAAGCGTGCTGCCGATGAGTTTGAAACCTATCTGAAACTCACGCCCAAAGCTTCCGATGCAGAGAAACTGCGCGCCGCTATCAAAGACCTGCGGAGCAAAGGATAGCCACCGGCAACCATCTCACGTTTGATACAAGGCGAGAGGCCGCAACTACCTGTGCTGTAGTTGCGGCCTCTCGCCTTGTCGCGTTTATCTTTGAGCTTGTAAGAGCGTTGGCTGTAGGCTAAATATCAAACTTCAACAGGTGTCCCATCTTCTCCTTCTTCGTTCGCATGTAGTGTTCAGCCGATTCCGACGGCTCGACCTCGATTGAGACGCGCTCGACAACCTCCAACCCGGCCTCTACCAGCGCGCGAAGCTTCAAAGGGTTGTTCGAGAGCACGCGCACCTGGCACAGTCCCAGATCAAACAGGACTTCGGCGCACTGCCTGTACTCACGCGAATCCACAGCCAGTCCCAGGCGCTCGTTGGCCTCGACCGTATCCGCGCCTTCGTCTTGCAGCGCGTAAGCGCGAATCTTGTTGAGAATGCCGATGCCTCTGCCTTCCTGCTGTTGATAGACGATTGCGCCGCGCCCTTCGCGTTCGATCATCTCCATCGCGCGCTTGAGCTGACGCCCGCAATCGCATTTCGTTGAGCCGAACACATCGCCCGTCAAGCACTGCGAATGAATCCGCACGAGCGTCGGGATTTCAGGCCGCAACTCACCTTTGTAGAGAACGACAAACTCTTCGTCGCTCGTCCGCGAGCGATAACCTGCAATCTTGAACTCGCCAACTTCAGTCGGCAGCCGCGCCTCTGCGACGCGCTCGACCGAAATTTCTTGTGATGCCCACGGGCACGCCGTTGTAGTTCCTTCTTCTTTCAATTCAGTTATTCCTTATCCGACTTTCAATACCCTCACGTAAAGGCTCTCGGCCTGCAACCGCTCATGCCATCGCTGACGCTTGCGCTTTCTAACTAGGGCATGGCTAACGAGGGGTGTGATGATTATAGAAGTAAGCTGGCACGCTCGACAAGCCACGCTCCTCGCCCGGTCGCTTCGGGTCTGCGCGAATTCTTTACAGCCTACGCATTCAGAAGTTGGTTGCCGCCGCACCCTTTCGCAAGCTAAGATGTGCGCGCGTGTAAGCTTTAATCTGAGCGTTGCCCCGGCATTTGAGCTTCAGCTTGATTTGCTCCGGTGTGCGCTCGCTTCATCCGGGTTGCCCGTTGCGGAATCGAGTTGAGCGAAAATTTTGAAAAGGACACTCTGGAGATTCCCGGTCGTGGGAGAGAACTCCGCCCGGCGCTCGTCTTCCTGCGCGGCGAGTTGCTCGCCGTTCCCATTCCGCTTGAGCGCGATGAGGTGACTCTGGGACGCGCTCTGGAGGCTGACGTGCGCGTCAACGACGCTCGCGCTTCCCGCCTGCACGCGCGCATCATCACCGAGCGAGACCCCGGAACGGGCTTCACGCGCTATCGCATCACAGACCTCGGCTCGACCAACGGCACGATTCTCAACGGCCAACTCATCACCAACGCTTTTCTACAGGACGGCGACAAAATCGTCATCGGCGAGCATCTCATGCGGTTCGACATGCTCGACGAGATTGATCGAGAGTTTCAACGCCAGATTCACCGCCTGCTCGTTCACGACGAGTTGACCGGACTGCTAACGAGCAAATCCTTCTTCTCCGAGCTACGGCGCGAGGCCGCACGCGCGGAAGCAGAGTCGCGCCCCTTTTGTGTGCTGATGATGGACCTGGATCATTTCAAACAGGTCAACGATACTCACGGCCACCTGGTCGGCAATCAAACTCTGGAAGAGATCGGCGCAGTCATCATGCGCTCTTTGCGCGCAGGCGACGTGGCGGCGCGATTTGGCGGCGAAGAGTTTGCGGCCTTTCTGCTCGACGCGCAATACGCTCAGGGGATAGTCGCTGCCGAGCGCGTGCGCGCAGGCGTGGAGGAGCATCTTTTCCAGGCCACACGGCGCGGCTCAACCGATGAGGAGCGAACGCTTCGCATCACGATCAGCGTTGGTGTTGCCGCATATCCTGACGATGCTCAAGACCCCATTCAACTGGTCGAGCTGGCAGACACGGCTCTCTATCGCGCCAAGCGCAGCGGACGCAACCGCGTCTGCACCTACAGCCATTCGCCTGTAGAGAGCGCAGAGGAAGCGCCGCTTCCTTCCCGGTCGGATTGAAAACCTTGCTCTATTAGCAATATCTGATACCATGACGGCTGCAAACCCCCCTCAATAAATTTCCCCGCAAGTTTTAGCTGGCGCGTAAGCCTTCTGACTCTTTGTTCGAGGTGTTCGTATGATGGGCAGAAAGATTTCTCTCTCAATCGCATTCCTCGTCTTTTGCTTTGGCGCTCTGTCAGTTTCAGCGCAGAATGCGACTACGAGGACGCCCGCCGAACGCAACGCGGCGCAATCAACCGTGCCAGAGAGCAGAGCGCAAGTCTCGCCTGAGACAGCCGACCTTGCGATCACCGCAACCGTGACGGCGAAAGAGTTGAGCTTTAAGGTTGTGCCGAATCCGACGGTTGAGTTTTCTGGAAAGCCGGAGCGCGATACCGTGTGGGATGCAGAGCGGGATAGCTTGCCGCAAAGTGTCCAGCCCGGCGTCACCTATCGCAACATCGGCATCCGCCTCAAGATTGTTAGCCGCTTCGCAGACATTGAGCGCATCGTCGCCGAAGCCCTCGGCGAAGTTCCGGCCACAGATAGCATGCCTCAGAAAGAAACAGGCGCGCCCCAGCAGAACACGCAGCCCCCCGCTTCGACTTCACAGCCGAACGGAGGACCGCCGCGTTGAAGCACAATCTTCTCAGCATCACTTTCATCTCTCTTATCATCTTCGCTTCCTGCGCGCGCGCTTCGTCGCAAACAAGCGGCAGCACGAGCGCAGAAGGTATTAGCAGCCGGACGCAATCCGCTTCCGAGTCCACTAATCGAACGACTGCCGACGAGAACTTTGAGTTGAACATCACGGAGCGGCGCATCACCGAGCACGACTTTGCTGCTTCTACCAGCGTTGAGGCTGGCGAGGAGACTGCGCGCGGTCTGCTGTTGAGCGTTGGCGTCCGCCTCGGCGCAGACGAAATCAACGTGCTTCTGAGAAACGTGCATGGAAGTGTGCGCTTTCGCGCAACCCTTGAGCGCGTGCTTCAACGCCTCAGCGCGCATCGTGCGCCCGGCGCAGCAGTTCCTTGAGACAGATGCGCGCGCGCACTCTGGCGTTTGGAATCTGAAATTTGAGGTTTGCGATTTCAAATCGAACTATCTCTCCCTCGATAGACAGCGGTGTCTAAACGTGAAGCCCCCGACCAAGAGCAGTTGTAAAAGCTTTTACGTAGTATTCATCAAACTATTCTGGAGGAGACAATGAACAAGCTCTCGCGTTTCGGAGCATTAACCTTGCTCGTAATTATGGCGGGCGTCGTCTCGGCGCAGAACACCACGACGAGCAATACAAACGACGCTTCAATCACAGGCAGCACGACGACCAGCGGAGCGCCGCAGACTGATCCGGCGCGACCGCGACAACAACCGCGTCCCACGCCCACGCCCGTCACGCCCGTGCGCCCGCTCTCGCAAGAAGACACACAGCGGCAGCAAGCGTCGAGCGAACGTCGTCGTCAGGAAGCGGCATCAGGAGACCCCGATGTGTTGTTGGACATCCCGAACTTGAGCGTCGAGGAGATCACTCTGAAGGTTAAGAATCTGCGCGTGCATCTTGCCCTCGAAGCGCGACTCGCCAACCTCTTACAGTTAACCGCAGGGGCAGACGCCGGGATTGATGAGGTAGACCTGACAATCAAGGGCGTGCGCGCCGAAGCTCTCTTAAAGGTCAGGCTCGATAATGTCGCAGCGATTATTGATCGCACGCTGACAACCATTGATCGCAATCCGCAGATTCTCGAACGTCTCTTGCAGACGGTTGACAACACTGTCGGCACAGTCGGAAACGTCGCAGGCTCGGCGCTTGGGCCTGGCGGCGCAGTCACGCAGACGCTCGGCAACCTGACTGCGCCTAACGGCCTGCTCAGTCAAACCGTCAACCAGCTAGGTCAGACCGTCCAGCGCACAGTTGATCGCGCAGGCAATATACTGGAGCGCACGGTTGACGGCACAGGCAAGGTGCTCAACCAGAAAACGGTTGGGAATGTCTCAAGCCTGAGTGTTCTCTCAGAGGCCACCAACGCCGCCGGGCAAACTTTGCGCCGGGTCACAGATACTTCCGGCGCGGTCATCGAACTGACGCTCGACGCCGCAGGTAAGATTATCAACTCCCGCGTCATCAGCCAGGCAACGGGAAAATAGATAACTGTAGGGGCAGGGGTGGGCCTCTGCCCCTACATATTTTTCTGCTACTCCACCGAGCAATTTCCGAAACTCACTTCCATCGAGAGCGTGTAATGGACGGCAGGCAGGTTAAAGTGGCCGCTCACCGGCTTGGTTGCGCCCTTTTCATGCACGCGGTATGCTTTTGTTGTTTGTTGGAGTTGTTAATTTCTCCATCGCTTAAGTGGGACGGTAATCTGTACAGTGAGCGCCAGCCTCAATCTCGCCAGCCAACCTTTTCGTAATCGCGCTTTGCCCTGGACAATCGCGGGCGTCATTACTGTCGTCTCCCTGCTGGCGCTCTTCTTTCTTATTACCAAAAGCAGCGAGACTAACACGCGGGCTGCGGCGGTCGAGCGCGAAGTTGACCAGGAGAGGCAGCAGATCGGCGCACTCGAACACCGCGTGGACGAGATCAAGCAGGCTCTGACGCCGGAGCAGTTGCAAACTCTGCAAGCGGCGCAGGCGCTCGTTGACCGCAAACGCTTTTCCTGGGCGCGACTTTTCGCAGACCTCGAATCCGCTTTGCCATCGAGCGTTCGCGTCAAGCGCATCAGCGTCCGCGACGTAGCGGTGCGTGGTGGCCGAACAGTCGCGGATTTGGAACTAATCGTCGTCGGTAAAAACCCTGCGGACGTAACCGCGATGATCCTTGAGATGGATCGCGCAGGCATCTTCCAGGCAGAGCTTGTCGAACAGAATTTGCAAAAAGAGAGAAACGAGATCGGCACAGAGTCAACCTTGCGCGTCATCTATCAACCACGCGGGAGCGTGCCGACAACCGCGACCGGCGACAACAATGTCGCGGCGGCAAAAGTTGTTCAAGCTATGAATATGGAGACGCGATGAGCAACGGTCAGACGACAGAGAAGGGCGCAACGGCGCGGCGCGCGTCTATTAGCGTTCGCGTAGATAAGCTGCGCCAGTCGCGCCAGCGAAGCATCATCGGTCTCCCGGAGCTTGCCGGATTGATGGGAAGCTGCGTCATGTTGCTCGCAGTCGTCTTCACCTACCTCTATTTTTATAGTCCTTCCCAATCACGCCTTGCTACGGCGCAGCTTGAGCGCTCGCGCCTGCAACAGAAGTTGAGCGACTTGCAGAAGGATGTTCAGAACAAAGGAACAGCGCAGGACAGTATCAGCCAAATCAGCGAGAGCCTGGAAAAGTTTGAGGGAGATCGTTTGGTCGGGCGCGATCAGGGACGCATCACTCTCTACAACACGCTCATCCAACTAATTCGCAGCAACAACCTGCGCAACACCTCCGGCCCCGCGTACACCTATCTTGAAATGAAGGGGGCTGGAACAGCGCAGACGGCAAGAACCGGCAATACTAAATGGCAAAGCCTCTATCCGGGCATCGGCGTCACGGTCACGGTTGAAGGACAGTACGCGAATCTACGCCGCTTCATCCGAGACATCGAATCGAGCAATCAATTCATCATTATCAATGCGGTCGAGCTTGAACGGGCAGCCGATTCGGATTCAGGGGCAAGCGCTCCCGGAGCAGCAGCGATCACCCCGCGCTCGACACTCGTCAGCCTGCGCGTTGATCTGGCAGCGTACTTCAGGCGTGATGGAAGCAGCGAAGCAACCGAGCAACCCGCGAGCGCGACTCGCTAGGGGGTGAAATTTCATGGCGGTACTTGAAGGTAAAACTCCGGCGGAACGCAACAAGATGATCGTAGCCGTCGTGCTCGGCGCAATCGCGCTCATCTCTCTGGCGTACATGTTTCTCGGCTCATCATCCAAGCCGACGACATCAGGCACGAAGCCGAAACCTTCGCCTACATCGGTCGCCGGTAAGCTACCTGCACAAATTCGACCAGAAGGAGACGGGTTCATTCCCCAAGAAATAATTTATAATGTGTCCACGCCCCCTGTACCTGAAGCCGGACGCAATATCTTTGCTTTCTATGTGCCTCCGCCGAGACCTACACCTAATCCAAATGCTACCCCGGTAGTAGTGCCAACTCCAACACCCATTCCGCCCAATCTGGTTCTCGCTTCCATCTCGCCTGTGAACGTCTACGCGCACACTGGCGATTTCACGCTTGACGTGACGGGCGACAAGTTTACGCCCGACACACACATTTTAATCGGAGGAGCTGAACTCCCGACGCGCTTTGTTAGCCCGCAGCAACTCTCTACCAAAGTACCCGCTCAGCTAATCTCTTTTGAAGGCGGACGTGATGTCACGGTGCGCTCGCGCGACGGACAACTATTCTCCAACAACGCGACGCTCAACGTCATGCCTGCCCCTGTGCCGAACTACACTCTCATCGGAGTTACTCTCAGAACAGGCTCGAACGACACGGCGATCCTGAAAGAGAAAAACGGCAAGGAGCTTATGAACGTGCAGCGCGGCGATCTTCTCGGCGGGCGATTCCGCGTCACCAGTATCTCCGTGCGTGAGGTAACAGTGGTTGATTCAGCCCTGAAGATTAAACATACCTTGCCGCTCGTGGGCGATAGCTCAAATCCGGGCAATCCCGGACAGCCGCGCTATACACCTCCACCGCAACCTCCGGCAGATGATAATGACCCAGAACCTTAATCCAGCTATGGAAAGGCTGCGCGCTCAACCTGAAAACTCCAACTCGCCTCGCTCAATGCATTCAACGCATCGGCGAGGCGAGCAAGGCTATACGCTGATTGCTGTCTTGGCCTTGATGTCAATCATGGCGCTGCTGCTTATCTCTGCCGCTCCAAGCATCCGGCATCAGATGCAACGCTCGCTTGAAGAAGAGGCAATCTGGCGCGGTGAAGAGGTGGCGGAAGCGATCCGGCTTTACGTGCGATTGCACCCGACACACCAGTTGCCTAACTCTATGGAAGAGCTACTCGAAGGAGTGCCGCGCGGGTCGAAGAGAGTTCAAGTTCTGCGCCCTGTGGCCGCGCACGATCCGCTTTCAAAGAGCGGTGAGTGGAAATTAATCAGAAAAACCGACCCTGCTTTCCTTGATTTTCAGCGCGCGGTGATAGCTTATGCCGGAAGTCCTGTCGTCAATACGAGAGATCAAACATTTATCCAGGCCGCCGGGCCACTCCCGGCTATCACTAACATTCTCAACACTGGCCTTCAAGATTGTACGCCTGGAGATGAAGACGACTCTTCTAGCTCGACAGGGCCTTTCATCGGCGTCGCCAGTCGCAGTCATAGCAAATCAATCATCACCTATTACGGTATCGAGTGCCAAGACAAGTGGGTCTTCACGCCATACTTCAGATGAGACGCTCGCTCTCACCAAGCAATTAAAATCTAGAATTAAAAATCGCGCCTCATGACTCGTAGGTAACTGATACCTACTTGCGCGTCACTGAGGAGTCAATTCATATCCTTTGATGATGCGAAGTGAAGTCGAGCAAGAGTATACTGAAGATGAACTCACGATTATAAGTTTAAAATTTTTTCCAATCATCAAGTAAAAGTTATTGACATCTACGCACTTTAAGTTTATATACCAACATGTTGTGCGCCGCTTACTCTAGGCCACAAGAAGAAAGTTGATACAGTATCTTGTGGACTTAACTTCAAACTGAAAAGGAGCAGCAACAACCTATGGCAACTAAAAAAGGTGGTAAGGGTTCAAAGGGATCGAAGGGTTCCAAGGGCGGCGGCAGCAAAGGCGGCGGCTCAAAGGGATCGAAGGGATCGAAAGGTTCAAAGGGATCGAAAGGTTCGAAGGGCTCGAAAGGCTCAAAGGGTTCCAAGGGCGGCTACGGCAAGTAGTTCGACCGGACAACGGACAACATCAACCTTCCATAGGCGCACGCAACACACTTGGCCCATTGAGGTCATGCTTAAAGGAACGGCGAATGCTTCAACGAAGCGCGCCGTTCCTTTCTTCTTTTGCTTCTTGCGCCGCAACGCGCGTCTTCGTTATGCTCACAATCAATAGCTTCGAGTTATGAACTCCGAGTTAGCGTTAACTCCAAACAAAATTGCAGGAGGTGGTTGAAGCGGTGCGAGGCGAAACTGATGAGAGACCCTGGGGACGCTATGAGGTGCTGGAAGAAAGTGACGGCTACAAAGTCAAAAGACTTGAAGTCAAACCCGGAGCACGTTTAAGTCTTCAACGCCACTCGCGGCGCGGTGAGCACTGGGTCGTGGTTCAGGGTATCGCCGATGTTGTCTGCGGCAACCGCGAGCTACAGCTTAAAGAAGGCGAGCACATACACATCCCTCCCAACACCAATCATCGCCTCGGCAACTCGACTGATTACCCTCTAGCACTCATTGAAGTCCAACTCGGCGACTACCTCGGAGAAGACGATATTGTGAGGTTGGAAGACGACTATAAACGGGGTGATAAGTGATAGGTGATAGGTGATAAGAGGAAGGCTCTTCTTATCACCTATCACCTATCACTTATCACTATTCTTATGCTTAGCGTTGCGCTCGTCGAGCCTGAAATACCGCCGAATACGGGCAATATTGCTCGCCTGTGTGCGGCGACGCGCGTTCCACTACACATTGTTGGCGTGACGGGGTTTCGTCTTGATGACCGCGCCGTGCGCCGCGCAGGTCTCGACTACTGGCCGGAGGTTTCTCTTCACCGTCACCGCGACCTCATATCTCTTGCCGAAGCGTTGCCCGACGCTCGGTTCATTTATCTGACGACGAAAGCTGAGCGGCATTATACGGACTGGCGTTTTGAGACAGATGATTGTCTGGTATTCGGGCGTGAGACGCGCGGCCTGCCGGAAGATTTGTTACGCGCCAACTGGGAAAGATGTTTGACCATCCCGATGCTCAACCCAAATGTGCGCAGCCTTAATCTCGCCACATCCGTTGCCATCGTGCTCTACGAAGCTCTGCGCCAAACGAGGGCCTTCGAGAACAAGGATGGAATGTGAAGTGATGAGCGGATACTAGGCTCTGCGTTGACACCGACCGTTGCTCTCGCTTTGCTTCGCCCGCGCTCTTGCATTTCTTCACACTCTGCCTCCGGTAAGGAATAATTTTCAAGTACGTGGTAAGATATCTAGTTTCGCGCCGAGCGAAATAAATTGACATCTTTATCTATAGCAGAGGGATTATGACTCAACAGAGGAACGACATACGCAATATAGCCATCATCGCACACGTTGACCACGGCAAGACGACGCTTGTTGATGCAATGCTCAGGCAATCGGGCACGTTTCGTGAGAACGAACAGGTCAGAGATCGAGTGATGGATTCGATGGATTTGGAGCGCGAGCGCGGCATCACGATCATGGCGAAGAATACTTCCGTGCGCTACGGCGACGTGAAGATCAACATCGTGGACACGCCGGGTCACGCTGATTTCGGCGGCGAGGTTGAGCGCGTACTTAAAATGGTAGACGGCGTGATGCTGCTCGTTGATGCTGCCGAAGGGTGCTTGCCGCAGACGCGCTTTGTGTTGCGTAAGGCTCTGGAAGCCAGGCTGCCGACCATTGCGGTGGTGAATAAGATTGATAGGCATGACGCGCGTCCCGCAGAGGTCGTTGATGAAATCTACGAACTGTTTCTGGATTTGGACGCGACCGACGAGCAGATAGAGTTTCCGATTCTCTACGCCGTCTCGCGCGACGGCGTGGCGAAGAAGAATCTGACGGACGATTCACAAAGCTTGCGCCCGCTGTTTGACCAGATCGTGGAGACGATTCCTGCGCCTGTAGCTTTGCGCGAAGATTCCTTGCAGCTTCTCGTGACGAACCTGGATTACAGCGACTACGTTGGACGGATCAGCATCGGGCGCATCTCATCGGGCGAGATTGCTGTCGGCGACCAGATCGCCATCGTCAAGCGTGATCGCTCCATTGAGAAGACGCGCGTCTCGCAGCTTTACGTCTTCGAGGGATTGAAGCGTGAGCCTGTGGAGCGCGCTCGTGTAGGCGACATCGTGGCGCTCGCCGGGATTGAGAGTATAGAGATCGGCGAGACCATCACGAGCGCAGACAATCCGCAGCCTCTGCCCGTGATCGCCGTTGACGAGCCGACGATTTCGATGATCTTCGGTGTCAACAACTCGCCGTTCGCAGGCCGCGAAGGAAAGTATGTCACGTCGCGCCAGATCAAAGAGCGGCTCGATAAAGAAATCCTGGGCAACGTCGCAATCCGCGTTGAGGCGACCGACTCGCCGGATCAGTTCAAAGTTTCAGGTCGCGGTGAATTGCAGCTTGCCATTCTGATCGAGATGATGCGCCGCGAAGGTTACGAGGTTCTGGTTTCAAAGCCAGAAGTTTTGACGCACAAAGAGGACGGCAAAGTCCTTGAGCCAATCGAGCAGGTCGTCGTTGATTGCCCTGACGAGTTTATCGGCGTGGTGACGGAGGCTATGGGGCGGCGCAAAGGGCAGATGATGAAGATGGTCAATCACGGGACGGGGCGTGTGCGTCTGGAGTTTGAAGCGCCGTCGCGCGGGTTGATCGGTTTTCGTAATGAGTTTCTGACCGAGACAAAGGGGACCGGACTGCTCAACACGATCTTCCTGCGCTGGGGCGATTGGATGGGAGACCTGCGTGGTCGTGCAAACGGGTCGCTCGTCGCAGACCGGATGGGCGAGACGACGACCTACGCGCTCTTCAATCTACAGGAGCGCGGGACGCTCTTCGCTCGTCCCGGGGCGAAGGTTTATGAGGGCATGGTGATCGGCGAGAACGCGCGCGCGGTTGATCTGGATGTCAACGTTATCAAAGAAAAGAAGCTGACGAACATGCGCGCTGCGAGCGCCGACGAAGCGATGCGGCTTGTGCCCGTCAGGGAGCTTTCGCTCGAACAGGCGCTGGAGTTTATTGCCGACGACGAGTTAGTCGAGGTCACGCCGCAAACGATTCGCCTGCGTAAGCGCGTGCTGCGTGCTAATGAAAGGCCGAAGCGGAAAGAATTATAAGTAGGGGCAGAGGCTCACCCCTGCTCGTTCTTTACTCACACGAATTAATTTGTAATCACACGAGCAGGGGTGAGCCTCTGCCCCTACAAATCCTCTTCGTCTTCCTCGTCATCCTCTTCCGGTTTGTAAATCTCATAGCCGGTTGAATCATCGTAATAGTAGCTGCCGGGCTTGCGTTCCTTTTCCTCGCCTGACGGATCAATCGGTTCCGTTGTATCATCTCTACGCTCGCTCATTTTTCCTGTCTCCCCAAAAACGAAGCGACCTGTCATCTGCTCGCATCTTGAATTTCAGAGGCTTGAATTATATGTCATCGGGGCTTTTCTCTAAGAGACAAAAATTGGGCGGACGCTTCCTCCTGCTTTTCCTCATCGCTCTTTTCTTCATGGGAAGCGCAAAGGCTGCTGAGCCGAACTGGTCTGCGAAGCTCGACGGCCAGGTCCGTTTTTATCAGATGACGGAGTTGGGCGTGATCGTCGCCGGGACTGAGAAATCTCTCTACGCTGTGAGCGGCGAGACGGGCGAGGTCTTGTGGCGGCGTAAAGGTGTACAAGTGGATGAGACGGACGTTGCGCCTGTGCCGGGCACGGACATGCTGCTCCTGAGTTTGGAAAAGGGAGATCGCACGCGCGTCGAAGCTGTGGATTTGCTGACGGGTGATGCCCTGTGGCAAAGCGATAAGGTGAAGGGCGGCGTGATGCAGATGGCTGTTGACACGGGTAGCAACCTGCTCGCTGCCGTCTTCGTCAAGGATGCGAAGGATCGCGCACGCGATAATTTCAAGCGTCGCGCAGTCGTTCACGTTTTCGATCTGAAGACGGGCGATGAGTTGTGGGAATACAAGGTCGAAAGCGAAATCGAGATGATGCCCGTGCGTTGGAGCGATGATAAGGGTGCGAAGACGGAGTACACGCTCGATAATTATCACCCGCCGCTTTTCCTGGATGGTCGCCTCTATCTCTTCTATGAAGGCGTCGCTTCGCTCGATGCGCGCGACGGGCACGAGCGGCAGCGCGAACGCTTCCGCGTCAACGAAGA
This sequence comes from Acidobacteriota bacterium, assembly GCA_032159825.1. GTDB lineage: Bacteria > Acidobacteriota > Blastocatellia > Pyrinomonadales > Pyrinomonadaceae > QHXM01. The sequence continues at coordinate 195,663 of JAVHWL010000034.1, forward strand.
AGGTCTCGCGTTAACGGAAGCCGACCCTGTTTTCGACGAGAGCTTCATCTACACTTCCGGGCGCGGCCACGTGCGCGCCGTTTCGCGCGAGACTGGAAAGGAAACCTGGGAAGCTAAGGATTTGGGCTTGACGCCTGAGATGATACTCACGACGAATGGTGTGCTCTACGTCCGAACCGGCGGGCAGTTCACGCGGCTTCGTGACGGTGAGATTGAAGAGCGCGGGCCTTACGGCGTGAGCGCGATTGATGCGCGCACAGGCAAGACCATCTGGCGCTACAAGGGCGCGGATAAAGGAATCACAAACCTTGCGCTGCCGGATTCGTCTACAGTTTTGATGGCAGACCGCGACGATCTCATCCTGATTGACGCGGCGACGGGCAAGCGCCGCGCTCGCACTTCGCACAAGATAGAAGAGGCCGCGTTTGTGTTGATGAACGAGCGAGGGGAAGCGGTCGTCGGTGGACGCAACGAGGTCGCCGCCTTTGATAGAACTAGCGGTGCGAACGTCTGGCGTGCGCGTTACACTCCGCCCGGTCGAGGCTTGCTCCGAACAGTCGCAGCCGTCGCTGCACGCGCCGCCTCGCTCTACTTCCGGTATGGCAGCGCAGCCACGACAGCTTTTCGCGGCGTGCAACTGGCGCGCTCTGCGGTGACCAGCCTCAGATGGTCTGGCCTGGCCGCGCGCGTATCCACTGCGAACCTGACGAGCCTGGCGACGAGTTCGGCGCGCGATTACGTTTCGCAGCGCTTCTCGCCTTACGGTATCAGCTCGCGTTTACGCAGCGCAGCAACAGTCGCCACCACACGGCCTCGCATCTCGCGCCCCTCTGTCTCAAGCTCATCTACAGACATTGACGAACGCCTGCTCAACCGGATTGATCCGGCCAATCAGCTTGACAAGCTCGCGCGCTTCTTCTGGCATCGTGACCGTCTGGCTGCTCTGCGCGGGCGCTGGATGTATTTCTACACGGACTTGAAAGGTTTGGGTAATGGTCTCGCTGGCGTCAACATTCACACAGGGCAGACAGACATCCGGCTTCGTTTGAGCGACCTGGACGAGCGTTTCATTTCGGATGAAACGGTTGGACTGATCTACGTCTCAAAGGGTGATCGCTTGCTGGCGTACAGGATGATCGGCGAATAAGACAATGATTTGGTATGATTGCCCCAATAGCTAATTCAAAAGAGAAGCAACAATGCTGCGGCTCTGCCGCTTAGCTGTGCGGAAAGGCTTCGCCTTTCCGTTAACTGCTATTTTATTTTCGGCAAGGCTGTGCCTTGCCGAATGCGAGGCGTAGCCTCGCCGGAATATTTAGAGGACGTGAGCCGGAAAGCCAGAGGCTTTCCGCACAGCTAAGCGGCGAAGCCGCAATATACAGCGACTGGGAATCAATCAAACGGGCATGGCTAAACTCTTCTCGACGCTCTTCAAGAATCGCAGGCGCGCATCCGTTGACGTGGATGAAGAGCCGATTCGTGGAGAGTTGTATAGCATCGAGCGTCTTGAGCAGTTTGCCGCTCAGCTTGCCGCCGAGCACAAAGTCTCGACGATAGCTGAGAAGGGCCGCCTGCTTCTGCCTCGTCTTGAAGAGAGCAGGCGCAAGCTGATCTCGGCCTATCGCTCTCTCGGCCTGGCAATCAGCAACGAGCGCACCATCTCACCTGCCGCCGAATGGCTTGTTGATAACTTTCACATCGTCGAGGAGCAACTGCGCGAAATCCGCGAAGACCTGCCCAAGAGTTATTACTACGAATTGCCCAAGCTCACGAGCGGCGAGCTTGCGGGCTACCCCCGCATCTACGCCATCGCTCTCGCGCTCGTGGCGCACACCGACAGCCGCCTCGATGCCGACACCCTGCGCCGTTTCATCCGCGCCTATCAACGCGAAGCTGCGCTGACCATCGGCGAGCTATGGGCTGTCGCCATCAGCTTGCGCCTGGCCCTGGTTGAAAACTTGCGCCGCTTAACCACGCGCGTCGTTGCCTCGCGCGAGGAGCGGGAAGAGGCAGACGCGCTCGCGGACAAGTTGCTGAACATGACTTCACGTTCAGCCGAAGAGTTGACCGCATTGGTCGCCGAGCGTTGGAAGAAGCGCGAGCAACTAGGCCGCGCCTTCGTCGTGCATCTGGTTCAGCGGCTGCGCGATCAAGACCCGAAGGTCGTCGCCGTGCTCGACCGTCTTGAGCAACACCTACGCGAACGCGGCAGCGGCATAGAGCAACTCGTACACTTGGAGCACCAGCGGCAGGCTACGGCGCAAGTTACCATCGGCAACATCATCACGAGCATGCGCCTGATCTCTTCGCTCGACTGGCGCGACTTCTTCGAGGAAGTCAGCCTCGTTGATCCGATTTTGAGCGATGACCCGGCGGGCGCATATTCGCGTATGGAGTTTGCCACGCGCGACCGCTACCGCCACGCCGTCGAGCGCATTGCCAAGCGCACAAGGAGCGATGAACTCGAAGTTGCGCGCCGCGCTGTCGAACTGGCCGCGCAATCTCACGAGTCACACGGGGAAGACACGCGGCGCGCACACGTTGGCTACTATCTGGTGGACGATGGCCTGCTCGAATTAGAAAAAGAGTATGCCTACCGGCTGCGTCTTGATGAAACGCTCACCCGCGCCATCCTTCGTCATCCGACACTCGTCTATTTAGGGACGCTCGCATCTCTCGCCGCGCTGATCGCGTTTGGGTTTGTTTACTACGTCTATCATTCAGGCGCGCCGCCAGGGTTGCTCATCGTGTGCGCGCTTCTGGTGCTTGTTCCGGCAAGCGATCTGGCGTTGAGCGTTTTGAACTGGGACGTGACGCGCCTCTTCAGCCCACACGTGCTGCCGCGCATGGACACGTCCAAAGGTATTCCAGAAGATGCGCGGACATTTATAGTTATCCCGACGCTGTTCACGAGCGTCGAGACCGTGCAGCAGCTCCTTGAAAAACTGGAGGTGCATTACCTTGCCAACCAGGACGAACACTTCTCCTTCGCCCTGCTCGGAGATTACGCGGACGCGCCCGCCGAAGAGACGCCTGAAGATGAGGCTCTGCTCGACGCCGCGCTTCACGGCATCGCGGATTTGAATGCGCGCTACGGCAATGAGGAGACGGAGCGCTTCTTTCTCTTTCTACGTCGGCGACAGTGGAACGAGAGCGAGGGCAAATGGCTTGGCTGGGAGCGCAAGCGCGGCAAGCTGCATGAGTTCAACCAGTATTTGCGCGGCTCGCGTGATACGAGCTTCATCGTCGCGCCCGCCAATCAAAAGTTTCTCGCGGGCGTCCGCTTCGTCATCACGCTTGATTCCGACACGCAACTGCCGCGCGATGCTGCGCGTCAACTCGTCGGCGCTATCACGCACCCGCTCAATAGCCCACGCTACGACCACCAGAAGGGGCGCGTCGTTGAAGGCTACGCTATCTTGCAGCCGCGCGTCAGTATCTCTTTGACGAGCGCCTCGCATTCTCTGTTCGCGCGCATCTTCTCCGGCAACACCGGCATTGATCCTTACACGACCGCTGTCTCTGACGTTTATCAAGACCTCTTCGCGGAGGGCAGCTACACGGGCAAGGGTCTCTACGACGTTGACGCCTTCGAGTTGGCTCTCGCTGATCGTGTTCCAGAAAATTCACTCCTCAGCCACGACCTCTTCGAGAGTCTCTACGCGCGCGCCGCGCTCGTCTCAGATATAGAACTGCTCGACGACTACCCGGCTTACTACGACACTTACGCCAAGCGCCAGCATCGTTGGACGCGCGGCGACTGGCAGATTGCGCGCTGGCTCATGCCGCGTGTCCCTGTTGCAAAGGGTCGCAAGGTGCGAAATCAGTTGCCGCTTGTTGCGCGCTGGAAAGTTTTCGATAACCTGCGGCGCAGTCTCGTCGCGCCGACGATTCTCTTATGGCTCGTTGTTGCTTGGACTATCCTTCCCGGCTCGGCTCTCATCTGGACGCTGTTTGCGCTGCTCGTGCTCGCGTTTCCCGTTTACGCTCACGTCACGACGAGCCTTCTGATTCACCCGCGCGGCATTCCCTGGACGAGCCACTTCTGGTCTGTGTGGGGCGATGTGCGGACAAACACAGCGCAGGTCGCGCTCACCATCACCTTCCTCGCGCATCAATCGTACTTGATGGTTGACGCCATCGCGCGCACCGTTTATCGCAAGCTCGTTTCTCACAAGCTGCTGCTCGAATGGGTGACGGCGGCGCAGGCCGAAAGAGCGAGCAAGCACGACCGCAAAGCGTATCTGCGATTCATGTGGCCCGCCGAGGTGCTTACGTTTCTAGCCCTCGCGCTCTGTGTTTGGCTGAGGCCCTCTGCTTTGCCAGTCGCTTTGCCTTTCCTTCTCGCGTGGAGTTTATCGCCGCTCGTGGCGCATTGGGTCAGCCGGCACAAGCCCGTTGAAGGTCAGGTACTCGCGGCGAAAGATGCGGGTGAGGCAAGGCGCGCTGCTCGGCGCACCTGGCGATTCTTCGAGACCTTCGCCGGGCAGGAAGACAACTGGCTGCCGCCCGACAACTTTCAGGAAGACCCGCAGCCCGTCATCGCGCATCGAACTTCGCCGACCAACATCGGTCTGCTGCTTCTCTCAACGGTCGCCGCGCACGACTTCGGCTATGTCGGCACGCTCGAACTCGTTGAGCGTCTCGGCCTGACTTTTACAACACTCAAGAAGCTGCAACGCTTTCGCGGCCACTTCTTCAACTGGTACGACACGCGCAACCTTGACCCGCTCGCGCCGCAATACGTCTCGACCGTTGATAGCGGCAACCTCGCAGGGCATCTCATCGCCGTCAAGCAAGGCTGCCTGGACATCTCCGAGCGCCCGCTCTTCGATGCTCGCTTGATTAAAGGACTCGGCGACACGATTGATCTCGTGCGCGATGCAGCCACGCGCCTCAATCCCGCCCAACAACGCACGCAGGTCGTCACGATTAAAGAGCTACGCAAAGAGCTGGAGGCTTGCGCGAGTCTGGTCGCAAGCGATTTGCCGCAAACGCTCGGCTCATGGAGCGCGCTCTTTGAGCAGCTAGCCCAGCGCGCTGCCATCATCGAAGACATCGTCGGCGCACTCTCGCATGAACATGGCGGCAGCATTTTCGAGGAGCTTAACTACTGGGTGACCTCCCTGCTTCACCAGACGCGCGCCGTGCGCCGCGATCTCAATTCGCTCACGCCCTGGACAGGCAAGCTGACAGATCACTTTGCTCCCATCATCAAAAACTGCTCGCCGGAAATCGCTTCGCACTGGCAAGTGTTGGCAGACTCGCTCGATTCCATACCCGCGTTATCGAGTATCCCTGAAGACTGCGAGGAAACGCTTGAGCAACTACGCGCTTTGCGCTCGTTGATTGAAGAGTGCTCGCCGCAGCCCGCAGAGAGAGACGCAACGCTCACCGGCCTGAGCATCCTTGCTTCCATCATCGAAGAGGCTTCTTCTGCCGCCGGAAATGCGCTCTCAAGAATCAGCAGCCTCGCGCAACAATGCGACCAGTATGTCAATGAGATGGACTTTCGTTTCCTGATGGATGAAGAGCGCAAAGTTTTCGTCATCGGCTACAACGTCACGGACGGGCGGGCTGACAACTCTTTCTATGACCTGCTCGCGTCGGAATCGCGCCTCACCAGCTTCATCAGTATCGCCAAAGGCGACGCGCCGCAGGAACACTGGTTTCGTCTGGGCCGCCAACTGACTCCGGTGGATGGCCGCCGCGCGCTCGTTTCCTGGACGGCGACGATGTTTGAATACCTGATGCCTGTCCTCGTGATGCGCGATTTCCGCGAGACGCTGCTGGGCGAAACCTACCGCGCGGTGGTCGCGCGACAGATTGAATACGGCCATGAGCGAGGCGTTCCCTGGGGCATCTCCGAGTCGGCCTACAACGCGCGCGATCTCCACTTCATTTATCAATATGGGCCTTTCGGCGTTCCCGGTCTGGGCTTAAAACGTGGCCTCAGTCAAGACCTCGTTATCACACCTTACGCGACGATGCTCGCAGGAATGATTGACCCTTTGGCCGCGAAAGAGAACCTCGACAGGCTGGCGCGCGAAGGCGCTCTGGGGCGCTACGGCTTCTACGAGTCCATTGACTACACGCTTGATCGCCTGCCGCAAGGTCAGAAGCGCGTCATCATTCGAGCCTTCATGACGCACCATCAGGGCATGAGCCTCGTGGCGATTGACAATGTGCTCAATGGCAACATCATGCAGGAGCGTTTTCACGCAGACCCTTTAGTGCAAGCCACCGAGCTACTCTTGCAGGAGCGCGTCCCCGTCAACGTTGCGATCACGCGCCCGCGCGCCGAAGAGGTCTTGATAGGCCGCGTCGTGCGAGGCACGCTGCCTCCGGTCACGCGCCGCTTCGACTCGGCTGATTTGCCGACGCCTCGCGTTCAGCTTCTCTCAAACGGAACTTACTCCGTGATGGTGACGACTGCGGGCGCGGGCTATTCCATGTGCAGCCCCCTGGCCGTCACGCGCTGGCGCGAAGACGTGACGCGCGACCACTGGGGCAGCTTCTGCTACCTGCGCGATGTCAGAAGCGGTGCGGTCTGGTCCGCAGGCTTTCAACCGACGGGACGCGCTCCCGCTTCATACGAAGTCAGCTTCTCGGAAGACAAGGCGGAGTTCTGGCGCAAGGATGCAGGCATCCTGACGCACACGGAGATTATCGTTTCGCCCGAAGACAATTCGGAAGTGCGCCGCGTCTCCGTCACAAATAAATCAACGCGCACGCGCGAGATCGAGTTGACGAGCTACATGGAAGTCGTGCTCGCGCCCGCAGCAGCCGACGCAGCGCATCCGGCGTTCAGCAATCTCTTCATCGAAACGGAATTCGTGCCTTCGGAAAACTCGCTCCTGGCGCGCCGCCGCCAGCGTTCGGAAAAAGACGAGCTGGTGTGGGGCGTGCATACGGTCGTGACGGAAGGCGAGACGGTTGGGCCGGTGCAGTATGAAACGGATCGCGGGCGCTTTCTGGGGCGCGGCCACGACCCTTCCGCGCCCGTCGCCGTGATGGAAGACCGACCGCTCTCGAACACAACGGGCACAGTGCTCGACCCCATCTTTTGCTTGCGGCAGCGCGTGCGGCTGAAACCAAACGAGACGGCGCGCGTCTCTTTCGCCACGATGGTCGCGCGCTCCTACGAGCAAGCTCTCCAATTAGCGGACAAGTATCACGACACGTCCACCTTTGAGCGCGAGGCGCGGCTTGCCTGGACAAAATCGAAAGTCGAGATGCTGCACCTCAACATGGACCCGGAAGAGGCACATCTCTTCCAGCGTCTGGCGGGACGCCTTCTTTATTCCGATCCGAGTTTGCGCCCGCAGCCGCACACCCTTGCCCTCAACACGAAAGCGCAATCGAGCCTCTGGCCTTACGGCATCAGCGGCGACCTGCCGATTGTCCTGGTGCGTATCGGGCAAGCGGAAGAACTCGACATGGTGCGCCAGATACTTCGCGCGCACGAGTACCTGCGCTTGAAAGGTCTCAGCTTCGATCTGGTTATCTTGAATGATCGCCCGCTCAGTTACGTGCAGGAGCTGCACGAAGACCTGCAAACTTTGATTCGCAAGACAGGCTCGCAAGCTCTCCTTGATAAACCCGGCGGCGTTTACCTGCGCCGCACGGACATCATGCCGGAAGCCGACCGTATCTTGCTTCACACGGTCGCGCGCGTCGTCATCGTCACAGATCGCGGCTCGCTCGATGAACAGCTTGTGCGTCGCCCCGCAGAGAACGAGTTGCCGCCGCCGTTTGTCCCGCGTTATCCTTCGCGCACTTACCCTGAGCCGACCGTAGAGATTCCCGAACTATCCTTCTTCAACGGTCTCGGCGGCTTCAGCCCGGAAGGGCGCGAGTATGTGACTGTGCTCGGCGAAGGGCAGTGGACGCCCGCGCCCTGGCTCAACGTCATCTCGAACGGGCACGACTTCGGCTTTCAGGTGACTGAAACGGGCGCGGGCTATACGTGGTCTGTCAACAGCCGCGAGAATCGCCTCACGCCCTGGTCAAACGATGCTGTCTCGGACCCGACGGGCGAAGCCATCTACCTGCGCGACGAAGAGACGGGAACAGTCTGGACGCCGACGCCTCTGCCCATACGCGAAACAGGGCCATACATCATTCGTCATGGTCAGGGCTACACGGTCTTCGAGCGCACGAGTCATGGGCTGGCCCATGAGCTTTTGCAGTTTGTCCCGCTCGACGCTCCCGTCAAGATTTCGCTCCTGCGCCTACGCAACCAGAGCGACCGTAAGCGGCGACTCTCTGTGACGAGCTACAACGAGCTTGTGCTCGGAGTGCAACGCGGCGCGAGCGCGCCTTTCATCATCACGGAGGTGGACGAAACAACAGGCACGATTACGGCGCGCAACCCTTACAACAACGAGTTTGCGTCGCGCGTCGCTTTCGTCGAGATGAGCGAGACGGAGCGCAGTGTGACCTGCGACCGCAAGGAGTTCATCGGACGCAACGGCTCGCTCTCGAACCCGGCTGCGCTGCGCCGCGCTCGTCTTTCAGGACGCAGCGGGGCTGGCCTTGATTCTTGCGCCGCGATGCAGGCTTTTATAGAGCTTGCTCCCGGGGAATCGCGCCAGATAGTTATCCTGCTCGGCGAGGGCGAGAGTGTGGATGAAGTGCGCGCTCTGGCTTCCAGGTTCAAGCAAGTTGCAGAAGTCAACCAGGCATTCGAGCGCGTCGTCAGTCACTGGGACAACCTGCTCGGCGCAGTCGAAGTCCACACGCCGGACGCCGCGATGGACACGCTGACAAATCGCTGGCTGCTCTATCAAGCATTGGCGTGCCGCGTCTGGTCGCGCTCCGCGTTTTATCAATCGGGCGGCGCTTATGGTTTCCGCGACCAGTTGCAGGATGTGATGGCGCTCGTCTATTCAAGGCCGGATATTGCGCGTGAGCAGATTGTGCGCGCAGCTTCCCGGCAGTTCAAGGAGGGAGACGTTCAGCACTGGTGGCATCCGCCGACAGGTCGCGGCGTGCGGACACGCTTCTCCGATGATCTTTTGTGGCTGCCTTACGTCATCAACTTCTACATCGAAGTGACGGGCGATACGGGCGTGCTCGACGAAGTTGTGTCCTTCATCGAAACGCCGCTGCTTGCGCCGGAAGAGAGCGAGTCTTACACGCAGCCAACTGTCTCAAGCGAAAAGGCCACAGTCTATGAGCACTGCGCGCGCGCGCTGGATCGAAGCCTGGAAACAGGCGCGCATGGGCTTCCTCTGATGGGTTCGGGCGACTGGAACGACGGCATGAACCGTGTCGGTCATCTGGGCAAAGGCGAGAGCATCTGGGTGGGCTGGTTCCTGCACACCACGCTCGCAGGCTTCGCGCAGTTCTGCGACGCACGCGGCGAACTGAAGCGCGCCGCCACTTACCGCGAGCACATGTTGAAATTGAAGAAGGCGCTCGAAGATCAGGGGTGGGACGGCGACTGGTATCGTCGCGCTTACTTTGACGACGGCACGCCGCTCGGCTCCGCGCAGAACGAAGAGTGCCGCATTGATTCGATTGTGCAATCGTGGGGCGTTATCTCCGGCGCGGCTGACCGCACACGCGCCGCACGCGCCATGTCTGCCGTCGAAGAATATTTGATAAGGCGCGGCGATGGTCTGGTCATTCTCTTTACCCCGCCCTTTGACAAGAGTGCGATTGACCCCGGTTACATCAAAGGCTATGTGCCCGGCGTGCGCGAGAACGGCGGGCAATACACACACGCCGCGCTCTGGACCTTGATTGCCTACGCGAAGCTCGGCGACGGCGACCGCGCGGGCGAACTCTTCGCGCTCCTAAATCCGATCAGCCACGCCTCAACGCGCGCCGGGTTGCACAAATACAAAACAGAGCCTTACGTTGCGGCGGGCGATGTGTACGCCGTCCCGCCTCACACGGGACGCGGCGGGTGGACCTGGTATACAGGCTCAGCAAGCTGGATGTATCGCGCGGCGCTGGAATCAATTCTAGGATTTGAGCTGCGCGGAGAAAAGTTGCGAATTGAGCCGTGCATCCCGCGAAGCTGGCGCGGGTACGAAATAAACTACCGTCGCGGAGGGACGCGCTACAGTATCAAGGTTGAAAATCCGTTAGGCATCAGTCGCGGCGTCGCCGAAGTGTGGCTCGACGAAGTGCAGCAGCCCACACTCGAAATCGCGCTCACGGATGATGGCAAGGCGCATCAAGTGCGAGTCGTTCTTGGTGAAAGAGAGCCAGCGCCGGATGAGGAAGAGACACACACGGCGCAAACGCAAACGATCAGCAGTTAGGCGCATAAGTCAGTGCCGCCTGCCGCAAGCGGGCGGGTTATATGGTCGCCAATACCCGCCCGCTACCGCAGGCGGTACTGACCTGAATTTGAGTTGCGAATCAATCTACCAAAGCTCTATCCGATTACAGACGTGCGGCTCTCCGGTCTCTCTCACGCAGAGCAAGTAAGACGCTTGTCGGCGGGTGGGGCGACGTTCATTCAACTGCGCGAGAAGCATCTCTCTCCGCGCGAGTTCTACAACCAGGCGAAAGAGGCTCTGCTAGTTGCGCGCTCGTGTGGTGTGCGGCTCATCATCAACGACCGCGCCGACATCGCTCTAGCTCTCAAAGCCTCCGGCGTTCATCTGGGCCAGGATGATCTTCCGCCAGAGGCTGCGCGCGAGCTATTGGGCGAAGATGCCATCATCGGTTTCTCCACGCACAATGTCGAACAGGCCATAGAAGCTGCGCGACTGCCGGTTGACTACATAGCCATCGGCCCCATCTTTGAGACTAAATCAAAAGAGAATCCTGATCCGGTCGTTGGTCTCGACGGGCTGCGCCGTGTGCGGCAATCTGTCGGAGAAATCCCGCTCGTCGCCATCGGCGGAATCAAACGCGAAAACATACAAGAGACGCTCGCAGCAGGGGCCGATGCGGTTGCCGTCATCAGCCTTTTGCTCGCCACGCAACCGGGAATTGAAGACCTCACACGGGAAATATTAGCCGGACTCTAGCCAAAACCTTCCGAAATCCCAATAAAATCGCCAAGGCCAACAAAATTTCCTTGCGTTTGGCTCTGTTATACGCGACAATCAAGCGTTGTCGGAGCAACGCGAGTTGCCGACCGGTTTTGCCTGCTGGTTGTTTCCGAGATGACCCTTGCCTTTCGAGACCGTCTCCCGCGGTCGCTCTTCCAGCATACTTTTGCGGAGTGCCATCCTTCAATGACCTTCTTTGACCTGCCGCCCATCATCGAGCGAATGCTGCTCGTCTCTGACAAAATCAGCGATCTGAACTTCAGCGTCGGCCAGCCTCCGCAGGTCGAGATCAACGGCAAGCTGACGCCCGTTCAACCGCTCGGCCTGCAAAAGCTGATGCCTTACCAGACAGAGATCATCGCAATGACTCTGATGCACGGCAACCCGGAGGCAGCAGAGCGACTGGCGCACACGGGCACGGCGGACTTGAGCTACAGCCTGCCTTCGCGCACCAGGTTTCGCGTCAACATCTTTCAGCAGCGCAGCTCTTATTCCATCGTCATGCGTGTCATCCCGACGGAGATACCCAGTCTTCAATCGCTCAGTCTCCCCTCTCAGCTTGCCGACATCGCAGAGCTTCGTAACGGCATAGTGCTTCTGACAGGCCCGACCGGATCTGGCAAAAGCTCCACGCTCGCCGCCGTCATAGACATCATCAACGAGAAGAAGCACTACCACGTTGTGACCATCGAAGACCCGATAGAGTTTCTGCACATGCACAAAAACTCTACGATTAATCAGCGTGAGGTTGGCTCCGACACGAAAGACTTTCCTTCCGCCCTGCGCGCCGCACTCCGCCAGGCTCCGAAAGTTATTCTCATCGGCGAGATGCGCGACTTCGAGACGACAGAGATCGCACTCGAAGCCGCCGAGACCGGACACCTCGTGCTCTCCACGCTCCACACGATTGATGCCTCGAAATCCATTGACCGCATCATCGGTCTTTATCCGAAGAATGAAGAGAAGGTCATCCGAACGCGGCTGGCACAAACGTTTCGCTACATCGTCTCGCAGCGCTTGATCCCGCGCGCAGACAGTCGTGGCCGCATTGCCGCCGTAGAGATTCTCAAATCCAGCCCGCGCACGCGCGAGTATATTGAAGAGGGCGAATCCGAAGGCAAGTCGCTGCTGGATGCGATGCGCGACGGAAAGATAGACGGGATGCAGGACTTCGACAGCGTCATCAAGGAAATGATCGAGCGTAAGATTGTGGCGATGGAAGACGGTCTGGCCTTTGCCACCAACCAGAACAACCTGTTGCTCGCGCTCAAGGGTCTCTCTTTATCTGACGATTACATCCGCCCAGACAGTGTGCCAGCCGGAGCCTTTCAAGAGTACGGCTCGATGCTGGGCGCTATCGAATAAGTAAAGTCGTCCGCGCTGTTCATCGCTTCGAGGCAGTGCGGCGTAACAAAATCTCTTCCGAGCAAACTCCGAAAAACCATCATGATTGTTGTCTGTTCTCAATGCACGACGCGCTTGCAACTTGACGATGCGAAGGTTCCTTCGCGTCCCTTCACCGTCCGCTGTCCGAAATGCCAGAGCATCATTCACGGGCAGCCGTCCGCCAACTCAACCGGACAGCAGAGCGGGATTGGCGTCGGTGAGACACCCGCGCTCGATAACATGCGATTCAATCCGCCGATGGCGGCTCCGGTCTTCAAATCCGACGAAAGCGAGAATGAGGCGGCTGTCAAGGCTTACAGCGGTGAGCCGTCTGTCGAGCCGAACGATCTGGCGCGCCTGCTGGTCGAGTTGCTGAAGAACGCCTCGCCTGTTGCCGGGAAGCAGAGCATCGCAACGCGGCTCAAGTGGGAGCATCGTCGTGTGCTTGTGTGCGCGACGCCCGCGCGCCGCGAAGCGATTGGACGTTTGCTGGTGGACGAGAATTATCAGGTTTACGTCGCGGAGAACACCTCGCAAGCTCTTGAGCGGATGCGTGAGGATAAGATGGACGTTGTGATTCTTGAGGCGGAGTTTGATGCGGTCGAGCAGGGCGCAGCTTTCGTCACGAGCGAGATCAACGCATTGCGTCCCGCTGAACGCCGTCGTCTCATCTTTGTCCACATCTCTCCAACATCTCGCACTCTCGACACGCACGCCGCCTTCGTTCACAACGTCAATCTGGTGGTCAATTCCACAGACATAGAGCGCCTGCCAAATGCGCTCGAACGCACGATCCGCGATTTCAACGACCTCTACCGCGACTTCAACGCCGCGCTCGACATCGCCGCGATCTAATCTGGACAGCACATCTCATAACACAACACGTCAGCGAGACGCAGGATTTATGCTCACCCTTGAGATTGAGATTGACACGACCGGCTCGGTCAGCCTACCTTAAATCTCCTCCTTGGCGTGGTAGAGAAATTAGATGTCTCGCAGGCAGTATCCAAAATTCAACATCAGAGGTGCGCTCGGCCTTTGGTGTGTTCTCGCAGGCTTGATAGTTTGGGTTGTCTGGCCCGGCCTCTCTTCGAGCCGTTCGGCGACGCTTGCCGCGCAATCCATCCCGCTTGGCGAAAGAGTGCTCGTTGTCTATAACGAGAGTGTGCCTCAGTCTCTTGAAGTCGCGAACTACTACATGTCGAAGCGCGGGATTCCGGCGAGCAACAGGTGCGCCATCAACTCGGCGCAGACGACCTACATCGGCGACTTGAATGCTTTCAATTCCTTAGTTAAGACGCCGCTCAAAAATTGTCTGAGCGCAGTCGGCAAAGATAAAATCCTATACATCGTTTTCGCCTATCAGACGCCTTACAAAATAAGCAATCCCGACAGGTCTATTGACCAGCAGGTCGCGGACATCTGGGATGAATATTCAAGTGATAATCAAAGGGCGGGCGGGCACGCTTACTTTGCCGATGCTCAAAGCGAGGGCAACAGCTATCAGCCGTTCGTCTCTTTAGCGGACTACCGGCAGCAGCCCCTCTCTCAACATCTCTATTCGGTCTGGCGGCTGGATGCCGCTACCGTTGACTTGGCGAAAGGGCTTGTTGATAAGGCTCTTCTGGCCGAGACCAACGGTCTTTCAGGGCATGGATGCTTTGACAGGAATCGCGGCGGAATCAACTTCGTCAACGATTACAGCTACGGCTCAGGCGACTGGGACATACACCAGAGCGCGGAGTTGGCGCGTCGCGCCGGTTTCTCAGTGACCGAGGATAGTGAGGATGCGGAGTTCGGCACTGCGCCTGCTCCGCTTCGTTGTGACGATACAGCGCTTTATGCTGGCTGGTACAGTCTCAACCATTACAACGATGCTTTCACATGGAAGCCCGGAGCGATAGGCTTCCACACAGACAGCCTTTCAGCCTTTGATGTGCGCGGCGGCACAAATTGGTCTGCCAACGCGGTGATGAAAGGAATCACCGTTACCAGTGGAGCGATTGAAGAGCCGTTTCTTGACGGCGTGGCTCACTCGGATGGTGTCTTTAGAAATCTCTTTGAAGGCGCGAACGTCGGAGATGCGCTTCTCAGAAACACGGAATATCTGAAGTGGGTAATAGTCAACATAGGCGACCCGCTCTATTGTCCGTTTCGAGGCGGCATCGCCCCCTTTAATTCGACAAGCATCGCGCAAGCCTCGCTCGCGCTCAATCCTTTGTATGTCGGAGGCGGCGGCCCGGCAAACGCCACGCTGACTCTGCCCGCTCCGGCAGCGACGGGCGGCGCGCAGGTTACACTCACGAGCAGCAACACCGGAATTGCGCTCCCACCTTCGAGCATCACGGTTCCGGGAGGAGCAAGAACAGCCTCTTTCAATATCGAGACCAAAGCAGTCACAAACTATCTGGACGCTAAAATCACCGCCTCTTATCCAGGAGGAACAATCTCGAACACGCTGGTAGTTATCCCTAACAACCCGCCGAGTCTGAGCATGACAAGCCCCGCGCCCGGACAAAAATTCACTGCGCCCGCCAGCATTACCGTCAGCGCGGATGCTTCCGATAGCGACGGCGCAATCAAACAGGTGGACTTCTACGCCGGAGCCAACTTGATCGGCACGGACACCACCAGCCCTTACAGCTTCACCTGGAACAACGTTTCAGCGGGCAACTACGCATTGACCGCCATAGCTACGGACAGCGCGGGCGCGCAGAGCATTGCAAGCCCCATCAACATCAGCGTGAATCCCGCGCCTCCTCCCCCGTTGCCTCCCGTTCTGCTCACGGAAGAGAATTCAAACAGGGCTGCCGCTCTCGACTCCGTTTCGTGGATGCGCGATCCTTTCCCGGTTGTGACGGCATACAACTTCAGCCAGGATCAACAGACACGCATAGTGCTCTTCGCTACGAACCTGGAGTTATTGCCCGGCGAAACTGCTTCGGTTGTAACTGCCCGTGCCGAGGATGCTCAACAGAAGATTTACACGCTCACGGTTGAATACGTTGGAAAAGTTCCGTCCCTTGATTGGCTCACGCAGGTAGTCGTCAAACTCCCCGTTGAGATTAGAAACGCCGGAGACCTTTCGGTAAGTATCAACCTGCGCGGCGTTCTCAGCAACAAAGTCATGGTCAGGATAAAACCGTAGCCTTTGCTCTCTTCGTCAAGCAGGCTAGAATCTGGCTGTCGGGTGTTTCCGTAATCTGATAATCTAACACCTCAAACAAGTATCTTTAGGTTTCATCCAAAAGTCTTATGGCAACGACGAGACTGAGCGGCAGCGGCGAATACCAGGTGGCGCACCGGCATGAAGGTGGCGCTCGGCACGCGCACTCGCATGGGAGAGCGGCGCGCAGTCGTCGCCGCTTGAGCATCGTGCTGGCGCTGACCGCCGTTTACATGTTGGCGGAAGCTGTCGGCGGGTGGATGACAGGCTCGCTCGCTCTGCTTGCCGACGCGGGGCACATGCTGACGGACGCAGCCGCGCTCGTCCTGGCTTTAATCGCCGTCTGGTTCAGCTCACGTCCGGCGACTCCGAGCAAGACGTTCGGCTATTACCGCCTGGAGATTCTCGCCGCTTTAATCAACGGCGTCGCGCTCGTGCTCATCTCGTTTCTCATCTTCTACGAGGCTTACAAACGTTGGGCGCAGCCGCCAGAGGTTAGAAGCGGTTTGATGATACTGATCGCAACGGGCGGTCTTCTCATTAACCTGGTTTGCGCCCGGCTGCTGCATGGCGATCACAAGGACGACTTGAACGTGCGCGCAGCGCGCCTGCACATCATCGGCGACGCGCTCGGCTCTGTCGGCGCAATTTGCGCGGGCGCGCTGATGTGGCTGAAAGGATGGTACGCAGCCGACCCGCTCTTTAGTTGTCTGATCGGCCTGCTCATCGTCTGGAGTTCCTGGCACTTGATTCGGGAGTCAACCAACGTGCTGCTCGAAGGCACGCCCGCGCACATCAACCTCGCGGCGGTCGAGGATGCCATCTTACAGACGGACGGTGTGACGGATGTTCACGACCTGCACATCTGGACGATCACTTCAGGGCGCGAGGCTCTGAGCGCGCACGTCATTCACATGGAGAAAATCTCGCAGGCGGAACTCTTGAAGGAGCTTCGTGCGAAGCTCCTTGATCGTTTCGGCGTTGACCACCTGACAATCCAGATGGAGACGCCGGACTTCGAGGACGAAACGTTCCACTTCTGCCACGCGGGAACAGCCTGCTTTCGCTCGGAGAGAGAATGAGGAGAGTTTTCAGTTTTCAGTTTTCAGAAAAATCTGAACCTCGCTCTCTGAAAACTGAGAACCGAAAACTGTAAACTGCTCATATGGAAATCAGTCTTCTGCTCACACTTGATTTACGCGAACAGGCGGCGTTACAGGCGGCGCTTGTCACGCACGGCGCGCCCGATTGCCTGGTGACGCTCGCGCTGACGGGCGCGTGCCGCATCTCTTCGATTGAGGAAGCACGCAAGTTGCGCCACTGGCTCGCCGACGCACGCGCTGCCGGGCAGACAGATTTCATTTCGCTCAACTCAATCGAACGCGCCCTTATTCGCTTTGGAGTCTGAAGAAAAGCAGGAGCCAGAATTCAGAATAAAAGAAAATCAAAAGCGGTTCTCCGCCTTATTATTCTGGATTCTGACTCCTGAATTCTGCTTTTATGTCTGAAATCAACTTAGGCTACGGGCACAACTCTGTCTCTTTCACCTGCGACGCGGCGCGGTTTCGTCTTCTTGAAGCTGAAACGAGGGACGAGCCGCCGCTCACGGATGCGTTGATCGGTGAGGCTCTGGATGCGCCTGTTGATTCGCCTCCGCTCGAAGAGATTGTCTCGGCGGGCGAGACTGTGTTGATTGTCGTCTCCGATGCGACACGCGCTACGGCAAGCGCGCAGGTCGTTAATCTTCTCGTGCGCCGCCTGATAGAGTCGGGCGTTTCGCCTGGCGACATCAAGATCATCTTTGCGACGGGTATTCATCGCGCGGTTACATTGGAGGAAAAGCGCGAGCTGCTGACGCCGTTCATCTTTCAGAGAATCAAGACGCTCGATCACGACGCCTATGATGAAGCGAGCATGATTCAA
The DNA here is from genome assembly GCA_032159825.1 of Acidobacteriota bacterium. Lineage (GTDB taxonomy): Bacteria > Acidobacteriota > Blastocatellia > Pyrinomonadales > Pyrinomonadaceae > QHXM01. The sequence goes on from JAVHWL010000034.1 coordinate 213,156, forward strand.
CTCGGCACGACCGCGCGCGGCACGCCCGTTGAAATTAACCGCGCGCTGAAAGAGCACGACCACATCATTCTCACCGGAGGGATTGGCTTTCACTACTTCGCCGGTTTCACGGGCGGGCGTAAAAGCATCTGTCCGGGCCTGGCTTCCGCGCAAACGATTGAAGCGACACACATGCTGGCTTTGGACTTTGAGCGCGGTGGGCGGCGCGCGGGCGTCGGCACGGGGCTGCTCGAAGGCAATGCGGTTCATGAAGAGTGCGAGCGCATCGCGGGCTTCGTCGCGCCGTCGTTTCTGATTAACGCGGTCACGGATGAGCGCGGGCGCGCCCGTAGAGTTTATGCTGGCGACTGGCGCGCGGCGCACAGGAGGGCTTGCGTGGAGTATATGGAAGAACATTCGGTCAGGATTGAAGAGAAGCGCGCGGTTGTGATCGCCGGTTGCGGCGGCTCGCCCTGGGACATCAACCTGATTCAGGCGCACAAGTCCCTGGACATGGCCGCGCACGCATGTCTCGAAGGCGGCGACATCATTCTCGTGGCGGAGTGCGCGGACGGTTTCGGGCGCGCGGGTTTTCTCAAATGGTTTGACGTGGCTGATTCGCGCGAACTCGAAACGCGACTGCGCGAGCATTACGAAGTGAGCGGCCAGACGGCCTGGTCGCTGCTCGTCAAGGCGGAGAAGTTTCGCGTGCATCTCATTTCAAAGTTGGCGGACGAAGATGCGCGGCAGATGCGTCTGATTCCCGCGCGCTCCGTTGATGAAGCCCTCGCGCGAATAGCTGAAACTGCTCAAGGCTACATCTTGCCGCACGCCTCTTCGCTTCTGCCCCTCTCCATTGCGGAATGAGGATTTCGGATTGCGGATTGGAAACAGCCGTTCTATTCTTAAACCGCAATCCGAAATCCGCCCGCACTCGAACTGAGGAGATTACGACGTGAGAATAAAAATTATGGTGATGTGCGTTGCGCTCTCGACCTGCGTTGCTCTGAACGTTCGCGCGCAGCAGCAGGCGGCGACAGCGCAGGATGCAGGAAATGAGCGGCGCGTCAGTCTCGAAGAGCAGCCGGTGGCGCTGGACGCTTTGGGGCGCGCGGCAATCGCCGGACAATTGCTGACGAAGGCGCTCGTAGGCTCGCCGGACGCGCCTGTGAAGAACGCGCGCTTCATCATCGAGAATCGCAGCCAGTTCTTTTACACGTATATTACGGGCAGCGTGACGTTCTACGATGAAAGAGGCGTGCGCTGCGGTGAGGGAATGTTTACGCTCAATGCTCTCGCGCCGGGCGAGCAGGCGGAAACGGACGCGCCCGGCCTGCGCCTTTCATGCGCGCCGAGAACGTGGCGCATTGTGGCAAACAACCTGCTCACGCGCACCAGCGAGAAGACCTTGCCAGTTGAAGAGGCAGCGCAGCCCGTGCAACCCGTGCAGCCCGCGCCCGTCAGCACGCCCACGCCGTTGCCGCTCGAAATCACAGTGGACGATCAGGTCTATAACGCGCCGCTTGGCAGCACGCTGGAAATTCCCGTGAAAAAGAAACGCATCAAGATCACGGTTCGCTCCGCGCAGTGAGAAAAATAGCGACAGGTAATACTCCAGAGGAAATACACAATCGAGGCGGCGTTGTGAGAAGAAATCGCAGCGCCGCCTTTCTATTGCGGATTGCGAATTTAAGAGGCGCTCGCTTTCATTAATCCGCAACCCGAAATCCGCATTCCGCAATTTGGTGAGTTGGAGTGTAGAATCGAAACGTATGAGCCGCTCAGTTGGAATCATCACAGGTCAGGCGCGCGCGCGCACGGCTGCATCTGACGCTCGTGTGCTTGAGCGTCTTCGAGAGATCGTCGGCGCGGAGCACGTCATCGTTGACCCTGAAAAGGTAGAGCCTTACGCGCAGGATGCGGTCAAGGAAAAGTTTCCGCCGGAAGCGGTCTTGTTCCCGTGCAGCGCGAAAGAGATTGCTGCGATTCTGCGGCTTGCTAACGAGGCGCGCTTTCCTGTAACGGCGCGCGGCGGCGGCGTCGGTTACACAGGGGGCGCTGTCCCCGTTGAAGGCGGCGTCGTCATCGGCACTGATCGCATGAACCGGATCAGGGAAGTCAACGCAGACGACCTCTACGTCATTACCGAACCCGGCGTGACAACTTACGCTCTGCAACAGGCAGTCGAGGCCCAGGGGCTTTTCTACCCGCCCGACCCTGCCTCTTATAAAGAATCTTTCATCGGCGGCAACATCGCTGAGAACGCTGGCGGCATACGCTCCGCGAAGTATGGAGTGACGAAGCATTACGTTCTGGGCCTTGAAGTCGTCATGCCGACGGGCGAGATTATCAAGACGGGCGGGAAGACTAGCAAGAACGTCGTCGGGTTTGATTTGACCGGGTTAATGTGCGGCTCGGAAGGTATGCTCGGCATCATCACGGAAGCTACTCTGCGCTTGCTGCCGCTCCCCCAAGCTACGCGCACTGTGCGCGCCGCCTTCCATTCAATGAAAGAAGCCTGCGCTGCGGTCGCGCGCTTCTCGCGTGCGCGCATCACGCCCGTAGCGATTGAAGTGCTAGACCGCAACGCTATCGCGGCGGTTGAATCGCAATACGCCTTCGGGTTGGCTCAGGATGCCGGCGCGCTGCTGCTCGTCTCTGTTGACGGGTCAACCGAAGAGGTCGAGCGCGCCTCGCGCGTAGTTGAAGAAGTTTTACGCGATGGTGGCGGGTACGATTTGATTCGCGCGGCAACCAAAGAAGAAGAAGACCGCTTGTGGGATGTCAGGCGCGCACTATCGCCTGCGATCAAGAAGTTCGGGACGCTCAAGTTCAATGAGGATGTGGTTGTGCCGCGTTCGCGCGTGCCTGAGTTAATCGAGCGCGTCGAAGAGATAGGTCTAAGACACGAAACGTTTGTCGTCAACTTCGGGCATGCGGGCGACGGCAACATTCACGTCAACTTCATGTGCGACCGCGAGGACAAGGAAGCTGTCCGTCGTGCGCGCGAAGCCGTGCGTGAGACCTTCGCCGTCGCAGTGAGCTTAGGCGGCACGATCAGCGGCGAGCACGGCATCGGCTACGTCAAAGCGCCTTACCTTGAGATGGCAATCAACGCTCCAACCATCGAGGCGATGAAGCGGATCAAACACGCGCTTGACCCAAACGGCATTCTTAATCCGGGAAAAGTTTTTGTGTGAATTTTTGATTTGCGATTGGATGAAGAATTAAAAAATCTTTTATCCTTTTCCAATCAAAAATCTAAAATCGCAAATCTAAAATGCTTTCTACACTGATCGAGCTACAGCGTTTGAAGGGACTGGAGCGCACGGGCTGGATGCTGCGTGGGATCGCGCCGGGCGCGGAGTCCGTTGCGGATCATTCTTACGGAGTTGCGGTCGCGGCGATGTTGCTGGCGGATGAGTTGATTGCGCGGGGCGTTGCAGTCAACATGGAGCGCGTCTTGAGAGTTGCGCTCCTGCACGATTGGGCGGAGGTGCGCGTCGGCGACATGCCGCGCACGGCGACCGAGTATTTCGGCGCGGCGTCGAGGAAACGCGCCGAGCGCGCAGCCTTTGAGGACATCGTTGGCGGAATTGAAGCAAGCGGCGTGGCCGAGATGTACAACGCGCTGCACGAAGACTACGAGGAGCGCGAGAGCCTGGAAGCGCGCCTGGTGAAGGCTGCGGACGTGATTGATCTGCTCGTGCAGGCGCTTGCTTTTGAGCGCGCGGGCGTGCGCGGGCTTGATGAGTTTTGGAAGGGCGTGGCCGAGCGGAATCCTGGTCTTGATGGCACAGCCGGAGAAGTCGTGAATGAAGTTCTAGGGCAGCTTGTCGAAGAGCGGCAGAAAGTTAAAAGCGGGGGATAGAGAATGGGGGCCAGGTGTCGGGGGTCGGGGATCAGTGAAAACCGTTTTTCTTTTCCGTCCCCTGGCCCACGGCCCCGACCCCTATTCATGGAGTGCTAAGTGAAGATTTATTTGTTGAGTCTTGATAATGGGCAGTGCGTTTTCTATTCGGAGGGGCCGGAGGCAGTTGTCGAGTCTGAGACGGTTGCGCCGCGTCGTGGCGTTGGTGGATGGGTGGAGCGAAAGTATAAAAGTTTGCAGGTGACTTTGAATGAGTCGGAGAAAGGTGTGGGGCTTCGTATGCGTCGCGCCTGGGAGTGGTTGCAGAAGCGCATCTCGCCGGATGAGCCTGTGCTGCGGTCTTTGCGCGGAGTGGGCGAGATAGAGCTTTATTATCCGCCGACCTTCGAGGAGGAAGAGGCGCGCACATTGTGGAGAGATTATCTCAAGGGGCGACAGGGACGGCATACCTTCTGGTTCGTCGTTAACGCGCTTGTCTCGCCTTTGACGCTGCTGCTCGCGCCTCTGCCGGGGCCGAATCTTATCGGCTACTGGTTCGTCTATCGTGCCGTCTGCCATTGGCTAGCCCGCCTCGGAGCGCGCAACGCCAGGAGCGAGCAGGTGACGACCACGTTTCTTTCAACCGGCGCGCTTGAAGGCTCATTCGGTGCGACGGATGTGGAACGGATAGCAAGCCTCTCATCTGGGTTCGGCTTGTACGGGTTGGACGCCTTTATCAAGCGCATGGACGCCAAGCAGAAGAACACGCGACGAAAGACGCCGCTCGCCGTGTCTTGAGGATAGGATGAAATCATTATATCTATTGCCACAGAGACACAGAGACACAGAGGGAGAATGATTTCCAATCCTTCTGCATTCTCTGTGTCTCTGTGGCTTCTTTTTAAGGTGTCATGCGTTCGTTGACAATGCCGAACCTGTTTGTTAGCTTGCTTGGCTTAATTCTTATCATGATAATCAGTGGTTGTGTAGTAGCATCAGGTAGCCATAAATTTGTTAATGCTTAATTCATTCTCTTTGCCGAAAAGGTCTCATTCGCACCTCGCCCGCTTTTTCCTGTTCGCGCTTGCCCTGGCTCTGACGAGCGGCTGTGCCGCTCTGTTCGGCGTCAAGGTTAAGGTGACGGTGACGCCGCTGCTTGGGCCTCTGACGGAAGCTAACACGCCACAGCTCATCGCAGAGGTTAATCGTCTGGCCGCCGTGCGCTCGATCAAGGGCAAGATTGACATACAGATTCAGGACAACTCATTTGCCGAATCCGGCCTCGCCGAGAAATACAAGACGGCTGACGGGACTGTTTATTTGCAGCGCCCCGGCCAGATTTATCTTAGGATTCAAGCTCCGTTTATCGGGACCGACATCGCGCAAATGACCTCCGATGGAGAACATTTCCGCGTCGCCGTCGTTCAAGGAGACGAGAAGCTTCGTCGCTTCGTGCTGGGAACGAATGCCGCCGTCTATCCGAAGCTGGCGATGAACGATTACAGCAAGGGCGACAAAAAGAAAAAGGGAAACAAGGATGAGCAAACCGTGAGTGTGCTCTCCAGCCTGCGCCCGCAGCATTTCACAGATGCGCTGATGGTTCTTCCCATTCAGCCGCGCGACGCATCCGGCCTGGTTTATGCCCGCACAGAGTTTTACCAGGAGGAAGCTGACACGCGCCCGCGCGCCAAGAAGGACGAGCGCGTCGTGCGCGGTTACTATCTGCTGGACGAGCTTGCGCCGGGTGGCGATACGGGCGCGCGACTCCTGCGTCGTTTCTGGTTTGATCGCGTCAGCGGCATCCGTCTCGCCCGCGTGCAGACGTTCGATAAAGATGGAATGCTTGTCTCGGATGTCTCTTACACAGACCCGAAAAATTTCGGCGAAGACGGTCGCCTTGTGATGCCTTCGCGCATAGAGCTGACACGCCCGCACGACCGCTACAAGCTCAGCGTTACCTATCAAGCGCCTGAAGCGGTCGTACTTGATCGTGAATACCAACCGAATATCTTCGTGCTGGAAAACAAGTGGAAACTGCCGGAACTCAATTTGGATGAACGCGAGAAGCAACGAGCGAAAGGCAGTGACAAGTGATGAGTGACAAGTTAAAACATTTCTTGCTCGCCACTCGTCACTTGTCACTCGTCACTGATTTCCAATGGATAATCTCATCGCAGCCAATATTCGCCAGCGTCCGATTCGCTCGCTTGTGAGCGTGGTCGGAGTTGCGCTCGGCGTCGCGCTCGTCATGCTGTTCACGGGGCTGGCGCGCGGGATGTCGAACGACTTGCAGCGGCGTTCTCAGAATTTGCGCGCCGAAATTATCTTTACGCGACCCGGCACGCTCGACAACATGACAAGCTCGTCAGCCAATCTCAGCACGAAGTATGTTGAGAGGTTGCAGGCTGTGGGGGGCGTTGAGTCGGCTGTGCCTGTGATTCGCTACGTTTTTCAGGGCGGGGCTGGATTCGGCTTCGAGCAGATAGAGGGCATTGACTGGACGCCGTTTGCCCGGATGAACAACATGAGCATTCTGGAGGGTGGACGCCCTCCCGAAGCTGACGATGAAACCGTGATTGATGAGACGAAGGCGCGTAACAGCAACCTCAGTGTCGGCAGCACCGTCAATCTTTTCGGCGACAAGCCGTATCGCGTAACGGGCATTTACACGCCCGAATCCGGTGCGCGCGTTAAGTTGTCTCTCAGCGGCATGCAGAAGGCGCTCGAAGTTCCGAGCGACAAATGCACGTATATTTTGGTTAAGAGCAAAGATGGTGTTGACGAGAAAGTGCTCGCCAAGCGCATTGACCAGGAATTGCCCGGAAACAAGATTCAGTTCACGCGCGATGTCTTCACCAGTATCGAAAAGAGCATTCCTTATTTAGGACTTTTTTTGAAAGTGCTCGTCGGGCTGGCGGCTGTCGTGAGCGCGCTCGTCGTCATGCTGGCGATGTACACGACGATCACGGAGCGCACGCGCGAGATCGGAATCTTAAAAGCTATGGGAGCATCGCGCGGCTTCATCATCGGTGTGATTGAAAAAGAGGCCATCTTGATTAGCTCGCTCGGACTCGTCTTAGGTTTCACAGTGGCGTTGATAGCAGGCGCTCTGATTCATCGCGCCTACGGGCTTGTCTTCGAGTATGGCTGGGGCTGGGCAATCGCAGCCGCCTCAATCGGACTACTGGGCGGAGCAATCGGCGCGCTCTACCCTGCGGTCCGCGCCGCAAACCTAGACGCCGTGAGCGCACTTTCTTACGAGTGATAGGTGATAGGTGATGGGTGATAAGAAAAAACTTTCACCTATCACCTAATCACCTATCACCTATCACTAAGCATGCGAACAATCCTACAGGCTGAGAACATCGAGAAAGTTTATCGCGTGGGCAAGGTTGATGTGCCCGCGTTGCGCGGCGTGTCGCTTGAGGTGCAGGAGGGCGAGTTCCTGGCGATTATGGGGCCTTCGGGTTGCGGCAAGTCAACGATGCTGCATCTCCTGGGAGGACTTCTGACGCCGACGAGCGGGCGCATCGTCCTTGACGGCGAGGATATGACCGCCGCTTCGGATGCCAGGCGCACCGACATCCGCCGCCGCAAGATAGGTTTTGTCTTTCAACGCTTCAACCTTTTCCCGACCCTCACGGCTGAAGGGAATCTGCGTCTGGCCGAGAGCATACACAGCAAGAATGGCAAGGACGACCCGGAAAGAAGGCGCGAGGTCTTAAGCCTTCTTCGCCTTGAAGACAAGATGCACCACAAGCCTCTTGAGCTTTCGGGCGGTGAGCAGCAGCGCGTGGCTCTGGCTCGCGCCGTCGTCACGCGGCCTGCCATCATCCTCGCAGACGAGCCGACCGGCAATCTGGACACGGAGAACTCGGCCATCGTTCTCAACATGTTTCAGGAGTTGAACTATCGCTTCAATCAAACTATCGTCATGATTACGCACAACCCGGAAGCTGCCGCCATGTGCAAACATATCGTGCAGATGCGCGACGGGCAGATCATCGAACCGGCACAGAACGTGCAAATGTAAATTGGCTGGAAGTCGAAAAGGCCGATTTAAGGGTCGAAAGATGCTGGCACGGGTCGCACGCGCGCAGGTTAAATCCGACAGTTGGCTACCAAATACGACTTCAGGCTAATCAGACTTCTTCGGTAAGCAATGAGCTATATTTTTCGCACCATTAAGAAGCTTTTCTTCTGGGGTTATGCACGAAATACCTGGCAATATGACGTGTTATGCGCGTTGATCCTCGCCTTTATTTTCCTGACCCCGCAGAACTGGTTTGACTCCGGCTCAGGCATGAAGAATTGGTCTAATGGCGAACCGGCAGGTGTCGCCGGGCATCAAAAACCGGTTGCCTCGAAGATTATCCTCCCGGTTGGAGGTAATTTCCCGGCTCAAATGGCTCAAAACGAGATCGAAAATCGCGTTCGCGCGCTGACTGGTCGCACTGATACAGAGGTTATAAACGTCGAGCCGAGGCTGGATGCAAGCGGTAAAATCGTCGCTTATGAGGTTGACATACGGTAATCATCCACAGATAATCGGCGGGATTTTCAGTCTCCGCCCCAGGAGTCTGATATTCCAGAAGGAGTTTTTATGAAGAGACTTGTTCCCCTAACCCTCTTGGTTGCACTTTTACTTGTGACGGTCGCTGTTAGCTCTCCTACAGATGTTAATGCGCAGGGCGCGGGTTTAGTCAGTTCTGTGTTGAATAAATTGGAGCGCAACCATCAAACTTTAAGGTCGCTGCGCGCCAGCGTTGACATGGTGAAGTACAACGCGCAAATCGGAGACGAAGACAAGTATAGAGGTGTTGTGCTTTATGTTCCGGCGGCTGGACGCAACGCTTACGTCCGCGTTGATTGGAGCTACCCGCAGAAAGAGACTCTGGCCGTTGCTGACGGGCAGTTTACGCTCTTTCGCCCGCGCCTCAATATGGCCTATAAGGGAAAAGCTGGAACGGGCAGAGGCAAATCCAGCGTCGCCTTCGAGTTCATGAATATGTCGCGCGCGCAACTGGCGGCGCGCTACGATGTGCAGGACATGGGCCCGGAAACTCTGTATGGTGGCGTTTCCACGCAGCATGTGAAACTCGTGCCGAAGGGCGGAGCCAGTTTCAAATGGGCTGAAGCCTGGGTTGATGCCAGCGGAATGCCCGTGCAGACCAAAGTGGTTGAGAAGAACGACGACTCGACCTCCGTGCGCTTGACCAACTTGCAGCGCAACGCGAGCATCCCGCTCGAAGAGTTTTTCTTGAAGCTCGATAAGAGCGTGACAATCGTTCCAGCCTAAAATTTGGTTCGGTGAAATTAGAAGCAAAGGGCTTCGGGGTTGAAAGACCGAAGCCCTTCGCTGTTTGGTTTTACGCGCCAGCGGTTCTTGCCAAAGGCGTTGCGTCTCGCATATCCTGCGCGGTGAAATCCCCGGGCGGCGCAAACAAAACTTAGAAACTCGGAAGTAGTCGCTTAGGACTGGAATGAAGAGAAGCAAATTTCTCAAGCTGAAACTACGCGAGGCGGCCTTCATCTCGCGCGCCCTGCTCTCGACGAAGCATCCTGTGCTCGCGCACATCATTCCGATGCGGCGTTGCAATCTCGCCTGCGGCTACTGCAACGAGTACGATAAAGTTTCCAATCCCGTGCCGCTCGATGCAATGAATCGCCGCCTGGATAAACTCGCGGAACTCGGCACATCAATCGTCACCATCTCAGGCGGCGAGCCTTTGATGCACCCTGAGTTGGACGACATCATCCGCCGCATAGTCTCGCACAAGATGATCGCCGGGCTAATCTCCAACGGCTACTACTTCACGCCCGAGCGCATCAAGCGTTTGAACGACGCGGGCCTGGAGTATCTACAGATCAGCATAGACAACGTCGAGCCGGACGAGGTCTCTAAGAAGAGCCTCAAGAATCTGGATAAGAAATTGCAGCACCTGGCCGAGCATGCGGACTTTCACGTCAACATCAATTCCGTCATCGGCGGCGGAATCAAGACGCCTGAAGACGCGCTCGTCATTGCGCGCCGCGCCGTCGAGCTTGGCTTTTCCAGCACCGTCGGCGTCATACACGATCACGACGGAACGTTGAAGCCTCTGAACGAGAAAGAGAAAGAGATTTTTCAACAGGTCAAGAAACTCGGCAACCGCGATCACGCCCGCCTCAATTGGTTTCAAGATAATATCGCCGAAGGTAAGCCCTACGAATGGCGCTGTCGCGCCGGAGCGCGCTACCTCTATATCTGCGAGGAAGGTCTTGTTCACTGGTGCTCGCAGCAGCGCGGCTATCCGGGCATCCCGCTCGAAGAATATACGATGAAAGATTTCGAGCGCGAATACAACACAGAGAAGTGGTGCGCCCCGACCTGCACACTTCAATGCGTGCATCAGGTCGGAATCCTAGACAACTGGCGACACCCGCAGCAGGCTCCAGGCGGAGCGCAGAACGCATCCGGCAACAAAGACTCCGTCGGCCAGATGATTCGCGCCGATTAACTCTACGCGAAATCAAAATTAACCACAGATAAACGCAGATGGACGCAGATCAGATTAAAACTCGGTATCTGCGTCCATCTGCGTTTATCTGTGGTTAATTGTAATCCGCACTATTGCTGCGAGTCTGCGTCGCCGATCTCGTGCAGCTTAACAGACCTCGACAGGCCCAGCCCCGACAGCTTACCTGCCATCAGCACGACCATCTCGCCCGGTTGCACGATGCCTGCTTGAAGCAGCGCGCGGTCGCCGGTCTTGACCATATCTTCCGTCGTTTCGCACGACGGGTGAACAAGCGCCTCGACTCCCCAGATCAAGGCCAACTCATTCTGCACATCTCTCGAATTCGTCAGCGCAACGATGCGTTGGTCTGGCCTGAGCGCCGAGAGGCGGCGCGCCATCAAGCCGGATTCCGTGAAGACCGCCGTTGTCTTAATGCTCATCTCTTCGGCGGCAAACGCGGCGGCTTCGCAGAGCGCGCGGCTGAACTTGCCCGATTGCTTGCCAGCCCATTTAGAAGCCCCGCTTGAGCCGGTGTTTCTGCCCATCTCTGCGGATTCAATAATGCGCGCCATCGTCGCAACCGCCGCCACAGGGTTCTGCCCCATCGCCGTTTCGTTCGAGAGCATCAAACAGTCTGAGCCATCCCAGACGGCGTTCGCCACGTCCGACGCTTCGGCGCGCGTCGGGCGCGGGTTAGTTATCATGGATTGCAGCATCTGCGTCGCGGTGATGACGAACTTGCTCGCCAGATTAGCCTGCTCAATGATGCGCTTCTGATAAACTGGAACAAGCTCAACGCTCGTCTCTACCCCCAGGTCGCCTCGCGCAACCATGACGCCATCTGCGGCGTCCACAATATCCGCTAGATGATCTATCGCTTCGGCCTTCTCGATTTTGGCTATAAGCGGCTGCCGACCTCCAGCGCTCTCAATCATCGCTTTCGCTTCCACACAATCCTGAGCGCGACGCACAAACGAGAGCGCAATATAGTCAACGCCCTGCCGCACGGCCCACTGTAGATCGCGCCGATCCTTATCCGTCAAAGAGGGAATCGGAAGAGCAACGCCCGGCAAGTTAATGCCTTTGCGCTCACCGAGCACACCGCCATTGATAACACGGCAGACGACATCCGTATCGGTCGTGCGCTCTGCGTGAAGCTCAATCAACCCGTCGTCAAGCAGCAGGCGCGCGCCCGGCTTAACGTCGCGTGCAATGCCTGTGTAGTTGGTTGAGACTTCGCGTGCGTCTCCGGCAACGGAGCGCGTGGTGAGCGTGAAAATCGAGTTGGCTTCGAGTTGCACGGGCTGGCCGTTCTTGAGTACGCCCGTTCTGATCTTCGGCCCCGAAAGATCAACCAGGACGGAGAGCGGGCGTTTCATCCTCTCGGCGGCAGCGCGCGCGCGAACGATGTTCTCCGCGTGCTCGTCCTGCGTGCCGTGCGACATGTTGATGCGGACGCCGTTGGCTCCGGCAGCCAACACTGCCTCAAGCAGCGCAGGCTCACGCGATGCAGGCCCCAGCGTGGCAAGGATTTTAGCTTTTCTCACAACAACCCCATTATCTACAAAGCTCGTAAATAGTAAATCGTGAATCGTGAATCGTAGAAGAAAGACTGTTCGATGATTTACGATTCACGATTCACGATTAAATAGTTCGCCCAGCTTATAACGCCCACGCGACATGTAATCGCGCACCAGCGGCAAGATGGTTTCCACGTCTCCGGTCAGCAAAAGAATCGCCTCTCCGCTTTGCAGTCGCAGGCGGAGCGCGCGTTCTAGAAAGAGGTGTTGCCAGGGTCGCGCCACATCGCAACCCATCACGCGCTCATGCGGAATCACCAGAATGTCCGACATCTCAGCGTTGCGCTTAAACTTTGGCCGCCAGATGAATCGTTGATTGGTGAAGACAAGCTGACCCATGCGCCAGCCGCGCCGCGCCGACCGCGTGAAGACTTCAAACTCACCCGGCAACAACTCAACCCGCGCCGTCCACCTGCCGCCAATAAATCTTCCAGTGCTTTCCATCAATCAACCTTATCCATATCTAACCATACACTCTTCGCGCGCGACGATCATAGCGGAAGAGTGGGCGACCGCAAGCTTCGCACTCAAGCAGGGCTTCAAGCTTTCGCAAATATGCGATCACGGTTGCGACAACGGTTGAGTGCGACCATGTGAGCGGCGAGACTGAAAGGGGCGCGCCCGTCAAAGGATCAACCTGCTCGGCGAGCACGCCAGAAGGCAGCGCACGCTTTGTCACCCATTCAAGAATCTCCACCGCTCTCTCCAGTTCTTCCAAAGTGCGCGCCGACGCGATGCGATAGTCGGCCAGCCAGAGCGTGCAGATGAACCAGGGGTTGCCGGGAACTTTCTCCACATCATCCGTCACGCGCATGTAGCCGTCGCCTTCATAGCGCGCGCAGCCTCCAACATCAGTCTTCGCCCACAGACGCTCCTCGACTGCCCGCATAGTGTCCTGCACTAAGGGATCGTCGTGGGCAAACGCGCCGAAGTAGAAGATGCCGAAGAGCGAGGCATCAAGCGTCTCGTCAACTTCAAACCCACCGCTTGCTACGGGCATGATTGATCTGGCAAAGCGCCCAAGCTCCTTGCGATAGAGAATCGCTCGCATTCCATCGCGCACTTCACCGGCAGCCTGTTCGTACTTCAAGGCTACCAACGGCTCTCCAAACAGCGTCGCAAAGTTTGCCGCCGCGCGCAAACCCCCGACGACCGTCGCACAGGTGAAGGTATGTACGGCGCGCCGGTCTTCCCACAGGTTCCAAGAAGGCTGCGGCAAGCCGGTCTCAGCATCGCGGAAGCTCACAAGAAAATCGGCGGCGCGTGTAATCAGCGGACGATAAAGACGACTTGCGAACTCTATGTCGCGGAATTCGTCGTAGTGATTCCACAATGCCCAGAGCACGAGCGCCGTCTCATCTTCCTGAATCGGCACGAGACGATGTTTGGTGTGCGGGTCCCACGAAGCGTGCCAGCCTGAAGCGACAGAGCCATCCGGGTTGTACTTCTGCAAGAAATATCCTTCGGGCGTGATTATCTTGCCGCAGAGATCGAAGAAAGAGCGCGGCAAACTGCTGTAGCCTGCAAGGTCGAGCGCGTAGGCGACCAACGCGCCATCGCGCGGCCACAGGTAGCTGTAATGATCGGTTGCGCGCAACGTCACATCAGAGTCGTTGGCGGCGAGGATTGCGCCGCCGTGATCTATCTGTGTTCGCACGACGAGCAGAGAGCGTTTGTAGAGGCGGACGACTTCAGGGGGCAGATTGCCGAAATCAGTCTCGTTCTTGTTGACCCACGCTCGCCAGTAATCCTCCGTGCGTTCCAGCAAACGGCGCGGGGCGAGTTCACGCACCAGCCGGTTCAAGCGCGCGACTTCGCTGTAGGATGTTCCCGCCGCAATCCAGTAGAACATCTCACGCGTCTCTCCGGCCTCAACGGCAAGTGTGCGCCCGATGGTCGAGTCAACAGAGCCTTCCGTGATCGCGCCTTCGCTCAGGTGGCCGTCTTCCGCATCGCGCCATGTTCCTTCCGCGCCCTTGAAAGCTTTGCGCCCGGTGGCGAATGTCTCAACGCCTGTTGAAGCGTCCGTTGAGATGAGAAAGTATCGCCGCCCTTTGTAATGAATCAGCGCCTGAGTTTCAGGATCATAGTAAGCCGTGTCGCCGACTTCAGATTCGGAGATGTAAAAGTCTTGATGGAAGAAGAGACGAAACTCGCGCCGCGTTTCTCCGGTGTTTCTGAGCGCAATGCGGCGGACGAAAATATTTTCCTGCGAATCAACCGCGTCGCTTGAGACTATCTCGACATCAAGTTTCTGATTGGCGAGACGCACGTCCGTGACGAGAGTTTCATCTGCGTAGCCCAACTCGCGCGTCCAATCTTTATCGCTAATCCAGGAGAACTCCCCATCCACCCAGAGGCCGAAGCGAAACGGATGACCCTCCGAGTGGTTCTCCTTACCCACGTGTGGAAAGTAGATGTCGCGGATTCGATACAACTCGTCGAAGGTGACGAGCAAGGAACCATTACCGACGGGGATGTCACGTGGCATAAAATAAGTGATAAGTGATGAGTGATGAGTGATGAGTAAGAGCGTTTGTCTTATCACTCATCACTTATCACTCGTCACTGCTTCTTCAATGGTGCGATCAAGCTCTGCCGAAACTGTTGGGTCGTAGCCGACAAAGTGTTTAAGGATTCGACCCTGGCGATCAAAGACCAGGGTTTGGGGAATGCTTTCGTCGCTTCCCATGAACAGGTTGACCATCTCCGGTTCTGGAAAGCCGAGCGTGTATTTGATGTTCAACTGTTGGACGAACCGGGGAATCTCTGGGCGGTCGTCCGTGCCGCCGACATTGAGGCCGATGATGAGTAAGTCCTGTTCGCCAAAACGTCTTTGCAGCGCGTCCAGGTGCGGCGCTTCAACCCGGCACGGCTCGCAAAAGGTCGCCCAGAAGTCGAGCACGACTACTTTGCCCAGATAATCAGAGAGCTTCACACGTTGATCGTTAAGCAGAGTGAAGCTTTGCGAGTTGTTTGCGCCGCTGCTGCTGCTGCTGGCCGTCGTCGTTGGCGGCATCGGAAGAGAAGTGCGCGGCAGAGTCCGCCCGGAAGGTGTCCCCGTCTCGCCGGCGACAACCGGCGCAGGCGCGTTATTACACGCGACGAAGAGCGCAATTAAAAGTAGGAGCGTGCCTGTTGAGGTGGGGATCGTCCACCGGCGCAGATAGCTGAAAAAAACAGACCGCATTCCCACCCACTCTCCGTTTCGTCTTAAATCGTCAGGGCATTCTAGCAGGGGAGACGCTTTAGGGGATAGAGGTCTCTCCGGGTGGAGAACCTGTTCGCAAGCTGTCCTTAGTCGTGGTTGTCTGGGGTGGCGGGTGTTTCTTCGTTTTCAGCAGAAGGCGCGGGTTCGGCGGGCATGCGATATTCTTCATTAGCCCAGCGGCCAAAGTCTATCAGCTTGCAGCGTTCGGAACAGAAAGGGCGATTGGGATTATCTTGCCAGTCGGCGGGCTTCCCACAGTTCGGACAATTCATAAGTCGTAAATCGTGAATCGTAAATCGTGAATCGTGAAAAGCCGTTCGTCTATTTACGATTCACGATTTACGATTCACGACAATCAGGCTGCTGCCAGCGATTCCGGGCGTTTGATTAAAATCTTGCGATCAACGAAGTCAATGATACCTTCGCGGCGCATGGCGTTCAAGCGAACGGTCACGCTCTCGCGTGTGGAGCCGACGATGGAGGCGATTTCGCGGTGGGGCAGAGAGATGTCTATCAGGACGCCGTTGAGTTCAAGGACGCCGTAGCGTTTGGAAAATTCGAGGAGCAGTTTTTCCAGCCGCGCCGGGATAGCGTCGAGGGCAAAGTCTGCGACCATGCGCTCGGCACGAGCCAGGCGTTGACCGATGAGGCGGAAGGTGTAATCATAAAGCGCGCTGTTTTCCGCCATCCCCGACTTAAAATCCCCCACAGGAATTCGCAGGAGACGCGAGTTTTCATAAGCGATGGCGCATTTTTCGCGCTTCGGCTCGGCAGCATAGAGCGCCGATTCGCCAAAGAGCGAGCCAGCCGATAGAATGTCTATCACGGCTTCGCGCGCCGTCGAGTCCTCTATGCGACAGAGCTTGACGCGCCCGCGCGCAATCAGGTAGAGCGCGTCAGCCGGATCGTTAGAGCGATAGATGAAACGGCGACGACGGTAATCAATTGCAAGAGAATTTGCAGCAAAGCGTGCCAACAAATCTTCGCTCAGGCAGTTGCCAAAATCAGACTGGCGCAGATGTAAGGCGCGGTCTTGGACGGTCAGGTCGCAGGCGCGTTTTTGTAGCATCGGGGTTAGTTCCTTAAAATTTTTCTCGTGAAGAGCAGGCGGCTCGTGCTTACAATTTACGTCTTCGCTCCTCGGCCCCTTTGCTCACGAGTATTAAACGCTGGAAAAGATGGTTCTTAGAGTTAAATTCGGAAATTTGGTAAGGAAATCGTCCTGTGTAGTAAAGCGCGAGGTAAACACTTTTTCTCAGTTCTTGCACGGATTCGAGAATAAAGGCTGGGTAATCGAACGCGAATGCAGACAACAACTGAGGAAGCGACACTCTAGCACGAAGAAAAGAAGCGCGCAAGCCGAATTTCTCGCGCCCTGTTCATCTAATTTATGTTAGTAAAATTTAGCGTCCTCGTCGTTGACGACGACCCCGACAAACGCATGCTGCTGACGGTCGCCCTTGAGATGGCCGGTTACGACGTTCGCACGGCCAACGACGGCGAGGAAGGACTCGCAGCTATGGAATCTTACCAGCCGGACCTGCTTATCACGGACGTGATGATGCCGAGGATGGACGGGTATGAGCTGGCGCGGAGGGTTCGAGCCAACCCGCTCACGCGCTTCGTGCCCATCATCATCCAGACCGCCGCGCGCAACGACGCGCAGGATCAGCGTCGTGGCTCTGAGGTCGGTGCGCTGGGCTATATCACGGACCCGACCGACATTGACCTGCTGCTGGCGCGTGCGCGCACGCTGCTCGACTTCAAACGCTACCTGGACACCTGCGAGGAAGAGGCTTTCACGGATCACCTGACGGGGCTTGCCAACCGCCGCCGCTTCGAGCGTCAGCTTGAGCGCGAAGTGTCGCGCACCCTTCGCTACAGCCGTCCATTTTGTCTGCTCCTCCTGGATATAGACAATTTCAAAGAAGTCAACGACACTTACGGCCACGACGCCGGAGACGAAGCGATCCGCCGTCTCTCTTTAACGCTCCAGGCCGGAACGCGCGGCATTGATCTGGCGGCACGCATCGGCGGCGAAGAGTTCGCAGTTATTTTGCCTGAGACGGAGTTTGAAGGGGGCGCTGACGTGGCAGAGCGTTTGCGCGTTGCGCTCAGAGAAACAGAGATTCCTATGGTCGGACGAATCACGGCGAGTTTCGGCGTAGCGGAATTTCCTTTGTGCGCGGCGACCGGGCGCGAGCTAGTGACTTTAGCAGATGCCGCTCTCTATGAAGCTAAACATGGCGGGCGCGACCGCGTGGAACGCGCCATCGCAACTGAGGTGAACCAGCAACCGACGCTTGACGTACAGTAAGGCAGAAGTTTCAAGTTTCAAGTTTCAAGTTGGAACTTTCTTGGAACTTGAAACCTGGAACCTGGAAATAGAATTTAGAGGCTTAAAGCTAATGGCAGACTACAGAGATAAGTTGGACGAGTGGCAGCGTGCGGCGCGGCGCAAGGCGCGAGAGCTTGACGAAAAGTTTGGTATCAAGGATCGCGTCGAAGAAGGCGCGCGTGTCGCTCAGGATGCAGCGCGGCGCGGCGCTGAGACCTTCGCCACCGGAGCCGAGCGTATGCGCTCAGAAGCCGAACGTTTGAGCGAAGACTACGAAGTGCGTGATCGCGCTCGTCATGCTGCCGAAGAGGCTGCTCGTCGTGCGCGTGAAGCCGGAGATGCCATACTCAGCGCCGCCGGAACAGCCGGAGAGAAAGCCGGAGAGGTCTTCGACGGAGCCAAGTTCTATTACGAGCGCGCTTCGCGCTTTGCCAGCGCCAGCGCACGATTCACACGCGCTTCAGTCGCTACAACCGCGAGCGTTATCAAGGCGCGTAACTGGATTAAAGAGAATCCGGGCAAAGCTGCGTTCGTTACATTCTCGCTCGTCGCGGGCGCACGTATCGGAGCTTCCTTCCCAAGTCTCGACGGCGTGCTTCTGGGCGCGCACCCGCACTGGTTCACACATTCCGCGCTTCCTGTTTACGGCTTACGGAAAATCAGCGAAAAGTATGATGGCTACCTGCGCCAGCGTGAGACGCTGATTGCCGAGGGAGAGTTGACGGAAGCCGAACGAAAGCGCGTCGAGTTTGAGCGCAAGATCGTCAAGCACGTCGGCGCGCCGCTCCTGGGTGCGTTTAGTTGCGCGGCGGGCGTGGCGATGTGGGCGCAGATTTTCCAGCCCGGGGCTATCACGGGCGCGCCCATTAGCTGGATACTCGGCGGCAATCCCTTCCTTGACGGCATCTGGCTCTTCGCCAACGGTGTGCTCTGCTTCCATCAAGGTTACAAGTTTTTCATGATTGCGCTCGCGGGCCAGGAAGAGGTTGCGCGCGTCGTGCGCGAAATTCGTGGGCTGCTGCCCGCCGGAGAAGCCGCGTAAACCGAAGTTTTGAAGTTATCAGTCAACCCTTATGCTCCGGCGAGCATCTTTGCTGGATAAAGGAAGAATCACATGAATACAGGAACCAGACGTTTCATCCTTCGGCTCATCGTCGGACTACTGACATTTATGATCGGCGTTGGCGCTGTGATGTTGTTCGGCGGCTTCACACCTTTCCAGGGTTATTCAGGCTCGCCATATTACAGGCACAGCGACCACTACTACTATTACCGCAGTGGGACGGTGACGCTTGGGCCTGCCTATGAGTACCCGGTCTATCATAAACGCGGGGATGGATGCAGGATGCGAGGGGAGCTTGGCAAACTGCCGCCACCGCCCCCGCCCGCACCGCACGCAGACGCGCCCATGCCGCCAGACTCACAGTGGACAACGCGTTAAGCTAAACCTGAACTGAAATTCTTTGACCGCCAAGTGAGCGCAGCCGCAGTGGTGCGCCGCTCTCTGGCGGTCAAACTGTTTTTATACCGGGTTGCAATGAAAGAAGAGTTTAGAGTTCAAGCTTTAGCTTGCTTTACCGCCAGTAATGACAAACTAAAGTTTGAACTCTGAACTTCTATTTTTACCGCAACTCGGTGTTAGATAATCTTAATCGGGAATGGCAGGAACGAAAGAGCAAAGACCAGGAGCGTGAGAATGGCGACGATGACGCGCGCGCGATCCATCTCTACCCGGTCGTCTTCGACTTGCGGATGCTTGATGCGGAGCATGACGCCCAGCAGCACAGCATAGAGAAACCCGCTCGGGCTGCCGTGCCAGACCAGGCCAAGCACGGCCAGAGTGGACATCAGGACGAACGCAGCGCGACCGAGCCACTTATGTAGCCGCGCGCCAAAGAGCGAGTAGGTCGCATGGCCGCCGTCGAGTTGTCCGACAGGCATCAGGTTAAGGCTCGTGACTAAAAGCCCTATCCACGCGGCGAAGTAAAAAGGGTTCGGCGCGGTGTTCGTTAACTCCACTCCGAGCAGTCGAGCGAAGATACGAAAGAGCAGCGGGTCATTGAAAATAATCCCGTCGCCTGTGATAGGCGGCACGGGCTGCAAGGTCAGGATTCCGATGAAGGCAACGGGGACGGCGACGACGAAGCCCGCGAGCGGCCCCGCGACGCCGATGTCAAAGAGCGCGCGGCGCGTCGGGATGGGCGACTTGATCTTGATGAATGCGCCGAACGTCCCTGCCAGAAAGAGCGGCGGCGCAGGAATGAAGAAAGGCAGCGTCGCATTCACGCCATATCGTCTACAGGCTATGTAGTGACCGAATTCGTGCGCCGTCAGAATGGCGAGCAGCGAGCCTGCGAACATCCCGCCCTGAGCCAGCAGTGTGGGGTGAGCGAAAGCGTACTGAAGGTACATGCCGACGGCTTTGAAATAGTATTCGGGAACGGAGAAAACGTAGTCGAGCACGGATGCAGGCTCGCGCATCGCAGGCTCGCCGATGTTGGGGCCTAAGTTAATCACGCCCGCAATGGTCGCCGAGAGCGCCGTCAGAAAAAAGAGCACCCCATGCTTCTTCCACTCACGCGCAGTCGGGCGTAGAGCCGACCTGCTCCGCGTGTAAGGCGCAGGCGAGTCAACAAACGGCGGTATTGCTTGGACTGATTCAGACATAAAAGAGTGATAAGTGATGAGTGATAGGTGATGAGTAAAAGCTTTTTCTTATCACTCATCACTCATCACTTATTACCGCTTTTCAGTAAGACGCATCTGGCAAGCGGGGCGTGTCTGTGTTGGGGGCGGAGTCTTGGCCGCCGTCGTGCGCTTGCAGTTCTTTGCCCGGTTTGAAGCGAATGGTCTTGCCGGATGGGATGGCGACCTCTTCGCCTGTGCGCGGATTGCGCCCGACGCCGCGCTTGCGAGGCTTGACGACGAAGACGCCGAAGCCGCGCAACTCAATTCTTTCGCCGCGCATGAGCGCTTCTTTCATCGAATGGAAGAGGGCTTCCACAGCCTGCTCGGCCTTCATCTTGGGTACGCCCGTGCGATCAGCCACACGGTTTACAATGTCGAGTTTAATCACAGCTTCGGCCTCCGTCTTTCAGTGCCTTCGGAAATTGAAGTGATGTCCAGGCGCGGCACACTACCAAGCCAGGATGATAGAGACGCCCCGTCAGAAAAGCAAGGATGAGGGATGAAGGAAAGGGATGAGGGCGGAGGGCGGAGGGCTGAATGAAAAGAAAGACCGGAGACCAACCGGCTTTTCTTCCTTCTTCATCCCTCATCCCTCATCCCTCATCCCTTCATTTCTCTCTCGTTGACAAAGCGCATCGTGCGCGGATAACCTCCAAGAGACAGAATAAAGATGGGAGTTCAAGATAGAGAAGCGATGAAAGCTTTTCTTCTGACTCCTGACTTCTGGATTCTGGATTCTGCTTTTCCTTATGTTCGGATTCAAGAAACGTCATGCGCCGCTGTTTGGCGGAGTCGCAGCCGAAGACGACAAAGATATTGAGGTGCAGAAGCCGCACGATATAGCGCGGCATAGCTTCTGGGCGGAAGCGCGCCTGCTTGCGCGCGACCTACTGTTCGCTTTGATGTTCGCCGCGCTCCTGGTCGTCTTCGTCGTTCAGCCCGTCAAGGTCGAAGGCACTTCGATGGAGCCGAACCTGCATAATGGCGAAAGGATTTTCGTCAACAAGCTGATCTACTACGGCATCCCGAAGCTCACGCGCGGCGATATTATCGTCTTCTGGTTCCCGGACAACCCGTCGAAAAGTTATATCAAGCGCATTATCGGGCTGCCCGGCGAAAGAGTTGTGCTCTGCAACGGGAAGGTCTACATCAACGACACGCCGCTCGATGAGCCGTACATTGATCCGAAGAGGAATGCGAGCTACACAAATCCAGGTTACCCGACGCCCGATCCGCGCACGACGACACTCGGGCAGGCATTCTACAAATATTGCGACAATAATGTTTCGGGTGCGACCAACATGCCGCCTCCGGCTGTGCCGAGCCACTACTATTTCGTGATGGGCGACAACCGCGACGCTTCGAGCGACTCCCGCTCATGGGGACTCGTGCCGGAAAAATATATTTACGGCAAGGCTTTGTTTCGCTACTGGCCGCTGGGACGCATGAGCGTCATCTCGCACGAGACTAGCTACAACGTCCCGACGCAAGGCTCGAAGAACGGGTCTGAGCCTGCTGACTCGGAAGATGAGTCGCCGGAGTAGATAAGTCGCCGTGTGGCGGTGCAGATATTTGAAGCGCGAGTTTTGAAGAAGAGATGATGAACTGGTTGCGACCTTTGTTGATGATGTTCTACGCGCCTGCGCGCGGCATGAGCGAGGTGCGCGACCGTGCGCCGCTCGCTCCCGCGATGCTGCTTGCGCTGCTGGCGCAGATCGGCTACGCATTTTGTACGCAGTGGCGCTTTCTCAACCCGGTAATTTTGCGCGCCCCATCCATTCTCTGGGCAATCCTGTTCGAGTCTTTGTTGCCCCTTCTCTTTCTCGCGGTCATCTTCGTTCCGGCTATGGCGCTACTCGCCAACCTGTTCGAGCGTCGCGCCAGCTTCGGCCTAGTCATTCAGCAGGAATACGCAGCACTTGCCGCGACGACCTTTTATGCCTGGGCGGCTGCCAACCTCGCGGCTATTCCGCTGGCACTGCTGGCGAGGGTGAGCGGGCTTGAGGCGGAGTTCCTTGTCCAGTTTCAAAAATATCTCGGCACAGCCGTTGAGCAGGGAACCATCTCACCGGAGAAGGCGCTGGCGCTCGCCCCCCAGTGGGTCCAGTCCGTCTCCTTTGCCGTGATGCTGCTTCTACCGCTATTCGCGTTCTGGACTGTGATGGCTGTGCGCGAAGTCTTCAAGCTCTCGGTTTGGCGTTCAATCATTGTCACGCTCGTCAGCGGCGTTTTCATGTTCGTTGTCCTACCAGTGTTGATGCCCATCTTCGGCACGATGATCGGGTCGCCCTTTCTGTTGATCTTCTTCTTCATTCTCATGCGCGGCTACTTCTCTGAGCTAACGCGCGGGCAGCGCGCACGCGCTTCATTCAAGCAGAACCTGGAAGCCTCGACGCTCAATCCGGCGGACGCTTCCGCGCACTATAATCTCGGATTGATTCATCAACAGCGTGGTGAAGTGGACGAAGCGCGCAAGAGGTTCGAGCGCGCCGTCGAGATAGACGCGGAAGAAGTGGACGCGCACTACCAACTGGGGCGCATCGCGCGCGAGCAGGAAAGATTCGCGGACGCGATCAAACATTTCGGAGAAGTGGTCGAGCGCAACCAGATGCACTCCCAGCACGAAATCTGGCGCGAGATCGGCGCGACCTACCTGGCCGCCACACAGTTTGAAGACGCGCGCGAGGCGCTCGAACGTTTCCTTGAGAATCGCAACATGGACCCGGAGGGACTGTACCTGATGGGACGCGCCCTCGCCGGACTTGGCCGCCAGCGCGAAGCCGCCGCCTCCATGCAAGCCTGCATCGAAGCCGTCAAGACCGCGCCCGCCTACAAATATCGCACAGAGAAACGCTGGCTCAACGAAGCGCAGCAATTCTTGCGGTCACAGGCATAAATAGTAGTTTGGAGTTAATAAGCCATGCCGAACCGACAACTGACATCTGATGAGCTTGCACATCTGTTCACGCCGTTAATCGCGGAGGTTCGTTCACGACTATTGCATCTCGCGCGTAGCGACAACGATCTTCATTGGGCATTACGACGTAAATTGGCGAAAGAACTTATTTACGACGAGCGTAGCAGCCCCGGCGAGCGGAGAAAGCTCAAACGACTAAAGTGTAAAGAGCAAGACAACAAGTGTGCACTTTGTAAGCGAGAATTACCGCCAAGCTACAACACACTTGATCGGTTAGAAGCCATGAAAGGATATACGTCTGAAAACACCCAACTGATTTGCCAGACATGTGACATCGAAACTCAAAAACATAGGGGTTATAAGTGATGGCTCGATTGTCACCATTTTCCGTTTAAGGGTTATGAGTATCGAGCAGCAATTTGTTATTTGTATTCAGAACGAAAATCTCTATGCGTATCTTCTCGGATAGCGGCAATGAGTTTCTCCTTGCGTTTAGAGAATGCTTTTACTCGCTTCAACGCCTGCTCGCGGGTAGCTTTCTCTTTTTGAGGTCGCTCGATTTTGGTCTGTTTCTTAAGTAGTTTCACTTTCTCCTCCGCTCAACTTATTATAGGGGGCAACCTGTTTTTAGCAAGGTCTTTCAGGTCGAAAGCTTTTTAGATGGCTCTTAACGATTCAAAACCCGCGCTGCTCGCGCTCGAAGATGGGCGCTCGTTTCGCGGTCGCTCGTGGGGCGCAGAGGGCGAGGCGTGCGGCGAGATGGTGTTCAATACTTCTATGTCCGGCTACCAGGAAGTTTTGACTGATCCATCCTACGCCGGTCAGATCGTCTGCATGACGTATCCGCTCATCGGTAACTACGGCGTGACGAGCAAGGACTCGGAATCCGCGCGCCCCTGGGTCGAAGGTTTCGTCGTGAGAGAAGCGAGCCGTGTGGCGTCGAACTGGCGCTCGGAAGAGACGCTCGATGCTTACCTGAAGCGTTGGAAGATTGTTGCGATTGAGGGCCTTGACACACGCGCTCTGGTTCGCCACATACGCGACAAGGGAGCGATGCGCGCCTGTCTTTCGACCATTGATTTGGACGAAGCGAGTCTAATTGAAAAAGCCCAACGGTCTCCGGCGATGGAGAACAGGGAACTCGCAAGCGTTGTTACCTGCGAGCAGGCTTATGAAGTTGCAGCCGAAGGTGAAGAGCGTTTCCACGTCGTCTGCTACGATTTCGGCGTTAAGCTGAACTCTTTGCGCGAACTGGCGCGAATGGGTTGTCGCGTCACGGTCGTGCCTGCCAATACATCAGCTTCTGAAGTTCTCACTTTGAAGCCTGACGGCATCTACCTCTCAAACGGGCCGGGCGATCCTGCTTCGATGACGAAGGTTATTGGGGAAGTGCGTCGCGTGGCGGAATCGGGCGTGCCGACCTTCGGCATCTGCTTCGGGCATCAACTGCTGGGTCGCGCGTTTGGCGGCACGACCTACAAGCTACAGTTCGGACATCGCGGCGGCAACCAGCCCGTGAAGGATTTGCAAAAGGGATCGGTCGAGATCACTTCGCACAATCACGGCTTCGCAGTCCGCGCCGAAAGCCTGCCCGATGAGGTCGAAGTCACGCACATCAATCTCAACGACAACTGCGTCGAAGGCATGCGCCATCGCACACTTCCAATCTTCTCCGTCCAGTATCACCCCGAAGCCGCGCCCGGCCCGCACGACGCCGAACACCACTTCAGACGGTTCATTGAGCTGATGAAACAAAGATAATGCAAAGTTAAAAGTTAAAAATGCAAAATGAAGGCGGAAGCCGTTATTAAATCAAATGGGCTTCCCCGCGCTTTTGCATTTCACATTTTTAATTTTACATTTCCTGCGTGGCTAAATTGTCTTTTACAGCTAGATTGCCACAGCTTGGTCACGCCTCCAACCTCCGGCTTTAAGGCCAAATATCTAAATTTATTCGAGAGTGTAGCTAATTGCTCGTGTGCGCTTGGGTGGCGAGCGTCTGGCGCGCCGCTTGCCGGATAATCTGTCGTGAAGCTAATTCAGCTTAACTCAAATTTAGATCAAACCATCAATCTAAGGAGCAAAAATGATGAAACGTTTTCTGACAACTGGCGCGCTTGCGCTGTCTTTGGTTCTCTCGATAGCCTCCCCCGCTGCGTTGGCCGCAGGCAAGAAGAAGAAACCCAGCGCGGAGCACGTCGCGGCGGTCAAGAAGTGCAAAGAGGATTACGCCGCAGCCGTTAAGGATGCCAAGGGCAAGAAGGGCAAAGAACACAAAGCTGCAATGGCCGCAGCGAAAAAGGCTGAAAAGGACTGCATCGCCAGCGCCCCAAAGTAATCTTTAGCGCAATCAGCGTCTCCCCATCCAACAAAGAAGCTCGATGACTTTTGTTCAAAGTCATCGAGCTTCTTTGTTATCGCTTTCGACCCGCGCGCTCTCTCTTCAATCTATCTTCGGCATCTTTAGCTCGCCCGTCGTGAGATCAGGACGCGCACGCACCATCTCTTCAGGAGTGGTATCGGCGGTCGGATGATCTTCCACGTCGTATGCGTTGTGCGGCAAAGGAGCGAGCGATTCGTTATCCGAAGCGGGCGCAGTAGTCGTAGTAGTGGCGGTCTTATCCGCAGGCTGCAAGATGTCTGCTACCAATCCGTCGCTTCCTCTATGTTCGAGCCAGTGGCGATAGCTGACGGTGCCGATGGCGACGACCGGAATCGCCAGAAAGATTCCTGCAATCCCTGCGAGTTCCGCGCCGCACAGGATTGCCAGAATCACAGCCAGCGGATGCAGGTGTATCCCATGACTCACAAGGCGCGGGTAGACTGCGTAGTCGTGAACGACGCGCAGGACTCCCAGAAACAACACTACCCAGATCGCGGAAGTGTGAGTATCTGGACTAAAGCTCGTGACTAAGGCTGCGATGATACCTACCACGAGCGGCCCGACCAGAGGGATAAATTCCAGCAACCCCGCGAGCACGCCCAGCACGAGCGGGAAAGGCACGCCGAGGACTACGAAGCCCAGCGTGCAGATGACTCCAATCAGCAAACAGGCGGTCAACTGAGCGCGTATGTAAGCGGCGAGCGTCGAGTTGACATCCTGAAAAAACTCGTCAACGCGCCAGCGCCAGCGTCCGCGCGGAAGCATCTGAAGCGCGGAGCGGCGAAACGTATCTACGTCTTTCAATAAGAAGAAAGAGAGAATCGGAATCAGAATCAACCAGGGGATATAGCTGAGCACTCCGACAATAAGTCCGGGCAAGTCTTCGGCGATATAAGTCTTGGCTGATGTGATCGCCCTGGTCAATGTATTGTTAATCGCATCGCAGGCGTTGTCTGAAAGCTCATGGCTGCGGCAGAAATCGTTCAAGGCTTTGACGCGACCTTCAGCAGTGGTTTGAAACTGAGTGCTCGCATCTGAAAAAGCTTTGATCTGTTTGCTCAGTCGCGGTAGTAAAAACACGAGCGCAACGATCAGCGCGCCGAAGATGACAAGATAAACGATTCCGATAGCTATCCCGCGCGGCATCGTGCGCTCGCGCCCGCGCACATTGAAAGGGCGGCGCACAATTTCGACGAGCGGCTCAACGAGATAAGCGAAGAAGATTGATAAGACGACGAGCAGAATCACGCCTTCGAGCTTGTACAACATCCAGATGAATGCGCCGACCAGAAGGGTGACGAGGACGACGCGCAGGATGGCGCGCGTCTGCGGCCAGGTGGCTTCGGCTGCCGCGACCGCCGCAGTCTCGGCCACTTGTTCGACTTCCTGTTGCTGCTCTTTCGCTGTGTTCTCTCTTTTGAGTTTCAATAGTTTCTCGGTTTACGAGTGCAAGCGTTGAAGTAGATCATTTATCTCCTGCCGCTGTACCTGCGACAGGTCGCGGAACTCTACGCCGAAGCTATCGGATGTGCCATGATGGACTACTTCGCCGCGCAAAGACAACGCCTGCTCTTCATCTATCAATAAAAGTCCGAGCCTGTCACCGGCCTGCACCGCAGTGTTCGTCGGCAGATACCGCACGCGCAGT
The DNA here is from genome assembly GCA_032159825.1 of Acidobacteriota bacterium. Classification (GTDB taxonomy): domain Bacteria; phylum Acidobacteriota; class Blastocatellia; order Pyrinomonadales; family Pyrinomonadaceae; genus QHXM01. Next base: position 240,250 of record JAVHWL010000034.1, read on the forward strand.
CCGCCCAGGCTGATGTCGGCAGCCTCGCCGATGCCGATAGACTCTCCTACGCTCTCATCTTCCACAGCCAGGTTCACCCGCTCCAAGACAGTGTAGCGCGGATACCTGCGCCGCTCGTTAGCCGACCCGCCGGATTGGAATTGAGTATCAAACATGGGAAGCTCCCTCCTAATTAAGGGATGAGGGATGAGGGATGAAGAAGAACAAGAACCTTGTTGGTCTTAGGTTCTTTCTTTTCTTTCACCCCTCATCCCTCCGCCCTCATCCCTTCAATGTGTCATCTCATCCTCATCTTCGCCGTCTGCGTCTTCGTCTTCGTCCAGTTCGGGTTGAGTGATGCGTGGTGCGGCGGGTTCCCAGACAAGGCCGCGCCATTCTTCCGGTGCGTCCAGGAGTTGAAGCGCGGCGAGCGGGTGCGCGGCGTTGCGTTCGAGCCGCAAGACCTCTGTCACGACTTGCAGCTTCTGCCCCTCTTCGTTGAGCACCATCAACGAGACGCGGCTGCCCACGTCCGGCAACTCTCGCTGCAAATGCACGAGCGCTCCTTCAGGGCCGACGTTCTCGGTCGTCCCTTCCGCAACGACGTGCTTGCCTTCTTCTGTGTCCCATTCGGCGCGCACCAGCAAGGAAGCGAGGTAGCGCGTCCCTGTTCGTAGCTCTATCGTCATTTGTCGGGCCATCTTTGCTCTCTCCTTTTCGGAGTAAAAGAAATTGTTTGATTCACGGAGGACAATAAATAGAAACGACGAATCTCAAGCGAATCCTTGAAAATAGTGATAAGTGATAGGTGATAGGTGATGAGTTAAAGGCTTTTTCTTATCACTTATCACTCATCACTTATCACTGCTTTCACTCTTCTTCCGTTCGCAGTTTCTCCAACACGGAAATATCTTCGAGCGTGGTCACGTCGCCTGCGACCGCGCCGCTCGTGGCGATTTCGCGCAGGAGCCTGCGCATGATCTTGCCTGATCTCGTTTTCGGAAGCTGATCCGAGAACCTTATCTCGTCGGGCCGAGCAAGCGCGCCGATCTCTTTAGTGACATGCTTGCGCAACTCTTCCTTGAGCGTATCGGTTGCCTTGTGCGTGCCTTCGAGCGTGACAAAGGCGATGATGCCGGAGCCTTTTAGCTCGTCGGGTCGCGCGACGACAGCAGCTTCCGCCACAGCTTCGTGCGAGACGAGCGCGCTTTCGATTTCGGCTGTGCCGAGACGATGACCGCTGACGTTAATCACGTCGTCCACGCGACCCATAATCCAGAAGTAGCCATCCTTATCTCGACGCGCGCCGTCGCCAGCGAAATAGACGCCCTCAATCTCAGACCAGTATTGCTTACGATAACGCTCGTCGTCGCCCCAGATCGTTCTGAGCATCGAAGGCCAGGGGCGTTTGATAACCAGATAGCCTCCTTCGCCTGCGCCAACCGCTTCGCCGCTTCTAGTCATTACGTCAACTTCGATGCCGGGCAAAGGGCGCGTCGCAGAGCCGGGCTTCGTCGGCGTTACTCCTGGAATGGGCGCAATCATGATCGCGCCCGTCTCCGTTTGCCACCACGTATCTACAATCGGGCATCGCTCCCTGCCTATAATTTTGTGATACCACATCCACGCTTCCGGGTTGATCGGCTCGCCGACAGTTCCGAGCAGGCGCAAACTCTTGAGGTCGTGCTTGAGCGGCCATTGCTCGCCCCACTTGATGAAGGCGCGAATCGCGGTTGGCGCTGTGTAGAAGATGTTGACCTGGTGGCGTTCGATGATACTCCAGAAGCGACCCGGCTCAGGATGATTCGGCGCGCCTTCATACATCAGAACAGTCGCCCCGTTTGAGAGCGGCCCATAGACGACATAAGAGTGTCCCGTTACCCAGCCGATGTCCGCCGTACACCAGTAAACGTCTTCATCCTTGAGATCGAAGACCCACTTCGAGGTCAGGTGACACTGCAAGAGGTAGCCTGCGGTCGTGTGCAGGATGCCTTTCGGCTTGCCCGTCGTGCCCGACGTGTAGAGGATGTAAAGGGGATGCTCGCTATCCAACTCTTCAGCCGGGCAAGTAGCGTCAGCCATCTCCATCAACTCGTGCCACCAGTGATCGCGCCCGGCCTCCATGTGAACTTTCGTGCCCGTGCGACGCACGACGATGCAGCCCTTGACTGTCGGCGTCTCTTTCAAGGCTTCGTCGATGGCGGGCTTCAATTTCACTTCCGCGCCGCGCCGCCATCCGCCGTCAGCCGTCACGACCAGCTTGCAGCCAGCGTCGTTGATGCGGTCAATCAACGCGGCGCTTGAGAAGCCGCCGAAGATAATCGAATGCGTTGCGCCGAGACGCGCGCACGCCAGCATCGCAATCGCCAACTCAGGAATCAGCGGCATGTAGAGCGCAACGCGGTCGCCCGTTTCAACGCCCGCGCGCTTGAGCACGTTTGCGAAGCGACAGACTTCCCGGTGCAGTTGTTGATAGGTCAAGGTGCGCTGATCGCCGGGTTCGCCCTCCCAGATAATCGCGGCCTTGTTGCGCCGCCACGTTTGAAGGTGACGATCAAGACAGTTGTAAGCAACGTTTGTCTTGCCTCCAACGAACCATTTGGCGTGTGGTGGGTTCCACTCTAAAACCGTCTCCCACTTCTTGAACCAGTGAAGCTCTTCACTCATCCGCCCCCAGAAAGTTTCGGGCGACTCAAGAGCCTCCGCGCGCAGCCGCTCATAATCTTCCGCCGAGTTAATGCTTGCGCTCTGCCTGAAATTTTCGAGCGGCGGAAAGACGCGCTCTTCGCGCATCACCGATTCAATGTTTGACGTGACGGAAGACATAACCTTTTGCTCTTAACTCCTCCAAAAGAATGGCTGGCGTATAGGACACGCGCCTGACGCTTAATATAACCGTTACGAATTGCCCTTCTGTGTATCACAGATTAGCGCGATGCGCCAATGACTTGTTCGCGCTGTAGGAGATTATCTCATGGGGGCGCAGCTTTCCGGCGGATTGACGTATAATCGCCCCCGCGCACGTAATCGCAGCCAACGCTTCGGCCAGCGGGCGTTTCATCAAAATCGAATCGGAGCTAAATCCAGTGAGACGAATCCTCTTAACCTTCACGATCATCCTTGCTTTCTTGGTACCGGCATCCACCGCCGTTTCAGCAAAAGAGAACTGGACAAGCATTCGCTCAAAAAACTTCCTCGTAATCGGTAATGCGAACGAGGGCGAGATGCGTAAGGTCGCAACAAGGCTTGAACAGTTTCGACAGGTTCTCTCGCTCCTCTTTCCACGCGCAAAAATAGAGACGCCCGTCCCGACGACCGTCATCATCTTCAAAGACCACGACTCGTTTCGCCCCTTTAAGCCTCTATACAAGGGGAAAGTCAGGGAAAATGTCGGAGGCTACTTCGTGGCCGGTCAGGATATGAACTACATTGCGCTCACGGCAGACAAGAGCGCCGCCACTCCTTATGAGGTGATCTTCCACGAATATGAGCATTTCTTTCTCGGCAACAATCTACGCAACGCACCGTTATGGTTGAATGAAGGGCTGGCCGAATACTACAGCACGTTTACCACGCTGGAGCAGGAACAGAAGATCATGCTTGGCGATCCTATCGCCAGACACGTCATCGCCTTGCGAAACAGCATGCTCCTGCCTCTGAAAACGCTTTTCTCTGTTGACCAAAAATCTCCTCATTACAATGAGGGAAGCAAGGCCGGTATTTTCTATGCGGAGTCGTGGGCATTGGTTCACTACCTGATGTTGGGAGATCACCAGAAGCGACAGGCTCAATTCATCCACTTCATAGATCAACTGAACTCTGAACTGCCGATTGAAGAGAATTTCCGCCAATCGTTTCAGATAGATTATAAAGGGATGGAGGAAGAGCTACGCTCATACATCGGGCACTTCACATTTCCGGTCCTAATAGGCACGTTTTCCAAGCAGGTTGATTTCGCAAAAGAAACCCAGAGCGCGACGATGCCGGAGGCGGAGGTTCAATATTATCTGGGCGATCTGCTCTTACGCACCGGAAGAGCGGATGAAGCGGAACAGCGATTACAAAAGTCTCTGAGCCTTGACGAGCAGTTTTCTCCGAGCAGGGTTTCTCTGGGCATCATGCGCCTTCAGCAAAAGCGGGCAGATGAGGCAAAGAAACTGTTACAGGATGCGATTGCCGCCGCTCCGCAAAATTATCTTGCTCATTATTACTACGCTGCGCTGCTGGCACAGGATCAGCAATATGAGGACGCGATTAAATCATACAAGCAATCACTTCTGCTCAAGCCTGACCTGCCGAGAACATACATTGGTCTCGGCTCTGTCTATCTTCAACTGGGTCGAGAGGAAGATGCTTTAGAGGCATACAGGAAGGGAGTGCGTTTAGACCCTGTGAACCCCTATTTCTATCGAAGCTTCACCTATATTTTCCTGCGCCAAAAACGCGGCATTCTTGCTGCGACAAATGCCATGCGCTATATCAAGCAGCAGGGATGGGGCGACGATCATTCGCCCTACATGGCGCTCGCGGCATATTTCGGTAACAGGCAAGCACAGCGCGATGAGGACGCCAAAAAAATTCTCGATGAAGCCTCAGCCAGGGTTGATACCTCGGAGTGGCCCTACCCGGTCGTGCGTTATTTACAACACGCCATCAATGAGCGGGAACTCTTAGCTCTGGCGACCGACAACGATAAGCTCACGGAAGCGCATGCATACGTCGGCTTAGACCTGTCTTTGAGCGGCAACCGCGACGGGGCGCTGACACATCTGCGCTGGGTGAAAGAGAACGGCAATCAGAGATTTGTCGAATATGCTTTGGCCCTGACTGAGTTGAGCCACATTGAGACTACAACCGCAGGAACCTCTCAATAATTTTTCGACGGAGCATTAAGAGGCGGCAATTCTCCAACAGTCTTCGCCGGAAATCTTTCGTATGCCATGCGAATCTGGCTCTCTAAAAATAGTGAAGTTCCGGTGCGCGAGCAGTTGGCGACACAGATCATACTCGGCATCGTGAGTTGGGACTTGAAGCCTGGACAGAAACTGCCGAGCACGCGGGAATTAGCGCGCCGTTTCAAAATCCACTCGAACACAGTCAGCGCAGCCTACCGCGACCTGGCCGAGCGCGGCTGGGTTGAGTTGCGTAAAGGCAGCGGCATCTACGTGCGCGAGCATCCAGAGGGCGCGCCCGTGAGCGAGGGGCTTGAGCTTGACCATCTCATCTCCGTCTTTCTTCAAGCTGCGCGCGCTCAAGGCTATTCGCTCGCGGAGATTCAGGCGCGCGTCAAGCGTTTGCTTGAAGCCCAGCCGCCCGACCACTTTCTAGTCATCGAGTCTGATGAAGGGCTGCAACGGATTCTCGTCGCCGAGATTAAGGAGGCGACGGGCTTTCGTGTTGTCGGCGCAGGGATGGAGGCTTGCGCCGACCCGTCAATGCTCGCAGGCGCTGCGCCCGTCGCACTCTACGGTCAGGAGGGCGAGCGCATACGTGCCGCGCTCTCACCCGAAGTGTTTTGCCTGATGCTTCATTCGCGCTCCGTGCCTGGGTCAATGCAGGGAAGGAAGCCGCCGCCGCCTGATGCGCTCGTGGCCGTAGTCTCACACTGGCCTGAATTTCTGCGCTGGGCGCGCACGATGCTGGTCGCAGCAGGAATTGACCCGGCGGCTCTCAGCTTCCGCGATGCGCGGCGTGACGGCTGGAAAAGGGGCTTGCGCTCATCCGCCTTCGTCATCACAGACGCGCTCACAGCCACACAACTCCCCGAAGGCTGCGACGTGAAAGTCTTTCGCCTCATTGCGGATTCCTCGCTCGATGAGCTACGCGACTTTGTAAAGTAGTTCCCGGTCAAGCGGGAGACAAAATTAACCGCAGATGAACGCGGATAGACGCAGATATTAGAAGCAGAAAGACACAAAATGTGGGAAAGCAGTTTTTACTGTCTTCGTGCCTTCGTGGTTACTTTCTTTCTCCAATCTGCGTTCGTCTACGTTCATCTGCGGTTTCCTATTTGATTACAAACTTCGTTGGCGCGACGACGACGCGCGCTTCCGGGTTGTAGTAATCATAGAGCAAGGAGGGTGCGCTCTGTGCCGCAAGACCGAAGCGCGGGCGAAACTTGAACTCGAACTTGGTCCCGTCCAAACGCGGCCACAGGTAAATGATTACGCGGTCGGGCAGCACGTCGTAGCGGCTGAGACTCCAGCCGGAATCCTTCATCGCCTGTTCGAGCGAAGCGCGGTCAACGTCTGCTCCCGGCGGCAGACCGACTTCGGCCAGCAACATGCCCCCGTAGGTCTTGCCCTCAGCTTTCACCCTGCACGTTATCTCCTCGTTAATGCTCGCCTGGTTTTTGCTGAAGCTCACTGCGAAACGTAAAGCGTTGCTCGACGCATCCGAGTTGTTGTGAGCAGCTTGTGTGGTAGACCAGGGCACGTAAAAAGTTGAGACAGCCTGCGCGGACGCGAGGCGCGACGCACCGTTTCGACGAATCAAAATCCGGTTGTCGCCGGATGAGATGAACTGGGAAATATCAACGAGGATAGGATTGTTCAACCTGCCCGGCGGGATTGCGACGGAGGTAGCTGGTCGCCCGTTGATGATGATCTCGGCCTGACCTCCCGCATCTGTTCCGGGCATAGCCGAGAGACTCGCAGCCTCTGCCGGTCTTGAGAAAATCGCAATCAACGCGCCCAGCACATTGATTGTCGCCTGCGTTGATTGCCAGACACCGTAGCGGTCTTTCTGCCGAAGCAGGTAGAGCAACCCACGATCTATCAATTGGGAAATTGGGATTTCGGATTTCGGATTGGCAGACTCCGCACCTGTTAATCCGCAATCAGCATTCCCTGTTCCGCAATATTTAGTCAGGGCTTGTAGGACGAGAGCAGTTGTTTCTATTCCGCCCGCTGTGCCCCAGCCGTGAAATGGCGTGCCCGATTCGGTTTTCCACGAGGCTGTTCCATTGTCGTCCACGTGAGCCATTGCGCGCAGCCTGATGATGGCGCGGCCTGCTCCCGCCCGCTCGCCCGCGTCTAATGCAGCCGCAGCATACGAAGCGAGCATGTAAGCGTCGTTTACTTCGTCCATGTGGCGTGCCAGATAATCGAGCGCACGCTTGAGTGCGGAAGACGTGGAAGATTGCTGCTTGGCGAAAGCGGTCTGAGCGTTGCTCTTCTGCGCGGCGCTGCTTGCTTCCACAGCGGAGATGACGTGCGCGAGGTAGGAGGTGAGCACTGCGTCCTCACGTAAAGGTTCTTTGCTTGAGTAGTAGCTTGAGGATGCGCTCCAGCCACCGTCTGCGCGCTGCTGCTTGATGAGAAAGTCGCGCGCTCCCGTTAAGACATCCTCGTCAACTTCTATGAATTCACGCGCGTCCGTCAGGAATTTAAGCGCGTAAGCAGTTAAAGCAAAACTGGCTTCCTCGCGCCCGCCCCAGTAAGAAAAGCCTCCGTCCTCAGTGCGATAGTTGAGCAAGCGTCTGTAGCCCGCGCGCAGATATTGATAGGCTCTGGCTGTCAGAGAGGAGTCCTTGCCGATGCTCTTGTTGAAGCGAAGAATCATCAGGTTCGGGTAGGTGGAGGAGACTGTCTGTTCGCCGCAGCCGTAAGGACGCTCAAGAATTCCTTCGACGCTTTCCGCGACGTGCGACAGCAGGTTCGGATAAATTTTCAACTCACCGCGCAGCGAGCCTTTAATCAACTCGGCTGGAAGATTCAATTCGAGCGTGGTGTTTTCGCCCAGTAACCGGGTCGTCGTCAAAGCCTTTTCTTCGCCGTCCGGGTGAACGGTGACGGGTCTTTCGATTGCATCGCTGGCAGCGCTGCCCGTCGCAGTGATGCGCTGCTTGCCATCAATGATGGAGGCGATGGCGCGAAAATCAAACGTTGCGCGCGAAGAATCGTTTGATGCGACCTCTGCACGCTTGAGCGCAGGCCCGGAGAGCGCGAACCAACTCTCAGGCTTAATCTCAAGGTCAACGGCCTGCGGTTTATCCAGATAGTTTCTGAGGACGACCGGAAGTTGAATCTCGTCGCCTTCGGTCAGCACGTGGGGCGGGTCGTGTTCGACGAAGAAGGGTTGAAAGGCGCGTATCTCTTTTTCGACGACGCCGACCTCGCCATCTGTCGTCGAGCCGATGACGGCCATCTTCCAGGTGGTGATGTTATCTGCGAGCTTGAAGTCAAGGCGGGCGCGTCCCTGCGCGTCCGTCTCAAGCAGCGGTTGCCAGACGAGAGTTTCAGGGAAGTATTCACGCAGTCGCGGCGTAGAGATTTGGGCTGCGGCACTCTTTCCATATTCGGCTGAGAACTTAATTGAGACGAGCTTGCTGACGGTGGTACTGCTCGTATTCATCACAGTCGCAGGCGCACTCGTAACCATGACTGTCTCGGCAACTGCGCCGACCTCAAGCATGCCGTCAACGCGCGTAATGTTGGACGAGCGCACGGGAACGTTATCAACTACATACTGTTTGAATCCCGGCGACTCGACCTTCACCGTGTAAGAGCCTACGGGCAGGTTGCGGAGGATGAAACGTCCTTCATCGTCGGTTGTCGCTACGTATTCAACCGAACTCGATGAATGCATGGCCGTGATGGTCGCGTTCACAACCACTGCGCCCTGTGGATCGGTGATCGTGCCGATAATCGCGCCGCTCGCTCCTGTAAGGAATGCTGTCGTGCCCAACTGCGATGCGTGCTGCCCCTTGCTGAGTAGCTCGATTTCATGGCGCGAGAGCGCAGCCACGTCGAAATCATCTACACTCCCAGGCTTTCCGTCCGGGCCTACACTACGCACGCGAATCAAATTATTCGGCTGCGTGAGCGGCGAGACTTCCTTGCCTTTCTTCGCAGCCTCTTCGTAGGCCGAGTAGGTTTGAATTGCGAACGGGGCGGTGTAGCGCGGATCGTTGGAGACCATAACGTAGTAGCTATGTCCCCAGGGGTCGAGCAAGCTCCCCAGGTTGGTTTGCGATTGAGCGAGCGTGGCGCGCAGCTCCGTCTCGCTTTGCGGGAAGAGTCCTGTGAGCCGCAGGTGGTTGGCGAGCGCCGTGCTGATCTCTACCCGCTTCTCAAGGAAGTAGTCGCTGTAAGTTGTCCAGACCGTGAAATCATCCGAGACGTATTCCTTGCTGGTCTCGAATTTTCCATTCGGCCCGCCGCTTCTGACCGCGACGGTGAAGTTTGTGCCGCTCGTGCTGAACGCAAGCTGATAAGAGTTGCCCCAGCGGTCGCGCAGGGCGTTCCAATCCATGCTGTTGCCGAGGAGCGCGCTTTTCAGCGTTGTGGCATCGTGAATGTAGCCGCCCGTGCGTTGGTGATATTGCTCGACCGCGTGATTGAGGGTTTCACCGATGGGGCGAAAGTAGGGCCAGAACATGCGCGTGGCGATGAAGTCGTCAGCCGTGTCGAATCGCTTGTCGGCTCCCGCGCTCGTTACCTTGAGCACGTCCAACTCACGCTCAATGTTGAAGGAGGCGCGAAACGGCGTGCCCCAGGGGTCTCGCTGCCGGTTGAAATCCAGCCCGGCTTCACCGAGCAGGCGGCGCAAAGTGTCCTCATGGTTTGGATACTCCATCTTCACAGAGTAGTGCGCGGCCAGCGCGTCTTCCATCGGCTTGACCTCGCGGGCGATGAGCTTGGAGAAAACCGCGCGCTGATCCAGGGAGTATTCACGGCTGCCGAAGGTGTGCGGATAGAAAGAATCGCCGTTCAGCATAATCTCGCCGACAAGCTCCATGCCTTCGGGAACAGGTTTTGAAAGGTCTAGCTTATAGAAATCTCTTCCGGTCAAACCGGACAACTCGCCTTCGTAACCATTCAAGCTCATGTATGCCCCGTAGAAGCCATTGTTCGAGCTGAACTCCCGGTCAGTGCGTGCGCGTTCCTCAACCGCTTTGTCAAAAACGACTACGCCGAGCGCGCTCTCAATCGCACGACCATCCGCGCCGCGCACGTTGAAATCCGCGTGCGCCTCTTCGCCGGGTTTATAGGTTGATTGATCTAGCCGCACGTCCAGCTTCAGATCGCGCTCGCGCGGGTAGAGCACGCGGCGCGCGGCGGAAGGTATGTCGTAGCTGCTCTCAGAGGTAGTCGTGAAATAAGAGTAGGCCGTGATTTCCACGCCGTCCTTGAAGGCTTTGTTGTAAGGCACGCTGAAAGAGGCGCGGCCATCGTGCAACTGAACGACCTGTGATTTGAGCACGACCGCACCTTGCCACACATCAACGACCGCCTTTATCTCAGGCTCGCTCGCAAATATCTCCGTCCTGATCGGCTCGCCCGCGCGATAGAACATCTTGTCGGTTTCGAGACGGATAATCGCGTGATCGCTGTACGAGAAGGTATTGGTCTGTCGGCCCGATGCGCCCTTGCTGTCATGGGCAAGGAAATTGAGCGTCGCTTCCCTCTCATCATCTGTTTGCCCAGGCAGCACGAGGCCGCTAACTTTGGCGACGCCGTAGCGATTCGTCCTGATCGTTCTGAGCGGCTGGTCAACAGAGGTGAAGGACATTCCGTTCGGGTTGTTCGACGTGACTTGCTCGCTAATGGCGACTTCACATTGAGCGGGAGCGCCATCGGCATAGTAAGTTGAAAGATAAAACTGAAGAGGGAAGCCTCTGGCCTGTTGCTCAGAGCGTTCGATCAGGTAGACGTGAATCGCGCTCTTCGTTAAGCGCAGGTCGAAGCGGCGCTGCTCTGTGCGGTTGGTCGTCGGGTCTGTGAAATAGGCCGCGTAAGAAAGGTCTTGGAAGCGCGAATAATCTTCCTTTGCCAGATCGTTGTGGTGTTGCGTGAGATCGAGACGCACGACGAACAGCCCTTCGGCGTCCGTCTCGCCCTCATACTTCTCTTCCTCTTCGGTCTCCCACTTCTGCTCACGGTAGTTCCAGCGGCGCTCGGACTCGCGCACGACGCGCACGTGCCCGCGCTTGACCGGCTGACCGAAAAGATAATCGGCGCGAACTTCGACCGAGGCGTTCTGGCCCGGAAGATAGTAGGGAAGGTCTGGCTTAACGCTGACGGCGAAGTTGGGAATTTCATAGCGGCTGATCTTGACGGTTGCTTCCGCTTCACCCTCTTCATCGTCGCCGCCGCGATCCGCCTTGATTCTAATGTTGTAGTCGCCGAGACGTATATTATCTGGAATCGTCCAATCGGTGCCGGCAACGCCGAAGCGCGAGGTCTTGAGGTCGGCGCTGAAGACGGTTTGGTCCTCCGGGTCTTTGATTTCGAGCGTGGCGGCCTCTTCGCTGAGAGCGTGTTTTGATAAGTCGAACAGCAGAGCGCGGACATGAAGCGCCTGACCGGGTTGATAGAGCGGCTTGTCTGTGCTGATGAGGATTCGCGTCGCGCGGTCAAGCTTGATTTCATCCTCGGCTTCCTCGACCAGGATGCCGCGACGCGCGACGACCTTCAACTCGATGTCGCTATCGTCGTCAATCTTTGGCGGCAACTCGAAATCGAGCGCCGCGTAGCCTTCCGCATCCGTCGCGCCGGAGGCTTTCAACTCCACTTCCTTCTTGCCGCTATCGAATTGAAGAGCAGCTTCAACCTGCACGCCTTTAATGGGGCGCGATGTAACTGGATGAAGGGTGCGAACCTGCGCGCGGTAGCGCGTGCCTTCGCGCGCGTGCTCAGGCGCAACGACGTTGAGTTGAAAAATGTCGGGCGTGATTTCAGAGAGCGAGACGATACCTTCGACATCCTCGCTGCCGGTTTCGCCCGAAGGTGAGAGCGGAGTGATGTGGTAGCGCAGCCGATACCAGAGCATTTCGTTGCGCTCGCCTGCGTTCAGGCCATTGAGCTGCAACGTGAGAGGAATGTTGAGGGCGCTTGCTCCGCGCCTGATGGTCTCGTCGCTCTCGGTGTGGGAGATAACCTTGCCGTCCGGGTTGAGCACTTCGAGGCGAACGTGCGCAGGGAAACTACGCCCCGTCGGATTCTCAATGGCAAGCGAGAGACTCGTTTGCTTTTCTTCAAGCTGCAACCTGGTGCTTGCTTCGTTGACTCTGAGGGTCGTCGAGGCTGATGAGAGTTGAGAAAGGAGAAGGGAGACTGTGAAAAAGCAGAAGAGAACAAAGACCCAGCTTCGGCGTCGCATCGTGAATCTCCTCGAAAGCTCCTGACCGCTGTTTGGGGCAGGGATGCAGACAGACTGCGGGCCTGGGGAGTAGCTCCTGTTATCTTGTCTTTAACGAGATGCAAATCGCAGACCTTTGGTGGAAGCCTTTGATTTAGGGCTGTGATGCAGGCAAACGATGTTCGCGTTGTTGAGAGAAATAAATTTTTGTCCGAAAAATTGGATGGCGCGAGAGGGCATCAGAGAAATGATAAATGCGGAATGATGAATGATGAACTGAAAGAAAGGAGCAATGCTTTCCATTCATCATTCATCATTCCGCATCCGTCGTTTCCTCTATATTTCCCGTGCGCTCATTGGAAAAGCGTTTTATACTTCGTCGCTATGAAGATGCGCATTAAAAGATTGGATCACGTACAGCTTTGCATTCCCTTCGGCGAAGAAGAAAAGGCCAGAGAGTTTTACACGCAGGTGCTCGGCCTCGAAGAGATAGAGAAGCCGGAGGCGTTGAAGCCGAGCGGCGGTCTCTGGTTCAAAATCGCCGACATCCAACTGCACATCGGCGTTGAAGAGGGGCAGACAAAATCGAAACGGCATCCGGCCTTTGAAGTTGAAGGTTTGGAGCAGATCAGGGAACACTTGCGCGAGAACCGTGTGAAGATTAAGGAGGAAATCCCGGTTCCCGGACTGCGTAGACTCTCTTTCTTCGACCCATTTGAAAACAGAATCGAGCTTCTGGAAAAGAGCAACGGTGAGCCAAAACCTGCGAGCGTATCAACATGAGAAGAATCATTGCGATCATGATAGTGCCGCTCATCGGCCTCTTTATTCTTGCTTGCGCCAGGCAAGATCGCCAGCTCAATGTCAGTGAGAATAAAGCGCTGGTCAGCCCCGGCGTAAAGAGCAGCCCTTCAACTGTCGCTACGGGAAGCGGCGCGCCGGGCAGTGCCGCGATTGACGACGCTCCCGCGCCAGGCGAGAGCCGGGCTAAGAGTCCGTTGCCGCCGCCCACAGGCTTCGTCAACGATTATGCGAAAGTTATTGACACGCAAACAGACGGAAAGTTGGAAGCAACTCTCAAGCAGCTAAAGGAACGCTCAAAAATCGAATTCGCAGTCGTGACTGTTGACACAACGGGCGAGCAATCGAGCCTCGACTATGCTATGGCGGTCGCGCGCGGCTGGGGCGTTGGCTCCAAAGAAGGGGACGGAGGCGGAATCATCCTCTTAGTCGCCATCAAGGATCGCAGGTGGGAGTGTCGTTGGACGCGCAATCTCGAAGCTGACCTGCAAGGTAGTTTGGGAAATGAGCTTGGGCAACAGATGAACGGGCCATTTCGTCAGGGCAAATATAGCGAGGGAATCACGAACGCTGTCCAGTTGGTTATCTCAAAGCTCTCCGAGCGGCGCGGGTTCTCTATTCAAGAATAAATCTACAACCCCGGCCTCCTCTCCTGATGCGCTCACGATAGATTAACTCTCAGTTTGCTCAACAGAGGCTTTGACTGCGTTCGCTTTCCGCAGCGTGAACTGTGTTCCACCCCCGACGCGCTTTTTCCAATCAACCTCAGCTTCAATCAGGCTCGCGCGGGCGCGAATGTTCATTAGTCCGCGCCCCTGTTTGATCTTCCTGTCGTGCGGGTTAAAGTCGCGCCCGTCATCTTCGAGCGTGAGGAGGAAGTCTCCTTCCGCAGAGGTCGTGACAAAAAGGCGCACGTGTTTTGCCAGGGCATGGCGCGAAAGATTGCTGACGGCTTCCTGAAGGATGCGATAAATCTGCATCTCGGTTGCGCGCGAGAGATTGAGTTGCTCGTCCAGGTTTTCGTCCGCCGCGAATTCATACTCAAACTTGCGCTCCGGTTGCAAGTGTGTGACGGCGTTTGAAAGCGCCCATTCGAGCGCGGCGCTGAAGCCGACGTTCTCCAGCACGGACGGACTCAAATCTTCGCAGATGCGCCGAATCTCGTTGGAGATTGCTTCTATCTCCGAGCGGAAAACAGCCGGGGCAGCGGCCTTCTCGTGGCCGCTCTTGTCTCCATTGGCAGGCAGTTCGTCCGTCATCATTAACAGGTGACGAAGATCGGCGAGCGTTTGATCGTGCAGGTCGCGCGCGATGCGACGACGCTCGGCTTCCGTCTCGTTGGCAAGCTGCATGCGTGCATCTGCGAGTTGGCGATTCGTGTCCTTGAGCGTTGCGCCAGTGCGCGAGAGGCTGCGGTTTTGATGGTAGCCCCACCACAGCGCGACGAGCGCCAGGGCCAGCAGCACGGAGAGCGCGGTGGTCGTCCAGGGAAACGGCGCGCCCGCGACGTTGAACTCAAACGAGAGCGGCGCGGAAGCGATTAAATCTTTCGAGAAGGCCCGCGCGACTACACGATACTTGCCGGGACGCAGACTCTCCATCGTGAACTGCGCGTCGTGAGAGAACTTCTGTTTGATGACTTTGCCTGCCGCATCTGTGAGTTGAAAAGCGTACTGGAATTGCTCTGGAAATGTCCGGCTGCTCGTCGCCGAAACGTCCAGCACGAGACTGTTCTGCGGGTAGTCGAGGTGGAGGCCAGTGTTCAACTCGTCGAGTTGATGTATGCGCTGCCCTATGACGCGCACGGGGCGAAGCGCGGGAGCAACTGTGCCGGGCACGTAGCGCGCGACGCCGCGATTCGTGCCGATTAGCAAAGTCTCATCGCCGCCCTCGGCGCGCACAGGCAGAACGGCAAACGCGCTCTGCGACGGCAAGCCCTGCTCCGCATCAAGCCGCGAGACGACCGCGCCGAGTTGATCGTCCATCAAGACCTTGAGCAGCCCGCCCCCGGCGGTCGGACACCACACGCTCGGCTGAGATGAAGAGTCGGCTATTGTGACCACGCTGCGCGCGTCGAGTCCCTGCACGATCTCTTTCAACTCGCCCGCGTGATAGAGATAAAGCCCGCGCGCAGAGGCGAACCAGAGATAGTCGTTGCCTCCGTCGTTGATTGACCAGACGGCGCTGCCCTTGAGCTTGTCGAAGGCAGGCGAGGTCGTCGCCGCTTTGCCGTCGAAGATAAAGACTCCGGCCAGAGCAGTGCCGATTAAGAGCCTCCCCGACTTGTCTGCGTGCAGGCTGACCACCTCGCGCGTTTGCGCGTTCGCTTGAGCGTTGGGCCAGACGAGCGTGCGTCCCGATTCATTGACTCTCTCGACGCCGCGCCCGAAGACGGCTACGTAGGTCGCGCCTTGAAACTGCGCGATGGCGCGCACGCCGCCGTCGCCAACGCTCGCATCGGCGTTTGCCGGTTCAATACGCTTCAGAGATAACGCGCCCGCGCTCTCATGCGAAGGCTTCTCGGCTCTATAAAGACCGCTGCCTGCGCCGACGATGAGGCGACCATTCTTATCTTCCGCAATCGCAAAGACAGGGCTTTGAGATAATTCTTGAGCGGGCGACCAGGCAGCGGCCTTGGAGTTGTAGATGAAAAGCCCGCGATTGGTTCCAGCCAGAAGTCTCCCGCCGGAAGTTTGAAAGAGCGTGCGAACGAAGTTGCTTTCCGCCACGTTGGAGACGTTTTCGACGCGCGGCGCGTGCGGGTCGTAGCGGCAAACGCCCCTGTCTGTTCCGAACCAGACGACCTCTTCGCGGTCAACGAAGATTGCATAGACGTGATCGGAACGAAGCCCGCCAGCCGTTCCTTCAAACGTGAACCGCCCGATGAGGTGCGCCGCCCGGTCGTAATGAAAGCTGCCGCGCCCGTCTGTGCCGACCCACATATCATCGTGCAAACCTGCGCGCAAAGCCCACACCATGCCGAGACCTGTTCCGATTTTCTTAGGGCGCATGAGATCGCCTGCTTCGTAAAGCCCGCTGTCTTCCGCTTTGGCTTTTGCGCCGTACCAGAGATGATTTTGCGCGTCCTGCTCAATCGTCTCGACGAAGAAAGGGCGAGGGGTGCTGCGTATCTCGCTGACCTGTTCAGCTTCAACGGCAATCACTCCGCGTGTGAGCGTGCCGATGTAGAGCACGTTGTCTTTCATCGCCAGGCTGGTCAGGTTGAGCGGGCCTGGGCGCTCAAAGTCCGCGCTCGTCAGAGGCTTTTCGGGGATGGTCTTGATGCTCAGTGAATTGTCCGCGCTCTGACGACAATCGAAGATGACGCCCTCTGCGCTCGCCAGGATTGTGTGGCCGTGCTCCGGCGTGATGATGCTCGTGATGACTTTGCCTGCCGTCTCAGGGATTGCGCGAAACTCTGTGCCCACGAGCCGCGTCGCTCCGTCTTCCGTTCCAACCCAGAGCACGCCTTCCTGGTCGAGCTTGAGCGCAAGCACGCGCTTCGACATCAAGCCTTCGCTTGTCACAGCCTCTGTGCGCCGCCCGTCATACTTCGCCAGTCCCCCGTCAGTCCCGAACCACATCGCGCCGTCAGGCCCTTGCGCTATCGCACGCACGCGGTCAGAAGGCAATCCGTGAAAGAGCGTGACCGCGCCCCATTGATGAAGCGTTAAGGGAGGTGTCGGAGTCGGCGTGGGTGTGGGCGTCGGCGTTGACGTTGGCGTTGTTGTAGCTTTCGGCGTCTGCGATTGATTCGCGTTCTGCGCTGAGAGAATGGCAGGAAGAAAGCAGAGAGCGGAAAGCAGGAGACAGAGGACGACAAAGGCAAAGCTCTCACCTAAACCTCGTCTTCGCGTCTTTGCGTCTTTGCGTGAGAACTCTTGTGTCATTGCTCATACGACTTACGAGAAAAACAGTGCAGCGTACACTAAGAATTGCTTACGGGCTAATGCTTCTTACTTTCCGCCTTCTGTTCTTCGACGTAACGCTTGCGGTCGCGCTCGATCCATGATTCGAGATCGTGCGAGGCTGTTTCCAGCTCATCCGAGTTGAGCAGCCCGCGCCGCAGAGCTTCAAAGAAGGCCCTGGTGCGGACGTTGTAGGCAAGCTTATCGTAAGACTCGTGCGGCGTGCCTTCGGGCATCGAGACGAAGAGTTTTTCGTAGAGCGTGGCGAGGCGACTTTCGACGCCTCGCAGAGAGAGACTACATTTGCGCGCAATCGCCCAGTTCGATAATCCGAGCGCGAGATAAACAAGGGCTTCGGCTTCAAACTCCGTCAGGAGCGGGCGCTTGAAGGAGTCTTTGAATGCAGGGTCAATCATGTCTGCGCCGTCTTCCAGGACGGCTGCGACGAAGCGCAGGAAACGCGATTCGGGATTGTTCTTGTGTATGAAGCCGTAGGCGGGCGGCGGCTGCACGGTCTTGATGATCTTGCGAATCTCGTTGATGTAGATTTCGTGTGGAAACTGCGTCCAGAAGATAATGCGCGCCGCCGGGTACTCTTTCCAGATGGCACGCGCAGCCTTCACGCCAGACAACTTCGGCATCTGTATGTCGAGCACGCACAGTCCCGGCCTGTGCTTCAACGCTAACTGAATCGTCTCCTCGCCGTCTTCGGCCTCAATCACAGGCGCGTGCGAAGCGAACTCGCGCTCAAGAATCTCGCGCAGGTAATGGCGTTGAGCCACGTTGTCTTCGGCAATCAGGATGGACATGCTGGACATTGTAAATCTTCCGGTGAATAGATGTCAGTGTAAATCTAAACTTTTGCAGCCGCCCCGGTAAATGTGGGCAGCCACAGTTGAGAGACGTGCGGGTGACGGAGCTATCCCGTCAGATTTCCTTCGGCTTTCACTCATGCATTTGACTGGCTCTGTCGTAGGTTGCGAGCATGGTGGAAGTGAGTTAGAGTCTTCGGCTGCTTGCCTTAAAAATCCTTCGAGAGCGGACTAGCGACCAAAAGAAGATGAACAAACCAAAACTTTCGTATTGCGCTGCACTCATCCTGCTGCTTGTTTTCTCTTTGGTCGCGCCCACGCCGTCGCAGGTCGCGCAGTCAACTGCGGCGCAGACTTCAACACAGCCCCCGCGCGACGAGCGCCTTTGGAACAAGGCTCTCAAGATTCACCGGAGCGCAATCGTCGTTGATACGCACAACGACATCACGACGATGATGATTGATGACAACTACGATCTAGGCACGTCTTCAGTCGGCAAGTACCACACAGACCTGGCGAGGATGAAAGAGGGCGGGCTGACGGCAGAATTTTTCTCCGTCTTCGTGGATAAGAAGTTTGCAAAGGAAGGCGGCTCGGCTCGTCGTGCGCTGGATCAGATTGATCTGGTCTATCGCGCGGCGGAGCGTTATCCGAAAGATATTATGATGGCGACCTCTGCGGCTGACATTCGGCGCGCGAAGAAGGAAGGCAAGATCGCCGCGCTGATGGGCATTGAGGGAGGGCACGCGATTGAGAATTCTTTGATGGCGCTGCGCGACTTCTACCGTCTGGGCGTGCGCTACATGACGCTGACGCACAACAACACGAACGATTGGGCAGACTCTTCGCGCGACGAAGCGAGGCACAACGGGTTAACGGATTTCGGCAAAGAGGTCGTGCGCGAGATGAATCGCATCGGGATGCTCGTTGACATTTCGCACGTCTCGGACAAGACGATGAGCGATGCGCTGGATGTTTCAACCGCGCCCATCATCGCCTCTCACTCTTCTGCTCGCGCGCTCTCAAATCACCCGCGCAACATCCCTGACGATCTACTGCGCCGCATAGCCAAAAACGGCGGCGTCGTGATGGTCAACTTCTATCCCGTCTTCATAGACCAGAAAGCTCTCGACGCTGATAAGGCGCGCGACGTGAGATTGAAGCCGCAGTTGGATGCGCTCAATGAACAATTCAAAAATGATCCCAAACGGCTTGAAGACGAGCGGAAGAAACTCATGGATGCCAACCCGCTGCCCCCGACGCCGCTCTCGATCTTGATAGATCACATAGATCACATCGTCAAAGTCGCTGGCATTGATCACGTCGGAATAGGATCGGATTTCGACGGAGTGCCCAGCCTGCCGGAAGGAATGAAAGACATCTCGCAGTTACCGAACATCACTTACGAGCTTCTACGGCGCGGCTACAGCGAAAAAGATATTCGCAAGATTCTCGGCGAAAACTTCCTGCGCGCGTTTGCTGAAGCCGAGAGAGTCGCGCGAGCGGCAAGCCGCAACATCAGCGGCGATGGCAGCCAGCGTCGTTACAGCACGGCGCAGTAATGAATTGACGGTTAAGCTTGCTAATACAGCTAGGAGTATAAAGACCATGACAATGCGAACCAAAAAAACAGCTCTGATGTTTTTCTTCACTGCGTTTTTAGTTATGGGCGTCGGGGTGATGAACGCGGCGGCGCAAACGGTCTGGGTGGTTTGCAGTTTCGATACGTCGTCTATCTCTAAAGGGAAAGATGGCCGGGAAAAATTCGAGCGACGATTTTATGTCAGCGATTTGGTTTCGATGTCCAAAGAGGATTTCCTGGCTACCGACAGCACCGGCGACCGGATAGAAGGGCTGTGCGGAGATTACCTGGATAAAACCGTCAATAAGGCAGCTACGGCGCGCGGCGAAAGGCTTGATACCAGCGGCTCATTGAAAATTATCAGAAACATCGAGCTTTCGGGTGAAAACATCGGCAGCCCGAATCCTTACAATTTCACTCCGAAAGAAAAGATTGAAAAACTCCGAGACGAGAAGATCAAGGAAGCGAAAGAGGCCGGACGCATCATCTACACTTTCAACTGGGACCCCACAGGCGCTAATGAAGCAGATGATCTGGCAAACGAGATGAAACGCACGCAGCCGACAATCGGGCCGACAACTCCCTCGAAATCAGCCAAACCAGCGGGCGGCAAAGTCGCGCCTTGAGCTATAGCAGTTCTCAACAGGATGCGACTTGTTCAGAGTTCAAGCTTAAGCTTGTCAGTGAAGACAGCCTCAAGGCTGAACTCTAAACTCGGTCGCACTCTTTTGAGTACCGCTATAGTTCTTAAATTCGATGCAAACTGAAAGCGCGCGGTGACGACATTGAGTCAGTCACCGCGCGCTTGATTGTTGGAAGTTAAGAGAACCGCATTGGCGATTCAAATTTGTTGGTTGCTATTTGCCTCCGCCGCTGGAAGAACCACCCCCGCCACCGGATGAGCCACCTGAGCCTGACCCGCCACCTGAGCCGCTGCCGCTGCCACCACCAGCACCGCCTCCTCCGCCGCTACTTGATCCGCCACCGCCAGAGGAACCGGAGCCTCCACCGGAACCACCCGAACCACTGCCGCCGCCGGAGCCGCCACTGGAACCGCCGGAACCGCTACCGCCTCCAGCGCCGCTACCACCACCTTGACCACCGCCGCCGCCACCGCTTCCACCAGATGAACCACCTGAACCGGAGCCGCCAGAGCCACCACCGGAACTGCTACCTCCACCGCCTCCCGAACTGGAGCCTCCGCCTCCGCCGGACGACCCGCCTGAGCCTGATCCACCGCCAGAGCCGCTGCCGCCACCAGCGCCACCGCCTCCGCCGCTGGAACCACCGGAGCTGCCGCCTGAGCCGCCTGAGCCAGAGCCACCGGAACCTGAGCCACCGGAACCTGAGCCGCTACCGCCGCCCGTTCCTTCTTGATCTTCTTTCATCGTGAACTTCCTCCCTTATTCGGTTAGGTACTTACGTTGAATTTGATTAATGAACATACAGACAGAAAATGTGTTAGAGGCAGACCGTCTGTGTTCATCCGGTTGTCGCTTACTATATCAAGCAGCATGCCGCGTTTGTGTTTAGAAAGTTTGCAGAAATTATTGAGAAAAACTTGGAACACGAGTTCGATGCTGCTCCGTCTCGCCATATAAAATCATACACGGCGGAAAACTAACGTCACGTTCTCATCCACAAAATTGATGTGCGCTTGCGTGCCCGGGCGCTCACCCTCTTAAGCACGCATGCTATAATCGGCGACATCGTGATGACGCCAGCCGGAATCTATATTCACATTCCTTTCTGTCGCGCTCGCTGCTCTTACTGCGACTTCGCCACAGGAGCATACGAGACGGCGCTGGCCGAACGTTACGTCCGCGCAGTCGCAAATGAAATCTCTACCTTCCATCTGGCTGAAGAAGCGCGCTTGGTGAACACGATCTACTTCGGCGGCGGCACGCCAAGCCTTCTCGCGCCTACGCAGGTCGCGCGAATTCTCGAAGCCGTAAGGGGGCGCTTTCGCGTCGAAAGGGACGCGGAAGTGACGATGGAGATGAATCCTGGAACTCTCACGCTCGATACTCTGAAAGAGTTCCGCGCCGTCGGCGTCAACCGCGCGAGCTTCGGCGCGCAGACTTTCGATGATCTGGAGCTAAGACGCCTCGGACGAACACACACCGCCGAAGATGTCCGGCGCACGATCTCTCTTTTGCGAGAATCAAATTTCACAAACGTTAGCTTCGATCTCATCGCGGGTCTTCCGGCGCAAACGCTCAACGCATGGTCGCGCAATCTGGATGAAGCGCTTTCACTTCGTCCTGAACACCTTTCGTTCTACATTCTGGAAGTCCACGAAGGAACGCCGCTCGCAAATCAAATCGAGCGCGGGCTTCAGCCACGCCCCGACGACGACCTCGCGGCTGAGATGTACCGGATGATGATCGAGCGTTCTCAGGCTGCGGGCTACGAGCACTACGAAATTTCTAATCTCTGTTTGCAGGGCTTTGAGTCGCGCCACAACACGAAATACTGGACAGGCGAGACGGTCTTCGGCTTCGGCTGCTCGGCGCATTCTTACGACGGAGCGCGCACGCGCTGGTCTAACGAACGCGATGCTGCGCGCTACACGCAACTGATGGAAGAGGGCCGCACGCCCGTCGTTGAGACAATCGAGTTGGACGAGAGCGCGGTACGTGCGGAGTCAATCTTCCTCGGCCTGCGCCTGATGCGCGGCGTGAATCTCGCGGAGCATCGCGCGCACTTTGGCGAAGACTTGCGCCGGGACTATGCTGCCGACCTCGAACGATTGAGCGACGCAGGTTTGATTGAGTTCGACCACGATTTGATGAGACTGACAACCTCCGGTGCGCTTCTTTCTAATGAAGTATTCTCGCTGTTTGTTTAGAACAGTCTAGAGTCTGGAGTCACGAGTCAAAGAAAAAAGCTCTTTGGCCCAGCGGACTCCAGACTCCAGACTCCAGACTCAATTATGATTGATTTGCGTAGCGATACAGTGACGAAACCGACGCCCGCGATGCGGCGTGCGATGGCGGAAGCGGAAGTGGGCGATGACGTGTACGGTGAAGACCCGACCGTCAATCGCTTGCAGGAGCGCGCGGCGGAGATTTTTGAAAAAGAGGCTGCCATCTTCGTGCCGACCGGCTCAATGGGCAACCAGATTGCCGTCAAGCTACACACGCGCCCCGGCATGGAAGTCGTCATAGAAGAGCGCGGGCATATCTACAATTTCGAGATGGCGGCGATGGCGGCTGTCTCCGGCACACTCGCGCGCCCCGTGAGAAGCCTCGACGGGACAGGCATCCTCAACTGGGAAGAGATCGAAGCAGGGATTCATCACGGCGGCGCATACTACGTCGCGCCGACCGGATTAGTCGCACTTGAAAACTCGCATAACCTCGCGGGCGGAACGGTCTACACAAGCGCGCAAATCGAAGAGATTTCTAAGAGGGCGCACGCTCTCAATCTTCCGGTTCACCTCGACGGCGCGCGCATCTTCAATGCGAGCGTGGCGCTGGGCGAGCCGGTCGCGGCTCTCTCTCGCTCTGTTGATTCCGTGATGTTCTGTCTGTCTAAGGGACTGGGCGCGCCTGTCGGCTCGATGCTCCTGGGCACGCGTGATTTTATAGACGAGGCGCGCGTCTGGCGAAAAATTCTCGGCGGAGGAATGCGGCAAGCGGGCGTGCTGGCCGCTGCCGGACTTATCGCGCTCGAAAAGTCGCCAAAGCTGTTGCACGAAGATCACTCAAATGCGCGTCGTCTTGCAGAAGGTCTGGCAGAGATTAACGGCGTCAGGATTGATCCCGAAGGGGTCGTCACCAACATAGTCCTCTTCGATGTTTCAGAGACGGGAATCAAAGCGGATGAAATCTCCGCGCGCCTCAAAGAGCGCAATGTTCTAGCCTCCGGCTTCGGCTCGTCAATCCGCATGGTCACACACTACGACGTTTCCAGCGCAGACATTGAAGTCGCGCTACGTGAAATGAGGACAGTAATCAGTTCTCAGTTTTAAGTTTTCAGTTTTTAGCTGAGAGCCGACTACTGAAAACTGAAAACTTAAAACTGCTTATGATAATCGCAATAGACGGCCCTTCGGGTGCGGGCAAATCCACGATTGGGCGCATGCTCGCGCGCACTCTTAATCTGCTTTACATTGACACGGGTGCGATGTACCGCGCCGCTGCCCTGGCCGTCATCGAATCGGGCGTGAGCACGATGGATAAAGCGGCGACTGCGGAAGTCGTGTCGCGCGCAGACATCAATCTTGAAGGCGACCCGGATTCGTTGCAGGTGATGTTGAATGGCCGCGATGTTTCCAGTGAGATTCGCACCGAAGAGATTAGCCATTCATCGTCCGTCATCTCGACGATTCCCGAAGTGCGGCGCACGCTCGTCAATCGTCAGCGTAAGCTGGGAACGCGCAGTGGCGGCGTCATTTTGGAAGGACGCGACGCAGGCACGGTCATCTTTCCAGAGGCAGACATTAAATTTTTCCTGACCGCCGCACCCGAAGCGCGCGCAGAGCGCAGATATGAAGAGGATCGCCTGAAGGAGCGCGGCGCGACCTTTGAAGATACGCTCGCCGACATCAACGCCCGCGACCGTCGAGACTCCACGCGCGCCGACTCGCCCCTCGCTATTGCCGACGACGCCATCGTGATAGATGCCACAGAGCTTTCGATTGAAGAAGTTTTCGAGCGTATGCTTGAGGCCATACGTGAGCGGCAGGCAGACGGCGGGAAAGCCGGAAAATCATGAAGCTCATAAAATACTCATTCAAGTCGGAAGCCATCTGGATTCTGATTTTCAGCCTGGGGCTTCCGTTGCTGGGCCTGCTCGTTTTTCTCATCGTGCGTCTCTTCAGTTAAAGTTTATATGTTCACCGGCATCATTGAAGAACTCGGTCGAGTGAGAAGCATCGAGAAGCGCGGCGAGGGCGCGCGGCTTGTTGTCGAGGCGCGCACGGTCACGGAAGGCACGCACGAGGGCGACTCGATTGCTGTCAACGGCGTCTGCCTGACGGCGATTGATGTACTCCCTGATTCATTCTCGGCGGATGGCTCACGCGAGACTTTACAGCGCTCGACGCTCGGCAGTTTGCGCGCCGGATCACCTGTTAATCTCGAACGCGCCGTCACGCCTTCGACACGTCTTGGCGGACACATCGTTCAAGGCCACGTTGATGCGCGCGGGCGTTTTCTTAATGCAACCGAGCACGGCGGCTCCTGGACGGTTCGCATCGCTTACCCTTCTGAGATGGCGCGCTATCTCGTCTTCAAAGGCTCCGTCGCCGTCGAAGGCATCAGCCTGACTGTGGCCGGACTAACGGATGAGTATTTCGAGATCGCCGTCATTCCAAAGACGTGGGCGGTGACGAACCTTTCGCACCTGCGCTCCGGCGATGAAGTCAATTTAGAAGCCGACATCATCGCCAAGTATGTCGAGCGCATCCTGACGGTTTCCGCGAATGCGAAGGGCGAGGATGCTTCGCCGTTAACGATTGAGAAACTGGCCGAACTCGGCTACAAGTGAATGTTGGAACCTGGCCAGTAAAAACACCTCACAGCCGCCTCCTAAGCTAGCAGGCACACTCGATATTGATGCCTGTATCCGGCAACCGGAAATAGCCAGTCGCAAAAAAAGGGGCTTTCGGGTAACATAGTCTCCGACAATGTGTTCTCCCCAAATTCCTGGTCGAGTGTAGCTTGAGATGCCTTTCGCCTCTATCGAAGACGCCGCCGCAGACATCCGCGATGGGCGCATGATTATTATCGTTGACGACGAAGACCGCGAAAACGAGGGCGACCTTGTTTGCGCGGCTGAGAAGATCACGCCTGAGATTATCAACTTCATGGCGACGCACGCGCGCGGCCTCATCTGCATGCCCCTGACGGAAGAGCGCTGCGATGAGCTTCACCTGACGATGCAGGTTGCCGATAACACCTCTTTTCTCGGCACAGCTTTTACCGTCTCAATCGAAGCGCGCAAAGGCGTCACGACCGGAATCTCCGCCTCAGACCGCGCGACGACCATCCTGACAGCGGTTGACCCGAAGACTCGCCCGCAGGACCTCGCGCGTCCCGGCCACGTCTTCCCGTTGCGCGCTCGCGCAGGCGGTGTGCTTATGCGTCCCGGACAAACTGAGGCGAGCGTGGATATGGCGCGCATCGCAGGTCTCTATCCGGCTGGCGTGATCTGCGAGATTATGAACGCGGACGGCACGATGGCGCGTCTGCCCGAACTTGAAGAGTTTGCTAGAAAGCATAACTTGAAAATCATCTCGGTCGCTGACCTCGTGCGTTATCGCATACGCAAAGAGACGCTCGTGCGCCGCGCCGTCGAAACCGAGATGCAGACCGTGTACGGACGCTTTCGAGCCATCGCCTTCGAGAACGTTATCAACGGCGAAGTACACCTGGCGATGGTCATGGGTGATGTCGAGAACAGTCCTGATCCCGTGCTTGTGCGCGTGCATACGGAAAACGTGACGTTCGCTATGTTCGGCACGCTCATCGGCGGGACAGGCTTTCAGCTTCACACGTCGCTGGAGAAAATCGCGGCAGCGGGCCGGGGCGTCGTGCTTTATCTACGCCAGCGCGAGCACAATCTTGATCTCGTCCACCAGTTGAGAACTTATGCGCTGATGCAGGAGCGTGGACTGAGCTTGCAGGAGGCGAGTATTGAGACCGGCTACGGCGCGAACCGCGACTACGGCGTCGGCGCGCAAATCCTGCACGAGTTGGGCCTCAGCCGCATACAGCTTCTGACCAATCATCCCCCGAAGGTCGCAGCGCTCGAAGGCTTCGAGCTGGAAGTTGTCGGCAACGTGCCGTTAGGCTCTCCCGCAAAAACAGTTTTCAGTTCTCAGTTTTAAGTTTCCAGCCTTGAACTGAAAACCGGAAGACTAAAGCCTGAAAACTGAAAACTCAAAACTGAAAACTGCTTTATGCCCATTGATGATCGTGATGAACAATCTCCGGCTTCGCCGCCGGAGAAAAAGAAGAGCGAGGTCGTGGCCGCGCTTCAGTCGGAGACGGATCAGCCGTTGCCGCCCGCAGCCGAAGCCGTCGCCGAGCGTGATGCGGACAGTCCAGAGCCTGTAACGCCGCAGGGCAAGCGTCGCCGCTTCCTGACGCGCCGCAATGCGCTTATCGCAACTCTGGCGATTGTCGTCAGCCTCGTCGTGCTGGTCCTCGTCGCCGTCATCGCATATCGTCTCGGCTACATTGATCGCTACATCGCCAACCAGATCAAAACCACACTCGCGCAGTATGGCATTCGCGCGGAGATCAAAGGTTTCGAGACAAAGTTCGGCACACGCTCGGCAGAATTCCACGACATAGAGATTTACGATCAGGTGTCTGGTGAAAAGCTCGGCAAGATTGATCGCATCCTCGCCACCGTTCGCATAGACGATCTTTACTCAATCAGCCTGAGCCGCAACGTCAAGCTACAGGACTTGCAGGTTGACGGCCTCGAAGTCTGGGTTAAGTTCGACCCGGAGGGCAACTCTAATTTTCGTAACCTGCACCTGCCGCCGCCTGAGCCGAACAGCCGCATCCTCTTCTCCTATTCGACGGCGAATATCAAAATCAATAACGCGGTCGTACACTACGGCGACGAGCGACACGACCTCTCAGGCGAAGCGCGCAACATCGTCGCCACCATCGCTCCCGACGACTTGAACGCGCCAGAAGCGAGCCGCATGAACAAGGTCGAGTTCTCGTCAACCGGCTCGACCTTCGTTTACGACGGTCGCCCCGTCAACCAGATAGACATCGCTGCGCGCGGGCGCGTCAATCAAACTCGCGCCGAGATTGACGAGCTGACTTTACGCTCGCCCCTGGCGGAAGCTCACTTGAGCGGCGTGATGGATGATTGGCGAAACTTGCGCTACAAAATGGACATCAACTCGACTGTTGATCTCACGCAGGCTTCAGACATCTTGCAAACGGGCGCGACCCTGCGCGGCGTCGGCAACGTGGTCGGCACTGTCTCCGGCGATGGGTCGCGTTATCAGGTTGACGGTAGTCTCAAGGCGGACGCGCTCGCGGCGGACGGCTTGCGCTTGCAAGCTCTAGCGGTCAGCGGGAAGGGTAAGGGTGACGGCAAGAGCTACGAGATTAACGGGCGCGCCGTCGCCGATCTTCTGACCGCAGGCGATTTCCAACTCAACATGGTGCAACTCACGGGCAACGTGACGGGCACAGGCACGGATTTTCGCTGGCTCGGCGAGCTTCGTGCGGCAGCCGTGCGCAGCCCCGTTGGAACTGTCGCCGGGTTGATCCTGAGCGATGCGATCGCCGAATCGCGCGACAACGAGCTTACCTATTCCGCCGGTCGAGTTATTGCCAATCGTTTCGCTGCATCGGGCGCGAACGTTAACAATCTGCAAGCCTCTGATATTCACGGGCGAACCGAAAACGGCGTCACGGTCGCATCGGTCGCAAACCTACAGACAGGCGCGATCCTCTCTTCGAGCGCGCGCATTGATGGACTGAGCGCGAACAACGTCCAGATAGTCTCTCGCGGAAACGTGACGAACGTTGAGACGAACACGTTGCGCGTCGGCGGTGTCGTTGCGTCGGGCGCGAAGGTTGGCGGCCTCAACATAGCGGGCGTGCGGCTGGCGATTTACAAAGGCGGGCGCATCGAAGGCACAAGCGGCGACATTAATGCAGGGACTGTCGCGCTTGCCAGGAGCAAAGAGTTTGCTGGAGGTCGTGTTGACGATGTGCGGCTGGCACGGCCTGTCTTCGTGGTTGAGCCGAGCGGGCGTTATCGCGTCAGCGCGGATTTGAGTCTCGGCGGCGGCGTGCTCGGACAAATCAATCTAGGCTCTGCGCGCGCGGCAGTCGTCGCAACCAATAGCGAAGTTCAACTTAACAATTTCGACGCGAGCATCATGGGCGGTCGCGCGACAGGCAACGCAGCGCTCTCGACTGCGCGCGGCGGCGCGTCTCGCGTTGCGACAGAGTTCAGCAACCTGGACATCGGCAGCCTGATCGCAACTTTAACGGCGCGCCCTATCCTGATAACAGGCAAAGCAACGGGCACGGCTAACCTGGCTTTTCCCGGAACAAGCCTCAGTGCTGCGAGCGGAACGGCGCGCGTCGAAGTGAAAGCTGAAACGGGCGACGAAGCTACGGGGCGCACGCCTCTCAACGGCGAGATTGTCTTGCGCGCGGATCGCGGTCTCTTTGAGATTGAGCGCGCCAACTTGCGTACACTCGGCTCGGAGTTGAATGCGTCCGGCCAGTTCTCCATTGACCGCGATGAGTCGAACCTTCAACTCAATCTAGCATCAGACGATGCCGCCGAGTTTCAAAACGTTCTCTTCGCCACAGGCTTGCTTGGTGATCTTGAGACGAAGCTTGCGACCTACAGGATCAAGCTCGGCAAACCCGGCGACAGTGAATTCGATAAGCAGGAGGCCGCGAAGCAGACCAACATAGAGCTTGGCGGCAAGCTCGCTTTCAACGGCAGCATACGCGGGAAGTTGAAGGAGCCGAATATTGAGGGGCGCGCTTCGGTTGAGACGTTGATCGTGAATGGGCGCGATCTAGGCTCGCTCGCAGCCAGCCTGAGCACCACGCCCGACGAGGTTCGCATTAGCGACGGGCGTCTTGCGGAGCGCGATGGCGGAGGCATCCAGTTCGCTCTCAACATTCCGCTCAAAGAAGGCGCGGGCACGACTGCGATTGATGCGACGCTCGACCGCGTTAATGCCGGGAACTTAGCCGCTGCGCTCGGCTCGCTCAGTCCGAGTCTCACACGCTACGACCAGATAGACTCCGATGTCTCCGGGCTTATCAAGATCACCGGCATCCCTGATGCGATGAGCGGAAACGCCGAGTTGCGCTTTGCTCCCGGTCGCATCGGGGGCGAGCCTTTCCAGAGCATCCTCGCTCAAGCCACCTTCAGCGGCTCTGTTGTCAATCTCAACAACGTCGTCGCGCAACTCGACGCCGGACGCATCACGGCCAAAGGCACTTTCAATACGAGCAACCAGGCTCTGGACATTGAGGCGCAGGCCACCGGAATTCAACTCGAACGCCTCGCCGCCTTTGCTCCCAATTCCGGCTCACTGCCGAACCTGACAGGCACGGCGAACTTGAACGCGCACGTGACAGGCATCCTCATCGCTAACGACTTTTCAAACTTCGAGGTCAACTTCGACGGCGAGGGACGCGACGTAAAAGTTAACGGTCGCGCCGCAGGGCCGCTCACGCTCGTCGGGCGCACGCAGAACAAACAGCTCGAAATCAATTTTACGACCGCGCTCCTCGGCAACCAGCAGCAAGTCGTGGCCGCGCACATTGACCTCAGCACTAAGGACCTGGCAACTACTGTCGAGACCACGCTCTCCGGTGTTGAGCTGACAAACCTCTTTGCGCTGATTCTGCCTGAAACGAACGTCAGAGTTACGGGACACGCGACCGGCACTCTGCGCGCCCAGGGGAATCTCTTCAACGAGGATTCGGAAGGCGTCTCACAATTCGGGCTTGCGGGTTTGCACGGCACAGCCAACTTCACAGACCTCGTCGTGCAGATTGAAGACGTGCAGTTGATGGCGGTCTCGCCGCTTCAAGTGCAGTTTTCGACTTCAGACATCTATTTTGAGAAGACGCAGTTCACAGGGCCGAACACCAACGTGACTTTCGGAGGCCATCTGGCTTTGGCTCCCAAAGGCACAGAGAGCTTGACGGTTGACGGCAACCTCAACCTGAGAGTCTTAAACGGACTTTCACCCGACCTCTTCCTGACAGGCTCTGCTGATGTCAACGTGCGCGTGACGGGCGCTTACGAGCAGCCGAACATCAACGGCACAGCCTTTCTCACGAACGCTTCCATTGCCACTCTCATCGCCGATCAGCGTTTGACCATCTCGAACATCAAAGGCGGCGTCCGCTTCAACAAAAATCAGGCGCAGATAGACCAGTTGACCGGACTGCTCGGCGGCGGTCACGTCTCCGTCACGGGCGGCGCGCTCCTGGATGGACTTAACCCCACGCGCTTTCAACTCAACGTGCATGGCGATGATGTGACCGTGCCGTACCCTGAAGGTTTCCGCTCAACCGCCGATGCGGATTTGGAGATCAGAGGCTCTACGACGCGAGGCCAGCAGATCGCAACGATTATCTCCGGCGCAATCAACCTGCGGCGCGCCGAATACACACAGGACATAGACCTTGAGAGTTTGATTAGCCGTCGGCGCGAAGCCTTAATCGAGCAGGGCGGTGAATTCGCTCTGGCTGCGACGGCGCAGTTTCAGGGCTTGCGGGTCGAAGGCCGCGACGCGCTCGTCGTCAAAAACAATCTGGCCGAGACGGTCGGCTCCGTTTCGCTCAGAATAGACGGGCCTGTCAAAGAGCCTATCGTTTCCGGGCGCATCACTGCGACGAGCGGCACGCTCAACTTCCGCAACAATCGTCATGAAATCCAGCGCGCCACGATTGATCTGCCGGGACGCCTCGATGCTGACCCCATTCTAAACATTCAAACCGTCGGAGAGATTGCGGGCTACGACGTGATTACGAGCATCACAGGGCCGCTGACTTCGCCGAGCGTAAACGTGCGCTCCGACCCTGCGTTGCCGCAGCCGGATGTTGTCGCGTTAATCTTGACGGGCCAGCTTTCGTCAGGCGAGACGGGCGCGTCCGCGCTCGCGCAATCTGGAATCGGAACAGCGGCGAGCCTGTTGACGGAGAGCCTCATCAGCGCTCCGGCACGGCGCGCGACCGACAAGCTCTTCGGCTTGAATCGTTTTGAGATTGATCCGTTGATTGCGGGCCGAGGCGGCGAAAGCCCGACGGCGCGCTTGACCGTCGGGCGACAAATTAACAAGAATCTCTCAATCACTTATTCGACCAACGTGACCTCGAACCAGAATCAAGTGCTGGCCGTGGAGTATCGCGTCTCAAACCGCATCTCGTTTGTCGCGCAATATGAGCAAGGGAGCACGACCGGCTTCGACTCGCGTAGTAGTAATTTCAACTTCGAGATTCGTTTGCGAAAAAGATTTTAATTGGGTGGACTGACTTGAAAATTTCAAGTCGGGATTTGAGTGGGTGAGTCAATTCACCACAGAGACACAGAGAGCGCAGAGGGAGCACAGAGAAGTGTAAGACTCTGTGCAATCTCTGTGTCCTCTGTGTCTGCGGTGGTGAACAAACGTTAATTAACATTGAGCTAAATAAACATTGAGTCTCAAATTTGAAATCTGAGATCATAAGGGTGACTTTGCGCCGCTTCTTTTCCTTCACGTTGTTGCTGCTCGCTGCTCTAATCGCAGCGCAGAGCGTCAATGCCTCTATCGCCGCAGCGCCGGACACAGGCGACTACGAGGGGCGCATCATTACGTCCGTCGAAGTTGTGATCGAGGGCAGCCCGCGCGACGCGGCGGCTGAAGCGGAGTTCCTCTCTCTCCTTCAGGTCGCAAAGGGCGCGCAATACACGGCTGTCCACGTGCGCGAATCCTTGCAGGCGCTCTTCGATTCCGGTCTCATCTCCGACGCCCGCGTCGAGGTGAGCGAAAACTGTAAACCCACAACGCCGGGTAGCGGCACGAGCGCAAGCCTTCCGCTCTGCGTGCGCTTCATCGTCAAGCGGCAGGTGAAAGTCGGCGAAGTAAAGCTCAGTCTCAACCTCCCGCTCAACTCGCCCATCTCCGAAGATGAGATGCGCGCCCGCCTCAACATGCTTGAGCCAGGCTCGCGCATCTCCGAGCAAATACTCAAAAACAACGCCGACCTGATTCAGGCTTACCTGCGCGATAAAGGTTTCTTCCGCGCCGATGTCAGCTACTCTCAAGTGCGCGACCCTTCAGACTCAACGGGCACGCGCCAGACGGTCGTCTTCACAATCAATCCGGGCGAGCAGGCGCGCGTCGCTGCCTTCAACATTGACATTAAGGGAGAGTTTGATGTGGAGCGTGTGCGCCCCAAGCTGAAACTTCAGCCGGGCATTGGCTTCACACGCTCTGCGCTCGGCGAAGACATCACACGCATTCGCCAGGCCATCGTTGCGACAGGCTATCTCGCGCCTCAGCTAGAGGACGCGCATGTCACACTCGATTCGACCGGCAAGGAGATCACGATTGAGCTGAAGGGCGGCGTCGGCCCGAAAGTGGACGTTAAGGTCAACAACTATGCCCTGAAAGAAAAGGTCGTGCGCTCTCTTCTCCCCATTAAGCGCGAAGGCAACATAGACTTCTCTGCGATTGAGGAAGGCAGGCGTCGTCTAACAAACAAGATTCAGGAGAACGGCTACTTCTTCGCGGAGATTGAGACCATCTGCACCGTCGCGCCGCCGGTCGCAACAGACGGCGCTATGAATGGCACGTCTGAGATGTGCGAGAACCTCAACCCGCAACAACTGACAGGGCACACCGTCCAAATCGCCTACAACGTCGAGCGTGGCCGTCGCTTCAAGCTCACGGACATTCGCATCGAGGGCACAAGCGAACTCAAGGTTGAAGACGTGGTGGACGAGCTGCGAACGCAAACGGCCAACGCGCTCGGCTTCATCCCCCTGCTCGGCTACGGGCGCGGCTACACGAGCCGTGAGCTTTTACAACAGGATACCCGCACGATCAGGTCACGTATGCAGGAACTCGGCTACAGGCGCGCCGAAGTCACCGTGCGGCAGGGCGTCTCCATCACAGGCGAAAATCTGATTATCACTTTCGTCGTCACTGAAGGCCCGCGCACGAAGATCGCGGGGCTGGAAATTCGCGGCAACAAGATTTACACCGACTCTCGTCTGCGCGACGTAATCATCGAGGCGGGACGCGCTCGCTGCGCCGCGAAATTCGACGCGGGCGATTACACGCCCTGCTTCCGCACAGCCGTCGAGCAACCCTTCTCGCGCTCGCAGGCCAGAGCCGACGGCGATGCGATTATCAATCTCTACGCGAGCGAAGGCTACGTTGACGCCTTGCTTGAGTTCTCGTTTGTCGAGTTGCCGAAGACACGGCTGCCAGATGGTAAAGAGGAAGAGCATGTGCGTCTCATCTACACCATCACCAAAGAAGGCGACAAAGTTTTCATCAACCGCATTCTCGTCAACGGCAACGTCCGAACAAAGAAAGAGGCCATCCTCGAACTCATCTCGCTCAGGGAAGGCGAAGTCTTGCGCGCAGACAAACTCTCCGACAGCGAGCGCGCGCTCTACGCGACAGACGCTTTCCGCCAGGTCATCATCCGCACGGAGCCTGCGGGAGAGACAGCTTCCGGCTTCAAGAAGCGTGATGTCATCATTGATGTCGAAGAACTCAAGCCGCGCGAGATGCGCTACGGCGGCGGCTACTCGACGGACAACGGCCCGCTCGGCTTCTTCGACATTCGCAATCTCAACATGTTCGGCAAACTCCGCCAGGGTGCTTTCCGTGTTCGCGCCAGCCGCCGGCAGCAGATTGTGCGACTTGAATACCTGGACCCGCGCTTCCAGCGTTACGGCGAGAATCAGTTTGCGCCGCTGGCTCTCTCGGCGCAGTACCAGCGCGACTCGACCGTCACGCGCTTCTTCCGCTCGACGATTGATCGCGGGTCATTCGGCATCGTCCAGCGTCTTGATAAAGATGGAAACCCGATTGACGAGTTCGGCCAAGCGGCGGGCGAGCCGACCATCAACCGCTTCACCATCAACGCCGAGACGAATCGCGTCCTTGATCGAAGCAAACGAAGCATTCTCTTCCTGCGTTATTCCTACGAAGACGTTAGGCTCTACAACATCAACAGCCTTCTCATCGCTTCGATCCTGCGCCCCGACCGCGCGATTCGTCTTTCCAGATTCGGCGCAACGTTTGTCCGCGACACGCGCAACAGCCAGTTCGATACCACGCGCGGCGACTATCTAACGCTCAATTACAGTCTGGCTCTCAGGCAGCTCGGCGGCAATCTCTCCTTCAATAAGTTTGAGGCAAACTATCGCCGCTACTATCAACTGAAGCAGGTGCGTGGGACAGTTCTGGCGGGCAACATCTCTCTGGGACTCGCCAATCTTTTCAATCCGCGCGACCGCAACGACAACGGCGTGATAGACGACATTGACAAGACCCTGCCGATCAGCGAGAGATTCTTCGCCGGAGGCTCGACCACGCTGCGCGGCTTCGGCTTTGAAGAGGCAGGCCCACGAGTCGTCGTGCCAGAATGTTTCTTGCAATCTCCAATTCCGGCGGGCTGCGGCATCTTTCGTAATCTCAAAGGCGAGCCTGTCCAGCTAAACCCGTTCACGGTTCCCATCGGCGGCAACGCTCTCGCGGTTGTCAATCTTGAGGCGCGCACGTCGCTGACGAAAGTTTTTCAAGTCATACCGTTCTACGACGGCGGCAACGTCTTTCGTCGCATCGGCGACATCTTCGGACGCGGCGCGAGCGCGGAGGACGACCCCAACGCAACGCTCAGTGAGCGCATCAACGCGCGCAACCTGCGCGCACGCTGGACGCACACGGTCGGCCTGGGCTTAGGCATTAAGACCCCGCTCGGCGGCACGCTCTCTGTGGATTACGGCTGGCTGCTCAACCCGCCGGAGTTTCTGATTCCGCAACAAAGCGGCGACCCGGCCATCTTTCGCCCCAAGCGCGGTCAACTCCACTTCCGCTTCACGAGAGCATTCTAAAGAATGCAAAATTAAAAATGAAAAAGGCAAAATGATGATTGAAGAACTGAAAAATAAATGGAAGGATAAGTGGCGCTCAAGGGTCTTGCTCTTCGTCGCTTCATTTTTCATTTTTCATTTTTCACTTTGCATTCTTGCACCTACGGCACAAGCGCAGACGGTCGTTGACAGGATGGTGGCGACGGTCAACAGCGGTATGTGCGGAGACGCTGGAAGATCAAAGTTCCTCTGCTTGATTACTTACTCCGATGTGCTGTGGCAGTTGGCGCTTCAGCCCGACACTCCGCTTGAGAATCCGAGTTCTGAGACTTTGAACCGTGCTTTGAATCTCATTATCAGCCAGCGCCTGATCTTGCAGGAGGCGGAGAAGCTGCCGACGATTGCTCCAACCGATGCAGAGGTCAAGGCCGAGCGCGATAAACTCGCCCGGCAGTTTCCCTCTCAAACAGAGTTCTTACAACGTGCCGCAAGCGTCGGCTTGAGCGGTGAGCAATTGACCGAAATTGTGCGCCAGCGTGTGGCGATAGAGAAATATCTGGACTTTCGTTTCCGCTCCTTCACGGTCGTGACGGAGAAAGAAGTGACCGACTATTACCGGGACGTTTGGTTTCCGCGCATGCGCCGCCAGCAACCCGGACGCCTCGTGCCTGAGCTGAAGGATGTTTACAAAGCGGTCGAAACGGAGTTGACCGAAAGCAAGATCGAATCCGACACCGACGAGTTTCTAGATAGCGCACGAGAGAGCGCCGAAATCACCATCCTCAATCCGGTGTAAATCCAGGAGGGGCGCGGCGTGCGGATGCCGTTGCCAAAAGAGCGCGGCGCGACTAAGCTTGAAGAGTCCTCGCAAGGGTTTTGGAGGATATGTCCGATGAAAAACGCAAAACTAATCTTAACCGCGCTCGCCATCCTCATCGCCGCCATCGTCGTCTGGGTAGTCGCCGGTGTTGTGATAACGCTGGTGAAGTTTCTGTTCGTGTTGGCAGTCGCCGTTTTTGCCATCTCAGGCATCAGGAAGCTTTCGGGGAAATCCAAGGCTGATAAGCTCGAAGAGAAAGACCCGGATAGGGAATTAGACGAAGCCATGCGGCAGATTGAAGAGATCAAGCGCAGGCAGCTTATCAAGTAGTTATGTCGCTTCCCCATTGCAGTGGCTGCTCAATTCTGGTTCGTGCTTGAATGGAATCCTGATTAGCCTCATAATTCCCACAATGAGTGAAGAGATCACGCAAAATATGCCGGACGGACACTCCTTTGAAGAGCGCGTCTTCGCACGCTTCGATGCTATTGATGCGCGATTGCAGACGTTGGAAAGCCAGGCGGAGCAACGCGCGCTCGAAACGAAGCCAATCTGGGAGAGGGCGCTGGCTGAGATACTCGAAGTAAAAGAGCGGCTCAACACTTTAGAGCAGCTTTCAAATCGAATGATTCGTAAGATTGATGTCCTGAGCAAAGATATGCTCAACCTTCGGGCAGATCAAACAGGCATAGAAGATCGTCTTGATAAACTTGAGTCTAAACCCGTGCAATAGCTCCCTGCGGTTTTAGTTAATGCGCCTCAATTGACATCCTGCCTCACGCATCCGACATCTAATCCTCAGCTTATGTCTAGAGATGATGCCAACCTGATTCAGAGGCCGCGCGTCGGGCTTGCCCTCTCCGGCGGCGTGGCTCGCGGCAACGCACACATAGGTGTGCTTCGCGTCCTCGAAGAAAACAACATCCCCGTTGATTACATCGCGGGCACGTCAGCCGGTGCGCTCGTCGCAGGCGGGTATGCTGCCGGGATGACGATTCCCGAACTGACAGAGATAGGCCGCAACTTGCGCTGGCGCGACGTGGGGCGCGTGACGCTCTCGCGGCTTGGCATTCAATCAAACGCGCGGATGGAGGAGTTCGTGCGTGCGCGTCTCCCCGTCAAGCGTTTTGAAGAGACGCGCATCCCGCTCGCAATCGTCGCCGCTGACCTGCATTCCGGCTCGGCTGTGATTATGACTGAGGGCGATATTGCCTTCGCCATTCGCGCCAGTTGCGCTCTGCCCGGCTGGTACGTTCCCGTCACGGACGCTCATGGTCGGCAGTTGGTTGACGGCGGACTTGTCGCCAACGTTCCGACGGCTGCCGTGCGCTCGCTCGGCGCAGACATAGTGATCGCCGTAGATGTCAACAGCGAGGGCGCGAAATTCCTGGGCCAGCCGCAGTCCATCATCGGCGTGCTCTTGCAATCCATCATGGTCGTGCAAAGAACCGCCGCGATTCACCAGCTACAGGATGCCGACCTTGTCATCAGACCCAGAACCGGCCACATCCGCTGGGATGAGATGGGGCGCGTTGACGAACTGATCGCCACGGGCGAACAGGCCGCACGCTCCACCATAGAGAGAATCAAACACCTCATCGAACCCGCGACTGAGCCGCCCCTTAAATGGTATCAACGCCGCCGCCGCCAGGAGCAGCCAGAAGACAAACGC
Organism: Acidobacteriota bacterium; assembly: GCA_032159825.1. GTDB lineage: Bacteria > Acidobacteriota > Blastocatellia > Pyrinomonadales > Pyrinomonadaceae > QHXM01. The sequence continues at coordinate 277,472 of JAVHWL010000034.1, forward strand.
CGCGTCTCGCCTCTCAGATAATCGTGAGGGGCTTGCTCTCCACCTCTTCCTGCAAGCTTTCAGAACACATTCTCAACCCTTAACACTCGTAAGCCCGTACCGAAGGCAGACGCTGATAGGATTGCCTCTAGTCTGAAGCCCTACTCTCTCAGGCCCCGTCATAAGCTATAAATCGCTGTTTGCCTCGTGATTTGCCTCTTCTACAACCTTCCTCGTTGCAGCATCCCGCGCTGGCACAAACATTGCACAAACATTCGCTGCCAACAGCAAACGCTTGATAGGTCATCGAGGAGGGGAAGATGAAAGAACTAGCGAACAGCTTGGCGCAACTAGCCGCCATCGTCATGATTTTGATTACGCTCGCAGTCTCGACCGCAGCCGTCGCGCAATGGGCCAGCGCGGACAACGACGCGGTGAGCAATGTCAGCGCGAAGCCGCAAACGCTCGTTGCTACTGACGCCAGGTAGCCCTTGAGAAGAATTCAAGGGCCATTAGGCGTTTATAGAGAACGCATCGAAAAAAGTTTGACGTGAGCGGCCACGCGCGTGCCCGGACAATCGCTAGCGCTGGCTGCCGAAAGCAGGCGCATGGCAATCGAAGTAATATCTATAGAGGAGAAGAGCCGCCGCCCTCGCGTCAAACGCATCAGACAAGCGGGACAGGCTCTCAAGCTCATCGCAGCCGCGCGCAAGCGTCGCCTCATCCTGCGCTCCATTCTTGCTTCCCTTGTTCTACTCATCGTCGCGTCTACAATCTTTTTCATACACTCTTACAACTACTACGCTCGGATAGTTGATGCTCGTCTAAAGAATGGCTACCTGACGAGCCGCGCCGGAATTTATGCCGCGCCGCGAACTCTTCGCGCAGGCCAGACGCTCTCTCTGGATCGTCTCGTAGAACTTTTGCGACGCGCAGGTTACTTGGAAACGAGCGCGAGCGATGTCTGGAGCGGAAGCTTCACAACGCATGACGACTCCGTAGAAATTCATCCGCGCCGCGCAACCGCTGCCTCGCCGGATGTCGTGCGCGTCCGGTTCGATAAGAAAGGGCACATCTCTGATTTGACGGGCGACATGGGTGTCACGCTCGACGCTTACACGCTTGAGCCGGAGATTCTGACGACCGATGCGGCGATGAAGACGGGCCAGCGCGCACAGCTTTCTTACAAGGAGATTCCGCCCACGCTCGCGCACGCGATTCTCTCAATCGAAGATCGCCGTTTCTTCGAGCACGGCGGCGTGGACATCTGGGGCGTGGGCCGCGCTCTCTGGCGCAACACAACGGATGATGAAACTTCGCAGGGCGGCTCGACCATCACGCAGCAGTTAGTCAAAAACACATTCCTCACGCCGGAGCGCACCTTTCGTCGCAAGTTCGCCGAAGCGATGACGGCTTTCGCTCTCGAACGCCGTATGTCGAAGGAAGACATCTTCGCGCTCTATTGTAACGAGATTTACCTGGGGCAGCGCGGAGCCGTCAGCGTGCGCGGCGTAGAGCAGGCGGCGCACATCTATTTCGGCAAGGAGTTGAAAGATTTAACGCTCGCCGAGAGCGCGACGATTGCAGGCATGATTCAAAGTCCGAATCGCTACGCGCCGGATCGTCACCCGGACACGGCAACCGCGCGCCGCAACACTGTGCTCGGCACAATGGTGCGCGACCAGTTCATCACGCGCGAAGAGGCTCAAGTGGCCGCGCTGGAACCGGTCTCGGTTGCGCCCCTCAATGACACGGATGGGTCAACCGCGCCTTACTTCATTGACTACGTTAATCGCCTGGTCGAAGCAAAGCTCGGCGCGGAAGCGAAGACGGATGAGCGGGGCGCGCGTATCTACACGACGATTGATCTGGATTTGCAGCAACTCGCTGAAGCAGCCATCAAGCGTCAACTCGAACGCCTCGACAAGGTTTACAAGAACCGCGATCAGAAGCCGCAGGCCGCGCTCGTCGCCCTCGACCCGAAGACCGGAAACGTGCTGGCGATGGTCGGCGGGCGCAACTACGCCGAGTCGCAGTTGAACCGCGCAACGGATGCGCGACGACAGCCCGGCTCAGTCTTCAAGCCCATTGTTTATTCGGCTGCGCTTGAAAGCGGGTTGTCGCCGCTCACGATGTACCAGGACGCGCCGCATGAGTTTACCTACGCTGGCGGGGCGAAGTATCGCCCCACGAACTACGGTGGCGGCTTCTCCATGCGTGACGTGATGATGCGGAATGCGCTCGTCCACTCGCTCAACGTCGTGACGGTTGACGTGGCAATGCAAACGGGACTCACGCGCGTCGAGCGCACAGCCGAAGCTTTCGGCCTGCCGAAAGCCGAACCATACCCTGCGCTCGCGCTCGGCACGACCGAAGCAACGCCGCTTATGGTCGCAGCCGCTTACACAACGTTCGCCAATAATGGCGAGCGGGTTGAGCCGAATTTGATAGCGCGTGTGACGGATTCATCGGGCACAGACATCATCAGCGAGATTCCGCAGAAGCGCCCCGTGATTAGGCCGACGACCTCCTACATGATTACCGACATGCTCATGGACGTGATAGATAAGGGCACGGCACACGCGGCGCGCGGCGCGGTGAAGAATACTGCGATAGCCGGAAAGACCGGAACATCGCGCGATGGTTGGTTCGTCGGCTACACGCCGAATCTGGTCGTGGCCGTCTGGATAGGCTTTGACGACAACAAGCAACTGGGGCTGACGGGCGCGGAAGCTGCGTTGCCCGCATGGACTGAGTTTGTCAAAAACGCAGTCGAGTTGAGACCTGATCTCGGCGGCGAAGCATTCGAGCGTCCGGCAGGCATTACGTTTGTCGAGATAGACCCGGAGACCGGCCTGCTCGCAACTGCTTCATGCCCCCAGCACGAACAGGTCGCCATCACTTCCACGCTTGCGCCGAACTTAGAATGCGCAACGCATGGCGAGACATTTGAGATGGTGGGTTCGACTGAAGGCTCGGAAGTTTACGACTACGAACCGGCGAGTATCGAAGCGAACGACTCAAGAGTAGTGACGAGAGGAGCTTCTACGCGCCCGCAACAATTACCCAGACCCTCCGTCTCCGTCGAGCGACTTGATGCTCCGGCGCGGCAAACAACTAGAGTTGAGACAGACACTCGCGGGCAGCGCACGCTCGTCAATGAGATGCGGGTCAACAGCCGTCGTAGCTCTCTATACGAGAGCAGGCAACAGTAAAGCAAGGCGGCTTGCAAGAGCGCGCTGGTTTGCGTAATGTAAAAAGGGCGAACGATTATTGCTGAATCGTTCGCCCTCTTTCATGGGTAAAATGGAAACCACAAAGACGTGAAGGCTCAAAGAGAGAAGAGCAAGCGCTCTTGGTGTCTTTGTGGTGAGTTTTATCCTTCGAGTATGACCTGAGCGATGGCGTGTTCGGACGTGTGCGAGATAGAAAGATGAGCCGCGCGCGCTCTTGATTGCTCGTATAGCTCAAGCACTCGACCGCGAAAGAGGAGCATGGGCGCACCCGAATCACGCGAGACGACTTCGATGTCCTGCCATGCGATGCCGCCCGTCCAGCCTGTTTGCAGCGCTTTGAGCGCGGCTTCTTTGGCGGCAAAGCGCGCGGCATAATGTTGCGCGGCGACCGCTCCGCGTGAGTCACAGTAAGCGCGCTCGCGCTCCGTATAAACGCGCTCGACAAAACGCGGCGTGCGCGAGATAACTTCGCGGACGCGCCGAACTTCGATGATGTCTATGCCTATGGAAATAATCACGGATGAAGCAGAACTAACACGCGCCGGATTTCACTGGCGCGAAAGAGACAATGTGCGCGCTCTCGTTTGCGCGCCCCTTGAGCAAGAAGGTTTCACTAACGCTTTCTCAACACGCACGGGCGGCGTAAGCCCTATGCCGCAAGATGCGCTCAACCTCGCGGGCTTCAACGAAGATGCAGCCGAAAACATCTACGAGAATCGCCGCCGCTTTCTGAGTCTGCTCGAAGGTGAATGGACTCTCGCCTCCTGCTGGCAGATGCACAGCGCGGACGTGCGTGTCGTCGAAAATATAACGGATGCGCCGCCGCCTGAAAACTCGCTTGGCGAAACCATCTATTGTGACGCGCTCACGACACGGACTCCGCGAATTCTCCTGGGCGTCAAAACTGCCGACTGTGTGCCCGTGCTGTTAGGCGACTCGCGCACAGGCGCATGCGCGGCAATTCATGCGGGATGGCGCGGCACGCTCGCCTCCATTGTCACGCGCACGCTTGAGCGCATGGCTGCGGAGTACGGCACGCGCGCCGAAGATGTGCGCGCGGCCATCGGCCCGGCGGCGCGAGCCTGCTGCTACGAAGTCGGGAGCGAGGTGATCGAAGCCTTCCATCAAAAATTCCCCGAATCGGATTCACTCTTCAAGCGGACGCGCGAAGGGCACGCGCTCGTTGATCTTCACAGGGCGAACCGCGAGCAACTCAACGCGGCGGGAGTTCAGCTAGAGCTTATCCACACCGCGCCGCTCTGCACGATGTGCCGCACAGACCTCTTCTTCTCCTATCGCCGCGAAAAAAAAGCGCATGGCCGCGTCGGTCGCCTGATGTCAGTCGTTGGGAAGCAGGGATAAGGGCGGAGGGATGAGGGATGAAGAAGAAGAACTTGTTGGTCTGCATTATTTCTTTTCATTCATCCCTCCGCCCTCATCCCTTCGCCCTCCTGCCGAAGATGTTGCCGTTGATTCTCCTGACCGATTCGTTTGCACCGACGACGGCAATCGGCATCGCTATCTGGCGCGTCTGGGGCGCAAAGCAAGCCTCGTCGTTGCAGCTCTGAAATTTCACGCGGGCGCGCAACCCGGTCACGCCGGTTGAAAAGTTTGCCGGAATGGTGACGTTGAAGCGCAAGACCGCGCGGCCTTCGTAAACCGACAATTTATCCTGCGAGAAACTGAAGGTGCGTAGCTGCGCGCTGGGATAACTAACAGCGCTGACCCTGATGCCGCCGGGCGCTTCAATCTTGACTGAGGTCGGAATCAGAAACTTTGCGAGCGGGCGATTGCTGTTGATGTGATAGCCGGAAGGAATGTTGATGACGACCGCTGCCTGGATGGTGCGCCCTTGTTGAGCCTTGTCCGCAGAGAAGAATCCATTGACGCCTATGTTCGGCTGCTGAACCGCAGTCAGGGCTTCGGCATGAAAGTTAAAGGGAACTGCGAGCAGTGCGCCGAGGAGAATCAAGAGGGTCGCGCGTCGAGTATATTTTTTATCTCTCATCTTGAGTTGCCGTTTTCCTATGTGGAATTATCGAGTTGTCATGCCAGTTGATGAAGTTTGGGCTGAGCGGGGTTGGCCGCGCCGCGCGCAGCGAGTTGGCCGCAGGCGGCGTAGATGTCGCGCCCGCGTGGACGCCTGACAAAGGCGTGAACGCCTTTCGCTTCCAGGATACGTTTGAAACTCTCCACACGCTCAGGTGTTGATGGACGATAGGGAAGCGGGTCAGCCGGGTTGTGCGGAATCAGGTTGACCTTGGCGCGCAAGGAATGCCGGTTAAGTAGATTCGCAAGCTGGCGCGCCTGTTCGTCCGTGTCGTTCACACCATCGAGCATCACATACTCGAACGTGAATCGCTCGCCCGGCTTTAATGATGCTTCAAACTCTTTGCAGGCCGCGAGCAGTTCATGAAGCGGCCACTTCTTGTTAACAGGCATCAGCACGTCTCTCAGTTCATCCGTCGGCGCGGCCAGGGAGATTGCCAGATGCGGGCGATCTGCCAGGGTAGCAAGCTCGCGGATGCGTGGAACAATCCCTGCCGTCGAGACTGTCACACGGTTCGGGACGATGTGCAGGCCCTTCGCATCGGCCATGATTCTTAAAGCTCTCATCAACGGCTCGAAGGCCAGGAACGGCTCGCCCGCTCCCATCGCCACGAGATTAGTCCCGCGCGGCGACTCCTGGCCCACGCCGTAAGCATCGTTGAGCGCGATGATAATCTGTTCGACAATCTCGCCCGCCGTCAGAGTTCTCAGCAGGCCGAGCTTCGCCGTCAGGCAGAAACTGCACTGAAGCGGGCAGCCCGATTGCGACGAGAAGCAGATGGTGTCGCGCCGCTCTTCCGGGATAAACACGGTCTCGACCGGAAGATTGTCGTGCGTCTTCATCAGGTAACGGCGCGTGCCGTCTTCAGAGAGATAGCGCGATTCGATTGAAAGCGTCGAGGCGGTCGCAAGCTCGCCCAGTTTGGCCCGGAAGTCTTTCGGCAAATCCGTCATTTCGTCAAAGGAGCGCAAGCGGCGATGGTTGAGCGCGGCGAAAATTTGCCGCCCGCGATAAGCAGGCTCATTCATCTCCTCGACGAAGGCAGTCAACTCCCCTTCGGTTAATCCTGTCAGATGCACTGCTTGATTCATTGCTCGATTATTTTAGCATTATGGCGGTTCATCCAACAGTTACCGGCAAAGCAAGGTCGCGCGGGTTCACTATTAAATCCACGCGACCTTGCTTTACTTAAAGCTCGCCCTGGTTCGACACAGGGCGAGCGCGGTTTTGAGATTAGCGTTTAGTGCCGCCCTCGACGCTTCCGCCTCCGCTGCTGCCGTCGCTTGCCGGGCGGCCTTCGGGGTCAACGAAGGTGATGGTTGTGCCCACATCTGTCAGTGAGCGCAAGCCCGGCTCGATAACCTTGCGGTCGCCGACGACGAGAATCGCCATCTTCGACGGGTCTAGATAACGATTCGCCACGCGGTTAACATCTTCGAGTTTGACGGCGCGAACACGCGCGATGTAGTTGTTGAAGTAATCGTCCGGCAGGTTGTAGAGCACTATGTCTGTCAGACGGTTTGCCATCTGTTCGGGAGTCTCGAAGGTGCGCGGGAAGCCGCGTATGATCGCCTGCTTCGAGAACTCAAGCTCTGCCGCAGAGATGGGACGCTCGCCCCTGATGCCGCGCAGCTCTTTCATAAACTCGAAGACCGATTCCTTCGTCACAGCAGTCTGCACACCAGCCGTTGCCATGAACGGCCCGGCTTCGCGCCTGTAATCAAACGCCGTGCGCGCTCCGTAGGTGTAGCCTTTATCTTCGCGCAGGTTCATGTTGACGCGCGAGGTGAACTGGCCTCCGAGCATGGTGTTCATCACGAGGAGCGGGAAGTAGTCAGGCGTGGAGCGCGGCTGCCCGACCTGGCCGATCACGAGCACGCTCTGTGCCGCGCCCGGTTTATCAACGATATAGAGAGCCGATTTCTCGCGCGAGGGCGGCATCTCGAAATTAACGTTGGGAACCTCGCCGCGCTTCCAGTTGGCGAAGGCGTGTTCGAGTTGCGGCATCAGCGTCGCAGGTTTTACGTCTCCGGCGACGATCAGCGCAGCGTTGTTCGGGCGATAATACGTCTCGTAGAAACGCTTGATGTCGGCGCTCGTGATTGCGCGCACGCTCTGCTCATCGCCGACTGCCGGATGGCCGTAAGGGTGATTGCGACCGTAGAGCAGCGAGGCATAGACGACCGAGGCGATGGCGTTGGCGTCGTCGCGCCGCTGCATGAGTGAGCCGAGGCGAGTCTTGCGTTGAAGCTCAAGCTCGTTGTCTGGGAATGCCGGATTGGTAACAACATCCGAGTAGATTTCCAGGGCGCGACCCAGATGCTTGGAGAGCGTCAGGAGATTGAGATTGCTGCTATCGAAATCAGAGTTTGTGCTGAGCCGCGCGCCGATGGCTGCTAACTGATTCGAGATTTCGAGCGATGATCGCGTGGTCGTTCCTTCATCAACCAGGGCGGCTGTCAAATTCGACAACCCGGCGCGATCTTGCGGGTCAGCCGCGCTGCCCGTTCGCAAGACCAGATTCATGTTGACGACGGGCAGTTCGTGTTGCTCGACGATCAAAACTTCGAGACCGTTGGAGAGCTTACGACGTTGTATCTGCGGAAGGCGGAAACTGGGGTCGGCTTTCGGCGCGGGTTGAGCATAGAGACCGCCAAGCCCGGACTTGTCTTGAGCCTTGCTTTTGTTTCCGCCGCCTTTTGCTGTGGTCGTCGGCGGGGTTGCGCCTGCCGGTGTGGTGGCCGCCGCTTCGGGTTTCGTCTGCGGTTGAACTCCTGCGGGAGTTGTTGCGCCGGGTCGGGCGGGTGTTGTCGCTCCTGCCTGTGCGCCTGTTTGTTGCGACGTGCTGGCAATCGCTCCGGTCGGACTCGTCGGCGCAGCATCGCCTGTCGTCTTGCCGCCTCCACGCGCGCGTGGCATGACTGTCAGCACCAGCCGCTTGTCTGTCAGATAGCTGTTGGCGACGCGCGTGACATCTGCGGGCGTCACGTTGCGATAGCGCAGAAGGTCTTGCGTGAAGTAGCCGGGCTGGCCCAGGAAGGTCGCGTACTGGTTCAACTGGTCGCTCTTGCCGCCGAAGCCGCCGACGCTTTGCAGCCCGTAGATGAAAGAGGATTCGCGCGCATTATAGACACGCTCCATCTCTTCATTGGTCGGAGGCTCAGTTTTGAGCTTGGCGATTTCCGCGTCAATGGCCTGCTCAAGCTCTTCGAGTTTGATGCCGGGCTTGGCAGTGGCGGCAATCTGAAACTGCCCCGCAAGCTCGCGCGAATTGTTGAAAGCTGAAACGTCCTGAGCGATCTGCTTCTCATAGACTAGCGAGCGATAGAGACGCGACCCCTTGCCGCCCGCGAGAAGGAGACCGAGTTGCTCTAGCGCCGCGTCGTTGCTGGTAAACTGCGGCTCCGAATGCCACGTCATGTAGATGCGCGGGAGGCTGACGCGATCTTCCATCGTCAAACGCATCTCTTTATCCAGAGCGGGGCGCACCGGCTCAACCTTTTTAACTTCAGGGCCGCGCTTTAAGGGACCGAAGTATTTTTCGACCATCGCACGCGCTTCCGCCGGATTGATGTCGCCTGCAATCGAGAGGCTGGCGTTGTTCGGCGTGTAGAAGCGACGGAAGAAATCGGAAACGTCTTCGCGCGAGGCGGCAGTAATATCATCCAGAGAACCGATGGTCAGCCAGTGGTACGGATGATCCTTCGGGTACATGGTCTCGGCAATCTTCGCGCCGACCAGACCATACGGGCGGTTGTCGTAGTTCTGTCGCTTCTCGTTCTTGACCACGTCGCGCTGGTTGTTGAGCTTCGCGTCGGTCAAGGCATCGAGCAGGTAGCCCATGCGGTCGGATTCGAGCCAGAGCGCGAGTTCGAGGAAGTTGGAGGGCACAACTTCCCAGTAGTTCGTGCGGTCTGTGTTGGTCGAGCCGTTCAAAGAGCCTCCGGCTTCCTGTAGCGGCACGAAATAGTCGTCGTCGTGATGCAGTGAGCCTTGAAACATCATGTGCTCGAAGAGGTGCGCAAAGCCCGTGCGACCCGGCACTTCGTTGTGCGAGCCGACGTGATACCAGACGTTGACGGCGACAATCGGCGTCGAATGATCTTCGTGTAGGATAACGCGCAGGCCGTTGGCGAGCGTGAATTCTGTGAACTTGATTGGTGGCAACACGGCAGTTTCATTGGGCGCGCTTGCGTCGGTCGTCTTCTTCGTCGCAGTCTTCTTTTTTCTCTGCGCGAGCGCCACTCCTGGCGCTGAAAGTGAGACGGCTAGCAGGATAATGAACAATCGTTTCATTCTCATCTTCTAAATCTCCTTTTCGGTAGTGCGAGCGAGCAGAGAAACAAACGCAGCGCAAAGGCAAACCACTGGCGCGCTTTCTCCTTATTATTTGGGTTATTGCTAGGGGAAGAATCCGTGCGCCATTCTAGCGCGTGAGCAGTCAGCGCGCAACATAGTTTGATCTCAGGGCAGGGTCTATTCATTTTCGAGAGGAGGGACGGATTCCACCAGTAGAATGAGGTTGCCAAACCAAAACTTCTACGGAGGAATCCATGAACACTCACAGAGTGCCGTCCCTCAGAGATGCTTTAGCAGAAGTCATAGAGTTTCGCCAAGCCCAAGGACGCAGGTATGAACTCTTATCCGTGCTCTTGCTCTGCTGTGTGGCCGTGATGTGTGGCTACCGCTCACAAGCAGCGATAGCCCAATGGGGGCTCAACTATGGACGCAAGTGGCTCGCGCGCCTCGGCATCAAAGGGCGGCGCGGACCATCTCAGCCGACCCTGCATCGGATATTCAAGGGCATTGACTGCGAACAGTTGGAGCGAGTTGTTGGTCGGTGGGCAGAGCTTGTGCTGCATAGCTGCCCCCTGATGCCTTTCGCTTTAGAAGCAATAGCCGTCGATGGGAAGACTCTTTGTGGCAGCCAACGACAAGGCGCGATGGACGCTCATCTGTTGAGCGCACTGTCGCATCGCCTCGGAGTCGTGATGGCTCAAGTTGCAGTTGAAGATCGGACCAATGAGATTGGGCAAGTGGATGAACTATTAGCCTCTTTGGTGCTTGAAGGGCGCATAATTACTGCTGATTCTTTACTGACGCAGCGTGAAATTGCCCGGGCAATCATTGCCGGTGGCGGTGATTATCTATTGCCGGTCAAAGAGAATCAGCCGTGTTTGCGCGAAGACATCGCATTGGTGTTTGCCCAAGCGAAGTTGCTCGAAGACACTATCACTGAAGCGCGGACAGTAGATCAGCACGGAGGGCGCATTGAAGAGCGCAGGTTAAGAGTTTCGACGGCGCTTGCGGGTTACACGGACTGGCCGGGACATCAACAAGTCCTGGCAGTCGAGCGCACTATCACGAAGAAACGAACTGGTGAGCTACGCCGGGAAGTGGCCTATGCCATCACGTCATTGTCAGCCGAGCGCGCTTCGGCCCGGCAACTTTTACAACTCTGGCGTGAGCACTGGCATATTGAGAATAAGCTGCATTGGGTCAGAGATGTGACTTTCGATGAAGATCGCTCACAGGTCAGGACAGAGCACATCCCACAGGTGATGGCGGCGCTGAGAAATGTAGCCATCTCATTGCTGCGAGTATGTGGCGCAGAAAACATCGCGGCAGCTACTCGTCGGTATGCGGCACGTCCGGCGTTAGCTTTGGCAGCCGTTGGGCTAAATCTTCGAGAATGAATAGACCCTGCAGTTCATCATTCATCATTCCGCGTTCATCGTTTCTCTGTGGTAACTTTATCAGCGCCACTCACAACGCTTCTCAGGTCAAAAGCGTCTAAGAGTGGTCGTCGCGTCCAAAGGTTTTAGAGAGCGCGGATGGGTAGAAAATGGCTGAACTGTTCACAGATTTCGAGATTAACAAGACACCGCGTTGGCGCAGGCTGTTGCGCCTGGGCGTCGTCTCCTTTGTGCTGCACGCGCTTCTTTTCGCGGCGCTGATTTATGTGCCCATCCTGCGCGATGCTTTCCATATCATCAATGATGTCTCAGTTGCAGAGTACGTGGATGAGGATTACGAAAAGACGCAGATACTGCGCGGCGCGGTCATGGTGGACGCCAGCCAGAAGCTTCAATACCCTCCCGGCTACTTCGAGATGGGCAAGGGCATACCGGAGCCGCTGGTTGTAGAGCGGGCAACGCCTGTTCCGACGCCGCGCCCAATGCCCAGACCTAAGCCAATGCCTACCCCGACGCCGACACCTCAGCCAAGCCCGACGCCGCAGCCTTCTGTTGATCCGGCTGAAGTGGTGGGCGAGCTTCCCGCAACGGCGGAAGAGCGAGATAAGAAGCTGGATAAAATCGCGGCGGATAATAACGTCGAGCGTCCGCCGAGAATCAACTCGAAGCCCTTCAAGGATGCTCTGGCTAAAGCCAAGAAGAAGAGGGATGCCGGGGAGCTTGACCTGAGCGGCTCGATTGAGATCGTCGTGACAGCCGACCGCGATAAGGACGGCTCGCTTCATAATGTCGTGCCGAAGGTGCTTAAGGGCGACCCCAACCTGGTGGAAGTTGCGCTGGATTTCATTTCGGCACTCAGCGATAGCCACGCGCTCGTTTTTCTCAAGGACACCAACAGCCTGACGATGACGGTTAAGGCAAATGAAAATACTATCTCTGCCAGCGTCGAATCTGAGGCAGAGAGTGAGGCGCGTGCGTCACAAATGGCAAACGCATTCAATGTTCTGGTTTGGGTTGCCGGTAAGGGCGACAAAGATGAGGCGGCTTACTATAAGAGCACGAGCGTGACTTCAAAGGGCAAAGATGTCATCGTCAACTTCTCTATGCCGCGCGCGACGGCCAGCGCATTGCTCTCAAAACACGTCGCTCCGAGTTAAAGCATCATCGGGAGCGATTGCTTTGCCGGACTTACTATCTTAAAATCCTTCGCAGGGTCTGAACATGTTCACTTCGCGCACCAACATCTCGTCACTTCTCGTCGCTACGATGAGCGTGTGCGCGTGTCTTTTACTATTAGATTCTCAAGCTCTCGCGCAGCAAACATCATTCGTCAACAAGTCTCAGAGCGCAGGCTTTACGCAGGGCAGCCAGCGCACGCCAGTTGCTCAATCCAAGCAGTACGCAACGCTCAACACATGGCCTCTGGCCGATTTTGTGAGCCGCGTTCTTAAAATGGATAAGCGGGCAACGCATCCTGCTCATGGTTCCGACTTGCTGTTCTTTTTCGTTGGCGCAAGCGGGCGTGTGCGAGCGGAAGAGCTAATCTATAAAAATTCGCTCGCTCCCTCCAGTCGTGATGAGGTCACGAAGACCTTTTCAATGCCGCGTGAGACCTTCTGCGCCCTGCTCTCAAAATATCTTTCAAGCCATTAACCCCGCCTTGCAAGCGAGTCGCCAAACTGACCTGCTTGCCTACCGCCTCTTCGCTCAATTACAATCGCACGTTGCGCTCAATGCGCGCGAAAAGCGTCATCTTAACCGTGCGCCGCACCTTTTTCTATAGGACCTAGAAGACCATGATTGACAAGTTTCTGACCAAACTTTTCGGGAGCAACAACCAGCGCTACCTGAAATCCATTCAACCGATTATTAACCGGATAAATGAGCTTGAGCCGTCCGTCAAGAAGCTCTCGGACGACGAACTGAAGGCGCGCACTGCTGAGTTCAAAGAGCGCGTGGCGCATGCCGTCAAGGATGCGCGCGACCCGGAAGACCTCAAGCGGCGCGAGCGCGTCGTTCTGGACGAGATACTGCCCGAAGCCTTCGCCACCGTGCGCGAGGCGAGCATGCGCTCGACAGGCATGCGCCATTTCGACGTGCAGCTCATCGGCGGCCTTGTGCTTCACCAGGGCAAGATCGCCGAGATGAGAACGGGTGAAGGTAAAACGCTCGTCGCAACACTTCCCGCTTACCTCAACTCTCTGACGGGGCGCGGCGGCGTTCACGTCATTACGGTCAACGATTACCTTGCCTCGCGCGATGCCGAATGGATGGGACAGATTCACCGCTTCCTCGGCCTCGAAGTCGGCTGCATTCAAAACGACATGGACGACTTCGAGCGCCAGGCAGCCTACGCCGCAGACATCACCTACGGCACGAACAACGAGTTCGGCTTCGACTACCTGCGCGACAACATGAAGTTTGACGTAGCGACCTGCGTGCAGCGCGGCCACTACTTCGCCATCGTTGACGAGGTTGACTCGATTCTGATTGACGAAGCGCGCACGCCTCTGATTATTTCGGGCGCGTCGGACGAAGCGACCGACAAGTATTACAAGGCCGACGCCATCATCCCGCAGCTACGCAAAGGCGAGGAGGTTGACGGCAAGAAGACGGGCGATTACGTCGTTGATGAAAAACAGCACACGGCAGTCTTGACGGAAGACGGCGTTGATAAAGCTGAGAGATTGCTTGGCGTCGGCAATCTATACGACCCGGCGAACATGGAACTGCTGCACTGCGTCGAGCAGGCTTTGAAGGCGCACACGCTTTACAGGCTCGATCACCAGTACGTCGTGCAGGAAGGCGAGGTCATCATCGTTGACGACTTCACGGGACGCTTGATGAAGGGTCGGCGCTGGTCCGACGGCTTGCACCAGGCGGTTGAAGCCAAAGAGGGCGTCAAGATCGAGAAAGAGAATCAGACGCTCGCCACCATCACCCTGCAAAACTACTTCCGTCTCTACGAGAAGCTTTCAGGCATGACCGGCACGGCTGAGACGGAGGCCGCAGAGTTTCATTCCACGTATAAGCTGGATGTCATCATCATCCCGACTAACCAGCCGATGGTTCGCGTGGACGCGCCTGATTCCATCTATCGCACGCTGCCTGAAAAATGGGAGGCGGTGGTTGAGCAGATTAAAGAATGCCATGAGAAGGGACAGCCCACGCTCGTCGGCACGGTCTCGGTCGAAAACTCCGAACTGATTGCGCGCCGCTTGCAGAAAGTCGGCGTCCCGCACAACGTCCTGAACGCGAAATACCACGAGCGCGAAGCGGAGATCGTAGCGCAGGCCGGGCGCAAAGGCGCAGTCACTATCGCCACGAACATGGCCGGGCGCGGGACGGACATTCTCCTCGGCGGCAACCCTGAGTTCATGGCGCGCGAGTTCTTGAAGCGCGATGAGGTTGACCCGGACGAGGCGACTGATGAGCAGTGGGAAGAGTTTGTGACGCACGCCAAGCGCATTGTTGAAGACGAGCATAAAGAAGTTGTCAGTCTCGGCGGACTGCACATCATCGGCACGGAGCGACACGAGTCGCGGCGCATTGACAACCAGCTTCGCGGGCGCGCTGGACGCCAGGGCGACCCAGGCTCGTCTCGTTTCTTCCTCTCGCTGGAAGACGACCTGATGCGTATCTTCGCCGGAGATCGTGTCAAGGCTTTGATGCAGCGTCTGGGAATGGAGAAGGGCGTCGCCATCGAATCCAAGATGGTCTCCAAGCGCATCGAGGCCGCGCAGAAGTCTGTCGAAGGTCGCAACTTTGAATCGCGCAAACACCTGCTTGAGTACGACGACGTGATGAACAGGCAGCGCGAGACGATCTACGGCCTGCGCCGCCAGTTGATGGAAGAGCCGGACCAGCGCGAGTACCTGCTCGGTGAGAAGAGCGTGGCGCGCGACCTGCTCTCCGATTTGACCAAGCAGTACATCAACCCTGAAGCAGACCCTGAAGACTGGGATGTTGACAACTACATGATTCAGCTTCAGGCCATCTACGATTTCGATGCCGAGACGGAAACAATAGACTTTACGAACTCGACTTCGGAAGAGGTCGAGCAAAGCATCTGGGAGAAGCTCAAAGTTACGTATGCCGAGAAGGAGCAGCAGATCGGCGTCGAAGCGATGCGTACCTACGAGCGCATCATCATGCTCAACATCATTGACGCGCAGTGGAAAGATCACCTGCTCGCCATTGACCACCTTAAACAGGGAATAGGCTTGGTCGGCTACGGGCAGAAAGACCCGCTCGTCGAGTACAAGAAAGAGAGCTTCGATCTCTTTCAATCCATGCTCGACCGCATAGACCAGAACACGATCCGCTCGCTCTTCAACCTACAGATCGTCACGGAGCAACCGCCCGAAGCCTTGCAGCAACGCCGCGCCCCGCGCCGCTCTGCGCTCAACTTCACCGGCCCGAATCAAGGCGCAGCCGCAGCGGGCGAGGAAGCCGGTAAGGTCAAAACCGTCACCCGCGATCAACCTAAAGTAGGACGCAACGAGCCGTGCCCGTGCGGCTCAGGCAAGAAGTATAAGAAGTGCTGCGGCGCGTGAAGCCTGAAAATCCGTTCTAAAATCAACGAAGTCGGGATGGCCTATAATCATCCCGACTTCGTTGATATATTGTGAGTGTAAATTCTTTTCAATGAGCGCAAACGCCACATCTACAAATCCGGTCGTGCAGGCTATCGTCGCGGGTACTGCTCCGCAGGGCGCGAAGATGGCTGCGGCGCGCGGGCTGCTGCCGCTCGATCAGGCAGACATGCTTGAGGCATTGGTCGCACTGCGTGAGAGCGACGACGCGACGATTGCGCGTGCGGCTCAGGAAACGCTTCTCTCGCAAGAACCGGAGACGCTGACGAGCATCGCCTCAAGTCGGGAGGTAGCTCCTTCTGTGCTCGGCTATCTCGCCGCCCGTCCAGACATCGGACGTGCAGTGCATGAAGCGGTCACGCTCAATGCGCGCACCCCTGACGAAGCCATCGCACTACTTGCCGGTATAACTTCTGACGGCGCATTGCTGGAACTCATCACGGTCAATCAACAGCGATTGATTCGCGCGCCTTCCATTATCGAAGCCGTCATCAACAACCCCGCGCGCACGCCCGAAGCCGAGAGGAGAGTGCGCGAAACACGGCGTGAATTTTTCGAGAAAGAACGCGGAGCGCAACAAATCGCGGAAGAGCTGCGCGCGCGCGGACAAACAGCCGCTGCCGAGTTCATTGAGACAGCGGAGTCAGTTAGTGGCCCTGAAGCTTTGACGATTGAAGATGCCTGGCTTATCGCCCAGCACATTGAAGTCTCGGATGTAGAGATAGACGATTCCTGGCTGGCTCTCGAACGCCTCGAAGAACTTTTGGAAGAAAGTTATGAGCAGCGTATGGCAAACGCCGAGCGCGTCATCGCTGACGCGCGAAGCGAAGGCAAAGAGCTGCTGCCCGAACGCATCTCGCTCATCCGCCGCGTGATGATGATGACGGTCAAAGACCGCGTCAAGCTGGGGCTGAAAGGTGATCGTGAGGCTCGCGCGATTCTCATACGCGATTCCAACAGGGTGGTCGCGGCGGCAGTTATTCATAACCCGCGCGTCACGGATCAGGAGATTGAAAATATCGCCTCGATGCGAACTGTCTCTGATGAAGTGCTCAGAATCATCTCTATGAATCGCGCCTGGGCGCGTTCCTACCCGATCATTCTCAACCTCACGCGCAACCCGCGCACCCCCGTTCCGACCGCAATGAACATTCTGCCGCGAATTCACACCAAGGACCTACAACATATCTCGCAGAACCGTAATGTCTCAGAAGCAGTGCGTCGGCAGGCTTATCGGTTAGCGGCCACTCGCTCCGGGCACTGAAATTCATTGACACGGGAGCGCGCCGCCCCTAAAATCCGCGCTACCGATTTGGGGAGTTTTCATTACGATTTCTCAACGCTATCGAACTATTGCTGTTCGATTCAGAAAGCTCGTTTGACTCTTCTATCATTTATGAAGAGAGCGTGAACGAGCATTCATCACGACCGCCAGCGTGCAAACTACCGCGCACGCTCAGAAAAGAGAGGCTATATGGGAATCGGAGATATAATTTCGTGGATCATCGTCGGCTTGATCGCTGGCGTGATTGCCAAAGTTTTGATGCCGGGCAAAGACCCGGGCGGCTGCGCCATCACCATGATTCTAGGAATCGCGGGTGCTGTCCTGGCAGGCTGGCTCGCACACGCTCTTCACCTTACGAGTGAAACGAAAAACTTAGGAGATAAAGGCTTCTTCAGCAAGTTAGGATTTGGAGTCATCGGCGCGTTGGTAATCCTGGGTGTCTATCGCCTGATTGCCGGACGCCGCGCCTGAAAATCGCCCGACAATCTGCGCGAGTTATCCCGAACGTGAAAGCCGGATGCAGCTTCTAGTGAAAGCGCTGCATCCGGCCTCTATCCGGCTGGCTCAATCGCTAAAACTCAAAAGATTTCTGAGCCTTTGCGTAAGACCGACCACGCTACATCTGTCAGCGTGTGGCTCGCCGCCCCCCACCACAGTCCAGCCAGCACAGCCCAAACCGCATGCTCGCCGACATTCTGCCTGACGCTTGCTTCAATCACTCGCCAGGCTTGCGTAAACTCATCGAAACTCGGGGCAGGCCCATGAGTCAGCATGGCGCGCAAGTAAACGCCTGCCAAGACGAGCAGCGCAAGCACCGCCGTAAAATAAATGACCCGAATCAACGTGCCGAAGATAATTCCATGCGACCATCTGGAACGATGTCGAAACGCCGCTCGATATGGAAGCCAGAGAAAACGAAAGACCCCCCAGCGCGTGTACTGGCGTGATTGTATGTCCAGGTCTGGCCCGAACATGAAACCGCCAAATAGCATCGCACCCGTCGCCAGAAACGCCAGGGTAAGTTTCCCCGTCAATCCCCATGCAGCCACAAAGGTCGGCGCTGCGAGTATGATCGTGATCGCGTCATGTGTTTTTCCTGAAGGCATAAAGCAGGGGTCAGAATTCAGAATCCAAGAACCAGAAGAAGCCAACCTATTATTCTGATTCTTGAATGCAGGTTATAACATATTCCAATAGTTAAAAGCGTTGATTTGCCTGTTAGCTGTTAGCGCATTACACTAGCCACGCTTTGATCGGCTAACTAAATGGGGAAACGTGGAAAAGTTCAAACCGCGTTTGAATATGCGGTGGCGCGCGCTCTACTCACAGGACTCGGATTGCTGCCGCGTCCCGTCGCCGTCGCTACAGGGCGCGGCGTAGGGCGCATCGCTTACAGCTTGAGCGATAGGCTCAGGCGCACTGGATTTCGTAATCTGGAACTCGCTTTTCCCGAAATGAACGAGCGCGAACGGGAGCGGATTCTTCGTGGCTGCTTCAAGAACCTTGGGCGACTGCTCGGTGAGTTCAGCCAGTTTCCACATGCCACGCCTGAGAGCCTGCGCCGGATTGTCGAATGCGAGGGGCTAGAAAATCTTCAGGCAGCGCAAGCACTCGGGCGCGGCGTCATTTTATTTACCGGACACCTTGGCGCGTGGGAGCTTTCAAGTTTTGCGCTTTCAGCCTTTGGGTATCCCATTAGTTTCCTTGTGCGCCGCATTGATAATCCTCTCATTGAGCAATTGATCGAGAAGACACGCACTCGCTTTGGTAGTCGCTCGATAGATAAACGCGCCGCCATGCGTCCAATGCTGAGAACCTTGCGCGCAGGCGGAACACTCGGCATTCTCGTTGACCTCAACACACAGCCCCACGAAGGTATCTTCGTAGATTTCTTTGGCATTCCCGCTTCAACCACATCAGGCGTCGCTGCCCTTGCGCTGCGCACAGGAGCAGCAGTCCTTCCGGTTTTCGTTCCCTGGGATGAAAAGCGTCGGCGGTTCGTACTTCACGTTGATCCACCGCTGGCCGTCGCGCCTACCGGGGATGAGAAGGAAGATATTAGACAGCTTACCTCTCTCTTCACATCCGTTGTCGAAAGCTACGTCAGGCGTTTTCCAGAGCAATGGCTCTGGATACACAAACGTTGGAATACCCGCCCGGAGAAAGATGCAAATTTCTATACGCGCCTATAATTGGAAGATGGTCAATATCTATGCGGTCCTCATAATAATTGTGCAAGCTATGTCAAGGCCGTATTTTTATGTAAGTCCACTTAAAAGTTCTAACAAAATAGGCGACATTCGCAGTTTAACCCTCAACAAATCATTACTCGCCAAGTTACTTTGTCACGAAAATATTGTGATTCAGTGAAAATTGTGCTTGACACCTCACAAAACTTCGGTATAATTTCACACACACTGAGGCAGACGAACCAAGTTGGCATGCTTTGGTAGTTTATAGATGGTTGAAAATGCGGCAAAGCAGTTCTTGCAAGGACTCCATAAGTTGGTGCGTTGAGTTTGAGGCTGAATCTGCAAATTAATCTTGAGCCGCACGGAATTATCTCGCCCGTACTAACGCACCGCCTATAAATTACGGGATCGAACATATGTGACGATTCTCAGTTCATTGCCAACGCCACCCTGAATCTCCGAGCCTGCCATGAAAATTTTGCCCCGCTAGTCAGTAATGATTAGCGGGGCTCCTCTCTTTTAGACATCAGAAACTTATCTACTGCTTGGTGAGCTACAAAACGTAATGCCTTACATTGCCAATCCACCGTCAACCTGTATCACTTGTCCAGTGATGTAGCGCGCTTCGTCTGAAAGCAGGAAGCAGGCGATTCGCGCTACCTCATCCGGTTCTGCGAAACGTCCTAATGGAATCTGTTCGAGCAACTTTGCCTGATAACCTTCGTCAAGTCCGCCTGCCATGTCTGTTGCGACCAGGCCGAGCGCCAGCGCATTAACAGTCACTTTGCGGCTGGCTACCTCTTTGGCAAGAGCTTTCGTCAGTCCGATCATACCTGCCTTCGAGGCAGAGTAATTTGATTGCCCTGCCATGCCGACCAGCCCGCTAATCGAGGTGATATTCAAGACCGACCCGCCCTCTTCCTGTCTTAGCATCACGCGCACGGCAGAGCGCGCGAAATTCCAGGCTCCCTTGAGATTCGTGTCAATCACGGCATCCCAATCTTCTTCCTTCATTCGTAGGATTAGATTGTCACGCACAATGCCTGCGTTGTTGACCAGGAAATCTATGCGCCCGAAAGCATCTTTAGTTTGCTTCACCATGTCGCTGGCGTCATTCGTCTGCGCCACATCGCACTGCGTACCTAGAGCGCGCACATTCATCGCTTCGATTTCTGACTTGAGAGACTCTGCGGCCTCCGCGCTCTTCGCATAGTTGAAAGCTATGTCCGCGCCGCGCCGCGCGAGTTCAAGCGCAATGGCGCGACCAATACCTCGCGTCGCACCCGTCACAATCGCAGCCCGTCCAGAGAAAGGCTTGGTCGAATCAGTCAATGTTATTCATCCTCCAATTCAAAGCAGATATTTGTAACTGACATCAGTCTTCCGATACAAATTTACAATTTTAGTGAGCGCAGATATTTTGAGAAATCCGGCGCGAGGTCTGGGCGTTTCAGAGCAAACTCGACCGTCGCAATAAGGAATCCGAGTTTGTCGCCTGCGTCGTGGCGCACGCCCTCGAAGCGCACCGCATAAAATGGACGCTTCCTGAGTAGAGAGCGCATCGCATCGGTGATCTGTATTTCGCCGCCCGCTCCAGGGCTTGTTCGTTCAAGCTCTTCAAAAATATCCGGCGTCAGAATGTAACGTCCGATGATGGCAAGGTCTGAAGGCGCTTCCGCAAACGGCGGCTTCTCGATCATGTCTTTGATCTGATAGACGCCTTCACTGACCTCTTCGGCATCAATCACGCCGAAGCGTGAAATCGCCTCGCCTTCCACCTGCATCGTGCCGAGGACTGGCGCATCATACTTTTCATAAACGTCCAGCATCTGCCTCAGCGCAGGCGTTTCGGCATCAACAATGTCATCAGAGAGCATAACGGCGAACGGCTCATCGCCTACCAGGTCGCGCGCCTGATAGATAGCATGTCCGAGTCCAAGCGCCTCGCGCTGTCGCACGTAACTGATACGTGCCATCTCGGAAATAGCGCGCGTTTGTTTTAGCTCCTTTTCTTTGCCGCGCTCGCGTAAGAGTTGTTCCAACTCGAAGGAGATGTCGAAGTGATCTTCAATGGCGCTTTTGCCCCGCCCCGTGACGATGATGATTGATTCGACGCCGGAGGCGACTGCTTCCTCAACAACATATTGAATGAGCGGCTTATCGACGAGAGGCAACATCTCTTTTGGCGAAGCTTTAGTGGCTGGCAAAAAGCGTGTGCCTAAACCTGCTGCCGGAAAGACAGCTTTGCGGATTTTGTGCGGCATAAAATTAAAACTCCCCTTGCAGGAATGGCTGAAGAAAATCTCAGCGTTCGAGTATCAGCGATAACCCCGCGCGGCACGTCCTCGTCGTGCTTGACACACGCATAACGGGTCAGATAGCTTGACGTTTTTCATCTGAAACCACTGAAAGGCGTCTCTCATACCATAAGAGAGAGGGCTACGGCAAATGCTTGATCTCAACTTCGTCCGCGATAATCTTGACAAGGTGCGCGCTGCGCTCGAAGCGCGACAATTTCCGACCACCACTCTGGACGACTTCGCGCAAGCGGATGCGGAACGCCGCCGCGTGATTGCCGAGTCAGACCAACTCAATGCAGAGCGCAATGCTTCGAGCCGCGAAATCGGTGCGTTGATGAAGGAGGGCAAGAAGGAGGAGGCTGATGCGCGCCGCCGTGAAGTCGGCGAGTTGAAGGAACGAATTACGGGGCTTGATCGTGCAAGAGAGGAAGCGGAAGCGCGTATGCGGGAGCTTCTTTCCACGCTTCCGAACATTCCGCATGAGAGCGTTCCTGTCGGCAAGGACGAAACGGCTAATCGTGAGGAGCGTCGCTGGGGCGCTGCGCCTGAGTTTGATTTCGAGCCGAAAGATCACGTTGACTTGGGGACGACGCTGGGGATTCTGGATTTCGAGCGTGCCGGCAAGATCGCGGGCGCGCGCTTCAGCATCTTGAACGGCGCGGGCGCGCGACTTAATCGCGCGCTCATCAACTTCATGCTCGAACTACACACGCGCGAGCACGGCTACCTTGAAACTCTGCCGCCTTTTATCGTCAACAGCGATTCTCTTTTCGGCACAGGGCAGTTACCGAAATTCGAGGAGGACTTGTTCAAGCTGACGGACGAGCGTGGCCTTTACCTGGTCCCGACCGCTGAAGTCCCCGTCACAAATTATCATCGTGATGAGATACTCGACGCCTCGCAGCTTCCTATGAAGTGGGCTGCCTACACTCCCTGCTTCCGTTCCGAAGCCGGAAGCTACGGGCGCGACGTGCGCGGGCTGATTCGTCAACACCAATTTGAGAAAGTGGAGCTAGTCAAGTACGCGCTGCCTGAAAATTCTTACGACGAATTGGAATCTCTCACACGCGATGCCGAAACTGTTCTACAAAAACTAGGCTTGCACTATCGCGTGATAACTCTCTCAACAGGCGACATCGGTTTTGGCCCGGCCAAGACTTACGACATAGAGGTCTGGCTGCCATCGCAGAACTCTTTCCGCGAAATCTCTTCGTGCTCCAACTACGAGGCGTTTCAGGCTCGTCGCGCGCAGATTCGTTTCCGACGCGCAGGCGGCACAAAGCCCGAATACGTCCATACACTGAACGGCTCCGGCCTGGCGCTTGGTCGCACATGGATCGCCGTCCTGGAAAACTACCAGCAACGGGACGGCTCCATCCTCGTCCCGGAAGTCCTGCGACCCTACATGAATGGAATGGAAAAGATCGGGTAAAGCGGTAGTCTGAAGCTAAAGGGAAGATGGATTGAAAGCGTTGTCGTCCTTCAGCGGCTCAATCTTTGACACCAGCGGCTCATCCACTGAGGCCAGTGGCTCAGTCATTGGCTTCAGTGACTCACTCACTGAAGCCAGTGGACGAATTACTGAAGTCAGTGGATAAGTCACTGAAGCCAATAACTCAATTACTGAAGCCAATGATTCAATCTTTGAGGCCAGCGGACGAGTCACTGGCCTCAAAGATTGAGTCGCTGCCGGCAAAGATTGAATTTTTGCTGGCAGCGACTCAATTTTTACTGGCAAAGATTCAACCAGCGGAGGCGCGGATTTGATGAAAGTCGTTGATTTTCGTCCGTTTTTACTTGATTCTCAGATCAAACGGCATGATTGCCATGACTTCGCCGCGCTTCATGCTGTCAATCATGGCTGCGTATTGGAGGGTGCGGCGAATGTCTTCGGGCAGAGCGGCGAAGGTTGCGCGTTGCTGTTGCAGGCTCAAGCTTACGCTTGCCTCTTCTTCGTTGCTTCCGAACAGGCTGTCGAAGAAACTGCGCGGGTATGGAAGGATGACGCGGCGCACGCCTTTGTCTGCCGGAATGCCTGCGAGTTGACGTGCTACCTCGACGGCCTTATCTAGTCCGCCGAATTCGTCAACCAGCCCGTTCTCTTTCGCCTGCGCGCCTGTCCAAACTCGACCCTGCCCGATTGAATCTATGTACTCAGGCTCACGTCCGCGCCCCCTTGCTACCTTCGGCACAAAGTTGTCGTAGTACATGCTCTTGATGATGCCTTCCATCTTGGCGCGCTCATCCGGCGTAAATTTCTCCGTCTCGCGGAAGAGGCCGGAGTTTTTGCCGCGCATCACGTATTCGTTGGAGATGCCGAGCCAATCGTAGAAGCCCTTCATCACAGGCTTGCCGACGAAGATGCCGATTGAACCCGTGAAGGTCGAAGGCTCTGCGAGTATCTTGTTTGCGTTGCAAGCAATGTAGTAACCGCCCGATGCCGCCACATCGCTCATCGAGACAATGACGGGCTTCTTCTTCTTCGCTTCTTCAATCGCATGCCAGATGATGTCTGAAGCGTAGCCGGAGCCTCCCGGACTGTCCACGCGCAGGACGATAGCCTTGATCGAGTTATCCTTGCGCGCATCGTTGATGGCTTTAACGAGTGTGTCTGAGCCGACGGACTGTCCGCCGAAAGGCCCGTCATCGGAACGGCCTCCGCCAATCGTGCCTGAAGCGTAGATGACGGCGATGCGCTCGCCCTTGTTGAGACCGACCGACTCCGGCGAGATTTGCCTGTAGGCTTCCGCCTTCGTGATTCGCAACTCGTCCTCGTCCTTGTAGCTCAGACGCTTCTTCAGTTCCGTCTCCACCTCATCTCGATAATTCGCCCCGTCAATCAACCCGGCCTTCAGCGAGTCCTGAGCGCCGAGGGGAGCATTATCAATCAGCGCGCGAACCTCATCGGGAGATTTCTTGCGCGTCTCGGCGACGGTGTTGATGAAGCGCGCGAAGAGATCATCGAGAATGGAGTTGACCACCTCACGATGCTCTTTCGTCATCTCCTTGCGCGCGAACTGGTCAGGCGCATTCTTGTACTTGCCTATCTGTAGAACGTCGGGGTAGATGCCAAGCTTGTCGAGCGAGCCGCGAAAGAACATCACGTCCGCCGCAAAGCCGTTGATGAAGAGATCGCCCGTCGGCGCGACGTAAACGCGCTCACACGCGGTTGCGATGTAGTATTCCTTGTTCGAGCCGATTTCCATGTAGGCGTAAATCGGTTTGCCGGAGGCGCGAAAGTCCGCAATGGCGTCGCGCAGCTCCTCGGCCTTGGCCCATCCCGCGCTCAGAAGATCAATCTCAAGCAGGACGCCGCCGATGCGCTTATCAACCTTCGCCTTCCGAAGCTGCTCGATGAGGCCGGTAAACGACATCCCATCATTACCAAACACCCGCCTGGCAAAAGTATCCGGCACATAGTCCGGTAACTCTCCGGCAACGTTCAGCACCAGCACGCTGTTGTCACGCACCGCCGGCTCATGTGCGCGAAACATTGAGAAAAGAAGAGCTATCCCGATGACGACGACCAGAACGAAGACGAGAAAGAGACTGCCGAGGATGATAGCGATTTTACGACCACAAGACATTGCCATAGTTATTTACCGGAAAACTTGATCTTCAAAAGACACTGCCTCTCGAACCACGAGGCCACAAACGATGCTGTCATTACGTAAGAAGACAGGAAAAGGTTTAACGAAGGGATGAGGGCGGAGGGGTTAGGGATGAATGAAAAGACAGGACGGAGACCGACAAGTTCTTGTTCTTCTTCATCCCTCATCCCTCCGCCCTCATCCCTTTATTTGACGATCCACCCGCCGCCGACAACCTCGTCGCCGCGATAGAAGACTGTGGCCTGGCCGGGCGTGATGGCGCGTTGCGGTTCATCGAGGGAGATGTGAGCGCGGCCATTCTCTTTCGGCGTGATGGTCGCGGGTGCAGCCGCGTGGCGATAGCGCACACGGACTTCTGCGCGAACAGGTGCGGTCGGCTCATCGAAAGCAATCCAGTTAACGCCAGCCGCCCAGAACTCGTCGCGCAGCAGTTCTTCCTGTGAGCCGACGACAACGCGATTCTTCTGGGCATCAATCGAAATAACATAGAGCGGTCGTTCGCTAGCGATGCCGATTCCGCGTCGCTGCCCGATGGTGTAACGATGTATGCCGTTGTGCGTGGTTAAGACTTCGCCCTGCGTGTTGACGATCTCTCCTTGACCGGGCAAACGCTCCCGCTCATTTTCAGCTTCAAGATAGCGATCAATAAAGCCCGCGTAGTTGCCGTCGGGCACGAAGCAAATCTCCTGCGACTCCGCTTTCTCCGCGACCGCCAGACTACTTGAGCGCGCCACCTCGCGCACCTCCGGCTTCGACATCTCGCCCAAAGGGAACATAGAGCGAGAGAGTTGCTCCTGCGTCAACTCCCAGAGAAAGTAGGACTGATCCTTTTGCAGGTTGCGCCCGCGAAAGAGACGATAGCGATGAGCTTCCTCGTCAAACTCGACGCGCGCATAGTGTCCGGTCGCAACCTTGTCGCAGCCCAGGCTCGCCGCCAGCCGGTCAAGCGAAGCAAACTTCAGGCGGCTGTTGCATGCCACACACGGAATCGGCGTCTCGCCGCTCAAATAGCTGTTGATGAAAGGCTGCACCACATCGCGCTCAAACTCGCGCTCTAGATTGAGCACGTAGAAGGGAAACCCTAGCTCTTCGGCCACGCGCCGCGCGTCATAAACATCATCAAGCGAGCAACAACGCGAAGGCAAAGGCTCGCCATTCTCGTCCACACTGATTCCACGCCGCTGATTCCACAACTGCATAGTGAAGCCGACCAGCTCGTGCCCCTCAGCCTTCAAAATTGCCGCCGCCGCGCTCGAATCCACGCCGCCGCTCATTGCTACTGCGATCTTCATAATTTGAGACGTGATGAGTGATGGGTGATAGGTGATAAGAAAAAGCGTTTCTCTTATCACCTATCACTCATCACTTATCACTTTTCACTTTTCATTCGTTGCCGCCCATTTACGGCGGATGTTAAGATGCCCCTCTGTTTAGAGAAGCTGGCTCATCTCAAACGTAGAAGGATACCTTAATTCAGAGCCAAACGTCAGCCACTGAAAGAAGTCTGGAGTCTGGAGTCTGAAGTCAAGAGTCAAAGGCTAAACAAATTGCTTTTGATCTCTGACTCCAGACTCTGAGACTCCAGACTCCAGACTTTTTATAACTATGGAAAGAGCCATTGAAGAATACCGCGCGACCGCCGAGCCTTATTATCTGGCCGTCGCGCGCGAAGTCGAATTGTTTGAAGCGGCGCACGCCGCGCGTCTGCCCGTGATGTTGAAGGGGCCTACGGGCTGCGGCAAGACGCGCTTTGTCGAGCACATGGCGTGGCGGTTGGAGCGTCCGCTGATTACGGTCGCCTGCCACGAGGATTTGTCCGCCACTGATCTGGTCGGGCGTTTCCTGCTCGAAGGCGAGGAGACTATCTGGCACGACGGGCCGCTCACGCGCGCTGTCCGAAACGGCGCGATCTGTTATCTGGACGAAGTTGTCGAAGCGCGCAAAGACACCATCGTTATCATTCACCCGTTGACGGATGATCGTCGCAGGCTGCCGGTCGAGAAGCGTGGGACGATTCTCGATGCGCCCGATGATTTCATGCTCGTCGTCTCCTACAATCCGGGCTACCAATCAATCCTCAAGGACTTGAAACAATCAACGCGCCAGCGTTTCATCGCTATCGAGTTCGACTATCCGCCGCCGGAGATGGAAGTGGAAATCGTCGCGCGCGAAGGCGGAGTTGATGAAGCAGTGGCGCGCGACCTGGTACTCATCGGGCAGAAGGTCAGAAATCTTCGCGGGCACGGTCTCGAAGAAGGCGTCTCGACGCGCCTCCTGATCTACGCCGCGCAGATGATGGCGCGCGGCATCCCACCCATCGCCGCCGCAGAGGTCGCGCTTTGCTCACCCATCACGGACGACCGCGAGTTGCAACGCAGCATCCGTGAGATCGTCACAACAGTTATCTAAATTAAAGACGGTCGCTGTTGCTGGTAACTGCTTCGCATGTAAGATACGTTTATGAGCAAGTACGACAAACTCTTGCTTCAGATACTTCACGGCAGTTCCGACGCGAACATCCCGTTTGACGATTTATGCCACTTACTTCGCCGTCTGGGATTTGAGGAGCGCACACGCAGCAGCCATCATATGTTCAGGAGGCAGGGTGTGGAGGAAAAGATCAACCTGCAACGCGAAGGAAACAAAGCCAAAGTTTATCAAGTGCGTCAGGTACGAGTTGTCATATTAAAATACAAATTAGGAGGCGAAGACTAATGCATAAGTACGAGATTATTATTTACTGGAGCAATGAAGATCAGGTTTTCGTCGCCGAAGTGCCGGAGTTGCCCGGTTGCATGGCACATGGCAACACGCAACAAGCAGCGCTCATCAATGCCAACGAAGCAATCCGTCTATGGATTGAGACAGCCGAAGAATTTGGCGATCCTGTGCCGGAACCGAAAGGTCAGCGTCTAATGCTGGCTTAGAAGTCTATTGAGAAGTCGGCATGAAGGATAGAGAATGCTTGTAGCCATTCTGACAGCGCTTGCCTTTGTCTCTGCGATTCTCACTATCTATGCCGCAACTCAAAACCGGCGGCTCGTTCTCTACCTCTTCAAGCCGCTGACGATTGTCTTCATCATTCTCATCGCGCTCGAATCAAAATTCACGGCCTCATCTTTCTACAAGTACACGATCCTCGCGGGGCTTCTCTTCTCGCTTGCGGGCGATGTGTTCCTGATGCTGCCCGTTGATCGTTTCATACAGGGACTCATCAGTTTCCTCATCGCTCATCTTTTCTACATCGTAGCTTTCACGTTCGAGAGCGGACGCGCTCTTTCTGCATGGGGCGCAATTCCTTTTCTGATTTACGGCGGTCTGATGCTTCGCGTGCTCTGGCGCGACTTAGGCGAGATGCGTTTGCCTGTGATGATTTACATGCTGGTGATACTGATGATGGGTTGGACGGCGGCAAGCCGTTTGGTGTTGACAGGACAGAGAGGAAGCACGCTCGCCTTCGTCGGCGCGCTACTCTTCATCGCGTCGGATTCCATGCTCGCCGTTGACAGGTTCAAAGGCCGCTTCAAAGGGGCGCAAGCTTACATCCTCTTCACCTATTTCGCCGCCCAATGGCTGATTGCCCTTTCAACCTGAATTCTCTAAGCTTCAAGACAATATTTAGGGGCAGAGGCTCACCCCTACAAATTTGCTGTAATGAACGAGAACGAAAATCAGTTTGACGAGGACGTGTCGGAGGGCGAAGAGACTGCTCCGCTAGAGCGCGCGTTTGAGGAGCGTCTGCGCTCGGTCAAGAGCGTGACGGAGCGGCGCACGATTGCTGGGCTGGCGCGCGAGCTTGGAGCATTGCCCACTGAGGCGGCGCTTGCCGCGCTTGAGACGAGCGCCTCGATTGCGGGCGTGAGTCTTCGCGCGAGCATAGAATTCTTGCGTGCTGCGCCGGATGCCGCGCGTGTTTTGGAGGCAGCGGAATTGCGCGCGTGGGGCGAGATGGGCAGGCGGCTGGCGATGGGCGATGTGGAAACCGCCGTCAGTTTTTTCAACGCGGGCGTGGATGAACTGAAAAACGTTTCGCAAGAGGCGCGGCCTCTGCTTTTTCAGGCCTGCTCTCGCCAGATGACGCTTTCCAGCGCGGTCGCGCTTGAGACTTTCAAAAGCGCGCCTGCGCTTGCCGGATACATCACGGATGAGGGCTTGCTGCGCTCGATCCTTGAAGTTGCGGCAGAGATTTCCAAGCGCTCGGCCAAGCACAGCTCGGATTTTCTCAAAACCACTCCGCGACTCATCAAACGTATGCGAGACTTCGGCGCAGTAGACGCCGCGCCCGTCTTTCGTGCTGCGGTCACACTCGCTTCGGCCTTCGCTGCTCGCGCCGGCGGCATCGCGTCAGACGCATGGACGGCGATGCCTGCGGCGCTGGCCCGGCAAACTTTCGAGAATGCGCTCCGTTTGCTTCGTCGCACCAATGATTTTCTGGAACGCGGCGGCGGTGCGGCTCTCCACGTCCTTGTGGCTGGCGGCGAAGTCCTGCGTACGCTGCCTGAAGGCTTCGACGCCTGGATTGATCTGCTGTGGGTCGTGGCCGAGCACGGCAACGCTAACTTGATAGCCTTCGTGCGTGCTGGCCCCTCCTTCTTTCACACTCTCACGAGCGACACGGAACACGCGCGCGCGGTCGAATTCGCGTCGCGCATCATCGCTGTCACGCGCGAGGTCGCAAGTCTCGATGGAGAATCCGCGCTCGCCTGTTTTCGTTCGAGCCAGCAGGCTTTGAGAACCGTCTCCATCGAGCAGTTTGAGCAGTGGGCGCGTGATGGCCTCTCTACCGAGAGAAGCGATCTCAGAGCGCGCAGGAGTTATTACGCGCTTGAGACCAGGCGCAGCAACGACGCGCTGCACACGGGCGGCACGGGGCTGGCGCTTGAGAAGATTCAACATCTCCTGAGTCTCTACATTGAAGCATTGACCGGGCGCGCAGTGGAGATTGCCCCGCTCGCGGCCTTCACGCATGAAGCGCGCATCAACGATGGACAAACGATTCACCTGCCCGCGCACGTCGCGGAGTTTGATGATGAGCAGCTCGATTTTCGTCTCTACAAAGTTCTGGCCGCTCACGCCGCCGGGCAGATTGAGTTCGGCACACACGACCCTGAAGCTCCGGGCTTGCGCGCCGCTTACACCTCAATCGCAAAACTCTATGCCAAAGAGAACCTCGATGCGCGCGATGCCTTCGCGCTCGATGGCTACATCAACGAAATAGAGAACGGCGAGCGCGCGCGCTCGCCCGAAGAGGAAGCGAAGCTTGCCGCAAAAACACGTCGCACGCTTCCCCCTGATTCGGATTATCGTGCTGTGCTCTCGCTCTTTCCGCAAAGAGGCTTAGCTTACAGAATCTTCGGCACGCTTGAGAACGGGCGCATTGATCGTCGCCTGCGCCGAAGTTATCGCGGCCTTGCGCGCGACCTCGATCTCACACGCGAACACTTACGAAAAAACCGTCCACGCATCATTGATCTTCCCGTCACGCTCGTTCCCTTCGAGTTGCTCTTTCAAATCACGCTCTGCGGCGGCCCGCTCGCGGACGCGCGTGAGTTCTACGGCCAGATTGTTTCCGAACTCGAAGCAATCGTCGCAGACTATCTCGCAGGCGCGCACGCAACCGTCGCAGACACTTTGATGGCGACGAGCCGCGTCTATTCGCTCTTCCAATCAATCGCGCCCGACCAGAGCCAGCAGGAGGCCCAGACGACCGAAGAAGAAACAGAATCGGACGACAACGACTCCGCTCTAGAGACGCGCGAGACCGCGAGCCGCCCCGACAAAAAGGCTCAACAACAACAGGACGCGCGCGAGCTATTCAACGCCTGGAACAACATGGAACCGGATGGCGAGCCTGACAACCTGGACGGAGCCGAAAGCTGGACGAGCGCGGAGATTCCAGAGCAAGGATTGGAAGAGGGCGAAGTCGCTTTCAACTACGACGAGTGGGACAGGGACTTAACCGATCATCGCACGGGCTGGTGTCGCGTGATAGAAAAGCGCGTCCGTGCGGGCGACTCAGGTTTCGTCGAGCAGACGCGAGAGAGACATCGCGGCGTCATCTCTTCCATACGCCATCAATTTCAGATGATGAAGCCTGAAAACCTGTTGCGGGTCGCAAACGAACTCGACGGTGAAGACTACGATCTCAACGCCGTGATTGATTACATCATTGACCGCCGCGCCGACGGCCATCAATCCGAGCGTCTCTACACCAAGCGCCTGCGCCGCCAGCGCGATGTCGCCGTCTCGTTCCTGCTCGATCAATCATCCTCGACGGCGCGCACCATCGGTCGCCACCCCCTTCAGCCTTACACGCATCCGGGCCGCCGCATCATAGAGATTGAGAAAGAAGGACTCGTCCTGATGAGCGAGGCTCTGGAAGCCGTCGGAGACACTTACTCGATCAACGGCTTCACCTCTGAAGGCCGCCGCAACGTCAAGTTTTACATCGTCAAAGATTTCAACGAGCGCTACTCGGAAGAGGTGATGCGTCGCATCGGCGGCATCACCTACCAGAACAACACCAGGCTCGGCGCAGCCATCCGCCACGCCGCCGCGCGCCTCGCCCGGCAGGAAGCGCGCACAAGACTCTTAATCGTGCTCTCCGACGGTCGTCCCTACGATCACGACTACGGTGACGCACGCTACGCACGCGAAGACACACGCGAAGCCCTCCGCCAGGCCAAGCTTCAGGGCATCACACCCTTCTGCATCACCATTGACCGCGAATCGGAATCAGAGCTACGCGACCTCTACGGCGACATCGGCTACACGATCATTGACGACGTGCTGTCTCTGCCGGAGCGTATGCCAGGAATTTATAGAAGATTGACTACATAACGGCGCGATTTTTCGCTGCCGGGTTCGCGCTATCTAGGCTATACTTTCAGCGATGAGCCAAACCACGACCACAGTTCCGCTTTCCCAGGATCAAGCAGGCGTCTTGCGCGTTACAGGCACGCGCGTGTCCCTTGATTCAATCATCTTCGCTTTCAACGAAGGCGCAACCCCAGAAGAGATAGTTCAGCAATATTCGACACTCGATTTGAAAGACGTTTATGCTGTCATCAGCTATTACTTACAGAACCTAGCCGAAGTCGAAAGCTATCTGGCTCAAAGGCGGGCTGAGCGTCAGGAAATGAAAAAAGAGATCGAATCTCGCTTCGACCCTCATGGTATACGCGAACGACTCTTGGCTCGTAAGAAATAAATTGCGCGTCGGTAGTATTTTTCTTGCTGAGAATAATTGCCCGCTAGAAATAGTGGGCTTTTATTTTTGTATATGTGGCTTTGCCTAAGAATCCCCTAATCATCTCTAATTTTAGACAAGTGAAAAGGGCGTGTCGGATCAGTGCAGTTTGCTCTTTTCCGTGACTCCGGCGTTGGTAACGGAATTTACTAGGGAACTCATAAGGGAAAGTATGTAGTTGACGTAGGAAACGCTCTTGACGGTCAAGAGGTATGCGCTTAGAATATGCACGCTAAACTTCGTTAGGGAGAATGCATGTCATGTCATATGAGGTCTTCAACAGAAAAACGCCCCGCATAGTAAGTCCCGCTATTACGATACACCCTTCAGGTAGGATGTATCTCAACCAAGGAGCGTCAAGTCATCTGCTTAATAAAGCTGCTAAGCGCGTTTTACTACTCTGGGATAAAGAACATCTCAGGCTTGCTATTAAACCTCTCAACAAAAAAGACAATAGAGCTTACGGCATCGCTTATAGCCATAAGGGGAGCGGAGCAACTTTGACAGCAAAGGGCTTCTTTGAATGGATTGGTTATGACTCTGAACCTGGAACTCTAACCTTAAATGCTGAATGGAATGAGAGTGAAGGCATGTTCGAGGTGAAAATACCTCTTAATAAGATTAAAAGGGGAGAGAAGAAAAAGACAAGAGTAGTATCCAAATAGAAGCGTGGCATCGAACTGTTACTCATAGTCCCGCAAAACCTTAATCCTAATAATTTGGTCTAAGCCCATGTTGGCAATGAAAGATATAGTTAATGCTACGCTTGGCAACTGACGAAGATTTCAATAATCGCATTCTGCGCGGGTTGTTTCGTCGCAACCCTAAGCTAGACATTGTGCGGGCGCAGGATGCCGGACTTCGTGGGCTAGGAGATGATAAGGTGCTTGAGTGGGCAGCAACAGACAGTCGCGTGCTGCTGACACATGATGTAACGACAATGAAGCAGTTCGTTGATGAACGCCTCGCCGCCGGATTGCCGATGCCAGGTGTATTTGAATTAGCTCAAGACGTGCCTATCGGACAAGCCATCGAAGACATTCTTCTTCTGGCTGAATGCAGCTTTGAGCGCGAATGGGAAGGACAGATTCAATTTCTACCTCTCAGATAAACGACACGATTTATGACTAATAATATTTACGACTGTATTGTTGTCGGCGCGGGGCCTGCGGGTTTGTCTGCGGCTCTGTTTCTGGCGCGCTACGGGCGGCGCGTTCTCACCTTTCATCATAACAGCCCGCGCAATCTTTATTCGCACGGGGTACACGGCTTTCTAGGTCACGATGGAATCATGCCGCAGGAGCTTCTGGCGCGTGGGCGAGATGAAGTGGCGAAGTACGGCGGGTTGATTGTTGAAGGCTGTGTAACGAAAGTTGAACGGATAGCTGATGAGCATTTCCGAGTTGGCACGGGCGATGAAAGGGAGGTTGGAGAAGACGGCAAGCAGTCGTTTGAGTCGAGGCGAATCCTGCTGGCGACGGGCTTGCGCGATCTGACGCCGGACTGCCCGGGTTTCTCTGATTTCTACGGCGTGACGGTGCATCACTGTCCAGACTGCGATGGCTACGAAATCTCAGACAAGCGCGTCGCCGTGCTCAGTCACGGACATCAAGCAATCGGGTTTACGCTCGGTCTGCTTACCTGGACTGACAAGCTGACGCTGTTGACGAACGGCGATGAGGGCGACATCACGGATGAGCATCGAGCCAAGCTCGCTCACTTCAATATTCCAATCACGAACCGGCGCGTCACGGCGCTTGAAGGCGACACGGAGACAAAGCGCATCAAGCGTGTCTGTCTGGAGAACGGCGAAGCTCTCGAATGCGATGCTCTCTTCTTTAATCTTGGCACGGAGATGTCCGGCAATCTACACGAGATGCTTGGTTGCAGGCTGGATGAAGAATGCGGACTGATTTGGGTTGACGACGAGCAGCAGACGAGCGTCTCAGGGGTTTATGCCGCAGGCGACATCACACCGCATTCGCAGTTAGCTATCGTCGCCGCCGCCGAAGGCGCGATGGCCGCCATTCAGATTCACAAATCATTGATCCCTGAAGAGCGTCGCGTTTAATCAGACCGAAGTCAGTACCGCCTGCGGTAGCGGGCGGGTGTATGCTGCGAGTACCCGCCCGCTACCGCAGGCGGTACTGACCTCTAGCACTAAAAGAGCGCGGGAGTTTACTTTTCGAGTAAACTCCCGCGCTCCAATTTTAAGGCGTTAGACCAGCCTCGCCTTAGTGGTTTCCGTTGCCCTTACTATTCGCGTTACCCTTGTTATTAGCGTTAGCGTGGTTCGCGTTGCCAGCGTTAGTATTCATCGGTTTGACGCCGACAGTGTTGTCGTTACCATTATCGTTGGTGACGACGGCTGTGTTGGACGGAACGGAGTTGCCGTTCATCTTCGGGTTCATATTGTTGTTCGTGTCAACTATGCCGTTTCTGGTGGCGTTGCTATTGCCGCTACCGTTACCGGCGTTCGTGTTGTCACTGCCGCAGCCTGTAGCTAAACCGGCGGCAGCGAGTAAGCACAAAACAGCTAGAGTTCGTCGCATGGGAATTTCTCTCCTTCAAATTTCTAGCGGTAAACGTGCTCGCCGCGATTGTTCTTCCACTCGTTCTCTAAATAATCTGCGTCCTCATCGTTGCGTGCGTTGACGCCCATGACGATGCCGCCGTTCTTGACGCCTTCCTCATATTCCTTAACGCGCTCTTCAGGAATACCTGCTCCGATGAGAGCGCCGATGATGCCGCCCGTAGCGCCGCCCGCGCCCGCGCCAGCAAGACCAGCGAGAAGCGGCCCGGCAACAATTAAGCCCAGGCCAGGCAGGGCAACAGATGTCCCGATGGCTGCAATCGCCGCCAGTGTTGCGCCGATTCCTCCACCGATGGCCGCGCCTTTGCCAGCGCCTTCAGCAGCTTTAGTGCCAAGCTCTGTCTCTCTTCCATCGTCGGTGAAATGTTTCTTGCGTGTCTCGTCTGACATCATTAGATTAACGTCGTCGTTGGTGTAGCCGCGACTGGTTACTGAGCCGTATGCTTTCTCCGCGCTCTCCCTGTCTTTGAACATACCTGTGACAAGTCGTGAACGTCCCGTTGTTGCGCCTGTTGTGTCTGCCATACCTTGATTCTCCTCTTTAATATAATTTAGTTAGAAGAACAATCTTTCCTAAACCCCCGTGGTTCGACATTCCGAAAAGATTGCACGTCCATAGTCATTGAAAGCACGTTTCGTACTATTTCAATACCTTTAGTTGGACTATAACGTGTTCATTGCAAAATGCGCTCCACACCCCGCAGAGTTAGATTTTCCTGTTGAATGAACAAAGACCGGGACAGCAGTTGAGTGCGACTGCGGGGTGAGTATCCGCAGGAGGTCAAGGAAGCCTACCGGAGCCTGCCCTTTTCTTTTGTGTTAGTGTAGTTAGAAGCAGTTTGAAAAAGCCCCGAAGGGGCGCAATGTAATAGCCTGTGGCAACGCCACAGGTACAGCATTGCGTTATTTCATTAAGCCCTGAAAGGGCGCAATAGTATTCCGCCCTTTCAGGGCTTAGATAATGATTATACCTTGAGTCCTGGGGCGTTGCCCCAGGCTATCAAATCATCGCCCCTTCGGGGCTTTCATGGACTTTTTCAAACTGCTTCTTAAATATGACGGGCTTGATTTAGGAGCAAGGGGGTTCACAAGAATCGTATGGCAAGCAGCGAAGATTTTACTATCGGCGTTGAGGAAGAGTATCAGATCATCAACCGGCAAACGCGCGAGTTGCATTCGCGTTCCGAAAGAATCCTGCTGAAAGCGCAGGAAGTCGTGGGCGATCAGGTGACGCCGGAACTTTACCTGTCGCAGATAGAGATCGGCACGCCCGTCTGCCATGCGCTGGCTGACGTGCGAACCGAGTTAGCGCAACTGCGCGGCGAGGTGATTGCCGCCGCCGAGAAAAGCAGCAACGGGATTGCCGCCGCCGGAACGCATCCGTTCTCTCACTGGGAGGATCAGCAACTCACTCCGAAGGCGCGCTATATCGGAATCTCCCAGGACTACCAGCAACTAGCCCGCGAGCACCTGATCTTCGGCTGTCATGTTCACGTCGGCATCTCTGATCGTGAGGCGGCGATTGGTGTCATGAACCGCGCGAGACCCTGGCTGGCGGTGCTGCTCGCGCTCGCAGCCAACTCACCTTTCTGGCTGGGAGCCGACACAGGCTATGCGAGTTTTCGCACAGAAGTCTGGCGCAGGTGGCCTATGGCCGGAACGCCGCAGGTCTTCAGTTCGCGCTCTGAATACGACCAACTCGTCGAGGCGTTGATTGCCACCGAAAGCATCGAAGACGCAACGAAGATTTACTGGGATGTGCGTCCTTCGGCACGTTTCGAGACGCTTGAGTTTCGCGTGACGGACGTGTGTCTGACCGTGGATGAAGCCGTGATGCTTGCTGGCCTCGCTCGCGCTCTCGTGCGAACTTTCTACGCGCAGGCTATCCGCGACGAGCCGGTTCAATACGTGCGCCCGGAACTGATGCGGGCAGCGAAATGGCGAGCGGCGCGCTACGGCCTCGATGCCGACTTGATAGATATAGAGGCCGGGCGCGCTGTCGCTGCGCGCGCGATGGTTGAAAAGTTTCTGGCTACCTTGCGCCCCACGCTCGAAGAGCATGGTGAGTGGGAAGAAATAAGCGCGCTCGTCCAGGAGACGCTCGAACGCGGCAACGGCGCAACACGCCAGCGCCAAATTTACATGCGCTCCGGCAGCTTTGAAGAGGTAGTTGATTACATCCTCGCCGAGACGAGAAAAGGGACGGCGCGCCGAGAATAAACGGCTCACTTTGTTTTGTCATTCAAGTTGAGCGAAGTCTTCTCGTGCGGTATATTGTCTCAAAATATTTGTGCGGAGGCTTAGGCTAATTGGTAAGTCACCAGTCTTGAAAACTGGCGCGCGAAAGCGCTTGGGGGTTCGAGTCCCTCAGCCTCCGCCATATTTTCAATCTCAAGTCCAAAGTCCAATGTCCAAAGTCAGGCTTCGGACATTGGACTTTTCACGTTGGGCAGAAATTGAGCAACTGCTGACAAAAGGTTTTGGAAGATGATGGAGACGATTACGCTCAGTCTTGCCGACTTGAGCCGGACGCTGTTAGTGAGCGTGTGGTTGTGGCAGCAACCTTCTACAGGAACACAACAGTCGGAAGCTGTGCCAACTCTACAAAGTAGTGGCGGCGGACTCAATCGAGTCTGGTACTACATCAATTACGATTTCACAATCGGCAACTTCAAGATTTCGCTGGCGAACCTCGTCATCGGCATCGCCATCTTCGTGGTGGCAATTATCATCTCGCGCTCGGTGCGCTCTTTCATGGAGCGCAGGATGGCGGCTCGCGCTAATCTCGATCCGGGGATTCAATACACAGTCCTGCGCCTCATACATTACCTCGTCATCATGCTCGGCGTGCTCTTCGCGCTCAAGACGGCCTTCAGCCTCGATCTGACGACGCTCGCCGTCGTCTTCACAGCTCTTTCGGTCGGCATCGGCTTCGGCCTGCAATTTATAGCGGGCGACATCGCCTCCGGCTTCATCCTGCTCTTCGAGCGTCCCGTGCGCGTCGGCGATTTCATCACCATCAGTGGCCCCGACAGCAAGCTTACGGAGGGGCGCGTTCAAAGCATCAACCTGCGCACGACCATCGTGATGACCAACGATCACATCGCGGCCATTGTGCCCAACTCGAAACTCGTCAACCAGAACCTGCTCAACTGGTCTTACCGCGAGCGACGTTCCCGGATCGGGATTCCCGTTGGCGTCTCTTACGATTCGGACGTTGATCTGGTGACAGAGACCCTGCTGCGCGCAGCCGAAGGCATAGAGCATATCTTGGAAGAGCCGAAGCCGAGTGTGCAGTTTCTTAACTTCGGTGACTACTCGCTCAATTTTCGCCTGCTCATCTGGACAAACAGGCCGCGCCGCCACATGCAGATCAAGAGTAATATCAACTACAGCATCCATCGCTTGTTCAAGGAAGCCAGGATAGAGATTCCGTTCCCGCAACAAGACCTGAACCTGCGCGGCGGCGCGTTGCAGCTTGCTCCCGCCAACGAAGATTTCGGCCCGGATGAGACGGAAGATGACGAAGGCAAAATGCAAAATGTAAAATGCAAAAGTTGAGGCGGAAGCCCATATCAATCAATCATGGCTTCCGCCTCCCTTTTGCATTTTACATTTTTAATTTTGCATTCTTTAGGTTAGGCTAGGGAGTGCTCTTGCTGAGTGGCTATTCATTCAGTGTTGCTCCTCGCAACTATTCAAGAAACCGAGTTCAAGTCTACAGATGAGTTCAGCCCGTTCTCTGTCTTCCATCCGTCCGCCCGTCGCAGATAAACGCGAGGCTATCCTGCGCGCGGCGACTCGCGTCTTTGCGCGCAACGGTTACTTCAACTCGAAGGTCGCGGACATCGCCAGCGCCGCAGGCGTCGCAGACGGCACGGTCTATCTCTACTTCAAGAGCAAAGAAGAGATTCTTCATTCCATCTTCGACCGGGGCGTTGACAACGCGATCAATGAGGCTCGCAAACAACTTGAAACCATCACGGACCCGCGCGAGAAGCTGCGCCGCATCGCGCACCTGCACCTCGAACGACTCGGCGCGGATCGTGACCTCGCGGTTGTCTTTCAAGTCGAGTTGCGTAGCTCCACGAAATTCATGGAAGAGTTTTCCGCCGCGGGCTTCGCCGAATACCTCGGCCTGATTCGCTCCACCTTTGAAGAAGGGCAGCGCGCGGGCGTCTTCCGCAAAGAGCTTAACGCGAAAGTAGTCTCTAAGATTCTCTTCGGCGCGCTCGACGAGATGGCGACCAACTGGATTCTCTCCAAGCGTCGTTACAAACTCGCGCCGATGGCCGATCAGGTTCTGGACATTTTTCTCAACGGGGTGAGCGCGCAGGCATGACGACGGAGATGACACAACCCGCAAACGTTGCAGGCATGCTAAGGGAGCGCGTGCCGCTCGAACCCGATGAGCCGAAGACGCTCATAGAGATGCTTGAGCGCACACGTCGCCTGCACAACAGGCCGGACGCGCTCAACTACAAAAGAGACGGCGCGTGGCGTTCAATCTCTTCGGATGAGATGCTTGCACGCGCGCACCATATTGCGCTCGGCCTCTATTCACTCGGCATAAGACGTGGCGACCGCGCTGCACTTTTCTCCGAGAATTGCCCCGAATGGACATTGTCAGATGCGGGCTGTCTCTTCGCGGGCGCGATTGACGTTCCGATCTACCCGACGCTGACAACGCCGCAGGTCTCCTACATCCTGAAAGACTCAGGCTCGCGCGTGCTCTTCATACAGAACCGCGCGAAGTTTGAGCAGATCAGTGTCGCGCTCAAAGATTGTTCTCAGCTTGAGCGCATCATCTTCTTCGATGGAAGCGGCGCGAAAGAGCCTGACACGCTGACGCTCTCGGAACTGGAAGAGCGCGGGCGGGCGCTTGGCGCAGAGAGACCGGAGCTTAAAGAGGAACTGACGCTTTCGGTCGAGCCTGAAGACCTGGCGACTATCATCTACACTTCAGGCACGACGGGCGAGCCGAAAGGCGTCATGCTCACGCACTCAAACCTTGTGACGAACCTGATTGATTCCTCGTGCCACCTCTCCTTTGATAAGACGGACAGCGTGCTCTCCGTGCTCCCTTTCTCTCACGTGCTCGAACGCCTGGCTATGTACATGTACATGCATCACGGGATGGGCATCTTCTACGCGGAGTCTATGGAGAAGATTGGCGACAACCTGCGCGAGGTTCACCCCACCTTGATGATCTGCGTGCCGCGTCTCTTCGAGAAGATTTACGCGAAGATTAAAGACAAGGCTGCGGAGGGAGGGAAAGCCAAGCGCGGGATACTGGCGTGGGCTGTTGCCACCGGCAAGGATTATGCGAGGCACACGATCAATCGCCAGAAAGTTCCGCCGCTGCTTGCGCTCAAATATCGGCTTGCGTCGCGTCTCGTCTTCTCCAAGTGGCATGACGGGGTGGGAGGCCGCATACGCTTGTTCGTCTCCGGCGGCGCGGCTCTGCCCGATGAGATTGCTTTGATCTTCGCGGGCGCTGGCCTGCCGATTGTGCAGGGCTACGGGCTGACTGAAACTTCTCCCGTCATCTCCGCCGGAACGCTCGAAGACAATCGCATCGGCACGGTAGGTCGTCCTATTAGAAACGTCGAAGTGCGAATCGCAGCCGACGGTGAGATCGAAGCGCGCGGGCCGAACATCATGCGCGGCTACTACAACAAGCCTGCGGAAACGCAAGCAGTGTTTACGGAAGACGGCTGGTTCAAGACAGGCGACATTGGAACGTTGGACGAAGACGGGTTTCTGCGGATCACGGATCGCAAGAAAGAGCTTTTCAAAACTTCGGGCGGCAAGTACATCGCGCCGCAGCCCATCGAGCAGATGATTAAAGGCTCGCGCTTCGTCAATCAGGTTGTGCTTGTCGGCAACGGTCGCAAGTTTCCCGCCGCGCTCGTTGTGCCCGACTGGGAGCAACTACGCTCTTACGCCGAACTCAAAGGTCTTGATGCGCGCACACCCTCCGAACTAATCATGCACCCGCGCATCCTCGATCTCTTCGAGAGACAGGTCGCCACGCACACGCCCGGTTTAGCGCAGTTTGAAAAGGTGAAGCGCATCGCCCTGCTCGAAAACGAGCTGACGATTGACGGCGACGAACTCACGCCGACGCTCAAGGTCAAACGCCGCGTCGTTGATGAAAAGTACCGCGACGTGATCGACCGCTTATACGAAGAGGCTGGAGCATAAATACCTTAACAGACTATCCCGCAGTGTTTCTCTTCAATGAAAGATCAAGCCCGCTCACTCATCATTACTCGTGTCCGGCAACAAGCGCGAGCCATTCGTTCGTTCGACGTGCTGCCTGAAGGAGCAACCAATGAGCATGGAGTTTCCTTCGTGCCCGGACAGGTGGCTGTGCTGCGCGTGGCTACAGGCGAGCAGGCTTACTTTGCTTTCGCAAGTGCGCCGGAAGATGCGGAGCTAGAGTTTTTAGTCAAGCATGGTTTCGGCGCGGGCGGCGCGATCTACGAGATGAAAGAGGGAGACCGCGTTGAGTTGGTGGAAATCGTCGGTCACGGCTTCGCGCTTGATGAGCACAAAGGCAAGGACCTGGTCTTCGTTGCGATGGGGACAGGCGTTGCGCCTTTGCGCTCTGCGCTGCGCTATGTCTTGAAGCACGCGCGCGAGTTCGGCCAACTCGTCGTGCTCTACGGCGCGCGCACGCCGGATGATTTCTGCTACACAGATGAGGTTGACGATTGGGAAGGCGCGTCCGTTGAGTTGCGCCGCGTCATCTCGCGTCCAGACGGCCACGACTGGTCGGGACCTACGGGCTACGTGCAATCGCTGCTCGATCACGTTCTGCCCGATCTGACATCGCCCGTCGCTCTCATCTGCGGCTCGCGTGAAATGATTGAGCAAACGCGATTGCGTCTCGCACAGATGGGCTTTCAGCCTGAAGCGATTCTGACGAACTATTAGGTTTCTTAGATGAATGAATGGCAGGCGAGATTTATTTCAACGCAGAGGACGCAGAGGGTCGCAGAGGTAAGAGCAAGATTGAAACATGGGAACTGAAAGAGCAGATTTGAGATTTTGAGAATTACAGATTTTTCTTCTGTCTTCCTCTGCGACCCTCTGCGTCCTCTGCGTTGAAAACTCACGCTTAACCAAAAGCCCCTGAACTTTCAATCTCAAATCTAAAGCGTGCGCTTTCCCGTTGCGATTTCGACTTGGAGACAACCACTTTCACAGGAGAACCAAGATGCTCCCTACGAATAAGATCAAAAGCTATTACACACGCCTCCTGCATCTTTTCATCATCGCCTTCACAATCATTTCCATCTCGTCATCGAGTCCATCGCTTCGCGCCAATTCGCAAAGCGCGTCAGGCAAGATTCCTCTCACGCACGAGATGATGTGGTTGATGAAGCGCGTCGGCGCGCCCACACCGAGTCCTGACGGCAAGTGGGTCGTCTTCTCCCTGATTGAACCTGCTTACGATGAAAGGGATCAGGTCTCGGATTTATGGATCGTCCCGGCGGATGGAAGCGCACGCCCGCGACGTTTGACCTTTAGCAAGAGCGGAGAGAGCGGCGTGGCGTGGAGTCCTGACAGCCAGCGACTCGCCTTCTCCGCTAAACGCGAGGGCGATGATGTTAGTCAGATTTATGTGCTGGACGTTGCGGCTGGCGGCGAGGCCGTGCGCGTGACTTCCGTTTCGACAGGGGCGCGCACACCCGTCTGGCGGCCAGACGGCAAGGCGTTCGCGTTCACCAGCACGGTTTTTCCGGGGGCTGTGGACGAGGATGCCAACAAGAAGATTGCAGCCGAGCGCAAGGCGCAGAAATACAGGGCGCGCGTCTATGAAAGTTTTCCGGTACGCAACTGGGACAAGTGGGTCGAAGACATGCAGGGCCACATTTTTGTCCAGAGCCTTGAGCCGGGAGCTAAGGCTAAAGACCTTTTGTCAGGAACAAAGTTGGTTGCCGGGCGTGGCTTCGCCGGTCGCGTCACGGATTCGGGAGAAGAGTTTGACGCTGTGTGGACGCCGGAAGGCGACGCGATCATCTTCGTTGCGACAACCAGGAGAGACAGAGCCGCCTATGCCAACACCAACTCCGCTCTCTTCCAGGTCGCGGTCACGGGCGGCGAACCCTTGCAACTCACGACCGGCGGCGACAGCTTTAGCCATCCGGTCTTTAGTCCCAACGGCAAAGCTCTCTATGCCATCTTCAACGTCGAGACGAACGGCAAGGTCTATAATCTTGATCGCCTGGCGATGTTCTCCTGGCCCAACATGGGTCAGCCCAACGTCATCACCGCGAGCTTTGATAGGGCGGTCGGAAGCTTCGCCCTGACTCCTGACAGCAAGTCAATCTACCTCACCGCCGAAGATGCCGGAAACGAAAAGCTCTACATGCTACCCGCTGGCGGCGGCGAAGTTCGCCTCGCGCTCGAGATGACGCGCGGCGTCTATACGAACCTCAAGATTCCGCAGAAGGCTTCGTCCACAATCCTCATCGCCAACTGGGAGAGCGCGATGAATCCGCCTGAAATCTTCCGCCTCGACCTCGGTTCTAAAACGCAGCAACCGCTCACAAACTTCAACAGTGAGCGCGTCGCGCAAATAGACTGGCAGCCCGTTCGCCATTTCTGGTTTACGAGCAAGGCGGGCAAGCGCATTCACAACATGATCGCTCTGCCGCCGAACTTTGACGAGAATAAAAAGTATCCCCTGCTCGTGGTGATGCACGGCGGCCCGCACAGCATGTGGCGCGACAACTGGGGACTGCGCTGGAACTATTACCTGCTGGGAAAACCCGGCTACGTCGTCCTGCTTACCAACTACTCAGGCTCGACAGGCTTCGGCGAAAAGTTCGCGCAGAGCATTCAGGGCGACCCGTTCGTCGGCCCAGGACATGAGATTAACGAAGCTGCCGACGAAGCGATTCGTCTCTTCCCATTCGTTGACGGCACGCGCCAGGCTGCCGCTGGCGCTTCTTACGGCGGGCACTTAGCGAACTGGATGCAGGCGACCACGACGCGCTACAAATGTCTCATCAGCCACGCCGGACTAATCAATCTGGAATCGCAGTGGGGCACGAGCGACACGATCTATTCGCGCGAGATCAATAACGGCGGCCCGGTCTGGGAGCAGGGCCAGGTCTGGCGCGAGCAGAATCCGATTCGCTTCGCCAAGAATTTCAAGACCCCCATCCTGCTCTCCGTCGGCGAAAACGACTTTCGCGTTCCGCTCAACCAGACACTGGAAAACTGGAGCGTGCTCCAACGCCTACGCATTCCCAGTCGCCTGATCGTCTGGCCCGAAGAGAACCATTGGATTCTCAAAGGCGAAGACAGTCGCTACTTCTACCAGGAAGTCCACGCCTGGCTGAAGAAATATCTCGGAGAGCCAGCTAAAACCACAGCCGACTAGAATACTTGTAGGGGCAGGGCTTGTCCCTGCCCGCGTGCTTTCTTAATCAAGAAGGGCAGGGACAAGCCCTGCCCCTACAAGTTGAAACCCTGCCGACTTGCTGAATGAATACTCATTCAGTATGATACGTCTTCCTCGTTTGACCCTCTTTGGAAAGGTACAAAAGTTTCATGCTTCGGATTGAAAAGGCGGCTGTTTTGGGCGCGGGCACGATGGGCGCGCAGATTGCCGCGCATCTGGCGAACGCGCAGATTCCTGTCATCTTACTAGACATCGTTCCACGCGAATTGACGCCTGAAGAACAGGCTAAAGGGCTAACACTCGAATCGAAAGAGGTGCGGAGTCGCATCGCGCGCTCAGGACTCGAAGCGGCGAAGAAGGCTAAGCCCGCCGCGTTCTTTACGCCGGAGTTGGCATCGCTCATTTCGGTTGGCAATTTCGATGATGATCTGGCGAAGTTGAAGGATTGCGATCTCATCATCGAGGCGGTCGTCGAGAATCTGGAAATTAAGCGAAAGCTCTACGAGCGCGTCGAAGAGTT
Source organism: Acidobacteriota bacterium (assembly GCA_032159825.1). Classification (GTDB taxonomy): domain Bacteria; phylum Acidobacteriota; class Blastocatellia; order Pyrinomonadales; family Pyrinomonadaceae; genus QHXM01. Next base: position 322,199 of record JAVHWL010000034.1, read on the forward strand.
TCGTCGTCCGGGTTCGATCATCGCTTCAAACACGAGCGGCATTCCGATTCGCCAACTGGCCGAAGGTCGTTCGGAAGATTTCCGCGCGCATTTCCTCGGCATACATTTCTTCAATCCGCCGCGCTACCTGCATCTGGTCGAAATTATCCCTACAGAGTGGACGAAGCCTGAAGTCTCCTGCCAGATAGCGGGCTTTCTGGATCAGCGTCTTGGCAAAGGTGTCGTGCCTGCCAAAGATCGCCCGAACTTTATAGCCAATCGCATCGGGACGTTCGGCGCGATGGTTACGATCAAGACCATGCTGGAGGATGGCTATTCGATTGAGGAAGTTGACAAGATAACGGGGCAATCGGTCGGGCGTCCGAAGTCCGCAACCTTCCGCACGTTTGATCTCGTCGGCCTGGATGTCTTCGGCCACGTCGTCAAGAATCTTTACGATGCGTTATCTGATGACGAAGAGCGCGAGACATTTCGTTCGCCCGTTTTTCTCACGGACATGATTCAGAGCGGGTTTCTGGGGAACAAGACGAAGGGCGGCTTCTACAAACGGCAGAAGGGTGAGGGCGAGAAGCAGGAAATCTGGACGCTCGACCACGCTTCTCTTGAATATCGCCCCGCGCAGAAAGTGAAACTGCCTGCGCTCGACATGGCGAAGAACATCGAGGAGACGCCCGCGAGAATCAAGGCGCTGGTATGGGGGAAGGATCGCGTTGGCGCGTTTCTCTGGAAAACTATGTCGCGCACGTTTCGTTATGCAGCGAATCGCATCCCGGAGATTGCGGACACGGTTGTCGAAGTTGATCGCGCGATGAAGTGGGGCTTCAACTGGGAGCTTGGCGTTTTTGAAACGTGGGACGCTATCGGCGTTGAAAAGTCTGTTGCGCGGATGAGAGAAGAGGGGGAGAGCGTGCCCGCTCATGTACAGAAGATGCTGGACGCGGGCGCGACTTCTTTCTATAAAAATGAGAATGGTCAGAAATTCTATTTTGATTTTGTTAGTAGCAAGTATGTTCCTGTAAATGAGCTGCCCGGCGTCATCATCTTAAAATCTGTCAAGGATCAAACAGGCGTTATCAAGAAGAACGCGGGCGCGTCCTTGATTGACATTGGCGATGGTGTCGCGTGTCTTGAGTTTCACTCGAAGATGAACTCAATCGGCGGCGACACGCTTCAGATGCTCAAGGCTTCGCTCGCCGAAGTGGAAAAGAATTTCGTGGGACTTGTGGTTGGCAATCAGGGCGTGAATTTTAGCGTTGGCGCGAACCTGATGCTGCTGCTTCTGGAAGCGCAGGAGGAGAACTGGGACGAGATCAACATGATCATCCGCGCCTTCCAGAATGCGACCATGAGTTTGCGTTACTCGCCGAAGCCCGTCGTGGTCGCGCCGTTTCAGATGACGTTCGGCGGCGGTTGCGAGATGGCTCTGCACGGCGACCGCGTGCGTGCGGCGGCTGAGACTTACATCGGTCTGGTCGAAGTCGGCGTTGGTCTCATCCCTGCTGGCGCTGGCACGAAAGAGATGCTCGTGCGCTCGCTCGATGCGATTCCAAAGGGCGCGGACGATGCCGACCCGTTTCCTTTCATCAAGCGCACGTTTGAGACAATCGCGCTGGCGAAAGTCGCCACGTCTGCTGAAGAAGCGCGCGGCTTCGGTTTTCTCGGAGCGGACGATTCTATTTCGATGAACTCGGATCGCTTGATCGCCGACGCCAAGCAGGAAGTTCTTTCACTAGCTACGACGGGCTACGTCGAGCCGCAGCAACGCACGGACATTCTCGCGCTCGGACTTCCGGCCCTTGCAACTTTGAAGCTCGGCATACATCAAATGAAGCGCGGCGGCTTCATCTCGGACCACGATGCGCTGATTGGTGAAAAACTCGCGCGAATTTTGACGGGCGGCGACCTGAACCATCCGACAAGAGTTTCAGAGCAGTATCTGCTAGACCTTGAGCGTGAGGCATTTCTTTCTCTCTGCGGCGAGCGCAAGACGCAGGAGCGCATCGGGCACATGTTGAAGAACGGAAAGCCGCTAAGAAATTAGTCTGGAGTCTGGAGTCTGGAGTCTAAGAGTCAAAAGAAAGAGAAATGCTTTTGACCTCGGACGCGCTCTTGACGTACCAGACTCCAGACTGGAGACTAATTTATGAGAGACGCAGTAATCGTATCCGCCGTGCGAACGGCTGTTGGGAAAGCGCCGAAGGGAACTTTGAAAGACACGCGGCCTGATGAGACGGGCGCGGCTGTCATCAAGGAAGCTATCGCGCGTGTCAAAGGATTGGAACTGACGGAGATTGAAGATGTGATTATGGGCTGCGCGATGCCGGAGGCCGAGCAAGGCATGAACGTGACGCGCTCGGCGGCGATTCGCGCTGGGCTGCCGGTTGAAACCTCTGCTATGACGATCAATCGCTTCTGCTCTTCTGGCTTGCAATCAATTGCGATTGCCGCCGACAAGATCAGAACAGGCGGCGCGGAAGTGATCGTGGCGGGCGGGCTGGAAACGATGTCCATGATTCCGATGGGCGGACACGTCATTCGTCCCAACCCATATCTCGTCGAGCACTACCCGGATTTTTATTTGAACATGGGGCTGGCGACTGAAAACGTGGCGCGCAAGTATGAAGTCACGCGCGAGGAGCAGGACGCTTTCGCGCTTCAGTCTCACCAGCGCGCGGCGCGTGCTCTGGATGAAGAGAAGTTCAAGGATGAAGTCGTGCCTTTGACCGTCACGTTCGAGGAGCTTGATGAGAAGGGGCGGAAAGTACGGCGTGAAGTGACTTTCGATAAAGACGAGGGTGTGCGCCGTGACTCGTCAATCGAAGGGTTGGCAAAGTTGAAGCCAGCATTTCACATCAAGGGAACGATCACGGCTGGCAATGCCTCGCAGATGTCCGACGGCGCAGCCGCAGCCGTTGTCATGTCGGATACGCGCGCGAAAGAGTTGGGACTGAAACCTCTGGCGCGTTTTGTTGCTTACGCGACCGCCGGATGCCCGCCCGAAGAGATGGGCATCGGCCCTGTGTTCGCTATCCCGAAAGCCCTGAAGCTGGCCGGACTGACGCTTGACCAGATTGATCTCATCGAACTCAACGAAGCGTTCGCCGCGCAGTCTCTCGCGGTCATTAAGCAGTTGGAACTCGACCCTGCGAAGGTGAACGTCAACGGCGGCGCGATTGCCCTGGGCCATCCTTTGGGCTGCACGGGCGCGAAGTTGACGGCGACAATCTTGAGAGAGCTTGAGCGGCGCGGAGGTCGCTACGGAATGGTGACGATGTGCGTCGGCGGCGGGATGGGCGCGGCTGGAATTTTTGAGAGGATTTGATTAGCTTTACCGCGCAAGTTCTATAGACCTTGAAGAGTTGAAGTTTTGAAGCGCGGCCAGCGCTATTGAGAACGAGAGCGCTCGTTGCTTGAAATTCATCCATGCACATTTTGATAAGGAGAGTTTTGTGAAAACATTGAAACTGATTTTTGCGCTCGGCCTCGCGGCTGCGCTCTTCGCCGGATGCTCTAAGTCTGAGACGAATACTAACTCGTCGAACACCAGCAACACCAAAGCATCCAGTTCGCCTACAACAACGACGACGACGACAACTACTACTCCCGCTCCGGCCAACGACAACAGCAGCAGCAGCACCAGTTCTTCGTCACCGGGCGAAGGAGAACCCTTTACGCATCAGGAGGGCGGTATTCAGTTCATTGCGCCTCCTACCTGGAAAGCCAAGAATGAAGGAGAGACGTTGACCGTTTCCCCGCCGGATGATGCTCTCTCAGTTGTTTTCTGGGTCCCGAAGGGCGACGATTTCAACAAGGCCATTAGTGATTTGCAAGCGCAATTAGAAAAGGTGATCAAGAACCTAAAGGTCACATCGCCCGGCCAGGAGACTACACACAACGGCATGAGGGCTTACACCGGCTCAGGCACTGGCGAAGTTGATGGCGAGCAGATCATCTGGGAAGTTGACATCCTACAGGCCAAGAAGCCCGTCTTCGTAGTCTCGTTCGCCGCCCCCGCAGGGTTCAACAAACATGCGGACGAATACAAGCAACTCTTAGCTAGCATCAAGAAGGTGGAATAAGCAGCCTGGTTTTCTGGTTGATAGCTTTTAGACGAAAGGAAAAGTTTTATGTCAGCAGTAGCCGAAGAAAAACAGATCATCAAGGGCGGCGCATTTTTAATCGAGGAGCGCGAGCCGGAAGAGATTTTCACGCCTGAAGATTTTACGGAAGAGCACCGCATGATCGGGGAGACGACGCGCGAGTTTATTGACAATGAGGTTCGCCCGCGCATCCCTGAATTGGAAAAGCATGATTGGACACTGGCGCGCGAGCTAATCAAAAAATCTGCCGAGCTTGGACTGGTCGGCGCGGTCATCCCTGAAGAGTACGGCGGGCTGGGATTGGATCAGACAAGTGGCGTCGTGGTCGCGGAGAATTTCGGACGCGCTGCTTCGTTTGCCGTCACATTCGGCGCGCAAACCGGAATCGGCACGCTCCCCATAGTCTATTTCGGCAGCGAAGAGACCAAGAAAAAGTATCTGCCGAAGATCGTCTCCGGCGAGGTCGTTCCGGCTTACGCGCTGACTGAAGCCGGGTCGGGTTCTGATGCGCTCGCGGCGAAAGCTACGGCAAAGTTGAGCGATGATGGAAAGTTCTACATCTTAAACGGCGAAAAGATGTGGATCAGCAACGCGGGCTTCGCTGACCTCTACATCGTCTTTGCGAAAGTTGACGGCGATAAGTTCAGCGGCTTTGTCGTCGAAGCGGGTGAGGGCGTCAAGACCGGAGCGGAAGAGCACAAGATGGGCATCAAGGGTTCGAGCACGCGCGCTCTGATCCTGCAAGATGTCAGAGTGCCCGTCGAGAATCTACTGGGCGAAGTCGGCAAGGGAGCGAAGATCGCTTTCAACATTCTCAACATCGGTCGCTTCAAGTTGGGCGCATCGTGCGTCGGCGGAATGAAGCTGATGATTCATGACTCGGTTCGCTACGCCAACGAGCGCCATCAATTCGGGAAATCCATTTCATCCTTCGGCGCGATCAAGGCGAAGCTGGCCGAGATGGCGATTCGCACCTGGGTCGGCGAGGCTATGTCGTATCGCACGGTGGGCTTGATTGAATCCGCCATCGGTGACACTAAAGACCCGGAGGCCAAGCTGCGCTCGATTGAAGAGTATGCGGCGGAGTGTTCGATCATCAAGGTTGCGCTTTCGGAATACTGCGACTTTGTGGCCGACGAGATGGTTCAGATTTACGGAGGCTACGGCTACTCCGCGGACTATCCGGCGGAGCGCGCCTACCGCGACTCGCGCATCAACCGCATCTTCGAGGGCACAAACGAAATCAACCGCATGCTCATTCCGGGCATGTTGATGAAGCGTGCGATGACGGGCAAGCTCGCGCTCCTGCCCGCAGCGCAAAGTTTGATGGATGAGGTTCTGTCGCCTTCGATGCCGAGCTTTGACGAGGACGAAGGCGTGCTTGTGGCTGAGATGAAGCTCATGCAGAACGCCAAGAAGGTTGCGCTGATGACGCTTGGCACAGCGGCGCAGAAGTACATGATGGCGCTCGCCGAGCAGCAGGAAGTTTTGATGGGCATCGCGGACATTATCACGGACGCTTTCGCTATGGAGTCTGCAATTCTGCGCACGCAAAAGTTGGCAGCCGCGAAGGGCATCGAAGCTGCGGCGCGTTACATAGACATGACCAGCGTCTTCTGCAACGACGCCGTCGAGCGCATCGAAGCGCACGCCAAGAACACGCTCGCAGGAATGTCTGAGGGCGACGAGCTTCGCACGCTCCTAGCCGCCCTGCGTCGCTTCACGCGGCTAACGCCCATGAACACCATCGCCGCGCGTCAACGCATCGCAGACGTGTTGATTAAGGCGAACAAGTACACCTACTGAAACAGAAGTCTGGAGTCTGGAGTCGAGAGTCAAAGGCAGAAAAGAATTTGCTTTTGACCTCGGACTCTCGGACTCCAGACTTCAGACTCCAGACTCTTATGCGTATCGTTCCCATCATAGTCCCCACACCTTTCTACGTCGGGCCGGTCAACTGCTACTTGATTGCAGAAGACCCTGTGACGTTGATTGACACGGGGCCGAAGACGAAAGAGGCTGTGGGAGCTTTGCGCGATGGGCTGCGCCGTGCAGGGTTTCGCGTCTCTGATCTTCGCCGCATCGTCCTGACGCACGCGCATGAGGATCACTGCGGGCTGGCGCGCACCCTTCGAGACGAAGCGAAGGACTCGGAGGTGCTCGTGCATGGTTGGGAGACAGGGCATCGCGCCAGTCGGCTTGAGTATGAAGAGCACCGGCAGCTTTTAGTTCGCGCGGGTGTGCCCGATGAAGAGATACGTGCGATGCGGCGTATGTATGAAGGCTTGCGCGCCTTTGCCGACTCGCTTGAAGATAATCAGTACACGGAGCTAAAGGATGAGATGGAGATTGAGTTTGCGACCGGCTCTTTGCGCGTTGTGCATACGCCGGGACACACGCCAGGCTCTTGCTCGTTCCTGCGTGAAGCCGACCGCACAATAATCGCTGGCGATTGCGTCTTGAAGCGCATCACGCCGAACCCGATTCTCTCGCCTGACCCCATTGACCCGTCCAAGCGTTTTCATTCGCTGGCCGAATATCTGGTGAGCCTCGCGCGAATACGCAGTCTCTCTCCGACACTCGTGCATGGCGGGCATGGGGGAGATGTAACGGACTTCGAGGAGCTTTTCAATCGTTACCTGCGCGCAGTGCAGGAGCGGCAAATGGAAGTCATTCGCTTGATTCCGAAATCCGGCGCGACCGCCTGGGATATAGCGCGCGAGCTTTTTCCTGGAACGGACGATGTTCACCGCTTTCTCGCCGTCTCCGAATCGGTCGCCCATCTTGACCTGGCACACTCCGAAGGCAAACTCGCCGTCGAGATCGCAGACGGGCGTGAGGTTTACCGGAAGCAGTAGTCAGTAATCAGTAACGCGATGTGCAAGTTATCAAGCTCCGTCAGGAGCGACTGACAATAGCCCAGCAATTTATTGCTGGGTGAGGTCGCAGGATATTTAATCGAGTCCCGTTAGGGACGGCTGAAATGTTCAATCGTCCCGACGGGACTCAAATCAAATTCCACGCCTGATTCCCAGCAATAAATTGCTGGGCTACTTTCGATTGTCCCTAACGGGACATAACTTGCGCATCGCGTCAGTAATCAGTGGTCAGTGAAAGCCAAAACCGCTCTTGCCTTCCTACTGACCACCGGCCACCGACCACTGACCACTTTTCGGAACTTTCGCTCATCTGAGTCGTGAAACCCACAAATCTTATTCTGGAGGATTTCTGTCCATGAAAATGAGAAATCTGCTTCTGCTGCTCGCTATCGTGGTATTTGCGAGCGCGTCCACGCTGGCGCAAAGGTCGCCGCGCACTCCTTCAACTCCCACGCAGTCCGGCATAGCCGTTCCCGTGCCGCCGACCGAGCCGATGACTTTTTCCTTCTACTACGACGGCATGAACTATCTGGGCATCCTGCCCGAAGAGATCAACAGGGAGAACATGAGCCGGTACGGGCTGAGCACGCCGCAAGGCATCGGCATCAGCCGCGTCACAGAGGGCAGCCCAGCGGAGAAAGCCGGGTTGAAGAAGGGCGATGTCATCCTACAGTTCGACGGCGAGCCTGTGACGACCAATCGCAAGCTGTTTCGCTTAATCGGCGAGGCCGCGCCGGAGCAGACTGTGAAGCTAACCATCAGCCGCAGCGGGTCGGAACAACAAATCAGCGTCACGCTCGGCCAGCGCGAAGACGCTTCGCGCGCACTGGGAGCGCTCACGCCGGAACAGCGAGACCGCATCTTTGTGCCGCGCACGCCGCGAGCGTTAGGAGAGACCCCGGAAATTTTCTCTTACAGTTTCGGCAACAATCGTCGCGTCGGCATCACTACAACTCCGCTGACAAAACAACTCGCAGACTTCTTCGGCGTCCCTGGCGGGCAAGGACTGCTCATCACTTCAGTCAGCGAGAACAGCCCTGCATCAAAGGCCGGGTTAAAAGCTGGCGATGTCATCACGGAATTGAACGGCGAAAAGCTTGAAGACAGCGAAGACTTCATTCACGCGCTCAATCGCAAAGACGAGGGCGAGGTCATGCTAACGATTATCCGCGACAAGTCTAATCGCACGATCAAAGTGATGCCTGAGCGCAGGCAGCGACCCACTGGATTCAACCTCTCCACGCTTCAAGCGCTACCGACACTCGGTCGGGTCACAATCAATCCACCCGGTTTTGCGGAGTTGCCGAATTTTCAACTCATCCAGCCAATCCCGACAACCGTGCCTTTCGCTATGCCGAAGATAGATAATTTCGTTCTCCCGCGCGTAATGAATCTTCCGCGCATCAAGTTGCTTCCGACAATCCCTTGCCCTTCGTTTGAATGAGTCGGGATCGTCGGATTCAATCGTCAACGCATCCCTGTAGAAAGAGAGGTTCAGAGTTCAAACTTTAGTTTGCTTTTACTTTACGAAAGAGCAAACTAAAGTTTGAACTCTGAATCTCTCTTTGCTCTGCAACCCGGTATCGGTTGATAGGATGAACAACCGACCGCGCCTCCTGCATTACTGCGGCTGCGACAGCTTCTTCTTCTCTTCAACTGCCTTATTGTATGCCTCGCATGACGTGTCGTTGATCTGTATGGCAGCGTCGAATTCCTTCAAGGCTTCGTCTTTCCGTTCTAAAAATTCAAGAATGCTTCCCATCGCTTCGTGCGCACGCGAGACCAGACAACGGTCTGTGTCCGGTGTTGCGTTGCTGACGGCGTTGCGATAATTCGTCAGCGCCTTGTTGAGTCTCTCTCTCTGCACATCCTCGTCAGTCGCATCATGCGCAAAGAGACTCGCCGTCTTAGCAAGCGAGAAGAAGACGCGCGGCTCTCCCGGAAACTCACGCAAGAGAGCGAGCAGTCGTTCTTCAGCCGCCGCGTAATTCTTCAACTGCAAGAGACTGTCAACTTCGAGAAGTCTTTTGACAAGCGGAGAGTTCGGCAGCGAAGCTGCTGAGGCAGTCATTTCTCCCTGCTTCTCACGCGCCTTGCGTGCGGCAAGGGCGCGTGAGCGTGCGGCCTTCGCTTCTTCGAGGCGGCGCATCTCGCGCGCCTGGTCAAACGAGGCGATCATGTCCGCGAGCGAATTGCCGATGTCGAACCCTGAAGATTCCACCCCGCGCAACTGCTCCGCGAAATAGAAGTCAAGGACAGCCCCGCTCTCGTAGCCTTCCGCAAGCTGTGCCACCGCTTCGTCCGTCACAGAGGCGCGCGTTGTCTCCAACTCTTTGAGAATCTCTGCGCGCCTTGCGGCGTCCGTTGTCTTATCCAACAGGCTGCGCGCATTGCGCGATAAGGCGTCGAGCCGCATGGTTTCTTCCAGGCGAACATCGGCAGCGGTCGAGAGCGAGCGGGCAATGGTGCGAAAAACGTCTGGCGAGACTTCCGCTCCGGCCTTGGTGCGCTCGTCCAGCAAGAGCTTGATCTGCTCCCTGCGCGCGGCGATGTCGCGTGTGAAACGCTGGACGAGCGGGTCAACGACATACTGTATATAAGCGCGGCGCACTTCAGGCGAGATGGGATTATTGTCGCGCCCCGCGCAGTTATGTTTCGTCTCGTCGCAGTAGGGGATGGTGACGAAGTAATCATCTGCGATGACGCGAAAGTTGATTGCGCCGGGCGCTGCCAGAAGATCGGGCACGATGAAGAAACGTCGCTCATGCTCGCGCGTCTCGTATCTCATCGGCACATCTTTCTTGCGTCCGCCCGTAGAGGTCGGAGCTTTGACGGGGATACGCTCTATCGTCGTCGTAACGGGTCGCGTATTGAGATACGAGAGCACGCCGCGAACCATCTCCACAGTTGAGCGGCGCAGGCGGTCGCCTTCCACCTGATACGATCTGAGGTAAGTAGGCATGCGCTCATCAATGCCCGACTTGCGATAAAACTCGCGCAGGAGCGGCGCAAAGTCCAGGACCTCCAGCAATCCTGCCGGAAGATCATCCGAGCGCGGCGGCTCTTCAAAACTCGGCGCGGAGCCGAGCGCGTAAGCGAGCGAGACGTAGCGCGCGGCCTGCTCGACGGGCGGGAGTTCTTTGCCATCTGCCCCAAGCAGCTTATTGCGTTTGTAGAATGTCGAGAGACGCTGGCGCAGCTCAGGGTCTAAATTCGCCTGATCCTTTCTCAGTTGCGCGCGAAAGACCGCTGGCTCTTCTCCTTTCGGCGTCGGGTCGAAACCGGCTGCGTCCAGAGCAGCCATCATCAAGATCAGTCGCGGCTCCGGTCTGATTTCGACGCCAACTCCCGAAAGGTCATAGACCGCTTGACGAGGCGGCGACTGCGGCGGCGGCGGCTGCGGGACGGGGGTGGGCGGCGGCGCGGTTTTGTTTTGTGCTTGCGCGACCACGATGCTCGAAAGCGCGAGCAAGATGACAATGAAATAAAGTCTTCGCATAAAAACAGAATCCATGAGTCAGGAGTTGGAAGAACAAGATAAAAGCGGCTCGAATGTATTATTAGCGCCGGGAAGAATTATAGAGATGCTTCACGCAAAGTAACAGATGCCCCCGTAAAGCCGAAGTAAGAATCCAGAGGTAGAAGAAGAAAATTTTGTTGAAGTGGTTTCACCCTTTTCCATTCTGGATTCTGGCTCCTGACTTCTGGATTCTGTTTTTAAGTCTCTGCTTGGCTCGCAGAAAACGTAATGTTAACGGATAGGCGGCGAGTGAACAAACGACGGAGAGAATCATGCCGCCGATGGCGAAGGGCCAGAGTAAAGCGCCGCTATTTTTGAAGAGTTGGCCCCACCACTCGCCCGTCAACAGGTGTGGATTCTTCAAAAGCTCCATGCTCTCCTGCGGCAGCGCGAGCGGCCTGCCCAGGATGATTGCTCCCGTTGCGTAAGAGAGCAGAATGATGGGGACGAGCGTCAGGAAAGGATTGTTGACGAAGGTTCCTGAGTAGATGGCTAGCTTGTTGAAGCGGAACGCAAAGGCGATGGCGGTCGCCATGATGGTATGCAATCCGAGGAAGGGGGAGAACGCGATGAAGACGCCGATGGAAAAGGCAAGCGCCGTCCTCTCCGGCGGATCATCAATTGCGAGCAGACGACGAATGGCGGCGCGAAACATCTTAGGGCAGTGACAAGTGACGAGTGACGAGTGACGAGTGAAAGCGGATTTGCTCGTCACTCGTCACTCGTCACTCATCACTGCTTTTTCTCATCACCGCTTGTCGCAGCACTACTTGTCTCGTCACCGCTTTTGAAGTCGCTGAGCGCGTCCGACTCGTTTGTGAAAGTGTCGAAGACAGTCAGGAGCTTGGTGATGCCTAAGAGGTCCTGTAGTTTCTGCGTCAGATTGAGGAGCTTGAGTTCGCCGCCTTTTTCTTTGGTGATTGCTGTAAAGCTCGAGACAAGCTCGCCGATGCCGCTCGAATCAATGTAGCCAACACCTCTGAGATTCAAGAGAATCTTCTTCTTGCCTTCTTCGAGCAGCCGCCGGATGGCCGTGCGAAGCGCAACCGAGCCTTCACCGATAGTTATCTTGCCATCCATATCCAGGACGGTGATGTCCCCGGCCTGACGCTCTTTGATATTAAGTTCAGCCATTGCAGAATCTCCTTATGAGAATTTGCGATTTTTGATTTTTGATTTTTGATTGAAAGGAGAAGAATAGTTTTCAGTTTTGTCTTCAACTGAAAACTGTTTTTTCTTCCAATCAAAAATCTAAAATCGCAAATCTAAAATTGCTTTATCATTCGCACCACCGTGCCGCCTTCCGGGTGGCGCGACCACTGGATTCCATCCATGAAAGTGCGCATGAACAGGATGCCGCGACCCGAAGTTTTCATGATGTTCTGCGCTTCGGTCGGGTCAGGAACGCTGCCGGGGTCGAAGCCTTCTCCCCGGTCGCGCACCGTAATCTCAATCGTGCCCGGCAAGCTCTTAAAACCGACCTCGACCGCTTTCGCTTCATCCTGATGATTGCCGTGCAGCACGGCGTTGGTCACTGCCTCGCGCACAGCCATGTCAATCCCGAAAGCTGCGTCTGCGTCCAGCCCCAAACGCCTGACGAACTCTGCGGCGGCTGAAGCGGCCATGTTAACGGCCTCTATGCGGCTCGGCAATACGAGTTCAGTCATCTCCTCGGTCAATGCAGGCGCGGCCTTTCCAAAAGCCGTCCGGGTACGGCTACTGTTACAAGATGCTAAAAGCGAGCCGGAAGACTTGACGGTGTAACACGCCCCTTGCCTATGTGTCAAGAAGGAGGCAAAAGCAGTAATCAGTGGTCAGTAGTCAGTTACCAGTACGCGCAATGGCAGCCGCCGTTTTTTTTGCTGATAACTGACTACTGAGGCGACGCGCAAGTTATCAAGCTCCGACAGGAGCGACTGACAATAGCCCAGCCATTTATTGCTGGGAATAGAACAGGAATAAATTCTAGTCCCGTCGGGACGGCTGAAGTTCAATCGTCCCGACGGGACTCAATTCAAATTCCTGCTATCTCACCCAGCAATGAATTGCTGGGCTATTTTCAATTGTCCCTCCGGGACATAACTTGCGCATCGCGTTACTGATTACTGACTGCTGCGTTATATGATTCCCGCATGATAATCCAGCCTGCGCGAAGGATATGCGGAGAGTTACGTCTGCCGGGAGACAAATCCATCTCGCACCGCGCCGCGATTATCTCTGCGCTGGAGCGTGGGCGCACGCGAATCACAAACTTTGCGACGAGCGAGGATTGCGCCGCAACGCTCGCTTGTCTCAGTCAACTTGGCGTAAAGATTGAGCGCGACGGAACAAGCGTGGATATTGAAGGTGTTGGTCTTCAGGGACTCAGTGCGCCACAAGCTCCGCTCGACTGCGGCAACAGTGGCTCGACGATGCGAATGCTGGCAGGTGTCCTGGCCGGACAGGATTTCGTCTCGACGTTGACGGGCGATGCCTCCTTGCGCTCGCGTCCGATGAAGAGAATCATCGAGCCGCTTGAGATGATGGGGGCTGGCATCACATCTGAAAACGGGCGCGCGCCTTTGCGGATTATTGGACGCCGCCCGCTCAAAGCGATCAGCTACGAGATGCCTGTGGAGAGCGCGCAGGTCAAATCGTGCATTCTACTTGCTGGCCTCAACGCAAACGGGCAGACCGAAGTAATCGGTCAGCAGGGCGCAACGCGCGACCACACGGAGCGGATGCTGCGCTCGTTCCGATTTCCCGTTAAGAGCAGAACGATTGAGCGCAGCGGTGTCTTGATGGAGGTAATCTCGGTTGAAGGCCGCACTCAATCGGGCGCTCAGGATAGAGCTATTCCAGATCACGTTTGTGAAGTGAGTGTTCCGGGCGACATCTCGTCGGCAGCGTTCTTCCTTGCCGCTGCCGCGTTGCTGCCCGGTTCGGAGTTAAGGCTCAATCAGGTTGGACTCAATCCGACGCGCAAGCGATTGCTTTCGGTGCTTCGCTCGCTGGGCGCTGCCGTGCGTATAGACTCTGTAAAACCGGATGGCAGTTGGGAGCAGCAGGATTTCGACGAACCTTTCGGAGATATGATTGTCACCGGCGGCGCTGGCCTCGCGCCTCTCGAACCGGGACAGTCGAATGTTTTGCGCGGGACTCTGATCCCGCAGTTGATTGACGAGCTACCAATGCTCGCCGTGCTTGGCTCACAGGTCGTGGGCGGCATCTCGATTCGTGATGCGGCGGAACTTCGTGTTAAAGAGTCAGACCGCATCGGCGCGACTGTCGAGAATCTGCGCGCGATGGGCGCGGAGGTAGCGGAGCATGATGACGGTCTGACAATATGGAAGCGCACGAAACTGCGCGGCGCGAGGCTCGACGCGCACGGCGACCACCGCATCGCAATGGCTTTCACAATCGCCGCGCTCATTAGTGAAGGAGAATCCGAGATTGTCGGCGCAGAATCGGTCCGCGTCTCCTTCCCGGAATTTTTCCACTTGCTCGAATTGGTAGTCGAGAGATGAACACGCGGGCGCAAGCCATCATCATCACGGGTTTCATGGGCGCGGGCAAAACCACTGTCGCCATCGCTCTTTCCCGAAAACTGAGATGCTCTATGATTGATCTGGACAGCTTCATCGCAGAACGGATGGGGCGCACAGCGCAGGTGATAATTGACGAGGACGGCGAGCAGCGTTTTCGTGAAATAGAAAGCCAGCTCCTGCGCGATGCGCTTGAGAATCAGGACGCGCGCATCATCGCGCTCGGCGGCGGGACGTGGACGATTTCTGACAATCGCGCTCTCATTAACGCGCTTGGCGGCTTCACAGTCTGGCTCGATGCGCCCTTCAAAGTATGTTGGCGGAGAATCACAAACGAGAGCAGGTCACGTCCACTCGCGCGAGAGTTCGACAGCACTCGTGAGCTTTACGACAGGCGGCGCGCGTTTTACGATGAGGCAATGCTGCGGATAGAGGTCTCCGAAGATAAAAGCGCAGATGCGATTGCTGTGGAAATCATAGCTGCGCTCTCTAGAGAGCAGGAACACTAATAGAACTACAAGAGAAGGACGAGACAAGGGAAGCTATGACCAAACACACGGAAGATGCGAAAGCCTTGAAGGTAGCGAAACAGCTAAAGAACGCGGACAACTGGAAACACCTCGCGCGCTTGTCTGGGGCTGGCTACTACAATCTTCAGACAGAAGATACGCGGGATGTGCCTGTGCGTCTCTTTCTCACGCCGTCTCTGCTGGCTAACGCCGAAGACACTCTCTACCGGCAGATAGTCAACGCCACACGCTTTCCCGGCGTGAGGCTAGTCGTCATCACGCCGGACACACATTATGGCTACGGCGTGCCGGTCGGCTGCGTGATTCTGACAGATGCTGAAGCGGGCGCAGTAGCGATGGGGCCGGTGGGCTACGACATTGGCTGCTTTACTGATGACACTCTAATCCCTACGGCTGATGGCCGCTCTTATCCGATTGGTGAATTAGCACAATCAGGCAAAGAGATTTGGGTCTATGCTCTATCCAAAGATCACAGGGTTATTGTTGCGAAAGCTACAGCTAAAAAGACCAGAACGAAGACACCGCTTCTGAAAGTAATGTTAGACAATGGAAGGGAAATCTTCTGTACGCCTGACCACGAGTTTATGCTGCGTGACGGAAATTACCGGCAGGCGAAAGACCTGACGCCGCGAACCTCTTTAATGCCCTTCAACACTCGCATTGATAAAGACGGCTACACCACAGTCAGACATCCCGGCTCAAACAATGACCAAAGGGTACATTGGATTATGGCTCGTTGTGGGCTGCTCGGCGAAATCCCTTCCTTTGAAGGACAGAGAACTATCATCCACCACAAAAACTTTCGCCCGACAGATAATCGCCCGGAAAATTTGAAGTTTATGGGCGACCGGGATCACATGAGTTATCACAAATCTATAGTGGAGCGAAATACTCACTTTCAGTCACCGGAGTTTGAGGCGAAAAGGAAAGCAGCCTTAGCAGCCAAAGCGAGGACGCCGGAAGGTCACGCCTACTTTGCGGAGAGGGGCGGGAAGAACTTTGCAACTTTTTGGGAGCAACACCCGGAAGCGGCGCGTGAATATGCTATTGCTAATCATAATGGCGAGCGTGGAAAGCCTTACCTTGTGGCTTACAATCAGAGCAAGAAAGGAAGGGCTAAATCTTCAGAGGTAGCGCACCGAGTTCATACTTGTGAGACATGCGGCGAGGAAGTGCCAGGCGGAGGATTTGGTATTCATAATCATAGATACTTTAAGCATAGTTACAATCACAAGGTTGTTTCCGTCGAATCAATAGATGAGGCTGCGGATGTATATTGCCTAACAGTTCCTGAGTATGGAAACTTCGCTCTTGATGCAGGTGTGTTCGTACACAACTGCGGGATGCTCAGTGCGAAGTCCGATGTGCCTGTTGATAAAGCCACACCTGAGAAGCGCATGGAGTTTAACCGGGCGGTGATGGAGCGCGTGAGCATGGGCGCGGGCGGCAAGAGCGTGAAGCTCGGCAATTTGGACGAGCGCGAGTTTAATAATCTGGTTCGCGGTGGAGCGGAATACTATGTTGAAAAGTATGGCGCATCTTTTGATCGCAGTCGCGCCGAGCGTCACAGGATGCCTGTGGATGACGACTGGCAGATTCCCTGGGGAAGCAAAGGCAGGCCGGAGCGTGGGCTAAATCAGTTGGGTTCACTCGGCGGGGGAAATCATTTTATCGAATTGCAGAAATCGGAAGAGACGCAGACGCTTTTCGTGCAGGCGCACACAGGCTCTCGCGGCTTCGGGCATGGGCTTGCGACAAACTACTTTGAGATGGCGAAGGCCGAGCGACCCGAAGCGATCACGGACATAGACCTCGGCTATTTCACGCCTGAGTCAAAACACTACCGCGACTATTTGAACGCGGTCGCGGCTGGCGGCAACTACGCGATCATCAATCGCCTGATTATCTTTGAACAGGTGGCAGAGGCTTTTCGTCAGGTGTTCCGCCAGGAGTTGGAGTTGATCTACGAGATCAGTCACAACCTCGTGCAGAAGGAGTGGCATCCTGAGTACCGGGAAGTCTGGGTGCATCGCAAGGGCGCGACGCGCGCTTTTCCCGCAGGGCATCCTGGACTCAAGGGCACGTTGTGGGAAGAGACCGGGCATCCCGTTTTGATTCCCGGCTCAAATAAAGATTGGAGCTACATCCTGCGCCCCGCCGAGGGCGCGGTCAACAGCGGCTTCTCAGTCAATCACGGTGCGGGTCGCCGCATGTCCAGGGGCGAAGCGACGCGCTCACTCAACCAGCGCCAGATTGACGACGAGTACAAAGAGGCGGGCATCCTCGTCAACACGGACGGGCGTGTTCCACTGGACGAAGCTGCTCCCTGCTACAAATCCTCTGAAGAAGTGATTGAAGCTGTGGTCGGAGCAGGGCTGGCAACGGTTGAATATAAACTGTGGCCGCTGGCCTCGCTCAAAGGAACAGACGAGCGCAAATCGAAGAGGCGTAAAGGGGGGAAGGAAACCAGCAAGCACTTTTAAGGTTGAGGCTCAGACTGATAAGATAGTGCGACCTCAACATTCTTAAACCCTCGATAGCCAGAGGAGGTGATACGATGACTCGCCTTTACACTTTTGCCACCATCCTGTTTTTGCTTTTCTGCTGCCCGTCAATCGCCGTCAACGCGCAATCACCTGATCGCGCGCAGATGGAAAGGGAGATGACTTCATTGAGGGAGCGTCTGAAAGAGATTGAGAAGCTGTATATCCTTCCTGCTCCCGAAGACAGCGCAGCGTTCGCAAGTTTCCTACAACAGCCGGGAACGGGCATCATGAGATTATTGCCCAGAGAGAAGTATGATGGATTTCTGGCGATGCGCGGTGGCGGCGCGTACTATTCTTTCACGCGCCTGACAAATGAATATGGTTACGGCTCGGACATAGAGCTTGCGCAAGGCAGCTTGAGCGTCGGCTTTGCAGGCGCAGATTTTGGTGTGCTCACGATGCTCGGCGATGTTGAGCTTGATGAAGTCAAGCCGGAGCTTCCGGCAGTCGAGTATCTCTTTGCCTTTAACACACCGTTGAAGGAGAGCGATGCGCGCATTCAGCAGCGGCGAGTGAGCATGGGCTTCACGGTTAACGAGATTGCTTATAAAAATCGCTTTCCTGCGCGTGTTAATAATACTTATGTCGTGCGCTCGGTGGACTACGGGACATCGGATGTTCTGGTCGCTTTTCGCGTGACGCGACGTGACGCGGATGGCAGCCTCATCATCGTCTGGAAGATGCTGAAGAAATTTCCGGTCCCGCAGCTTGAACGCAGCAACGCGGTCGCGGCAAGCAATTAAAATTCTTTCGCTGAGAGGAAGTCTCAGGAAGCGCTCTTGCCGTTCGTCTGCGCGCGCAGCATCTTTAGTAAAGCGACCTCTTCAACCTCGTACTCAGGCTGAATACGCTTGATCGAACGCTCGATCTTGCGGCGACGAAACTCTTCGAGCGTGACACCTTTCAGGTAACTCTCAAGCACCTTCGGGTGAATGTAGCAGCCTCTGCAAACGGTCGGCGTGTTGCCCAGCCGTTCAGCAACATTCTCGACGGCTCTGACAAGGTTGCTCTTAGCCTGCTTCTCATCTTCGGCCTTGCCTATCTCAGCAAGCTCTATGGCGGCAAGCAGCGTCCCACCCCACGTGCGGAAATCTTTGGCGGAAAACTCCGAGGCGGTCGCGGCCTTGATGTAGTCGTTCACGTCGCGCGGGCGAATGGCTCGTACCTTCCCTTCCGCATCGTAATACTCGAAGAGTTTTGAGCCGCCGATTTTTTTGATGTCGGCAATGAGCGTTGCGAGTTCTTCGTCAACGTGTATGACGCGGTGGCGGATGTGATGCTTGCCGACGAAGTTGAACGAGAGCCGACCCCCGCGCTTGATGTCCAGGTGGCGATTGCGCAGGGTCGTGACGCCGTAGGTGCGATAACGCTTGACGCTCTTTTCCGAGCCGATGCGAAAGTATAGATCGTTGATGAGACGCACGATGACGGCCAGCACACGCTCGCGCGGGAAGCCCTCAAGGTTGATGTCCTCGTTGGTCTTGCGCCGGAGTGCGGGCAGATACTCGCCGAAGCGTTCAATCTTCTCGTACTTCTTGCGCTGCTGGCGCGCGGCAAACTGTGAATGATAGATGTACTGAACGCGCTCGCTCGCGTCAATCCCGACAGCTTGCAGGCTGCTGCGCGCCGAAGGAGAGATGCGAACGTGCTTCCACGCGGGCGGAATCACAAGCGCGCGGATGCGCTCAAGCTCGACTTCATCCTTGATGAGCTTTCCCGCAGCATCTTCGTAACTGAAGCCGCGCTGCTTCGTGCCTGATCTGCGCCACCAGCGCGCACGCTTTCCCCGCTCGATAATCTCAAGCGCGCTCTTTCCCGCAACAGGTATAACCGCCGTTTCAGTGCTTGCCATATATAAAACCCTTTGCTCTACCCTTTGGAGTGCGGCGCATGTTATGCCTTAGTTTTGTGGAAACTGTTACGGCCTTTTTCAAAACGAAGAGACCGCGCCTTGATAAAAGGGCGCGGCCTCTTCGTTTCCTCCAACCAATGTTAGCTTAACCTTCTTCAGCCTCCACTTAGAAGAGGAACTTCATGGCGAACTGAATCTGCCGTGATGAGCCTGAGTCGCCTGTGTTGAAGCGCGTGTTGGTGATTCTGCCGATGGTTGCGCTGCCCACCACACGACCCGGTTGACCGAAGTTCGCGTGGTTAAAGATGTCGAAGAACTCCGCGCGAAACTGCATGCGCGTCGTCTCGCTGAGCTTCGTGTTCTTGATGATTGAGAAGTCCGCGTTGTTGAAACCAGGCCCGATGACGACATTGCGGCCCAGGCTGCCGAAGTGTGTCACAGGCGTCGTCGGGTTCACGAAGACCGAGGGGTCGAACCATTGCTCAACGGTTCCGGGATAGGTAATAGGCCCGGTCACGTCCGGCCTGAGAGTATTCGCCACACCGTTGAAGGTGTTGATGCCTGTGATGATGTTGACGGGATTTCCGGTCTGTGATTGAACGATGGCCGAGAGTTGCCAGCCCTCCACAAGCCTGTTGCCTGTGAATGGCAATTCGTAAATCCCACTCACGACAAAACGGTGTCTCGCGTCATAATCCGAGAGTCCTCTACTGTTGCGAAGGTCGTAGCTGTTTTGCACAATCACGCCCTGCGAGTTGAGCGAGTTGTAATCTATAGACTTCGAGAACGTATAAGAGGCATTGAACTGAAGACCGCGCGTGAGTCGCTTGTTGGCTGTCACCCAGAGGGCGTTGTAGCTGGAATTTGCTGTGCTGTCTATCTCGGTGATGTTGCCGAGCGCAGCGCCGGGACGAATCGGACTGGTGGAAGAAAGAGCGGGAAACGGGCGCACGCCGTTAACGGGCTGGTTGATGTTGCGCGAGATACGCAAGTGAGTTCCCTTCGATCCGACGTAAGCGATGGTGATTCCAAGATTCGGCATTACCTCTCGCTGGATGTTCAGATTCCACGACTGGATATAAGCATTATCGAAACCATGATCCACCGATGCAGGAGCCAGACCCGCAAGCCCTGCCACAGTCGCCGCGTTGTCGAACCTGATTGCGCCATTGAAGTTCAGAGGCGTTGCCAGGGGCGGATTGGCCGTTGGGCCTGTCACGACATTCGTTACCGGCTGGTCAACCATCACGCCATAGGCTGCGCGCACGCTTGTCTTGCCATCCTTGAATGGGTCCCAGGCGAATCCTAAGCGCGGCTGAAGGTTCTTGTTGTTGGTGTGGTAAACCTGATTAATTCCAGTTCCGACGCGCACCAGCGAGTCAGTCTTCGGGTCGAAGACCACGAAGCGGTTGTAGCGTTCGGTCGGCGACATGTTCCAGTCGTAACGCAAGCCCAATTCAAGCGTCAGGTTCGGTCTCACCTTGTAGTTGTCTTGAACGTAGAGTCCAAGATTTCCCTGGACGATGCTGCTGGCGCGGTCGCCGAGCGTGATGGTGAAAGCGTTGGCGTTGCCTGCGATGAAACTACCCACGTTGGCAAAGGTGAACGCGCCCGTGTCAAGGTTGAAGTTGTTGTTGTAGAAGCGGCGGGATTCTCCACCGAACTTGAAGGAGTGGTTGCCGTGCAGGTAGCTGACCGTATCCGACAGAACGAAGCCTGTATCGGAGCGCCCTTGTGGGAAATTGCTTGGCCCACCGATATTGAAATTGAACCCGGTGATGCTGATTTGTGGCAGACCGATGGCTGCATTGATGCCTTCATTGATTCCGAAGTCAGCCGGGTTGAGCTGCGCGTTCGGGGTAAAAGTAATGTGAATGCGGTTGAAGCCGAAGCGCGCCTCGTTGACCAGAGTTGAGCCGAAGGTGTGCGTCTCATTCAAGGTGAAAATCTGGCGATGAGACTGGCGCGTATCACCGAAACCGGGCAAGGTATTGAGTTGTAAAGTAGGCTCGCCGCGCAAGTCGCGCTGGAAAGCATAGTAGCCGTGCAGACGGTCGTTCTGGGTGAAATTGTGGCTGATGTCAATGGTCTGCTGATCTATATTGACGGGGGCTGTGCCGGAGCCTTGAAAGCGCCCGATGGCGACGCCTCCCACAGTGTCAACGCTCGTCGCGCGTGGAATCAGGCTGAGAAGTTTGAGGACGGTGGGGTTGGTCACGGACGCACGCTGCGCATCCGTCAACGTGTTGCTATTAAGCGTTAACCCCTGCCGTTGTCTGAGGCCCTCGTAAGAGAAAAAGAAGAAGGTTTTGTTCTTACCGTTGTAGCTGAAAAGCGGGCCGCCTTCGCCGAAGTGTGGCAGCAGGACAGGGCCGCCGAGCGCAAACCCGAACTGGTTACGCTTGAAAGGCGGCTTTTTGGCGTCGAAGAAGTTGCGCGCGTCTAAGGCTTCGTTGCGCAGAAACTCGAACAGCTCGCCGTGAAAGTCGTTGGTGCCTGAGCGCGTGGCGATGTTGACGATTGCGCCGGAGTTGCGCCCGTACTCCGCGCTGAAAGTCGAGTTATCAACCTTGAACTCCTGCACCGTGTTGATAGAGGGCTGGAAGGTAATCTGATTCTGAACCATGTCATTCAGGTTGACGCCGTTGATCTGGAAGTTAACCGTGTCCTCACGATTGCCCGCCGTGTTGAAAGCGAATGAGCCTTGGCCGCGCAATGGCGCAGTCAGGAATCCGTTCTGCGGCGGCGTCACAGAGCCTGGAATGAGCAGTCCAAGATCAACGAAGTGACGACCATTAAGAGGAATCTCCTGCACTGTCCTCTGGTTAATCACCGTGCCGACAGAGGTGGTTGCGGTCTCGACTACGGGCACATCGGAAACGACGTTGACCTGTTGCTCTATGCCCCCGATGACGAGTTGAAAGTTTTGAACTACGGTGCGCCCGACCTCTATGCTGAGTTCGTTGACTACCTGCGTTTGAAAGCCCTGAGACTGAACCTCGATGCGGTAGGTTCCGACAGGTAAGGCTGCGACCTGATAGTTGCCATCATCGTCTGTCGTGGTTGTTCTCTCGATTCCTGTCGCCTGGTTATGCACAACGACCTTTGTGTTGGGCATCACGGCCCCTTTAGGATCGGTGACTGTGCCTTGCAGTGTGGCTGTTGATTGAGCCATGACGGGCACGCTCAGGATGAGCAGTAGAAGCGAGGCCAGGAACGTGATTGAAAATCTCTTTTGACAGGTACTCTTGCGCATAGCTCCTCCTTAAGTGAGCAAAGGAATGTGAGCGAGGGCTGTCCTTGAACATCACGTAGTGACTGGCGAGGTGATTGCGACCCCCTTGATCTAGAACCCGGCGGGGCGGGTTGCAGAAGCTTGTGTTGGACGATGCGCCTCAAGACAAACGCCTGGAAGGGTGGCAATTGCTTTAACACATAGGCAACACAGATGCCATGTATCTGATTAAAGATAATCAGAGCAACTTCGACTTTTCTCCTTGCTTCAATCCAGAATTTCGTGAATTTCACTCCGAAAGTTTGTAAATTGATTCTGCGCGCAACGGGTCTTACTCCCAACGAACGAGATAATCCCTGAGCGCCTGATGCATCGCCTCGAACGAATCCGCGCAGAACAGAATCGGCTGATAAGCAGTCGGGTCGAAATCCTGTCTGGACGCCGCTTCCAAATCCAGAGGGCGCAACTCGGCACTGCTCATAGCCTCCAATTCTCCAGCCGACGACAGTAGCCCCGTGCCATACGCCTTTATTTTTCCGTCTTCGTTGAGCACGCCGAACTCGATGGTGAACCAGTAGACTCGCGCCAGACGCTCTATTGCTTCAGTTGAGGCGGTGCGTTTGACGGCGCGACCCACCAGACGATTAAGCTCGGCCAGAGGAGCGCTCGCCAGAGTCACAGCATGTCCGATGATCTCGTGGGCCACGTCAGGCTCCGGCGTGTAGAGCGGCGCTGAATGATGTCGAATGTACTGTGTGGAAAGAAACACGCCGTCGGCAAGGGATTCGAGAAAGACGCGCGGCTCGACCAGTCCGGCGACAGGCTCCAGGCGAAAGCCGCTGACGGCCTCAACCCGCCGAGCCACTTCGCGCAACTGCGGAATACGATCCTGCGGTAATTCAAGCCGACTCACACACTCAAGATACTCTGCGCAGGCGTGCAACTGGTGCGCCGGGTTGAGAGCTTCCCAGATCGCGCGCCAGACCTCATGCTCCTGCGAAGTGTAAGGCGCATCGGGGATGGGCGTGCCCGGCTGATATTCCAGAGCTATCTGCGCGATCCGGTTGCGGCGGGCGCGATACTCCGCATCACGAAAGCCCGGATGATCCGGGTCGAGTTGGACGATTGTGTTCCGGTCCGAGATGGAAACGTCGAGTTCCGTCGTCACCATTCGCATGTCAACATGGTCTAGAAGGAGCGCCTGCTCTGTTTGCCTTGTCATCACGGAAAACCTCACTCACGGTTTTTATTGAAAGTTAAAAAAAGAACCGGCCACCTGTCCTCCCGCTTGGTCGGAAGGAAAAGTGGCCGGTTCCAGGAATCCTGTCTCTACTTTTGGCGCTAAATGATTAGCGCACTCAGACAGCCCCTCGCCGCCCCGTCCCTCCCAGTGGAGTACGAGCCGTAATAGTAGTAATAGCGATAGAGGCTGTAGGGTTGATTGTTCATCTTCAGCTTACAACGGGCGTTCATGCCCTGTACGCGGCACAGATTAAAGAACTGCGATTGATTCGTCAAGCGATTTATGAGACGACAACCAGGTTTGCGCTTCGCTTCATTTTCCTTTGCCGCTGTAGCTCCTGATTTTCGCCAGCCTTCAAGATGGGCGAAGCCTGCGGGTCTTTACATTTCGATTGTTCGAGAGTAGTTTGACGACAATTAGAGAATCTCAATACTGTTTGCCTGGTAGTCCTGTTCCTATAACTTTGCCCCGACCATTGGGGAAAAACTAAGATGCGAATCAGGGGTTGAAAACTAACACGTAGACAGCGAAAGTCAGTTTTCCGAAACAATGAATCATCAAGCCTTCGGTTGAACGAACCCGTCCCGCTCTTTGAATGTCAGTCTTGTCGATCAGCCA
>JAVHWL010000023.1:0-24653 GCA_032159825.1 Acidobacteriota bacterium
CTGCTAAAGCATCTCTGAGGGACGGCACTCTGTGAGTGTTCATGGATTCCTCCGTAGAAGTTTTGGTTTGGCAACCTCATTCTACTGGTGGAATCCGTCCCTCCTCTCGAAAATGAATAGACCCTGAGACTGACTGCCCATCGGTTTTGACAATGGCCTTCCTTGTTCGATACAGTCTTTCCAGAATGGCGAAGTGGTGTACATCTCTTGTCCTGACGATGGTGCTCACCGGCAGTGTAATAGCTGGCGTCCCTATGCATTCGGGCGAGAAGAAGTGTCCCATGATGGGCACTGATGATTGCTGCGAGACCGCACAATCACAAAGCACTGCGCCGCAAGTCTACGCCGCGCGCCTCTGCTGCTCTCTGAACTGTAGCGTGCCCGGCACTACGGGGCCGACCAGCACCATATTAAAAGCACCATCCTGCGCGCTCCATAATGCCCTCAATACTCCCACAACGTATCCAACGACTGTACGGGGCAGGCTTGCTAACTCGGCGCCGGAGCGCAAACAGCATTCGCCTCCCATCTACATCCAACATCTCGCACTCCTGATCTAAAGAAGACCGAAAGCCGAAGTGTGCCCGCTCAGGCAACGAGGTCTGAGTGTGTCTCGTGCTACGTGTGTTCTCTGCCGGAGACGCGCGGTACGTCGAACACGAAGTGTCTTCTATATCAATTGAGGAGAGTAAGAGATGAAAAGAAATATCGCCTTAACATTAATGGGGGTAGTGCTTCTTCTGGGAAGCGCTACAAGTTCCAGAGCGCAAGTTAAGCAAGTGCAGATGCACATCGCTGGCTACTTGTGCGGCAATTGAGTGTACAACATTCAGAAGGCCGTGAGCCGTCTGGACTACGCACCAAAACTGAAAGAGATTCAGGTAACGGACATTAAAAAGGGGATAGGTGTCTTTACCCCGAAGCCGGATCAGCCAGTCACATTCTCCGCGCTGAGAGCCACGCTCAAGAAAGCAGGCTA
This sequence comes from Acidobacteriota bacterium, assembly GCA_032159825.1. Lineage (GTDB taxonomy): Bacteria > Acidobacteriota > Blastocatellia > Pyrinomonadales > Pyrinomonadaceae > QHXM01. The sequence goes on from JAVHWL010000023.1 coordinate 980, forward strand.
CACGCTCGATTCGGCAGATATAACCATCTACGGCACTCTTGCGCATGACGATAAAGGATGGTGGATTGTCGCCGACTCAACCAATCAACGATTCGCGCTCGAAGGCGCGAACCTTGAGCAGTTACTCGTGGCTGCTACTACTGCAAACTCGCCCGTGGAAATCACAGGCGACTGGAAGACTGTTGGGGAAAAGGCAGCGGCACGTGAAGTTGTCATCCCACGACAAGTAAAGAAAGTAGAAGGCAGGCCTAAAGCTGTAACTGTGGGCGCAGTGACAGGACAGCCTGTTGGCGAATCTCCTGTTTTCAGATTCGAGCGCGCAAGCTTCGTCATTTCGCCATCTGCCAGAGCTTCAGCTTTGAACGCAGTGGCTGCGACTAAGCCGCTGGCTCCTATCCGAGTCACTTCGCCGGGGCTAACTGTTTACAAGGGAGGCGCGATCACACCGCGCCTCTATTTCGTCAAGCAGCACCTGGGCAACCTCGAAGTCAACCGCCAGTTGCTGGACATAAGCGTTTCTTACACGCCGACGCCTCATCTCCAACTTGAGGCCGAAGTGCCGTTCTCGCGGACAGCATTCGACGATGGCAGAAACTCCGGCTCAGGCGTAGGCTTGGGCAACATCACTCTCTGGAGCAAGTATCGTTTCTATCGGACGGTGAAGACTTACGGTGATCGCCAGGCTGCGGCGAGATTCGGCCTGGAACTGCCCACTGGAAAGAAGGAGTCGCCCGGCGAGCAAAAGGTCAACGCTTCCGCCTTCGTCCGGCAGCAACTCACGCCCATCAGCGGTGGTCTGTCTCCACACTTAGACCTAGCCTTTTCACAAGCGGGTGGAAGGTTCATCTTCGGCGGAAACGTCGAGGCCATCCTGCGCTCAGAGCGCGACGGTTTTCGCATCGGGCACGAAGTCCGCGTCAACACAGACACTGAATATGTCCTGCTCCCGCGCGAGTATCCAGCTCCGGGCAAGGAATTGTTTGCCATCCTGGAAACTATGTTCGTTCACAGGGGCACGGGGCGCGTTGGCGGCAATACCGTCTCCGGGTCTAACTCGACCGAGTTCTACCTGGCCCCTGGACTTCAGTACGCCGCTGCTCCCAGGTTCGTGGTCGAGGGAAGTCTGCAACTGCCTGTGATTCGCAATACCGGGCCGCAAGTGTTACGCACGGACTTCAACCTCTTGCTCGGCGTGAAATATCTGTTCTGAGGTGAACACATGAGAAGAGTATTCCTGTTAGTAATCCTGCTCGCGGCGCTGCCAACGGTTGCATTCGCTCAGACTGAGAAAGCTCCTCTCCTCACGCTCAAAGACGTAAGGGGACGCGCGCTCAAATTGAGTAGCTATAAAGGGAAGGTTGTGCTCCTCAATTTCTGGGCAACGTGGTGTCCGCCGTGTCGCGCCGAGATGCCTGATCTAATCAACATGCAGCGCCTTTATCGTAGCCGGGGGTTACAGGTCATAGGCATCACCTACCCGCCGGAAGAGATAGGCGAGGTACGAAGATTCATCAGGAAGCTCGGAGTCAATTATCCAATTGCTCTTGGCACAAAAGAGACAAAGGCTCTCTTTGACGAAAGCGAGACGCTGCCTGTGACGATAGTCGTAGATCGTGAGGGCAACGTTCGTGAGCGCATCGAAGGGATTCTTTTACCTGAAGAATTCGAGCAGAAGATAAAACCTCTGCTCAAGTAAACTCCGGTCAGGTATAATGCATCCGAAGTGTTCCTCGACCGGGTATTCATCAACCACTCAAACTTAGGAGAATTAGAGAATGCGAAAAAATAGAATTGCCGTCCTCTTAGGATTAGCTCTTGTTCTGTCGCTCAGCGCAATCAGTGTTTCAGCCGCGACCAAGACAGCCAAGATTCATGTAGAGGGGATGCACTGCAAAATGTGCTCTGCCTCTGTTGCCAAAGCGTTGAAAGCCACCGATGGAGTTGAAAAGGTGGAAGTCAGCGATAAAGAAGGGATAGCGGTCATCCAGTACGACGATCAGAAAGTAACTGAGGCCAAACTTCGTGAAGTAATCAACGGCACAGGCTTCAAGGTCGTCGAAGAGAAGACAGCCTCCTCCAACAGCATGTGATCGCTGTCTCAGTCAAAGCAATAAAGCTGTACCGGTAGCTGATAAAGGGTGAGCTATTTGTAGTCACCCTTCAGAAAAAGGAGCGGGCAGGTTGGGAGAAGTTCCAGCCAGCCTGCTCTTTTGCCTTTATCTGCTGAGTTAGAAGAAGCGCATCAAAGCCCCTTGACTCTGTACTCGGCTATAAGGTTTATACTGTGAGCAATTCAAATGAAAGGACATGAATAACCCCCGCGTGCAGGAGTTAAAGATGAAAGCAGCAACGAAGCAAGAGAATCGAGTGGTTGATCCGGTTTGCGGCATGAGTGTTGACCCGACGAAGGCAGCCGCCATGAGTGAACGCGATGGTCATCAATATTACTTCTGCTCGCAGTCGTGCAAGAAAAAATTTGATGCCGCGCCGCTTGAAGAAAACATCTCGCCGGAGACGAGTGACGCGCAGAGCGAAGAAGCTGCGCCCGCTCATCATGGAAGCATTTCGGTTAAGCATTCGCCGCAGGTAAACGAAGCGCACGACACGACCGTAGAAGGAGCGCAAGCTGAAGCCTACCGGACGATGATCGTCAAGTTCTGGTTCGCGGCCATCGTGGGCTTACCGCTCTTGCTCCTGATGCTCGCGGAGTTTGTTCCTGCCTGGAGCGAGGCGTTGATGCCCTGGCATCGTACTATCGGAATCGTCTCGGCCATTCTGACCTTTCCGGTGCTCGCGTGGTCAGGCAACCAGTTTTTCGTGGGCGCGTGGAATGGTCTGCGTAACCACAACACGAACATGGATACGCTCGTCGCGTTGGGAACGGGCGCGGCGTGGATTTACTCGGCGATTGTAGTCTTCGCCCCCGGACTTTTCCCCGCAGGCTCTCGCGGGATGTACTTCGAGGTGGCGGTAATCGTGATCGCATTGATACTGCTCGGTCAGGCGCTGGAGATGAGAGCAAAGAGCCGCTCGTCCGCGGCAATCAGGAAACTTTTGGAACTGCAAGCCAAGACTGCGCGGGTCGTCCGCGACGGTAAGGAAGTAGATGTTCCTATCGAAGATGTCGTGGTGGGTGACTCCATAATCGTTCGACCCGGCGAGAAAGTTCCTGTGGATGGAATCATACTTGAAGGGGAATCGGCCATAGATGAATCGGTGGTGACAGGGGAATCCGTCCCTGTAGATAAGAGGCCGGGAGACGCTGTTATCGGCTCAAGCGTTAATAAGACCGGAGCCTTCACTTTCCGCGCGACCAAGGTAGGGAAGGATACGGCGCTGGCGCGAATCGTCGAGATGGTTGAGCGGGCGCAAAGCTCGAAGCCACCTATCGGTCGGCTCGTGGATGTCATCTCCTCGTACTTCGTGCCCTCTGTAATGATCATAGCGATAGTCACGTTTCTCGCGTGGTTCAACTTTGGCCCCGCGCCTGTTCTGAATCATGCCGTCGTCACGATGGTCGCGGTTCTGGTTATCGCCTGCCCGTGCGCTCTTGGTTTGGCTACTCCTATCAGTCTGATGGTGGGCGTGGGCAAAGCGGCAGAGCAAGGAGTTCTGATTAGAAACGGCGAAGCCCTGGAGACAGCCTCGCGCCTGACGACTATCGTGCTCGATAAGACGGGCACGCTCACCAACGGTAAGCCTGAGCTAATTGACGTGCTGCCGCTCGGAGACTTTTCACAAGCGGAACTGCTGGAACTGGCCGCTATCGCCGATAAGCGCAGCGAGCATCCTTTAGCCGAGGCTATCGTGAGGGGAGCAATTGATAAGGGTATTAAGGTTGGTGAGCCTGAGAGCTTCAAGGCCATACCGGGTCACGGCGTCGAGGCGAGCGTGAAAGGCCGCCGCGTGGTGGTCGGAAACAGGAAACTGATGGAGCGCGAGCAGGTGAGCATGTCGGATTTTGAGAAGGATGCCCGGAGATTTGCCGATGAAGGGAAGACACCTATGTTCGTGGCGGTGGAGAGCACACCCTTCGGCATCATCGCGGTCGCCGATACGCTCAAAGAGAGTTCCATTATGGCCGTGCGCGCCCTTCAGGTGATGGGGATTGAAGTGGTGATGATGACAGGGGACAACGAGCGCACGGCGCAATCAATCGCGCGCCAGGTCGGAATCAAAAAGGTGTTGGCGGAAGTGTTGCCTGAAGAGAAGGCCGAGCAGGTTAAGAAGCTGCAAGCAGAGGGCGGGAGTAGGCTCGTCGGGATGGTCGGCGATGGTATCAACGATGCTCCCGCTCTGGCGCAGGCCGATGTTGGCTTCGCTATCGGAACGGGCACTGATGTTGCGATAGAGGCTGCTGACGTAACGCTGGTGGGCGGAAGTCTGCGCGGCGTCGTCACTGCAATCGAAGTCTCGCGCGCAACGCTCAAGAACATCAAGCAGAATCTGTTCGGGGCATTTTTCTACAACGTGCTTGGCATCCCCATCGCAGCCGGATTGTTGTACCCTTTCTTCGGTATCCTGCTCTCGCCGATCATAGCGGGGGCGGCAATGGCTGCCTCATCCATCACGGTCGTCACAAACGCAAACAGGCTGCGGTTCTTTGAGCCGCGACCCGCAGGGAAGGAGCTTCAATCATGAGCGCGACGCAGATCATCGTGACACTCGCCGGATTCGGAATCATCGGTTGGATCGTCTGGTATTTCTGGTTGTGGAAAGGAGACTCGGTTGCCGCGCGAAGTGCGACGGGCGGAGCGCAGGAAATTGATGTGACCGTTAAGGGAGGCTACCAGCCCGCGACTATCGTTGCCAAAGCGGGGCAACTGCTGCGGCTGAACTTTACGCGCAGGGAATCCAGTCTGTGCGGAGAAGAAGTTGTGCTACCCGAATTTGGCAAGCGCGCACACCTGCCGCAGGATCAGACGGTTCCAATTGAAATCACCCCACAACACGCGGGCGAGTATGAGTTCACCTGCGGGATGAACATGTATCGTGGAAAAATAATCATCGAATGATTCGGAAATCTCGGACATCCAGTTTTATAGTATTGCGTTCGTCACACATGGTTTACCTTAAAACTTAAAGGAAGAGAAACTGATGCGCTCCCGGATAGAGACCAAATCCTTGATTAGCCTTTTTCTCCTGCTATCAATACTGATGGCATCTCCATGTCGTCTCTCCGCCCAGCGGACCCAAAAACCAGCCCTGCATGGAAAGCACTGGATGGCGATTACGGGCAAGCCACTCGCGGCGACAGCCGGGGCAATGATTTTTCAGAAGGGCGGCAACGCCGTTGATGCAGCCTGCGCGATGATTGCCGCCACGTCCACGATGTGGGATACGCTCTCGTGGGGAGGCGAGACGCAGGCGCTCATCTATAATCCTCATACGCAGAAGGTCATCGGCATCAACGCGCTGGGTGTGGCCCCGACGGGCGCGACCGCCGCCTACTACAAATCAAAGGGGATGAACTATCCGCCGGAGTATGGCCCGCTCGCTGCCGTAACGCCGGGCACAGCGGGCGGCATCATGACGATGCTCGCCGAATACGGCAAGCTCTCGCTCAAAGACGTGCTCGAACCTTCGATCCAGATGGCGGACGGCTACCCAATCGAAGCGGAGCTAGCGAACACAATCGAGCGTCAGAAAAGTTGGTTGAAAAAGTGGCGCTACTCGCGCGATGTAATGCTGCCGCACATCGGACAGAAGCGAGAAGCGCCGGAAGCGGGCGAGGTCTTTCGTCAACCAGACCTGGCCGCAACCTTGCGCAAGCTGGTCGAGGCCGAAGCCGAGGCATTGGCCCAGGGCAAAAGTCGCAAGGAGGCCATCTACGCTGCCTATGATCGCTTCTATAAGGGAGACATCGCGCGGGAAATCGCGCGCGGCACGAAAGAAGAAGGTGGGCTGATAACCGAAGAGGACTTAGCCAACTGGAAGGTTAGAATCGAGGAGCCTGTCAAGACGACTTATAAAGGTATAGAGGTTTACAAACTCACAGGCTGGACGCAGGGGCCAGCCCTGCTCGAAGCCCTGAACATTCTTGAGAACTTCGACCTCAAAGGGATGGGCTACAACAGCGCGCTCTACGTTCACACTCTCTACCAGGCGATGAACCTATCCTTCGCCGACAGAGATTTCTACTTGGGCGACACCTATTTCCCACCCGCAGAGCCTATTCAAGGGCTACTATCGAAAGACTACGCGAAGCAGCGTGCGAAGCTCATCAACTGGGAGCGTAACGACCCTGGCATAGTCCCCGGTGATCCTTACCCGTTTCAGGGTCAGACCAATCCTTACCGCGACGTGCTTGAGAAGTGGAACACCAGACCAAGCGCCAAACCGAACACACCGCCTCCCGCGACACAAGACACGATTCGCCCTGTGAGCCAAAACGTAAAGCCGCAATCTTCAAACGAAGACTTCAAACGCCACTTCTACGCTGGCACGACCTCAGTCGAGACGGCGGACGAGGAGGGCTGGGTTGTGTCTGTGACGCCGAGCGGGGGATGGGTTCCGGCGGTCATCGCCGGACATACAGGAGTGGGCCTGAGCCAGCGCGCGCAGAGCTTCGTGACTGACCCGATGGAAGGCCCTTTCAACGTTATCGAGCCTGGCAAGCACCCGCGCGTGACGCTCACTCCCACACTCGCCCTCAAGGACGGCAAACCTTATCTCTGCTTCTCCGTGCAGGGCGGCGACAGCCAGGACCAGAACCTCTTGCAGTTCTTCCTCAACGTGGTCGAGTTCGGGATGACCGTGCAGCAGGCGACCGAAGCTCCCAACATCAACAGCTTCCAGATGCGAAGCTCCTTCGGCGAGCACGAATCCAGGCCCGGTCGAATCCTGCTGGCGGACTCGATGCCACCTTGGGTGCGAGCGGAACTAAGGCGTATGGGTTACGAGTTGACCTTTGAAGAGCGAACCTCCGGGCCGATCAACGCCATCCTCCTTGACCAGCAGCACGGCACGTTCTGGGGAGGCTCCAGCAATCATGGCGAAGACTACGGCATCGCCTGGTAGCGGATACTTTTGAGCGCCGAGGCAGATTACCCTTGCGCAGCGAGACGACTGTTCCTGGCGTTCAGCGCACTCAAGAGCGAACCCGTTAGCGTCAACGCAACGCTCCAGTAGGCGGCGTTTTCCCAGCCGAGCCACATCTTCAAGACAACAATCGAAAGAGCACCGGCGCTGACTAGATAGAACCCGATCATTCGGCCCGTCGAGCGTCCCCGGAGCCACACGCTTGCCAGGTTAATCAACATCACGGCGACGAGCACAGGTTGCAGCCATGGAGAATACGGAATGCGCTGCAAACCAGCGATGCCGAACATACTCATATACCCGGCCCAACAGATCGGACACTTCGGGAAAAACGCCACTCCGAGGGACGCGAGCGTGCCGAGCATCGGCGATACTGTCTTACGGCGTGCTGTTGGTTCCGCCTGCTCCGTAGAGACCTCAAACGTCGTCTCGTCACCTTTCTCCTTCAGCACCTCGATGGCGCGGTCCACAACCTGCTGCTCATCCCAGTGGATGCGTTGGAAGGATGCGGCGATTCGGCCTTCGGCATCAAGGATGTAAACCTCTATGCGGTGCCGGTTCACCAGCGACTCGATGAAATTGACCCCAAGCTTGAAGTGGCTGCGAAGTGCGCTAACACCGTCAATCGCTCTCAGCATTCGATGGTGCGAGTCCATTCGCACGTCACGGTTCTGCCCGTAGCCGCGCAGACGTTCGGGGAGATCGAACCCGGGATCGTAAGTAATCGCCGCAGTGTGTATCTGGTCAGCGAGTCCAGATGCCTCCAACAACTTCTGAATCCGTGCGAGCTTCGTGACCGTGAGCGAGCACTTCAGCGGATTGTCGCAGCGTGTGTAGAAAAAGACGACGATGGAGGGATGCCCTCGAAAGAATTCCTTGAAGGTGATCGCCGCGCCCTCTTGATCCTCGAAGACGGTTGACTCGATTGGCTCACAGCCTCGCCGTGAACCGAGCGCCCATGAAAACGTGTCGCTCAGACCGCCCGGCAGCGTACAGCACGAGTCGGTTTCGAGCCTATCGTCTTGATCGGCGCTGCGAATTGCTTCCACTGCTCGGTCTATATCTACCAGCAGCTTCTTGGGGAGACCCCCACGCTCTGCGCGCAGCGACTCCAACTCCGGCAGAACTCCCCGTGCGTGTGGGCCGAGCCATGCCAGCGTCGAGAGCAATTCACCAACGGCGCTCGTGGCTGTGGACAAGATCGCGTATTCACCATAGTTCTCGAAGGACACAGGCTCGTCTCGATAGCGGATGTGGGTGAGCGCGCGCATCACGAATGGAGCGAGCGCCGCGTTGGGGCTTGGGTAGGAACGTAATGCGCGCGCGGCTGCCGCGACAAGGTACGCATCAACTCCGGCGTCGAGTTCTTCAAGCACGAAGAGAAGCGCGGCGTCCGACACCCGCGTTTGCGCGAGGGCGAGCAGAACCCAGCCGCGCATCCGAACGGTCGTCGCCGTGCCGCGCTGGTCGTAGAGCGGGTGATCTTCGCGCAACAGCTCTGTTAGCTGCTCGTGTCGCTTCGGATCAGCGGCGAGCGCGTCTACCAGTGCCGCAAACTGCGGCTCTGACTGCGCGCTCGCCGTTGCGACGTTCTGCATCTATCGCCACCTTTACCGACCGTACTTGCTGAGGAACCGGCGAGCGCTCTGTTTGTACTTCGCTGGCGCTTTGCCGACACTCAAGCGGTCAACGCTCTTCAGCAGCGGCTTGTCTTTGGCAATCGCCGCGTCGTCGCCGAACTGTGAGAGCGCGGTCAGGCTTGTGGCTTGAATGTCAGCGTACTCCGACTTGTCGAGCAGCATCTCTTTCGCGTGTTCCTGGAATTTCTCTGGCTTAAGCGCATGCAGCGCGGAAGCCGAGATTTGCCGAACCTCACGCAATTCGTCTTTATCACGAAGGAGCTTCTCGAACATCGGTGCGGAAGAGGCGTCTGCCGAGAGCACTCGCAGTGCCTCTCGCCTTGCGTCCTCGCTTGGCGGTTTGGCGATGATGTCCCGCGCTGCCGCGTATGACTCCGCGTGCGCATCGTAACTGAGTAGTTGCAGGGCCTTCTCGGGTGGAACCAACGCCTTTTCGGGATCCTTCAGCCCTTCGAGGAGGAGCTTCTGAGCGAATCCGTCCTTCTGGCCCGCAAGCAAATCAAGCGCGCTCTGACGAATCTCCTGATTCGGGTCCTGCGCGACCTCGCGCAAGGTCGCAACGTAATCTGTGCGGCACGATTCAAACTTGATGACGCTGAAGGCCGCCGTCGCCAGTGTGTCCATCGCTGCGAGGCGCACCTCCACTGGCTCCTCCTTATTGCGAAGTACGTCCAGAACCGCTTGCAGGTGCTTGTCGCTCTCACACACGGCCAGGGGCGCTTCCGCCAGGGCCGCGACTCGTTCCTTCACGGTGTTACGCTCATTGGTTGCGACCGCCATTGCGGCAAGATTCGTCCTCACAGCGCCACGCTTCGGTTTACGCGCCGACTTCGAGCTTTTTGCAGCCTTCGAGGTTTTCGCAGCTTTTTTCTTCTTAGTCATGGTTACTATCTCCTCGTGCGAGGCACGTTAGGCAAATTTCACATCGTCGTAATCGAACCCCTCTCGTGAAAGTGCGTTGACGGAACCCTGGTAATCCAAGCTGCTCCGCACTCGCGGTTGCGGCCCCGGCGCACTGACACAGGGTGACGAAGCCATCGGGCCACCGGGAGCTGTCGGAGGACGTGGGGGGGCGGTGATCCCATTCCACGGCCACATAGTGTCAACCAGGTTATGTCCGATTGGATTCCCTGGGTTGCTGTCGAACGAAGCCGCCTGCGCCGGATCGAATCGCCCATTCAGGCGCTGCCACTTCGCCCATAGGCGATCAACGTTGCAGTGGAGCAGGAAGAAGAGTGGGTCCTTAGCGGCGGTCGGGATTTGGCGGAGGAAACCATCCCACCTCGTGTGGGCTGTTCCGTGTGGATTTCCTTCCAGGCCATTGGGCATGCTACTGAACGCCGGGTACTGAGTCCCGAGGGCCAGAGTCTGGGCTTCAGTTTTGACGGTCGGCCCGGGCTGAGTGGCCGGGTTCCAGTTGTTCCTGGGCCCACGGACAATTCCCTGCGCATGGTCTGTTACCCAGAATTGCAATGGGTTGTTGTTGCTGAACTGGACGTTGCCATTTGAACCTGAAACGCCGATAAAGTCGCCGGTAAAAAGGTTTGGTGCGGGCTGGTCGAAGCGCCAGTACGGCAGCGCGACACTCGAATCAATGGCCTGAAGCTCACGTTCCAGATCGAGTATGTAAGCGCGGTGCCACGGCAGAAAACCCGGAGCGCCGTGGGCCTGCGGCGAACTCACGTCGGTGTGCATGTCGCGGAAGTCCTGGAATCGCCCCGCCCCTTGGTTATTGAGTTGCGCGAAGGCTGCCACGAAGCGGTCGCGCTCTCCCGGCGTGAGTGACTCCGCGTTCTTGCGGATGCGTACCATCACCCTAACCGAGCCAACCAGGGTCGGGATGCTGATTGGCAGAGTGAGATTGGCATGAGCTTCAATCGTCACGTCTCCGTCGTTGATGCTGGGCCGCCCGAACCTACCGGCAACGAAAAACGGAACGGTAGTGCCGTTGGTCGGAACCACCAGTGACAAGGTAGTCGAGAACGATCCGGTGGTGCCTTTGCGGAATACGACCATGCCACCAGAGGGCGGGGACACGCTGCTGATTTTTATGTTGACGGTGGGCAAGACGGTGCCCGCCGCGTTGGTCACGCGAATCCGGCATGGAGACGGAGCCCACGAGACGTATCGCGCTCCGGGGCTTACGCTGTTGTTGATCTGCAACTCGACTTTCATTGTCGTGCCCTCCTACGGGAGTTTCTCAAGCTCTTTTTCTGCTCCAAGAACAAAAATCCAAAAACCTCATGTGCGAGATTTCCTTTTAGCTGATTAAGACCGTAACGCTTACCGCGCCTGTAGCGATAACTAGAGCAAAGGCTAGAAAGAGTATTTTCATCAGAGAGTGTGCGTGATGAGTTAAGTGATAAAGAGGCAAACAGGGTTGACGTAATCTTGTGAGAACTTCGCCAATAGGTTTGCGAGGCCAATTTCCAGCGACAACGCGGAGACTATACTCCCGAAATCACCTTGTCAACGGTTTTTTGATAATCGTCTCATTGAGTTTGTAACATGCTCGCCTGGCCCATGGGCGATGGAGGACCAAGTTCTTGCGGCGCTCCAGAGAACTACACGACTAGCCTCAAGGATGTTCACTGTGTTGCGTGAAGCGTGAGTAAATTCTGGCATTATGCCGCAGAACAAGTTACTTTAGTGGAAAAATGATCAAGCTCGTCTACTGCATTACGAAGAAGCCGGATATGACCGACGACGATTTCTTCCATTACTGGAAGAATATTCATGGCCCGCTTGGGGCGCGAATTCCAGGAGTGCGTCGTCTTGTGCAAAGCCATCGCATTCATGTCGCCGGCGACGCCAAAGGAGCAGACTTCGACGGCATGGCTGAGTTGTGGTTTGACGATCTGGATGCGTTGTTGGAAGCGCGTCGAAGCCCTGAGTGGCGAATATCCGGTGAAGATGAAAAGAACTTCATTGATCATAGTAAAGTGGCTTATTTTATCTCGGAGGAGCATCGCATTGTTTAGAGATGTGATGTGGCTTTCACTCGGCAGCATATAGAGAGCTTCCCTCAGTATCCTTTCGATGTGAGCGGTCAAATCAGTCGTTAAGTTTCTTCTCTCGCCGGTAAGGGGCTATGTAGCAAGAACTGCTTCTCGCGTATAATCAATCCTTCTTGAGATTCGAGCCGGTGGGCAGAGACGAAGGCAAATTTTCATAATCAATGTTTCTGAGACGATTGGAGGTAAGTACCGATGACGGCTTTAGACTCTTACCTGCGTGGGCCGTACAAAGAGGATGGAGAATTCCTCAAGAGGCTGTCCAACGCTATCGAAGAAACGATCCCGCTCTTTTACAAACGGGCGCTCGAACTGCCCGTGAGTAAGGAGACTCCAAAAATAAAAGGGTACACCTGGCCTTACGTCGTGCTGGCCGAGCCGAATGACAAAGAGAAGGAGACCAAAATCCTCAGCGCGAGTACCCACTGCATGATCCTCTTTGCGCTCGACGCATTCAACCCACGCGGCAAAGACGACTATTCACTACTGCTCGGAAAAGGATTCCGCCCCTTCAAGTTTACAGGCTCATCCGTCAAGACAGACGACCTGCGAAACGTAATCGTTGACGCAAAACGCGCTTTGGTAAAATTAATAAGGACTAAAGACTTAGAGAAGACTATCGTCAAATCGGGCACATACGGCAAAAACGATCCGTTTACACTAACCTGGTTAGCCGAGATCATCTTTCGCATCCGGGAAAAAGATTTAAAAGAATTAGAGGTCTCGCCCGAGGAGCTACGCAAGAGCAAAAAGAAGATATGTGAAGTCATTAAGAATGCTCTGGAGCGTGATTGTATCCTCGAAACTAAGGACTCGGAGGGCGGTTTCAGTGAAGTTCTGGGGTCGTTCCTGTATGTGCGACGCCTACACCTTGTTATGACAATAACAAACTTCGCAGGTGAAACCTTTTCTAAAACCAGCGAATGGCTCGAAGATAAGACGCCAATTCTCTGGAGTTATTTCGACGGGACGATTCACCGACAGTTGTCATACTTGGCGATGGGCGATCCGAAGTTCGACCCGGCGGAACTGGCGTTCGCTTTCGAGGGCGCGCTGCTCCTGCACCCCGCCTGGGTCAGTCGCTCAACCGTTGACAAGGTCTTCGAGGCTCTGAAGCTGTCGAGGGATCGTCAACCCTACTGGCGTCCCGTCACGCCTTTTCTAGCCAACGACCGGGGCCATGTTCTTTTTATGGTCAGCATCGAAGTCGCCAATTCCATTCTTCGCTCCTGTGAAATCCTGGATGAGGAAGACGCGCGCCTGAGCAGGTTTTCACAGATCGAGCCGCAGTTGCGCACCTACACGACGTGGCTCTTGGGCGAGGTAGAGGAGATACCGGACCCGAATACGAAGAATCAGAACTTGGTGGGCTGGCGTACTGAATACGAAAACATAGACAAGCGGGGGATGATTCATCTCTGGCACACCAGCCACGTCCTGGTCTTCCTGGCACACTATCATAGTCTGCTCAAACGGAAAATCGGGGCGGACGGGGTGGAGGCCGCCGGGCTGCACATCAGTCACAAGACCAAGATATTCCCTAACTATTGGAGCGACGAGCCGCTCCGCTCACTAACAGGAACCAAGACGAAGCGCTACGCCGTTCTCTCCGCGATTGAAAGCGAGTACATCAAGAGCCGGGAAAACCCGGAAGAAGCTCATGGCGCACCTCAGTCTATGCTGCTCTACGGCCCGCCGGGCACTGGCAAGACCACCGTCGCCGAGCAGATGGCGGCGAGACTCAAGCGCCCACTCATCGTCGTCACCGTCAGCGACTTTCTCGCCGCTGGCGCTGCCGAGATCGAAAATAGGGCGAAAGGTGTGTTCGAGGTCCTCAGCTCCCAGGAAGATGTGATCGTCCTCTTCGACGAGATAGATCAATTCCTGTTGGATCGTAACAGCGACCTTTACAAGGACCAGGATGATGTATTCAAATTCATGACTCCGGGCATGTTGACGAAGTTGCAAAACCTGCGCGAGGCAGAGGGCTGCATCTTCATCATCGCTACCAACTACTACGAGCGGATTGATAGCGCCATCAAACGCCCCGGACGGATTGACCAGCGCTTTCTGCTGTGCATCCCCGACCAGGCACAGAGGCTGATATTGCTCCAGCGATTCGTGCTCGACCTCTTCGCGAAAATATTTGAGAATGATGAGAAGAGGAAAGAGTATGAGGACAAGGCGGGCAAGAGGGGTTCTAAATTCGATTTTTTTACAGACATCTCGAAAAAGAGGGACGACTACTCGGAAAAGATATTTGAAAAGGCTAAATTCGAGGAAGCCGTCCGGGAGGAGAAAGTCCTTGAGAAGACCGCCCTTTTCGGTTATGGGGACCTCAAGAACCTGGTCGAATTACATATGGATGTTGATTCAGTCGCTGACGCCAATTCTCTTGCAGTTGCCCTGCGAGAAGCTACTGATAATGTCGAGTCAGCCGTGAGCTTGAGTGCGTATCGCAACCGATTCGAGGAGAGGAATACGAATCCATATGAGGAGTTCTTCCTGTTGCTCTATCTTATCGCGGAAACTAAGAGGGAGTTCACATCCCCGGACATGCAAGCCATCCATCACGTCCTGGATCAGATTAGCAACTTTCAAGGAGCAAAAGAATTCGAGCGCTTGAAAAAAGAATACATCGAGGAAGATGAGGTCTACGACATATTGAAAAATCGTAGGAAAGACATCCTTAAAGGATGGAAAAAGAAGTCAAAAGCGGAGGCGGGAAAAAGAAAAGCCCGGCCTGCCGGATAAAAGTAAGTGAGAGCCATCCAGCGATGATGAGATCGAGTGGCAGCCTGGTTGGTCTAAGAGGCTGCAAGGTACATTAAAAATGGGAGAAACCCGCGAGTTGTTATTGGCACAGATTCAAGACCTCCCCAAGATTGATCTACACAGACATCTTCTTGGCTCCGCCCGGCCCGAAACGCTCTGGGAATTGTCGCGCAGGTACAAACTGGACGTGGGGCGGAAGCCGTTCGATGAATTCAAAAGAATAATCGTCCACAAGTCGCCGCCTAGCGACCTGGCAGAGTACATCCGACCCTGGAAACTTTTTCGAGAGGTTATCCGAAGTCCTGACGACGTTCGACGAATCACTTTGGAGGCGGCAAAGGATGCGCGCCTCGACGGGGTGCGATACGTAGAGTTCCGAAGTTCGCTGCCAGGGATGCCCATCACTGACGGAGATGCGCCCCAGACCAGGATTCCGGTGAATGAATATCTACAGGCAATCCGGGAAGGCTTTTCCGAAGTGCCGGGCGTGGTATGTCGTCTGGTTGTGTCCGTCACGCGGCATGCCGTTGGGCCTGCGAAGAGTAGCCTGGTTCAGAAGTATGCCGAGCGATTTCTCGACGCTGCGGAGAGATTTCGCGACGAATTGGTCGTCGGCGTTGACCTAACCGGAATCGAGAGCGGGTGGCCCGCCAGTTTATTCAAAGACTTTTTTGCTGAGGCGCGCTCTCTCGGACTGCCGGTCACAGTTCACGCAGGGGAAACCGAAGGGCCGGAGGAAGTGTGGGCCGCCATTGATGAGCTTGGAGCGTCGAGGATCGGACACGGGACTTCGGCCCCGAACGATGCGCGACTCGTCGAGGAGTTAATCAGACGAAAGGTAGTTTTGGAGGTGTGCCCGACCGCTGGGTGGCTCGTTCGTAGCGTCAGGGACAGACACAGGCACCCTGTAATCAACTGCGTCCCACAAATTCCCTACGTCATTTGCACAGACAATCCGACTCTGAACGCCAGCACTCATAGCCACGAGCTATATCTCGCCGCGCAGATTGCAGGAGTGGAACCGGAGTCTTTCCTGCGGTCGCAGTTTCAACTGGCTTCTGAGGCCGCATTCGCGCCAGCCGCGCTGATAGCCGCGTTCGGACCCGGTAGCTGGGAAGAGGAAATGGACGATCAAAAGAATCGCGTCTAACAAAACGCTGTCCTCAAATGTGTTTACCTCAACTCAAAAAAACGACCGTTCGCAGCATTTAATCAGCCGTTCACTGAATAGTCGGACTCACAAACTTTCAAGCAATCGTATCCTCTCCCGGCTAACGATCCCCCGACTGCTATCCACAGGCTCACCGGATTGGTAGAAAGTGGCTCGATTGAGAATTTATACTGTGCTGAACTTAAGGGAATTCTTTTTATTAATCCCATTTTCAAACCTGGCCGAAGCGTGAGCGTAGTTGAAGAGATGAAAAATACGGTCCAGATAGCTTACAGCGCAGAATCAGGCGAGCCGTTTGCTGCCGAAACGAATTGGCTCAAATGGGCGACCCTCTTTGGATTCTGGACATTTTTCAGTTTCCTGTATGCCAATCAAATCTATTTCGAGATGCTCCACAATCCGAGGATGCATCATTCATGGTGGCGCATTGCTTTCTGGCAGTTGGTGGCCTGGTATATCTGGGGCTGTCTGACGCCTCTCATCTACAATCTCGGACGAAGATTTCCATGCGAGGGGCGGACGTGGGTTAAAGGTTTGCTGGTTCATCTCTCCGCAGGTCTTTTTCTTGCCGCTGTTCATGTAGCCGCTGCCACCTCGCTGAGAATGCTGATCAGGCCGTTTGACGTTTGGAGCGATGTCAATCCTTTCCTGTTACAGTATCAGGGTGAGTTGAGAAACTTTTTTCTCTTCGACTTTTTTGTGTACTGGGCCATCCTCGGCGTCGGTTACGCATTTGATTACCGCGAGAGATACCGCGAGCGCGAGTCTCAGGCTTCACAGTTGAAGGTGCAACTGGCACAAGCCCAATTAGAGTCGCTCAAGATGCAACTTCACCCGCATTTCCTCTTTAACACTCTTCATACCATCGCCGGGCTGGTTCGGACTAATGAGAGACAACCGGCGGTTAATATGATCGCGGGTCTCAGCGATCTACTGCGCCATGCTCTTGATAGCGCCGATGAGCAGGAGGTGCCGCTCAGAGAAGAGGTGAAGTTCATCGAGCTTTATCTCGACATCCAGAAGGTGCGCTTCTCCGACAGGCTAACCGTGCGGATGGAGATTGCCCCTGAGACGCTCGACGCGCTGGTGCCAAATCTGATTCTCCAGCCACTCGTAGAAAACGCTATCCGGCATGGCATCTCGCCCAATGATTCCGGCGGGGTCATTGTCATTAATACCTACCGTGATAACGGCATGTTACGCATCAGGGTGAGCGATGATGGGCCGGGGTTGCAGTCGGGCTGGCGGATGGAGGAAAGCGAGGGCATCGGTCTGGCTAACACCAGCGAGAGGCTTAAACATCTCTATGGGAGCGAGCACCGATTCGATCTGAGCAACGGCGCGGCTGGGGGCACGGTAGCCGCCATCGCTATTCCTTTTCGCGTCGGCTACCATCTGGCCTCTGGACGATGAGCACGAAGACAAAAAAGATTAAGACCTTGATTGTGGACGACGAGCCGCTGGCCCGCCAGACTATTAGAGACCTTCTCGTTGCTGACCCGGAGATAGAGATCATCGGTGAATGTAAGAGCGGGCTTGAGGCAGTGAATTTCATTCGTAAGCAGTCCCCGGATTTGCTCTTTATAGACATCCAGATGCCGGGCATGAGCGGCTTTGAAGCTTTGGCGAAAATTGACTTGGAACTCATCCCGGCGATTGTTTTCGTCACCGCCTTCGATCAGTATGCTGTCAAGGCTTTTGAAGTGCATGCCCTGGATTATCTGCTCAAGCCGTTTAGCGATAAGAGATTCAATGAGGCGCTTCAACAGGCCAAGACCCACGTCGAATTGAGGGAGATAAACAGGCTCAGTCAAAGCCTGGTGGCACTGCTCGGAGATCGCGCCGGAAGTGAAACGCTTTCCCCAAAGCGCAAGGGCTTTCTCACGAGGTTCATGGTTAGGTCGGGCGGACGAGTGACCTTCATCAAGACTTCTGACGTTGACTGGATTGCCGCCGATGACTATTACATCAAGCTGCACGTCAGCGATAAGTCTCATCTGCTCAGGATAAGTATGAACGAGTTGGAGGAGAAGCTTGACCCCAAAAGATTCCTACGCATTCACCGCTCTACTATCATCAACTTTGATCGCGTCAAAGAACTGCACCAGAACCCGAATGGTGAGTACGTTGTGGTCTTGAAAAACGGAACAGAACTGAAGCTCAGTCGTAGTCGTCGAGAGCGTTTTGAGGAACTCCTGATGAACGACTTTGATTAAAATCGGCGCTTCATCTCGCCTCTCTTCAAAGCCAATCACAACTGACCGCTGCTATCCGCCATCCACATCAATCTCACCGCGCTTCACTGCAATCTCGCATCCGCAAAGCGGAAACCCGCGTATTCTCCCTGTAACGAAACATTCGTTAACCTTCAATCGCGTGCAGCTCATCAACACGTGCGACGCTTAACATTTAATAAGGAGAAAAAAGATGAAGAGAGTGCAACTGATAATGACCCTGTTGATTCTGGCAGGGATCGTCAACTTGAGTCAGCTTGCCTGCGCGCAGGCAAACAAAGCAGCCCCAGGCGCTCAGTCGCAGAAGAAATCTGCCCAGCGAAATCTGGCGATTCTGATCTTTGATGGCGTGCAGATAATAGACTATACCGGCCCGTTTGAAACCTTCGGCCATGTTTATAGCGATGATGGTCCGGCGTTCAACATCTACACAGTCTCAGAGAAAACAAACCCGATCACCACTGCGATGGGTATGAGCGTCAATCCCAAGTACAGCTTTGAAAATGCGCCCGTGCCGGACGTGCTGTTCATCCCCGGCGGCGACGTGAGAGGTCAGACGGCAAATCCTAATGTTCTAAAGTGGGTTCAGGATAAAGCGAAAGACGCAGAGATCGTTCTCTCGGTCTGCAACGGAGCTTTTATCCTCGCCAAAGCCGGTCTGCTCGATGGATTGGAAGCGACGACCACGGCTGGCTTGATTCCGCAACTTAGAGAAGATGCGCCGAAGGTGAAGGTCGTGGATGACAGGCGCTATGTGGATAACGGAAAGATTATTACCGCTGCGGGACTCTCTTCCGGCATTGACGGTGCGCTCCATGTTATCGAAAAGCTTTACGGCAAAGGCACAGCGCAAATGGCTGCGCTCGGGATGGAATACAACTGGGACCCGGATTCAAAATTCGTCCGGGCTGCTCTGGCAGACAAGTACATGCGGTTTAACTACGACGTGAAGGTTGCCGATGGAGGTTGGAAGCCACTTAGTCGAGAGGGAAGTCTCAACCAATGGGAAAACAAGTGGGCTGTCAAGAGCGAAGCTTCGCCAACTGAAATCATCGAAAGCGTGAATAGCACCATCGCAAACAATAAAACTTATGGAGGGCAGGTTGGTGTTAAATGGTCACGAGCGGATGGAGAATCAAGCAAGGTCGCAAACCAAAGCTTATGGCGCTTCACAGATGAGAAGGGCGCGACCTGGAACGGCGTCGTTAGTATAGAGCCTGTGGCAGGAGAGCGAAATCAATTTACTCTCTCAGTGAAAGTTGCGCGCAACGCCGCCAGCGCTCAAACCGCCAGCCAGTCTAGATAGCGCAAAAGGCAACGTCGCGGATGACAAACTTTAACCGGTTAAGCAAAGAGGCGCTCTGTTCAGATTCAATTAGAAGCGGTGAAGGAGAATGTATGAAGCTGCCGAACATCACAAGAAGCAGATCGAGAATATGGACGACAACTGTGCTGGCTCTTGGTTTCGCCATCTGCTTGCACAGCATCGCGCAGAGCGCTTCTACTCGTAATGCGGCGCGCAAGGCTTCATCGCCTGAGACGCCAACCACACTTAGCAAGCCAGCACTCGTCAGGCGTTTTCAGCAGTTGATTACGCCTGCGCGACTGGCTTCGCACCTTAATTTGCTTGCCTCCGATTTGTTCGAGGGACGCGAGACCACGACGCGCGGACAGAAACTCGCCGCGCAGTATTTAGCATCGCAGTACAGCCTGATGGGACTTGCGCCCAAAGGGACTGCTCATCCGACAGACCCGCTTTCCCCGTCAGCCTACTTTCAGCCGTTCACCGTTTACAGGGTGACGCCTAAAGAGACTCGACTGGAAGTGGAAGTCAATGGCAGCCACGTCGCATCGAGCACCTTCTCGGCTGAGGCTCACGATGATCTGTCTTACTTCGTTAGAGGAAACGCGGTGAATACGAAGGGCGGTGTGGTGTTCGCGGGCTATGGTATTGCGGACGACAAGCTCGGCTATAACGACTATGCCGCGCTCGCTCAGAAAGGAATCTCGATTGATGGTAAGTGGGTGATGATCCTGGCGGACGAGCCGCTGGCGGACGCAAAGACCAGCCTGCTTCCGACACCGGAACGTCAACTCTCAAATTGGACTACTAAATTCTCAAAGAGAAAAGCATTGCTCGCTATGGGCAAGCCTGCGGGTGTCCTCGAAGTGAGACTAGACAGCCCGCACGTGCAAGGCACATTTGCGGAGAACGCCGCGAATGCTTCTCTTAATGCGCGGCGCGTTGGCCCATTATCCTTGAACCAGGTCGGCGCGCTCACCCCGACCTACGCGATTTCCGGCAAGCTGGCGGATCAAATCCTATCTTCCTCCGGCCATAAGATTGAAGACTTGAGAAAACAGATAGATCAAAGTCTCAAGCCGACGGTGTTTGAAGTGAGCGGCGTGACGGTTCAGGCAAACGTCGAGCAAGCGAAGCCGCTGGAAACAGAAAACGTGCTGGCTTTCATCGAAGGCTCTGACCCGCAACTCAAAGATGAAGTCGTCGTCATCGGCGCGCACTACGACCATCTGGGCATTAACCCGGCTCTCAAAGGAGACCAGATTTTCAACGGGGCTGCCGATGACGGGTCTGGTGTGGTGACGACTCTGGAGATGGCGGAAGCATTCATGGCGGCGAAGCGAGAGGGCTTCGGGCCGCGCCGCTCGTTGTTGTTCATCAACTTTTCAGGTGAAGAGAAAGGATTGCTCGGCTCGGATTTCTATACGCATCAGGAGCATATCTTCCACCTCGAAAATATTGTTGCCGATATAAACATGGATGGCGTGGGCGGCATTGATGCCAAGCATCCGACTCACAGCCGGAACTATATTTACATCATTGGCGGGGATAATCCTTCCCAGGAAATGATAGATGCTAACAGGCGCGTCAAAGAAGTTACGGGCATCAATCTGGAGCTGACTCCCGGCCCGGACTTCCCATCAGACCAGAGAAATTTCCAAACGCAACTCATCCCGTTCATCTACTATTCAACAGGGCTGACGGAGCACTACCACACGACAGGCGATGAGCCGAATACCATTGACTATGAACACCTGGCGAGAGTAGCGCAGCTTGTCTTCGGAATGACCTGGCAGGTCGCTAACCAGGATGCCAGACCGAAAGGCGTCAACAGAAGCCAGGTAACTCTTGAGGGCTACGTCTGTCCCCCATGCCCTTATGAATGTGATGACGTGGTTTACGATCATCCGGGGCAATGTCCGGTGTGCGGGATGAACCTTGTGCCTAAATACTCCGGCCCCGGCATGAGAGCCATGCGCTGATGAGTTAGCAAATCCGGGCAGGCATGCAAAGGCTTTAACCGAGTCCGTCTATCCGTCGTTTTTCAATCGCGCGTTGCGCCAGGCTACCGCAGGCGCGAACCAGAGAGCCTAGATCGGAAAACCGCGCATCAGTCGTGAAGCCTTGCCGGTATCTATAATAAATCTGCTGCACGATGACGGCTGTTTTCAAAAGTCCATAGACAAAATAAAAGACAACATCGTGAACATCGCGTCGGCTCAACCGGGCGTAATAAGCAAGCAGGTCGCGGCGTGAGAGATTTCCGGGCAGCGCCGTCAGACCAAAACCGAAACGCTTCCACTCTTCAGGGTCATCCGCATCAACCCAGTAGCCGAGAGTTGTTCCTAAATCCATCAGAGGATCGCCAGCGGTCGCCATCTCCCAATCGAGTACCGCGACGACTCTCGTCAGGTCATCGTGCGCGAACACTACGTTGTCATACTTGTAGTCGTTATGAATGAGAGAGCGTCCTGAATCCGCCGGTGCGTGTTCGGCCAGCCAACTCGCCAATCTCTCCACCTCCGGCACATCATCCGTGCGTGCGTTGTAATACCTGCGAGTCCAACCCTCGATTTGACGAGAGACGTAACCTTCCGGTCGGCCAAGCTCACCAAGTCCAGCCGCCTGGTAATCAACCGAGTGAATCTCAACCAGGTTTTCAATGAAAGACTCTGAGAAACGACGCATGATTTCCGTAGACAACAACAGTCCCTCTGGCGGGCGCGCTCGCAGGATGACCCCGTGTACTCGCTCCATGAGATAGAAAGGCGCGCCGAGCACCGATTCGTCGTCGCAGTAGAGAAGGGGATTGGGAACTTTCGGATAGACCGGATGCAGGCGCGTGAGAATCAGGAATTCGCGGCCCATGTCGTGCGCCGTCTTGACCTTCGCTCCGAACGGAGGACGGCGCAGCACGAACTCTTGATCGCCTACGTGTAAAAGGTAGGTCAGGTTTGAGAAGCCGGCAGGGAACTGTTCCACCTCCAACGTCCCATCCAAGCCGGGCATCCTGGCGCGTAAGTAAGCGAGAAGTTTGGAGGCGTCTAACTGTTCACCATCACGCACCGGGCGCGGCTTGTCGCGCAGTTGTTCTCGCAAGCTCATATTCAAATCGAGATTGTCAGATGGAAACATCAACGCCGTATTTTCGCAGCACGCTTCTGGCTACTACCGCCTTGTGTACCTCGTCCGGCCCATCGTAGATGCGTGCCGCGCGCTCGTGCCTGTACCAGTAGGCCAGCGCAGTGTCGTCAGTCAGCCCCAGCGCGCCGTGTACCTGGATTGCTCTATCGAGCACCTTCTGCATAATGCCCGCGACGAAGAACTTGATAAGTGAGATGTCTTCTCTGGCTGCGGCCTGCCCTTCGGCCTCGATACGTTCGGCTGTGTGCATCACGAGCAGGCGCGCGGCGCTAATCTCAGCGCGGCTCTCTGCGATCCATGCCTGGATGCTCTGGCGGCTGCCCAAAGGGACGCCGGGAGCTAACTGCCTGTGCGCGGCGTGCTGACACATCATGTCGAAGGCTCGCTCGCAGATGCCGACCCAACGCATGCAGTGTTGTATGCGACCCGGCCCCAATCTCTCCTGCGCGATCTGAAAGCCATCACCCTCGCGCCCTAAGAGGTTGCGTTGAGGCACGCGGCAGTTCTCATATCTCACTTCTGCGTGGCTCGCATAATCGCTACCCTCATCACCCATCACGCTGATGTTTCGGACGATGTTGAACCCTTCTGTGTCTAAGGGAACGATGATCTGGCTGGCCCTCTTGTGGGGTTTGACCTCATCTAGATTCGTAACGGCCATGACGATGGCGAACGCTGCGCCGTCAGCCGACGATGTAAACCATTTGTGCCCGCTGATGACGAAATCTACGCCGTCCTTGACAGCGGTCGTGCTCATCCACGTCGGGTTAGAGCCGGGATGCTCCGGCTCTGTCATCGAAAAACAGCTTCTCACTTCACCGCGAGCGAGTGGCCGCAGGTAAAGCTCTTTCTGTTCGGGCGTGGCATGCTCCATCAATACTTCCATATTGCCTGCATCGGGAGCCTGGCAATTGAACAGGTAATGACCGAGGGGCGTGCTGCCCAACTCCTCGCTGACGCGCGCGAATTCCACCAGCCCAAGTCCGAGGCCGCCGTATTCCTTTGGCAGTTGGGGAGACCAGATGCCCAGAGCCTTGACCCGTTCACGTTTTTCTTTGAGAACAGGGAGCAACTCACGAAAGGGACGGCTAATGAAATCTCTCTCAAGCGGGAAGACATCTTCACGGATGAAGTCTCGAATCTTCTTGAGTAAGATGGGGAATCTATTTTCAGCGGCTTGGTTCATAGGGCAACGTGGGTCTGGACAGGCGCACGAAAAAATTCAGGCTCTAGTGTAGCAAAGCTAACTTAGAGCGGATGCTTTTCAAGTAGTTTTAGCAGCTCGCGATACAGGTTCTTATGCCGCTGATTGAATCTGTATTCGCACTCTTTCAGATGTAAATAGAAAGTAT
>JAVHWL010000041.1:0-15090 GCA_032159825.1 Acidobacteriota bacterium
CAATGTGGTCGCGGCTTTGGCTGCCTACACTTTCCGCGAAAAGAAACCGATGTTGAGCATCGAAATCAAAGAACAGTTGTTACTTGCTGCGTAAGCTGCTTGCTTACGTCGAACTCACGTTAACTAACAGGCTATTGCTTGTAGCCTTTTTGAGAGAGATAACGGAAGCGCCCCGCCCCAACTCAATGTTTGGTTGGCGGGGCGATTTCGTTGGCGACGATCAGGCCGGACTGAGTAACGGCTGCGACGCCCTGTCCTGGAAAAACCGTATCGCCCACCATGAAGAGATTGGGAAGCGTGGTTCTGTGCGTCAGCGTGTTCAAGCTTAAGACATCTACAGATTGGCGGATGCCTCCGACCATCCCCAGCTTGCGGCGCGTATTCTCGTAGTAGTCGCGCGGCGTCATCGTCTCTATCACTTCAACGCCGTCTCCTAACTCCGGCATCGCGGCGTGCAATCGCTCCCACCAGATTTCAAGCATGGCCTGATCCTGCTCCTCAAGCTCTGTCTCGTCTTCGTGAAACGAGAACCACTCAGAGCTTTCCGTGAACGTCGAGACGGTGACGGCGCGACGGCCAGCAGGCGCGCGTGCATCACTCACGGGCGCAGCGGCAAACATGAACTGCGCCTGTTCCGCGTCGTAAGCCTGCTCTTCCTGCCAGCCGGTCAGTGCGAGAATGTGATCTGCCGGGAGACGCGCGGACGCTTCTTCATCAAGGCCCAGAAAGAGAAGATACGCGCCCCAGCCATTCAGGTTTTTGAGGCGTGCGCGAACATCCTGTGGTGTGCGACTAAGACCGACGAGCTTGCCGTAGGTGTCCCAGACCGTGAGATTGCTGACGACGGCGCGCGCGGCTTCGACCTTTTCACCGCTCAGTAGATCAACGCCTGTTGCGCGCCCGCTCGAATCATAGGCCAGGCGCAGCACTGTGGTGTTGAGGCGCACAGTGCCGCCGCTTTTTTTAATCGCACGGGCGAGCGTATCCGCCAGGGCCGAAGCGCCTCCGCGAATTGTGTACATGCCGCGACGCGGAAGCATCAAGGCCAGTGCCGCGTAAGAATAGGCGCACGCTTCGCTGTCGCATTGAGCGAAGATTTGCAACTGCGCGTCTATGAAGCGACGAAAGCGTTGAGAGGTTTGAGTGAGATGCTGCGCTGCCGTGTCGTTCATCGCCGAAAGGATGAGCGGAGAAATTTGCTCATCTGAAATTGCAGTAACCGGGCGCGCGTTGCCACGCAGCACTTCGCTGAGAGGCGCAAGCTCGCGGTAAAAATCAACAGCCGCCTCAGCGCATTCAGGAAAGCTGGCGCGCAGGCTCTCTTCAAACTCCAACGTGTTTTCCGTGAGTGCGACTTCCGCACGGTCGGGCAATCGAACAACGTAAGCGGGCGAGATGGGATGAGCTTCGGGCGGCGCAATGGGCAATTCCGCGAAAACGCGCTCGTGAACTTCACCCGGCTGCCACGAAGCGTACAGCCCCGCGCCTGGTTCAAAATCGTAGCCGAACTTTTGAAAACTTGCGGCACAGCCGCCCACGCGCGATTCTTTCTCAATCAGACAGACGTTAACGCCGCGCGCCGCCAGAAGCGCCGCTGCGGTCAGCCCGCCTATGCCTCCGCCAACGACAACAACTTCGTAAGCCATCTTTACAAGAGAGGTCGAACAGTATGCCAGAGCATCGTTAGAGCAGGAGCTTTCTGTTCAAGGTCAGGAGCAGTGTGCGGTAGATAAGGCTCGATCAGGATGAGAATAGCCTGGATTCCGTTAAAGACCAGATGCACGATGTAACAGGGCAAGAGTTTTCCGGTGTAAGCGCGCAGCAGCGTCAAGCTAACACTGAGAATGGAAATCACAAGGATAACGCCAACGTTATTGTAATACTCCAGGACGTGAACAGCCGCGAAGAGAACGGAAACAATAACAACAGCCCACACCATTCCGATAGTTTTGTGTAGAGCCGAATAGAGGACGCCGCGATAAACCAGCTCCTCTATAAAAGGCGCGCTGGCGGCAGCAAGAAATGCCAGCATGTATCTTGAGGCGAGGGAATTCTCCACTATCTGGTCTATCAGTGTCGGCTCTCCGCCGATAAGTTTAGACACACCCAGTCCGACTAGAAGCAGCCCGACGGCGAGACCTGCGCTTTTCCAGAACCCGAACCTTTCGCTCCAACTCCAGCCGAGTGTCTTCCAGAATGGACGCTTTCCGAAGCGCGTGACAACGGCCCAGGCGATGAAAAGGGTTAAGAGATGCGCGGGAATAGCGGAGAATATTTGAAGAAAGACGGCAGTCTTATCTGTCAGCAGGAACTGCTTGACCTGTTCCGGGTCTAACCCTTTGATATGAGTCAGGGCGTAAGGCAAGACGACGACGATTCCAACTACATACAACAGCGCGACGCTTCCCACCCAGGTTAAAATTCCCGACGGTAATCCCCAGGGCGGATTGTTTGGGTCAACCGCTGTGACGTGCGCCAGCGGTTGAGCCTGACTGTGATCCAAAGGCTCGCTGGTTGAAATTGGCGACTGACTCCGGGATGTCGTTTCGTTCGGTGTGTTCACAATGCAAACGAGTGTAAGAGAGAGTCTATGAAAAGGCAAAATTAAAAATGTAAAATGCAAAAGGAAGGCGGAAACCATTATTAAATCAAATGGGCTTCTCCTCACTTTTGCATTTTACATTTTTAATTTTTCATTTTCTTCAAAGTGTTTTGCCATGCGGTCGTAAACGGTTTCCATCAATGTCTCGATGCCTTCGTCTGTCAGGCCGTTGGTGGGAATGGGCGGGTCAACGTACATCTCAATCAGGCCGGGCCGGAAGATGATTTCGTCTGGCGGTAGCCTCTGGCGTGAGCCGATGATTGTGATGGGGATGATGGGCGCTCCGGCTTGAATGGCGAGCTTGAAGCCGCCTTTCTTGAACTTGTGCAGGTAGCCATCGCGCGAGCGCGTGCCTTCAGGGAAGATGAAAGCGCAGATGCCGCCACGCAAGTAGCTCGCGGCTTTTTGCATGCTGGCGACAGCGTTCTGTGTAGAACTGCGATCAACGGGGATGTGGCCTGCGCGCGTCAGATGCCAGCCCATGAACGGAATGCGAAAGAGCGACTTCTTGGCGGCGATGCGAAGCTGCGCGGGCAGGTAGCCGAGCATCGCAGGGATGTCCATGTAGCTCTGGTGCGTGGAGAGGAAAACGTAGGACGTGCCTGGCTCAATGTGTTGCGCGCCGTACACGCGGACACGCGAGCCAGCCGTGCGCGCAATCATCCGGCACCAGGCGCGCGCGCACCAGTGTTGCCGTTTGCCCGTCGGGTCGTAAAGAGAGAGGAGCAGGGAGAGGCTTCCCATCACAAACGTGTAGAGATAGATGAGCGGGATAGCGACGAGGGAGTGAATGTAGTTGACGAGCGTCGGACGGCGAGGTTCAGCGGTGCGCGGAGCATCTTCCTCAATGGCCTCGCGCGTTTGTGTCTTCTCCGATTGCGTTGATGTGCCTGCTCTATGCAAATTAAAATTCATTTTAGAATTAGCCACAGAGACCGGAGAGGCACAGAGGAGAAGAATACGAGATTAGAAATTTGAAATCTCAAATCCGCTCTTTATAAATTCAATTCCTTATGCTTTCTCTGTGCCTCTCCGGTCTCTGTGGCTAATTCCGGCTTCCTAAATTGACTCAAAGAATGCATCGTCAACGTAGCAATAGCCCCACTCCTCGCCCGGCTCGAACGACTTGATAATCGGGTGCTTCGTTTGATGAAAGTGCTTGGTGGCGTGCTTGTTCACAGAGCTATCGCAGCAGCCGACGTGTCCGCACATTTCGCAGAGACGCAGATGAACCCACGTATCGCCCATCTTCAAACAATCCTCACACCCCTTTGCGCTCGGCGTGACCTCGCGTATTTGAGAAAGATGTTTACACGTTTCCACTGACTGTTCCTTTCAAATTCTTACTGAAGGCGAAAGCCGGACGGGTTCTTCAAACCGCCCCGTAATCTAAACCGTCTGTTTTTAAGCCCAGGCGCGGCGCAGCCAGCATCAGTCCGATGATCGTCTTCGCGTCTTCAATCTCGCCGTCGGCGATCATCTCAAACGCGCGCTGGAAAGAGACACGGACGATCTCAAGCATTTCGTCGCCTTCGAGGTTCTGCTCGGTCTCCGTCAAATCCGTCGCCAGGTAAGCCCACAGCTTCTCCTCGCAGAAACCGGGTGTCGTGAAAAACTCCGCCAGCTTCTCAAGGCGTCCCGCGCGAACTCCGATCTCCTCTTCCAACTCACGCGCCGCGCACTCTTCTGGACGCTCCGGCGGCGCGAGCCTTCCAGCCGGAAGCTCCAGCACGTAACGCATAGTCGGATGACGATACTGACGAACCAGCGCGATTGTGCCATCGTCAAACACGGCGACCACACCCGCCCCGCCCGGATGATGCACGACCTCGCGCTTATACGTCACATCGCGCTCGCGCACGGTGTAAACCGAAACGTCTATCACGCTCCCGTGATAAACCTCTTCCGTGCCGAGAACTTCAGGAGCTTCTGTTTCAGGTGTAGCCATAAGATGATGTCCCGCCAGCCTTCCGTATTCGTCTTGCCCTTACAAATAACTTTTGACTTCGCCGATCAGATAGAGAGAACCTGTGACGCAGATGATTCCACCAGGAGGCGTCTGCGCTCGCGCCGCGCTCAGGGCTTCATGCGCGGAGGGCGCAAGCCAGATTCTACTCGAATCGAAGCCGTGAGGCACAAGGCGCGCGAGCGTTTCGAGTGTCGCGGCGCGTGGGTTTGATGGCTCAGTCAGAACCAGATGTTGAGCGATGGGGAAAAGCGTCGCTGCGATTCCGGCCAAATCTTTGTCGCGCATCGCGCCGAAAAGAAGTGTGATGGGCGCTTCTATAAACTCATCCAGAAAGTCACGCAGCGCACGCGCGCCCGCAACGTTGTGCGCGCCGTCGAAGAGAATCGCGGGTTGTTGCTCATCGCGCAACTCAAGCCGCCCAGGGTGTGCGCTCGTTTCGAGGCCAGCGATGATGGCTTGAGGCGGAATCGAGAAGCCGCGCGCACGCAGAGTTTCGGCAAGCGCGATGGCGAGCGCAGCGTTCGTTGTTTGATGACGACCGCGCAGGCCGAGCAGAACGTTCTCGTAGCTGCCTTCCGCCGTCTGAAACGTCGCGCGCACATGCCCGCCTTTATCCGCGCCGAGGACTTTCACCTCACATGCATGAAGGCGTGGCGCGACGCCGCACTCTGCGCATCGCTTGAGAATACGGTCGAGAGCTTCAGGCGATTGCGGCGCGACGACGGCGCTCACGCCCGGACGTATGATCGCGGCTTTTTCAGCGGCGATTTCTCCGAGCGTCTCGCCCAGATACTCTTGATGGTCGAGCGCGATGGGAGTGAGGGCGACTATTTCGGCCTGCGCTACGGTGGTCGCGTCGAGCCGCCCGCCCAGCCCGGTTTCCAGAATTGCGAGTTGAACGCTCATTTCACTAAACGCGAGGAGAGCGATGGCCGTCAGGTGCTCGAAGAATGTGGGAAGCGTCTCAAGCCTGCCTTCATCCAGCAGACCTTGCGCGCTCGCACGAACCCTCTGTGTGAGGCGCGCGAAGTCTTCGCGTGAAATCTCTTGCTTGTTGATGCGTATGCGTTCGGTGACGTGAACGAGATGTGGGGAAGTGTAGAGTCCGGTCTTAATGCCGGCGGCGCGAGCCACAGCTTCGAGCATGACGGCAGTTGAGCCTTTACCGTTTGTGCCCGCAATCTGGACGGATGGGAAAGAGCGCTGCGGATTGCCCAGCGCGTCAAGCAATCTCTCTGTATTCGTCAGACCAAGTTTGATGGTGAGCGTCTCGTGTCCGAGACTTGATAGGTATCGAAGAGCTTCGTCGAACATGTGGGAACGCGAATCGTGAATCGTAAATATAAAAGTGACGGGTCTTTCTATCTAAGCGGCACGTTTACGACTTCTGGATTCATCATGAAGTCTAAACCCTTGATGATAAAGTCGCGCATCTCGCGGCGGTCAACGATGGCATCGAGCATCCCGTGGTCAAGCAGGAATTCTGAGCGTTGAAAATTCTTGGGCAGTTTCTGGCGAATCGTTTGCTCAATGACGCGCGGGCCTGCGAAGCCTATCAGCGCTTTCGGCTCTGCAATTATCAGATCGCCGAGCATGGCGAAACTCGCCGTCACGCCGCCGGTCGTCGGATCGGTCAGGACAGAGATGAAGGGCAGTCGCGCATCGTCTAGTTGAGCAAGCGCAGAGGCGATTTTAGCCATCTGCATCAAACTAAGCGTCCCTTCCTGCATTCGCGCGCCGCCCGACGCCGCAAAGGTGATGACTGCCCCGTGCTCCCTCATGGCAGCATGAATAAGGCGCGTCACCTTTTCACCAACAGCCGACCCCATCGAGCCGCCGATAAAAAGTATGTCCATCGCGCCCGCAAAGACCAGGTGGCCTCCGACTGTGCCGCGCCCGCTGATGATTGCTTCCGGCAATCCGGTTATGCGCCGCGCTTGCTCAAGGCGTTCCGTGTAGGGCTTGCTGTCAACAAAATTCAGAGGGTCAAGCGAAATCACATCGGCGTCCATCTCTTCATACTTACCTTCATCGAAGAGCATGGCTAAACGCTCGCGCGCGCCAATGCGAAAGTGATAGCCGCAGTGTGAGCAGACTTGCAGCGACTCTTCAAGGTCGGGTTTGAACAGCGCGGTATCACACTCGTCACACTTGACGAAGATGCCTTCGGTCTTGACGACGCGCTCCTCGGCGGGCACGCTCTCGATCTTTTGACTCTTCTTACTAAACCAGGGCATAAGCGAAGGGATGAGGGATGAGGGATGAGGGATGAAATAAGTGTTCATCCAATATGCCTCGTCCTTCACCAATCATAGTTGATGGCCTTTCCGTCTCTGTTATCGAATGAGAACGGCGCAGAGAGTAACACAGAAGGGATGAGGGATGAAGGATGAGGGATGAATGAAAGACAATCTTTCTTAATTTCATCCCCCATCCCTCACCCCTCATCCCTTAGAATTCTATTCCTTGTTGCGCGCGAATCCCTGCGTTGTAGGGGTGCTTAATCTCGCGCATTTCGGTGACGAGGTCGGCGGCTTCGATGAGCGCGGGCGGCGCGTCGCGTCCCGTGACGACGATGTGCAGCGCGGGCTGTGCTGCGCGGACGTTGCGAAACTCTGCGAGCACCTCTTCAACGGGCAGCATCTCGTAGCTCAAGACATAGACAAGCTCGTCGAAAACAAGAAGGTCATACTCGCCGCTCCGCAGCTTCTCAACGCATAGCGCCCAGGTCTCGCGTGACGTTTGGCGATCCTGTTCGGGGTTCTTCGTGTCCCAGGTGAACCCGTCGCCCATCGTGTATATCTCGATGCCGAGCTTTTCAGCCGACTCATGCTCGCCGTAGCGATCATTTCTCGACTTCATAAACTGAACCATGCAGCAGTTCAGTCCGCGACCGGCCGCGCGCATCATCAATCCGAGCGCGCACGTCGTCTTGCCCTTGCCGTTTCCGGTATGAACCATCAACAGCCCGCGCGTCTTCTCCTGATAATCCTCGCGCCGCCATTTATATTTCTTCTCTTTAACCATAAAGCAGAATTCAGAAGCCAGAAGCCAGAAGCCAGAATAAAAGAAAGAATAGAAGATGTCCTCCGCCTCTTCCTTCTGGACTCTGGATTCTGGATTCTGTCGTTACGCTGCTTCTGCGTTGCCGTTGCGGTGTTCGACCGCATCTTGCAGCAAGCGCACGATAGTTTGCTCGGCTTCTTCCCATGCTCCGCGAAGCGTGCATCCGGCGGCGTTGCGATGACCGCCTCCACCGAATTTTTCGGCGATGCGCGCGACGTTGACATCGCCTTTCGAGCGAAGGCTTGTGCGATAGACCTCGGGCGCGCACTCTTTCAAGAGCGCGACGGCTTCAACCGAGCCGCAGGTCAAAGGATAATTGACGAATCCGTCAGTGTCCTCTTCGGATGCATGGGCGCGCTCCTGCATCGCAAGCGTCTGGCGCATCCACGCGACCCGCCCCGTGTCATCTCGCTTCGCCGTCGCCAGCACTTCGCTGAGCAACTCAATCTTCGACCAGGGATAATTGCTGAAGACGGCTTGAGAAATCTTCGCAGGCTTGACCCCGGCGCGCACCAGCTCCGAAGCGACCTTGAAGGTACGCTCGCTCGTGTTGGAATAATGGAATGAGCCTGTATCCGTGATGAGCGCAGTATAAACACACTCGGCCATCTCTTTAGTCACGCGCACGCCCGTCGCTTTACACAGGTTATAGATCATCTCGCCGACAGCCGAAGCGGTCGAGTCAATCCAGTTGATTGTGCCGAAGAGTGCGGTCGTGGAGTGGTGATCTATGTTGACGACGAACTGCTTTTCGAGATCAATGAGGCCGGGGCGTGTGATGTCCGAGCACTCGATGACGAAGACCGCATCGTATGTGCGATCAACTGCGGGTGTGACGCGAACGTCGCGCGAGCCGGGCAACTTCTCATAAGAATGCGGCACCGCGTCGCGCATGATGACTTCCACTTCTTTATCAAGAGCACGCAAGAGCCAGTAAAGGCCAAGCGACGAACCCAGACTGTCGCCATCAGGGCGAATGTGTGAGGTGATCGCAAAGCGTCTCTTCTGCTCGATCAACTCGACAACTTGACTAAGCATCTTTTCAAAAAGTGATGAGTGATGAGTGATGAGTGATGAGTAAAAGCGCGGGTTCTTACTCATCACTCATCACTCATCACTCATCACTCATCCTTTCTTGGGAGAACTCTTCTGCTTGATTCTGATTCGCTGATTCCTGTTCAAGCACTTCTAATAATCTGTCTATCCGCGCGCCCTGCTCTTCGATGGTGTCGCGGATGAAATGAATCTCAGGCGTGTGGCGTAAGTTGAGCGCGAAGCCAACCTGTTTACGCACGTAGGGCGCGGCGTGTCGGAGAGCGACGAGCGCCGCCAGGATTTCATCTTCGCTGCCCTCGACCAACACGTACACGCTTGCGTCGCGCAGATTCTCCGACAACCGCACATCCGTCACCGTAGCTGCCGCGACGCGCGGGTCTTCCAATTCATAGCCGACAATCTGCATGATCTCCTCACGCAGCATATCGGCGATTCTTTCAGGACGACGCATGGTAAAACAGTGACGAGTGACGAGTGACGAGTGACGAGTTAAAGCGTTCCAGCTTGTCACTCGTCACTTGTCACTCGTCACTGCTCTTACAGTTCAGTGGCTGCCACCTTCTCGATGATGAAGGCTTCGATTTGGTCGCCGACCTTGATGTCGTTAAAGTTCTCCAGGCCGATGCCGCATTCAAAGCCTTCGCGGACTTCGGAGGCATCGTCCTTGAAGCGGCGCAAAGACGCTATGCCGCCCTCCCATGAGACAACGCCGTCGCGGATCAGGCGCGCACGCGCGTTGCGGCGAATCATGCCGTCAATCACCATGCAGCCTGCGACCGTGCCAGCCTTCGGCACGCGGAAGACTTCGCGTATTTCGGCCTTGCCCAGAATCTTCTCTTTCTCAATAGCTTCGAGCATGCCGATCATCGCGGCGCGAATCTCTTCCTCGACCTTGTAGATAATCGAGTGCAGGCGTATGTCCACATGCTCCTGCTTCGCCAAGTCTGCGGCGCGCACTTCAGGACGCACGTTGAAGCCTATGATAACGACAGCCGTGCTCGACGCTCCGGCCTGTGTAGCGGAAGCCAGCAGCACGTCTGACTCTGTGATTGCGCCCACACCGGAGCGAATCACCTTCACCTTGACCTGCTCGGTCGAGAGCTTCTGCAACGTGCTCTTCAAAACTTCGACAGAACCCTGCACGTCCGCCTTGATGACGACGAGCAGTTCCTTGACTTCGGTTTCGCCGAGCGCCTCGATACCGCGCTTGGTTGTTTGAAGCAGGGTGTTCTGGCGCGTGAGCATCTGGCGGTGATGCGAAATGGATTGAGCCTTGGTGATGTCTGAGACGACCTGGAAGCTCTCGCCTGCCTGCGGCACACCTTGAAGTCCTAACACCTCGACGGGCGTGGCCGGGCCTGCTTCCGTAATCGCCTGGCCTCTGTCATCGAACATCGCGCGCACCTTGCCGAAAATCTGCCCGACGATGAAGGGATCGTGAACGCGCAAAGTTCCTTGCTGAACGAGAACGGTTGCGACCGAGCCGCGACCGCGATCAAGCTTGGCTTCAAGCACAACGCCGCTTGCCAGGCGCGTCGGGCTGGCCTTGAGGTCTAGAATGTCTGCGGTGAGCAGGATGGTCTCCAGCAGCGTCTCTATGTTCTCGCGCTTCTTCGCGGAGACCTGAACCATTTCAGTCTCGCCGCCCCACTCGACAGGCTGCAAGCCTTGATTGGCAAGCTCCTGCTTAACGCGATCAGGATTCGCGTCTGGACGGTCAATCTTGTTGATGGCGACGACGATGGGCACACCTGCCGCGCGCGAGTGCTCGATGGCCTCAATCGTCTGCGGCATCACGCCGTCGTCTGCTGCAACCACGAGCACAACCACGTCGGTCGCTTTCGCTCCGCGAGCGCGCATCATCGTGAACGCTTCGTGGCCCGGCGTGTCCAGGAAGACCACGCGGCGCGTCTCGCCGGGATTGTCCGAGCTTGGCACTTGCACGCTGTATGCGCCGATGTGCTGTGTGATGCCGCCTGCTTCACCTGCCGCAACATCGGTTGTGCGAATACCGTCGAGCAAGGAAGTCTTGCCGTGATCCACGTGGCCCATGACTGTCACGACAGGAGCGCGAGGCTCCTCTACATCGTCGGAGTCAGTAGCGATCAACTCTTCAAACTCTTCTTCGGCGACCATCTCTTCAAACGGCACGAAGGTCACTTCGTAGCCGAAGCGATGCGCGAGGTCAACCGCCACATCGTCGTTCAAGGGTTGGTTGATGGTTGCGAAAACGCCGCGTTGCAGGAGCAGCGTCACGATGTCTTTCGGCTTGATGCCGAGCTTTTCAGCAAACTCCTTGACGGTTGAGCCTTCGACGATGCGCACGGGCTTGAGTTCGCCCGCGATGGTCGCAACATCCGACATGCTCAGGCGACCGGCGATGCGGTCTTCGAGCGAGAGAGTCTTCGGCGGCGCAATGTAGTCGCGGTCAAAACGCCCGCCGCGTCCGCCTTCATGCGATTTTCCGCCGCCGCGCGTGGTGTTTCGTCCGCCGCGCCCGCGAGCGCGACCTCGCCCGTCTGTCGGCGATGGAATGTAAGTTATCTGCGGCGTGGCTGTTTCGCCAGGAGTTCCGCCGCGTTCGGCACGAGCTACCGGCGCGCGTGAATTGCGGTCGCTGCGTTCGCCTCCACCACCACTGCGTTCACCACCGGGCCTGTCGCCGCGTTCGGCTCGTTCCTGCCGCTCGCGCCGCTCGCGCGGACTAACGGGCGGAGGAGGCGGCGGCGTGACAATAGGCGCGGGTGCGCGCTCGCCTACACGGACGCCTGCATTGATCGCAGCGGCAGTGGGCCGCAAGACCCTTACCTGTCTTGACGGGGCAGGCGGCTGAACAACACTTGCAGGAGTTAAGGCTGCGGGCGACGCTTCTATGATCTCTTCAACAGGCGCGGAGGCAACAACTGCTTCCGGTATTGATGAAAGTTCGGCTGAACTTGGCGCGGGTGGCTGGGCTTCCTCCGGCGCGGGCTGTGGCGCGGGTGCGGTCGCTTCGGCTGCGACGGCAGGACGCTCGGCGCGTGCCGCAGGCGTGAGTATCTTGACCTGTCGCACGGAGGCTGGCTTTGCGGCGGGCGGTTCAGCCACCACAGGCTGCGCGAGCGGCGGCTCAACCGTTATTTCCGGCGGCGCAGCAGGCGCGGCCATCTCTTCGACAACCGTTGCTTCCGCGACAACCTGGGGCGGCGGTCGCTTAACAATTTTGACGGCGCGCGGGGCAGAGGCTTCCTTCTTCGGGAAGTAGCGATTGCGAATCTTATCTGCTAACTCTTTCGAGACGGAGTTGGAGGGGACGCTCACGTCCACGCCCTCACGTCGGACTTCCTCTATGAGACGCTTCGTGTCCTGCTTGAGTTCTTTGGCTAGATCGTACAGACGAACCTTTGATGAGTGTGCGGTCATGCACTCCTTCTTCGACGCTTTTCGATAAAACGGCGTCGCGCGCTTCAAAAAAAGTTAAAGGACTCTTGCCTTCAAAACCTTTTTTGAAACTGCGCGACTTAAGAGAAGTGCGCTGCTCTGTGGGCTTCTGGAGGCAAGGAGCGAAACGCGCTTTTGATGCGAGCGCGCACGCTACGGTTATTGGGCCGCATTGTCTTCGGAAGCATCTGTTTGCTTCTCGTCATCAGCGCTCTCGATCCGTGCGGCCTCTGGACTACTGGCTGGAGCGGGAGCGGAACTTGTTTGAACTTCGGGAGCAGACGCTTCGGAAGCGAAGCTGGCGCGCGGCGACTGCAATCCCGCATCTTCTTCAACGGGCGGCTCGCCCTCGCCAACTTTCTCGGCAGCCTCAATCATGGCCGCGCCTGTTGACGTGATGTCGGGAGCGGATGTGATCGTGTCAGGACGAAGATCGCGCCCAACTTCTTGAAGCAGTAACTCATCCTGCGAGATCGGGTCGGCTTCAGTCAGCGCAACGGGGTCTGCGGAATCCTGGGCCAGAATCTCCGGCTCGGCGCTAAACGGCTCGCCCTGCTCGACGGCTTCGTCATAACCTTTCGCGGTCATCTCTTTAGAAGGCTCGACTTCATCCGCGTCAATCGTCGGATCGAATTCGGCGGAGACGCCGTGCTGCTCAACAATCTCAGTCGTCTCAATAGGTGTCTCTGTCTCTTCATCAATCGCGCCTTCTTCTCCCACAGCTTCTGCCGATTCTTCCCCTACGCCTTCCTCCGGCGCGGTTGCGGTCCCGGTCTCTTCCGTCTCAGAAGTTTCTGCCTCTTGAGCACTCTGCTTGCTTGCCTCGCGGGCGGCAATGACGGCCTGCGCCGCGCTCAACATGCTCTCAGCTTCATCGAGACTGACATCCAGGTATTCGACCAGATCGTCCACGGAAGTTGCGGCCAGCGCATCAATGTCTTCGATGCCGTGTTCGGCGAGCGCGTCGGCCTGCTGCGCCGTGACACCCTCAATCACAGAGAGCGGGACAGCAGCGCCGGATGCGATGAGCGCGCCCATCTGCTCCGCGACCTCTTTCTTCAACTCTTCCTCGCTGCGGATATCTATATTCCATCCGACAAGCTTGGTGGCGAGCCTGACGTTCTGCCCGCGCTTGCCGATGGCTAGTGATAACTGATCTTCGTTGACGATCACTTCCATCTGGCGATTTTCAATGTCCGTGATGCGAACCTGATTCACTTTGGCGGGCGAGAGAGCGTTAGCGGCGAACACCGAAGGCTCGTCCGACCACTCGATAATGTCAATCTTCTCGCCGCGCAGCTCTCTGATTATCGCCTGCACGCGCGAACCCTTCATGCCGACGCACGCGCCCACCGGGTCAACATCGCGCTCGTTGGATGTGACGGCAATCTTCGCGCGCTCGCCCGGTTCCCTCACACAGGACTTGATAACAACCGTCTCGTCGTAAATCTCCGGCACTTCCATCTCGAACAGGCGGCGCAGGAGTTCAGGGCTGGTGCGCGAGACTTCAACCTGCGGCCCCTTAGATTCCTTCGAGACGTTGTTGATGACGACGCGAATCCGCTCGCCCTGATTCCACTGCTCACCCCTCGACTGCTGCGAGCGTGGAAGAATAGCTTCCATGTTCCCCAGGTCAACAATGATGTTGCCGCGCTCGAAGCGTTTAGTGAAGCCGTTGACGAGATCGCCTATCTTGTCTATGTACTGGTCGTAGATGTTCGAGCGTTCGGCGTCGCGCACCTTCTGAAAGAGGATCTGCTTGGCGGTCTGCGCAGCGATGCGTCCAAGCTCTTCCATCGGCAAGGGCAGAAGAAGAGCGTCTCCGATCTCCACCTCGTCGCCAGCCATCTCTCTTGCTTCTTCAATTGACAA
This sequence comes from Acidobacteriota bacterium, assembly GCA_032159825.1. GTDB lineage: Bacteria > Acidobacteriota > Blastocatellia > Pyrinomonadales > Pyrinomonadaceae > QHXM01. The sequence continues at coordinate 13,986 of JAVHWL010000041.1, forward strand.
TTCCGTCGCATGGTCTGTCACTTCATCAACGACTACTTTGGACGCGGAAAGCTCTATGCCGGTCTCAGCATTCCAGTCAACCTGTATGTCCTCGCCCGACTTGAATTGCTTACGCGCTGCCGCGCGCACCGCCTCCTTCATCGCCTCGATGACGATTTCGCGGTCCACGCCCTTTTCCTGGCAAAGGGCATCAATGTTAGCGGCGATGGATGTGCTCATTTACTTTCTCTTTCGGGTGGCCGAAGCGCCCTGGAAACCTTCTCGCGCTCTTTGGCCTATTCAATTGTTATTCAGTTGTGCTGATGGCCGTCTGGCTTGCCTGCGGCCTGCGCTGCCATCTCGCGCTCCTTAGCGCGACGAAACTCTTCTTCAACGTCCAACTCAAGATTCGCTTTGACGATTGCGTCAAGTGGCACTCGGACGTGCCCGCTCGTCTTATCTTCAAAGAGTACCTGCTCGCCTTCGATGCCAATGATTCGACCGCGAAAGTTGCGCTGGCCGTTCACGGGCGTGCGTGATTTCATCCGTGCGGCGCGTCCTGCGAAACGCTCGTAATCCTGGCGCTTGTACAGCCCGCGCTCCAGACCGGGGCTTGATACTTCCAACGTATAAGGCGAATGGATGAAGTCTTCCACGTCCAAAACAGTGCCGACGTGTAGGCTGACTTCCGAGCAATCGCTATGAGTCACACCTTCCGGCTTGTCAATGAAGATGCGTATGATGGGTTTACCTTCGGGGCCTGCGACTTCGGCGTGAACCAGTTCAAGCCCGTGATCCAATGCCACACGCTCAGTAATTGCCCGCACACGCTCTTCAATCGAACCCTGACCCACCAGACCCTCGCTCCTCGATTGTTCAAATAGCTCTCGCGCAAAAGAAAAAGTGGGCGCGAACCCACCGGATGAAACCGCCGCGCTCAGAGCAAGCGAAGGATTATACGGAAAGCGTACAGGAGAAGCAAGTGAGGGGAAGGCAAAGTCCAGGGTCTATTCATTTTCGAGAGGAGGGACGGATTCCACCAGTAGAATGAGGTTGCCAAACCAAAACTTCTACGGAGGAATCCATGAACACTCACAGAGTGCCGTCCCTCAGAGATGCTTTAGCA
>JAVHWL010000047.1:0-38860 GCA_032159825.1 Acidobacteriota bacterium
TAACCCGCAAGCAAAAGCTGCCGCACAAGCCAGAAGACGCGGTTGGTTATTTACAACTCACCCATGAAACGACAGATGGACATTATCGCTGAGCACCAAGCGGACATTTTCCCTGAGCAGTAACACAGGTATTTCCAACTGACCGCTTATCACTTTTGAAAAGAGAATAGAGGAAGTATTCACCGCTCTGTGTTGGAAGTTGTGGTGTCTAAGCCCAACGTCGCTACCGGAGACAGAACCAGCCTCTCGGCAGCTTACTCCAACGACAAAGGGGCCAAAAATTATTTGCAAAACTACCCCTTATCACCGCCCTTTTTTTTACCTGCCCGTGTATTAGCTCTCCGCGCCTTCGGTTTCAGGGTTTCCAAACGTTTGCCTGAAGGAACGAAGGGGCCGGTCAGGAGACTGCTCTTAAGCTTCATAGTGAAAGCACGGCCATTAGGCTGTCTGGCGCTCACGCGATTGGTAACTTTTGCAGGCGGCACGCCGTTGAGCGTTTGCGCCATATCCTGCAACACCTGTGGAATGTAAAAGTAGCTGGAGTGGACGCTGACTGACGAAGGCACGCCTGTTTTATTCATTACCGTACGATTCACCACCAGCGAGCAGTCTAGGCCATAAGCTATGGGTATCATTGCCCTAGACCCGAAACTGGAAGGGCCATGCAGGCCAAGCCTCTTGGGATACTGTGGATTATGGTAGTTAGTCCATCCTTCCGACGACGGAAGTGCATCATCATGGCTCGACCAGTAAACAGTGGTCGCCACAGCGTAAGGATTAAGGACAGCTAACTGGCCAGACCAGGGAGACTTTCCCCGTGTTTGCAGTGCGCCCACGTTGATATCGGCTCCGAGCAGCAGAACCTGATTCATAAAAGCTGTCGGGGTAAAAGTAACGTAGTTCATCGCGAGCATGAGCATGTAATTGCCTTCGGAGTGGCACATGAAATTCAGCTTCGCATTATATTTGCGACAGATGCCGGAGAGTAGACTGAGCATGGTAATGAAGCTTTGGATGCTGCCGTTGATATTGTCGCGTATCGTGCCGGAAGTCGCGGTTGGGGGAAAACTGTAGGGGAGCGAGCCATAATTGTACCAGCTTTCATAATCTCCGTAGCTAGGCCAATCGAAAGCGATTACCAGACCGTTATAACCTTGCTTTTGCAGGTTAGCGCCGTAGAGGCCTAATTCATTGCAGGTATCCGATAAGTAATTGGCAAGTCCATGAACGTAGACCGTGATCTGCGGGCAGCCATTGGCAATAGCTATTTTGAGGTCTTTCTCAATTTGCTGGGCGAATGTTGCGGGGACAACTTTGGTGGGGCTGGCGTTTACGGGCTTGTAGGCATTGTAATTGTAATTATATTGACCCGGAGCCATGTAGAAATACAACTGTCCCGGGGGGAGCGGGTAAATGTAACTAGACAATTGCTCGGCAGGGTAGTAACGATTCGTCAGCAAATAACTGTTATTGAATTTGGTGGTGGGTGGCATCTTTATTCTCCTCGGTGAAGGATAGAAAGCCGCAGGTCGGCTGACTGTCCGAGCAAAGACATGTGTGACAGATTTCTTGTGTCTGGAAACTTCGGAAGCTGCTTACAACTTCATCTGAACCACGACTGACAGAAGGTCAGAACAAACAACAGAGGTGAAGATGTAAGGAAACAGCTAAAGCGTGGTCAAAATACTCTCGCTAATTGCTGATGTCAATACTTTGTATGAAATGTAAACTTCACATTGTAAGTAAAACCAAACCTCTCTTTGAAAGGGCGGGGTGCGACGACGCTCTCAGTCCGTCGTGTCTCAAGTATGTCGTTGCCCTAACTGACCGCTCCTCAAAACTGATAAGCGGTCAGTTTGGTGGTGGGTGAGTTCAGAGTACAACCTTCAGGTTGCCGATGCTAAAGAGCAAGCTCAAGCTTGAACTCTGAACTCGTTCCTTCAATCTGATCCACTACTAATGTTTTCGGTCGCTCAACTGAGGTCAGATGATGTAATATGCTCTCAAAAATTTACCGGAAAGAGGAGCCTATGAAACGCTACGCTACCGGAGTGTTGCTTGTTGTGCTGGCGCTCGCCTGCGGAGTGCAGGGCCAGACGTTTCGACAATTCACCATCAATGATCTGCTCAAGGTGCGTCGTGTCGCCGACCCGCAGATTTCACCCGATGGCCGGATGGTCGCCTACGCGATAACGGAAATAGACAAGACGGCCAATCGCGGAATCTCTCAAGTTTATCTCGTGCCTATCGGCGGCGGAGAACCGCGCCCCGTGGGTAGCGGCCCACGCTCAAGCTCGCCGCGCTGGTCGCCTGACGGTCGGAAGCTTGCCTACGTCAGCGGCGGGCAAATCTGGACGATTGATGTCGCAAGCGGCGAGACAAAGAAGATTACTAACATCTCGACCGGCGCGGGCGATCCCATCTGGTCGCCGGACGGAAAGATGATTGCCTTCGTCTCGGACGTTTATCCTGAATGCACGACCGATGATTGCAACAAGCAGAAGGATCAAGCTGCCGAAGAGAGCAAGGTCAAGGCGAAGATCGCCGAGCGGCTGCTCTATCGCCACTGGAATGCGTGGAAGGACAACAAGCGCACGCATGTCTTCGTTGTCGCGGTTGATTCGGGCAACACGACGGATTTGACGCCGGGCGATTGGGACGCTCCACCGTTCAGCCTCGGCGGGCCGACCGACTATGCCTTCTCGCCGGATTCAAAGAAGCTGGCCTTCGTTTCTAACAGAGACAAGGTTGAAGCCACTTCGACGAACGGCGACATCTTCGTTGTTCCCGTCACGGGCGGCGAAGCTGCGCGCATTACGGCCAGCAACCAGGCAGCCGATTCGTCGCCAGCCTTCTCGCCCGACGGTCGCTACATAGCCTATCGCGCGCAGGCGCGTCCGGGTTTTGAGAGCGACATCTGGAAACTGATGCTCTATGACCGCGAGAGCGGAAAGTCGCGCTCGCTCACGGATAGCCTAGATGCTTACGTCGAGAGCTTCACCTTCTCGCCCGACAGCCAGAAGATTTACATCGTCTCAGGCGAGCACGGGTTTCAACCCGTATCTTCAATCTCTGTCGGCAACGGCGAGATGAAGAAGCTGATCCCGGACGGCTTCAACGATGACGTGCAGGTGAGCAAGGACGGCAGAACATTCGTCTTCACGCGCAGCAGCTCGACGATGCCGACAGAGCTTTTCCGCGCCAACTCCGACGGGAGCGGTGTTTCTCAACTCACACGCACCAACGAGGCTTTCGTTTCCGGCTTCGGCCTCAAACCGCAGGAGCCTGTCTCCTGGACGGGGGCGGGCGGGACAAAGATTAACGGCTGGATAGTCAAGCCCGCCAACTTTACGCCCACAAAGAAGTGGCCGCTTCTGGTGCTGATTCACGGCGGGCCGCAGGGAGCGTGGAACGACAACTGGGGCTATCGCTGGAATCCGCAGGTCTTCGCAAGCGCAGGCTACGTTGTCTTCACACCCAACCCGCGCGGCTCGACAGGCTTCGGGCAGAAGTTCATAGATGAAATCTCCGGCGACTGGGGCGGCAAGGCTTACACGGACATCATGAACGGCGTGGCCTACGTTGTTTCCGCCAACGACTTCATAGATAAAGATCGCATCGGCGGGGCGGGCGCGTCCTATGGCGGCTACATGTCTAACTGGATCGAGGGACACAACAACGACAAGCGATTCCAGTTCAAGGTTCTGGTCTCACACGATGGCGTCTTCAACCTGGCAAGCATGTACGGCGCAACGGAAGAATTGTGGTTCACCGACTGGGAATTCAAGGGCACGCCCTGGTCAAACCCTGAGATGTACACGAAGTGGTCGCCGCACATGTTCGTCAAGAATTTCCACACGCCGATGCTTGTCATTCACAACGAGCTTGATTACCGCGTGCCCGTCACGGAAGGCTTGCAGCTTTTTACGGCCTTGCAACGCATGGGCGTGGACTCCAAGCTTCTCTACTTCCCGGACGAAGGCCACTGGGTCTTGAAGCCGCAGAACTCCGAGTTCTGGTACAACACTGTGCTCGGCTGGCTCGGCAAATATTTGAAGCCGAACTCGGTGTGAAGCTTTTGGGCGGAGTTAACTCAAGATCGTGCATCAATCAGCCGCGCTAGCGGCATAGAGATCGTTTGCACGCAGCAAAAAATACTGGAACAGGAGCCTGGATGATGAGGCATCAAGCATTCTCGCGTGCGTGTACGCTCTTTGCGTGCATCTTGGGATTGACGGGAGCGACAAGCAGCATCGCGCGTTCTTCCGTTTACACACAGGCAACAAGCGTGTTGCGATTAGATTCAGCTTTGACGCTCATGCCCGCGCAGCAGGATAAAACTCAGGGACCAAAGTTGTCGGACGATGAGCGCAAGGCGGCAAAGAAAATCACCGATGCGAAAGGGTTGGAAGCTCAACTCCAGGCCAGCGCCGAGTTCGTCAAGAAGTATCCGAAGAGCGTCGTCCGGCCACAGATTGCTAAACATCTGGCAGAGGAGATCAGTGGGACTCAGGAGCGCGCGCTGAAAATCTCTGCGGCTCAAACCTACCTGGAGTTCTTCAATCAACCCGCAGAAGCTGATGCCGTTGAGCCTCTCTTGATTGCAGCCTATCTCGATAACAACCAACTTGACGAGGGCTTCCGCGCGACTGCCACCTGGCTTGGAAGGCATCCTGAAGATATAACTATGCTGATGCGCCTAACCATCGCCGGCTCAAACGAAGCCGTGCGCGGCAACTCGAATTTTATCAAGCAGAGCCAGCAATACGGCATGAAAGCCATTGAGTTGATGGAAGCTGACAAAAAGCCTGCTGAGATCGAGGCTGCGGAGTGGCCTGCATTCAAGACCCGCTGGCTGCCTGTGATTTATCGTGAAGTGGGCATCATCGCGTTCAGGTTGGACGACAAGGCTACTGCTAAAACCAGGCTGGAAAAAGCCGTCGCGCTCAAAACCACAGACCCGTCCGTGTATGCCCTGCTCGGCAATTTTGCTGATGATGACTACGCGGCGCTCGTTAATAAGTACAAGAGCGCCCCGACACCTGCGGAAGGCGAGGCCGCGCTCAAGCAGGCACGGGAACAACTAGACAGGGTTATCGAATTATACGCGCAGGCCGTCGCGCTTTCCGAAGCCAAGCCGGAGTATAAGCAGATTTCAGATCAAGTAACACCCGCCTTACAGAGCTACTACAAATTCCGTCATAACAACTCAACCGACGGGCTTCAGCAACTGATAAATAAGTACAAGAAATAAGTTCCAAGTTCCAGGCTCCAGGTTCCAAGAGCGATCCAACTTAAGACTTGAAACTTGCAATCTGCAACCTAAAAGATGAAAGAGCAACTGAGTGAGCTTGATCGGCTGGCGGCGCGTGCGCGCCCGGAGGGGCAGCCCGTTATGCATCAGGATTGGGGCAAGCTGCTCTTCATGCACTGGCGCATACGGGAAGAGTCTCTGCGCCCATTGATTCCTGAGCGGCTCCAGATTGATACCTTCGACGGCTCGGCGTGGATTGCCGTCATACCGTTTACGATGTGGGACATTCGCGCCTTCCCGCCCTACCTGCCGCCCGTGCCCGGACTAAACAGCATGCACGAATTGAACGTTCGCACTTACGTTCATCTGGACGGCGTGCCGGGCGTCTTGTTCTTCTCGCTCGATGCCAATAGCTCTGTCGCGGTAATGACGGCGCGCACCTTCTTTCATCTGCCGTACTTCAACGCTCGGATGAAACTGGAAGAGAAAGAAAAGACCATCGTTTATTCTTCGAGTCGTGCGGAACAACGCGGCGCGCCCCGCGCAGAGTTTGACGCGACGTGGAAGATTGGCGAGACGATGCCCTTCACGCATCCCGACTCGCTTGATTTTTTCTTGACCGAGCGTTACTGCCTCTACACCGCGCACAAGCAGAAGCTTTACCGCTGCCGCATCTATCATCAACCCTGGCAGCTACAGCTTGCCGAACTCTCTGCCCTCAACTCGACCATGATCGAATCGCACGGGCTTCCATCGCCCAAAGGTGAGCCACTGCTCCACTACGCCGAAGAGATTAGCGTGGACATCTGGCCGCTGGCTGAGGTATGAGAAGGAAAAAGGCAAGAGGGGAGTTGAAATTGGCGAAAAGGTCACGCTCAATCGCAAACTGCTATAGATGCTCGCCTCATCCTTATGAATGGACGTATAATTGAAGCCATGAAAATCAAAGTGGTAGTGCATGAAGCGGAAGAGGGTGGCTATTGGGCCGAAGTTCCAGCCATACCGGGATGCGCCACGCAGGGCGAGACCTTTGAGGAGTTACTTCAGAATCTCTATGAAGCAGTTGAGGGGTGCTTGTCGGTTGACGTATCGCCAACGCAAGTCGGGGAAGATGATCGCGTGCTTGAAATCGCCGTATGAGGTCAATCTCCGGCAAAGATTTAGCGAAAGCTCTTGAGCGGCATGGCTGGTCATTATTGCGCGTGCAGGGCAGCCACCACATTTATGGAAAAGTCGGAAGTGATGTGCGGCTATCTGTTCCTATTCACGGAAACCAATCCTTAAAAGTAGGACTGCTCCGGCACTTGATGAAAATGGCTGGCCTCGCTGAGAGCGATCTTTAATCCAAACGCCGTTTTACCTTGCAATCTTAGCCAGTGGCCCCGCCGGGTCAATCACATTTTTCAAGACGCTGTAGGGAACGACCACTTCGTGCGGGCCTTCGGCAAACGAGGCTACCTGGTAAGGGTCGAAGGTTATCATTAGCCCCCTTCTGGTGATGTTCCAGTTCTTGTAGTTTTCTTCGCTCGCGCCCGCGCCCTTTCCGATCCAATCGTCGTCCGGGTCTGGCGTCAGTTGTTTCCTCAGAGCCTTGATGGAGTAGTCGGAGATCACTTTCAGGTAATTGGAGTTTGGTTTGAAGAGTTCTGCGAGGCTCAAGCTACGCCCCAGATTGAGGTCGTAGTTGAAGACGAGGCTGTTGTTATTTCCGTGTATCGCGCCTTCAAAGTAAGTCTCAATCACGAAATCAATGCTGACCAGATCATTGGTTGCCAGCACAACCGAATATCCTGATTCAAATGTGCTGCCCGCAGAAAACGTTCGTTCTTCCGGCGCTTGAAAATCTTTTGTGAAGCCGTGAACTTCTCCTGTGATTAAATTCTTGATCGCCTGGTTAAGCTTTTCCAGCCGCGCATCCAGCACGCCCGTAGCTTGCGGATACTTGGCCTTGACCGTGTAACGGAGTTTTCTGTTCGCTGCCCTAATGAATCTAGGGACGAACCTCAAGCTCGCGCCGCCACCACCACGCCGCGCTTGAAGCGAGATAACACTCGCCTCCGTCTGTCCAATATTGCAGATGCTCAGAACAAGCATAATTGAGATGAGCGATGAGAAAAGTTTCTTCATCTTACGCAACCTTCCTGTGCAGTATCGTGTGTAGTTATAAACGAGATGTGACGGCCTCTTTCACTCCGGTCTTTCAAGCGGCGGCGCGATGGCTGTGAACTCTTCGCTGAAACGGCGCGCATACTGGTCGAGCAACTCGTCCACGCGCTCAAGTTTTGGCGAGCGAACGACGAGGCCGACGTGGTGACGCTTCTTGACGCGATAGACAATCTCCTCATCCGTGTATGCATGGGTGTCCGGGTATTCCTGGCGCGCAAGCGAGAGCACGATGCCGCCGTACTCCTTGCGCGTCGCCGGAAGTTTATAAGAGCCACCACCGCACGCCATCTCAATTCCAGCCCACTCGCGCCAGAGGTTAATTCCACTCGCGGCCTCTAAAGCCTCCGCGATGTACGCTCCGCCGACGCGCGCCGCAATCTCAAGGAAGTAGAATTCTCCATCCTCGGCGCTCTTGATAAATTCTGCGTGCGCCGCGCCGTGAGAGAGACCGAGCGCGGCGATTAATTTGCGGTTGAGCTTGACGAGCTTCCTTTGATCTTCCGAGTTGTGCTTGACAGTTCTGGAAATGAAGACGCCGCCCTGATGCGCCACATCCATCGGAGGCCGCCCGTAAAGGTTAGCTCCGGCGAAGATGACCTTGCCACCTTTGACGAGCGAATCAACGTGAAAGACATCGCCCGCCACAAAGCGTTCGAGCAGATAGTAGGGCGAGCGTTCGCGCAGCTTGTCTCTCTCATCGAGCGTATCAATCGCGCGCCAGACCTGCTCGGAGTCTTCAAGCTTTTTGATTCCGACCGCCGACACGTCCGAGCGCGGCTTCAAGACCCAGGGCGACTGCACGCGCGACATAAACGCGCGCAGCTCATCGTAGTTGAGCACATGAACGAAGTCCGGGACTCGAATTCCCGCCCGGTGAGCCTGAACGCGCATCGAGAGCTTGTCGCGGAAGATGCGCGCCGTCGTGCTTGTCAATCCATCTATCGAGAGGTGCTCGCGGATTAACCCGGCGGTCACGACATCAAACTCTTCAAGGGCGACGATGCGATCAATCTTTTGCGGACGGGCAAGCTGGCTGACGGCGTAAACGTAAAGCTCCGGGGTGGCATCGTCCGGCAGAGCAATGATGTCGTCGAGACTTTCGCGCGGCCAATCTTCGTGAAGAAACTTCTCCCTGGTTACGAGGATGACCCGGCAATTCTGACGCTTGCACTCGCGTATAAACTCCGCGCCTTTGAAATAGCTCGCCAGGCAGATAAAGGTTTGAGTGCGCGTCTGTGCTTCCTTCATCAAACGTCTCCGTCAAGGCTATTCATCATCTGCGTCCCGTTGCACGCCGGTTCCCAGATTGCCGTCGAGGATTGTGCTCATGCCTGCGTTCTCTTCTCTGCCGGTCGGCGCGTCCGGCTCGCTTGTCTCGCCCTGCTCTTCATCGCGCGTTGGCTCCGGTCGTGATTCGTTGCCCTTGCTCCTGGTGTTTGAATTGCTGGTTAGCGTCATAGCTGCTGCCCCCTTTTTGGAAATCCGGCGCGCCTTTGAGCTTCGTAGATGTTGCGTCCGGGATTGAATTGGACGTATATAACATACAACGCCAGAGCAATACAGATAGAGGCTCCGGCCTGATTCACAATTTGTTCCACCCTCGCGCGCGTCTCTTTACTGTTTATTTTCGCCTGATGATCTTCCGCAGTCCCTACAGTGATGTTGCGATTCCAGAAATCTCTCTGACGCAAGCCGTCTTGCGGCGGGCTGAAGAGTTGCGTGATAAGCCTGCGTTGATTGACGGCTCGACAAACCGTGTGCTGACCTACGGCGAGTTGAGCGAGGGCGTGAGGCGTGTGGCTGCTGGATTAGCTGCGCGCGGCTTTCGCAAAGGCGATGTCTTCGCCATCTACAGCCCGAATCTGATTGAGTACGCCGTTGCCTTCCACGCAGTCGCAAGTCTCGGCGGCATCGTCACCACTATCAACCCGCTCTACACAGCGGACGAGTTGGCTCATCAACTTTCTGATGCGAGCGCGAAATATCTTCTGACCGTTCCGCAGTTGATTGAGAAAGCTATCGAGGCCAGCGATAGCTCGAACGTGGAGGAGGTTTTTGTCTTCGGTGACGCGCCGGGCGCAACGTCGTTTGCCTCGCTGCTTGAGAGCGAAGGACTCGCGCCGGAAATCGAAATCAATCCGCGCGAAGACATCGTTGCGCTTCCCTATTCGAGCGGCACGACCGGCGCAGCCAAGGGAGTGATGCTGACGCATTACAACATGGTCGCCAACCTTTACCAGCTTGAGGAGCATGATCGCGTCTCGGAGCAAGATACGCTGATCGCCGTTCTCCCTTTCTTTCACATCTACGGCATGAACGTCATCATGAATACGGGTCTCTTTAAGGGAGCGACCCTCGTCGTCATGCCGCGCTTCGAGTTGGAGCAGTTTCTGAGCACGATGCAGACCTACAAGATAACGCGCGCTCATCTTGTCCCGCCCGTTATCCTTGCGCTGGCGAAGCAAACAGTCATTGATAAGTACGATCTTTCAAAACTCAAGCTCATCATGAGTGGCGCTGCGCCGCTCAGCGAGAGTCTGACCGCTGATTGCTGCGAGCGACTTCGTTGCGTGATTAAGCAGGGATACGGCATGACCGAATCCAGCCCTGTCACGCACATGTGCTCCGAAGACCCGGAAACGATTAAGTACGGCTCGGTCGGCCAGTGCATTCCGAACACCGAATGCAAGATCGTTGACCTCGAAACCGGCGACGAGTTGGAATCGGGACAGGAAGGTGAACTCTGGGTGCGCGGCCCGCAGGTGATGAAAGGCTATCTCAATCGCCCGGAAGCCACAGCGCAAACGGTTGACGGGCAAGGCTGGCTGCATACAGGCGACATCGGCTACGCTGATGAAGAAAGCCATTTCTATATTGTTGACCGCGCCAAAGAGTTGATTAAGTACAAAGGTTTTCAAGTCGCGCCCGCAGAGCTTGAAGCTGTGCTGCTGACGCATCCCGCAATTGCCGATGCAGCGGTCATCCCCAGCCCGGATGAAGAGGCTGGCGAAGTGCCGAAGGCTTTCGTCGTCCTGAAAGCCCAGGCAAGCGAGCAGGAGATTAAAGAGTTTGTGATGGAGCGCGTCGCGCCGTACAAGAAGATTCGTCAAGTGGAATTCATCGAGCAGATTCCAAAATCACCGTCAGGTAAAATCTTGCGCCGTCTTTTAGTTCAACGTGAACGAGAAAGGAAATGAACCACAGATGTCACCCGAAACTATTTCCAAAGCAATCAAAGCCTACTTCGCAGCCCTGCGGGCGATGGACACGGAAAGTTGGGTCGCAACGTTTGCGCCCGACGGCGTGAGCTACGATCCTGTGGGCGCACCGCCAACAGCCGGCCACGATGCGCTCCGGCAATTTTTGACGGCTATCCTGGCAGCGTTTGATAAGGTTGGCTTGACCGAAGACCACGTTTTCATCGCGGGCAACGGCGCTGCCGTTAAATGGACCGGGCGGGGCAAGGGCAAAAACGGGCGCGATGTCAGGTTTGAAGGGATAGATATTTTCGAGTTCAATGATGATGGGCTGATTCAGACCGTGCGCGCTTACTGGAACCCGGCGGAAGTGATGATGCAGTTGCAGGGTTAGAAGTTTAAGCCACAGAGACACAGAGGCACAGAGGCACAGAGAAGAAGAATCTCAACTTCGGGATTTCAAATTTCAATTTTATATTTCCTCTGTGCCTCTGTGTCTTTGTGGCTTTTAGTAATAGCTTGACCCTGGCGGGTCATCAGACTATCTTCGCTCAAGTTTATCCCGCTCGTCTAAATTATTTTTCTGGAGTTTTCCTCGATGTCATCGCAACTCGTAGTCCAACATCCGGCGTGGACTATCCCCGATTACCTTGAAACGCGCGAAAATCATTTGACCATCAACGGCGTGGATGCCCTCTCGCTCGTCGGCGACTATGATTCGCCGCTCTACGTTTTTTCCGAGCCGCGCATCCGCTTCAACATCGAACGCTTGCAGCGTGCCGCCCGAACGGTCGAGCGTCCCATTCGTTTCTGCTACGCCTCGAAAGCCAATTCCAACATGGCCGTGCTCAAGACCGTGCTCGATTCTGGAATTGATATTGAAGTCAACAGCGGCGGTGAGCTTTACAAGGCCCTGCGCGTTGGTTTCCGCCCTGAGCAAATTATCTTCAACGGCACAAGCAAGTCTGATAGTGAGTTGGATGAAGCCGTGCGCGCAGGGATTTATTCCATCAACGTTGATTCCATTTACGAAATCGAGCTTGTCGAGAAATCTGCGCGTAGAATCGGCAAGCGCGCCAACATCGCCTTGCGCCTCACGCCTGAGATCGGCACGCGCTCGCACTTAGGGTTGCAGACCGCGCTGCTCACCTCTAAGTTCGGCATCTCTTACTCCGAAGTGCTAGATGCTTTCCATCGCGCGCTTCAAAATCCCGACCTTGTGCATACGAGCGGCATACACATCCACGTCGGGTCGCAAACTCCAGATGTCGAGCCGTTCGCCGCCGCTTTCAAAACCATGTGGGAGCATCTCGTCACGCTTCACCGCGAGACGGGCCACACGCTTGAGCACATCAACCTCGGCGGCGGGATTCCCGTCAACTACCTGCGCGACCGCTCAATGGCAGATCAACTCCCCGAACATGAGCGCGACATGCTCGGCGCTGACCTCGAACCGGCAGACGTGCTTGCGGCTGCACTAAAGGTCGCACGCGAATCCGCGCGCGAGGCGAACGCCGAACACCTGCTCGACCGCGTGACGATTCTCCTTGAGCCGGGCCGCAGTATCATCGCCGATGCAGGGCTTGTCTTAACGACCGTTCGCAACATCAAGCGTCGTCCTGAGACCGGCGATGTCTGGTTGCTGACGGACGCGGGCTACAACTTGCTGCTCTCGATGAACAATTACAAGTGGTACTACCATCTCATCTCAGCCTCGCGCGCCACCCTTGCGCCTGATTCAGACTACAAAGTTGCCGGGCCGCTCTGCGACTCCGGCGATGTTTATTTCGACATTGAGCGCGAAGGGCGCTTGCCCGACTATCGCTCGCTGCCTGCCGATGCGCAGCCCGGCGAAGTGCTCGCCCTGCTGAACAGCGGCGCTTACTCGCTCGCTCAGATGTTTCACTACAACGGTCGCCCCTTGCCCGCAGCCGTCATGGTGCGCGATGAAGGGCGCGTTGACCTTATTCGCCGCCGGGACACCTACGACGACCTGGTGACGAATGATGTCTGGTAAGAAATGGTCAGTACTGCCTGCCGCAAGCGGGCGGGTATTTGTTTCAGCATTGCCCGCCCGCTACCGCAGGCGGTGCTGACTTGACGCTTCAACAATATGCTCAAACAAAATCTATCAGGCCGTAAGCTTTCGCGCCGTAAGTTTCTTCAAGCGGCAGGCGCAGCCGCCATCGGCGTTCCGCTCATCTGCAAGGACTCGTTCTCTATCCAGCGTCGAGGACATTCGGCCATCATCATCGGCGCGGGTCTCTCCGGCCTCGCCGCCGCTTACGCGCTCAAGCAGGCGCATTGGGATGTGACCATCCTCGAAGCCAGAGAGCGCACGGGAGGGCGCGTTCTCTCTTTCAGCTTCAAGGATTCAGACCTCGTGTGTGAACTCGGCGGCGAGTGGGTCGGTGAAAGCCACGAGCGCATGAAGGCGCTTTGTCATGATTTCGGAATTGGGTTGAAAGACCATCGCTTCCAAGCCTCGCTCATGCGTAACGGCGTCGTCTCGCGCCCCAATCAGTGGGACTTCTCGCCGCAAGCGAAAACGGCTTTCGAGAAATTTAGAGAAACCTACGAGCAAAAGAAGAAGGGCGATAAACGTCTGTTTGAGAATTACGAAAGGCGTCTTGATCGCTACGACTGGTGGACGTGGCTCGAAGAGATAGGCTTTACGGAAGACGACCTTCTCCTGCGCGATCTACAGGACAGCACAGACTTCGGCGAATCCATCCGCCACGTTTCAGCCTACGCCGCAGCCGCAGAGTATTTCGAGTCCAGCCCGGCTAACGAGATGGACTACAAGATGGTCGGCGGCAATTCGCGTCTTGCGCAAGAATTCGAGTCGCGCATCGGCAAGGCTTCAATTCATCTCAATGCGCCCGTCGAAGAGATTGAGCAGCGCGCGGGTCGCGTGATAGTCAAAACCAAAGCGGGCACGTTCAGCGCAGACGCCTGCATCTGCACCGTGCCCCCGCGCGTGCTTGATAAGATACGCTTCGACCCGCCGCTTCCATCCGCTTACGCGGAAGCCGCCGAGCAGCTTCAGTACGCGCGCATCATCAAGAACTCCGTCCTCTTTGACAATCGCTTCTGGGGCGCAGAGGATTTTTCTCTGGTCAGCGATGTCACGTCGCACTATTACTTTCACAGCACGAAAGATCAACCCGGCACACAGGGAATCCTGTGCAGCTACGCCATCGGCGAGAAGGCCGACGTGCTCGCCGCGCAGGATAACGCCAGACGCTCAGACATCATCACGCGCGATCTCATCCCCTTCAACGAACGCGCTCCGCAGCTTGCGCGTGGCATTCAGTCTTACGCCTGGCAACGCGACAAGTACACGGGCGGCGCTTATGCCCTCTATCGCCCCGGGCAGTGGTTCACAATTCGCCCCGTGTTGCAGCAGCCGCACGGCAACGTGCTCTTCGCCGGAGAACACCTCGCCGACTGGCAGGGCTTCATGGAGGGCGCGGTCGTGACAGGAGAAGAGGCTGCGAAAACTTTAACGGGCAGAGTCAGGCGGAGACGCGCGGCCTGATCCTTAAAAAGTTGTTTGGAAAAGCCCCGAAGGGGCGACGATGTAATAGCCTGTGGCAACGCCACAGGGAGAGAAGGCGAGTTTATTCCGCAAGCCCTGAAAGGGCGAGATAAATATTCCGCCCCTTCAGGGCTTGCGATAATAATTTATGACTTGTTTTCCTGGGGCGATGCCCCAGGCTATTACATCGTCGCCCCTTCGGGGCTTTCAGAGACTTTCCGAACAGCTTCTTAAATGAAACCTATTAGGAGTTGATTCTAACGGATTAACCTATGTCAAAACTTGCGCCCAGCAACGTCACACTTATTCGCGGCCTGACGCTCGTGGCTGCGGCTTCCATCGTCATCGGCAATGTCGTCGGCACAGGCGTCTTTCTCAAGGCGCGCGTGATGACGTGCAACGTCGGGACGCCCGGCATGGTCATCACCGTCTGGATTGCGGCTGGCATACTGAGCCTGGCGGGTGCGCTTACCTACGCAGAGTTGGCCGCGATGATGCCGCGCGCTGGCGGCGAGTATGTTTTTGTGCGCGAGGCTTACGGCGCGCGATGGGGCTTTCTCTATGGCTGGATGCAAATCTTTATCGCCAAGACAGGCTCGCAGGCTTCCGTCGCCGTAGCCTTTGCGATCTTTCTCAACGACATCACAGGCGGAGCGTTGAGCACGCCTTTCTTCACGCTCAACCTCTTCGGGAAGCAGTTTGATTTCGGCTACCTCCAACTCGTTGCTCTCGCGCTCATCGCTGTTATCACTTTAATCAACTGCGCCACCGTGATGGTCAGCGGGTGGGTCGCAACCATCTTGACGGGAGTGAAGATTACGCTCGTGCTTGGAATCGGGCTTGGAGCTTTCATCCTGGCGAGCGGCAACTGGGGACACTTCGGGATGGCGAACGTCGGCGGGATTTGTCAGGACGTGGACCCGGGGAAGATGCTGGGCATGGCTGGCTTCAGCGCGGCGATGCTGGCTGCGCTCTGGGGCTATGATGGGTGGAACAACCTGACGCTAGTCGCAGGCGAGGTCAAGAACCCGCAGCGTAATATCCCGCTCGCGCTCATCGGCGGCACGATTCTGATTATCCTGCTCTATGTCTTCGTCAACATAGCTTACTTCTATGTCATGTCGCCGACTGAGATCGCCAGCGTCTCGAAGGGTTCATCCGTCGCGGCAGAAGTAGCCAGGAGCTTTCTTGGCCCGGTCGCCATCGGACTCATCGCGGCTGCGCTGATGGCCTCTTCAGTCGGGACGCTGCACACTTCGATTCTGACGGGCGCGCGTGTGCCGTATGCCATGTCGCGCGACCGTCTCTTCTTTCCGAGGCTCGCGCGCCTCAGCCCACGCACACACGTGCCCATCGGCGCGCTCGTCGTTCAGGGCATCTGGGCGGGCATCCTGACGCTCTCCGGCTCGTTCGATACTTTGACGGACTACGTTATCTTCGGCTCGTGGATTTTCTACGGGCTTGTCACAGCCTCTGTCTTCGTCTTTCGCCGGCGCATGCCGAACGCCGAGCGTCCCTATCGCGCGTGGGGTTATCCGGTTGTGCCCATTCTCTTCCTGATCGTGACCGGATGGCTGCTTTTCACAACGCTGCTGCCTGACCCCGAAAAGGCCGTCACAGAGTTAGGGATGCTCCTGCGCCTGAAGTATCCGGCGGAAGGCTTGAAGGGTATCAATCCGAACGCCTTCATCGGCCTCGGCCTGATTGCGTTGGGGCTGCCGGTCTACTGGTATTTGTCGCGCCGCCAGCGTGTAGCATTCGTGGGAGATGAGCCTGCGGATGAAGAGGACCAGACCCATCAGCCTTAAGAAGCACGGACGTTTCCGTCGTGTTCGCAAAATTATTCTTGACTTGCCGTCCGACTTGGCATAGAAGCACTGTTGACTTTAACCGCAAAGCGGAGCCGGGCGGCTTAGTCGCCGCTTCAACCCTGAAACCGTTTCAACTCAAAAGGAGCCCCCAGATGGATAGTCGCATACTTGGCATTGTTGGAGGAGTTTTGATCTTAGTCGGCATATTTCTGCCAATCGTTACCGTTACCGCTTCACAGGCAGGCATTAGTCAAAGCGCCAGCTTTTTTGATGCCATTAAAGCAGGAAGCTGGGAAGGATATGTTCTGCTGCTGGCCGGGATCGCATCCATTGTTCTGGCGGTACTGAGAAAGTACAAACTGTTGATTCTGACCGGCGTGGTAAGTCTCGGAGTGATTCTCCTAAACCTTATCAATATGAAATCGAGCATAGCGAAAGCGCTGGGACAAACAGATGCAGCGTCTTTGGAGGCTATGGGAGTTGATGTCTCCACACAATGGCTGGGTTGGATAGTTTTAATTCTTGGCGGGGTAGCTCTTCTTATCGCCGGTGCGATGAGAAGCAACCTGCCCGTGCCCGGCGCGAATTATGGAGCACCGCCGCCGCCACCCCCTTATACTCCGGGAAGATAGATTCTTGACCATTGGCCTTCCGGCGTGAGTGCCCTTCAAACAAGGGGCACTCACGCTTTCGCTTGCCTCAAGCCGATTAGTTTTCATTCCAAGATAAAAGAACTCTCCGAAGACGGCATCGAACAAACGTATCCTTAGCTCTTATCTGCGCGCAGTATCTCAGGCAGAAGCGGTGCGGCCAAAGCTTCGCGCGCTACTTCTTTGTCGTCGAAGTGAAACGTCTCGCGGCCTATGATCTGGTAATCCTCGTGTCCCTTGCCTGCGATGATGACCAAATCCCCCGTGCGCGCTTCCATGACGGCACGGTGTATGGCCTCGCGGCGATCTGCTATCTTCTCGTAAGGCTTGGAAGTTTCCTGCATTCCTTCTTCAACGTCCGCAAAGATTCTCAAAGGGTCTTCGGTGCGCGGATTGTCTGAAGTCAGAATTACCACATCCGACAGGCTCGCAGCCGCCTCGCCCATCGGCGCGCGCTTCGAGCGGTCGCGGTCGCCGCCGCAACCAAACACTGTGATGATTCTCCCGCGCGTCACGTCGCGCGCCGTGCGTAGAACGTTGACGAGCGCATCATCCGAGTGAGCGTAGTCAACAACAACTGCGAAATCCCCGCCATGCGGCACGCGCTCGAAGCGACCGGGCGCGCCCGCGCAGGTTTCAATGGCGCGTGCGATTGTGTCCAGGTCGTAGCCGAGCGCAAGCCCCGACGCGGTTGCCGCCAGGATGTTGTAAATGTGCGGGCGTCCGACCAGCGGCGATTGAAGCTCGCGCGTACCCTGCGGAGTGCGAAGCGTAAAACGCATTCCTTCGAGCGTGTGCTCCACGTCAGTCGCTGTTACATCTGCCTCCCCGTTGAGCGCGTAGCGAACAACCGCGCCGCCGCTTCTTTCCAGATCGTTTGCCAGCTCAACCCCGCGCTCGTCGTCAACGTTGATGACAGAGACGCGCGGAGTTCCGCCGAGGCTGCCATCGAAAAGGCGACGCTTGGCGGCAAAGTAGTTTTCCATCGTGCCGTGATAGTCCAGGTGATCGCGCGTCAGGTTGGTGAAGACGACAACGCTGTACTGGAGCGCGTCGCAGCGATGCAGGTCAATCGCCTGCGAGGAGCTTTCCATCACCGCCACGCGACAACCCTTCGAGACCGCGCGCCGCAGGATGCGCTGCATGTCCGTCGCTTCGGGAGTCGTGCGCTCAGCCTTCCAGCGCATCTCGTCAACCCTGTATTCAACAGTCGTCGTCATCGCCACAGGCTCACCTGCGCTTTCAGCGATTGCTGCGACGAGATAGGTAGTCGTCGTCTTGCCGTTAGTGCCCGTGATGCCGACCAGTTGAAGCTCGCGCGACGGATGATCGTGAACTGTTGCGGCGGCCAGCGCCATCGCTGGCCGCACTTCGTCAACTTCAATCCATGCCCCGCTGAAGTTCTGAGGACGCTCAAGCTCCGAGATAACGCCGACCGCACCCTGCTCCATCACCTGTTCGATAAAACGGTGCGCGTCAACCAACTCACCACGCACGGCGACGAATAAACTCCCCTCGCGCGCCTGCCTCGAATCATGCGTTACGTCCAGAACTTCTCTGCTTTCATCTCCGGTCAGTTTTCCATTAATTACCCGCGCCACTTCGCCGAGTGTCACCTGTCGTCTTTGTTTTGTCGCTTCAGTCACTTTTTTCACGCTTACCTCTTGGGAATCTTATGCGCGTCTTTTCCACTATCACAGTGTGTCCTTCTATCTTCTTTTGAATTCTACTTCGTGCAAAGGCAATAAGTCGCCTTTCAACTCTTTCGATAGATTCATTACGCCTCTGCTCAAAAACAACTATACCAGCGTGCGTGGCTCGCGGATAAGTGTCAACATTGGCGAAGCCTTTATCGAGTGTGAATAAAACCCGCTCCTCGACAGTTGTTTGATAAAGCAAGAGCGCATCACTCGCTTTACTTAATCCTTCCTCGTTAGCAGTCAGTGTATCGTGTCCTAATTCGATAAGAATTTCCGCAAGGTAGGGTGAGAGATTGTGATCCAGTTTGATTCTCATTTTCGGCGCGAATAAATAACTGCGGCGTCAATGTCGTCGTGTGTGAGGTCTGGATAGCGCAGGAGAATCTCGTCTACAGGCAGACCGCCGTTAAGTGAGTTGATAATAGTGTTGACCATTATTCGCATCCCGCGAATACACGGCTCGCCATGACATATACTCGGATCAACAGTCACTCGCTTTAACAGCCTGGACAACTGGCTCTCAGAAAGTTGAGGCTTGGCAGCCTTGCTCTCAAATGGCCTGTCTTTTGTCTTCCCTATCATGCTACTTTAATACCTCGCTATTAAACTGCGACTGTAATTCTACCTCGAAGCTCTTGCTAATGAAATAGTATCTTAAAGGAGCGGGTCATTCTATACTCTGATTCCCAGGTTCAGAAACCTTTTCTCCCGGAATTACCATGAAATCAACTATCGTCATTGGCTCTTTCTTGAGCATCGTCATTCTGTCTTCTTCGATTCTTCCGCGAAGCAACGCCGGGCCAACCACGCAGTACGATCTTCTCATCAAGAATGGTCGCGTGATTGACGGCACGGGGCGTACAGGCTATGTGGCTGACGTTGCCGTCAAGAATGATCGCATCGTGCGTATAGGGAAGCTGGCGAAGACAAGCGCGCGGCGTGTGATTGACGCGCGCGGCCTTGTAGTCGCGCCCGGCTTCATAGACATGCTCGGCCAGTCTGAAACCAACCTGCTCATTGACCCGCGCGCGATGAGCAAGGTGATGCAGGGCGTGACGACGGAGATAACGGGCGAGGGCGGCTCAGTCGCGCCGATCAACGAACGCCTGATCGCGGAAGAGGGAGAATACTACCGTCGCTACAATCTCACTGTTGACTGGCGCACGCTCGGTGAATATTTCGCCCGTCTCGAAAGACAGGGCATTGGCCTCAACCTCGGAACATTCGTCGGCGCAACGCAGGTGCGCTCCTACGTCATAGGCTTCGACAATCGCCCGCCGACAGCAGATGAGTTGATACAGATGCGCCGTCTCGTGGCCGACGCGATGGAGGACGGCGCGCTCGGCGTTTCCACTTCACTTCAATATGTACCGGCGCGCTTTGCCAAAACAAATGAGATTGTCGAGTTGGCGATGGTCGCAAAGCGTTACGGTGGAATTTACATGACGCATCAACGCAGCGAAGCCAACGCGCTCGACTCCTCGCTCGCGGAAGTCTTCGAGATCGGACGCCGCGCGCACATCCCCGTCGAAATCTGGCATCTGAAGACCGCTTACAAAAAGAACTGGGGACGAATGCCGGAAGTCGTCAAGCGCATAGAAGCGGCACGCGCGAGCGGCCTGGACATCAGCGCGGACGTTTATCCTTACACCGCTGCCAGCACCGCGCTCACCGCCTGCCTTCCGCCCTGGGCTTTGGAAGGCGGCACAGAGCGTATGCTTGAACGCCTGCACGACGCGCAAACGCGCGAGCGTCTGAAGCGAGAGATCATGACGGACACGAGCGAGTGGGAGAATATCTACCTGGGGAGCGGAGGCGCGCAGGGCGTGCTCATCAGCTCTGTCGTCCACCCGGAGCTTGAAGGCTTGCAAGGGAAACGCATCAGCGAGATTGCCGTCGAACAGAAGAAGGATGAGTTGGACGCGCTCTTCGATTTAATCCTCGCAGATCACGGAGCGACGAGCGCGATCTACTTCATGATGTCCGAGGACGATCTGCGCGCAGCCTTACGCGCGCCCTTCGTCTCCATCTGCACAGACAGCGGAGCGCGCGCAACGGACGGCCCGCTCTCGACAGCCAAAGGCCACCCGCGCGGCTGGGGTTCATACCCGCGCATCCTCTCGCGCTACGTGCGCGACGAACATCTACTCACGCTCGAAGAGGCTGTGCGAAAGATGACAGGCTTGCCCGCCACGCGTGTTGGCTTGAAGAATCGAGGCATCTTGCGCGAAGGCGCATACGCAGACATCACCATCTTCGACCCGCAAACCGTGCGCGACCGCTCGACGTTTGAAAACCCGAACCAGTACCCGGAAGGTATTCCTTACGTCATCATCAACGGCCAGTTGAGCGTTGATAACGGACAACGCACTAAATCACTGCCAGGCCGCGTGCTGCGCGGGCCGGGTTACAAGAAACAATAAATTAAGGAAAGGTAGTTTTCAACGCAGAGGACGCAGAGGGTCGCAGAGGAAAGAGAATAGAAATCTGAAATTTCAGAGCCTATTATCTGCTATTTCAAACTCTGCATTTCCTCTGCGACCCTCTGCGTCCTCTGCGGTTAATCTGCCAGCAAGCCGGGATTGACCTAAACTTTGATGAAGATGTTTTTCCGGTAGAGCAACCACATCAGGAGCAGCCAGAAAAATATGTAGGCGATGGCGAAGAAGAGCGAGGCGTTGAGGGGCGCGGCCCAGGAAGCGAAAAGGTTTTTGTAGATGTAAGGCTGAAGCGCAAGGCTTGAGCCGTCGCCGCTCGGCAGCTTGACGATGCCCATCAGTCGCGCGAGCAAGCCGGAGAAGACAAAGAGCGCGAGAGCGTTGACGCCGAAGATGATGAAGGGCTTGGCCCAGGCACGGTAGCCTTTAATGTCCACGAGCCAGTAGCAGATGGCGAGCAATTGCAGCGCCATCCCTGCCGTGAAGACGACATACGAGCTTGTCCACAGAGACTTGTTGATTGGAAACCAGAAGTGCCACACCCAGCCGACCGTAATCGCGCAGGCTCCTGCGAAGAACATGCCCCCAACTTTTTCAAACTGCGTGCGGCGCGAGCGCAGCCAGTGTCCTGTCAACACGCCTGCCAGAGTAGTCGCAATCGCGGGGATCGTGCTCAATAATCCTTCAGGGTCGTAAACCACGCCGCCCTTCCAGATATGTTTACCCATCAGCCAGCGATCAACGTGCGCCGCGAGATTCCCTTCTTTGCTCAGATCACCCGCGCCGAAGACAAGCACAGGCACAACCGTCATCAGAACCCAGTAAAGAAGAAGCAGCGCGCCCGCTGTGATGGCCTGCGTTCGCCAGCGTGTTTTGAGAAAGATGAGAGAGGCGGCCAAATAACAGACGGCGATGCGTTGAAGCACGCCTGCGATGCGAATCTCCGCGAGGTTGAAGTAGGGGAAGCCGTTGAGGAAGAGTCCGAGCGCAAAGATGATCGCGGAGCGTTTGATGACCTTCGTCAATAGCTCCTGTTTCTCATTGCCGCTCTCGACGCGGCGCGCAAACGCAAGTGTGATCGAGATGCCGACAATGAAGAGGAAGAATGGAAAGATCAAATCCGTCGGAGTCCAGCCGTCCCACTCAGCATGTTCCAGCGGCCAGTAGATACTGCTCCACGTCCCCGGATTGTTGACGAGAATCATGCCCGCGATAGTTATCCCGCGAAACACGTCGAGCGACAACATGCGCCCTGACAGGCTGCTCTTGTGTACTTCGGCTGCTGCTTCCATCGCGCTACCTCAAGACGTATTTGTTGCGCTCTTCGTCTCTTTTCACTATTGTGTGGTCGCTGTAGAAAGGCGGACTGAATTTCCGCGCTGACAAATATCACGGCGGCGATTTGGATGTCAATAAATCACCACCGCAGACACAGAGGATAACGTCTTGTCTTTAATGCTTCAGGAGATTGCCGAACAACCGGCGGCGCTTGAGAAAACAATCCGGGAAGAGAGAGCAAAGGTCGACCGCCTCGGCGCGTTTTTGAAAGAGCGCGATGTTGACTTGATCGTCCTGGTCGCGCGCGGCAGTTCCGACAATGCTGCGCTGTTTGGTCGCTACCTGCTCGAAGTGACGACAGGCATTCCCGTCTCGCTCGCCGCGCCTTCGGTTCATACCATCTACAATGCCAGGTTGAAACTCTCACGCGCTCTGGTGATCGGCGTCTCACAGTCAGGCGAAGGCGAAGACATCAACCGCGTGCTCGAGAACTCGCGAGCCTGCGGAGCATACACGGTAGGCATTACGAACGAGGCCACTTCGTCAATGACGGATGTGGTGGACGAGACGCTGCTCATGCATGGCGGGCGCGAGCGTTCTGTTGCCGCGACCAAAACTTTCACAGGGCAGATGCTTCTCTTCTACATGCTCGCCTCTGCGCTTTCGGACGGTAATACCGCCCCGGCCTATGAAGCGATTCCAGAACACGCTGCCCGCGCGCTTGAGCAGCAGGGAGCGATACGCGAACTCGTCGAGCGTTACGTCTTCATGGAAAACTGCGTGGTCGTCGGTCGCGGCCTGATCTACGCCAACGCTTACGAGCTTGCTCTGAAGTTGATGGAGACCTGCTACGTTGTCGCCGAACGCTTCTCGTCGGCAGATTTCTTACACGGCCCGCTGGCGATGGTCGAGCGTCACTTCCCCGTCATCCTCTTCGCTCCACCGGGCGCAATGCTTGGCGGCGTCAAAGAATTGCTCGCACGCCTGCGCGAGCTTCGTGCAGAAACCCTCGTCATCACCTCGGACAAGGAAGCCGCACGCGCCTCGACCCGCGCGATCATGTTGCCCGGCGAGATCAATGAATTTCTCGCTCCCATTCCCTACATCATCCCCGGCCAGCTTTTCGCCGCGCTTCTGGCGGATGCCAAAGGTCTGGACGCGGACGCGCCGCGCTCCTTATCGAAAGTGACTCGCACGCTCTGACCATTTTCAGGTAGTCGAGTAATAATTTGGGGGTGGCTAATTCCCTGCCTTGTGGCTGGCGGCGACGCCAGCTTTGCCTGAAAAACGATAAGCGAAAGCCCTTCTTTGCGCCTCTGGTAAAGGATCGGTTTGGGAGAGGTCTACATTTGTAGACACCCGGATAGCATAGTGCCCACTATCGTGGACATTGCCCCTACCCGACGAAAAAAATGTACAAAATCAAGCCTGTTTCTATTCATTTAAATCTCAGCCCCAACTGGCATAGGTGTTGCTCTTCGCATACGTGAGTCTCTTGGCTCAACTTGAAACCGGAGTGGGGCAGCCTCGTCGAACGGAATTTCTCAAGCCCGCTGAAGTTCGACGCCTCGTCCATCCTTTCAACTTAACGGAACTAGCCTGTTCGTCACCGACGGCTTAATTCTCTCTGAAGGGAGAACATCATGAGTAGACCGCTATCAATAATGAGGCATTCCCCACAAAGGGTAAAAGCTTCCTCACAAGATTCAAAGGACTCGGGCGCGCGGATTCACCCCCACAAGGTTGATGAGGGAGAAGCTTCCTCACAAAATCCAAAGGACACATCACAAAGCTCTAAATGGATACCAGTTTTGACCGCTTTGATAGCCATGATAGGTACTATCGGAGTCTCCTTTATCGCCATCGTTCCCCAATTGCGGCGCGGAGATGTGGAAAAATTTGAAAGATTGGAGAAGGAATTAGCATCTTTAAGGGAGAATACTGCCTCCACTGTTAATCCTAAAGACGGTGTTTCCACCTCAACGGATAAGAAGCAGACCATTCGTGGAACGGTTATGAGCAAAGATGGAAGGCAGCAACTCGCCGGGGTTGAAGTCTATCTCCTACCAGAGGGCAAATATCTAACGTATAAGACAAATGATTCAGGGGTTTTTAACTTCCCGGAAATACCTCTCGGACAATATTCAATAATCACACGGGACTCGGTTCGTGAGAAGAGCGGTAGAGGATTACTCGACAAGCTAAACGGTAAGATGACTGTGAACGGGGCCTTGATTGAATACTACGTTCAGCAATAACGCTGGCCTGAATTGTAATCTTACTTTTAGATGCGGATAAATAAAGGAGCGCGCTATGAAACTCAGACACATTTTTCAGGCAGCCTTCGGGATTGTTCTATTAGCTATGGTTTTCTCTATTGATCTCCGTGCCCAGTCAGGCGAGACCCATATACAGGGGGTAGTAAAATCCTCATCAGGCAAGCTGTTTACTTCTGTGTGGGTGACTATTAGCCAAAATGACGTTGAGAAAGGCAGATCGCTGACCGGAGATGATGGTAAATACTACATCAGTAATTTAACTGAGGGGGTATATGACATTGTTGTACGAGAAGGGAACCGCCAATTATATAAGGGACAAGTTAATCTCTCAGGAGATGGCAGCCACGACATTTTAATCGGGCGGACACGATGAGTTATTCAAGTTACAGTCATCAACGAATAAGGAATGGCATCGCTTATCAGCCCCTAGTCACCCTCGATGGTACGTCATCTGGATGAGCTTTCCTTTTCGATAAAGGTCAATTGCTGACTAATTAGACCGCTGATTGCAGCGAACCCTTTCGATAGCACGCCTTTCGTCAATTATTAGCTTGCGCGCATTATCAGCAACATGCGGCCCCTTACAGGGCGTCCTCACCTGTCAAGAGTTTTTTATAAACCCCAACAAACTATTACCCCACTACCAATTTTTATGGTCGCTAGACAATCGCGCCTCAATCTTTTAATCTCACTGACTTGACGACGTGGACTTTTCTGAAAGCCAAATTGAATAAGGCACGTATAGAAATTCAGGGATGTAAGAGTGCGAAAGTGGCGTAATGGCAGCCGCGCACGGCTTAGAACCGTGTCCCGAAAGGGGTGGGGGTTCGAGTCCCCCCTTTCGCACCAAAAGTTTTTGATGTCGCATAAATCATTTGCGTAATTTTCGACGACAGGAAGGCTGCCCGTTCGGCTCTCTGTAAGCGCCGGAGCGGGCTTCAAATTTTATGAAGACTGAACTGATTGATGTTTCTCCGACGCGGAAGGAGATCAAGGTAGAGATTGAGCCGGAGGCTGTGCGCGCGGCCTACGACCGCGTCTCTGATCGCTACGCGCAGCATGCCACCGTGCCTGGATTTCGGCCCGGACATGCGCCGCGCGAGGTCGTGCGCACGCGCTTCAAGGATAAGATTCGCGGCGAGGTCTTGCAGGAGATTGTGCCGCAGGCAATTCAAGATGCGATAGCCGAACACGCGCTCGACGTTATCGGCGAGCCGGGCATACATCTGGATAATTCCGAAGGACTCGGCAAACTGGGCACGGAGCCGATCAACGTTCATGTGCATGTCGAAGTGCTGCCGGAAGTCACGCTCGGCGAGTACAAGGGGCTGGAAGCTGCGCGGCGTGTTCGCCCGGTGACGGATGAGGACGTTGAGCGCGTGATTGATGGTTTGCGAGAAGCGTCTGCTTCACTACAGCCGGTTGAAGATCGCGGCGCTGAGGCGGGCGACACTGTGACGGTGAACTTTCACGGCAAATTCGTCGAGACGCCGGAGGAAGAGGACATCAAGGCTGATGAGGTTGACGTGGAGCTTGGCGGGCCGGGCGTCCAACAGGAGTTTACAGACAACTTGCTCGGCGTGAAGGCAGATGAAGAGAAGACGTTTACAGTTGATTACCCGGAAGATTTCACGTCGAGGGGACTTGCCGGAAAGAAGGTTGAGTATAAGGCGATGGCGACGGCTGTGCGTCGCAAAGAATTGCCCGATCTTGATGACGAGTGGGCGAAGAGCCTGGGCGAAGAGTTTGAATCTCTCGATAATCTGCGCGAGAAGGTGCGTGAAGATTTACAGCAGCGCGCGGGTGTCGAATCGGATAACCGCCTGCGTAGCGAGGTGATGAAAAAACTGGTTGAGGCGCATCCGTTTGAAGTGCCGGAAACCTTGAGCGAGCACCAGGCGAACAACCGTCTCGAAGCGGCGGTGCGCGACATGATTGAGCGCGGGATGGACCCACGCGGGCAGCAGATCAACTGGGAAGGCGTGCGTGATTCCATGAAAGCTCAGGCAGAGTTTGACGTGCGCGGCTCAATGCTTCTTGAGAAGATTGGCGAGCAGGAAAAGATTGAGGTCTCGGATGAAGAAATCGAAGCTGAGATCAACGAGATTGCTGCGAGTTCGCGTCAAACGCCGGAGCAAGTGCGCGTCGCCTTGACAAAGCAAGGAGGCGCTACTAGCATCGCCGATAGGTTGCGCAATCGCAAAGCGCTCGACCTGATTGTTGAAAATGCGAGCGTGACAGACGAAGAGTGGCGCGAAGAAATACCGGAAGAAGATGAAGCCAGCGCCTCTCAAGACAGCGCTGCAGGCCCAGAGCAAACTGAACAGAAGAGCGAAGCGCCAGAAGAGCAGGAAACTCAATCTTCTTCGTCGGAAGCTTAAGAACTCGACACGGCCTGTCTCCCGTTCAGTCGTTACCCGTTACTTGTCCTTCGGCTCAGAGAGGTTCAGAGTTAATATGCTAGTCCCGATGGTCGTCGAGCAAACGTCGCGTGGAGAGCGCGCCTTCGACATTTACTCGCGTCTCTTAAAAGACAATCTCATCTTCATCGGCACACCCATTGACGATGTGGTTGCGAATCTGATCGTCGCGCAGCTTCTCTTTCTTGAAGCTGAAGACCCTGAGAAAGACATCTGGCTCTACATCAATAGTCCAGGCGGTTCCATTACCGCCGGGATGGCGATCTACGACACGATGCAATTCATCCGCCCCGATGTTGCGACTATCTGCGTCGGGCAATGCGCTTCGATGGCTGCGCTGCTCCTGACGGCGGGCAAGAAAGGCAAACGCTTTGCGCTGCCTAACTCGCGCATCCTGATTCATCAACCTTCGGGCGGCTCGCAGGGACAGGCCACAGACATTCGCATTCAGGCCGAAGAGATCATACGCATGCGCGAGCTGACCTCACAGATTATCGCCAAGCACTCCGGGCAATCCTACGACGCGGTCGAGCGCGATGTGGAACGCGATAAGATCATGTCAGCGGTGCAGGCGAAAGAGTACGGCTTGATTGACGAAGTGATTACGCACCGCGAGTAGTCTTTTGGATAGCCTGCTTTTTCAGCCGCTCAAGGCGCAGGGAAAGTTAGAGCGATGCGTTTCCGAATTGGAACAGAGTCGCCGCTGAGGCTTTTAACCCGCAGAAAGGAGGACGCGCTGCGCTGCTCCTTCTGTGGCAAGTCAGAGATTGAAGTGAAAAAGCTCGTGGCCGGGCCAAAGGTATACATCTGTGACGAGTGTATAGGCATTTGCAACCAGGTCATCGCGGACGCTGAAATTCCAAACACGCCCGCACCATCTCCCGAATAACTGAAGTTCTACAGATTTTCAACGGAGTTCCCCAGACGCCTATGGTACGACGAACCGACGACACGCTGCGTTGCTCCTTCTGCGGCAAGTCGCAGAACGAAGTCAAGAAACTCATTGCCGGTCCCACCGTCTACATTTGCAACGAGTGCATAGACATCTGCAATGAGATCATCACGGACGACCAGCAAGCCGAAAATGTCGCCACACGTCCGCCCTTGCCGAAGCCCGGCGAGATCAAAAGTTTTCTGGACGAGTACGTCATCGGGCAGGAAGAGACGAAGAAGCGTCTGGCCGTCGCCGTCTATCAGCACTACAAGCGAATCGAGATGGCGCGTCGTCGTTCCGACGTGGAGATTCAGAAATCCAACATCCTGCTGATCGGCCCGACGGGCACAGGCAAGACGCTGCTGGCGCAAACGCTGGCGCGCATGCTCTCGGTTCCCTTCACCATCGTTGATGCGACCACACTCACCGAAGCTGGCTATGTCGGCGAGGATGTCGAGAACATCATCCTCAAGCTCTTGCAGGCCGCCAACGGCGATGTCGAGCGCGCGCAGCAGGGCATCATCTACATAGACGAAGTTGACAAGATTTGTCGTAAGGACGAGAACCCTTCGATTACGCGCGATGTGTCGGGCGAAGGTGTGCAGCAGGCGCTCTTGAAAATTTTGGAAGGAACTGTTGCCAACGTTCCGCCGCAGGGCGGGCGTAAGCATCCTCATCAAGAGTTCTTTCCCGTTGATACGACCAACATACTTTTTCTCTGCGGCGGCGCGTTCGTCGGGCTGGAGAAGGTCGTCGAGCGGCGCATGCGTAACAAGTCTATGGGCTTTCATGCCGACATCAAAACCGGCATACACCGCCACTCTGAAGCTCTCGCCGCAGTGCAGCCCGAAGACCTTGTGCGCTACGGCCTGATTCCTGAGTTTGTCGGGCGTCTGCCTGTTTGCGGCGTCCTGCATGAGCTGGACGAGGGCGCGCTCATCAAGATTCTGACCGAGCCGAAGAACGCGCTCGTCAAGCAGTACCAGAAGAAGTTCGACTTCGACAACGTGAAATTGAAATTCACGGACGACGCGCTCAAGTGCGTCGCGAGCCAGGCCGTCGAACGAAAGGTCGGTGCGCGTGGGTTGATGATGATCCTCGAAGAGCTTCTGCTCGACGCGATGTACACACTGCCGTCGCAGAAGCGCATCAAGGAATTCGTCATCACGAGCGAGATGGTCGAACGCCGACGCGCCATTCCGGGCGAAGGCTTAACGGGCGTTGACGGCGCAGCCGCATAAGGAAGCAAGAAAGCCGTAAATCGTAAATCGTGAATCGTAAATAGGCAGGCGACTTTTCTCTATTTACGATTCACGATTTACGATTTACGGCTTTTGCTTTTGCCTTCCCTGTGGTCTACAATTGGGTCGGTTAACAGGAAGGGCGAGACGGCGTCAATCGGCTCGCC
Source organism: Acidobacteriota bacterium (assembly GCA_032159825.1). Classification (GTDB taxonomy): domain Bacteria; phylum Acidobacteriota; class Blastocatellia; order Pyrinomonadales; family Pyrinomonadaceae; genus QHXM01. The sequence continues at coordinate 29,077 of JAVHWL010000047.1, forward strand.
CTTCTTCACAGGTTTTAGTTTCAGTCTTACAGAGTTAAACCGAGTTATGGAAGAATATTCAGACCGCACCCCTTCAGACCTCGCGCGTTACCCGATGGTGCCGATCCGCGATGTCGTCATTTTTCCTTTTACCAAAGTCGCTTTCAAGATCGGGCGTCCGGGTTCTGTGCGCGCGCTCGAAGAAGCGTTAGCGGGAGACCGCACGATCTTCCTCGCCACTCAGCACGACGCCAGCGTGGACGAGCCGACGCCGGAGCAGATTTACGGCATCGGAACGTTGGGACGCATCCTGCAATCGCAGAAGCAGGAGAACGGCCAGATCAAAGTCGTCGTTGAAGGGCGCGAGCGTGCCACAACTGTGCGCGTTGAAAACGACAACGGAGCCTTCACGGCTCTCATTCGCCGCGCGCCCGTTGTCCCTGAAGAAGGGACGCGCGTCGAGGCTCTGGTTCAGAAAATAAATCAGTTGGTCGAGCAGCACCTGCGCCTCGCGCCTGACGCGCAGACGGATGCCTTGCAAACTGCCCTGCGTAATCAAGACCCTTCGCATCTGGCCGATGCTTTAGCCTCGCAGCTTCGCATCTCCGTTGAGGACAAGCAGGGACTTTTGGAAATCTTTTCCGCGCAGGCGCGCTTGCAACGGCTCGTTGAGTTGCTGGAGATGGAGTTGGACAAGCGGCAGCTTGATCGCACTATCCAGACGAGGGTCAAGCGGCAGATGGAGAAGGCACAGAAAGAGTATTACCTCAACGAGCAGATCAAGGCGATTCACAAAGAATTGGGGCGCAAGGACGAGAAGGCTGAGCTTGAAGACTTGAAGAAGAAGATCGAAGAAGCCGGGATGACTGAGGAGGCGAAGGAGAAGGCCATGCAGGAATTGCATCGCCTTGAAGCCATGCCGCCGATGTCCGCCGAGGGCACAGTCTCGCGCACCTATATTGATTGGCTGCTGTCAGTTCCCTGGAAGCAGAAGTCGAAAGAGATCAAAGACCTTTCAAAAGCAGAAGAGGTCTTGAACGACGACCACTACGGCCTGGAAAAAATTAAGGAACGCATTCTGGAATACCTGGCCGTCCGCCAGCTTGTGAAGAATCCGAAAGGTTCTATTCTTTGCTTCGTCGGCCCGCCGGGAGTCGGCAAGACATCTTTGGGCAAATCCATTGCTCGCGCGACCAATCGCAAGTTTGTGCGCCTATCTTTGGGCGGCGTGCGTGATGAGGCGGAGATTCGCGGGCATCGCCGAACCTACATCGGCGCGCTGCCGGGCCAGATCATCCAGATGATGAAGAAGGCTGGGACAGTCAACCCGCTCATCCTGCTTGATGAAGTGGACAAGCTCGGCGCGGATTTTCGCGGCGACCCGTCCAGCGCGCTTTTGGAAGTTTTAGACCCCGAACAGAACAATACTTTCCAGGATCACTACCTGGATGTCGAATACGATCTTTCACGCGCCTTCTTCATCGCTACGGCGAACGTGCTTCATACGATTCCGCCAGCCTTGCAGGATCGCCTGGAGATTATTCGCCTCTCAGGTTACACGGAGCGCGAGAAGCTAGAGATAGCCAAGCGTCATATCGTGCCGAAGCAGGCGGAGACCAACGGCCTCAAGCCGGAACAGGTTGAGTTTGCGGAAGACGGCATACTGGAAATTATTCGCCACTACACGCGCGAGGCCGGTGTCCGCAATATGGAGCGGGAAATCGGCTCGTGCATGCGCAAGGTGGCGCGCAAGTTTGTAGCGGAGAGCGAGGGCGAAAATTTCAAGGATGTCGTCACAGCCGAGCGCGTGCGCGATATGCTGGGGCCGATCAAGTTTCGTCAACACGGAGTTGCTGCCGAAAGCGAAATCGGGTTGGCGACGGGACTGGCATGGACTGAGGTCGGCGGCGAAGTTCTGCAAATCGAAGCCACGCTCACGAAGGGTCGTGGCGGCGTGATGTTGACGGGCAAGCTCGGCGATGTGATGCAGGAATCGGCGCAGGCCGCCCTGACCTGCATCAAGGCGCGAGCCGAACGGCTCGGCATGAGCCTTGACTTCATTCGCAAGCGCGACCTGCACATACACATTCCCGAAGGCGCGATTCCGAAAGATGGGCCAAGCGCCGGAATCACCCTGGCGACGGCGATGGCATCGGCCCTGGCGCGCGTGCCCGTTCGCAAGAACGTCGCAATGACGGGAGAGATAACTTTGCGCGGTCGCGTGCTCCCCATCGGCGGCATCAAAGAAAAACTGATGGCGGCGCATCGCTTCGGCATCACGACGATCATTGTTCCGAAGGACAACGAAAAGGATTTGATTGAAGTCCCGGAAGAAGTGCGTAGCATGCTGGACATCAACCTCGTCGAGACGATTGACGAAGTGCTCGCGCTTGCGCTCGAAGATGCCTGCCCGACGGATGCCGGTGCGGTTGACGAGACGAAGACGCCTCCGCTCTGGTCAACGGATCAGCCGTCGCAGGGCGTGCAGACAATCGCCGAATAAGCTCAGGCTAGAAAGCGGCAGGCGCACGCTCTTGCAGCGGCTCAAACGCGCGCCTGCCGTTTTCCACACGGAGTTTATCTTTCACCTCGCTTTGGCCGCCTTTTGTCCCGGCGGCAGTAATCAATCTAACTTACCCCCCGGCGCGGCGCGCGTCCGAAACCTTGCGCAGAAGCATTTTGCGCCTGCTTTCGATTGCGGCACGCCGGAAACGAATGGAGACTTTATATGAGCACAAAACAAGAAGATGCTAACCTGATTCTCAAACTGTACGAGCTTCGCCGCGAAGAAGTCATGCGGAAAGCGCGCGACTGGTTCATCTGGTTCAATCCCGCCAGTATGCAGGATATTCTGGATACTTTCATGAGCGACAAGAGCGCATACTACCGCATGGTCACGAGCTACTGGGAGATGGCGGCCACACTCGTGAATCATGGCGCGATTGACGAGGAGATGTTCAACGAGGCGAATGGCGAGCAGACGGTTGTCTTCGCCAAGATCGAGCCGTTCCTTGCGGAGCTTCGGACGAAGTTTGATAGCCCGCAAATGCTGGCGAATCTCGAAAAGCTCGTTATGCGCAAGCCAAACGCGAAAGAGCTGCTGGTTGCCCTGCGCGAGCGTTTCAAACAGATGGCAGCCATGCGCGCGGAAGCGGCGAGCAAGGCACAGGCAGGATAAAAGGGATGAGGGCGGAGGGATGAGGGATGAATTAAAACCTTCGTCCCTTTTCATCCCTCATCCCTCCGCCCTCATCCCTTATGAAAGTTACCAGCGCCGAATTCATCAAGAGCGTGTTTGCCGAGGAGGAGTGGCCGAAGGATGAGAAGCCGGAGATTGCTTTTCTTGGCCGGTCGAATGTCGGGAAATCCAGTTTGATTAATTCCCTACTGGGAGTTAAGGGGCTGGCGCGCACGTCTTCAACTCCGGGCAGAACGCAGTCATTAAACTTTTTCGTGATCAATAATCGTTTCCGTTTCGTTGACCTTCCGGGCTATGGCTACGCGCGCGTGCCGAAAATAATACGGGCTTCGTGGGGAGAAATGGCGACCAACTACCTTGCCAAGCGCATGCAGCTTGTGCTATCAATTCAGATCGTAGATTCGCGTCACGAACCCACAACATTGGATTTGCAGCTTAACGAGTGGCTTACTACTCATGCGAAGCCACGCATTGTAGTTGCTACGAAATCCGATAAGCTCTCGAACAACGAGTTGCGAAAAACCCTTGAGCGAGCGCGACAGATGCTTGACCCGGAGCGGGTCATAGCCTATTCCGCCGTGACGGGTAAAGGACGCGACGAGATCTGGCGAACTATCGAAGAAGCGGTAACGAATTTTTGATTTGCGGTTGGAAGGAAGAGAGTAGTTATGAGTTTTGAGTTTTAAGTTTTGAGTTAAAAACAATAACTTAAAACTCATAATTCAAAACTGTTTTTCTTCCGGTCAAAAGTTCCTTGAGGCCACGCGCAAAGCGCGCCTGGCATCTTATCGAAGCCCTTAAATTTCTGAACCATTTGACTGAATTTCCGAAGATGTGAGACAGTTGGGCAGTGTTGCACCGTCATCCGCCTCGCCTTTAATTGTGAGATGGTAGCCCCACCGAGCGCCTGCCTGAGGAGTTTCACGCACACTTTGATTTCATTCCCGATTCAACAACATCGGCACTAATCAATTGACAACCACAGCTACGGCCATTTTGAGCCGTTAAAGAAGGCAGCATAGAAGAAGCGGCGCGTAAACCAATGTCAGCCGCTTGAGAGAAGAACTAAAATGTCACAACGTACACCACGCACGCGCGCATCAAGCGCCAGCAGCAACGCCAGCGACGAAAACGACTCGGCGACAACCACCGCCACCGCTGAAGCGCCCGAAGAGAAAGCTCCCGAGAGGGAATCCAAGGGCGAAGATATTTTTAATCTGTCTGAGTTAAAGGAGATGTCTATCTCCAAGCTCACGCAGATCGCCAAGGGTATGGACGTGCCGGGCGCAACCGGCATGCGCAAGCAGGAACTCGTTTTCAAGATTCTCGCCGCGCAGACCGAGAAGAGCGGACTGATCTTCTCCGAAGGCGTGCTCGAAACCTTGCCCGACGGGTTCGGCTTCCTGCGCGCCCCGGAATACAACTACCTGCCCGGCCCTGACGACATCTACGTGTCACCTTCGCAGATTCGCAAATTCGATCTGCGCACTGGCGACACCGTTTCGGGGCAGATTCGCCCGCCCAAAGAGGGCGAGCGCTATTTCGCGCTCATCAAGGTCGAGGCCATCAACTTCGAGGCTCCGGGCGAGTCGCGCGACAAGGTCTTTTTCGACAACCTGACGCCGCTCTACCCGGACGAGCAGTTGAAGATGGAGACGACGCAGGACAATCTTTCGGCCCGCGTCATTGATCTCGTCACGCCCATCGGCAAGGGACAGCGTGGATTGATCGTCGCCCCGCCCCGCACGGGCAAGACGATGCTCCTGCAAACCATCGCCAACTCCATCACGGAGAATCACCCGGAAGTGACTCTGATTGTGCTCCTGATTGACGAGCGACCCGAAGAGGTGACAGACATGCAGCGCTCGGTCAACGGCGAAGTCATCTCAAGCACGTTTGACGAGCCGCCGACGCGCCACGTGCAGGTCGCAGACATGGTGATTGAAAAGGCCAAGCGACTCGTCGAGCACAAGCGCGACGTGGTCATCTTGCTCGACTCGATCACGCGCCTGGCGAGAGCGCACAACGCGGTCGTGCCGCCTTCGGGCAAGATTCTTTCCGGCGGTATTGATTCCAACGCCCTGCAACGCCCGAAGCGTTTCTTCGGCGCGGCGCGCAACATCGAAGAGGGTGGAAGCTTGACGATCATCGCAACCGCCTTGATTGACACAGGCTCGCGCATGGACGACGTGATCTTTGAAGAGTTCAAGGGCACTGGCAACTGCGAAATCCACCTTGACCGGCGGCTTTCCGACAAGCGCCTCTTCCCTGCCATAGACCTGCAACGCTCAGGCACGCGCAAGGAAGAATTGCTTCTCAGCAAAGAAGACCTGAACCGCATCTGGGTGATGCGCCGCGTCCTGAATCCGCTCTCGCCCGTCGAGCAGATGGAAGTCGTGCTTGAGCGCCTGGAGAAATCCAAGTCCAACGCCGAATTCCTGGCGTCAATGCAAAGCTAAGAATAGTGATGAGTGATAAGTGATGAGTGATGAGTGAAAGCATTTTTCTTATCACTTATCACTCATCACTTATCACTATTCTTGACAAACAGGCGCGTGCTTCGCATAGTATCCCGCTTAACGCTCTATTAACCTGATCTTTTTGTACGCCCCTTTGGTGGGCGCAGTGTGAAAAGTTTTGCGCGTTGCGATACTTTCGTCTGAAGCTGTGCCTTTCGCCAAAACGGGCGGGCTGGCTGACGTTGCGGGCGCGCTGCCCAAAGCTTTACGCGAAAATGGCGAGGATGCGCTGCTCGTGCTTCCGCTTTTTGAGCAGATTGACCGTCGCCATCTGAGAGAACAGATCATTGACAACCTGGATGTGGATTGGCGAGGACGGCGCATTCGGGCGCGTGTCTGGTACTCAGATGCGGCGGGCGCGCCTGCGTTTCTGATAGACGCGCCGGAGTATTTCGCCAGAAATTCAATCTACGGCTTCAGAGACGATCACGACCGTTTCGCCTTTTTCTGTCGCGCGTCACTTGCGCTCTTCAGGCGTTTGGGAGCGCCGCCCGATGTAGTTCATCTCAACGATTGGCCGGGAGGTTTCGCAGCCGCAGAGCTACGACGTGAGCGACGCTCATTCGATTCTTATTACGCGCGGACGCGGACGCTCTTTTCGATTCACAATCTAGCTTATCAAGGCGCGTTCTCGTCCGAAGAACTCTGGATTCTGGGCGTCGAGGAAGCAGAGCGCGATGCGTTTATGATGAACGGCGCGGCGTCCGCCTTGAAAGCCGGATTGATGACGAGCGATGCGCTCTCGACCGTCAGCCGTCGCTACGCTTTTGAGATTCAAACGCCGGAGTATGGTCACGGTCTTGAGTGGATTTTGCTAGCGCGCTCGGATCGCCTTGTTGGAATCACGAACGGCGTTGATTACGATGTTTGGAATCCGGCGACCGACCCGAACCTGCCCGCTCATTTTGACGCGGACAATCTTGCGGGTAAGCGCGCCTGCAAGCTTGAGCTTCTGCGCGGCTTCGGATTGCCGCCTGATTTGGATCGCCCCATCATCTCAAACATCTCTCGCCTGACGGCGCAGAAGGGTTACGACCTGATTAAAGAGGCTGGCGGGGCGATTCTCGAAACGGGCGCGTTCTTTATCGCGCTCGGATCGGGAGCCAGCGAGTATGAAGACTTCCTGCAACTGATGCGCGATCACGCCCCGCACAGGGTCGGCGTCTTCAAGGGTTTTAACGAGCCGCTCGCGCACAAGATAGAGGCTGGCGCAGATATTTTCCTGATGCCTTCGCTCTTTGAGCCATGCGGTTTGAACCAGATGTACAGCACACGCTACGGCACTGTGCCTGTCGTGCGCGCGACGGGCGGACTGGACGACACGGTTCAGGATTTCGACCGTGTGAGCCTGCGGGGTAACGGCTTCAAGTTCGAGCGTTATTCGGCAGCCGCGATGCTTGATAAAATTTACGAGGCGCTCTACTGTTATGCTGAACCTGAACTTTGGCGCACGATTCAGCTCAACGGGATGCGCGTTGACAATTCATGGCGAGCCGTCGCGCAAAGGTATATAGAGCTTTATCGCAGAATGGCTCAGATGTGAAAAAGCAGGTGCTTTCGTTCGTCCAGGGAGAAACTAAGGAGATCAAGAGTATGAGTGAACATGTTAACGAAGTGAGCGACAGCTCTTTTGAGCAGGACGTTCTTCAATCAGACAAACCTGTCCTGGTGGACTTCTGGGCCGCCTGGTGTGCGCCGTGCCGCATGCTGACGCCGACGGTCGAGGCAGTTGCCGAGAAATACGCCGAAGCAGCGCGCGTCGTCAAGCTCAACGTTGATGAGAACCCGTCCGTTTCGCAACGCTACGGCATCAAGGGCATCCCGACGCTGATTCTCTTCAAGGGCGGCAAAGAGGAAGAGCGCGTTGTTGGCGCGACCAGCAAAGAAGCCATTTCACGCATGATTGACAAACACGTCAGCGCGGCAAGAAGCGCCTGAGAGCGAGATGAGCGCCGGAGGTGGCGGCGCTGGCCGTTTTTTTTAGCAAACAAATCGCCTCCGCGCCGCTTCCATTTTAAAGAGCAGTACGCAGTTTCCAAAACCAGATGTTTGATGTCAGAGGTTAGACCATAACTGACATCTAGCGTCTAACATCTGACTTTATGAAAGATTTGCGTAAGAGTCGCCCCCCGCGACAACGTCCGTTGGAAGAGCGTCTTGCCGCAGCGCGCCGCACGCGCGCCGTCGAGGACGCGAAGTTTCGCGCCCGGCAGGCGCAAGGCAAGTTCCGCCGTTTCGTCAGCGCAAACTTCCGCAAGCAAGAGGTCGTCGCTTCCCTTGCGCTTCGTCAGGGCGAGTGCAATCGTTGCGGAGCCTGTTGCGAGATTCTTTTTAAGTGCCCCTTCCTCAAGAAACATCGTGATGGAACGACCACTTGCGGCATCTATGAAGACCGTCCCAATCAATGCCGCCTCTTTCCCATCGAGAAACGCGACCTCGAAGAAGTGCGCGGAACCTGTAGCTTCTACTTCATAGAGAGGCCGGTTAAATTAGAGAAAGCAAGCTGAAGAAAGCAGTGATAAATGATAAGTGATAGGTGATAAGAAAAACCTCTTATCTCATCACTCATCACTCATCACTCATCACTATTCCTATGATTATCGTCGTTATTGGCGCACAGTGGGGCGATGAGGGCAAAGGTAAGATCGTTGACCTTTTGGCCGAACGCTTCGACATTGTGGCTCGTTATCAGGGCGGACACAATGCCGGACACTCCGTCTATGTCGGCGACCGCTCGTTCGTCTTGCGCCTGTTGCCTTCCGGCATTGTTCACCCGGACAAAATCTGCGTGCTTGGCAACGGGATGGTGATAGACCCGAAAGCATTTTTTGAAGAGGCCGACCAACTTGCCGAACAGGGCGTGAGCGTGACACCCGAACGTGTGCGCGTCAGCTCACGCGCGCACCTCATCCTTCCCTATCATCGCGCGCTCGATCATACGAGCGAAGAACGACTCGGCAACGAGCGCGTCGGCACAACCTTGCGCGGCATCGGCCCGGCCTACGAAGACAAAGCAGGGCGGCGCGGCATTCGCGTCGCTGACGCTTTGGTGCCTGATGTCCTGCGCTCACGCATTGAGCGCAACCTGGAAGACGCCAACCGGATCATCGTCGCTTACGGCGGCGAAGCTTTGGATGCGGCTCAAATCTTCGACGAGACTTCGAGCCTCGCCGAGCGCCTCGCGCCTTTTATCACCGACACGACCTATTTCATGAACAAGTCGGCGCGTGAGAATCGCTCCATTCTGATCGAAGGCGCGCAGGCCACTCTGCTCGACGTAGATCACGGCACGTATCCTTTCGTCACTTCATCGAGCACTACTGCGGGCGGCGCATCCATCGGCCTGGGGTTAGCCCCGCAACGCATCACGGGCGTGCTTGGCATCGTCCGCACCTACACAACGCGCGTTGGCGAAGGGCCATTCCCGACCGAGATGCTCAAGGGCGAAGAGGAACTAGGCCAGATGATCCGCGAGCGCGGGCGTGAGTACGGCGCGGTCACACGCCGCCCGCGTCGCTGCGGCTGGTTCGACGCTTTCGCCACACGCTATGCGGCAGACATCAACGGCTTCTCATCCGTCGCACTCACGAAACTCGACGTGCTCGACACGCTCGACGAAATCAAAGTCTGCACGGGTTATCGTCTAGACGGTCAGGAGCTTGATTCCTTTCCGGCGGTCTCACAAGACCTGCGCCGCGTCGAACCCGTCTATGCCACTCTCCCCGGCTGGAAGACCTCGACCGAAGGCACCACCGAGATTGATGCTTTGCCCGCAGAAGCGCGTCGCTACGTCGAATTTCTCTCAAGCTCAATCGGTGTCGAAATCGGCCTCATCTCAACCGGGCCTGAGCGCGATCAGACCGTTGTTTGCAAAGATTCGACGCTCGCTAAATGGATCGGAGTTTAGCCTTTTGGTAGGTAGAGCAACTGGCTTTTCACCAGCGGTTCGCAACATTCAAGGCCAGGGTCTATTCATTCTCGAAGATTTAGCCCAACGGCTGCCAAAGCTAACGCCGGACGTGCCGCATACCGACGAGTAGCTGCCGCGATGTTTTCTGCGCCACATACTCGCAGCAATGAGATGGCT
>JAVHWL010000049.1:0-118156 GCA_032159825.1 Acidobacteriota bacterium
CAAAGCGCAAAGTGCCGATTGAGGTGGCATAGTCGCAGCGTGAGGAAGCGATGCCTGTCCCTGTGACGTTGCAGTTGGTTAGTCCTGCCGTGTCTGAGGTCGCGTAGTTGACTGCGACAGCCCCGGAGGTGTTGCCGCTGCGCGTGACGGTGATGGCGGCGCTGTTGCCGTCTTCGTTTACGCTATAAGTTGCTGCGCTGAATTGCACGGTCGGGGAGGCGGATGTTGCGCCATTCTGTGTGACGGTGAAGGTCTGCCCCGCGATGTTCATTGTGCCTGAGCGAGAGCTTGTGGTGCTGTTGGCTGCAACCGTATAGCTCACCGTGCCATTGCCTGTGCCGATTGCGCCAGACGTAATTGTGAGCCATGTGGCATTGCTCTGAGCCGCCCAGTTGCAACCACCACTTGTCGTCACAGCCACGCTCGCTGTCCCACCCGATTGCTGGAAGGTCCTTGCGAATTGGGTGATCGTGAAGAGGCAGTTCTGATTACTGCTTCCGCCCTGAAATCGTGCCACAGCGAAGTCTCTCTGCTGGTTGCTGGCGTCCTTAACGACAGTCCCCGCCAGTACAACTTTGCCGTCCGGCTGAAGCTGAAGCGCATTGGCGAAATCATCTAGAGTGTTGCCGGAGATGTCCGCTATGGTCACACCGTTCGTACCGAACGACTGGTCGAGTCCGCCGTTCGTGTTGTAACGAGCCAGCGCGAAATCTGAAGTGCCGTTGCCGCTAACGTTGAGGACGCTCCCGCCCGCCACGATCCGCCCGTCAACCTGAATCGCCAGTCCGGTCGCTCCCCCGGAACTATTGTCAGAAAGCGGCAGTCCGACGACCTTGCCCGTATTGCCGAACGTCGTATCAACGCTGCCATTCGTGTTGTAGCGCGCCAGCGCAAAGGTATTGTGTCCGCGACCCGCCAGGACGATTTTGCCGTCCGACTGTATAGCTAGAGCCTGCGCAGAGTCGCTGCTACTGCTCGTGCCGTCACCGCTGAAGTCAGATGTAACCACGCTGAAGAAGCCGAACGAAAAGTCCGGGTTCCCATCTTCAGTCAGGCGCGCGACCGCGAAGTCCGGGAGTGCGCCGAAACTTCCAGTTCCAGCCACGACGATCTTCCCGTCTGTCTGCAAGGCAAGCGCGCTCGCCCCGCCGTTGTAGCCGCCGAAGGTGAGAGTCGCCTTGCCGCTCCCGCTGAAAGAAGTGTCGAGCGCGCCCGTAGAGTTGTAGCGCGCCAGCGCGAAGCTGTTGCTCGTCCCGCCGCTACCGGCAACGAGAATCCTTCCATTAGCCTGGACGACGACGGCACGCGCTTCGTCGTTGGTCCCGTTGAAATCTGTTGCCACCATGCCGCCCGAGCCGAATGAATTGTCGAGCGTGCCGTTAGAGTTGTAGCGCGCCAACAGAAAATCGCCGCTGTTGGCGTTGCTCGTGAGTTTTGTTTGCCCGGCGACGACGATCTTACCGTCAGACTGTAGGACGACAGCCAATGCCTGCTCGGTGCGGTTTGGGAAGTTGCCGACGACTGTGCCCGCGCTTCCAAAAGTTTGATCGAGCGTGCCGTCTGAATTGTAGCGGACGAGCGCCAGATGGTAGAGGGATGTAGCTGCGCTAAACGTCTGCCCGGCGACGATGATCTTACCGTCGGGCTGGAGGACGACAGTGTTGCCCTCATCCGTGTCCGTTCCGCTGATGTGCGTGCTCGCCTTTCCATTCACTCCAAAGAACGGGTCAAGATCGCCGGTAGAAGCATAGACGAGATTCGGCAAGGTGTGGATTGAGCCAGAGGCAACCAACCAAAGCGTTAATGCGAGGACTCGCTTCATTCAAGTCACCTCCTACTTATCTTAGTGACCTTGAGCAACACGTCGGGACAATTCCTCCAACTTGAGGAGAATAAAGTTTACAGTAAGGGGAGTTCACGCTCTTGAATAAATCTGAGTAGGTTCTTCTGAGCGGCAAGAGTCTATGCCGGGTGGGGTTCAGAGTCAATACGAGCGCTTTTATGAAGAGAGGCTATGCAGGGGACTCAAATGTGTAGGTTGAGCCAAATGTTAAATGGTCAAGCTGCGCGCTTGTCCTCAAGAATGATGAGTTGAACCTCTGCGATTAACGCTCCGATAGCTCCTGCTAACTGATCCTTGGACAACTCGCCGGAGCGCACACCCTGGCGCAACCCTTCGGCATGAGAGATTGCTCTGTGCGCTAACGCCTGTGTGTGATGAACGGCCAGGTGATCGCTGAGCACCAGCGTCAACTCACCGATGGTAATGGCTATCTCGTCTAGAACCTCTAGCGGAATGTGCTTTGGATCGTACTGGCGAGCATTCAGAAGCAGATCATCAAGTCTCTCGGAGAACTGATTGAGCAGCCGAGTGAAGCGTTGTTGATAGAGCGGTTCATGCATGGTTCGGTGATGATAGCATGACTGAAGAATAAGAGATGAGCCTAATTTTGATGTGAGGATTTATAAAAGCAGAGGGGGCGTTATCGGACGCTTTCTCTGAGCGTGTTGTGGGGAGCGTTTAATTTGTGCTTGAATAATTAGCCCAAGTAAGGTATTTAAGAAAATGTGTTGCTTGGACGATGGAGTTTTTCCTCATCCGCTTGTAGCCGCCAGTTGCAGTAGCCACCTGAAGTCCGGGTCTTACGTATTTCATCAAAGAGATTAGGATAATCAGAAAGGCAGAGATGATTAAATTCCTCATGCGAAAGTTTGTCTGCTTGTTAGCCGCTATCCTCATAGTAGTGATGGTCGCGCCTTTGACGCTAGCCCAGGAGCCGCAGCGCGACATGCAAAAAGAGGCACAGCTTTGGAATGAGCTGGCCTCAATTTCTCCCGCCTCTGTAGAGACTTTCAAACAAGCTACTCAAGCGATGGATCGAGGTGATACGAAGGAGGCCATACGCCTTTACAGCGAAGTGATGGTGAAGACTCCCAACTGGGACGTTATCAAGCGTCGTCTAGGCTTTAGCCTGATGGAAGCCGGACAGACGGATGAAGGATTGGCTCTCCTCAAAAAGGCTGTGGAGATGAAACGCTCGCCTGAAAATCTCATCAGCCTGTCGCAAATGACGGCCTATCCAACTCCTACCTCTGAAGGCAACGCGATGGCTAAAGCGAATGCGCTGGCTCTTGCCAAAGAAGCCAGCGCGAAAAGGACGGATCAGAGCGACCCCAGCTACCCTGCACTGATCGCACAACTCGCTCTTGAGTTGGATCATGAGCAGGATTTTAGAGAGGCGACCAAAGAGCTTGTCAGCCGACACCAGGAGTTAATGGCGACGCATTACTTCAACGCCATTCGCGCGGCGGCGGATAAGGAATGGTCAACGTCTAAACAAGAGATCGAGCGCGCCGGGGCTATGGGGCTACCCGCAAACCTTGTGGAGAAGTTTTTAGATTCAGGTGTTCGCACACACGCAGCCGCCTGGCGTTATGCGTACATCGCGGGCTTTGTGGTTCTGGCATGGGCTGTGGGTTTAGCGCTTCTCTTCTTTCTCGGCGGGATACTCTCAAAGCGCACGTTGCGTGACCTGGAGACAGCCGACCCCAACCAGCCTGTCAGCTCGGAGCATGAAAAACTACGCAGCTTTTACAGGAAAGTGATAAACGTCGCAGGTCTCTATTATTACATTTCAATCCCTGTCGTCATCTTCCTCATCCTTGGCGTGACGGGCGCGATCATCTATGGATTTATGATCGCCGGAACAATTCCTATCAAGCTTGTCCTGATCTTAGGGATTGGCGCAATCGTTACCGTCTTCCAGATGGTCAAATCTTTATTCACACGCCAGGCACAGGAAGACCCGGGACGTGAGCTTAACGAAACGGAAGCGCCCGGGCTGTGGGCACTCTCGCAGGAGGTGGCAAGCACTGTGGGAACGCGACCTGTTAGCGAGATACGTGTGACGCCTGGAACAGAGGTCGCTGTTTATGAGCGGGGCAGTTTCCGGGAGCGCATGCAGGATCGTGCAAAGCGCGTTCTGCTCGTCGGCGTGGGCGTCTTGAACGATTTCAATCAAAACGCTTTTCGCGCGGTCCTGGCTCACGAGTACGGCCACTTCATTCATAGGGACACAGCCGGAGGAGATATGGCGCTGCGCGTCAACTCCGACATGATGAAGTTTGCCAGAGGTATGATTTTGAGCGGGCATAACACAAGCTGGAATTTAGGATCTCAATTTCTGCGCCTGTATCACAGAATCTTTACACGCATCAGTCATGGGGCGAGTCGTCTTCAGGAAGTGCTGGCAGACCGGCGAGCTTCGTACCACTTCGGAGCGAAAGCCTTTGAGGAGGGCTTGAGCCATGTGGTTCGCAGGAAGATTGAGTTTGAGCATCTCGTGACGAAAGAGATTTCAGCAGCAGTAGATTCAAATCGAGCGTTGCTGAACCTCTACGAACTTTCCGAGGTAGATGAGAACGAACAGCAGGGGTCTGTCGAAGAAGAGTTTCAAAAAGCCATTAACCGCAAGACAGCAGATACAGACAGTCATCCAAGCCCGAAGGAAAGATTCAGGCTCGCACGTCGTGTGGTCTCCAAAGAGGTATCGGCTGCAACCGGCATGGTCTGGGAACTGTTCGCTAACAGGGAAAATCTAACAAGTGAGATGAGTTCTCTGGTGGATACAAAGGTGAGACGAAATACACGATAGACTTGGGTTAGCAAGCGACCGTCTTCTTTGATAGGCTCTTATTGAGAAGGGGCAGTCTTCGTTTGCAAGTTTCGTATGGCCTCGCGCACAGCGTTGGCCCCGGCTGAATCAGGACTGGCTTTGAGGTATTTCTCCAACTCAGAGGCCGCTTCCATGCGCGCTCCCCTTAGCTCATGCACCCTGGCTCGATAGAGATAGACATCAACGAGCTGGCCGCCGCTTAAATCAAACGCCTTACCGAGCGCTTCCTCTGCCTGGCTCAGAAGATGATCGCGCCCGGCCTTGTTTGATGTCCCTGAGAACTCTTTCTCAGCGGCCTCGCGCACCAACGCCACCCCGCGCATCAGGTGATGCAAAGGCTCCTTTGGATTAAGGAGCGAGGCATCTGCGAATAGTGAAAGGGCGTCGTCGTATCTCTTCTCTTGCAGCATCACCAATCCGACTGAAAGATAGACCTGATCGTCGCGCGGATTTATCTGACGTGCCAACTCAAACTCCGCGATAGCTTCATCAAACCGGTTTGCCTTGGCGTACTCAGTGCCGAGAGCAAGGTGCGGCTGAGGTGAGTCGGGTGAGATTCTAACGGCCTCCTGGATGAGTGTGATTGCCAGTGAGCCTCTCCCCGCTTGCGAAAGTTTTGCGGCCCGCTCAAGTAGATCGCTCACATTTTTAGAAACGGTTGGCTGCGATGCAGAGGGCCTGGATTGTTGCGCCAGGCCGGGCGACAGGCAGGCCAGGATGAGTGTAATGATGAGCGCAATTCGCATCAGCTTACAAATCAGAGAGGTGGCGCGAGTCTGAAAATCGTATTATGCTTGAGCCATGTGGAAATATATCGCCGCAGTCTTCTTCTTTATCATCGGTTGTGTTGAGCTACTTCTTGCCATCAATGGAAATCTTCGTGAGACCCTCTTGAAGAACAGCATGATTCGCTCTAAACGCGCCGAGCCAACCTTGCTTTTCATAGCCGGTCTCTCGGCAATCGCCATCGGCATCGGGATTCTCTTCTACCATCTATATTGGTAAGTGAATATATCCACACCCTTCGCCCGCGATCTTTCTCGAAAGCATTTCAAAAGTCGCATCACTTTACAACCTGGCGGATTTCCCTACAAGGTTGCCAAGAAACAAAGCAGACCCTGGAATCAAGTTCATTGATGTGGATATAAATCCATTGACTCGGATTTCTGAAGCGGCGTAGAATCTGCCCATTGGCGAATCGCAGCTTGTTTCCTCGCTCTCATCCGTCTCTCTCAGTTGCTTGAAAAACTGTACTCATTGATGAGTGGGTTGCTACTCCCTCATCTCTTCCGTTCTTCTTATGAGGAGGCCGAGTCCCATGAAACGCTTTTTCAAAATCCTTACCTTGCTCCCAATCCTAATCCTGATAAACGTTGTGCTGGCTCTCCCCGCTTTCGCGCAGATCACCACGGGCGACCTAACAGGGCGCGTGGTTGACACGCAGGGGAATGTCATCACCAGCGCGACCGTGACGGCGAGCAACACGGCCTCTCAAATTACTCGAACGGCGAACACCAACGAGAATGGTGAGTTCACCATCACCCAATTGCCTCCCGGCAACTATGACATTACGGTCGAAGCCGCGAATTTCAACAAATCACTGGTCAAGGCTCTGGAGATTAACGTCGGCTCCAAGCAGACGCTGAACATCGAATTGAAGCCCGGCCAGATTTCAGAGACCGTCAACATCTTGGCAGAGGACGCGCTCGCGGTTCAGACTACACAGTCGGAGATTGCCAGAAACATCACTCCTGCCGAAGTGCAGAATCTTCCGCTCATCAATCGCACCTTTGCCAATCTCTCCATCATCGCACCGGAAGCGCGTCCCGTCGGCAATTTTGATCCGACGAAGACGCGCGTCGGCAACATAGCCTTTAGCGGCGGCGACGGGCGACAGATAGATGTCAATGTGGACGGCGGCGATGATAAGGACAACGTTGTCGGCAGTCTCCTGCAAAACTTCGCTTACGAATCAATTCAGGAGTTTCAGGTCTTGCAGCATCGCTGGACAGCGGAGAGCGGTCGCAGCGTCGGCGGAGTCGTCAACGTCGTCACCAAGAGCGGCACGAATAGTCTGCACGGCTCAGGTTTCTTCAACTACCGCAATCAATCCCTGCGCGCCAAAGATTTTTTTGAGAAGCGCGATAATCTTGAGAAGGCGAAGTTTAATCGCGCGGAGTTTGGCGGATCCGTCGGAGGCCCGATTATTCACGACAAGCTCTTCTTCTTCGGCGCGCTTGAGCGTTTCCGCGAGCGGCAAAATCTTTCTCTCACCACCGGGCAGGTAGCGCAGATCGCGGCCATTCCAGGCATCACGGCTTCGCCGACAATCCCTACGCCCTACAACGACACGCTCCTGACCGTCAAAATAGACAATCGCATCAGCAGTAAGCAGTCTATGTTTTATCGCTACTCTTACCAGAAGAACGATTCGCCGAACGATCAGTTCGACGTAACCCAACCCGCCGATCTTCTCGGCGGGAACACGAACAACAATAGCCTGCATAGCTTCATCGTCAACCACACATACACGTTTAGCCAACGGCAGCTCAACCAGTTTTCGTTCCAGTTTCAAGACTTCAAAAACGCGATCTTAGCTGTCACGGATGCGCCGAACCTGCAATTCCCTTCCGTGCAATCCGGGGCCAACGTCAACGTTCCGCAGAAGACCACAGAGCGGAAATTGCAGTTTCGTGACGACTACTCATGGCTCGCCGGGAATCACAGCATGAAGTTCGGCGTGAATTACATCAGAACCGAACTTGGCGGCTTCTTCCTTTTCGGAGCCAACGGCTATCAGGTCTTCTTCTTCGACGACCCGCTGACGATCAAGAACAATCTCAACGGAAAGTATCCTCAAGGTTTCGCCACGCCGGGCGCTGTTTCAGAGATTGATTTCAGCGGCGGCGCAGGCAGCACAGCGCAGCCGCCATTGCATCAACTGGCCTTCTATTTTCAGGACGACTACAAAATCACTCCGCGCCTGACGCTCAACCTGGGCCTGCGCTGGGATGCCAACATCAACATCCTCGTTGACCAGACGAACAATCGAACGATAAAGATTCTGAGTAAGCTTAACGAGACGCGCGCTCAGGCAATCACCGGTAGCGACCTCTCGCGCACGACTCCAAGTTGGAAGGAATTTCAGCCGCGCTTCGGCTTCGCCTACGATCTAACGGGTCGCGGGCGCGCAGTCGTTCGCGGCGGCTACGGCATCTTCTACGATCAGGTCTTCCAGAATCTCACGCTCTTCTCGCTCCAACAGTCGCACGATACGATTTACCAGACGCTCTTGCAGCGCGTCAATTCGGCTGTCGGCGTAGGCCAACTGGCAACCTTCCGTTTCGGAGTTGACCCGCTGCCGACTGTCGCCGGAGCGGGCAACACCGATCTTGAGGTCGGCGCGTTTGGCCGCATTAACGACCCGACGATGCAAGACCCCTACGTGCAGAAGTTCTCGATTGGCTTCGAGGCGCAGCTTGGCAGCAACTACGTGCTCTCCAGCGATTACGTACACACACTAGGCATTCACGAGCCGCGCGTTTACAACATCAACCCTGTCCTCGGCAGCCTTTGCAATCCAGCTTTCCCAGGCTCTACTCCGGCCTCGCCGCGCTGCGTGCGCGGAGCCAGCACGCGCTACTTCGATCAGGCATTCGTCAACGCAGGACTCGGTGCAGGCCGTCTCGAACAGATCAACATGTTCACTTCGACCAACCGCTCGATGTTCGATAGTTGGACGACCACGCTCAGGCGGCGCACAAGGCACTCCCTCTTCTCCGCCAGCTACGTGCTTTCGAGTTCGAGATCATGGGGTGGGCAGCCGCTTGCTTCCTACAGCGGCAACGGCATCGCAGTCGCGCCTGAGAACCAGTTCAGGCCGGAAGAGTTTGGGCCGACGCGCATTGACGAGCGCCACCGCATTGTTGCGAGCGGCGTCTTCGACCTGCCGTATGGCTTCCAGCTTGCGCCTATTATGCAGTTTGCCACTGCGCGTCCATTCTCGCCCAACTTAGGCTTTGACGTTGACGGCGACGGGCGCTCAACGAATGATCGCATCTGCTCCAGCGCAGACCCGGCTGCCGTCTTCGCGGCGCGCGGGAATTCCACCGTCTTGAGAACCTTGAATCCGCTTGGCTGCACACAGGTGCAAGTCAATAGCATCCGCACAGGGTTCATCACAGATGCGAGCGGCAGCATAATTGACGAGCGCAGCGGTCGCTACTTCAACGTGGACCTGCGCGCGCAGAAAGTCTTTAACCTGGGCGAGAGATTAAAGCTCAAAGGCTATCTCAATCTCTTCAACATCTTCAACACCGAGAACCTTTCAATCGGAGACAGGCTCGGCCGCAGCCCTGCCACATCCGGCAGCACCTTCCGGCAGCCGGTCTCGCTCTTCGGTCCCGGCTTCGGCCCACCCATTGGAATTCCGTTTACTTTGCAGATAGGCGTGCGCGCTGATTTCTAAGAAACTGTTTGAAAATTCATAATGGCTTAAGCCTACAGAGCGTCAAACGTGTCATGGCGATATAGATCATGGCTTCGCTGTGTGCTGCTATGTCACAAAGCCCAGGCAAAGTGGCAGACGTTCCTCTAAAAATTCCTGCGCGGAGAATCAGTTGAGATACGAATAGGTGGCTGCGGAAATTCACGTGGCGCACGGCTCTCCCGCAAGGCATGGCTAGGCACACGCCTGCGCGGTTTTGTCACAGTAGTCGAAGGCAATATGTAAGCTCCTGGTTAATTCTGTCACACGTCAATAGTCGCTTCACTTAACCTTCCGAAATATGTTGAATTTTTGGGCTAACCCGAAAAACTCCACAACCTGATTTAAGGCATCATAGTGGTATGATAGTTGATATGTGCGTTGCTGGCCTGGTGTAGGCCACCGGACTCTTTTTATCTGCCCTACTGGTGAAATTATGCTACTTAAGAGAGTAACCTTCTCCTGCCTTTTGATCTTCGCCGCCCTATTTGCATCTCCCAATGCTCAAGCACAAACTTTAGTTTCGGCGAGAATCCTTAGCAGCTCGGGGCCTGTCGAAATCGAGCGGCGCGCGCAGGGGCAGTCGCCCTTGATGAAGATTACGTACCGGGTGAACGACGAGCTACTCGCAGGCGACGTTATCAAAACTTACGCGGGCGGGAGACTTGTGTTGGGGTTGTTGGACGGCTCTCAGGCTATCATCGGTGAAAAGACGATTGTGGAGATTGCGGATTTATCGAAATCTCCTCGCACTATCTTTAATGTGCTGCGCGGGAAAACGCGCATCAAGATTGAGAAGGTTGGGGGGCGTCCTAATCCATACCGGGTCAATACACCGACGACTGTCATTGCCGTGCGCGGCACGCTTTTCGATGTCATTGTCAGTGAGAAAGAGACACAGGTCTTTGTTCACGAAGGCGAGGTGGCCGTCAGCAATTTTGCGAGGCCGGAAGTGATGGTTATCTTGTCGCCGGGACAAAGGACTCGCGTTCAGCAAACTCAACCGCCGGAGCCTCCGTCCAGCTTTCAGCCCGGACGCAATAATGATACGTTCAAGCCGGACCAGCGCGACAGAGACGCTAAAGATAGCCAGCGCCGGGAAAGAGGCACGGGCGAGAAGGCTGCGGGCAAGCCTGTAGATGAGCGACAACGACAGTCCGATCAATCGCCTCGTGACGCAAATGGCCCTACACAGAATCAGCCCGGCGACGGGCAGAGGCCGGATTCGCCGCCATCACCATCCGGCAAGCCAAGCTCCAAAAGGGAGCGAGGTGGCGAGAGAACGCACGAGCAATTCCTGGCGAGCAACGGCCAGGGATGAATGGGATTCGGTTTTACTGTCTAGCGTCGTTTCAAGACTAATTTATATTCAATGCATTTTGTAGCCCCAGTCTGCTGCCCTGGCAGAGCTAAAGATAGATTTATGTTCGGCTCACATGTTTGATACTCAGACCAAAAAGATCAGGGTTCTCATCGCTGACGATGAGCGGGGGGCGCGACTTGCGCTGGAAGTACCGCTCAGGCTCAATGGCTACAATGTGGCTGCCGTGGCGAGTGGGCGCGAGGCAATTGAACTCGGAAAACAGAATCAGTTCGATTTGGTGCTGACCGATGTCTTCATGGCTGATGTCGGCGGCCTCGATGTCATACGTGAGTTTCGCCAGTTCAGCCCTGAGACGAAAGTCATAGCGATGACGGCGCAAGGCTCTTTAGAGATCGCTATGGAGGCAATCTCTGAGGGCGCAATAGATTTTATCGCCAAGCCTTTCGACCTCGATCAGGTGATGGCGATTGTCGAACGCGCGACCGCTCAAACACAAACCGCGACTAACGAGGAGGAAGCAGACTTCTCCAGTTCCGGCCTCATCGGGCACAGCCCGCAGATGGTGCGCGTTTATAAACTCACTGTCTACGCCGCGCGAACCGAGACGACCGTTTTAATCGAAGGAGAATCGGGGACGGGTAAGGAACTCGTCGCGCGCTCCATTCACAGGTACAGCCGCCGCGCCGCGCGTCCTTTCACGGCCATCAATTGCAGCGCGCTGACAGAAACGCTGCTTGAGTCGGAACTGTTCGGCTACGCTAAGGGCAGTTTCACGGGCGCGGCCACTGATCGTCCGGGTCTTTTCGAGAGCACGAATGGCGGGACTATTCTGCTCGATGAACTGGGCACTACGGGTCGCTCTTTTCAGGCGAGCCTGTTGCGCGTTTTACAGGAGCAGGAAGTAAGACGCATCGGCGAGCACGAGGCACGCAAGGTTGACGTGCGCATTATCGGTGCGACCAACTCTAATCTTGAGCAGTTAATCGAGCAGGGTGACTTCCGCGCCGATCTCTTTTACAGGCTCGGCGTGCTGCGCATCAAACTGCCGCCTTTGCGCGAGCGTGGGCTGGAAGACCTGAAACTGCTGGTCAGGCATTTCGTTAAAAAGTACGGCATAGGCATGCAGGTCTCTGGTGAAGCGATGGAACTGTTATCGCGCTACACCTGGCCTGGAAACGTGCGCGAGCTAGAGAACGCCATTGAGCACGCGGTAGTGGTCTGCACAAATCATCTCATCAGGGTCAGCGATCTACCGGAACATATCGTCGAACAAGTGCCACCTGGTACTTTGACTTCGCAGCGAGAAAGCCCCGTCTCGCTGATTGATGATCGTCCCACTCTGGAAGAGCTGAGTCGCCGCTACACTCAACTGATCCTGGCCGAAACGGAGGGCAATAAATCGCGCGCTGCTGAAGTGCTCGGCATCAATCGGCGCACGCTCTACCGTTATTTAGATTCCGATGCCGCTCTCACCCTCACGAATGAGAATGGTGATAGTGAATCTCCCAACGAGTCGCCTGAGAGCTAAGCCGAAGTGCGCCGCGCCGGATCACAAGTCGTTACGACCGTCCTAATCATTCTCGCCAGCCTATCCGCTTCCATTGCCGTCACGTGGCTCGTTCCGTCTCTCACAGCCTCCTCCGTCAACATGCTTTTCCGGTTTCGCGGTCGGCTTCCACCACCCGACGACATCGTCATCGTCGCAATAGACGACGTGAGCTTACAGCGTGTAGGAAAATGGCCCTGGCCGCGCACTGTGATGGCAGCGGCGCTCGACCGCCTCACGGACGCGCGCCCGTTGGCAGTCGGGCTGGACGTGATCTATGCCGAACCTTCCGACCCGGCTGACGATAAACTCTTACGGGAAGCTATTCGCCGAAATGGTCGCGTAGTCCTGCCCGCCCAGTTGACTGAGTTTGACACGACCCAATCAGACATAGACGGCTCTTCAACGTGGCTCACCCCCTTGCCGGAAATTAGAGACGCAGCAAAGGCTGTCGGCCACGCGCACGCTGACCCGGATGTTGACGGGGTACTCCGCACAGTTCAACTCAGCAAGGCCGATGCGAAGGGAGAGCGACTCTGGGCATTCGGCCTTGAGACGTTGCGAGTGGCCGAGCAGATTCCACCTGAGAAAATTGAGGAACTGGCAGGCAGGTTACGCATCGGGCGTTATGAGATAGATGTTCAGGATGAAGCGGAAAAGTCAACGCTCCCCGGCGTCACCATTATCCGCCCCAATGAAATGATTATCAATTATCTTGGGCCTCCTAGAACGTTCCCTTACTACAGCATCAGCGATGTCCTTGATGGGCATGTCCCCTCCTCAGCTTTTACTAACAAGATCATCCTCATTGGGGCCGTGGCCCAGACGATGGGCGATACGCGAATCACACCTTTTATTCACTATGGAGACTTCGAGCGTCAGGGCGGGATGGGGATGCCGGGCGTTGAGGTACACGCCAACGTGATCGAGACGATCAGGCGCGGCGTGTGGCTGAATCCTCGCCCCGACTGGCACGGTTTTGGAATCGCGCTACTGATTATTCTTTGCGCCACTGCCATCATCAGGCTGCTGGATGGGTGGAGACTATTAGCGGGCTTGAGCGTTCTCCTAGGTCTTGTCATCTTTGGCAGCCTTTATGTTTTCAATCATTACTTCATCATCCCGCCTGTGGTTCCCATGCTGACAGGCTTCTTCACGGTCGTGCCGCTGCTCCTGCTTAACAGCTCTATCACGGCGAGCCGCGATCTGGATCAGAAACTGGATAAGCTGGCGCGTATCCAGAAGAGGTTCATGTCTCGCGGAGCGGTGGAAGATTCATTTTCAACTTCGCTCGCTTTCCTCGGCTCAATCCTGAGAGCAGAAACGGTTGCTCTCTTCCGAAAGGGCGCATCCGAAAAGACACTTCAACTCATAGATTATTTCGGACACAAGCCCGGTGATAGCGATACCTTGTCCGAGGTAGTCTCCGCCGGAAGGAGCGCCGAAGATTCATCTCCGACGCTCCTCATGCGCGTGCCGTTGATAGATGAATCCGAAACACTAGGCATGTTGCTCATCAAACGGGCTGAGGGCGCGCAGTTTTCGGAAAGCGAGCGGCATCTGGCCCACGAATTTGGGGAAGGCTTAGCCGGTGAATTGAGGGCCGCTGCGCGTAGGGCCGGGCTTCAACAGCGGTCTGTGGCCCTCAGTTTCCCACATAACATTACGTGGAAGCTGCGCGCGGTTGATGAGATTACAGCACACTTGATCGCGCGGATAAGTTTTATGAACCAGGCGTTCATCAGTATGACGGATGGGCTGTTGGTGGCTGATATTACGGGCCAGGTCGTCTTCGCCAACCCCGCGGCGCGCCCGTTCTGGAACGAATTGAAAACAGATGCGCTCACGGGGAAAAGTCTCACTGAACTCTTTGTCGAGTGCGGAATTATTGATCAAGACGGTTTGCGCGAGACGATGCGTGAGGTGCTGGACGGTCGAAATGTGCTGATGGATGTTGAATTACAGGGCGCGCAAAGTCGCTTTTACACTGTTCAGTTTTCGGCAGTAGTCGCGGGTGGTAATCCGACAATCGAATTCCAATCCGAGGTTGATAATTCTCTAGCCGGGGAAAGTTTAAGAGTCATCGGGTTGATAGTCATCATCAATGATATTACCAAGCGCCGTGAGCTTGAGCGCGTCAAAGCCGAAACGTTACAGCTTGTCTCGCACGAACTACGCACGCCGCTAACTTCGATCCGTGGATTAAGTGAGGCGCTACTCAAATACCCTGTTCCCAAAGACGCCTCTCCTGAGATGCTGGAGACAATTCACTCCGAGGCTGTGCGTATGAGCGAGTTGATTAATAGCTATCTTGATGTCACCAGAATTGAATCCGGTGCACAGTCCTTAACGCGCCGCCCCATCGCCGTCAATCACTTAATAACAGAATGTGTGCGTGTGCTCGGCAACCTCGCAGCAGACAAGAATATTAAAATCAACCTCGAACTTGATGAGCCGTCTCCGACGCTCCTTTGTGACGCGCAACTCCTGACACAGGCGGTCAATAATCTTTTGAGTAACGCCATCAAGTACAGCCCCACAGGTTCGGAAGTAGAAATAGGCTCATTGAGAGATGATGCTCGCATCTCTATCTATGTACGCGATCATGGCTACGGGATTCCCAGAGAATTTCAAGCGCGGGTCTTTGAAAAGTTTTACCGGCTGGAGCGCGACACAAAATCTGATGTGGTCGGCACTGGCCTCGGCCTGCCACTGGTCAAAGAGATAGTCGAGAGACACGGCGGCCAGGTGTCGCTCGAAAGTGAGCCTCATCAAGGCTCGACCTTTACCATTCACCTTCCACTTCAAAGAGTCTAGCGTCTCCACTCACCTCACCATCCTGACCTCAAGCAACCCGTTGGTTGAAACTACAGCGCCGATGCCGAGTGTTTATTATTGTCACGCGCTTCGACTTCACGCATCTCCGACGATGTTCAGTTTTGTCACATGTGGCTGAGCCACGGATGAGAACATTTTTCCAGTTAATCGTTGACAATCAATAAGCTTAATACATATCAGCCTTCTCTTGACCGTAACGTCCTCATAGCGGAATGAGGTTTGCCAAACGTTTTGGTGGAATCTCGCAGGGCCAGTATGTGAGCTGCCCAAACATGAAGCGACGTGTAGAAGACTCGCCACGCATGCAGCACAAAATTTCAACGTCACATTCCCCGCCCGACACATTATGTCTGCATGCGGGAGAGGAGGCAGTATGAATAAATTGAAACTGACGGTCGTCGTGATTTTCGTGGCCGTCTTCGCGCTCTCCATTTCATTTACCAGAAGCGTCCGCAGCCAGCAGCAGGATAAACAACTCAGACCTGCGCCTGTTGATGCCCGATCAACCGTTGACGGAAAGACCCGCCGGGAAAGATTCAGTCACAACGGCATGCTCCCGAATGAAGCTCCCGGCCAAAGCCGCAACGGTATTCCTGGCGATGTGGGGGGCACAGCGACGGAAGCGCCCAGCGGCTTTGATAATCTAACGAACGGATACACCGAGCAGGGTCCTGATTTCGCCACGTTGAATGGGAGCAATGTTGTAGCGCTCCGCTCGCACAACGATAACCGTTTCACCTTCGAGGAGTTTGAAAGCGTTGCGGACGGAGTTGGGCCAACCTACAACGCGCAGAGTTGCCGGGAGTGTCACCAGAATGTTGTCACGGGTGGCGCGAGCCAGGTGACAGTGCAGCGAACAGGGCGCACAGTGAACGGTCAGTTCTTTGAATCTATGGGCGGCTCACTGGTTCATTCACGCGCAACTTACCCGGACATCGTGGAACGTGTGTTAGACACCGATAGCACACGAACTTTCCGCATCTCGCCGGGCACACTGGGAGATGGCTTTGTCGAGACAATAGCGAATAGCACGCTCCTCTCCATTCGGGACGGCCAACCCGCGAGCTTGCGTGGAACCGCCGTCATGGTGTCCGTGCTTGAAGGCAACGGGGAGGCTCGCATCGGTCGCTTCGGGTGGAAGAGTCAACACGCCAGCCTTGAATCCTTCTCGGTTGACGCTTACCTCAACGAACTGGGCATCACCACTCCTCTGTTGCCTGAAGAAAACACATCGAGCGGTTACTTCGTGGGCTACGGCTCCGGCTACGACCCAAAGCCAGAGCCTGAAGACGACGGTGCTGATGCGAAGGCATTCGCAGACTTCATGCGCGCTACGAAAGCTCCGTCGCGCGGCCCAATAACCGGTGATGTGATAGCTGGAGAGAAAGTGTTCAAGCAGGTGGGATGCAACGTCTGTCACGTGTCGGCAATCGCCACGGCGCTTCCGGGTTCGGTTATTAACGGCGGCTCGTTTACCGTTCCCGCTGCGCTCGGCAACAAGATCATCCACCCCTTTAGCGACTTCCTACTGCACAACGTCGGGACGGGCGACGGCATTCCGATTCAACCCACGCCCGAATATGCTGCGACGGCAAATCAGATTCGCACCGCTCCCTTGTGGGGACTCAGGACTCGCAACCGTCTGATGCACGATGGGCTGTCGTTCACTCTGACGGAGGCAATCCTGCGTCACGCAGGCCAGGCCGCAGCGGTGACGAAATCATTCAACGCGCTGACTACCGCACAGAAGAATCAGTTAATGAGCTTCCTGAATTCGCTCTGATGTAGCGGGCAGTAGCAGGAACAGTCCTCTGAAAGGGGGGACGAAAGTTTTCCGGCAACTATTCAAACGCCGGGGCTATTAACAAAGATGAGCCAGACAACAACATTTGATGAGGCGATTTCTTCGCTATTGCCTGGGAGAGCGAATAAGGCCCAGCCGACTGAAGCGTCGCAGTTCGACTACCAGTTAGCGCAAAGGATTGCCGGGGGCGACATGCAAGCGTTCGAGGAGTTTTACGTGCGCTACCACCGGCGCGTTTACGCTCTGTGCCTGCGGATGACCAACAACGTGACAGAGTCGGAAGACCTGACGCAGGAAATCTTCATTCACGTCCATCGCAAGCTCGGCAGCTTTCGGGGTGAATCCACTATGACGACCTGGCTCCACCGCGTAACGATCAATAACGTGCTGATGTATTTCAGGAAGAATGCCAGGCGACCGGAGCGAACGACTGAAGACGGCGAGTCGCCTGAGCCGGTAGTGAAAGGCGCGAAGTCTTCGAGCCAAGCGCCAATCCTGGATCGCATCGCGCTCCAGAGAGCCATAGCGCAACTATCGCCGGGTTATCGCGCAGTGCTTATCCTGCACGACGTTGAAGGTTATGAACACGCAGAGGTCGGGCGCATCTGTGGAATCTCAAGCGGCACCAGTAAGTCGCAACTGCACAAGGCTAGAAAGAGATTATATGAATTACTCAAAGGCGCGAGCAGAGCGTGAGGGTGCTTATTTCACAATCTCGAAGTCTATCCACTGTGTCGCCGTTCGATATTTTTCATCCGCGAGCGGGTCGGTAACGATGACCTGCAAGACGTATTCTCCTGGCGCTAACTCCGAGCCGAGAAATAATCGTCCGCCCGCGCTCTGGCGCTGCGGATCAATCTGCCCACTCGCATCATATGGCGTTTGCTTTCCAGTGAAGACAAGCTGTCCGTCACGAAAGAGGCGCATCTGCGTCTGAAGCTGAGTGTAGCCGGATTGATTCTCCGTCCGGGCGTTGTAAATGAAGTAGCCGAAATCCATCGTCATGCCCTGCCGTAGGCGGCGTACCGCCGAACTGGCAAGCACGTCCGCCTCGTTGACCACACCCTCCGCGCTCACATCCTTTTGCAGTGCCGAAGAGCCGCCCGCGTTGAGCTGACCGTTTGTCTGAAGGCTACCCATCAGAGCGATGCCTGAAAGAGCCAGACGTTTTTTCTTGAAGTCGGGGACTTCGATAAACTGGTTGGCTGAGCCTGTGAGCAGGGTCGTCGCATCGCGCACGGCGAGGCGTAGTTGATAGCCGCCGGGTTGCTTAACCGGAACGTTGAGCACGTAGATCAAGCCGTCACGCAGCAGACGCTCATAAGACGGACCTTTCGCGCGAATCGTCTCGGTTCGGTTCGCCTCCTCCACAACTTTTCCGCCCGCGTCGAAGGTGACGGCCATTACGTCCACGACGGCTTCATGCCAGCCGTCAGCCGTCTCCTTGAATTTTAGGGCGGCGGCGTCAATACGCAGCAACGAACGGATGTAAGAGCCTCGGCCCGGGTTGTTAGCGAAAAGTGAGGTGAGACGAACCTCTATGTCGCCCGAACTGAACGGCGAATTAAGGGCATTGATGAGCTGACCTCTGCGCGTGACCGCCAGCTTCGGGGTCGTGAGCAACTTGTCATCCGCGACTCCGAGGAAGCCCGCGCGCGTGCGAACCTTCACGCCCGGGCGCTTCACCTTCACGGTCAATTTATGGAAGCGGGGCTGACCCGTCTTCGGGTCGAAAGTTGATGCATCCGGGCGATAGGCGAGAAGGTAGTAACCCTTCAAATCCTCGATTGCGCGTTTGATGCCGCCGCTTAAATCGTTGTTGTTGCCGAAAAAGGTGCCGCCCGTCTGCTCGGCCAGGTAGTGCATGCCTGATTGCGAGTCGAAAGAGTCTGCGCGCATAGCGGATAAACGTCTGCCGGTATCCCAGGGCATGCCTCCCGGATCAGCCGCAGTGAAATTGAGCGTTTCAAGCCCGCGTGTGTCGAGCGTGTAATAAACGATGGAGGAGCGATTGGCTAACTCGATCAAGCGTTCAAGCCCGCTCAGGATACGGTCACTTGTTCTGCCCACGTTGCTAACTGGAATACCACTTGTTAGAAGAATGACTGCCTTGCGCCCGGGTATTTCTTTGAGTCCGCGTGTGATGTACTCAAGGGCGGCGAGCGCTCCAGTCTTGAACACCTCCTGGCGGAAATCTTCTATCTCACTGAGGCTATCAGCGAGCGGGCTGTCCTCCCCCTGAGAGCGACTCCCGTCTGCCGGAAGGCTCTCCTTCTCGCCCCCAAAAGAAAAAGATGTGAGGCCCTTACCGTAACGCGGGGACCACTGCATCCGGTCAATGGCCGCGTAAAGTTGTCTCTTATTGGTCGTAAATTGCTGTAAAGCGCCGACGCCTGATGTCGTGCGCAGGATAGCGACGAGATCGCCCGGCTGCATCTGCTCGTCAACAAACTTCCTCAGAGCCTTGCGCGCAAAATGCATGCTGCCGGAATCCATCCCAAAATCGTCAACGACGAGCGCGAAAGCGCGACGCACCTGTTCAGGCCGCAAGCGAACCGGCGGCACGGGCAGCGCATTCTTGTCACGCGGTTTCGCGGTCTTGTTGGAAGGCTGCGAGGCGGCAGCATTAGCATCGAGGCCGATGTAGGAGAAGTTACTGAGCGTCTGCTGTCGCCCGTCTTCAAACACCTCAAACTCTTCAGGCCGAAGGTCTGTCACCTGCCGCCCATCCCTGTCGGTCACGGTCACGTCCACCTGCACAAGGTTGGTCGTCACCCGCACCACCTCATCTTCGTCAGGCGGATTCTGTTGCGGAGCAGGCGAACTCTTTTGACCAATGACTGAGGTAAAAAGAGAGAGAATCAGGATGGGAATAAGCGAGGTTCGTTTTTTCATGGGAACCTTTTCCAAGCAGCCATGCAATAAAATGGCGCTCCTTGAGAATCAATCTGAATACTGGCACTTTCATCATAACAAGGATTGCCTATCCCATAAAACTTTTTATGGTAACGCTCATGGCGTTCACATTCACTTCGCCAGCGAACATGTGCGGACTTTAGCCTCAGCAGTTTTCCGAGAAGGGATGGAGTTCAAGGATCGCAGAGAGAGAGTGCTGGACGAAATCAACCCGTACCTCGCTCCGATGAATGCTTTGACGAAGCCCACCAACCGCCATCGCAGGGTTCGGGAGTAAACAGGCGTCGCGCGGCTGGATAATCAGCCGATCAAGGAAACGATAGCCGTGCGCGACCGCATTGAGGTATTTACGGTGTCGCTCCGCATCATCAATAGAGCGCGCGAGTTTGAGGGCGGAAGCTACTCCTTCAAGATAGAGGGTAGTAGTATAGCCGGGCGCATCCGGCTGATGATCGTTGATGAAGCCGCCGGTCTTCTCCTGTTGATAACCTAAAATCCAGTCGCCGATTTCAAAGACGAACTCCGCCATCGAAGCATCTTCTGTGATGCGCCACCACTCAGCGAAGGCTTGCATGAGCCAGGAGACCTGACCGAAGTGGCGTTGGTAGCGGAAGCGGTGACGATAATAACGGAATGCCCGCAGCAGCCTGTCCTCATCCATCTCGGTCTGCCCTGCGACGGCTGCCGCGCCCAAAGCTAGAAGAACCTGGCCCGGTGAGTAGTCCTGAAAGGCTTCGGGCGAAGCAGCAGGCGGACGGTGTGTGTTGATGCGACCGTGTGAATCAATGCTAGACCAGAGTGTGGCCGCAAGATTGGGAATCATCGTGCGGCGTGCGTCGCCGGGCGGCAGTTCGAGCAACGCGAGGAGCAAGAACGAAACTTCGGCGACTGAAGGTTCGCCCTCATTCGTCTCAAGCCAGCAGCCTTGTTCGTTCGAGACAATGAAGCTCAAGAGACGATTAATGATTTTATCTGAAGCGGTGGAAAGTTCCCCGCCCCCAAAAGCGTTGTGAGCGCGTGCGAGAACCCACGCCCCGTGAGCCGTCCTTGCCGGGTCCGCTCCTTCGTACAAGCTATTCTGGAAAGGCTCGTAACGCAGGTAAAGCGTTCCGTCATTTGTCTGGTGACGGACAAGGTATTCGGAATGTAGCGCCGCGAACCGTTTGAGCAAGCCTTCCAGTGTGTGAGACTCCGGTTCGCTTAACGGGAAGCCTCCGATAAGAAGGCGCGTCTGCTTGGCGTCGGCGAGCCACGTCGCGCAGTCGAAGCGGCACCAGTTGAAGTCAGACCCTTCTATTCCGGCCTTCTCAAGCACAGCTTGCGCGAAGTTGACGCGGTTGAGGTTCTGCGTTGATGCCACGAAAGGAAGTAGCAGCCCGACGCGCTCGCCCTTGTATGCCATCAGAGTTTGCTCGCCCTGGCGGACGCGCGTCACGACTTCTTCCGGTGAAAAATATCCCAGCACAAGGGGTGCGAAGAGGAACGAGATGCTGACGGCAACGTGCGACGGATCAGCCTCTGCGACATCCAAGAACCTTTGATCGTCAAGAGCGGCGTGAGCCAACTTTTTGAGGTCGGCATCAAGGTCGCGCACAACCGTTCCCATACACCCGCGCAAACGCCCGTTGATATAGATCGTTAAATAAACGGAATCGAGTTCTTCGGAGACGGCTGTCCTGGGGAGTGGGCTTGACATCTCTTCGCGCCCGCAAAGGTGTGCGAGAGCAATGTCGCGTGCGCGCTCGACGACCGCGCCGCAGATGTTCTTGTTTTTATACCAGGGTGTATCTTCCCCGGTCGGCACACCCGTCGGCTGCCAGTCAGTCTCCGGCTCGATTGTCTTCACTACATCGTGCCGGAAAATTTCGTAAGGCTCGAACGATACCAATTGACCGTTCTTCCTACGCGCGTGCTGAAACTGCTCCCACTCGTTGCTGATGCCAGGCATGCGCGGCAGCGCGCCGCCCATCGTGGATGGGCGCTCGCCGCTTCGCACGACGATGCCGTAGCGGTCGTTGTCAAGCTGGCCCACGTTGCACTTCTCAAGCGCGGGAAAGAATGTGACGGCGATGCCACTCTCGGCTAGGGCCTTCTTCCCTTCTTCACCTGCGGGTAAGTGAGTGAGCGTTCTTAGCGATGCCATCACGATGTCTTCCGGCGACGTTCCAACGGCTTCTCCTGGAAAGTGCCAGAAGCCGTCGCGTGCGTGACGCAGATGTATGTCACGGCGCGAGCGCACGCTGATCCATGCGCCGCCCGACGAATCGTAGTCTTTATCGAGCCGCGTTGGTGCGCGGAGCAGTTGCCCTGTCGCCAAATATTCGTCCATGACAAAGCGTGCGAGGCTTGCCGGGTGAAGCCCTTCGGGAGCGCGGCTCGAACTCTGCTGAAATTCCGGGAACCACTTTGAAGGATTGACCAGAGGCTTCTCTTCGTCCTCCATGTGATAGATGAAATCTTCCCAGATGTCATAGACGGCTTCGACGTGATAGCCGCGCTCCTGCATCAGCGCATACCCGCCATACCACCCGAAGCGCACCAGCGAGACACTTCCCTCGACGCGCAGTCCAGCCTCTTCCAAACGCTCGCAGGCTTCAGTCACGGACGTGCCGGAACTGATGGAATCGTCAACGAGGATGATTGGCTCCGTAGGGTCTATCACTCCTTCGATGAGTTTCAGCGAGCCGTGTTTTTTGCGCTCTTTGCGAACCAGCAGCCCGCGATAGCGCCCGACTGATTGAAGTATGCACGATTGCAGGATGGGGATGGCGGTCAGCCCGTAGGTAGCGATTTGCCGACCGTCAAAGCGTTTGAGAAGCTCCAGGATGCAGCGCCCCGCCAGTTCCGCGCCGCGTGGGTCGAGCGTGACGGAGAGCGAATCGAGCATCCAACGCGCGCTTGTTCCGTCGCGCGAAAGCACGGGTTGCGTTGGCGAGCGGTAAAGGATGCCGCTCTGCCGCAGGAGTTGTAGCAACTCCGCGCGCTCCGCATGAAAACTCTCTGAGAGCGTGGAGAGCGTGGATGACATTGATTCGCGTAACATGCCTTCTTCGCTTGGGAGAATTTGTTAGAGATAAGAATTTTCCGGCAGGGCCAGACTGAGGTAGCGATTGTCCAGATGGATCATTAACTCGCGCTCTGTGAACTCGCCTAAAACTTCATCTATCCAGGGAGCGTCATCAAAGCGAGCGACAATCTCTTTGCGTGTGTGTGCGTCGGCACAGTATTCATAAAGCGCGGCGCGTTCGTCCGAGCAAGTGAGCGTGGCGGCCTGACCGTTGCGCCTGTCTTCGATGCGGATGGTCGCCAACGATTTCCTGTAAGTGAGAGAGGGGCGGGGCGACTCTTGCCAGCGCCTCTGCCAGACACTGACTCTCTCGAAAATCTCCTCATAGCCGTCGTCCCCAACCGTTTCGCCCATGTCGTGATCGAAGTAGTAGGAGACGCGCCGCAGATCGAAGCGATCCTTCGGGAAGAGGAAGTCGTAGCACTCAGACGGTCGCAGCCGGGTGATTGCCTGCGTCTCCGGTTCAGTGAACATCGGCGAGCCGCGATCTGCTCTAGCCTTGGCGATGGCCCAGGGCGGTTGCCAGTGGTGAATCTTCGGGATGATGTCGGATTGCAACCTGTAGTCTTCCGCAGTCTCGCCGGGGAATCTCAACAGAATGTTATAGAGATTGTTAATGCCATAGTACGTACACCATTTAATCAGCTCAAGGTTACGCATCCCTGTTGTGTGTTTCCTCATGAGCTTGAGGACGTGCGTTGACAGGCTCTCCACGCCGGGCTGAATCGAGAAGAGACCGCCAGCGCGCATGTGCTTGAGTTGGGCGCGCGTCAGATTCGGACGGACTTCGTAATGAAGGCGTATGTCAGTCCTGGCTTCGCCCAGCCGCCCGAACAGTTTATCTATGTATTCGGGAGAGATGATGTTGTCTATGGCGTTGAAATCAAAGATGCCGTAACGACGCGACAAAGACTCTAGCTGATTGATAACGTTGTCAACATCCTTCGCGCGGAAATCCATACCTGAGCGGTTGAGGCCGCAGAACGTGCAATGGTTTTTCACGCCCCACCAGCAACCCCTCGCGGTCTCAATGGGGATCAAGACCCCCTGAGCATTGTCGTAGCTGCCGTACCCGCCCTCGCGCCGCGCGTAAAAGTATTCGTCAAAATCAGGGACGGGTGTGTGGTTCATGTCCGACAGGTTGGGCGCACGCCCTGCATATTCGACATGGCTATTGCTGCGCCACATGACACCCTTCAAGCCCTGCATTGTCTCCCCCCTGTATAAGCGGCGGACCAGTTGCGGGAAGCTCTCTTCGGCGTCGCCGCAGTGAACGTAATCCACCTGCGGACAGCCGCGCATGATCTCTTCAGCGATGTCGTCCTCGAAGCTTGCGCCTCCCATGATGATGGGGATGGAGGGGTGTCGCTCTTTGAGTGCGCGGGCCAAGGCGATGCTGGCGAGGGTTTGTTGGAAGACTACGGAAAGCCCTATCAGGCCGAAGCGAGTCCAATCAATGCTCTCGACGCAAAAGTCTATAAAGGCTGGCGCAGCCTCATTGCGAATTTTTCGCAGGTCGTCCAGGGTGCAACCTGCGCGGCGGCAGATACCGCGCAAACTCTCTTCGTAGATTCTGAGATACTCTTCGTCGTCGGCGAAATCACCGAAAGCCGCCTTACTCCAAATCCACTCGCCCACCATGCAAGGGTAAACGTCCGAGATGGTCTCGTTAATGCGCCAGCCGACGTGCGTGCCGAAGTACATAAAAAGTGAGAACGTCTGGACCGGGATGCCATGCCTTTCGAGCGTGGGTTTTAGCAGGCCGAGTTGAAACGAGGGGAAACGCGCCGAGAGCGTTGGCATGCTGACGAGCGCGACGGGCTTGGACACACTGGCTTCCATGTTGAATACTCGACGAAAGGTTCAGGCACACTGTTTTTCACAGCAGCCGATTTGCCGTGCGCCTGTCGTAACAAAGCGGCACGGCTATGTGCTTCGTGGGCGGCGAAACTCTGCGCCTGACGCACAGAGTCCGCCGCCTACGCGAGTCTTGTTCAGGTTGAGACGAGCCGCTCCGCTCGGACATCAAACGCTCCGAAGCCTAATAGTCCTTCTTATGTTTCGGATGCTCCGGTGCGACCTCTGGAATCACCTGATCCCGTTTCGGATATGAAGGCGCAACCTCAGGGATGACACGATTCGGAGCGTGGGGCGCGACTTCAGGGATAACACGATTCGGGGCTTGTGGTGCGATTTCAGGAATCACCTTTCCCGGTTTTTGAGGCGCAATCTCGGGGTGTATCTCCGGGCGTATCTTCCTCTCCGGCGAGATTTCCGGCGCGACCTCTGGAATCACTTCGGGGCGCGTCTTCGACGGGCCGCCGGGTGCAAGTTCGGTAATTATCTCCGGCGCAATCTCCGGCCTAATCTCTTCCTTGATCTCAGGTTTGATTTCGGGTCTGATCTCCGGCCTGATTTCTTCCTTGATCTCTGGCCTGATTTCCGGCGCGATCTCTGGGATCACTTCGGGATAAACTTCAGGTCGGATTTCAGGCGCGACTTCGGGTATTACTTCCGGTTTAATTTCCGGCCTAATCTCTGGCGCGATTTCCGGGACGATTTCAGGTCGAATACTTCTTGCTTTATCTTTATCATCCATAGCAGTTCTCCTCTGAGAGGGGCACGTTTTGTCGTGCCGTATTGGTCGAGTCTAACGAATTTTACGAATTCGGTGCGCCACCTTGCAGCATCAACGAAGGTTCCGACCGCCATCAACCTAAGATGTTAATCTGGCGTGAGGCAGACGAAGCCAAAGCTTCCGCTTGAACTGAAGGTTGCTTAGTTTGCGAGGTGCTTAAAAGAGTCCGAACGAGCCGAGAGTAAACCCGCTGCGATGGAAGTGTCAATGAAAAATTTGTGTATCTTATATCAGTCTTGAGCCGGGCCAGGCCAACTTTACTTATACCAGCAGACGATTGAATAACGCTCGCCATGTGTCACGAGGTGAACTTCGTGTGTCGTCTCGGAGCGGAAGGCGACGAGCAGCCCCGTCTCGCCGGTTAAATGGTAGCCGAGTTCTTTTCGATTCGTGTCAACGCCTGGCTCGAAAAACACCAGCGAGCCGCCGCAATAAGTATTAGGGCCAGGCTCTGACGATTGCCGGCTCAGGAAGATCACAACGGAAATCCGGCGAACACGCAGGTGGTCAAACTCTAATTGTTCCGAGTTGCCGTCCTGATGTGGGACGAAAAAGTCGCCCTCCTTGTAGAAGAGAAACTGCGGCTCTTCACAATCGCTCAAACTGATTTGGAAGTGCCGTTCGACCCTCTCTTTCTGTTCTAACAACTGTTGCCTGACGGAGGCGGTCGTTGACGGAGAAAGCATGCGGCGCGTCGTCTTGCGCAGCTTCTCGTTCACAGGGCTTGATGCGCCCTGACTATAGACAGTCGCCGGACCGCCCCAGGCTGAGCGTATTTCCGTAATGATTTCCTCACACGTCTGCGCGTCGAAGAAATCTTTGACCATGAATAACTCGAAGCGTGTGGCTAAGTCGGAATTCTCGCTCACTTGATTTTTAACCGTTCGCGTTGTCGGGCCGTTTCCACTATAGGAAACGCCCATCACGTCGAATGAAGGGTAGTGGTTTAGTTGGAATTACTGAACGGATATTTGTCAGCGCTCCAATTCACAACTGAACCATTACCGATTTTATATTTTCCTTGACATGATTGTAGTAATCAACTATTACAAAGAGATTCAAGGCTTACCCAGGGCTTACTCGTTTGACAATCAATAGCTTCTTTTCTAGTAGTCCAACAACAATTCTCAACTGAATGGAGGCTGTCATGCCAACTCGGAAGAGTAGTTCGCAATTAAGTAGTAAATCATCAGGCAAGGCGCAACAAGGCCCGAAGGGCGGAACCGCTCAATCTGCTTCGGCTATTGGAGCGATGCCTCCCTACGGAGTGCCTATCCGGGAAGCGATTGCTCGCGGAGATAAGCAGGAGATGCGCCGTGTCGCCGCCGCCGCGCGCAAGTGGCTCAAAGATGTTCAAGCCGCACTGGACCGATTGGATAAGGCCAGCAAATAAACTGTCGGCTCCCGGCTCGTCGAAAAGAATCCTCAACCGAACGCTCGATACCTCGCTTTTCCGTTAACAGGCAAATCTGACCACTAAGGAGAAATTTATGGTAGCAAAAAAAATCTCGTCGAAAGCCGTAAAGGCTACCCCGGCTTTTGATATATCCAAACTCAAACCGGGTGGCCGTGTGATGTACGCCCAACCCATCTTTGACGTAATCGCTCGTGGAAACGCAGTGGAGATGCGGCAACTCGCTACGGCTGCGCGCAGCTACATCAAAGAAGTGCAAGCGGCGATTGATAAACTAGAGGCGAAGGTCAAGTAGTGACTGGCTGGCTGACGCCTTAGCAAAGCGAATGCAAGCAGTCCTCCCTCAAGTTCCGGTTTTCCATCAATCAAGAAACCCAATAGCTAAGGAGAAACCTATGGCGACTAAAAAAGGCGCGAAGAAAGCCACGAGTAAGAAAGCGGCCAAGAGTTACAAAGGCGGGAAGCCTCCGGGCGCGGTAATCCGCCCTCTTTACGGAATAGTGATCCGTGATTGTATCGCTCGTGGCAACCCACAAGAGATGAAGAAACTCGGTGCAGCGGCACGCAAGCACCTCAGCGATGTCCAGGCTGCGCTTGCCAAACTGGAAGCGCAGATTGGCAAATCCTGATCAGCTTGCGGCGATTTATTTATGGATCAACAACCAACGCGCTATCTCTCTTCCGATGACCGTGCCGCGCTGACGCCCGTGCATGCCGTCTGGGAGATTACTCTAGCCTGCGATCTCAAATGCCAGCACTGCGGCTCGCGCGCAGGCAAACGTCGTCCTGAAGAACTCTCTACAGAGGAGTGTCTGGACCTCGTTCGTCAACTGGCACGGTTAGGCACGCGCGAAGTGACGTTAATCGGGGGTGAAGCTTATCTGCGTAGGGACTGGCTGGACATCATTCGTGAGATTCGCACTCAGGGGATGGACTGCACACTCCAGAGCGGGGGGCTTCACCTGACCGAAGAAAGAATACGCCAGGCGGCGGAGGCCGGACTCCAGGCCGCCGGAGTCTCAATAGACGGATTAGCCGATACACACGACCGCCTGCGAGGAGTGAAAGGCTCTTTCGATGCCGCCTTCAAAGCCTTAAAGCTGCTCCGCCCTTATGGTATTACGCCCAGCGTCAACACACAGATCACCTCACTGGTGATTCCACAACTACGCGAGTTGATGGACTGCTTCATCGAGGCCGGGGCCAAAAACTGGCAGGTTCAATTAACGGTCGCAATGGGCCGCGCCGCAGATCATCCCGAACTCCTGCTGCAACCCTATCAACTGCTTGAGCTGATGCCGCTGCTCGCAAAACTTTATGAGGAAGGAATCGAGAGAGGTCTGCTCATGCAGCCCGGCAATAACATCGGCTACTTCGGTCCCTTCGAGTCGTTGTGGCGTGGCAGTGGCGATGATCGGGTTCACTGGCAGAGTTGTAACGCGGGACAGAACACGATGGGAATTGAGGCCGACGGGACAATCAAGGGCTGCCCTTCACTTCCAACAACGGACTACGCCGGGGGGAACGTGCGCGACCTGACCATTGAAGATATCTGGCGCTCAACTCCCGAATTGAATTTCACACGCACACGCACGATTGACGATCTCTGGGGTTATTGCCGCAGTTGTTACTATGCGGATGTCTGCCGTGCGGGCTGCACATGGACTACACATGTTCTCTTCGGCAGAGCCGGTAACAATCCCTACTGCCATCACCGCGCTCTTGATTTATCGAAACAGGGCCTGCGTGAACGCATCGCGCAGGTAGGGGCAGCGCCCGGAGAGCCTTTCGATTATGGTCGCTACGAACTGGTTCTGGAATCCATAGACGGCCAGGCTCTTCCAGCTTTGCCGGATGCTGCGAATGGTCGCACATCTCCAGCGCAGACAAACACGCCCGGCAATCTCTCCCTGAGTTCTCTGCCGCTCAAAGGAAACACGCTGGTGCAGATTCGCTCGACTAAAAAGCGCCAGGCACAGAAATCTCTGGATCAACAGCGCGCCGCAACGCAGCCTTATTTAAGCTTATGCCGAGGCTGCAATCGTCACGTCTTGCTGGATACGATTACCTGTCCTCACTGTCAAGGGAATGTGAAGGCTTTAGCACTGGACTACGAAAAGAAACAACGCGCTCTCCGAAGGACTGCGCTTCGTTTGCGTAAACTTCTAGGGCAAATCTAAAACAGAGCGATGCACTCACGTCAGATGTTTGGTAGTGTCGCAAGCATTAACCACTCCGCTATAATCCACCCTTCAGAAAGCTCATTGGCCCGTAAAGCAGCTATGCGGCTCGGCGAAGGCTTCGGGGCTGATCTGGACATTATGGCTGACTTGTTCAAGCTGAATTTTTATTTCGAGTCCGGCGACGGGCATAGTTATTAAGAGCGGAATCTTCACCTCCCCCACCTGCCTGTAATCACTAAGCTGCTCGCCGCCGCCATAAACGAGCACTCCGGTCTTCGCATCGAAATGCAGCTCATCTAGAATTCTTCTTCTCTGTGTCTCTGTGCCCCAGTGGTGAATCTTTAGTCTTGCCTTTCACTAAATTGAAAATAGAACGACCGCTTCACCTTTAACGAGTATCTCTCCATGCTGATTCACGCAAATTGTTTCCAGCGTCGCAATCGGCTTGTCTTCTCTGATTTGGGTGATAGTAACGCGCGCCGTCACCGTGTCATCAAGGTAAACCGGCGCGACGAATTTCAGAGATTGACTGAGGTACACAGTGCCCTCGCCCGGCAGTTTGTTCGCCAGCACGGACGAGATGAGCGAGGCTGTCAACATCCCGTGCGCGACGCGGCGTTGGAAGCGAGTGCCGCTTGCGTACTGGTCGTCGAGGTGAACCGGGTTGTGATCTCCCATCAAATCGGCGAACACGCGAACATCCTCGTCCGTAATCGTTTTTGAAAATTCGGCATGGTCGCCGACCTGGATTGTCATTCTCTTTACTCTTGGTTCTATTTCGCCGGGGCAGGCTGCGCGGCCAGAAACTTCAGCAGCGCCGTGTTGAAGTTCGCCGCCTTTTCAATCTGCGGGACGTGCCCGCACTGGTCGAAGACGACGAGCTGCGAGTTGGAAATCTCTTTCTGAAAACGCTGCCCGTCCGCAAGTGGCAGCAATCCGTCTTCCCTCCCCCAGATGACGAGCGTCGGCTGCTTGATAGCCGCGAGGCGATTGTCTAGAAAATCCTCCCGGCGAATGATTGACTCCGTGATGCTGCGAATCGTGTGGCCGTCTCCGGCGTTGATGCGCGCCGCCATCGAAGCATCAATGAAGGCGTCGCTCATGAAAATCAACTTGTTATAGAAAACGCGCGACACCAGCTCCTTCATGCCTTCGCGCGTCGAGGGGTTGAGCTTAATTAACTGCCCCGTGTCGAACCCCGGAGCGAAAGAGAATCCGGCAGCGTCAACGAGCACGAGCCGCTCGACCTTTTCGGGATGCGCGATGGTATAAGCCGCCGCGACCCACCCGCCCATCGAGTTGCCGACTAAGGATGCGCGCTCGATCTTCAGCCCTTTAAGAAAGGCGTCCAGGAAATCAACGTAGGTATTGATGCGGTAATTGATGAGCGGCTTGTCGGATTGCCCGAAGCCGATCTGGTCAGGAACAATGACGCGGTATTTCTGCGCGATCGGCGCGATATTGAAAGCCCAGTTCGTCGTGTTGCCGCCGAGTCCGTGCAGGAGAACAACCACCGGGCCGCTTCCTGCTTCGACGTAATGAATCTTAACGCCGTAGACGGTGGCCGTGCCCTCGCTTTGAGGGATGGTCGTTTGAATCGCGCACGCAAAGGCGGCTGATGAAATATTCACTTCTCTTTGCTGCGCGGCGTGAGCGACATAGCCGCCGAGTATGAGTGTCATCACGCTAGCGAAAGAGATTAATAATCGGCGCTGCGCTCTAGCGTAGTAATTAGGCATTTTTTTTTACTCCATAAGAAATTCGGATCAGCGCGAGGCTCATCAAAGAACCGGCTCTCACGTATAGAGAGCTTGCAAGGTTTCCTGGTAACGCTCGGTCACAACCGCGCGCTTGAGCTTCACGGTCGGCGTCACTTCGTCTTGCTCGACCTGAAAATCGTGATCGAGCACAACGAATTTTTTAACTGCTTCGGTGGAAGAAACACGCGCGTTCACTCTTCCAACGAGCGAGCGCACCAGTTCTTGAATCAAAGGATGGTGTGACAGCTCGGCAAAGTTTTCATAGGCGATTGATTGCGCGCGGGCGTAGGCTTCCGCTTCCGTCTGGTTGAGCGTGATGAGAGCGACCAGGTAGCTTTTAGCTTCGCCGAAGACGAGGGCATGGCTGATGAGATGATGCTCTTTAAGTAGATTCTCGATCATCGCCGGAGCGATCTTCTTGCCGGTTGATGTGACGATCAACTCTTTTTTGCGGCCTGTTATCTTCAAGAATCCGTCGGCGTCCGTCTCGCCCAAGTCACCCGTCAGCA
The DNA here is from genome assembly GCA_032159825.1 of Acidobacteriota bacterium. Taxonomy (GTDB): domain Bacteria; phylum Acidobacteriota; class Blastocatellia; order Pyrinomonadales; family Pyrinomonadaceae; genus QHXM01. The sequence goes on from JAVHWL010000049.1 coordinate 31,162, forward strand.
GCCAGCCGTCGCTCATCACTTCCGCTGTTTTATCCGGCTCCTTGTAATAGCCGCTGAACATCATCTCGCTTCGCACCAGAATCTCACCATCTGGCGCGATACGAATCTCGCATCCGGGCATGGGCGGGCCGACTGTCCCGAACTTGTAATTGTCGGGGCGGTTGAAGGCGACGCAGATGTTCTCCGTCAAGCCGTAACCCTGTAGGATGGGCAGGCCAGCCGCGTCGAAAAACTCTGCAACCTCCGCCAGGAGCGGCGCTCCGCCGGACGTGGCGACACGAAGCCGCCCGCCGAAGTATTCATTGACCTTGCTCAACACGGGCAGCGCACTCTTCGTATATTCGTCTTGCAGGTCGTCAGGAATATTTTGGCGTGCCTGTCTCAGCCGCGAAACTTGCCTGCCCGTTTCAAGCGCGGTGTTGAAAGCGCGCTGCTCATCAAGTGATACCTGTTCCAGATCGGACATGACGCGCGCGTGAACTTTCTCGAAGAAGCGCGGCAGGCTCGCAAAGACAGTCGGCTTCAATTCGAGCATGTAATCCCAGAGCTTGGAGAGATCGTCAACGAAGTAGGCTGCTGCGCCCGCATAGAGACGATTGTAGAGGCCGGAGATTCGTTCCGCTACGTGACAATAAGGAAGGTAAGAGAAAGCAACGTCCGAGTCGTGAATCGGAGTCGTCGCGCGCAGGGATTCGACGCTGTTGATGATGTAGCGATGACTCAGACACGCGCCCTTCGGCACACCTGTCGTCCCCGAAGTGTAAACTATCACCGCCGTGTCTTCCGGTTGTGCTCCCTCTGCGCGCTCAAGCAAGAGCGATTGAACTCGCTCGCGTTTCTCCGCGCCGGATTTCAAGAAGGCTTGATAACTCAGAACGCCATCGCCCTCCGCGTGCTCGTCAAGCGTGATGATGGCTTTCACTTTCGGCAGGCGCGCTCGCACACTCAAAATCTTTTTCGCGGTTTTCCGTCACGGGCTGTTCGTAGGATGCCGTGCCGGAAGATGCGCGAGAGACTATTGACGACTGCGTCGTCTGTAATGCCAAAGTGGTTATCACCACCGAAAAGCTTTTCCACGAGAAAATAGTTGAAGAATTGCATGTAAACGGCGGTGAAGCCGATTGCCGGATCAACGCCGTCCGCTAACATATTCTGTCGTTTCAATTCCGCAAACTGTAGCGCAAACTGCTTACGCAGCTTGGCGGCCAAGCCCTGAAACATCCTGCGAAAGTGCCGGTTCTCAAATTCCAGCACATCTATGTACATCAACAGCCAAAAGTCGTGATGCTCACCAACCATCCCGCGAATGGCACGACCGAATCGCTTGAGCGTCTCCGGTTCAAAAGGCTCCTCAATATCGGCGAACACCCTTTGCAGCCGCGCATCTATCACCTTTTGATATTTGGCGATGATGGATTCGAGAATAGCCTCTTTGGTTCGATAATAATTATAAAGATTTCCGAGCGACGTTTGAGCGCGCGCGGCGATGTCACGCATCGAGGTGGCATGGAAGCCTTGCCTGATGAAAAGCTCTTTCGCCGCATCTTCAATACGGTTCCTATTAGCTTCTATAACATCTGTACTCAGCTTGGGCATAACGCTTGCAGAAAAACGAACGTTCGTATTTTTATTCGACTTTGGCTTTGGTGTCAACGCTTATTATTAACCGTGCTGTAAAAAGGGGGACAATTAACAATTTATGCCAGCCGCTTTCAAGACTATTGATGCCGTCATGCGAATGGTGATAACGTAGCGACAGTTGCAAGACCATCGAGCCAAACGGGAACAGATTCGCACTATCTACAGACGCCTTGCCAGAGCCAGGTGAGACATCTCGCGCAAGATAACCTGACCTCATCATGCTCCGGCCATCACCGCACGCACCTATGGCGCTTCCGTTTCAAAAAAGGAAAGGACGAGTTATGCGGCGAGGCCACTCCCTTGCTCTACTGAGCATTTGCGCGCTGCTCTCGTTAGTGGCGACATCTGCTGCGCCTCGACACCGTGCGCATCGCGCCCGACTCACACCCACTCCTACACCCACCGCCACGCCCATCGCGCCGACCATCGAGTTTCAGGCGCTCCCCGGTGAGGACAACGTGGGGCGCGGCGAGACTATCACCTTCTCTCTATTCGTTTCTAATAAGTCGAACGTGACGCTCAACAAGCTCAAGCTCAACGTCTCTGACCCAGCTTTCGAGACAGTCAAGCAGCCAACTTTCCCTCCGACGCTGCCGCCGTTCGGCAACGTCAGAGCGGAGACGGTTCTAAAGGTGGGTGATAAAGCAAGCTTCGCGCCGCACAAGATGTTGCTCACACTTGAATACGCCTGGGACCTTGGAGGAGGGCAAGAGGCTGTTTCAGCACAGTCTGTGCCCGTAGCCGTACAAGTCACGCGCCGGTTTGAGGAGGAAGCAAAAGGTTTTCCAGGTGGGACGGCAGCCTTCCTGTACCTGCTCCTGCCGATCATCCCGGCGATGTTGAGCTACCAGTTCGTCGAGAGCCTGCGGAAAGGGCAAGTGACGATGCCCACCTTCAAGACCGAGTACGTGGTGCCGGCTTTCTTCGCCGCTGTTGTCCTGAGCTTCATAATGCTATTAGCATTTAATCGTGACAATGGGCTGAACTACTCCGATCCGCGAGTCTTCATCGCCGTGCTGCTCACTTCGCTGGTGGCCGGTGCTCTTGTACCGGGCTTCCGACTGGCGCTTGGCGCTTGGCGGATGTGGCGCTGGGGATTCGACAACACCGACACGCCAAAGTCTTACCTGCGTAAAGCCCTTCTTGCGCCGGGAACGCCCCGTGAATTCCGCCGGATCACTGGTAACGCGAACGGCGAGAAATGGGAAGGTATTTTGCTCAAGCAGCCCAATGGTGCAACCGTGCTGGGCGCGCAGCTTGGGGTTAGCCCGGTGGGTGAGCCAGGGGAGGCGAAGTATCAAGATCGTTTGACCAAGCTTACGACAGACGTGTTCGATGCTAATGGGGTGCTGATGGACAGGCGGCAACTCATCAAGATGGTGGAATCGAATGATTTGAACCTAGAGTTGCAAGCAAGAGTGATGCGCGGTGATGTTCCGATAAATGAGCCGGTTGTGATTGACGAGGTGAGTGGTTTTCAGCAGGGCAACGCCGCGCCGCAACCCCAACCTTTAATCGTACCGACAAATTAAAAGGAGCGGGGCCGCATAGCTATACACGGCCCCGCTTTGGGTTGCAAGGATGCGTGACTTGACGCATCCCCAGCGTTCACTAAGGCCGCGAAGCCCCTGTGAACGAGTCAAACAGAATATACAACTGCCGGAACTAGAGGGTCAAGATGACAACGCTGACGGAAACAATTATAGACCTCGCCGATTGCCACACGACTTTGTACTACCTGGGGGCGAAGCCGCCTCAGATAGCCTCGTTACCACTCGGAACTGCCGAGAGCTACTGCGGCCTGTATAAAACTGTCGCCGCGCCCGCGCGAGTGACCTACATTGATGTGAGCGGCGGCAACCCCGGCACGCTGCTGATGAAGCTATCGCCCGTTTACCGCGATAACAATTACTGGGAGTGGTATCTCGGCTCCAGAGAGTTGGACATCTATCATGAGTACGCATGGGACAACATCATTCCAATCGAGGCATCAATCGCGACTCGCATAGAGTTCATCGCCGACGCACGCTTCAACTTCAATGTCAGCCCCATCCCGCGCGTGTTGCTCTATCCCTTCGGTTGGTCGGCCTGTTTGAGCCTGCGCTTGACGGGTGCTCATACGCCCGATGAGCTTTCGGCGTTCGTCCAGCATGTCTTCACGGCGAAGGCGTTTCATCTTGAACCCGACCCGGCTCCACCCGGCCAACCCCCTTCGGCGTATTCCCTGCGCGACCTCTTCGACTACGTGGCGCAAGGTGTGCGCAATGATGCCTTCGGCGGGAACAGGAAGGACAACGACTCGCAACAGATCATCGCTGTGACGACAGTGCTCGGCAAGCACGGCGGTGGTCTCTCGCTCGGCGGGTTGAGTGTCCCTATGCAAGAGCAAATCCTGCGCCTCGTGAAGCCCGAAGGGCCAGCCCCCAAAGAGCCGTTCTTGAAATACATTTTCCGGCGCAGTGACGACGAAGATGAAGAGTACGTGGTGTATAACGACCAAAAAAGGTTCATCTGGTTGAAGCACCTCTTAAAGGCGGAGGATCGCAACTACGACCACCTGCGCTGCTATCACAACAACACCTTTCGCTCGCTCGTCCAAGCGCGCCACTTCTTTGAGTTGCTGGGCATGGCAGGTAAACAGAAGTCAATGCCCGACCCGCTTCAAGAGTTGGTTCAAACCGCCGTCAACAACCTGGAGATCACCAAAGAGGACGATGAGCTGGTGTGGCCTGGGACATACCAGAACGCAAGCTTGAGGGAGTTTCTGCAAGACCCCGCCATCGCCAAAGCGATTAAAAGGGTGAAGAAGCCAGCCAAAAGTGATGAGCCTCGTCTGCTCGAATGACTTTCCGCTGCCTGCTCGCAGAAAGGCGCTGCCTAATTTTACGAATGCCCGATGAAGTTGTTCAGATAGACTCTTAGCTCATCCGGCGAAGTTTCTGTAGAGATGAATCCAATATAGTTGTCCGGTCTTAAGAGCACATTAAAAGATTTGTCCGTGCCGAAAGCTTCTGCTACTTGCGGGTCAAGCATGAGAACATTGAAATCAACTAATGCTGCGTACCGGCTTTCGAGTTCCGTTTTCAACGCTTGAAAGTCGCTCTCTGCATCAGAGAAAACAAGCAAATGAAATTTTGGTTGATGCAGTTTGTCGTAAATGCTCTTGCCGTCAACAAGAAAAAATGGCATCCGGTCTCCGGCTTTGACTGTGAAATTTTCATCGCCCGCATGCCCGCTGAGTGAGCTGTGCCGGTAATTGATTCCGATTTGTGAAATCAGTGGGAAAACGAATTTTTTAACCGTATCGAGACTGAGGATATATTTCGCCACAGACGGTAAGACGTTCGTGCGCAGGAATGCTAGAAACCATTCCGAGCCTGCGCCGAACTGAAAAAGCCGGTCGGTTGTTTGCAAAAGATGCCTGGCGTTTTCGAGTCGCTCTTCGTTATAAGTTTCCAGAAGTTTTTCGCTCGCATTGCCTTTCAAAACTAAAGCCATTTTCCAGGCGAGATTGTAGCCGTCTTGAATTCCGGTGTTCATTCCCTGCCCTCCGGCAGGCGTGTGAATGTGCGCGGAATCTCCGGCAAGAAAGCCTCTGCCCTCGGAGAATTTATTGACGTGTCGCGTGTGGACTTTGTAGGTTGAAAACCATTCGACATCGTGAATATCGAGTTCGAGTTTTGCCTTCTCATTAATTTGTCGCTCGATCTCCTCATACAAAATATCGCCTTCGTCTTTTTCATGACCTTCGGGAAAATTGCCGACAATGCGGTAACGCTTTTCGCCTTTGAGCGGAAAGAAAATCAGCAGTGAATCCTTCGATAGACAAACGTGCAGCGCGTCATGGCTGAATTTCCAATCAACCTGCGCGTCCGCGACATAAAACATACGCTCGAACGTGCTCCCCTCAAAAGAGAGTCCGAGCGCGTGCCTGACTGGGCTTTTAGCTCCGTCACAGCCGACCAGATACTTAGCTTCAATGCTCCGGGATGCGCCGCCGGCAGTTTTCACTTGCGCCGTCACGCCCGAATCATTTTGCGAAAAACTTTCGAGTTCGGTTTTCCAGAGGACTTCTTTGCCGTGACTTTGCAGGCATTCGTAAAGAAGCCGCTCGTTTTTACTTTGCTCAAAGAGAAGCATAAAGGGATAAGCACTCAAACCCTGCCCGATGTTCGACAAGTCAAGTTCGGCGCGCACTTCCCCGCCTGCGAGCAGACGCGCTTTTCCGGCAATCGTGCCCTGTTCGAGTGCTTTTTGCGCTAAACCAAGTTGCTCGTAAATCTCAAGCGTTCGTGCTTGAACGCCGATAGCTTTGGAGTATGGCGTCACGCTTTCGTTCTTCTCGACGATGACAAAATCAATGCCGTATCTGACTAACTGGCAAGCTAAGCTGAGACCCGTCGGCCCCGCACCGATAATAAGCACGTCCGTTTTGGTTGTTGTATCCATGCTTTTAGTTTTCCGCAGAATTGCGAGGAACTCTATCAATACAGCCAGGGATTGTAGTCGGGATCAACAAGACTTCCGTAGCAGGTTGCGAAATAGTGCTGATCCGCACTGGGAACGAAGGGCATCGCTATTGTCAATTCCAACTTCAGCTCGTAGATCGCATCAGCAAATTCTCTGGTGGGAAACAGCAACTCATTCGGCTCCGCAATCGCCCACGCAGTGAACGCCGCACGCGCTTGCTCTACTTTGCCCTGCTGTAGAGAACGTGCGGCGTAGCGCGTCAGGTGAAAGCCGTGCGAAAAATTTGGGTGTTGGATTTGCTCACCCTCGAAGCCCGCAAGCTGAAGTTCGGCCAGGTAATCAGGGCAACGCTCACGCAGTGCCCGCACGAGCATAGCCTGATGGCGCGCGCTTGCCAAATTAGTAACCGGCAGTTGCAAGAATTTGAGGTTTTCCTTGAGAGCTTGTTGCCTGGACTTCAAGGCGCTGATATGGAATCGCTCCTGCGTGCGCCGGTAATAGGTACGCGACGCGGATGTCCGAAACGACTCCTCCACAGGATAGCCGTCGGCTTGCGCGAAGCGCATCAACTGTTCAAGCAGCCCGATACCGCGCGCGTTTGCCCGCCTGTTGGCGGCAATCTCGCGCGTCGTCTGATGGCTCAACACATAAGCCGCATCATTCCGCATATCGTTAGCGCCAGTGTTCAACTGATTGTCGCTCTCCAGCCTAGATACCTGAAGCATCAACTCCATCGGATCAAAGATAAGGCTGACGCCGCTGCCGAAGTCGTTTTCGTCCTCCGGGTCGGCTTCGAGCAAAGCGAAAACAAAGCGGTAAAGGTAGGGTGGAGCAGACGCAGCAGACTCAGGCGTCCGGCCTACCCACACTTCCCCACCTTCGATGGGCGTATGAGAGATCAACTCGACCTTCAGCCACTCTGAAAAGAGCATGGCCTCGTGGCGATTGCGTGCCTGTAACGGATTGTCGGGCCACTCTCTAACGGCTTCTTCCGGCGGGTGGCTGTCTCTTACGGGCGCAGGTGCAGGTGTCTGAAACTCAGGCGCAGCCGGGCGGATGCGCGCTCGCACGGCTTCGACCAGCAACACTAGATCGCTTGCCCAGAGGCGAACGCTGAGATCGGGCGACACCGAACTCGTCGAATTCGGCCAGCCTGCGCCTTGCGCCTCTCGAACAGAATCCTCAGCCTTCAGTAACAACTTTTGTCCGCCCTGAGACAAAATCGTGTACGTCATAAAGCTGCGCGTGTGGGTGGTTGGCCCGCCGGTGCTTTTTGTTATGACCTCAAACCAGCCGAAGATCAGCTCATGCGGCTCATCAAGTTTGAAGTGGAGCGTGAGGACATCGCTCACAGGAATCGTCAGTAGGCCAGCGGTGAGGTTGATACCGGGTTGTCGCAAATCCAGGGTGTGCGCGTAGCGTCGTTGCCAGGGAAGGCTCAAGAAGAAGAGACCAAACAAGAGAACGCCAAAAGCAAGGATGACCACTACGCCATTGACGTTGACAGGCAACAGCAGCAGTAAGCCAGCGAGCGCAGCGGCCAGCAGCAAGGAAACAATGCCTGCCGCAAGCCCAATCCAAAAGCTCACCCAGCGTGAGCGTCGGATAGGGACACTACAGGAAACCTTAACGGCCTCTGTCATCACCTTATTGGCTCAAGAATCAACTCATCAAAACGCATGCTCTTATTCTGGCCGTTCATAATTCGATAAAGCTCTTTGACCAAAGTCAGAGTGTTTTGATAGAGCTTTTCCTCTTTGACCTTCACGGCTGTTCGAGGCCCGCTGATATTAATCGCGCCTTTCTTTTCACCCAGAGTTAAGTCAACCGAAATCTCAAAGTATCTGAGGTTTGAGCCATCTCGCGGAATCTCTATTGAATCCGTCACAAGCAGATTATTTGATCTAATCAACTTGAGTAGATTCCGCTTATCCGCAGGCGACAATCTAAACTTTTTTCGCAAAGGAGACTTTTCGCTTCTGCGCCCGCTAAAAGTTCTCTCCCACACAATCGCATTCCGCTCAACGGTAATCGTTGTCGTTTCAGAACTGCTGTCCTTGCTGTGCTCGCCCGTCGTCAACTCGACGCTGACGCGCAGCTCGTCCGTCCCGTTGCCGAAAACAGAGCAGGCGCAAACCAGGAGCGCTAGAATTGCCAGAGCATTTTTCATATTTGTTAATGAGTGGCCGCGCGGCTGCTGGATCATCTCACCGAACCGGCATCTGTATCACATCACACCCCTTCGTTGAAAGGCTGGAATCAGGTGCTCAATGTTTTCTCGGCCTGATTACTCGCGTCTGTGTCCTCGTCGTCGTTGTTTGTGTGGCAGGTCTGGTATTGGTTTCCGTGCGGGTCTGGATAACGGCTCTTGGTGTTGCTGTCGTAGTGGTAGTGCGCGTGACGTTGGCTCTTCTCGTTACTATTGCTGACGCTCGCGGATGATAGTTGATCTTGTTGAGCGTTCTTACCCTGAAAGTTTTTGACTCCACGAAGTTTCTTCTTGCGGCGAATGCGACAGTGCGTGTGCGATAGACATTCCACGCAACCGGACGACGAGCGCCCCACCAACGCGGGAGCGTTCTGAAACCAAAGGGTGAAAGATAAGGACGATAATTGGGACGAAACAACCCGCGCACCACATTCCACGTCCCCAGATCAGCGGTTGACGGGACGATGTAGTAACTAGGCCCGTAGAGCGCCTCATCACCCTGGATTTGCAGGTTATATTTCTCGCCGCCTTCTTGTTCGACAGCGATTGTCGCAACATCCTGAAACTCGTCTTCGCCAAGCGGAACCTGCAACACGACTAGATGCGTGTTGTCAGCCACATGCTCCACGACGCGAATAAAATCCACCTGATCGTTGTGATTCAAATCCAGATTATTGATTCCCGTTTCGGGGTTATTAAGAGAATGCTCGAAGTTCTCAAGGTTTTCGGAGCCTCTGAATACTTCAGCAACCGCGTGCAAATCCAGGCTCTCGGCGGCTTCCGAATTATGAGTTGAACTCGTATCGCCGTCTTGAGCCGAGACGCTGATTGAACCGAGCGTCAAAATTGCCAGCGTGATTACAAATTTGGTCATCAAGTTTTTCATGTTTTCTCCTTGAAGTTTCTATTTTGCTCTTGTCCGGCAGCGGCTGATTTCATCCAGGTTGGGAATCAATCAACTTCAAAAACTCTCCCCTCCGCAGGTTTTACGCATCTCTGGAAACAACGCCTGCCGTTTCACTCCCAGGTTCGTAAAATCCGTAAGTGTAAAACCGAGCGGGGCGACGGATTCCGGCGTCATCGCCTTGCCCATCAAATCCACGCTGTTGACGTAGGCGTTGAGTTCGCCCGGCGTCAGCTTCGGCACGACGATAGTGGCTGAACATTCACAGAGCTTTCTGTTGGCTTCCCCCTTCGAGTTTATTTTATTATTTATCTTGATACAGGCTTCCGCATATGAGCGCTCGGAGTCGCTGAGTGTCTTGCCGCACCCAAGCAGAACGATGGCTGCGACGACTAAAACAAATGTTCTGAGTAAAACCGATTTCATACTTATCCCTCCTCAAATTTATTTGGCGTTGCTTAGGACTTGTCCATTATGCATTGGTCTAAGATGACCCAGTGTTTGTTGTTGTATGTGCCATACTCTTTGAAGATTCCTTTGACCGTAGCCGCTTGCGCCTTGCCCTGCATCCGTCGAACTTCAATTCTGAGGGCGGCATTCGGATCGTCGTCGCTGAAGGTTCCTGAGCACGTCACAAAATACTGAGGCTCTGTTGTTTCCTTCCCGAAGCGCGGATTTTGACCGTCTCCGACCTTGACGTTATCAACATTGAATTCATAAAGGACGCCTTCGGTGACAGTCATTTGACGGCCCGTGTATGTTTGCATCATGGAGCTGACAGAGGTTGATCTAGCCTCCGAGAAAAGGTCTGAAATCTTGACCGTCACGGGACTCGTATCTTTGGTCTTAGTTTCAACCGCACCGGCATTCGCGTTACTGCCGGCAGTAACCGTTGAATTCGAGCTGTTGCTATTCGACGAGTTGCCGGAGCCGCAAGCCGACAAAATGGAAACGGCGCAGATCAGTCCGGTCACTGCAAAATAATTAAAAAGCCGTCCTGCTTTCATCATCATTTTTCTCCTTCGATTAAATATTTCGCTTTACCCCTGTCGCCTCTTAGTGGCAGGCAGGCACAAAACGTTTCATCTTCTTTTCTAGAATTGATTCTTAAAATTGTTGAGACGATGAGGGTGAGCCGGTTGAGCCGCGCCCGGTGAAGGAATGATGAGATACCTGAAGGGGCTTATTTCCTGACGACACGGAAGGAATAATCGGCAACGCTTTCCCATTTGCCATCGGCATTCGCGCCGCTGAGGTCCAACACGTAATCGCCGCTCTTGAGTAGCTCGGCGGGCAAGCTCAAGGTGAGTTGTTCAGATTTCTTTGAAGTCCTATTAGTTACCACCCGACCCCAAAGCTTTCTTCCTTCGGCAGTGGAGAGCGCCGCGCGATATTGTTTGTAATCTCCGCTTTCAAGCATCAGCCGCAGGCGAACTTCAGTTGCACCGCCGGGCAAGGCAAGCGGACTAGAACCGCTCTCGCCACGAACCATGCCGGGTAGCAGTGTGAATGTAGCAACCACTGGCGCGGCTCTTTTAGGCGTCTCTCTGGAAGGCGCGGAGTTAGAGGTTTCCTTCTCCTGGTGCGATGGCTCTTGCGCTAACGGCGCGTTGGTGGGCAGGGGGGTTGATTCATGCATCGGCGCTGGCGCAACTGTCTGCCGGGCCTGTTCTGCGTCCGTAGTGGAGCGCGTTTGTCCCCTCTTTATCAGGAGCCACACGCCACCAAGCACGACCACAAGCAGCGCGGCGGCCAGCGCGAAGCTAAGTGCGGGGCGACCGCCAACGAACTTGTCGAACAAAGACCGCCACCACGAAACTGTCGAGTCCTGCCCGCGCGTGGTGACAACCCTCTCTGTCTTGCCTGAAGTCGAATTGAGCAAAGTCCGGGCAAACTCAACGCGCTGGCGTCCATGTTGAGTGGACAGACAACACTTCTCAAAAAGCGTTCGTTCAGCCGCAGGCAGTTCGCCGCGCACGTAGGCATCTATTAAATCATCCTCGCTTATCAGAAGTTCTTGAAAAAAGTCGTCGTTGGCAAGAAAGCGATCTTCCACCTCCGCACGCTCGGATTCTGACAAATCGCCCAGCAGAAAACGCTTCACCAATTCCTCGTTGTTTAATTCAATCTTCAAAACTTGAGTAGCCCCCGTTGACAAGTGGCGAATGAAGCGAATTCGTTTCATCGCTCTTCAGATTTGCTCAGACAATCGCCGACGCATTTTTCAAGTCGCATACGAATTCGATGCGCGCGAATCCTGAGAGCGTTAAGCGGCGTTCCGAGTTTTTCGGCGAGTTGCTTTCGCAACTTGATCTTGCTGCTCTTCTCCGCGCGATAATAATCGAGAATCAGAGCGCGGTTTTCCGGGAGCAATCCTTCGAGGCACGATTCAAAACATTCAATCCGCTGCGAGTCTGTTTGTGAAGGATTGTGGCTCGAAGCACGCAGGTCATCCAGTGCGCTTCGTTCTCGCTCTTGTTCCTTCAGAGTCTCCAGCCACACAAGGCGCGCCATCCCGCCGATATAAGCGGAAAGATTGCGTATGGCTTCACCTTCGTCAATCTTTCTCACGAGACGATTGAGGGTCTCATCGGCAAGCTCCTCGGAAGTCGTGCTTCCCCGCCACGCAAAGAACTTCACCAACTTGCGGCGAATGATTTCATACTGCTCTCCCGCCCGCTCCGAGTCTTCATCGAGCACGGACAAGAATCCTGCGAGATTCTGTTCCGTCAGAACCCAATCCTTCTTCTTGCGTGGCAGAGGTTCCATGTTTCTAGAAATGTAGATAATTGAAGGACGAGCCGTGTAGGAGTGGAGATTTCATAGCTGCGTCGTCTTTACCGTCGCGGCCTTGTTCATTGTGCTGCCCAGAACGTCGCGTAGAAGCCTGCGCCGGGTAGTGCTTCAAACTTCGCGCCGCAAAAGTGAGCATTGAAATCGTTTCTTCAACGAACGGCGAGCATGTTTGCCCGCCGTTCGCTGAAGGAAAGTCGCCGTTAAGCGGGATTTTTTCTTTCCATCTCTCGATCCCAATTGCGATGTTCGGCGATGGCTTTGATAAAGTTCTTTGCCGTTTCGCCTGCGATGTCCTTGCTCAAAATCACTCCCTTGTCATTTTTGGCTTTGCCCGCAAAAGTGTCGCGGATAAAGTCAACGCCTTCACCGACGGCGGCAATCGCTTTGCAATGTTTGAAAGCCTCGTTGACAAAATGAATCGCGTCCATTTCTTTCATGAGCGCGCCGACGCTTTGCTTCCCGCCCGGAACGAATACCGCGTCATAGACAACGGACGTGGCAATCAGAAAACTTTCGTCAACGGCGATTTCTCTTCCGTTCGACGCTTTGATTTTACCGAGTTTCGGAGCGATCACTTTCGTCTTCGCGCCCGCTTTTTCGAGCGCGTTTTTCATTACCAAAAGTGATTTAGCGTCCACGCCGTCCGCCACGAGAAACGCAATTTTCCTCGTCTTTATCGTATCTTTGATGGTTTTCGCCATGCTCAACGGTTCAGATTTTTCAACCGAAGATTTAACTTTCGTCGGCTGAACCGAACGCGGGTCTGTGTCCGCGCCGAACGAATGATTGAGCGGTTCTTCAGGTTTCGCAGGAACTTTCAAACCCAGCTTGTCAGCAACTTTTGTCGCCAGCGTCATGTCAACCTGCGTCAGAATGCCAAGCATTCTTTTGCGAATCTCAACGATCTCAACCTTGCTGAGTTCAAAGCTGAAAGCGTCAACGATGTGGTTTTTTTCGGCTTCCGATTGACTGTTGAAAAACAAGGTCGCTTGACTGAAGTGGTCGCGGAAACTCTCGCTTCGGGCGCGGACTTTCTTCGCATCAATCCTCTCTTCATGCGTGTGGAAACCGCCGTCTTTCATCGTCGCTTGAAACGGACAGCCGCCGCCCAATGAGTTCGGTTCATAAGAAACGCGCCCCGTGTTTATTGTCTGGCGCATCTGCGCGTCGCGTTGATTATTGTGAACCGGCGCAACCGAACGGTTGATCGGAATTTCGTGGAAGTTCGGACTGCCCAAACGCGAAAGCTGCGTGTCGGTATATGAAAACAAACGCCCTTGAAGTAACGGGTCATTCGTGAAATCAATGCCGGAAACAACATGCCCTGGATGAAATGCGACTTGCTCGGTTTCGGCGAAAAAATTATCTGGATTGCGGTTGAGAACCATCTTGCCGATTCGCTGCACGGGGACGAGTTCTTCGGGAATGATTTTCGTCGGGTCGAGCAGGTCGAACTCGAATTTATGTTCATCCTCTTCCGGCACAATCTGCACGCCGAATTCCCATTCTGGAAACGCGCCTTCGTTAATCGCTTCCCATAGATCGCGCCGGTGGAAATCAGGGTCTTTGCCGGAAATCCTCGTCGCTTCGTCCCACGCAACGGAGTGAACGCCGAGGAGCGGCTTCCAATGAAATTTAACGAAACACGATTTGCCCGCTTCATTGATAAAACGGAAAGTGTGAACGCCGAAGCCTTCCATCATTCTCAACGAGCGCGGAATTGCACGATCACTCATCGCCCACATTATCATGTGCGTTGATTCGGGCATCAGCGAGATAAAATCCCAAAAGGTGTCGTGGGCGCTAGCCGCCTGCGGAATTTCATTGTGCGGTTCGGGTTTGACGGCGTGAATGAGGTCAGGAAATTTTATTGCGTCTTGAATAAAAAAGACGGGGATGTTGTTGCCGACTAAATCGTAGTTGCCTTCGTCTGTATAAAACTTGACGGCGAAGCCGCGCACATCCCGCGCTAAATCCGACGAGCCGCGAAATCCGGCGACGGTTGAAAAACGCACAAAGACGGGCGTCTTGCGGCTTGGGTCGCACAGGAATTTAGCTTTCGTGTGTTTCGCCATTGATTTGTAAACCTGAAAGTAGCCGTGCGCCGCCGCTCCGCGCGCATGAACGATGCGTTCGGGAATGCGTTCGTGGTCGAAGTGGGTGATTTTTTCGCGCAGAATAAAATCTTCTAAAAGAGTCGCGCCGCGCTCGCCCGCTTTCAAAGAGTTCTGGTTGTCGTTGATGCGTAAGCCCTGATTGGTCGTCAGGAATTGGTCTGTGCCGTCTTCACGATTCACATCCAGGTCCTGCGATTTCTTGTCGGTGTTTTTGCCTTTGGTTTGATTTTTTTTCGTCGCCATGAAGCTTCCCCTATTCGTTAAAGTCAGATGCCTCCCGCCAAAGGCGGTGGCTTGATGAGCGGTTGTCGGTTTAGTAGTGGCTCAGGAAAAGAGATTTAGCCAAGAATGAACACGAAACTAACACGAATAGAGCCAGGCAAGGTGGCGTTTTTATTCGTGTTCATTTCCATTCGCCTTGCAAGATGAAAGCGGCCCAGTAGTAAGGCGACTGCCAACGCCTTTGCTTCAACATATCCAGTTGCGCCGCTCTGAGGGCCGCTGCCGATGATTTTCCTTCCTTCAACATTGCCTGGTAAAAACGTCCCATCAGCGCAGCCGTCGCCGCGTCGTCCACTTTCCACAAACTCGTTCCGACGCGCGCCGCGCCCGCATACATGAAGCCTCGCGTCAGTCCCACCAATCCTTCGCCCCTGATCTCTTTGCCGAGTCCGGTCTGGCAGGCGCTCAACATCACCAAGTCGGCGGGTAAATTGAGATTATATATTTCGTTCAACCGAATGAACCCGTTTTGCGGTTGCCCGCGCTCGTCCACGAGCGACAAGACGATGGCCGACAACTCCGGGCGCTCGCTATCAAGCACACCGTGCGTAGCGAAGTGCAGGATGCGGTACTCAGCTAGTTGCGGGCTGATTGCGGTGGCTCGACTCGCCTGAAAGTTAAATGCGCCCATCTCCTCTCCGGCAGGCGCGAAGGCTAGAATTGCCTCCGCTTCTCGACGGGAAAAAGAGAGGCGCGGCAGGCTCGATACGCCCCTGCCTATGGGAGAGGCGCTTCCAATGTTGCCGGGCAATGGTGCGCGTGTTGAGCCGTTTAGTGGCTCGCTTCCCTCACGCTGTTTCACTCGCGCATCATCTTTATCAAAAACCGGATCGGCTAAGACCGCAATCGTCTTGGGTGCGGCGCGCCGCCCGAGGAGTTCTCTACGCAACACTGCAATCACCGAAGCCGAAGGCAGGCTGATGATTTCATGATCCGCGATTAAAGGTTGAGCGATGAGGGACAAAGGGTGAAAGCTCTCCGGCAAAGCTCTGTCACTTCCTTTTTCAGCCTCTCCCCTGCTGCCTTCAACATCTGGTTTTGGCAGGGCGGCAAAAGGCACGTACTGCAATGCCCCATCGCTGACGATGAACAGGCGTTTCGTTTTCAAATGCAAAGCTACGGGGTCGAGCAGCATGCGACTCAACTGAGCTGCGGTCTTCGCGTACTCTTCTTCCGCACGCGCCAGCCGTTCCCTGCGCTGCGGCACGCCCTCGCCCTGCGGGTGTTCGTTACGCGCGGTCAATAGCTCATAAAGGCGTCGCGCCACTTTCTCCACTTCAACGCGGCCTGGCAGTTCGTAAATGTTAATTGTTGTCGGAGTCACTGCCCAGACGAAGCTGCGCGTTTCGCCCAGCTTGTATTCAAGCAGTAGCGTCTCTGCGTCGAGAGATTGCTGAATCTCTTTGAGGGTCAGCGTCTGCGGCTGCATCAGCGCGGCGTAACGGGGACTCGTCTTTCGGATGCGGGTCTGTACATCATCATACTCGTTAGTGAGCGCGTTCAACTCTCCTGCCATTGTCCTTGCCTGCTCATCCGTGTGCTCGCCTCTCAGGAGCTGCAACTGTTCTTCGGCACGCGCGTTGAGTTGCTGTTGCAAGATGCGCTCACGTTCGAGCAGCGATTGCTCAACGCCACGGCGAATGTCCGCGTGCGCTTCCTGTAGAAGCTCAAGCAGTCCGCGCGCCCGCGCACGCTCGCTGGCATGCAGGGCTGCTTCGTTATAACCCGCAGAGGAATCTTTCTGGTGTAGTTCAAACAGCAGGTCAATGTAGAAGTCGTAATACTTCTGCACCGTTGAAAAGTAGGAGACGCGCAACTCCTGACTAATGATCCTGCCACGCACCTTCTCAACGATGTTAAGAGACGACTCGATGCTCTCAAGGGCTTCCGCGAGTTGACCCCGCTCGCGCTCGCTGCGAGCAAGCCAATAAAGAGTACGGGCTTCGCCCTGACGATCTCCGCTCGCCTGCCGAAGCGGGAGCGCTTGATTAAAGTATTCGAGCGCTTTCTGCTTCTGGCCTGTGTTGTAGTAAACCTCGCCGAGGACCGTGAGGGCTTCGGCTTCGATGTAGCGATTGCCTGTCTCTCGCCCGAAATCGAGCGCCTGATTGAGATAATCAAACGCCTTTGCGTTCTCACCTAGTTTTGCGTAAAGGATAGCGATTTGCTGGCGCGTATTGGCAACGCTGCTGCGGATGTTGAGCGTTTGCTGAAGAGCGAGCGCTCGCTCATAAAACTCAAGCGCCTTTTCATTCTCGCCCCGCGAAAAATAGAGAGAGCCAATGCGTGTGAGCGCCAGAGCTTCGCGGGGTCGGCCACCGACGGCCCTGTAGAGCGCAAGGGATCGGTTATAGAAATCGAGCGCCCGTTCAGACTCGCCGAGTTCAGAATAAACTGCGCCTATGTTTGAGAGCGTGTTGGCTTCCCCACGCTGGCTTTTGTCCGCCTGCTCGATGGCGAGCGCCAGGTCATAGAAATCAAGTCCTTTCTGTATCTCACCTAACGCGACGTGAATGTAGCCGAGATGGTCGAGCGAGATGGCTTCACCACGGCGATCACCTATCTCTCTGCGGAGGGCGCGCGCTTGACTGAAGAAATTGAGAGCGTCGTTTAGTTCACCAAGCGTCTGGTAAAAAAACCCGATGTTATTGAGTACGGTTGCTTCCCGCTCACGGTTGCCTATAGAGCGCAGGAGCGGCAGCGCCTCCCTGTACTTGCCAACCGCATTGCGCTTTGACTGGCCTGTTCCCTGGCTCACAAACCGCCGCGCCTCTTGTAATATCATCTCTGCGGCCATGTAGTCCCTATCCTGCTGCGTGGCTGCGTGTGGTCGGGAGACATTCATCTCATAGCGCCCTGGCTCTGACCTTCTTTCTAACGACCGCACCTCCAAACGATAAATTCCCGAAACCTCTGCTAATAACGGAAGCTGCTCAATTCCTTCCGCATCATCTATATTGTTCAAACTCAGAATAGGCTGGCCCTCGACGCCGAGTAGTGCCACTCCGATGTTGCTCCCTCGCTGCTCGACGTTGATCTGGGTGAATTGACCTGCCTCGCATCTCAAGAGGTAGGAATGCATCTCACCTGGTTTGATTTCCCTTTCAAACATCTTGCCGGGTTCAAGTGGTTGCGCGTCCGAGTTCCCCTGAATAGTCGCAGATACACTGCGGTCTTGCTTCGCCGGGATTGGCTCCAGCGATGTTTGCGCCTTCACCACCGGACAAATGAGTAGGAAAAGAAGAAGTAAGGTTTGAAAGAAGTTGAGGTACGCACAGGGAGCGTCCCTGCTCGAAAGCACCCAGCGACGTTTAGAGCAGTGCGCCATGATGATATCCTTGGAGGATTGTGTACATTTATGCGATCCGCAAATTGGTCGTTATCAGATTTTCATTTGGTTATTCTAGTCATACAGCTGCTGCCATAACAAGTCAGTGAAGTCAATCACGATACAGCTTTACGCTTCTGAAAGTAGGTGTAAACCATCCTACTCTTCTTGTGACCCATTGTTTCCTGACTCGCAGGACCGATGCGTTAATAGAACTGCCGGTATCAAACTCAGTGTTGAACTGTCTGCAACTCTTCAAGCGCCTCTTACAGAGTGATGCATTGATAGCTTAACTTTTTAGATGTCCAATCCAGCGCCAGCAAAGAACGACTGGATACGGACGGCTTCTTGCGCAGCCGCTTGACCGCGAGATTGACTTCAACCAAAAGATGATGCAAGTCCGTGCAACACATGTTTCTCACCTCGAAAGGAATGCGAATACAGATTCAATCAACGAGGAAAGAACCTGTATCAAGGGTTGCTAAAACTACTTGAAAAGCATCCGCTCTACCTCCGCTTTGCTACACTAGAACCTTGTTCAAAGATCAGAAATGGATAAAGCCGAGATTAGGGAATCACCGCTAAAAGATCGCGCGGAGTCTCATGCTCAGAAGTAAAAGGTGACGAAAGAGGGCATCTCTACCAGCTTCCCCTCTAGAACACTAGACCAAACACTGTTTGTAGCTTGCAGTAAATCTACTTTCTTCTTAGTAGGAGAAAGAAGAATACACTAAAGTTAACAGAGCAATAGACGAAAAAACCGAAATTTATCATTGTAGTACTTCCCTTTTCCATGATATAAGGCGCGGTTATGGTAGCGACCCCTAAATTAGATTCAACACCTTTTTCGATCAGTCCAAACCCAAATAGCCTTTACATCACGCCGAGTTTGAAGGGCGTGTTAGCCAAAGCACGGTTCACGATCAACAAGCGCCAAGGTCTGACCTGTGCAGCTCTAGGCGATGTAGGTCTAGGCAAGTCAACGGTTTTGCGCTTCCTGTATGGGGAGTATGCCGCACGGGAAGACTGTGTTACTACTCTTATTCCGACCCCGAAGTTCCCTTCCCTCTTTTCCATGCTGAAGTACATCTGCTCGGACTTTGAGATCGAGCCGAGGCGGAGCTTTGTCGCCCAGCAGGATGCATTGCAGGACTTCCTATTGAATACCTATCAGGATGGAAAGAACGTCGTTTTGTTCATTGATGAGGCGCAGCTTTTAGATAACCAGCAGCTAGAGCTAATACGAGGATTCCTGAACTTCGAGACGCACGAGCATAAGCTAATCCAGATATGCCTCGCTGGTCAGCTTGAACTTAAAGAAAAGTTAAACACCGACAAAAACAAGGCTTTGTACTCGCGTATCAGCACCTATTCCATGCTCGACCCGCTGACCCCTGAGGAGACCAAGGCTATGATTGAGCACCGCTGTTCCTATGCCAATATCAAGAACCCGTTCACTGACGAGGCGATGGAAACGGTCTACATCAAGAGTAAAGGCATCCCTCGGAACATCCTGAAGCTCTGCGCCCTAGCCTATGAGATGATGGAGATGGCTGGTGACACGGAAATAGACGCAAGCTACATCATTGATGCGACACCGGAGGTGGCCGTTGAGTAGCAGATTCGCTAAACTAGTGAACGCACAGGAAGAGCGGAAAGCCACCGATATAGATAGCCAGCTATCCACCAATAAAGATTTCCAGCAAGCCACCGTATTACCTAGCCAGATTCCACCACCTAGCCCGATACCCACCATACATACAGAACCGGCTATCAGGCAATCTCCTAAGAAGATGGTGGATAGCCACAGAAGAAAGAAGGTGGATAGCCGAAAAGGGGATCGTCACCGGAATGATAAAGTTCCATTCAATAATCGATTAACAGAAGCTACAGTCAATCGTATCAAGCACTTTTGCGTTGATCATAGCCTTGAACAACAGGAGTTCGCGGAACTCGCAGCAATCCACTTTATGGATGCGGTGGATAGCCATTATACGGACATATCAGATAGCCAGCTATCCCATGATGATAGAGAATTGATGATAATGTATAAAACGAGTCCCACTATCATCAATCTCTATCTCCAATACAACTCAGAAAATCGTTGGAAACCAGCGGATGATTATGAGGGCGTGAGGTACAATGACAAGGATATTCGGATTATCGAAGTGGGAATTATCCAGACCCAGTTCAACGCCCGGTTCAAGAAGGTGAACAGCTTCAAATACTACACAACCGAAATTGACATCGCGCTCGAGACCCCACTCACCTCTGAGACCATTGACATCATGCTGAAGCACGGCAGACGCAGATGGAGTGAGGCTACAGGCAAAACTCTTGAATAAGCCTAGAAGGAAAGTAGTGGTTTGGAGAGGGAACTATTGCAGCTTTTGTCCGAGCAGGTGTGAGTTTAGAAACCATCTCAAAATATGCTCTGAGCAAAATCAGCATACAGCCGAGACAGCCGAGATGGACAAAGCCTAGCCTTCTTCCGGTTCGACTTGTGCGGGGCAATCAAATCCACGCCCTGCTCTCGAAGTTCCTTGTCCAGCGGGTCCGAGTCATACGCCTTTTCAAAATTTATCTATCTGACTGAGAAAGAGCATTAGTCCATGTGTGGGTTCGGCCATAAAATTACCACGAGGGGTTCTACGACTTAAATCGCTAACTTCTTAACCGCCACCCTTTCTTTTCTACGCTGAATCCTTGCTAAAATAGTCAGCACAGGCTCACTAACCCGCAGCAATTCATCAATTTCTTCGTCATTCACATCTTCGGGTCGAATACCACGAAGCGCAAACCCGAGTTGTTTGATCTGGTCCCAGAACAGGTGAGTCGGATCATAAGGATCGAAATCCTCTAAATCCTGACCAAGATCAACAACCTCAGCCGCTTGTGCTTGGTTTGCTGAATCATAGAGAATCTCATTCACACGCTGACGCAGCCGAGGGCCTGATTCTTTGGTTTGCAAGTGCGTAGAGAGCAAATCTGCGCGCCTGCGCTTAGCACCGCTGGAAGTAGAACCAAGTCTCATGAGCGTGACTCTGGCTAGCTGGGCAGCTTCAAATAGATTGATCTCACCTCGGCTCAAGGCTGCCAGCACATCAGCAGGGAAGTCTAGAAGCCTTAGGTAGTGATCTACGAAGCTCGCCAGTGAGATGTGGGAGGATGTTTCACGCTCTAGGATATCACTCAAGCTCGTGGAGACTTTGATCAGGTCTTCACGCTTCCAGTGGCTGGGGCGACCGCGTTTGGTATCTGAGGCCGAATACCTTTGAATATGTCGAGCGGCGCGCAGCATGCGTATCAAATCTTTGTCTCTCTTTGGGATTATCGCGGGCAGCGCAGCACGGAGTTGAGAGAAGATAGATGTGACTGTGTATATCTTCAGAACTTTAACTAAACTGCCTGTATAATGAGAAAGAGCCAAGGAAGAAGGGAAACCACGCTCTTCCAGACAATTAAGATCAGTACGAGGCAGACTGAATCGTCTTCACACTTTTACTAAATCTGGGGCGATTTGAAGGGCTAATTTGCAGAGTTTTACTAAACGGAAAATTGAGTCTGTCCCGATGTTCATCTAAAAGGCCCACTTCAAATTGTAGTTTCATAGCGTTTCACAACGCGGCAGATCATAGTCATTAAAAGGCTTTGTTTAACGCTTTTGATGGACAAGTGTGGCAATTCCGATAATGCACCTTTTCAGAAGAGGAATATTGACGGGATTTCATTTTTAGCCCATGCTTATAGGCGTTCGCAAACCTGAGTTTGTGCCGGAGGTTTTCGAATTATGCCTTGAGGCCACGTGTAAAGACCCAATAATTCTGGCGCGAGAGCCGCACCGCGCTTACACACCTTCTCCTTACACACTTAATGGCTGGTGGCGTTCCTACAGGGACTTTGGGTTACTGACTTTCATTCGCTCCTGCAAATCTAGATCAAATCGAACAGATAAGATTGATAATAGATTCGTTGCGCTTCCACCTTCTGCTATCGAATGGATCAACTCTAACTGGCATAAATCCAGCGGCCCTCGGCATCTTTTTAATGAGTTCAAAAGGATAGCAAAACAAAAGCGCTGGAAAATCCCAAGCGAGAGCTGGTTCTTTCGCCAATGGGGGCATGTGTCGGAGGTTGTTAAGACACTTCGGCTTGAGGGGCATAAAGCTTACGAATCAAAACTCGCCCCTTATGTGCCGAGGGATTATTCGGACCTTCAGGCATTGCAAGTCCTTTCCGGCGATCACAGCGAGAGAGACGTTACAGTTTCCTTTCCTGATGGAACGATTAGACGACCTTGGTTGACTATTTGGTACGACCTACGCACTGGTCTGATCTGGGGATGGCACTTAAGCTTGGTGCCCTCATCTTACACCGCTGGGCTAGCCTACGCTGACGGAGTTAAGAACTTCGGCGCACAGCCTTTCTCGCGTCCTGACGGTGGATTTTACAGCTATATCTACACAGACCGAGGTCGTGATTACAGGTCTCACAGGTGGGATGGACAAATAATAACCCTACATAAAGAGGCGATGCGGCCCGAGGGCGGCTTTAAAGCATTGCTCGTACAGCAAAAAGTCGGAATAGTTGATGAACTGTCTATCAAACACCTAACGACGCGCGGACATAACCCTAAAGAGAATCCGGTCGAACGAATTCATGGAATCATCTCGGAGTGGGAGCGAAATACATTTTCATCATACTGCGGACGAAATCCTTCGAGTAGACCTGAGCGCTGGCATAAGCTTTATTTACAGCATCAGCAATTTAAGAAGGGTAGACGAGATAAATCACCGTTTCCTAGCTTCGATCAGTACCATGAAGCATTGGCTGAATTCATTACACGCTTTAACAACTCTCCACATATTCGCACAACCTTAGGTGGAATAAAGGTAATTCCACTCGAAGAATTCAACCGCTTATACACCACTCCTTACAAAATTGATTCTGGTGTATTAGCACTATTACTTATGAAGGCTGTGAAAAAGCAAATAAAAAGAAATGGGGTGCAAGTCTTTCAGAAGAACTGTTTTTATCTACATGAGGCAATGTTACAGTTCATTGGAGCGGACGTAGAGGTTCGCTATTCGGATGGCGACCACAACTCGGTCTTTGTAATCCTGCCTAATAAACAGATCTGCGAAGCAGAGCGCATCACTCCATCTTCGATCATTAACCCTAACGCGCATACCCAAAAGATTATTGCGCAGGCGCGAGCGTACGAAAAGAAGATCAATGAAGAGTTTCACTTTATAGCTCAGTCACAACTCAGGGGGGAGACGGCAGAAGATCGAGTCTCCCAGGAGTGGAATGTTACTGAGTCCATGCATGAAGAGGAGGAAAAACGAGATCAGACCGCGAGTATACATTTAATGACTCGAATGCACGGTCGGAAATTACGCCAAGTCTCAGGCGGACGTAACGTTACAGTATCGGATGTTGCAACCGCGGAGGCTGAAAGCTTGACATTTGTCTCGCCAGTACCACGTCGCGTTAGTGAATTTGATGGTGATGACTAGCAGCAAAGGGACGGTGAAAGAGGAGAATTACGAAGCTCTCAATGGGCTTGAAAGGACATTTACGCACATTTCAAAAGAGACTTTACGTGATCTCTTCGTAGTGGTTGCGGAATCTATATTTGAGCGCTGGGCCAAAGAAAACTCTGCTGAGCAAGCTATTATTGATGAACTTCAAGATTCTTCGGAGGACAGTGTGATCTTTTCAGCCCAGACATTCATCGCCTTCCTTCAAGCGTTGGTCAGTTTAAAACGAGATATGGAGTTAGATGTTCTCGCACAGCAATTTGCTTTTAACCATGAATACAAAGACCTCTTAAATATGATAGCGACAATCATTAGCCGCACATACATTGAATTGGGGGACGGCGCAAAGTTTGCGGACGACGAGGCTCTGTTAATGATTCGTGACCTCTTACTTGCGTACGATAGCACGATTATAAATCGCAATCGTTTTAGGCAGGTAACAAGTAAGCACACATCTGGATACAAGTTCGGTATGGGCAAGTAATCTCGGCGTCATTACGCATGCTATGAAGTTCTGTTAGGACAAACCACCAACATAGGAGAAACATCATGAACGATAAAGCAAAATCTCTATATAAAGGAGATGAAGAATTACGCAAGTGGCTCGAATCTTACATTAAGAAGTATCCCCACCACACAACAGCAATTCTTTCCCGCTCAGAGTTCATCGGAATATCGCGGGCTGCATTAGACGCTTATCTTGTAGGTAAATACTTCCTTCCTGTTGAGGAAGGAGGACATGGGGCAGATCTGGAGACCTCAAAGCTTGAAGATTCCATTCGCGATTACCGCATCCGTGTTGAAGGTACAGAGAGATATAACCTGGCAGATGCTTATATTGAGACACGCACATACAGACAACTCAAATTGGGCTGTTCCATTGCCGTAAGTGAGAATGTAATTGCGGTAATATACGGGAGGCCGGGAGTTGGCAAAACGGTCGGGTTAAATGAGTTTGCTAAACGAGAAATGCTCACTGCCCCGATAATTATTCTCTGTTCAGGAAATATTACCTGGACTTATTTCGTTGAAATGTTGGCGGAAAGCTTAGGTCTCAACACACGCGTCAAAGCTACAAAACTGGAGAACATAATTGCTGAAAAACTCAGCAGGACTCCACGCACCATTTTTATTGATCAAGCGAATTACCTGGATGAGAAGGGCCTTGGAACAATATGCCATATCTGGGAGAAAGCCCATGTGCCAATTGGTCTATTCGGGACAAAAGATCTATTTGATCTCTTTATGAAATCTCGCATGACTGAAGATGTACGCGCGCAATTATCATCAAGAATAGCATTCCATTTCTTGTTACCAGAACTGACGATTGAAGAAGTAAAAGGTATTGTCCAGAAGGCACTTGAAACCGATGCTACGGATGCAATAGTTGCGCAGATTTACAACATCACGGGCGGCATCCATCGCCACGTTGATATGCTTTTAAAGCGAGCTATCCATTTAAGAGAGATTAATAAAAAAAAACTTGAAACGGGTGAAGTGACTATGAAGGAGATTATTACTACTGCTGGCTCAAGATTGATCGTTGGATGAGTTAATTTTCATCTCCTATATTTAGCGTCGGATAAGACCCTTTATGTTTATTTAACATTTTATTGTCGCCCGCTGTCATTGATAGAAGTATTATGCATATGCTCGTAAGTGCATCGACACCTCAACTGATCGCTGGCGGACAATTCATATGAAATGGCAAGTACTCACTCAACTACAATTTGGTAGGTTTATTGGCTCATGGTGGGGAGGACTCTGCGGCATAGCTTCAGTTTTAAGTTGGGTATTTTCTCCTAATAATATCTGTCTAGGGCGAGCAAGTATTGGTATCCTCTCACTCGCCGTTTTCTCTCTTCTGTTCTTTTGTGGGTGGCTTATTTATCAATTACGGCTACTTTATAAACAGCAGCAGGGCAATCCCCTTCGTAGTTGGTTTCCAGCATTCTGATGAGGGAGAATTTATATTCCTTATTGTAAGGTGTAACCTCCAATGTACAGGGTAAGATCGCTGAACTTAAAAGATTCATTGCTGGTATCGAAGTTCCTTTTGCAATTGTGGAATTTTTAGAGCGTAACTCGAAAGGACAATTCCAAGCACGGTCTGCGTGGATTTCACCAGGGCATTTACTTGATCTTTAGGACACATAAACTGGTTTACAAAGAAATAGTCGTAGAATTACAAGTACAGTTTCGGACCATACGTAATGCCGAAGTAAAATAGAGAGGTAAGGAGATTTAAGCATTGAATAATCCCAAGGCTTTTATAAGCTATTCGCACTCCGATAAAGATTTCGCTCTCAAAATTGAGAAAGACTTAAGAGAGTCAGGTGTTATTGTTTGGATCGATAAATATTATATCCAGCCTGGAGAATCCTTGATTCAGAAGATATTCGCAGAAGGGTTAGCCGAAGCAGACTTTTTCTTAATCTTATTATCTGCAACAAGTACAAAATCAAAATGGGTAGCAGAAGAGCTTGACGCTGCCATAGTAAGGAAGATTGAAGGCGTGATTCGGATTATACCGGTGCTTATAGAAAATTGTGAAATACCACTATCTTTGCGTAGTCTCCTATTGATAAATCTATCAGAAAATTACATTGAAAACATTCGCAATTTGATTAAAACCTTACATGGGGTTTTTGATAAGCCTCCTATAGGCACTGCCCCTAACTACGTAATTGATCTAAAGCAAAGTGTAGGGGGACTTTCAAAAAATGCTTCATTACTTGGAATGGCACTATTGTTTAACTCTGACGAAGACACAGGATTCGAACATAGATACTGGTCAACAGATATTAATACAATAGTTCCATCTCTAACACCTAAAGAGATTAATGAGATAGTAGATGAATTAGAGAGCTATGGCTTGGTTAATGTCCATAGAGTTGTTGGTAATGCACCATATCACTTCGGCGATATTAGCCCGACATATGCACTTTACTTGTTCTTCAAGAATGAAGGGCTAAGTTATGACCCTGAATCTGATATTAAAACCATAGCATCTGCAATTGCAGCTAAAGGGGAATCAACGGGGCAAGAATTACGTCAGATAACATTATTATCACCAGCAAGGATAAATAGAGCGATTTCTTATCTTAAGGATTATGGTTATATTCGGGTCGTTGAAACGATAGGAACAGCACCCTACACTTTTCGTTCAGCGGTAGCAACTAGCCAAACTAAAAAATTAGCTCAGAATATATAATATGTACAAAGGCCCTTCTTTATCTATAAAGGTAGTTATTGATTTTGATTGTAATTAAGAGATTTTATGCATCGACTATATCTAGTACGCCATGGCGAGAATCGGGCAAATGTTTCTAGAGTTTTCTCTTCTAGGCGTATAAATAAATCTTTAACTCACAAAGGCATCCTTCAAGCACAACAAACCGCAGAATATTTTAGAGATAAAGGTATTGATGGCATTTACTCGTCGCCATTAAAGCGAGCGACTGAAACAGCTAATATTATCGCCGCTCAACTCAATTTAAAGATCATCATAAAAAATGAGTTTAGCGAGGTCGATGTTGGAAGCTTGGAGGGTAAGTTAATTAATAAAGAAAATTGGGGTTGTTATAACAAGATTATTAAAGATTGGTCTTCCGGTAAAATTGAAATTGCGTTTCCTAATGGAGAAAACTACAAAGCGCTCTGGAATAGAATGCAAAAGGGCATTGAGAAGTGCATTAGTGATAATGAAAGCAATAACATAATAATTGTAGGTCATGTTGGAATCTTTACGCATACTCTTAAGGATCTGTGCCCAGCAGTTGATATTGAATGGTTATACCTTCAGCCAAATCACAATTGTTCTATTAGCGAAATAATAATGGATAAGCAGGACGGGTATTTAAAGGGTAGTCTTATTAGATGGGCATACTTCGCTCATCTGCATGGGAGAGCAGCAGAATTGATTAAAGCAACGCCAGAATATTTTCTGTAACTTGCGAGCTGTGAGTGGAGGCGCACATGTCAAAACCTTTAGACAGGGTATATTTAATTACCTCTAATATTGTACCTCCATTAATTTTAGTAGGTATTGTTATTACCATCATTTTAGATCAAATTGGTATCAGGTTGGATGACCGTGTGTATAGATATACACTATTCATTATTATAAGTTTGGTGGTTATTGAGCTAATAAAGAAAAACCATGAGCTTAAACGTGTAGAAGCGGATATAAACAAAGGCTTCGAGCGAGTAACTGCCTCAATCGACAAGGGATTTGATCAAACATTAACTTCACTCGGCGGAGTACTTGTTACTGTTCTATCTACGCCCGAAGAAGCATATGAGTACATGGCATATCAGTTATCTAAATGCGAATCCACTATATATCAAGCATCAATAAGCCCTGCAATGCCACGTTGGCCAAATGCAGCAGTAAGATACGAAAACGAATTTGATAATGCCTTGAAAAAGAGGGGAGTGTCTTATAGGTATGTCGCATTACTAGTTGATAAAGCTCGGGTTAATAGAATCAAACGTTTGGCTTTAGATACACAAATCAAATCTTTCTTTGCTGGTGTATATGAACCCACTCGATGTGACATTCCAATGATCGGTTATATTATTTTTGATGAACGAGAAATAGTTATTCATCATCCACTCCAATTTGGTGAGGGGTATAAGTGGATAGCTATAAGCCATCCTAAGGTCCTAAAAATGTTTCTAGGTTATTTTTCTCATGTGTGGGAACAATCACTTAAGGTGAATCAAGATCTTATTGTTTCAGGTGAATTAGACAGATTGGCGGGTGAGATGACCACCTGAATTTAAATTTAAGGAAAACACAAAAGGTATGCACAAGCCTGAGAAGGCATTAGCCAGAGCCATAAAATCACTTCAAGAAGGAAAGCTCATAATCCTTAAAGATAGTGAAGATAGAGAAAATGAATATGACCTCTGCTTCGCAGCTCAATGGGTGACCCCTCAAAAAATAAATTTTCTCCTTCATAGAGGCAGAGGTCTCATATGTGTTCCAATGCTTCCTGTTAGATTAGAAGAACTGAAGATTCCGCCTATGCTACCAATCGAACAAAATACTTGTCCACATAAGACAGGTTTTACTGTATCTGTGAATGCTCGGTTTGGCATCAAATCAGGAATTAGTACGCATGACCGATCTCAAACGATTCGCTGTTTGGCAAGTAAGTCTAGCGTTAGTTCTGATTTTACTATGCCTGGACATGTATTTCCGTTGAGAGTTCATGATCAAGGTCTTGAAGGAAGGCAAGGCCAAACTGAGGCTTCAGTGGAGTTAATGATTTTAGCCGGTCTTAATCCTATAGCAGTTATTTGTGAAATTCTAGCTGCGGATGGCTTGATCGCTAACGAGGTACAAGCTAAGAGGCTATCCCGAAGATACGACATGCCAATAATAACAATTCCAGAAATCATTCAGGACAAGAAACCGTAAATCCTATTTAAGAAATCGTTATGAGATAATTTAAAGGTGAAAGGGTAATTAGAAGTTACGAAATGCAAAAGCGTGCTTTAGGAAATCAAGGTTTGGTGGTTTCGTGTTTGGGCTTAGGCTGTATGGGTATGTCAGAATTTTATGGTACTCCTAATGAGGACGAGTCTATTACCACCATCAAGCGGGCACTAGACCTCGGCGTCAACTTACTTGACACCGCTGATATGTATGGGCCATTTACTAATGAAAGGCTAATCGGGAAAGCCATCAGCGGGCGGCGTGATCAGGTCGTGGTAAGTACTAAGTTTGGCATTCGGCGTTCTGAAGACCCAACACAACGTATAACTGATGGTCGGCCTGAGTATGTACGGGAAGCTTGCAACGCTTCGTTGCAGCGCTTGGGTGTTGATTATATTGATATTTACCATCTACATCGCGTCGATCCAAATGTACCAATTGAAGATACCGTGGGTGCAATGGCTGAATTAGTTAAAGCTGGGAAAGTGCTTTACTTAGGCTTAAGCGAGGTGAGTCCACAAACAATTCGGCGCGCCTGTGCAGTCTACCCAATCAGCGTATTGCAGACGGAATACTCTCTATGGAGCCGTGATCCTGAAGATGAGATTTTACCTATCGTCCGAGAACTAGGAGTTGGATTTGTTGCTTATAGCCCGTTAGGGCGTGGGTTCTTGACTGGGAGGATAGAAAGTCTTGAGGTTCTCTCACCGAATGATTACCGTCGGCAATTGCCGCGTTTCCAAGGCGATAATTTTTCTAACAACCTTGGACTGGTAAAACGTTTAGCTAAGTTAGCAGAAGCCAATAGCATTACAGTAGCGCAGCTTGCTTTGGCTTGGTTATTAGCTCAGGGGCAAGATATCGTGCCTATCCCTGGAACTAAGCGCCGAACTTTTCTTGAAGAAAATGTAACCGCAGCAGAAATAAAGCTATCAGCAGATGATCTTGAATACCTCAACAGAATAATTCCACAGGAAGCTATAGCAGGAACACGTTATCCGGAATCAAGGATGAGATCAGTCAACTTATAAAAGCTGGCAGAATTGTAGATAGCAGAATTATACAGATTTTAAAAGAGTGGTACATAGCTACTAATAACGGCACCGCGTTAGCCTCTGTCCAGTATGGTTGCCTCCAACCCTATCACCACAGCATCATATAGACTGCGGTGACGGCTATCTATTCAATTCCTACTTTTCAGGCCCAACCATCTACATGGATACTTCTTTTAAGTCAGGCAGATTCGGCACCAATGGTGTTTAGTAAATAATATGAAGACGTTTAGTAAAACATATGAAGATTTACAGACTGCCACTGATGAAGCGAGTGAATCATGGTGGCGGTTACGTCTGCGAGTGGCTCTCATAGTCTGATAACATCTCCTAACCGAGATAAGGTTTCACAACGATATTATTATATATAAGATAAGCGAATATCCACTGGTTCCAACCATTGTGT
This sequence comes from Acidobacteriota bacterium, assembly GCA_032159825.1. Taxonomy (GTDB): domain Bacteria; phylum Acidobacteriota; class Blastocatellia; order Pyrinomonadales; family Pyrinomonadaceae; genus QHXM01. Next base: position 61,356 of record JAVHWL010000049.1, read on the forward strand.
TCACAAACATGTTAGTTGTGTGTCCATTGAGGTGTGGTATAAAGAGGCTGGAAAAGGGATTGATAATCCTCTGTAAGATAAACTGAATGAGAAAAGAAAGGACCAAACAGACCATTAAACTCCGGCTACTGGCTTTAGTGCTGGCGCTGGCGCTCGTCTGGTATAGCCTCAATCCTGTGCCCACACCTATTGTCCGCCGAAAACGAGATGACGAACTGCCCGATGAGAAGAAGAGGAATGTTGAGCCTCAAAGTATGCCGGCAACTTTACCAGTAGTATTCAGGTCATTGGGAGAAGTAGAGGAGGTTCTGCTACCTCATGACGAAGATGTGAGTGATTTCCAGTGGCTGGAGTTCATTGATGGTTGAAACGGAGAAACCGTATGGACACCCTTAACCAGAATACGGCTCTCCAGACGCGCCAATCTGAGCTACAGATTGCACTCCGAGGAGCCGTCTCCCTTTGGGCTTCTGCCACGACGAGAGAGAGCGAGCGCCGACAGGACCTGCTGCGGGACAAGCAGCGCATCGTCCTTTCCTTCTTCCGGCACACTGAAAAGCTGCCCTCGGAGGTCGAGCCGGGTGATGTGCAGAATTGGCTCGGGGAGTTGGAAGGGAAGGGCATTAGTCCCGGCACGACTTACCAGCATGCATGTCTGCTCTCTTCCTTTTACTCTTGGGCGATTCGTGACCCGCAGATCGGTCAGCACATCCGGGGCAATCCTGCCAGGCTCGCTCGGCCTAAAGCCCCGAAGCCGTACCAGACTGAAAGCGTCAAAGCCATGTCGGATGAAGAAGTGCAGGCTCTCGTAAGGGTCGTTAGAAGGCGCGCTCTCGAAGGTGATCTGGTTGGGAAAAGAGACTGCGCTCTACTGCTGATGTACCTGGCGACCGGCTTGAGAAGGCAGGAGATCATCTCTCTGCGGGGCAAAGATGTTCAGATAGACGAGACTTTGATTCTCGCCTATCGCGCCAAGGGCAGCGATTACAGAAGCCGTGAAGTCAGAGAGCCGCAGGTCAAAGAGGCATTGTTGGACTACTTATCATCCGCAGGGAGGCTGCACGCTCTGAAGACCGATGCTCCGCTGTGGACAAGACATGATAGAGCAGGCCAGCCCGGAGAGCCTCTCACGTCCCATTGCTTTGTGAAGAATCTGAAGAAGTATGCGCATGAGGCAGGTGTCAAGGATTTCCACTTACACCGGACGAGGCACACGTTCGCGCGCATAGTTAGTGAATTAACCGGCGACATTACAGCCACGCAGAATGCTCTTGATCATCAGAACCGCTCGACTACTCGCGTCTACGTTCAGCGCATCGCCGTGAAAAGGGATCTTTATAGTAGTGAGATTTCCAAAAGGTGGAGTGGCTGAGAGCTTTAATCATTTAAGGGTTCTTGATTCTTCGCCAAGCACTCCAAGAACTGAACTTTTATAATCAGCCTTGAACAAGCTGACGCATTTGGGAATGTTTGAGAGTTACAAGGTACTGCTTGAATTATTCTGAATAGCTCGGCGCTACTGATTCATGTAACAAAAACATTCTTTAATTCAAACTCGGATAAGGTGAAACGAATTGATAAATGACCCTCAAGAGTGCCCGTGCGGTGGTAGTGGAGAGTTTTCACAATGCTGCGGGCCCATCATCAACGGTAGTGTTCAGGCTTCGACTCCCGAACAACTCATGAGAGCGCGCTACAGCGCCTATGCCACAGGCGCGATAGACTTCCTGGAAAAGAGTACCCACTCAAGGACTCGTAAACAGTTCGACCCTGTGGAGGCCGAGCGCTGGTCGAGGGATTCGCGCTGGCTCGGTCTCACCATCCTGGGCGTTGATTCCTCCCTGCCTAACCGCGCACATGTTAACTTTGAAGCCCGCTATGAGGAGCAGGATGGCACGGCCATCTTTCATCGCGAGCGCTCACTCTTTGAGCGCGAAGGCGACGAGTGGCGTTTCGTCTCCGGTGGAGCTATTCCGGCAGTCTCTCAGAAGGTCGGACGCAACGAGCCTTGCCCCTGCGGGTCTGGAAAGAAATACAAGAAGTGCTGCGGCAGGTAATATAACTCAGAAACGAGTGTAGGCCGGTTAGTGGCATTTAGAAGCTATCTCAAAAATCATTTGACCGATTAGGAACTTTGTTTCCTTGAGCGTTTTTCAAGCGCGCGACTTCGCGTTTGTATTTTTGAGATAGCTTCCAATTATTTTGTTACGTATAGATCAGGTAATTGCGTGCGAAGATTCGCTACCTTCGGAAGGTCATTGATCACTATGTAACGGTCATTCGGATGATGAATGGCATAGTTCTGGTGATAAGCCTCGGCTTGATAAAATGAATTGAGTGCGACAACCTGTGTGACGATAGGCTCCTCAAAGACTTTAGCTTGATTGAGTTGGTTAATGTAGGCTTCGGCAATCCGCTTTTGCTCTTCGCTAGCGTAAAAGACAGCCGAACGATATTGCGTACCGGAGTCGGGTCCTTGACGGTTCAGTTCCGTGGGGTCATGCGCAACGGCGAAGAAGACCTTGAGAAGCTGACCATACGAAACTTTAGATGGATCATAGATAATCTTCACCGATTCGGCGTGGCCGGTTTCACCAGTGCTGACTATTTCATAATGAGCCGTCTTAGCCTCTCCCCCTGAATATCCTGATGTCGCGCTAATGACTCCTTTGACATGTTGGAACACGGCTTGAATACCCCAGAAGCAGCCTCCTGCAAAAACAGCGGTTTGCTCTCCTTTTGCGGCTGCGAGCGGGGCATCCTGTGCCGGGTCTGGAATCTTAGCCGTAGTAGCAGTGACCGTACTGCAAGCTAGCGAAGCGCTGATGAGACAGATGGCAAGAACTCGTAAAATAAAAGCCGACATATAAATTACCTTTCAGGAGATTTGAGCGTTATCGCACCACATCAATATACGTAGTACGGAAGCATAGTAGATTGGTCTGCCTGACGGCAAATAGCCGAAACGATAAATTACACAGAGGTGCGAGAATTCGGACTCCCATTTTGAACACGGTTCTTGACTTTTCATACGTTTCGGCGTAGATAGAAATTGCTCTGACTCGTACACCTCATGACAATCCCTTGTGTCATTCACATATTAAGGAGATAGATCAATGCAAGACAAAGACCCAAGTGCTCAAAAAAAATCCCTGCCATTCTTCACGCGCTTCCTCGAAGGCCAGAACACTTCGGGGCCGAGTTCCGTGACGTATAAATATCCGTCCGATTGGGATGAAATCGTTACCATGAAGTATCCATCGGACGACGACGAGGGTGGCGGCGAAGATAGGTAGCGGAAAGCCGAGCAACTGCTCACATGAACCAACCCGCGTGATGTTCAGGGAGCTAGCGCGCGGCAGAGCCAGGGCCGACGAAAGCTCTCCCCTTTAGCTAAGGCGCGGCTCGCTTGCAATAGAAGCAGGCCGCCGCGCGCCTGGCACTCCCTGAGCATCAAGTCTCCATCGCATGACTTCAAGAACATCGCGCGACGCCGTTCTGTTGCTCACACACAGCGCAGATTTCTACACAATTGATCTGGTCGCAGAAGCTCTCGCACGCAGGGGCGCGCGCCCCTTTCGCCTGAACACAGACTGCTTTCCAACCTCCGTCAAGCTCTCGGCTCGCGCTGGCTGTGACCGTGCCTCGCAGATCATTACGGATGCGGGCGCGCAGATTTCCACCGAAGAGATACGCGCTGTCTGGGCGCGCAAACTCTGGACGCCGAAGATGGATGCCGATCTCGACGAGCGTTTTCGTGAGATGTGCGTCAGGGAATCTGTCGCCGCGCTTGAAGGATTTCTGGACGCGCTCCACGATGCCCGTTGGGTCAACAACATTCAGCGAGAGCGCGCGGCTGAGAACAAGCAACGGCAGCTTCGCATCGCCGCAGAAGCCGGACTGCGTATCCCGCGCACGCTCGTCACCAACGACCCGGCAGAGGCCAGACAATTCTTCGCCGAGACAGAAGGCCGGATGGTGGCGAAGCTCCTTCGTCCACTCACGGTCAGCATGAATGCTCCGCCCCTCTTTGTTTACACGAGCCAGGTCCATGAAGAAGACCTTGATAGCGCCGAGACGCTCCGCCACAGTCCGATGGTTTTTCAGGAGATGATTCCAAAAGCGCGCGAGTTGCGCGTCGCCTGGGTAGCGGGCGAAGCCTTCACAGGGGCGCTCGACACGAGCGGCACATCGCGCGGGCAGACAGACTGGCGACTCGCTCAGCCGGAAGAGCGTCAATGGCGGAATGCGGAACTTCCCGTCGAAGTCTCGCGCAGCTTGCAGGCCCTGATGTCGAAACTTGGCCTCGTCTTCGGCTCCATTGATTTGATCCGCACTCCGGCAGGCGAGCATGTCTTTCTTGAGGTCAACCCAAGCGGTGAATGGGGCATGCTCCAACGCGACCTCGGCCTGCCCATCGCGGAATCAATCACCCGTGCGTTACTAAGTGATGAGTTCTGAACTTTGAGTTTTAAGTTTTTGCTTTCAACTCATCACTCATCACTCATCACTACTTATGACTGTCCTTATCATCACACGCAGCGACGACAACGAGAGCGTCCAGATGGTGGCCCAGGCCATCGAGCGCAAGGGCGGCAAGGCGATTCGCTTCGACACCGACCGCTACCCGACCGAAGTGCGTCTCTCGGCTTACTACGGGAAAGGCGACGACGAGCGTTTGACGCTCACGAACGCCGAGGGCGAGTTCAATCTACGTGAGGTCGAGGCCATCTGGCATCGCCGTCTCAACTACGGAGCAAAGCTTCCCGCGACGCTCGATAGGCAACTGCGCCAAGCCTCTCTAGGCGAAACGCGCGCCGCCGCGCAGGGTATGCTCTCAAGCCTCAAAGCCTTTCGCATGGACGCCGTGCAGCACATACGTCATGCTGAAAACAAGCAGCTACAGTTACAGGTGGCGCGCGAGCTTGGGCTGGAAATCCCGCGCACTCTGACGACGAACGACCCGTCAACCGTCCAAGCCTTCGCAGAAAGTTGCGAGAGCGGGATAGTGACCAAGATGCTCTCGTCCTTTGCGGTTTACGAGGAGGGAAGAGAACTCGTCGTTTTCACCAATCCGGTGAAGCCTGAAGACCTCGCAGACCTCTCCGGCCTGAGCCTCTGCCCGATGACTTTTCAGGAGATGATTCCGAAAGCGCTTGAGCTTCGCGTTACGGTTGTCGGGAAGAGCGTCATGTCGGCATCCATCAACTCGCAGGCATCGGAGCGGGCCGCGCACGACTGGCGACGCGATGGCCTACGCATGATTGAGGACTGGCAGCCTTACAATCTCCCACGTGAGGTTGAAGAAAAAATCCTGCGGTTAATGGACTACTTCGTTTTGAACTACGGCGCGATTGACATCATCGTCACACCCGACGGGCGGCACGTCTTTCTTGAAATCAACCCGGTCGGCGAGTTCTTCTGGCTCGAACGCTGCCCCGGCCTCCCCATCGCAGACGCCATCGCCGGTGTTCTTCTGGGACACTCTCACCGTCGCCAGGCTGCTTCTTTCTCCTCTTGATTCCGACAGCAACCTGATTTTGGGAAGATGAATTATCCACTATGACGAAAAATATAGTTGGCGACCTCTTTGACGGGAGCAACCCAGAACGGCTCGAGTCTCAGATAGCCAAGGAACTGCCGGTGTACGTTCTGGCTGATCTGATTCGCTCCGGGCGGATCATTATCAGGGGCGATCACATCGTGAAACATGATGATCGCCCAGTGTCCATGTCTTCTTGCGAGTTCACAATAATTTCTCAAATCGTCGAGCCGGAATCCGTTGGGAGTGTCAAACAAAGACGCGCTCAGAATCGTTATTGGAAGTCGGACCTTGAGCGGATCGTTGGGCGGGCCTCCTGCTGCCCTCGCTACTTTGTGGTAGCGTGAAATCGCTTTCGTAAAAGAGTCTCTATCATTATTATCTGTCCCAATAGCTAATTCACCACCGGGATAGGCAAAACTCCGGTCAGGATCAGGGCCGATAATTCTTTTAAGCCATAGCGCGCCGTATCCGACTTCCGCCAGTATATCGTTAGCGTCGTAGCCGGATAGCTCTTCCCTCGATGGATGATTATAGGAATGGTTTCCAATTTCGTGTCCCCTTGAGTAAGCGGCTCTCCATCTATCTACTGAAAACTCCACGTAAGGGTTGTCATGGGTTAAATAGAAAGTGCCGCGAAACTTAAATAGCTCAAGATCGGGAATAGCTAAATCGAGGTGGTTCATCCTGCCATCATCATAAGTCAGACTCACTGCCGCTCCAGCCCCGTTGGGCCATTTCAAGGGAGTAGAAAGACGTTGTGAGCGACGTGCCATAAAGTTGACTCCTTTTAGTTGGCCTCTTCAAGCGATGCCAAAGTCTATCATGCGTGTCCGGTTCGCTGTCCATAAAGATTAACGCCGGGATTCTTCGTGCAACGTCCCTACCGACTGATTACTACCGGGTGATACAATGCGAAGGTAGTGAAGGTGAATGTCGTGACAACCAGCCTCTCAAGCAAACAACTCAATCAGTATGACCGCGACGGTATCGTCTTCCCCGTCAGAGTGCTTCCGGTTGACGAGGCGGCTCTTTTTCGCGGCGAGCTTGAGTCGGTCGCAGGCAACTGTGAAGCAGGCACGCTCAAGCGACTCGACGGCCTTCACCTGTTTTTCGATTGGGCTTATCATTTGGTCACGCACGATGCCCTCTTGAATGCGGTCGAGGATGTTTTGGGTAGCGATATTTTGATTGACGGCACGCTGGTTTTTTACAAGCCGCCGCAGGATTCGAGCTACGTCTCCTGGCATCAGGACAGCGTTTATTCCGGCTGGCATCTCACACCTTCAACTTCCGCCTGGATCGCGCTCACAGCGAGCCATCCGTCTAATGGTTGCATGCGCGTGATCCCAGGGTCACAGAAGCAGGGCGTGCTTGATCATGCCAATGCCCGCGACGATTCCAATCTCTTGTTTCGTGGTGAACGAGTCCAGACGGTTGATGAATCCCTTGCGGTAGATGTCGTCTTGCAGCCGGGCGAGATGTCGCTTCATCACAGCAATCTCATTCACGGGTCGAATCCAAATACATCCGACGAGCCGCGCATCGGGTTCATCGTGCGATTCGTCACTAACCGAATCCAACCGCAAGAGAGGCCGCTGCTGCGAGTTCGTGGCGAAGCGGATTGCAGCCATCTCACACTCGCGGAACCGCCGTGTGAGATGGATCAGCAAAACGCATTCACGGCCTGGCGCGCGTGTAACGATTCCTGATCGCTCAATCCTGGTTGAGACGCAAGGCATGATTGGGAGATTGAAACACTCGAAGCTGCTCTTGAGCATCGAATGAAAGAAGAGGCTCGACTTTTTCCGAGCCTCCTTCACCGCATTCCTCCAGCATCTGAATCGCTTCGCGCTTAAAGAAGCAACAGTAACCCTTGCGCCCGTAATTTATTGATTGAGCGTAGTTCGTGATGTCAATCCCGCGCGTCGTGTTCGTGCTCAGAAGGCGCAAGGAGTCTTCATTTGTCAGGTCAACGATTTGACTGAACCCCGTGGCGCAATCGTGCTTTTCGCACATCAACAGATTGGCTCTGAAATCCAGAGTCTCTAAATAGATGTCGCTGTCTGAGAGGATGACAAACTTCCTTCCTGGATCGCAGTTGCTAATCCCCGTCGTAAAGCAAAGGTCTTTATTAAAGCGGCCCTCGTCTCGCAAAAAAACGTGCTTGCAGTTTGCCGGTAAGCTCGCGGGATTAATTCTGGATTGAGCGCCTTGCTCGACAATCACGATGGCGATGTATGGTGAAAAAAAGTAGTGGTAGTAAGCGACCAGATACATCAGAGTCTCTGTAGCGCGTCCGTCTCCTGTGTCGTCTTTGTGCGCGAAGATGATTGTCGTGTCGTTCAAAAGACGGTCTGCTCCGGCTCCGAACAGCACTAAGGATTCCTGTAAATACCAGTGGCGCTCAAGGCGAAGTTGTGCGTCGGAGTAACCAGTCTCGACCCAGGCCAGATGCGGCATGAAGCAGTAGCAGTTGAATTGTTGCTGCAACAGAAAACTGTTGTTATCCAAAACATCTTCGGCCCTTTGATTCAGCTCGATAAAAGCGTCGAACACTGTGTCGCGCAGGGCGTAAGCGTAAGTCGAATTCGATTTGGTGAGTCGGACAACATTCTCAGAGACCTTGATCGGCTCATCCTTGTGGAGCGCGCCGAAAAACAGCATGTCCCAACGAGGCGGCAACTGTTCGATGTAGCTTCTGAAATTTTTCTGTAGCTGAGGATCGAACACAACATCGTCTTCAAAGATAAGGAGGCTTGAGACACCGAGCCGGCGTGCTTCGCTGACGACCTGCGCATGGCTGCGTAAGCATCCGTATGCGCCCGGCGTGTGAATCCAGTGGGCCGGGAGATTAAGATTTTCTCCGTCCAGAGCGGGGAACCGGCGAACTGAATGAATCCCTTGCTGCTCGAATTTGAGCAACATCTGTTGCCAGCGCTCCGGCCTTCTATCTAGATTGATGCAGACCTTGTGCGGGAATGCCTCGTTGATTTCTCCGGCGAGCCGGTTTGTGATGTCTTTGGTCATGTCAACAATTCGATGAGGCTTCACCGGAGATTCTTCAGCAAAGAATGCGTTGAGCCGCTCATGCTGGCGGAAACATTGAAGATCATCAGAAATTATATTACGCTTGCGCGCGCTCCTCAACGGCTTTATCACGGGCGACCCCGGATGCGTTTCTGTTGACGGCTTCACAAAGCGTCTCTGACATTGTGCTCACCCTGCGTGGAGAATGAACATGGAAGGTAAGAAAGCCATTCTTACTGGCGAACAGTTGTCTGGCTATGAGGAATTAGGCTTCATTCAATCTATCCCGATCCTGTCGGAGACGGAAGTCGAGCACTACCGCGCCGAAATCGAAAAGACACGCGAGGCAATCGGCGGCCATGTGACGCGAATTAACGCATCCCATCTCTTTTTTCGCTGGGCCTGGGAACTGAGCACACATCCGCGCCTGCTCGATTGTATGGAACAACTCCTCGGCCCTAACATCCTGCTCAAATCTACCAGGTTGTTTTACAAATACGGGATGAGCGCGTCTTTCGTCGGGTGGCATCAGGACGGCATCACAGAGAGACTGGAAGATGCTCACGTGCCCGGTGTCTGGATTGGGCTGACAGCCGCCACTGTAGAAAACGGTTGTCTGCGCGTCGTGCCCCGCTCGCATCGTCTCGGTCTCGTGCCGCACGCCTTTCGCCCGCATGCGGATAACCTGACCACTCAGGGCATCACCGCTGAGGCCGAGATTGATTCGCCGCATGACATCCAGATGCGTCCCGGAGAGATGAGCCTGCACCACCCGCTCGTTCTGCATGCTTCAAACCCGAATCGTTCAACAGAACCTCGCATCGGCTTTACTGCGACCTACTCCACCTCTGCGCTGACCAGCAGCCGGACTCCGGTTGCGTGGGTGCGTGGAAATGGCCCAAGAGATTGCTTCGAGGTGATTGGCGAACCACCTCATGCTTCCTTTGAGGATGCGATCATTGCATACCGCGCTTACGACCAGCAGATACTCTTTGCCAACCGTCAGTCAAACGGCATGTGAGTTTGGCTATTCACAAAACGAAGCTCTATATCATCGTATCGTAGTGAGGACTCAAAGGTGACTACCCCTCTCTTATCTGTTGTGATCCCGACGTGGAATCGCGCTCATCTGGTAGGCGATGCAATTGAAAGCGCGCTCAGTCAAAGGGCCGGGCAGGTTGAAGTCATCGTCGTTGACGACGACTCTACTGACGACACAGCGGATGTGCTGGCGCGAAGCTTCGGGACTCGTATTCGTTTGCTGCGTAGCCCGCGCCGCAGAGGAGCCGGCGCGGCGCGAAACGCTGGCGCGCGTTTAGCGAGTGGGGAACTAGTTGCTTTTCTGGATTCCGACGACCTCTGGCTGCCGGGAAAGCTGGATGCAGAACTCCGCGCATTGGAGCGTTTTCCCGAAGCGGAGGCAGTAGTCTCGGATAGCCTGAGATTTCTGGAGGGAGAGGCTAACGAGCAGAGTTGTTTCGCGCTCAACGGTCTGCTCGCAGCCTCTGAGGGGCAGGTGCGCCGGATGAGTGAATGTTCCTGGTTATGGACAAACCTTATGAACGGTGTGGCGACGTGTTCGATCACAGTGCGCCGCAGAGCGTTGGCCCACTTCGGTGGGACGTTGTTTGCCGAAGACCTCCTGACCTGCGAAGATTGGGAGTTCGAGTTGCGAGTTTACTATCTGTGCCGGGTCGTCGTGTTGCCGGAAGTTTTTTCACATGTTCGGCGTTTTGATGATGGCTCGCGACCAGGCCGCGCACGTCCAGGCAAGAGTCCCACACGGGAACAGGAAATTGGTTTGCTACGTGATCGGCTCACAGTCATGGAGCGCTCCGGTTGGCTTAGTGGTGCTGACTCCGATTTAGTGCTTGAACTCGAACGCCATCGCAGTAATACCGCCAGTCAACTCGCGCGATTGGCAAGGGAGGTTGAATAATGGAAGTTTATCTCTGGCGTGGTTCGGTTGAGCAGCGAGCGCTTCGTTCTCAATTCAGAAAGTCAGGCCAGTTTGCCTACTTTAACAAACAACTGGACTATCCTGATTGGGCGGGCAAGGCGGTGCTCGATTTTGGCGGTAATGCAGGAAATCTTTTGCTGAACGCGGATTGCCCAATCCGCCCTGAAAATTACTACTGCATGGATGTTCTGCGGGAAGCCATAGAAGAGGGACGCAAGAAATTCCCTCATGCTCATTTGGTTCATTACAATCGTTACAACTGCTCATTCAACCCGGAGGGCATCGAAGACTTGCCGCTGCCGGACATGGGAATCGAGTTCGACATGATTCTCGCTTATTCCGTGTTCACACACACGACGCGAGAGGAAATGAATGATCTGGTCGAGCAATTACGAGCGCGTCTTGCGCCGGACGGCGCGCTTGTCTTCACATTCATTGATCCTCACTTTCAGTCCTGGCCGGAAACCTACGAGGGAAACAATCTGAAATGGCGTTTGGAACATTTTCATAAAACGAATCCCGCAGTAGATGTTAATGGCTTGTTGGAACGGAGTCGCGGCGCGGAGTGGTGCGCCCTTGTGGATGGCAGCCAACTGTTCGTGAATGGCAACGGCATCTGGGAAAACGAAGCCAAGAGCTGCATGACCTATGACGTTTACTACACTGTGGAATTCTTACGGCGAGAGTTCCCGCTGGCGACCATCCGTCCCCCGGTCAACGGTGAAATGCAGCATTGCTGTATTATCCGCGCGTGACATGTGATCTAATCTGAAAGTCGTTGACAGTCCCAAAGCAGTCTCCTAGACTGTCGCCATCAACCTGGACAGGGTGAAAGCGTTTTCAAAGCCTCATCTAACCCAAAGGATTGGAACAGACCAGAGATGCTCGCGCCGCTTCCCGATACGGGAAGAATCGAAATTTCGTCCACGCTGGCAGGCCAATTACTGAAGGCTGCCGAGAGCCTCCCTCTGTACGATAACAAAGAGTTCTACTCAACTGCTTTGCAAACGCTGGTGCATGATCGGATTCGTGAAGCCTGCGCGGATGATTTCGATGAGCTTGTCAGCCTGGTAAAGGAGCGCATCGCTCAGTGGCCCTACTGCGTTGTGCTGCATGGCCTTCGTTTCGACGAGGGGAACAGGTTGTTCGTCGCCATCAACCGGGCCTTCGGAGAATTGGTGGCTCGCCCGTATGAAAAGCCGCGCGCTCAACTCGTTCATTACATCCAGCCCGCGACCGACATCAGCTCGTCGCGCGGAGGCCATGAAAGCGAAAGATTGCACACGGATGCCGCAGACTGGGAAACACCTGTCGAATTGATCTCGATGGTGTGCGTCCGCGCAGACCGGGGCGGCGGCGGTCGGTCACGAATCCTTGACGTTGATACGGTGAGAGATGAAGTGAAAAATCGCCTGGGAGACGAGACGCTTGAGCTTTTGGAGACGGAGCCTGTGCCGTGGCAGTTGGCCGCTTATAGCGGGGGCGGCTTGAAATGGCGGACTGTGCTAACCGAGTCCAGCATTTGCTGGCGGCGTTACACGATTAATCTCGCATTGGAATCCGAAGGCATTAAGCTTTCGGACGAAATGCTAACCTCATTGGATGCCTTTGAGAATACAATCTCTACTACCAGCCGCGCTGTTGACTTCCTGATGCATGAGGGCGAGTTATTGTTTTCCGACAACCGGCGAACGGTTCATGCTCGCACGCCAATCACGGAGGGCGCGTCGGATCGTTTGATGATTCGCAGTTGGATCAGAGCCTCTTGAAAGGGAGAAGGCGAATGCAATTCGCTCAAATTTGTGATCGCGTCGAAATTGATGCTGCGACCGTCGCGCCTATAGACCATTCCGCGTTACTTGGGACATGGGTTAATTCAAATCCAGAGACGAATGGCATCGAGCGAATGTTGATGACGGAGGCGGACGGCAAGCTCATCCTTGAGGTACACGCGATTGGACCCGAAGGTTTGATTAACTGGGGGAAGACGGACGTTACTGTCTTAACATCGTCACCAATGTCGCGTACGGGTGCAGGGTTTACGTGCCTCTACGATTTCGGCTTTGCGGAAACACGGCTTCAGGCGATGATTATGAAGGGTCTGACCGTGCTCGCCCAATTCCACATCTTCAAGGACGACAGCCGCCGCATTGACTATTTTGCGCGTGAGTATTATGCCCTGGCTCACGGGCAATGAGAGCGCGCGCACCCTCGCGCGGCTGTATCGAGAAATTACCATGACACAGAGCTTCGAGTTCAAACAGAGCGGCCACCTGAATCCTGCTTTATCCGATCCTGCGACAAGATCATTGCACGCTGAGAAGTTGATCGGGCGATGGTTGAATACAAACGGGGAGACGCAGGGGATAGCAGAAATCGTCATCGAACAAGAGGGCGAAGCGTTCAACGTCAGCGTCTTTGGTGTCGGGGCGGGAGACACTATTGCCTGGCCCGTGACGAGAGCGAAAGCGCTGGCGAATCTTGAGGAAGAAGCGGGACAGCGTGCTGTTGCGTTGGAAGCTAATTTCGACTTTGGCTTCATGAGAGCGGAGACATACATTCGTGTCAACAAAGGCGTGCTCGTTATCGTGCTGTTCAATACATTTCAGGACGACAGCGGAAGGTCGAGCTACGTCAACCGGGAATTCTTTTACCGCCAGGGTTGATTCTTGAAGACTCTATCGAAGCAAGACAACTGAGAATGATCGTGGTATTCCTCTCGACCGTAACGGATCAATTTAGTTATTTCGCTCGGCAGGTGGGCGAATGGATGTGGCGCGGAAAGAACGTCCTGGATTTTGGAGGAAACGTCGGCAATATCTTGCAAGACCCGCATTCAACAATCGAGCAAGAACGCTACTGGTGTCTTGATGTGGACAAGGAGTCAATTGAACAAGGCAAGGCATCCTACCCGAAGGCGCACTGGCTTTTTTACAATCGCTACAGCTTCTTCTTCAATCCGCTCGGAGTTCCAAAGCTCCCGATTCCTGATCTGCGCCAGACATTTGATTATATTGTTGCTTATTCAGTCTTCACCAATACAACTCACGCAGAGATGCTTGAGTTGGTTGATCAACTGGAACGAATCTTATCCAAGAACGGCGTTTTAGCCTTTACATTCATAGACCCTTATCATTATTCCGCGCAGGAGCAGTATAAGAAAACCAATTTACAATGGCGATTGGAGATGGAATGGGAGAAGGGTAATATCTCAGCTCGTGAGATGCAGATACTGGCTGCAAGAGCATATAACGCTGAGTGGTTCACATTAGTAAACGGGAGTGATTTATACCTTGAGACTGACGACATTCAAGCTTTCGAGCCGGAACGAGAGCAAACATTTATTGCCTTTCACACAGCAGAGTATATGAAGAAGTTGTTTCCGCGAGCTACGGTTCTTCCTCCTGTCAACGACGCCATGCAGCATTGTTGCGTCATCAGAAAGTCATGAGCATGAAAATGAAAACAGGTCTGCGTGCTGCATGCATCTACGAACCACACTCTTGCTCGACGGTCATACATTCCTCGCGTTGAAAGCGGTCGTTGTATTCTTCGGGGCGGCGGCGAAACCCCTATGATCTGAAGTCAGAGAAACGGATAACTCTCTTGGATTTTGTTCAACTCACACCAGAGCAGCGAGAGTCCTTTGCTGAAGACGGCTTTTTGGTTGTGCCCAAGGCCCTTCAAGCGGAAACAGTCGAGCGCCTCGTCGAGGCAGGCGACCGGCTGGCGGAATCGCTTCTAAAAAAACCCGAACTCATCGGCAGGCCGGAGTATAACCATCTGGATTTGCGTCCCGGCCTGCTCAGGGAAGAAGCTCTCTACGCTCTTGTCGCTCAGGCTCCCGCCGTCCCGCTTGTCGTGCAGTTGCTTAGTCCCAATATTCATCTACACTCCACCGCGCTCATTTATAAAAGACCTGAAAGTCCGAATGCCCCAGCTTTCAGGCGCGGGTGGCATAGAGATATTCGGATACCGCGCGACATGGGACACAAAGGTTTGCCTCTGGTCGGTATCAAGATATGTTACTGCCTGACCGATTTTCACCAGCCTAACAGCGGCATGACTTTGATGGCTCGCGGAAGTCACCTGAAAACTGAACCCCTCGCAATTCAGAAGGGACAGGTTGATCCACTGGATGTGGAGGCATGCGACATCCGACTCAGTGCGGGCGACGCACTGCTCTTCGAGAACCGCATCTTTCACACGGCTGCTCCGAATCGGAGTGATCGCACCTCAAAGGTCTTGATGTACGGCTATGCCTACCGCTGGATGAAGCCGGAGGTTTACCTGGAGAATCCTGATAAGCGGCTTCTGGAAAAGGCAGACCCGATTACCCGTCAACTCCTGGGTGGATACCTCGACGTTGACACGCAACCCTGGGCCTTGCAAAGTTGGGCCAAACGTCACGGCGTCCAACCGGAGCCGGTGCCGTGGACGGTCGAGATTTGAGCAAGTAGACGGGTATTTCCCTCTGACCTGACAAGCTTCGTTGCAGTTCCATATATTGCTCCTTGGAGGTGCGCTCATAATCATGTGGAATCTTATTTCGACCCGGGTCACACAGTTCGCTTACTTTGACCAACAACTGAAGAGTCCGGTTTGGAAGGGTCGTAAAGTGCTCGATTTCGGCGGCAACGTTGGCACCTTCTTAAGGGGTGCGGGCAACTCGGTTGACCATGACGACTATTGGTGCATAGACCTCAATCAAGTTGTCATTGAGCAAGGGCAGCGTCAGTTTCCGCGCGCTCATTTTGTTCACTACGATCGTTATAGTTCAGAGTTCAATCCGAATGGCGTGCGCTATTTGCCAATCCCCGACTGTGGCTTGAAGTTTGACATCATCCTCGCTTTCTCAGTTTTCACTCACGTTCACCAGGATGAATTGCTTGAGTTGGTCGGACAACTGCAAAGTTTGCTGGCTCCCTCCGGCGTTCTTGCTTTTACTTTTTGCGATCCGAGTTATGACAGGTCGTTGCTTGATCCGACGCTGCCCTCGGGCACTGATGTGCGAAAGAACCTGGAGTGGAGAAGAGTCAAGAACTTGCCTTGCGACATAGACGAGATAGTCGAGAGAGCAAGCAAGTCGAAGTGGTGTGTGCTCATAGATGAGGAACTCTATGTCGAACCGGGCCATGAACTCTCCAATCAAGAACGGCGAGACCAAACTTGGGAGTCTTATTGCTCGTTCTTTGCCGCAGACTACATGCGGTCACTCTTCCCGGAAGCAAAAATTCTTCCGCCGGTCAGCCCTGAATGGCAACACTGCTGTATCATAAGAAAAGCATGAGTAATCAGGAATCTTCCTGATGCGCCACAGCAGCTTCGTGGAGGCTGCCCCTTATCGAATTCAGAATTTTTCATGCAGGTGGTAGGTGATTATGGTGACGTTCATCTCGAAGCGGGAAACACAATTCTCTTACTTCGACCGACAGCTTGAAGGCCCAAACTGGAAGGGTAGCAAGATTCTGGATTTCGGTGGCAATGTCGGAGGCTTCCTGGTGAGCGCAGGCGACCGCGTTGACCACGACGACTATTGGTGTTTAGACCTCAATCCGGGCGCGATTGAGCAAGGCGGTCGCAACTTCCCGCGCGCACATTTTTTTCACTACAATCGCTACAGCTCACAGTACAACCCGAACGGGGTTCACAATCTGGCTGTTCCAGACATGGGGTTGAAGTTCGACCGTATTCTGGCCTTCTCCGTCTTCACTCACACACACCGGGACGAAATGCTTGAGTTGGTCGGGCAACTGCGAAACATGCTGAGTCCTCAAGGAGTCTTTGCGTTTACTTTCACCGATCCGGGTTATGACAGGTCTGCGTCCAATGCCGCGCTGCCTTCAGGCACTGACGTGCGAAAGATGCTTGAGTGGCGTCAAGCTGAGAACCCGTCGCTTGAGATCGAAGAGATGGTGGAGACGGCAAGGAAATCAAGATGGTGTGTGCTGATAGACGAGGAACTCTATGTCGAGCCGGGCAAGGAATTCTCTCATCAAGAACGACAGGGCAGAGCGGGCGAGTCCTACTGCTCATACTTTGCGGTCGAGTACATGCAGTCGCTCTTCCCCGATGCAAAAATTCTTCCGCCGGTCAGCCCTGAATGGCAACACTGCTGTGTTTTTGAAAAGTCAGAGTAGTCTGTCTTGAGAAAATAAGCGATGAATCTCAGATTCCACTGGATGCTGCCGAAGGGTGGAGAGGTGGCGGTGGGTACGCCACAGACGGCGCAGGAAGCTGCCCGTTATCGAATCCTCTCGACAAAAGGCAAGACAGCGGCCTCTCGGCCTGATATGGAAGGCTGGGTACACTTCGCACGCCATGCGGAGGAAGCCGGGATTGATTCTGTGCTCATCTCGTTCAGCCGTTATGAGCCTGACCCGTTCGTGATTAGCTGCGCGCTCGGCCAGGCGACGACGAAGCTCAAGTTCATCGTCGCTTACCGCTCAGGCTTGATGCAGCCAACAACTTTCGTCCAGCAAGTCAACACGCTCTCCGCTCTGATTAATGGACGTGTCTCTTTGAACATCGTCGCCGGTAGTTCCAGTTTGGAGCAACATGGTTATGGAGATTTCCTCGCTCATGATGAGAGGTATGCACGCGCCGGAGAGTTTCTCTCAATCTGCCATTCATTCTGGCGCGGTAAAGGTGAAGTGGATTTCAACGGCAAGTATTATCAAGTTGAAAAGGGAAAACTTCACACGCCGTTTGTCGCGCCGGATCGCACTGCTCCCGAAATTTATATCTCCGGGCACTCCGAGCCGTCTGAGCGGTTGGCTTGTTCATCTGGCACATGTTGGTTGCGCGTGATTGATACGCCGGAAAAGCTCAAGGCTGCGGTGGCGCATATCGGAGCGTGTGGTATCGGGGTCTGTCTCAGGCTGGCGCTTGTTTGCAGGCGGACGCGCGAGGAAGCCGTCAGTGTTGCCGAGTCTCTACTGCCGGAAGATAGAGAGGAAAGCATCACTCGGCTCAAAGACGACTCGCAAATGTACAGAGAGGGCAAAGGCGTGACAAGCGATGCGTACTGGCTGAGTCGTTCTCTCTGGGCCGGGTTAGTGCCGCACTACGGCCCTGTTTGGACGACTCTCCTGGGAACACCGCAGGAGTTGGCCGAGGCATTTCTTGCTTACAAAAAAATCGGCGTCACCGAGTTCATCATTTCAGGCTGGCCTGAGCTTGATGAGGTGGATATTTTCGGCCAGAAGGTTCTCCCACTCATCAGAGAGGCCGAGCGGCGACCCGGAGGGGAATGATAATCAGCATCTCCTGCTGCTCGCACAACCAAACGTAATCTGTTCCGATAACTCGAATAGAGAGAGCCATGAATCTAAGATTCCACTGGATGTTTCCCAAAGGCGGCGAAGTCGGTATGAAAACGGCCCAGGAAACGTCCCGCGTGCTCACGACCAAAACCGCATCGCCAGCCGCGCTGCCGGACATGGACGGTTGGATGAAGTTTGCACGCTATGCAGAGGAAGCCGGAATAGAGTCTGTGCTGCTCTCTTTCAGCCGCTACGAGCCTGATACCATTCTCATCGCGTGCGCGGTTGGCCGTGCGACCACGAAGCTCAAGTTCATTGTCGCTTACCGCTCAGGCTTGATGCAGCCGACTACTTTCGTTCAGCAGGTGAACACACTCTCCGCTCTGATTCAGGGCCGCGTCTCTTTGAACATCGTCGCGGGCAGTTCCGCTTTGGAGCAACGCGGCTACGGAGATTTTCTGGAGCACGATGAGAGATATGCTCGCGCTGACGAGTTTCTCTCAGTCTGTCATTCCTTCTGGCGGAACGAAGCGGAAGTTGATTTCGACGGCAAGTATTATCGGGTCGAAAAGGGAAAACTTCACGCGCCGTTTGTTGCGCCGGATCGCACTGCTCCCGAAGTCTATGTCTCCGGCCACTCGGAGCAGGCGCAAGCGTTGGCGCTCACGCGCGCCTCTTGCTGGTTGCGCCTGATTGATACCCCGGAGAAGCTGCGGCCTGTGGTCGCGCCTTTTCGGGAACAGGGAGTTGAAGTGTGTCTCAGGCTGTGCGTGGTTTGCAGGCCGACGCGGGAGGAAGCGCTCGCGGCTGCCCATGCCCTGCTGCCGGGTGAAGAGATCGGCAAGCAAGAGCGCGGCATTCTTACACGTGGTGATTCACAGACGTATAAGCAAGCCCTGGCAGCCGCAGACAATGTTGGATGGATGAGTCGCTCTTTATGGGCCGGGCTGGTTCCATATTACGGCTCGTCTGCGATTACTCTGGTGGGGACGCCGGAGGAACTAGCGGAAGCTTTTCTTGAGTACAAGCAGATTGGCGTCACACAGTTTATTATCGCTGGCTGGCCGAAGCTCGACGAGATGATTCGCTTCGGGTGCGAAGTCCTTCCACTTGTTCGGAAAGCGGAAGGGAATTAGAGAAGGCTGCTGATGGAAGAAAAATCCAGCTTACCAGCAAGTCCTCTGGCTCACGTTGTGGCAAGGCTGCGCGGCGCGGAAGTCTCGCTTGAGCCTTACCCGCACTATTATCTCGAAAACGTCTTTCCAGATGATTACTACCGTGCGCTGCTCAAGCATTTGCCCGGAAGCGCCGTCTATCAAAACCTGTTTGAGGTGACGGACTATAAGCTGGATAACTTCCGGCACAGAGATCAAAGAGACTTGAAGGAGGGCTGGACCGAAGATTTGCCTGATGAGATTAAGGACTTCTGGGACAGTTTCAGCGAATGGTTTCTAGGGCAAGATTTAGCTCAAGCTGTGATGGATTCCTTTGCCGCGCCCTTGCGCTCAAGATACGGCGAGAAAAAATTTTGGCCGGAGGTTTCGGTTGAGCCTCAGCTTATCCGTCATCGAGCCGGATATTTTCTAGGGCCGCACTCAGACCTTTACACAAAGATTGCGGTCTTGCTGATCTACCTTGCGCCGGATGAGAGCGGCGCGCATCTGGGAACTTCTCTCTACCGCCCGAAAGACCCAAGCTTCACTTGCCATAACAGCACGCATCACCCGTTCGAGGATTTCCACAGAGTGAAGACCGCGCCCTACAAGCCAAATTCGATGCTCGCATTTCTGCGCTCCGACATTTCGTTTCATGGCGTAGAGCCGCTTTCGGAGCAGGATGTCTCCAACACACAGGGTCGTGATTTGATTCAGTATGTGCTGCACGACAAGCATGCGCGAGAGGCGCAACTTCGTGCGCGCTGTCTCGCCACTACCAAAGAGGCTACTACAGCGTGAGCACGCCGCAGCAAGAGACTACGCGCCGGATCGTCCACGTCTCGCTCCATCCGACGGGAGAGAGCCTGCGCGGTGCGGGTGCGATCAAGAGACTTGAGGGCGTGCGCCTTCTCGGAATCTGCGAAGGCACGCCGCGCGCAGATGCAGCAGAGGTTTTCGACGAACTGGTTTGCGTCGAAGATGCTCACGACGCCAGCCAGTTAATTGCTGCGGCGCGAATTCTCGGCGAGAAGCACGGCTTTTTGGAGCAGATTGTCACGGCGCAGGAGACGTTGCTCGAAGCGGTAGCAGAGGCCAACGAAGCTCTCGCCCTGCAAGGCATGAGTGTGGCGACTGTTCGCCGTGCGCTCGATAAGTCATGCCTGAAACAAATCCTTGAGCAAGCCGGAATCAAAACGGCTCGTGATTGTTTGATAACCGGCAACCGGGAAGCCAGGCGCTTCGTTGAGGAAGTCGGGTTTCCGGTTGTGCTGAAACCTCTCGGCGGAAGCGGCGGGCTTGCAACCTGGCGCATACTCAGCAATGAGCAACTTGAACTTGCGCTCACGTTGATGCAGCCCACGCCGTCGAAAGCTGTTCTGGCCGAAGACTACTTGCAAGGGCAGGAGCTTTGCATAGACACGATCACGATTGCGAATGAGCCGCGATTTCACTCGATCTGTTGCTACCGCCCGTCAATTCTGGAAGCGCTGGAAAACCCGCAGGTGCAGTGGACGTGCGTGATGCCGCGCGACATTAGCGGAGACCAGTACAGTGACTTCATCCGGCAAGGTCTAAGGGCGGTTCGCGCCCTCGCGGTCGGAAATGCCATGACTCACATGGAAGGATTTTTGTTGGAAGATGGAGGACTCACCTTCATAGATGCCACGCTCAGACCTGCGGGCGCGCGAATCGCTCCGATGCTCGCCTTCGCCTACGACATAGACCCGTACATGGCTTGGGCTAGGGTTGCTGTGGATGGTTGTTTTGACGGCCCCTGGGAACGCAAGTATGCTGTGGGAACGATCTTCCTGCGCGGGATGGGCAATGGGGCGGTGGAGCATGTTGAAGGTCTTGAAGCTGTGAGGCAGCAAGTTGGTGAGCTTATCGCAGAGGCTCGCTTGCCGCGAGTTGGCGCAACGAAGTCTGCCACTTATACGGGCGACGGATACATCACCATTCGCCATCCAGAAACACGTGTCGTCGAGGATGCCCTACAGTTGATCGCGCGAACCGTGCGCATCACCTATAGCCATTCGGAATTAGCAGTAGACTCGAACGAGACTCTCAGCGAGCAATGGTCGCAAAAACTGGGCTACTTCGATAAACAACTCAACAGACCGGCCTGGGACGATGATTCTTTGCCGGGTCTATAGCGATGCGTGAGGCCGACAAAGCGGTTCAAGTCAGTACCGCAGGCGGTACTGACCTTACTACTATCAGAGATAAATAAGGAGTAGTGGGTCAGTTTGAAGGAACGAGTTCAGAGTTCAACCTTCAGGTTGCCGGTGCTAAAGAGCAAGCTCAAGCTTGAACTCTGAACTGACCCATTACCAAATAAGGAGAAGGCGTGACAACAGAAGCACCCAGAGCGTTCAATCGGGAGATGTACCGCGACCATCCTGAGAATGTTTTTTACGGCACGGACGATGGCTCTCAGGACGGATCGTTCGGTGAGTTTGCGAAGATTAAAGCTCACTATGAAGGTGTGGCCCCTGAGCGGCGCGAGAACATACACATGATTAGCGTTGTCGGCGGCCTATACGGTCTCAATCTCATTCCGCTCTGGCAGCCCAAGCGGATTACGATCTTCGACATCAACCCGGCAGCCGTCACCTACTTCCGCATCATCCGTCGCGTCTTTACGACAAGCCGAAACATTGAGGACTTTCTCTCGCGGCTGAAGGCAGGCGACTACGACGCCGAGACAGAGCAGGAACAGTTCGTGCGAGAGAATATCTGCATGAAGCAGAAGGGCTGTCTGCCCCGCGAGCGCGGCTCGACAAAGCGTCCCTACGAGCAGAGCTGGCAGTATGCTTTCGAGAAGTTCGACCTGACCAAACGGCTCTTAACCGAAGTGCCGCTGGAAATCCGCACCGAGCCGATGGAGAGCGAAAGCTTCAGCGCGTGGATACGCGAACAAAACAATCTCTGGATATATGCTTCAAACATCACGCAGTTTCACTTCTTCGACCTGGAGTTTGCTGATACCAGCAACGTCGTCCTTCTGCAAATCATCCACCCCGAACAGACGCAGCTTCTTGATCTCGCGCCGCTCGGTGGTGGGCCTGTGAAGGTCAAGTTTGAAATTCCGCTCAGAGCCGAACGAACGGATAGATCAGGCTCGGAGTTGGTCGCACATACGCTTCGGTGAAAGGAACACGTCAGATGGTCAACAAGATTCGCATCGCTACGAACGCAGCGCCCCCAGCCATCGGCACGTACTCGCAGGCTGTTCGCACAGGTGATCTCGTTTTCGTGACTGCACAGACTGGCCGTGACCCCGAAACAGGCAAGCTGGAGGAGGGACTTGAGGCCCAGACGCGGCGGATGCTGTCGAACATAGACGCGGTTCTGAATGCTGCCGGTTGCACAGCGGCGGACATCGTTAAGGTGACGTTGCTGCTGGCAAGCATCAAGGACTTCAAGGCAGTGGATGTCATCTACTCCGCCTGGCTTCCCGGTCTTGGCGTAACGGCTTTGCCTGCGCGCACGGCGTTCCAGGCGGCTGCGCTTCCGGCGGGCGCGCTGGTCATGCTCGATGTTGTCGCTGCCTATCCGGGCGACTGACAAGAGCAGTTTTCAGTTTTCAGAAAGACCTTCAAGGTTGAGAGATGTCTGAGCCAACTACAGAAGATGTTCTCGATAGCGCAGCAGAAGCTTCATCGCTTGCAAATCTAACCGCGCTTCTTCGACAGGTTGGCGAGCATTTTTATAATCGGCGGTGGGTGATGGGGACGAGCGGGAATTTCAGCGCAGTAGTTAATCAAGACCCGCTCCGTTTAGTCATCACTGCATCGGGCGCAGATAAGGGAACGCTCGCCGATGAGCATTTCATGGAGGTAGATGAGAGCGGTCGTGTTATCAATGGACAGGGAAGTCCTTCCGCCGAAACTGAAGTTCATCTGATGGTGGTCAGCGCACGCCGCGCACAGGCAGTGCTGCATACACATTCCGTCTGGAGCACGATCATTTCAGAGAGTTACGCGAAAGAGGGTGGAATCTATATTGAGAATTACGAAATGCTCAAAGGTCTGTCCGGCGTCCGAACGCATGAACACAGGGAGTGGTTGCCGATCATCGAAAATTCACAACGCTGGTCGGACGTGACTCCACAGATTGCAGAGATGTTGCGTAGTCGTCCTGACATTCACGGCTTTCTCATACTGCGGCACGGACTCTACACATGGGGCGAAAGTATCATTGAAGCAAAACGCCACATGGAGATTCTCGAATTTCTTTTAGAAGTCATGGGCCGGAGTTATTGTAGCGGAAGAGACTCTCAACCAAACATCGCTTTATAATATAGACTGCTTGCGAAAGTAGAATTAACCACAGATGGACACAGATCAACACTGATATAAAATCACAGCATATCAGTGTTGATCTGTGTCCATCTGTGGGTTCATTTAAAAATTTCGTCATACTCAAAAGGAAATAGAAGTCATGGCTACTGTTCACATTCCTGATGAAGATCGAACCATCACCGAGACGGAAGCTATCACGGAATACCTTTCAAACATCGGCATCACATACGAGCGATGGGAGGCTGCATCCGCCTTGCCGCAGAATGCGACTTCTGAAGAGGTGCTGGCCGCTTATGCTTCTGAAGTCGAGAGGCTGAAACAGAAGGGCGGCTACGTGGCTGCCGATGTTATCAATGTGAACTCGCAGACGACGGGCCTCGCGGAGATGCTGGCGAAGTTCAAACGCGAGCACTGGCATGATGAAGATGAGGTGCGTTTCATTGTTGATGGGCGAGGGTTGTTCCACGTTCGGCCTCAATCGGGGCCGGTCATCGGGATTGAGGTGACGCCGGGTGATCTCGTCTGCGTTCCCGCAGGGACATGGCACTGGTTCAATCTCTGCTCCGACCTGGAGATTACGGCCATCAGGCTCTTCCAGAAGAGAGAGGGCTGGACTCCGCATTACACTCAGAGCAACATTGATCTCAGGTATGAGCCTGTCTGCCTGGGAGCATCGTATCTTCCTTACGAACAGCGCGAACAGATTTGATGCCACAGGCGTGCGCGGACGAACAAGGATGCCTATCAGCACAATCCTCCTTGATATTGAAGGGACGACGACGCCGATTGATTTCGTCTATCAGATTCTGTTCCCGTATGCGCGTGTGCGCTTGAAAGATTTCATCACCCGGCACAAGGCAGATGAAGAGGTGCGCGCAATCGTCTCTGACTTATTTGCCGAGCACGCTCAAGACAAAAGCACAGACCTTCCGCCTCTACGTTACTCGGACAATCTGGACGAAGAACAAATTGAAGCCATCGCAGCCTACTGTCGCTGGTTGATGAGACATGACCGCAAGCTCACGCCTTTGAAGACGCTTCAAGGTAAGATATGGGAAGAGGGCTATCTCAGCGGGGAGTTGAAGAGCGAGGTCTTCCCTGATGTCTTCCCTAACCTGCGACGCTGGCGCGAGCAGGGTAAAACAGTTTGCATTTATTCTTCCGGCAGTGTGCTTGCCCAGAAACTTCTTTTCGCGCACACAGAGCAAGGCGATCTGACAAAATTCGTTCAAGATTTTTTCGATACCAACGTAGGGCACAAAACAGAGCCGGGCAGTTATACAAGGATTGCAGGTCTTCTGGGGAAGCCTTCAGAAATTCTGTTTATCTCAGACGTGATGGCGGAACTCGACGCAGCGCGAGCGGCGGGCTTTCAGACTCTTCTCTGCGTGCGTCCCGGAAATCCTCAACAACCCGACTCATCTGTCCACCATACAATTCACACGTTTGATGAAGTCATGGCTGTCGCCTCGTAAGAATTCCCAACAACTCAATAGACAAAGAAATTGACCCTCGCGGCGAGCTTTTGTTATTGTTTCCGGCGTGCAGACACAACTCGAAGAGATCGTCCGTCGCTTTGGCGCAGACACAGGCTCGATCCATCTTCTTGAGGACGGGATACTGATCCTGAAGGCTCAAATTGGTCTGCCGCCTCACGTCGCAGAGATTGTCAGCCGTGTGCCGGTTGGTAAAGGCATGGCTGGTCTCGCCGCCGAACGCAATGAACCCGTCTCCACCTGCAACATTCAAACAGACGAAACAGGCGACGTGCGATCAGGAGCTAAAGCCACTGGCGTTAACGGAGCGATTGTCGTGCCCATCCGCGACGCTCAAGGACAGGCTCAGGGCGCTCTCGGAATCGGTGTCCATCGTACCTATGAATATACGGCGGCGGAGACCGCTCAACTCCTGAACCTGGCCTCGCAACTCATCGCGCAGAATTGATGAGCAGGGCTTCGACCTGTTGCCAGGAAAGCGGGATTACTCAAGTCGAGTAATCCCGCTTTCCTTTTACATCCTTCTATTTTGGAGCATGCAGCTAGGAAGTCGGAGCGCCTTTGTTGAGCCAATCGAGAATCCTTTGCCTCTTATCGCGCGACATATCACGAGTCACGGGCATGTAGCGCGGGTCTGTGTCGGCAAAGTTCAGCACCATCTTGAAGGCAGCTATATTCTGCTGGATTACTGCCGGATCGTTGAGTTGGAAGATGCTATCCATGAACGGATAAAGCTTCGCATACTGGTCAAGAATGGGCTTGAGATTCGCCCATGTCGGCGCTTTTTGAAACGAGTCGAAGACCAGCACGTTGACGTATTCGTTCGGGTCTGCGGGGAAGTTGGAGTCAGCATCTTTGCCCCAGGTATATTGCACGCCGTAGAGTTGACCATCAATGAATTTTCTCGGATTATTTGGAGCGGCTGCAGTCATCTGGAAAGAGGCCCGGCCATCGGGACCCGTTGTGACTTTTTTCAGGAAGGTCAGCCCCGACGTAGGTGTGCAGACCGGCGGAGGGGTCGGGCCAAACGCATCACCAAATAACTGTAAGCTGATCTTTTGTCCGGGGGCGGGTTCGCCGAATTGAAGCGCGATTAACTCGACCGTCTCAACGTCGCCGGGATTCATCCTGTAAACCTGCTGGGTAGCGTTGATGTACGTTCCATTCTGCCCCTCCTGCAAGAGAACATTGAGTTGTCCCTGCGGCGTACTCTGAAGGACGCCGAGCGGTGTTGTGGCAAGCATCTTAATCTGATCCGGCGTTACATCATATTCTTGTATCCCTGCTTTCTCCAGATATGTGGATTGCGAGTAGCCATAGCTGCCAAGAATGTTCGGGTTCTTGCTCGACGGATTGATCGCCACTATTAATGCTCCGAGGTTTGGAGGCGGCCCGCCGGGTGATGTTGTGGGGATGCTATTGCCCAGGTCAACTAAAACCTTCTGACGAACCGCATCAACTCTCGCATACCCAAACCACAGTACAGAATTAGACGGCGTGGCAGGTGGCCGAAGCGAGCGACCGAGAATAAAATTCGGCGGCTCGTTTTCATGAGCCGGGCCAATAGTGCCGACGACTCGTCCTTGAGTGAACTCCAGAGAGTTACTGTCATCGTTATATGCATCCACCACGAACTTGATAGACAGACGAGTCGGGCTGACACTCTGAAGCTCTTTTAAGAAGGGCGAGCTAAGTTGGCTTCCCCAAGTCACATTATCGAGAACGGATTGGTAGTAGGCGCTGGCCCCGGAGTCGCCCACGCCGTCAACGACTCTGGAGAAATTAATATCGTTGAAGCAGACCACTCTAAAATCGCCCTCGAAGTAGTCTGTCTCAGAGATAGCGACCTTGATGTGAAGCCCCCAGATTTGAGAGACGCCTTGCTGCTGTGTATCAAGGTCCACCAACTTGGCGGGGACAGGCTGATCGGTGCTCAGAACTGCTGCTCCAATCACAGGGTCAGGCCCGCTTGTCGGATAGACTTGACCCGCAGCATTCACGGCGCTGCGGACCTGGCAGTTCAGGAATGTCCAGGCAGCATTTCCGTTTGGATTCCAGCTCTCATTCTGAAAGTTAATAGCAACATTCGGGTCGAAGTTAGTAACGGTGTTGTTGATAGTTGACGGATTGGCGATGAACGTTCCGGCGAAATGTAGCCGAGGCACGTCGAGGTAACTCATAGTCTTTTCTCCTTCATCAAATTGAATTAACAATTCATCGCCAACATCTGGCGATGTCGAAAGCGAAACCTGCGGCTCTCAGCGCATCTTCGTCCCGCTCTGCCGGTACAAGCAGCTCAAGGGGACGCACCAAGGCTCTGCGCCCCGTAGCTGCTTAGTTTTCACGCGAGGCAATAAGAACAGAGGTCCCGCTCGGAATCTCTGACTTATTCAATCTGCCGCAACAGCGCCGGTGTTAATGCGGTTAGAGTGCCGTCAACGCGCCCGCACAGTTCATCGGAATGGAAGTTTAAGAATGTACCGGAGTACCTGAACGATTGGAAGGCTTTGAAATAAGTCAGCATCGCAGACCTGCCAACGTTAATCTGGATCGCTTTGTTAATTACCCCGTTGTAGGTCTCTTTGCCGCTCCACCCGAACGGTAGTGTTCCCTGCGAAGGGGGGATGCCGTCAGGGGCTGAACCTCCAAGATGTGAAATGCGCGTGGCGAGATTGCGCCCTGCAACTGTTCCGGTCCGATCACCCGGCGACAACGCATGATAGTCACTCAGCAACTGGGTCATGCGTTGGCTGTTGAATGTGCTGAGAGACGGAATCCCGTACTTAGTCATCTCCGCCGCCGTCAACGGGAAGAAGCCGTTAGCCTTTGGCCGGTCATTCAGAGATGACGGTGAACCTGAGAAACTGGTTCCGATGTGAAGCTCAAAGTTTTCGATTGGCTCGTCGCCGGGATTGTAGGTCTCAAAAGGCGGTGGCCCTGCGGGATCTGTCGGTTCGTTGGCCGCGAGGTAAGAGTTGGGGCCGAGGTTTACTTTCGCGCCGATGATTGGATCACCCTTAGTAAAGGAGACCGTTTTACCGCCAACCTCACCCTCTACGGCAGTGACAGTGACGCCGATGGGGGCAACGCGAGGTCTGGGAGTTACCGCGTTCTGAAAACGCACGACGCGGCCAACAGCCATTCCAGGGTTGATGGGAACGTTGTTTGTCGGAGGCACAAAGTCCGGCTCACCCTCCAAAGCCCATGTCCATCCGTTGCTCGTTCCACGGGGTTCGTTGAAGAAATCGCCATCCGTCGCAAAGCGAGCCTGAAAGCGCCCGGTGAAATGCAGTCGCGGGTTGGGAATGGAAGTGAGAATAAACCGGGCCCTGATGCTTCCGCTGACTTTCACTAGCAGCGTTATGTCGCCAGCCTTTTTGCTTGGCGTTTTGGCTGTAATCTTAACGGACTTTTGCGTCGGCCCGATTGTCACATTGGTCTGTGACAGTTGAACGATCACTCCGCTTGCCGCCACTATGCTGAGAACCGCGTTGATCGTCGAACCGTTATCGGTTTTCAGCCCGACCGCAACCGGGAATTCTTTAATGCCGGAAGGGGCGATCAGGAAACCTTCCGGGCCAGCGTTACCGTTGATACTGATTTTAATCGCCATGATTGTTCTCCTTTTGAGGTGGGTTGAAAGTAGAAAACGAACGAGGATGAGAAATGCTTTGAGCCTCTCTCCGGTTGAGGAAAGGTTCGATCAGCCGACCTATCATCCAGAAGAAACCCGCTACCAGAATGACGAAACCAAACATCAGCGCCGTATTCTGAAAATTAGCGACGGCTGCTCCGGTCAGCGCGTAGAGCAACGCGGGCGGCAACGACCCGGCCAGCGCAGCGAGTGCGACGCGGCCACAGTTCATTGACGAAGCGCCCGACATAATGGCGACCGTCTCTGCCAGCAAAGGCACGGGGCGTGTCACGATGATCGCCAGTGTTCCCCATCTGTTCAAAAGGTAGTCGGCGCGAGCGCGCTCCTGTGGCGTGACGATGCGCTCCATCAGTCTTCCTCCACGCCTGCCGAGCCAGAAGCCAAACAGAGCCGCGCCCAAACTTCCAACCAGCGAGAGAACCGTTCCCCACACGACACCGAAGAGCGCGCCGTGCGCCACCATCACCAAACTGGATGGCACGGGCAGCAACACGTCCGCGATGAGCAAGCCCACACCCAGGCATGCCGCCAAGACTCCGCCGTGCTTCATCCAGGGTGTCGGGTCTGTCAGGAGCGGCACACCCAGAGCTTCAACCACAAGGAAGAGAATCAGGAAGAAGGCGATCATGCCGCCCGTCATCAGCAAGTAACGCTTCATCGCTTTAAGCTCTCCGCCAATCGGCTAAATATCTTCGGTCAACGAAACAATGAGACAACCTCAGCCATGCTACTTTCGCAGCAGATTGAAGAGTTCGATTGTCATCCCGAAGACGAGGGAACGTCCCGGCGCGGGCGCTGTTTGAAATTGCTCGAAGTACAAACGATTGGTTAGATTCTCCACGCCTATGGAAAATGTGGCACGGTAATCTTCCTTCGCAAGCGTGTGTCCGGCGCGGATTGATTGTCTGGTAAACGAATTCAAACTCGCCAGCGAGCCGTACTGGGTTGAGATGGCTGTCGTCAGGTCGAGTGGATCAACCCGACGGACGCGCGCCTGATAGCGAACCTCGTACTCGCCGAACCAATGCCTTCTGGGGCTATCGTAGCGAACGCCGCTGATCGTGCGAAACGGCGTGATGCCGGATAAAGGAGCGTCAGTTGCCGAGCCGCGCAAAGGCACAGGCGTATCAGCCCGGTTGTAGAATTGGCTAATCAAGTTGAGGGTCGCTGCATCGGGAGTCAGGTTTGAGCCTTTTAACCAGCCGAGTGTGTTGAATGGCGTGATGATGCCGCGCTCGCCCAGCGGCAAACTCATCTCGTAGGTTGCCTCAAGACCTTGAATGCGCGCCCGCGCCGTGTTCGCACGCTGCACATACAGGACGCCGTGAAAGGGGAAAAAAGGAGAGATGGGATTTAATCCGTGACTGGAATCGGCTGGCACAAACAGCGGGGCAGCAAAGGCGTTGCCGATAAAATCTTTGAGGTTGTTGCGGAAATAGCCGACAGAAGCATTCCACCGTGCGCGCTGAATCTTCAAGCCTGCGTCAAAGCTCTCTCCTCGCTCAGGCTTGAGAGATGCGTTCGGAATGACGAGCACGCTGAAGGTCGGGTCGCCGAAATCGCGCAGCAGGTAACGCTCTGTAATGCCTGGCTCGCGGTAGCTGTTGCTCCAGCGAAAATAGGGGTTAACGCCACCCGGAAGGCGAAGGACGATTCCGGCATTGCCGGTGATAACGGTTCGACTGGTTTTGATTCCCTGTGTCCCGTTGATGAGATCAACGATGCCGCGCGCCCCCTCCGTATTGATCGAGCCGGGGTTGGCAATCAGCCTGGGCAGCGATGCGTTCAGAATGGCCGATTCGACTCCGAGCGGAAATCCGCGCGTCACACGCGCCTCAGTTCGCCAGTTATCAACTCGCAGTCCACCCGTCAGTCGCAGCCAGCGCGAAGGCTCATACTCAAGCAGGTTGAACCAGCCCCAGTTCTGATAGACGGAATCAGGATTGCTGGCCCTGCCGCTAATGGAACTGAGCAGCACTCTTGTGCCCGGCGCAAAATCGGCGCGTGCAAATTGGTCTGCTGAAGAATCGCGCAAGTATCCGATGCCGGTCGTGATTAATGTTCCGGCGAAGGGAGCAAGGGTCGCCTGCGCATCAAAGGCCCAGGTAGTAACAGAGTTTTTGTTATCGGTAAAGTTGGCGTCCGTGAAGGTCGAAGGATTGCCGGTCAAAACGGCCAGAGGATTCTGTGGCGCAGCGGGGTTCGGAATAAAATTCCAACTGCTGCCGGGATTGATCGGGGAAGTTATCGTGTCATCGGGGAAGGAATACTTCTGGCGGTAAAAGCCTGCGCCCACACGCGGCATCCATGATTTCAACTCACGGCCTTCGTATCTCAGGCCATACTTATCCAGGCGACGAAAGCCGTTGAATTGCGTTCGTTGATCGAAGGGCGGCGCGATGAAAGAGAAGCCGAGGTCTTTGTGCTGGCTGTTCAGTTGCCGGTAACGAAGGCTCTGATTCGCTCCCGGAAAAAACCACAAGTCCAACTGGTCGTTGAAGCCGTGCGCTTGCCCGTTAGGAATTTCCGCGCCAGCCGGTAAACTCCAGACAGCGTAGGTGCGCGCGACAGTATTACCGCTGGCGTTTCCCATGCTGGTCGCAAAGTTACCCAACCTGACAACCTCCTCAAGCGGGATAGCCCGATTGCCTGAGTGGTAATTACCTTCGCGGAAAAGCGAGCCGCTTAATCGGAAAGCGAATCTCGGCGTGCTCCAGTTGAGGGTTGATGAGCCGCGACGGAAAAGCCCATTGGTGTGCAAGTCGCCGCCAAAACGTAAGCTCAGGATTTGTGCCCGGTCTGTTCTGACAGGGCTTTGGGTAATCAGGTTGATGATTCCGCCCAGCGCATCCGAACCGTAAAGGCTAGACCCCGCGCCACTGAGCACTTCCGCCGATTCCAACTGTGTGACATCAATCACGCTGGGCGACACACCTGTAGTTGGGTCGCTGCGCGCATTGTTGAGACGCTCACCGTCAAGGATAATCAAGAGCCTGTTGGAGGCGAGACCCCGCAGGCGCGGTCGCTCAAGCGCGGGATTGGCGATGACGGGCGTCAGGTTCGGCGCTCTCTCAATAGCTTGCAGCGTTGATGTGGGACGCCGCTCTTCGATTTGTAAGGTGTCGGTAACGGTAATGCTTTGCGGCGTCTCGGTGGCGATGCGTGCGCTTCCTTTACCGGCTGTCACCGTGATGTTGCTCTCGATGATTCCCGGCACGAGCAGGAAATCTTCTTTGACCGGAGCGGAACTACGCAACGTGATGCGGCGCGTCGCCGTCGCAAAGCCGACAACGCTAATGGACACCTGATATGAACCCGGTTGCAGCCTTACCAATTCATAATGGCCGAACGAATCTGTTCTCGCGGTTAACGCTCGCCCGCTCGCCATATTCAGGACTTGCACCTCCGCGCTCACGATGATCGCTCCGGTTTGATCTGACACAGTTCCTGTGAGCGCGGCTTCTGTCTGGGCTGCGACGCCCGTGTTGCAGAGCGTTAGCCAAACAATGACACTTATCAGGCGGATGAGGTGACGAGGCATATTCAGGTTCAGTGAGTCAAGGTAGTGAAGCTTTGCGGAACATTTCAACCGGCACTGTGATTGCGCCGGAAACACTTCTCATCCAAGCTCCGAACGTTTCCAGATGATGAATCCAGTTGGAACAGGCGAAACTATATGTCTGCCTTCTCTATTGTGTCAATAATCTCCATCGTAAAGCCGCTTGTTAGTTTTGAATAATGACGAGCGCGCGACAGGTAATTAAGAAAACGCTTGACAGTTCCTAACGACGGGCATAGATTCTCAACGATTCTTTTAGGGAGCTTCAGCAGCGCAAAGCTTTGCGACCTCACAGGTGAATTCTAAATAAAACTCAGGCGGTTACATTTTCGGATTGTTTGTGTGATCCATCATCAGAAATCTCCCCAGAACATCGCCACGCGGGAACGATCAGAAGGCAGCCCCAGACCTTTGCTATTGATCGCTGAAGAATGAATGTGAAGAGACTCTGAGAGAAATAGAAGTTGTGAGCCAGCGGTTTCACGATGGAGAATTATGAGAAGCAAATCTTTCGCACGTAAAATTTCCCGGCTCGGCAAGACAGCATCTCGTCAGGCGATTACATATTTCAAGCTGGCAATAATCTTTGTGGCTCTGTTCGCTCTAAACTCTTCCCAAGCTCGCGCGCAGCAAGAGAGCAGCGACCAGGCGCGCGTGCCACAACGATATACGCGCGAGGGAGTCGCGGTCGAACTCAGTGTTGAGCCAATCGCACAGGGAAAAGCAGGAGCCGCCGGATTACTGGAAGGCACAGAGGCGACCGTTAGACTTAAAATCACTGACACTACTGCGGGCAAGTCTCTCAGCAACCTGCGGCCTGCGGCATGGATTGACCGTCGAGAGAAGGCTGAAGCTCAAGATGAAAAGGGATGCCGTGAGAAGGTGCAATCATTTCTGCAAGCGAGCTTCGGTAGTCGCCCCAGCATAGACCTCAACAGCTATTTCATTCTGGCTCTCAATCAGGAACCCAACATTTCAGTCATAGACCCGCTTATCGGTTTCGGCAATAGCAAGCTCTATACCCTGATCTCTTTACCAGGCCCCGGCGAAGATTGGGTTATGAGCGGTGATAAAAAGAGGCTTTACGTCTCGATGCCGCTCGTGGATCAAGTGGCCGTCGTTGATACCCAGACGTGGAAAGTGCTCAAGAACATTGGCACGGGAGCGAAACCCACACGTCTTGCTTTACAGCATGACGAAAGATACCTGTGGATAGGCAACGATAACGCTGAAGAAGCGGGTGGCGGCGGCGTCACCGTGATTGATACTACGAAGCTAAATGTCGCGGCTCAACTGAGCACCGGAACAGGACATCACGAAATCGCTTTTACTGACGATGACGCTTACGCCTTCGTCACAAATAAGCAAACGGGAACGCTCTCGGTTATTGACGTACGCAAGCTTGTCAAGGTCAAAGACGTTAAGACGGGCGCGCTTCCCGTCGCGCTCTCCTTTTCATCGCTCGGCAAAGCAGTTTATGTGGTCAATGAAGGTGATGGAACAATCATCGCTGTTGACGCTTCGAGTCACGAAATCCTGGCGAGTATGAAGGCTCAACCCGGTCTTCATGCGATACGCTTCATGCCCGATGGCCGTTTTGGATTTGTGGTCAATCGCTTGACCAATACGGTTCACATTTTAGACGTTTCAACCAACCGGCTGATACGCGCCGTGCCTGTCGGTAAGACACCCGATCAGATTACCTTCACCAAAGATTTCGCTTATATACGTTCCGTTGGCGACGAGTTCGTCAGCATGGTTAAGCTCGCCGATCTCGGCAAGGCGGATTATGAAGCAGCCGTCAATCGTTTCCCCGCCGGACAGCGTGCGCCACAGGAATCGTCTTTCACTTCTCTTGCCAGCGTAGTTATTCCTGCGCCGGAAGCGGGCGCGGTGCTTGTAGCGAATCCGGCAGATAAAACAATCTACTACTACATGGAAGGCATGGCCGCGCCGATGGGAAGTTTTCAGAATTACGGGCGCAACCCGAGAGCCGTGCTCGTCCTGGATAATAGCTTGCACGAAACCGCGCCCGGCGTTTACACAACCACCGTCAGACTCCCCGCTCAGGGCCATTACGATCTGGCCTTCCTGCTGGATTCACCTCGCCTTGTGAGTTGCTTCGACATTACGGTGAAGGAAAATCCTGATCTGCCAAAGCAGAAAACAGCCCAGATCAAGGTTGAGCCGCTTTTGACAGACAAGGCTATGCGCGCCGGGGAGAGCTATCATTTGCGCTTCAAAGTGACTGATGCGATTTCCAACCAGCCGAAAGCAGACTTGAAGGATATGGGCGTGATGGTCTTTCTCGCGCCCGGCATCTGGCAGCACCGTGAGTGGGCCAAGTCGCTTGGCAACGGTGTCTATGAAATGATCTTTGTGCCGCCGCAGGCAGGCGTGTATTATGTCTTCTTCCAGTCTCCTTCGCTGGGACTCCAATTTAACCAGCTACCTAACTTTAATCTGCAAGCGACGAAAGAAGATGACGCACCCAAGTAAAAAGCAACTCAGCCCTGACAAAATGTAAGCCTCCGAACGGGGAGATTAGAGCCGCATGAAAATAAGAATCATTGAAAAGTTAAAGCAGACCTTGTTAGTCAAGTTGTTCGCCATATCCGTCGTGGCGATAGTAAGCTTGTGCCTCTACTGCCCCATGACCGCAGCGCAACAACCTTCAACTCAAACAACGGGACAAGCGGCTGCTGAGCAGTATTTCACAGATGTCGTGCTGATTAATGAGGACGGCGAGAAGATGCGCCTCTACAGCGACCTACTCAAAGATAAAGTTGTCATCATTGATTTCTTCTTCGCCACCTGCCAGGGAAGCTGCCTGCCGTTGAATCGTAACCTTCAGAAGCTTCAAGAGGCTTTAGGCGACCACGTGGGTAAAGATGTCCACCTCATCTCCATCAGCGTTGACCCGCTCACGGACACACCTGCAAAGCTCAAGGAGTACGCAAAAAAACTCGATGCTAAACACGGCTGGTATTTCCTCACGGGCGACAAGGCAAACGTGGATTTCGCGCTCCGCAGACTTGGTGGATACGTTGACGACAAACAAGATCACACCAATATCTTTATCATCGGTAATGAGCGCACAGGACTCTGGAAAAAAGCTTTTGGCCTGGCTCAAAGCGGAGAGTTAATCAAAGTCGTGGAAAGCGTCCTTAACGATCAGCCGCCCGGCGGTAAGTGAAAGCTTTGCGTTCCTCATTTATCTTAAAGATTAAGGCGTGCGTGATCTGCCTGGCCCTCCTCGCAGGTCTGCTGATGGCGCTTCAACCCGCCCGGCACGTCCATGCAAGCGCGTCTTTTCAGAATGCTCTAACCCCGCAGGAAAGACGCGGCAAACAGATTTATGTGCTGGGCACCAGTTCCTCTGGCCGTGAGATTCTAGCCTATCTTGGCGAGGCATCGCTGGAAGTGCCGGGCAGCGCTATGGCCTGCGCCAACTGTCATGGGTTGAATGGAGAAGGGAAGCCGGAGGGCGGCGTCGTTCCATCAAACCTGACGTGGGAAGCCTTAACCAAACCTTACGGCATAACTCACGCGAGCGGACGCACACACCCGCCCTACACGGAGCGCGCTCTTGAACTGGCAATCACGCGCGGCCTCGACCCGGCGGGTAACAAACTATTAAACGTCATGCCCCGCTACCAGATGTCGCGCGAGGACATGGCAGACCTGATTGCTTATCTGAAGCGGCTTGGGAAAGACATTGACCCCGGAGTGAGCGAGAGCCGCATCGTCATCGGAACTGTTCTCCCGGTCAGAAGCGATTTAGCAGGCGTCAGCCAGGCTATCAAAGCTGTCACGACAGCTTACTTCGACGAGGTTAACAGCCAGGGTGGAATTTACAATCGCAAGCTCGAATTGAAATTTATTGAGACAGCCGATACGCCTGCGACGACCAGCGCGAACGTTAAGCGTTTTATTCAGGACGAGCAGATCTTCGCCCTGACGGGCGCTTTCACTGCCGGCGCTGACAGGGAACTCGCTGCGCTCATGAACGAGCTGGAAGTGCCGCTCGTTGGCCCGCTCACGCTCTATCCGCAGGTCGGTCATCCGTTGAACCGCCACGTTTTTTATCTCCTGTCAGGGATGGAGGGACAAGCCCGCGCGCTCGTCAATTTCGCTTCTCAGAAATTGGCGGATAAGAAAGAAGCTGGCGTGTCTGTAGTGTATCCTGAGAGCGAACTCTCTGCCGGGGTGTTGGAAGCTATCAAGGATCAATGTCAAAAAAAGAGTTGCGGCGCACTGGAAACCTTTAGCTACCAGAGCGCACACTTTGATGCTCCAACCTCTGCCGGAAAGTTGAGCCGGACAGGTAAGAATGTCGTTTTCTTTCTGGGCACGGGAGAAGAAGCATTGGCCTTGATGAAGGAGGCTGATAAGCTGCACTGGTCGCCGCTCCTTTATCTGCCGGGGGCAGCTACCGGCAAAGATGTGTTTGATGCGCCGCCGAGCTTCAATCAGAAAATTTTTATTTCCTTCCCGACTTCGCCTGCCGATCAAACTGCGGAAGGAATCGAAGAATTTCGCGCCCTTGCGGCCAAGTATAAATTGCCTGCGACCCATGTGGCGACGCAGCTTTCGGCCTACAGCGCTGCCAGGATATTGGTCGAGGGTCTGAAACGAGCCGGTAAGGACTTGAGCCGCGAAAAGCTGGTAGAGACTCTCGAAGGACTTAATCAGTATGCTACAGGAGTGATACCAACAGTCACTTACGGGCCTAATCGTCGCATCGGTGCGATGGGAGCATACGTCATCACAATTGACCTGGAAAAGAAACAATTCCTGCCTGCGAGTTCCTGGATCAATTCAAATT
Organism: Acidobacteriota bacterium; assembly: GCA_032159825.1. GTDB lineage: Bacteria > Acidobacteriota > Blastocatellia > Pyrinomonadales > Pyrinomonadaceae > QHXM01. The sequence goes on from JAVHWL010000049.1 coordinate 98,152, forward strand.
GAGTCAGGGCTGATGGCTCAGAAGGAATCTGTCGAAACCTTTTATTACTGAGAATAATTCAATGACGATGAAGCCTCTTTCCACGCTCATGCTCGCCGCCTTGATAATCTTCGCATCCGTGCTCGGCATCGGCCACGTTACTGCAACAGCGCAGACGCAGCGCAAGTCTCAGAGTAAGAGAGCGGCGGCGGCGCCGCGTTATGCTTGTCCGATGCACCCGGAAGTCACCTCTCGTCGCCCTGGCAAATGTCCCAAGTGCGGGATGGCTTTAAGATTGGTGAAGGATAAAGTTGACGAGCCTGCATCTGCGAACAACACGGCGAACAGCACGGCTGGCCCTGTGACGGAGGATGAGGTCACAGCTTCGTCACTACGAATACCGGACGTTACTGTTTACAATCAAAATGGCCGACGGCTCAATTTCTACACCGATCTCGTCAAAGGCAAGACGGTCGCCATCAATTTTATCTTCACGACCTGCACCACTATCTGCCCGCCTTTGACCGCTACCTTTCGCCGGGTTCAACAGCAATTGAGCGAGCAAGCGGGAAGCGACATAGCGTTGATTTCAATCAGCGTTGATCCAACGACCGATACACCGGAGAGGCTGCATGATTTCGCAGAGAAGTTTAAGGCCGGACCGGGATGGACATTTGTGACAGGCGATAAAGCGGAGATTGACTCCTTACTACGCGCGCTCGGAGCCGCCGTCGCAAATAAAAACGACCATACGCCGATGATCCTGGTGGGTAATGATGCGGCCAGCTATTGGACTCGAACTTATGGTTTGTCCTCACCCGCCATACTTGTCAAAGTCATTACCGAGGCCGCGAATCATAAATGAGCAGTCGCGCCAATCTTTAAGTTGAAGCTTCTTTCCATTCCCGGAAGCCTGCTCTCTTCCGTCCTGGTTCTGCTCGAAGATCGCATGATGCAGCCGCCTGATAACGGTCGCCGCGTGTTCTTCGTCAACAACTAATAGAAAATTGCTGCCGGAAGCGCTGCGCCATGTGAAGTCAATGTTCGTGAGAGTATCGAAGAGTTTCATCACATAGCTCGGCGCGCTCTGCAATCCCTCTCCCACGCAACAGATGATGGCGCGGTCTCTTTTCAGTTCGGTAAAGCCGACATGCTGTAAATCTTGAATGATGAGCGGCAGCGCGTTTGTCTCTTCACACATCAGCGAAACCCCAACGTCCGAAGTCGCTATGATGTCTAAAGCGGTCTGATGCCGGTCGAAGATTTTACGAATCGCAGGCAGGAATCCGTTGGCAACCAACGCTGGCGTGGAAGTGACTTCGACCATCGTCACGCCGCTCTTATGCGAAATGGCTTTAACAGTGCTGGTCACTGCCTCCGTCCGCGCGCAAATGAGAGTGCCGATTTCTTCGGGCGCGCGAGAATTACAGATGCGCACGGGAATTTCATGCTCGGCAGCGGGTTGAATCGTTTTCGAGTGCAGCACCTTAACGCCGAAGCGCGCGAGTTCTTCAGCCTCTCCATAAGAGAGTTGAGGAACTGTGCGTGCCGTCTTGATTAGTCGAGGGTCGGCTGTCAACACTCCGTTAACATCGGTCCAGATTTGAGTCTCGCGCGCACCGAGAGCGGCGCTGACAAGCGTCGCCGTATAATCCGAGCTGCCGCGCCCCATAGTGGTCGTCACACCCTTCTGAGTAGCCGCAATAAATCCTCCCAGCACAGGAACTCTCTTCGTCTTGAGCAAAGGCTCAAGCTCTGCGCGTGTGCGTTGCCAAGTCTCCTTGAGCAATGGCTTGGCCTTTCCATGCTCTTCGTCCGTCAGGATACACCGGCGCGCATCAACATAAGATGCGGGAACACCGTGTTCTTCAAGCACCACTGTGAGCAGGTGGGCAGAGAGGCGTTCACCATACGAGGCAATGCCGTCCTCAAGGCTCGCGCTCGTCTTTCCGCTCAAAGCGACGGCCCCAAGTAACTCTGCGATTTCCTGCCGGAAGCTTTCGATCAGCCGCGTGATGCCGGCTCGTGAAGTTGCCCTTAAAGCGTGGGTCACTTGCAAGTGACGTTCGAGGTGCTCATCAATGGAGCGGAGAGCTACGCTTATCTTTCCCTTCGCAGCCGCGCGCAAACTCAAGAGGAGAGCTTCAGTCACGAGGCTCATGGCAGAGACAACGATCACGAGGCTCTCTCTCTTATGCGAGCTTACAATGCGCGCGACGCGCTCAAACGCCAGCCGGTCTTCGAGGGACGTACCGCCAAACTTCATGACTGTTATTTTAGCTGGCATGTTCTTGACCAGTTTTAGCGGCGAGGAAATATCAACGGTCGCTTGAGACGCCTTAATAGCTGAAGGACTAAAGCACACTCAGCCCGGGATACAGTTTCGTACTTCAGAAGATTTCTACCAGCGCGGGCTGAACGAAGCGGCTCAAACCAATCGCCCAAGCAAGGCGACCCCAATCTCTTGCCACAAATCCCGTGAGAAACTCAGCCCCGATACTCGAAGGATTGGGAACGCAGGATAGCATGAGAAGTTTTGAAAATCTAAGCTTTTTATCCGATCTCAATGGCAGACTTAAATCAGAGGTAAAGTCTGGGTAGCTTGAACGATAAGAACGATAGCAAAAAATATTGACAGGTACAGCCGTAAGAGCTACTCTGTGCCTGTTCATAACGAACCTGGGTTTCCGAACCCGTCTTTCTCACTTGGCTTTCACAAATTCTCGTTAACGAATTCTTTACTTTCGTTAGTCACACCTCGGCTCAAGCGTGATCATGAACTTCTAAGTTTACTTTGAGAATCCATCGCTCTTCTGTCGGCATTTTAAGGAGAAAATATATGCCTAGCAGTCACACCCACCTCAAAAGCTTTCTTAGTTTCTTAACCTTAACACTCACCTTTGCCCTGCTCTCAGTGACGGCAGGCGCTCAAACCATATCTGAGCCAGCCACCACGACGAAGGCCGAAGCGATAAAGACTGAGGCAATACCGGCAGAGCCGGTTTCAAGCCCGGCGACAACACAAGCCGTCGCTGTGAAGGCCATGAGCGACGCGCCTGATCCGGCGAATGCTAAAACGGATTCGGCGAAGATTGAATCAGCGAAGGTTGAGACTGTGCCCGTCGTAGAGGCTACCGTCACTCCGTCGAGTGCTCCGACCACGCCTCCGACAAACGCAGCGGCCCCGGCGCTTCCTGCTCCTGCCCCTACGCCTGCTTGTAAGCGAACTATTACTGCCGACGTTGTGGCTATCGCCCAGCCCTACATGTTGAATCGTCTCGGCGCTGCAATGCCGAACGCTCTGATTTATGCGTTGCGCAGTGATGTTAGGATTGTCGCGGGTAATCCGACGACTGATGTTCAGCTCATGCCGTGGAAGAGAGCGCGCCCGATTGTCCTGCGCGCCAATGAAGGCGATTGTCTGCAAGTCACCCTCACCAACTTAATCAAGAAACCAGCCAATCCGGCCCTGGCCGCATCCAGCACTCCGCCGGTCTCGCTTCACGCTCAGGGAATGCAATTGGTCAAAAGTATCACGGATGACGGTTCTTTCGTGGGGCGCAATAACAGCAGTCTTGCCAGCGCGCCTGACGATCCAGCCAATCAGAAAAAGGTTTACACTCTCTTCGCCCAGCGGGAAGGGACATATTTGCTGTATAGCGAAGGGGACACAAACACCACAGGCCAGCAACTCTTCCAGGGACTCTTCGGCGCAGTAAATGTCCAGCCTGCGGGAAAGGTCCAGCCTGCGGGAACAGAGTGGGGAGCAGAGTGGTATCGCAGTCAGGTCACACAAGAGGATTTACAGCTTGCCATTGATCACAGCAAAGGCACTAACGGATTTACTCCAGCCGGACAGCCCATCATCAAGTACGACGCACGCTACCCGGCGAACTATACGTACACTCTCCCCGACGGCACGAAGGATACGTCCCGCCGCTGCACCCCGATCCTGCAAATGGTCGCCGCCGAGCAAGAGGTCAAGCCCAACGGGAAGTGCGGGCCGAAAGCGGGCGGCGCACAATTCAAGCTCTACCACACAGACTTGACGGCCATCATCACAGGTCCGGGCGCGGGTAGATTCCCAGGCACCACAGGCGCTGGCCCAACTGCTAAACCTGAACCGATGTGCGACAAACCAGTCCCGCCAGGCACCCCATTCGATCCATTATTCTGTCGCAATCCCGCTTTACCCGACCGGAAACAACCTTACCGAGAAGTTACGGTTATCTACCACGAAGTGTTTCCATCGGCTTCCCAGGCTTTTAATGCTTTCTGGGATGGCACTAACCCTCTGCTTCCAACGGTCAGAGCCGCACGCGATGACTTCGCCATCAACTATGGCACGGGCGGTATCGGTGCCGAAATCTATGCTAACCGTATCGGCGTCGGCCCGATGGCTAATTGTGTTGATTGTAAATATGAAGAGTTCTTCCTGAGCGCGTGGTCTGTCGGCGACCCAGCAACGGTGGTGGACGTGCCAGCCAACTTTATTTCCCCTCCGGCGAAGCCTGACTGTCAGTACAATAAGCTGACGCCCGCTGATACTTTCAAACTCGGTCCGCCCCCCGCCCAAAACCCGACGTGTATAGGTCGCCCCAAGAATGACCCCCCGGCTGGCTACAAAGCGACAATGGCTTATTACCCGGACGACCCCTCGAACGTCTATCACAGCTATCTCGACGATCACGTTAAATTCAGGATTCTACACGGCGGGACGGGCGTCACACACATCCACCATCAACACGCGCATCAGTGGATTCAATCGCCGAACAGTTCTGAAGGAAGCTATCTGGATAGTCAGTTCATCAGCCCCGGAGCCAGCTATACGCTTGAGATGGTTTATAACGGGAGCGGGAACCGCAACAAAACGGTAGGCGACTCGATCTTCCACTGCCATTTCTATCCACACTTCGCTGAGGGCATGTGGGCGATGTGGCGCGTTCACGATGTATTTGAGGCGGGGACGCAACTGGACAGCAACGGTAAGCCGTTGACCGGCTCTCGCGCCTTACCCGATGCTGAAATAAAAGCGGGGACACCCATTCCGGCCATCGTTCCTCTGCCCACAATGCCCATGCCTCTGATGCCTTCGCCGGTCTTTATCAATCCGACGAACGGGCAGATAGTTTACGGAACACCTACGACCCCCGACCCGACCGGACAGAATGTCACGGCGAATCCCGGCTTCCCATTCTTCGTTCCGGGTATCGCGGGATTTCGCCCGCCTCACCCACCACTGGATTTTGCTCCAGACGATGCAAACCCCGGCCAACTTCTGGACGGCGGCTTGCCGCGACACGTTAATACAGGCGGCACTTCGACGGAAAAGCATACCACGACTGATTGGAGCAAAGATTACCTTACACTAAATTCGAGACAGCTTCCCGAGGACGGAACGCCTGTTGAAAAAGTAGCGATAGGGTATCACGGGAAACGCTGCAACCCGACTTTCCTTCCAGATGGAAGCTCCGCCAATCCTTTCGGCCCGCAAAACTATCCTGAATGCGGCGCTTCAGCATCGCAGGCAAACTTTATTCTGAACGGTCTGCCCAGAAAAACAGCTCAGAATCCATCCGGCGCGCAGCACGGCGCACCTTTCGCAGACCCTGCAATTAAAGACGACGGTTCGGCAGTTGGTAAGCCGCGCATCTACAAGGCGGCTGCCATCCAAATGGACGTAACATTCAATGAGCGAGGCTGGCACTATCAGCAGCAGCGCCTGCTCACCTTGTGGCAGGATGTCGTACCGACTATCAACAAAACGCGCAAGTGCGCCGGGACTTCGAATCCATGTCCTCCAGAGCCATTCTTCTTCCGCGCCAACTCTGAAGAGGACTTTATCGAATACTGGCATACAAACCTGGTGCCTAACTATTATGAGGTGGATGATTTTCAGGTGCGGACGCCGACAGATATTCTGGGGCAGCATATCCACCTGGTGAAGTTCGATGTCACTTCATCTGATGGTGCAGGCAACGGATGGAACTACGAGGACGGCACATTCAGCCCGGATGAAGTGCAGGAGATCATCCATGCGGTCAATCCCGTGAACGGCGGCTCCTGGACGCACTGTGCGGGATGCCCAACGGATTTACGCGCGGCTCAGCCTCCTCCGGCAGACATTTGTACAGGAAGTCAGTGCAAGCCGGAGTGGAAGGGCGCTCAAACCACCATCCAGCGCTGGTACGCCGATCCTTTTATAGACAATGACGGGAAGGACAACACGGTTCGGACCGTCTTCACGCACGACCACTTCGGCCCGTCCACGCACCAGCAAGCGGGCCTCTACGCCGGACTGCTAGTTGAGCCGAAAGGCTCTGCGTGGAGATCCAATCAGGGCGACGTGCCGTTAGGGACGAGGACGGACGGAGGGCCGACGAGCTGGCAGGCCAGAATCATCACGCCGAACGCTACGGATAGCTACCGCGAATTCGCCCTGGAGTTTCAGGACTTCACGTTAGCGTATGCTCTTCCACAGAACACAATGCAAATACCTGTTTCCAAGATAAACCCCGCGTTTGGTAAGCCTATTAATCCTCCACCTGTTCCAACCCTGATTAGCACAGGTGGGCAACCGCCTCCCGGCACACAGACCGTTAACTATTTTAACGCCCCGATTCCTTTCCGAACTCAGGGGGATTGCGCAGATTTGTCATATGCCTTCTCGTCTAGCTGTGTGCGGGCTTCCGGCCTTCCCATGAACGGCGATCCGCTGACACCTTTGCTACGGACCTACGAGAACGACAAAGTTCAGGTACGCGTCCTCGTTGGCGCGCACACCTTCTCGCACTTCTTTACCATAGGTGGTCCGAAGTGGCACTTCGAGCCTTCGTGGTCAAACTCAGGCTACCGCAGTAGCCAGGGCATGGGACTCTCGGAGCATTTCGAGTTGCTGTTCAATGTCCCACCATCATCAATAGGAAAAGCCAGGACTAAATGTCCTGATAAGTACAGCACGTCCTCTGGTGATTGTGTTGATTATCTCTACATGCCCAGCAACGACGATTTCGGATTCGTCAACGGCGTGTGGGGACTTCTGCGCGCTTACGACCCGACCAAGCCGTTCACTGAATTGAAGACTTTGCCGAGCAATCCACTGGGGACAAGCGCGAGCCTAGACTTCCAGGCCTGTCAGGCGGGTCAGCCGAAAAAGACTTTCAACATCACGGCGGTGGACGCGAAAAACTTCGTTCCCGATGGAATGATAAAATTCAACTCGCGAAATTCCCCTGGTATACAGTCGTTGGGCTTCATGTACGTCTTCTCGGAAGACATTATTGGCGGTAAGTTAAAAGGGCCAATTGAGCCTCTCATCTTGAGGGCAAATGCCGGGGATTGCATCGTGGTCAATTTAACCAATGGAATCAGCCCAAATGCTGATCCATTTACCTCCCCGCTCCCATGGCCGCAACCTTTCTTCATCCAGGGTCAGGCTCCGGTTATTCCTTCGAAGTACGTTGGAATACAGCCACAGCTTCTCTCGTACGATGGAGCAACCACTAGCGGCATGAACGTCGGGTTCAACGCCATGCCCCAGACGGTCGCGCCAGGAAAGACGACTACATTCAACTGGTACGCGGGTAATATTGGCCGGACTCAAAACGGGTCGTTGACATACACGCCTGTGGAATTCGGCTCACTAAACCTGCTGCCGACCGATTTTCTCATGCAGCATCAGTGGGCCTTGTTCGGCGGCATGGTGATCGAGCCAGCCGGAGTAAAGTGGACATGTGATGGTGATAGTACCGGGAAGACACAGGTTCCATGCGAGCCGGGAACCCCTGGATATGATCCATCAAAAATCTATAGCCGCGCTTCGGCCAATGTCTTCATTGCGCCTAACACAGTGTTATTCCGTGATTTTGTCGTGATGGTCAATGAGGATTTATTACTGAACGCGAGCAATAGAAGCGGGATCAACTACCGGACAGAGCCAACTCCTTATCGGTATGGACATATTAGTCCAGAGCCTCAGACCTTCGCCGCCAATGGTAATAACACTTGCGCGATCTCTAATACCTTGATACCTGGGGACCCCTTGTCCTCAACCACCGACCCCGTGACGCCCATCTTTACAGCCAAAGTGGGAACGCCTGTCCGGTTCCGCTTGATGCATCCGCAGGGCACAGGGACGGCGCAGGTCTTCACGATAAATGGGCATGTGTGGCAGAGGGAGCCTTACATCAGCGATTCCGCGTTGATTGGTGACAACCAGCTTTCGCAGTGGCTGGGTTCGCATGACAGTCATGGTGGCACGGATCATTACGACATCGTCATAGACAAAGCTGGCGGCCAATTCGGAGTCGGAGTCCTTGGCGATTACCTGTATACGACTTTCCTTCCTAACCAAAACGCCCTTGGCTCGTGGGGAATCTTCCGCGTGGTAGATAAGGATGGTAACCCGGTGGTGCCGCCGACGAAGCCTGTGTGCCCGACACCAATAACGAGACCTGAGCCGCGCGCGCCCGAGCGTGACCAGAACGACTTCATCAGACAGCCCTTTGGAAAGGCAGTCAGACAAGACAACAACAGGTGATTTCCCGGCTGGCCTAAAAACAACCTGAGCGGGAATGGTGGCCGCTCCGGTTGTCCGCCGAGACATTTAACTTATGAAACTCGCTCAACAACTTGAATCAGAGATGTCGCGTACGATTGACCCGGAAACAAACCGGCTCTTTGTCAATCGTTCATACTCCTGAAATCTAGGGCAGCTCGCACCTCGCCAAATATTGGCCGAAGCCCTCGCTCAGAAACGAGCCGATGCTTGCAATAAATGGTCAGTGATAGTTATCCAGGTAAACAGATGGCGCTTGGAATTCTATCGCAACTTTATAGTTCATTGGATTGCGTAAAGGCCGGGCCAAAGGAGGTATAGTCATGGCGAAAAAAAAGTATCAGATTGTCGGTCGCGTCATCGGCTACAACTCCCGGCAAGGCGTTCCGAACGCACGCGTTGAAGCTTGGGATAAGGATCTTTTAGTTGATGATCTGGTTTCTAGCGCGGTGACGGGAGTGGACGGTCGCTTTCAGATGCAATTCGACACATCCTACTTCAGCGAACTCTTTCTTGATCGCCAGCCCGACCTTTTCTTCAAAGTCTTCTATGAAGATCAACTCGTCAAGAGTACGGAGGATTCAGTCCTCTGGAATGTCGAGGCTGGAAAAACGGAGATTGTTATAGATGTAGGCACGGACGTCACTGTCAGGAAGCCGAAAGGAGATTATTCAGTTATGTCGAAAAAAGGAGACCTCGGTGGTAAAAGCAGTGTTGGGTCAGTAGGCGGGAAGAGTCCCGCAGGCAGCACGGGTCCGAAAGGTCCACCAGATAAAAAAGGCCCGAAGGATACCAAAGGCCCAAAGGATAAAAAAGGTCCGAAGGACACAAAAGGTCCGAAGGATAAAAAGGGGCCGAAGGATAAGAAAGGCCCGAAAAATCCTAAAGACGGAAAGGGCAAGAAAGGGAAGGGACAATATAAGCCCGGTGCCTCTGATTTCGTCTGTGTGATTATCAGTAAAAAGTGTGCCATTGAGCTAGCAACTGCGATCAGCCTCGCGGTCGGTTTTCCTGTGACGCCTGGGAAGAAGAAAGGTAAGAAGAAGAAGGGTAAAGGCGGCAAAGGAAAAGGCAAAGGAAAAGGCGGAGGCGGCAAAAAGAAGTAAGGCCAGGCTCGCCGGAGTTAAGGACTAAACTCCTTCATCGTTGACCTCAATCTAAAATAATCTCTATTCTTTGAATAGAGCGTAGCTTGAGAATTGGCGGCAGGATGCTTCTGCGTCCTGCCCGATTCTCTATTCGGAATTGAGGCCGACGAATACTTCCGACCATACGTCTCTTCAGAGAAACATTTGATACCGCTATCCGGGAGGTTTGTATAGTTCTATTCTGCCTAACGAAGAATCGCTGCTCTGTAGAAACACGCCACGACACCACCAGGAAGTCTAAACAATGAGTCCCGCAAAAAGTCGTCAATACCCTTACATACCGGATCATTTATGCAACATCCTTTCGCATGAGTTTGAGTCCAGTCCGCTTGCGCTTGCCTTATTCAACGAGTTTCTGCCAATCAAAGCCTACTCCAGAAGCTTCGTGGTAAAGCTCATTGATGTGGCAAGGCGTAGCGCTGGTGTGTCGTGGGAAATCAGACGCCTCTCCGCATTGATGCTTGAAAATCAGGTCTTGAAACTCTCTCCAGATAGGACAGACGAATTCGATTTTCTTCTCGTTCAACTGGGCCTCAAATCCGCTCCGGGGAAAAGCTATGAAATCTCTGACTCTGTCCTCAAGGAGGGCTACTCCACGACGCATTTCTGCCGCTTCATTTTAGAATTCCGTCGAAAACTCGAAAGACTCAACCGGGTTCACGAAAAAATTGCGGGAGTCAGGACTTCTCAAAGAGCGTTGCAGGATTTCATAAACCTCTCTAAGCATGATTGTAAAATTTCAATCGCAAGATATTTGTTCAGGCCGGAGGAAGTAGTTGAGCGAATCGTCAGGCAGGTCAAGACTTCGAGGGGCGTTCCAGACATAGACTACGATCAACCTTCCAACGTTGATGATGAAGTGGCGCGTACCTTAAGCCTGCTGCCTGATTACGAGGCGCAAATCCTCAGAGGACTCTATCAGTCTCCTATCATCTACTGGGTTTCCGACGCCACCAGTTCTGAGATTAATTCGCTCGTCGAGTATCCACTGACAACCATTGTTCTTGTCATCAAGCCTCCCGGAAGCGCTCTGGAATTTGAAATCAAAAGGGCTGGCAGAAGACGACACCTGCCGCTCAACGTCATCTTCCGGCGAAATGATTGGACTGTTCCTCCGCCGCATCGTCTCGACGGGGGAAGTATGCTGACGTTCTTGCGCCACGAATCAAGGGCTGCCTCCAGATTCTCAATCATCTATCGCCAGGTACATAGGAGCGAAGCGCCCGTTTCCATGATCGTTTCGAGATTATCCATCTTCAGTGTTCCCAGAAACGGTACTGAAGAAAATATACTTGAGTATTTCACGAATCCTCATCTCTTCGGGAACGAATTTAATGTGATGAGAGCGTTCATGAAAGAGGCGGTCGCGGCATTTGACGACAATGACAAAGAGGGTCGCATAAATCTTCCGGGCGATTTAGGACTCACCATGCAGTTTCTCAATCACTCCACGCCCGGCCAGGCAATACTCAGTGGAACAAGCTCATTTCGTTTGGATAAGGTTGCCGCGTACCTTTCTGAGCGGGGGCCGGAAATCTATTTCGGAGATCGTGTCCAGCGTGTTGAATATTCGCGCCGTGATGCGAAATGGCTGGCCGACGAGATTTTGGAAGAGGTTTTAGGCGTCTATTCTCCTCCAGCCATCCCGTATAGAAACCACAAACAATATGTTGACGCGGCCTTTTCAGTGAAGGCTAATCGCGCGCGGGCCGACCGAAATTTTTTAGATTCAGTTCAGCAGATCGGAGAGTTTTGGGGAACTTTGTTAGCCATCAGGGGCTTCTCATGGGGCGAATCTTTCGTCGCTAGAAATGTCGGCTTGAAGAGTTTTTGGAGTGACGGCCAATGGAAAGTTAAAATTATCTTTATGGATCATGATTGCCTAACTGTTGTTGATGAGTCAGAGAGAGACTTTCGTCCCCGCGATGCCTTTGGTGGGATATGCACTGATGCTCGATTCATCGGGGAGAATATAGTTGCCGCAAAATTTTTCCGCCAGACCGCAATCCACTTTCTCAAAGAGATTTATCGTGTTAAGAGAAATCTGGGCAGCCAGGCGCAGGCTCTCTTGTATAGCTCAATCCAAAAAGCTTACAACGCCACGCATGATGCGATGTTGACTAATCCGGTTCTGCGAAATCTTTTTCATAAAGTTTTCGTGGAACGCATCCGTGATTGGGATACGATTGTTAAGAGTTACCTCGCAAAAAGAGTTCAGGACTCCGGTGTTGACTCCTGGAGAAAGAACACGAAGAGGCGTCTGAAGAAAAAAGGTTATCCCATGTGGTTGATTGAGACGCATCTGGAGACGGTGGAAACCTACGCAGACTTTCTCGCAGACCAAAACTTTCTTTATTGACTAGAGATACTTCCTCTTGAGTTGCTCGTAGAGGCAATCAGGATGATACTGACCATTCTTATCCCTGTTCTCTCTTCGCCACATTTCATTCCACAGGTGAACAGCGTAAGTAGCTTCGTCGAGTGCCGGAGCCACCACAGGGTCTAACACCTCGCCCCACTCCTCAAAACCCAGAGGACAAAAAACCTGGTACGGCTTGGTATATTCCTCAAGTGAAAAGAGCTTGATCGCTTCATCCAATAATCTCGGCCCCGTCTCTCCCCACATCAATCGCTCCGGGTCCTTCGACCGGCAAATCCGGCAAGCATAAGCCATCACTTCGCTGGCAAGGGGAGCTTTGATAATCCCGTTATTGGCGATTCGCTTACCCTTATGCTCTTCGCTGGCGAAGACGTACTCGTCCACGAATGAAAAGGGCTTGAGGCAAATCACATCCGCATCCACCCACCAGCCTCCTTTGTTTAGGAGGAGCTGGTAACGAAAGAAGTTCGCAAAACCCGCGTAAGATTTTGAATGCTTATATTGAAAGATCGTTGACGATGGAAGTATCTCGTTAGCGTCGCGCACAAGCGCCCCTTTTGGAACATGCTTCACGTCATCATAAACATATAGATGATACTCATGCCCGTTCGCCAGAAATGAGGCGATTGACATTCGCTCCATGACAGACAACTCAGGGCCGATCCACAATCCTTGTATGATGATCTTCATGCGCAGCCGCTTCGAGACTCAGGCCATACATATCTCATCTATCAGTCTGGCCCGGTCACTCGTCTTATGCCTCTCCCAGATCAACTTCTGGCCTCTCCTCCTGATCTCGTCTAATTCTTCATGATTCTTCTCGTCGAGAACATAGTGAACTTTCTCTTCCAGATCGTCGCTTGTGACGGGGAGATAATGGCTGTGCTCGATCATCCCCAATTCTTTCAACTCTCCGACGACCGCGTTATCTGCCAGCAAGAGCGACCCTGTGGCCGGTATCTCAAAATATTTAGCGACCACGTAGTTGTAGCGACTGCTATCAGTGAAGCACGCTCGATAGTTGTTGATTTTAGCAGCGTACCCAGGCCCGACATCACCATCTTTATCGTAATCAAAATTGGAGCCGTATCCAGGGTGACGATGATAGGTTATCGGGTAGGACTGCCTTTCGTGCAATCTCTTCATCAGTTCACGAAAAGGATAATGGTATTCAAGGCTCCCGCTCAGTAAAATCGCATTCTCCGGGTGATCGTTATAGCGAAGCATAAAGTCGGGGGAAGCCGAGTGTGGAACCCACGCCATCCGCTTTAATCCCGAAAGCTGTGGATAGAATCTGTCGAAGGTATAAGCGTAGCAGCAGAGGATGGTGTCGCACATCGCGTAGCATAGCAATTTCTCGTGCGCTTCCTCCCCATTCTTATAATGCACGTCATCGGCAAAGAAACATTTATGACAGTTGAGGCGGACGACATCATAGGCGTGTGCGGCCAGGGGTTGATAGCCCTCCCAGAACAGGATGACCTCCGGCATCTCGCCGCACGCTTCCAGAAGCTTGCCCTCGATTGTCCCGGGGCCATTCCATAATCCGTCGGCACCAATCTGCATCCACCCGTAATTTGTCATGAGATCGGTCATGACATGGTAAAACTCCCTGCTTACATACCTCTTCCAGACTTCCAATTCAGAAACAATCAGCTTCATCAATGAATCCAATCCTTCGTGCCCGAACCCTTAACTTTCGCGCCTTCTGAATTTTATTACGTGTAATATTTGCGGCGGTAATAGATGCCCCTTAATCTTTTTTCAATCTTCTTTATCGGGCTGGCATAAGTGAATAGACTATTGCTCATCTCTTTTCTGGTGACTTTTAATTTTTGTCGGGCGACGGGAATGATTCGATCTTTGTTGGTGATGATTAATTCCAACTGTTTGACAATATTCTCTTCAAGGAGATTTTCGGGTATTCGATTATCGTGATAGTAAGGCTCTGCGAGGTATTGGCGGTATAAATTCTGATCGTTATCAATCTCTATCACTCTTTCAACCACTTCATCGAAATTTTTATGCTCATGGCAGTTGATGAAAGATTTTGGATTGAAGTCTTTGCCTATCTCAGGATTTCCCCAATAGATCGGAATGGCGTTTGCCAGCATCGCATAAAGTATTTTTTCTGTGACATAGCCCGGATATGATTCATTTTCAAAGGCAATCGAAAATTTATAAGGGGCTAGAAAGCCGCGCCTGTATTTCTTCCAATTAATATTAGTCCTATCTGCTGAGCCTTCGACACCAGGAGTGTTATTCAGCACTTTCCCAAAGGAATCTATCTTTTTGTATTTAGATAACGCCTTGAAAAAGTGAATCCTTTCCTGCGCGAGCGGGTTCGAGTAGGTGAACTCGCAGAACTTTGTCTTGACGTTGACAATGCTGCCCGTGTCTTTCGCCTGTAACAACTCACGAATGTCTTCATAAGCAGCGTAATCAGGCAAGCGATAATTCCTGGGGTTATCCGAGTGATCGAAGCTGAAAGCGTAATCGCACTGTTTGAAATTTGGTCTGGTATTCTCGCCGGTGTAGTAGATTCGCAAACAATCATATTTGAGAAACTCTTGCCCGGAGCAGGAATACAATAGTATCTCAGGATCGTCCGAGACTTCCGTCTCAAAGTGTTTAGCTATCAACCGGAAGATGTAGTTTTCAAACCTCATTCTCTCGCTGGAGAAATCGGTGCAGTTGATTCTTATTTTTTGTCCCGGCATGAGATTCTGATGAGCTTCATACTTCGACAAACAATTTCTCGCAGGTCGCGCCCCGGTTGGCTCTTAGAGGCTTGCATTTAATTGAGCCTCATCTAAGCGCCAACTGATCAGCCTGTGAATGTGGCTGGCACATTTCATGTAGGCTTCAAGTCCGCTGCCTATCGGGTCTTCAATATCAGCTTCAGGGTCGAGGCAGTGCGTCTTCCCGGCCACAGATGGGATCATGTCAATGACCGCCTCTCGATGAGCGCGGGTCATGCAAAAAATTATCTCGACTTGATGGGCCAATTCAACTGTCAAATTCCGCGCCGCGTGAGGGACAACCGGCACATTCATTGAATGTAATACCTGTTGCGCTTCAGGCGTCATCGGCGCTCCCGTTCTGGCAGAGACACCTGCGCTGAACGCCTGCGCGCGAGCTTTGTCGAGAGTTTCAAACGGTATCCGCAAACGCGCGGCAATCTCCGCATTGCCGATGGCAGCGGCCATAGGTGAACGACAGGTGTTGCCGCTACACACGAATAAGAAAAGCTGTCGCAACTTGTCGAAATTTTCCTGGTCGGTCGTTCCGTGTCGCCTGACGGAAATATTCTTCACCAGCGCGGGTTGAAGTCCCGCGTCTTCAAGCGGCTCTCGTTTCCCAGTGCCGCTCACAAAATCCGCCAGCATCCGGTAGAGGTTGGCGAGTGAGTTGCTGAGCTTGTTGAGAGTGCGCTGAAAGTGGTGAAGCGGTGAGAGGAAGAGAAGCGCGACGACTATCAGGCCAGCGCTGACAATCTGAGCGGCGCTCGGTGCGCTTTGATTGAAGAAAAAGGTCAGCGCACCGGCGGCAGTCAAGCCTGCCAGCATACTTGAGCCGCAATGCATCGAAACACAGAAAGTATTCTCGCGGCAATCAAGAAAGATGAAGGTAGTGCAGATGCAAAGACCGGCATAACACAGGCCGACGAGCATGGCGAAAACAGCGGCTTTGCTTCCAAGAAAAGCCGTGAAACCAAGCCGGAATCCCATCATCTCGTTTCCCGTGCCGATGGCCGCCATCATCCCTAGTGCTGCCAGCAAGAGCGGAGACGCGATCATCTGCTCTTCCACGAAATAGCGCAGCGTTGTGTTCTTCTCATCCGACTTAGCAAACTTGGTCATGAGTCGGAACCTGAAGAAGTAAGCAACCAGGTAAGCAGCAACGTTGATAATCGCGCCGAAACTCATTTTGTAATTGCTTGCGTCGCTAAGCACGACGGTGACAGCCAAGAGACTTATCAACATGGCTGCCCATGAGAACCAACGGACTCGCCGGCTTGTGATGGCGTCAACCGCAGGGGCGATGATAAGGATGCCCCCACGCAGTAAGACCAACACCAAGACGATGGAGATGCCTTGAAAGGTAAAGGCAAGGGTTGTGGTTCCCATGATGGTGGCGATGCAGATACCGGATAGGAAGGTCAAACGTCGAGGGAAGGGAATGCTGATTCCGAAGAGTTGACGATGCCCGGCATATTTCCACCATTTATTCACTGTGATAAAACCAAGTATCCCCAACACCGTTGCTATCACAGAGACAGGAAGCAGAACAGTGCCGGGTACAGGGCCGCTCGTCAGAAGCCCATTCGACAATGCTTTAGTGAGGCCGCTGTAAGGCGTGTAGAAAATAAAGTACCCGAGGGCCAGACCCCAGATTCTAAGTTTGAATTGACGGTGAGCGAAAGTCATTGGAAGACTCCAATCTCAACTTTGTTCGAGGCAGATGTGAACTCACAAAACTTCGGATGCATCCGTCATGGTTTGTAGAAGGATGGATCATGCGTCAGTCCGAGAAGCGACTTGCCGATCATGGCGAGGATATGATCGTCGTTATCATGACGAACGTAGAAGGATAGATCACGGTAGAGACGTTCGAGCGCGCTCGGACGATTCAGGCTGCGCGCGCCGCAAGCACGAATGCAATGCTTGACCGTATCCTCTGCCAGATGCTCAACCACGTGGCGCGCACGGCTGCCGGCAATCTGCGCTTCCGCGTACTTACTTGTTTCCCACAAGCGTGCAACGTGCCTGAGCCACAGGTGCGCCGTCTCCACATCAACAGACATTTGGCCGATGTGATGCTGAATATACGGATCGTCAACTTTATTCTGCGTGGTGACATACTCTAGAGCATACTCGTAAGCGGCTTCGGCAGCGCCCAGAAAAGTGGCGGCATAGTGTGGGATGAAGCAAGTCTGCCATCCCTCCTTTATGTATTGGCCGGGATAGCCGATGAGGTTCTCGTCCGGGATGAACGTCCGTCTGAAGTTGACCAGATAGCTGACGGTCGCGCGCATCCCGATAGGGTCCCACCAAGAGCCGTCAATCTGCACCGTCGGGTCGGAGAGGTCGCAGGCCATGAGAAGCTGCGTGTCCAGGGATTCGGGCGTCGCATGACGAACACCGCCTGGCCCTGCCGTGTTGACCAGCAGAATCGCCCACTGTGCGCCGCCCGCGCTGGTTGAGAAGACCTTGTTGCCGTCAACGACGTAGCCGCCTTCAACCTTTTCAACCGTTGTTCCGAAGCGCAAGGTTTCTCCCGGCGCACGCGCTTGCGGCTCGCCGCTCCAGGCGACCCAAAGGTCTCCGCGCTCCACGACGCCCTTGAACCAGCGCGCCTTCTGATCCTCGGCAGCCATCCCATCCAGCAACACGAGCGAGTTGACGTGGCCCTCCCAGCATCGCGCCAGAGAGAGGTCTGCCTTCGCCATCTCCTTCGTCATCATCCAGAGCGTGAAGACATCGCCGCGATATGGGCCGAGTCCGAGTCCGCCATACTCCTGCGGAACTACTGGAGCGATTAATCCTGCGGCAAAGAGGTCTCCAAAATCCTCTGCCGGAAAGGTCGCCGTCCTGTCGTAGTCAGCAGCGCGCGGCGCGAACTTTTCCCGCGCCAGCTCTCGCACGCGATCAACCAGCGCCTGACGATCACAGGTGAGATCAAGTTGGGTTTCGATCAAGCTTATCTCCTGCCGGTAAAATTAATCTCCGAAGAAATAGTTGAAATAATTCATAGTGATAAGTGATAGGTGATGGGTGATAAGAGAAAATGCTTTTACCTATCACTCATCGCTTATCACCTGTTTCGTAAATCAATCGCAAGGTTCTCGTGCGAAGGCGAAGCTAACCGGCGACGATTAAATCCGAAGGCTCGACTTGAAAGCCGAGTTGCTCACGCATCAGCGCATCCGGCATCTCTGTGCCCGTCATGAGCTGGAACTGGCGGAGCACTTGCGCCCTTAACACCTCACGCCCATCAATCGCCACATGCTCAAGCTCACGGGCGCTGGCAATCAGAGGCGTCGGGGCAGAGCCATAGACCAGATCAATAATCGCTGCGTCTTCGCCCAATGTCTCAACCCTGAACGGGGCTTCGCCGTCATCGCGCCCGACCGGAGTTGCGTTGACTACGATGTCATAACCTTCGGCGCTAAATTCCGTCAGGAGAATGTAAGGCAGAGAAAGAAGTTGAGCAGCAAACGTGCCGCGCTCCTCGCCCCTATTTACCAGCGTAACTCCTGCGCCGGATTGAGCAAGTGCGGCTGCTATGGCCCGGCCTGCCCCGCCGCAGCCGATGACTGCCGCTCGCTTCTGTTGTATCTGAACCCCCCGCTTCTGATGCGCCATGAAGACGACTTCAGGGTCGGTCGTATCTGCCTTCCACGAGCCATTGCTTCGCACGAGAATGTTGGCGGACCCGGCCCTTTGAGCAATCGGACTCACCGTCTTGGTTATCAGCAGCGCGGCTTCTTTATTTGGAGAAGCTACGGTGAGACCCTTGATGGGCATACCCAGAGACTCAAGCACTCCGGCCTCGACTACCTCTCGCCAGAACTCACTGAAAGACTCGGCGTGGAATGGCACGAAGAGCGCCGGATAATTCATGGCCCTGTAAGCAGCGTTATGGAGGCGTGGCGAGAGCGAGTGAAACACGGGGCTTCCCACAATCCCATAGATTCCTTCTACCGGCATCAAGGCTGGAAGCCCGTAATCCTCGATCAGTTTGTTGATAGTCGGCTCTGTGGGAATTGCCGGCCCATTAGGAACTAAGCCGAAGACGATTGGCGCTCCCAAGTGAGGCGCTACTAAGCGAGTCCAGAATCCCAGAGGACCATCAGCATAAGCGATAGTATCGGAGCGTCGCAGTTTGTTGAGCAGCAAAAGAGGCGCAAGCTCATCACTGCCCCTCGCAGCCTTCGTCACCAGCTTGTAAAGGCTGGCCGGGACCGAGGAGAGGTGCGCGAATCTAGCTTCGAGTTCCGGTAAGCTGCTTGCTGGCCCATGCCACGAGACAAGCCGCTTCCCGGCAGGAATTGAGTCTAAGAGATCAGGCGAGAAATCGCGCTCACCTTCAATCTCCACGAGGTCATAGGAGCGCGCCGCCCATCTCAAACGATCATGTCTTTGATCGAGCGAGCCTTCAAAATTACCTCCCTCTGCGCGACTCCGCAAAGAAAAGAGCAGTCGCCCTCCGAAGCGACTCCGCAACCAATCCGCATCGAGATCGCCCACCAGGTCGGAGCGCACCTCAAGGCAGTCAACCCTATCCTGAAGAGCAGATAACTCTTGACCATCGGGCGAGGGAGGCGTCGTTAAAGTGGCAATTAAAGTTGCTTTAATCATAAAAGCGACAGTGTGCGAGCTACGGATTTGGCTAATACTTCAAATCACCGGAACCGGCGAGGGTAAGAGCACTAGAGCCAGTTCATAGTTATGAGATCAGAATCAGCATCAATCGGGATGAACTGCTCAATTATTGCTAATGAGTTCAAATCCCCGTTGGATTAAACTATCCAATGATCTGGCTGAGTTGTTGAAGAATAAGAGCGAGATTTCGGGCAGTCTCTTAATCCGGCGAATGATGCTTTAAGAATAACTGCCCCGGAGCATCCCGAAATTTTCAACACTTAACATCCGTGTAGGTCAGATGCCTTTGTGAGATTAAACAAAAGTAAAGTGATTTATCAGGAGATACGTCTAGCAATTACTTCCCGAAGAGAAAAATTTCTTGCAAAGAAACACGCAAAGCCTAATCCTACAGCTTTAATATGTCAATGCGAATCAAGACTGACTGCCAGGGTCTATTCATTCTCGAAGATTTAGCCCAACGGCTGCCAAAGCTAACGCCGGACGTGCCGCATACCGACGAGTAGCTGCCGCGATGTTTTCTGCGCCACATACTCGCAGCAATGAGATGGCT
>JAVHWL010000052.1:0-57828 GCA_032159825.1 Acidobacteriota bacterium
CGATTATGCGACGACAGATGGACTGTTCTATCAAGTCAGACAGGCGTTGGCCGCAGTCGGCAAAGGGTTGAAGATTCGCTTCTCTGAGTTCAATCTTGGTTTAATCTAATTGTGTTCGAGTACTTAATACTTTTTGGCATCTGCTTGCTGTTGTATCGTGTCCACATGTTTAAGGTGTCACTAGAGTATCGATGACGCAATTGCTGACCTCCGATTGTGGAAGCTCGATTTCGCGGGCAATAATGCCGCTCGGAAAATACAGGTTGTCAGCAATGACATACATAATATCGTCTGTGCTCACCTTCCGGCCGTAATTAGGCAGACTAATTGCTCATATTTCGGTTCTAGCCTTTCGAATCTTTCTAAATCACCTCCTTATTCGAGCTTGTTCGACAATCAGGCTTAGTCGGCCGACGCTGAACTTTCGCAGACGGTTCTTCTTTTGTAAAAAAGAGTGTACACACCTACCCCACTTGGGTGTCTCGTGGGCGCGGAAACTCCTCACCACGATCTTCATCTGAATCGCGCAAAACTTAGGCCGGTACTTGAGCGGGTGGCGGGCTCTGAGGACCAGCCCTGAAAAAGCGATAAGGACAATACGACAAAGGAAAGGTGAACGTCAAACAATTAAGCGTGGACACAAGCCTACCCGTCACGTCTCAGAAAGGCTGTTAACGACTATGGTGGCCTCAACTGGAGTGGTGTCCGTGAATTGCCTTTCTCGGTTGATTCACAGCTAAGTTTCCTTTCACCAATATCTGGGACGAGTCCTGCCGCGCAACTCTGGCCGCTTGAATTTATGCTCCAAACTGCATTTCCTTTATCTCCCGCATTTCTCCCCCAGGGAGAAGACCCGGCGGTCTATACAGATCAGAATCCCTGGGATTTCCCGGAACTCAAAGAGGCTATCGCGCAGGATGTCTTGGCAGGACTACAAGCCAAACCGGCACAGAAAGCAATCTTTACCAAATTGCGAGAGTTTACGATCTTGCAGCGTTTGTTCCGTGTAGCTTTGGAAGGAAAGCTTGGCGAGCGATTTCCGGTCGAAAAGCTTATCGGCCTGACTGAGGCAACGAGCGGCAGCGTCGTTTATACTCGCACCCCGCGTTGGACACCCAGAAGCGGGATGCTCGAATTGAGTTTCTTCTTTGATATTCAGCCTGCTGCACAACTCTCTCGATCTATCCCCGAGGAAGACGCCAATGCATATGAATTTCAGTGGCTGACGAAACCTCTCAAGGCTCTGAGCAGTTGCTCGGAGATGGGTGGGGAATCGATCCGCGGCTCAGGTCAGTTATCAAATCTAGGCGCAATCCCGGTGGAAACCTGGAGGCAGAGATGCGACCTGTCGGCGTATGAAGATGAAGTTAGCCGTAAATGCGAGAGTACCAACTCGTTTGACTCGAAGGTCAAGCCTATCGCCTGTCGAATTAGAAGCTTGATTCTTTACAGCAAAGAGATTGCCTTTGCTCGTGAGTTGCGATTTGCTTTGGGCGTGGCTAAAGACGAGCAGCTTTATGAGCGCTCATCGCCGTAAGTGAAAATTTCCTCTCCGACGCCGCCGTAGAATCTGACTACCGTAAAAGAGAGTGAGCGAGCATTATTAGTGCCACTCCGGCGGCTCTGCGGGCGGCATTCGTTGGCACCCCTCTGAGGCTTGCGTAATCTAACGGATACAGCCACGGACGATACTTATTTCTAATCCTTATCCACAGACGCCTGCCTGAGCCTGTCCAACTCATCCACTCGCAAGAGCTTTCTTCTTTTATCCAATGGATCATCCTCACATGTCAGCACGCCTTCTTTAACCAGAGATTTGATTTTTAACTTCGACGTGCGCAGATACTTTACTGCATCCGTCACCGTCATCCTTTTAATCCTTCCAGGCTCACCCTGAGCGTCTGGTTCATCCATCTGGCCTTCACTGGCTTTTCGCTCTTTATCCTTGCGCAGAAGCGATGCCGACACTGGCTCGGAGTTGCTTCCAGCCGATCACAACATGTAATCTCGAAAGACGATCTACAGTGGCAAACCTGGGTTTACGAAAATATTGGAAACTTGCTTGCCGAGGCACCGAGACTCGTTTCGCCTCCGACACGCATGAGCATCAAGAAGTCGCTATCAAGTCTGATTAATACACTAGACCGTCACCAATATCAGGGCCTGATGATGGCTCTAGACGTACCCAGAGGAACATTATATAAATGGAAAACTGGCAGAAACCTGCCGCATCTTAACTGGCTGCTACAACTATGCTGCCTGATGAAAGTACGATTGATAGATATTCTTTGTCGAGAAGTCACTATTGATGAGGCCGCTGAATCAATCATTCGACTTGAATCCGCGGTCGCCAAGCAAAACGGATATAAACAAAGGTATAACCTAATTGATCATGATCGAACAGAGAAACTGCTCTTAGTTGCGTTGAATGAGTTTCCACCTCAAAGTTTAAAGCAAGTCGCTTTGCAAATTGGATATAGTAGTTTTAGGCTCAAAGTTAGGTTCCCGCAATTGTGCAAAACGATCTCAACTAGATATAAGCACCACATTACAACTCCCTTTGATCTTGAGAAGGCAAGGAGGATAATACGTGCCGCTACAAAGGAATCACCCCCGCCATCTTTAGAGCGAGTATATAGGCGGTTAGGAGTGGTAGGTCAGCCGGACCAACTCCATAAGCACTTTCCCAAGGAGAGTCGTATTATCCTTGAAAGGTACAAGGCAAGTAGAATGAGGCCCTTTGATTTAGACCGAATCACCACTGAGTTGAAAGCCGCACTAAATGAATGGCCTCCCTGCTCTAAAAAAAGATTCGCCGAAAGAAACAATATTAATCCGCGCGTTGTTTTCAAAAAACTTCCTCAACTCTGTAAAGAGCTTTCTGAGAAATATCGTATTTACTGTAAGCAAATGCGAGCGGAGAAGCACGAGACGATACGTAAAGAAGCACGTCGAGTAGGAATTGAACTTCATTCTAAACGACAATATCCCTCAGCAGAGCGCATTCAGGCAAATTTCACAATACTCGGTATTGAATGGATCATCAGGCAAGTATCGAAGGAGTTGCTGCGCGAACTTGGTTATGTGTGATCTCTATCCGAATTCTGCCGCTCTTAAAACCCGATTTGATTAAACCGATAAGTGGCACTTTGTGCCATTTAATGCGTCAAGTCACACGTCGCATGACGCGGACGCCTGCGCGCCAGTCTTCGTTGATGTCGAAGCGAAAGATGTTGATGGTGGGTGTGATGGCGCGGGCGAGCGTGTCGAAGGCGCGATGAAAGCGCAAGGTGGGCGCGACAAGGTAGACGAGGGGCGGTTCGTCAGCGATTTCCGCTTCACCGAAAATCTTTGATTGCGAGATGTGGCCGCGCCGACGATGCGCTTCGACGCGCCTCCAGTAGTCCGCTCCCTGTAGAACGTGCTCGCGGTCTTCCGAGACTTTCAGTTCGATGACTACGAGCCGCCCGTCGCGCCTGAGCGCAAGCAGATCAATGGGACGCGCGCCTCCCGCATGTGATGGCCGAAACTGCGCGTAGAGCGGTGCGAGACGCAAGCCTGGATCAAGCTGCCGGATGTCGCGCCGCAGCAGGGATTCAAGCCAGGCTTCCGGCGATGCTCTGTAGAGCGCGTGATTCTTGTCTGGGACGCTTGCTCGACGATGCTCCTTCAAATCCAGTAAGAGCTTCGCCCATTCACCTCGCGTACTCTCGTCAAGCAGACGCCGCCGCGCGCCTTCGATGCCGAACCAGACATTTTCCCTGTTCATCAAGCGGCGCACGCGGGCAAACGATAAGCCGTGAAAGCGCACCGTCTCGCCATGACGCGAGCACACCACGTCAACGGCTTCGGGCGCAAGCGACATGATTTGCGCCGCGCTCTCGCTCAAAGTCTCCAGCGCCGGACGACGAAAACGCTTCGGCGCAGTTTCCAACAACTCATCAAGCGATGGCATTTGAATGCGCGCCAGTTCCTGCCAGCCTTCGTCTATTTGATAAAGCGCGATCACGCGACGCAGACCATCTCGCAGGAGCGCGAGTCGCTCCCGCAATGCTTCGACCGAATCTTTCTCAACAATGAGCCAGAGCTTTTGAATGTAAGGCTGGCGCGCTCTTTCTGCGACGCGCGCGAACCAGATGAGGGCGGATGAGACGAAAGCATCAACATCGTTACGTTTGGATTCAGCGACTGTTCCCGTCACGGCGATGCGCTCCAAGCTTCCGCGAAGCATGATGCGCGCGTATCTTCCGGGATGACCCGGACGTGAGCCTGCGCTCAAACAGGCGCGCTCAATCTTAGCTCCTTGCAACGGAGCGCAAGCGAGTTGGGCTAGCTGACGACAACGCTCGCGGCGCGTGGCGCTGATTGTCGCGGCCATCGCTTCTACGGAAGCGCGCGGGATGAGTTCTAACTGCGCGCTCAACGTGCCCGCGCGCCTGGTCGCTTCGAGAAGGAGTTTTTCGCCTGTCCATTCCCAGGCAGTGATGCGCCACGCGAGCGCGCCCTCATCGTTCCAGCAAGAGAAGATCAAGCGTCCATGCGAGACTCGAAAATCGCACTCGCTTTTTCGCAAGGTCGTCGCCGCGCCTAGCGCCTCCTGCACGCACAACCATTCGCCGTGATCGTCAATCAGTTCCCTGATGCGCCGTTCGGCATCCTTGATGGAATCCAGGCTTGCGAGACGTTCAATCATTGGACTAGCGGACAGGTGAAGGTTTGGGTGGTGGAGTAAAGATAGACGCTCGTCATCAAATCCGCAATCCGAAATCCGCATTCCGCAATCCCCCGGTGCCTGTGCTAACATTTCGTGTCAACTAAAGACTGTCAAAATCAAAATGGAAAACTCTCCTGACTTATCTTTAAGGACAGCGAAGCGATGAAGAATGTTTATCTGGTCGGTTCTGCGCGCACGCCTATCGGACGTTTTGGCGGGACGCTTGCCGCATGGAGCGCGGCTGATCTGGGTGTGGCTGCGGCAACGGCGAGCATCAAGCGTGCGCGTCTTGCGCCCGCGCAGATTCAGGAATCAATCTGGGGTTCGGCGCGTCAGGCTGGCGGTGGGCCAAACGTTGCGCGTCAGATTACATATCGCGCTGGATTGCCCGAAGCCGTTCCTGCCTACACAGTCAATCAAGCGTGCGGCTCGGGCTTGAAAGCAATCATCCTCGGCGCGCAGGAGATTATGCTCGGACGCGCGCGAAGCGTTCTTGCGGGCGGCACGGAAAGCATGTCGCGCGTTCCCTTTTATGCTGAGGGCGCGCGCTGGGGCATGCGTATGGGAAACATGGAACTCGTTGACGGGATGTACCGCGACGGCTTTAACGATCCGCTCTCCGGCCTTGTGATGGGCGAGACGGCTGAGAACCTCGCGCGTCGTTATGAAATCTCGCGCGACGAGCAGGACGAGTACGCCCTGCGCTCGCAGCAACGCGCGGAGGCCGCCATCGCCGCCGGACGCTTTGACGAAGAGATCACCCCGCTTGAGATCAAAGGGCGCAAAGGCGAGACGAGTAGCTTCGCGCGCGACGAACATTTCAGAGCGGGCACGACGTTTGAAGCCTTGCGAAAGCTCGCGCCCGTTTTCAGCAAAGACGGCACGGTGACTGCCGGAAATTCTTCAGGCATCACGGACGGCGCGGCGGCAGTCGTGTTGATGAGCGAAGAAGCTTTGAAGGAGTCGGGCGCGGAGGCTGAAGCGCGCATCGTTGATTATGAGATTACGGGCGTTGCGCCTGAGATCATGGGCATCGGCCCTGTTCCGGCTGTGCGCGCATTGCTTGAAAGACAGAAACTCTCGCTTGACGAGATAGATTTGGTCGAACTCAACGAAGCATTCGCCGCGCAGGTCATCGCCTGCGACCGCGACCTGGGATTTGATGCCGCGCGCTTGAACGTCAATGGCGGCGCAATCGCGCTCGGTCATCCGATTGGCTGCACGGGTGTGAGAATCACTACGACCTTGCTGCACGAAATGAAGAAGCGCAGGGCGCAACGCGGCCTAGCAACCCTGTGTGTGAGCGGCGGCATGGGGCTGACGCTGCTGGTCGAGCGCGTGTAAGCGATGATGAGAAGGCTGGCAGTTTTATTTCTGTTAACGCTCTTGCTGGCAACCGCGTCTTGTAAACAGTCGGGGGTCACAGGCAATCAGAATAACGTCGCGGCCAATGCAAACGGCGGGACGGAAGAGACACTGGCGACGCCGCCCTTTGCGACGAAAGAGCCGGAGCGTTACCAGGCTTTGAGAGTTATTACGAGCAGCGCGGGTAAAGAAGCAAACAGTTCGGGCGCGGCTGATTCGCTCGATAGTCAAACCTTCATCGCGCGCGATGGCGACAGGCGGCGCGAAGATTACGAGACGCCTGCGGGCACGAAAGTTTCTTTCCTGCAATTGCCGAACGGAACTTACGTGCTCCTGCCTGAAAAGAAGATGTATGCGGAATTGAAGCCTGAAGCGGGAAGCGCGGGCGAAGGGCGAATGGAAAGCGTCCCTCCTGATTTCTCGCCCGACAAGCTGCTCAACGAAGCGCGACCCGAAGCGCATTATGAAAAGCTGGGCGCAGAGACTGTTAACGGGCGCACGACCGCGAAGTATCGCGTCGCCTTGATGGGCAAGACCGGCGCGGCCAAAGAGCTGACGACTGAAAGTCTCGTCTGGGTTGACGAGACTCTGGGGATGCCTATTAAATCGGAGATGACTTCGACGAGCGGCGCGCGAGTGTTGATGGAGTTGCGCGACATCAAGGAGACGGTCGAGGCAAGCTTGTTTGAGCTGCCGCAGGATTACAGGAAAGTGGAAGAGAGAGAGATTTTCGCGCAGTTGAAACCGTAGGATGCAGGCTTTTAAGGCAGAGAACAAAGCCAACCCCGCGCGGCGCGGCTCGCATCCGACAGTGGCGCGTGAGACTATCTTCAAGCATGGACGCGACTCGCAGACTCTCTTCTAAAGTTTGACAACCAAAGTTTGAAAGGTGATTTTCCAGATCGTGAATAAAAAATCCTTCGCACTATTCCTCGCGCTTGCTGTAGTGATGCTCACGAGCAACTCTGCTTCAACCGGAGCGCAGACCAAAACGGCTGCCGTCATTAAAGCGGCGACGACGGCTCAAGTCCCGGCTCCTTTGAGCGTGCTTCCGCCATCGGATTTCATAGCCTTCGTCAACGTCAAGCGTTTAATTAACGAAGCCGCGCCGAAAGTTTTCGCGGACAACCCGGCCAAGCTCGCCGAGTTCAACGCCGACATAGATAAGTTCAAAACGCAGACGGGCATTGATGCGCGCTCGTTTGAATCAATCGCTCTGGGAATGCGCTATCAACATCCCACGCCCGCTATTACAACTACAGACATGATCGTCATCGCGCGCGGCACGTTTAATTCAGGCGCGCTCCTCGCCGCCGCGCGTCTAGCGACGCAGGGCAAATACCAGGAGGAGAAATATAACGGCGCGACCGTTTACATTTTCAAAATCCAGGATCAGGTGAAGATGCTCGGTCTCTTCAAGATGAGAGTCGGTGAAGTGGCCGCGACCGCGCTCGACTCGAACACGCTCGCCATCGGTGAGCCTCAGAGCGTGCGCGCCACGCTCGATGCGAACAAGGCTCCGAGCCGTGTCAATAACGATTTGATTCAACTTGCTATGCGCTCGCCGAACGCGCTGATGGGCTTCGGCGCGAATGTTCCAACGTCTCTGACCGCGACCGCAGATTTCGGCAACGCGGAGATCAGCAAGATCATCGGCTCGATTCGTCAGGCTTACGGTGCGGTCAGCGCGACCGCAAACGGATTCGACCTGATGACGATTGCGCGCACGGAGAAGCCAGACCAGGCGCAAGCCCTGAGCGAAACGCTCGGCGCGCTCAAACAGTTTGGGGGCATGCTCGTCACACAGCTTCCCCCGGAGACAGGCAAGCTCGCGCAGACCGCGCTTGATAGTCTGAAGATCGTCGCAACGGGCAACGAGACTTCAATCAGCTTTGAACTTCGGCAAGCAGACATCTCGACGCTGATGAGAGTCCTGCATCCAAAGGTAGCCGAAGCACGATGAAACTAAATGATGAACGCTGAACGATGAATGATGAATTAAAGAGATGTGCTTTTCAGTTCATCATTCATCATTCCGCATTCATCATTTCTGAAAGGCCACTATGAATAGAAAATTCTACTTTTCGTTTCTCGCGTTCGCATTAACATTGGCGATGACGGTCGCTTTCGTTGTCGGCCATAGCAGCGGAACCAGAGCCGCCTCGACCAATGCTGCGGCGCTCTCGGCTCTTCCCGCATCGGATTTCATCATCTCGATTGACGTGCAGCGCGCCTTAAACGAGACGCTTCCGAGCTTGCTCTCCGGCAACCCGGCTCTTCTGGCAAAGCTCAACGCTCACCTACAGGAATTTGAGCAGAAGACCGGAATCAGTCCGCGCGTGTTCGAGACCGTCGCCATCGGCAGCAATCTTATTCACCCCGCTTCGACGGGGCGACACGATGCCGGCAGCGTGATTATTGTGCGCGGCAGCTTCAAGGCGGCTGAGCTGCTCGACACCGCGTTCGCGTCTGCGAAGAAGGAATGCCAGTTTGAGAAAGAAGAGCAGCAGTACGAAGGGAAAACGATCTTCCTCATCGGCACAGTCAGATGCTCAAAAGATGCGGGCAAGGATGCTGCGCCCGCTGTTCAGTCGCCGCCGTCGGGAAGCGGCGTAGGGTTTGGCCCTGGGAAAGATTCAAAACCTTCTTCACTTGAAGTTAGCGCAACACAGCATTCAATCAGGATGGATGCGGCGATTTCAAGCACAGACAAATTTGCTGTCAGCGCGCTCGACTCGAACACGATAGCTGTGGGAAGTCCTGAGAGCGTGCGTGCGGCGATTGATGCGAGCATGGGGCGCAACCGTGTTGACGACGAGTTGGTTCAACTGGCGACGCAGACGCCGAATGCTGTTGTCAGCTACAGCGGAAGGATTCCCAGGAGCGCGCCTGTGAAGGCCAACTCTCACAGCGTCGAAAATCCGTTTGCGAAATACTTCGACTCCATACGCGAGTTCTACGGCTCGTTCAATGTCAACGGAGGCGATGCGGAATCCTCCGTCACTCTTCGCACCGAGAATGCGGAGCAGGCGCGCGACATCAGCCAGGCGATCAACGCGCTCAAGGGATTGGCCTTCTTCGGCCTCGGTCAATCACCGGGCAAAGATGCAGGAGCGTTCGATGCTTTTGCGACTGCTCTCAAAGGTATGAGCGTCACAGCGCAAGACAACGAAGTGCGAATTGACGCCAAGATTCCGCAAGCGAGCCTCGCGCCGTTGATGCGGCTTCACTGATTAAGAACAGGTGAGGCTTTCAGCCCCGGCAGGGGCGTTGTATCAATAGCCCATGACGTGAGTCATGGGAACAGGTATCGAAGAAATTATTCAAGCCCCGTCGGGGGCGGTATTATATGCCGCCCCTGACGGGGCTTGTTGAATTAAATGCGTGTTGAGTCCCACGGCTTGCGCCGTGGGCTACTGGTATAGCGCCCCTGCCGGGGCTATGGCCTGATCCGGTTCTGCTTATCTCGAACCCACGTTTTATTTATCCCCTTTTGCGGATAATGAAAGCTCTCGCTTTTTCGCTCGCAATATTTCGTAGTCGCATCAAATCGAAAATCGCTGTAGTATCCCGCCCGTTTGATTAGCTCTCAAAAGGCTGGCGGCGAACAATGAACTCCGGTTCTGATCCCATCTCAAACGCTCCATCAGGCAAAGACGTAGCGCCTCGCAATACACTCAGAAGCAGGCTCATCAAGTGGGCTATCGTTCTTTCTTCCGCACTCGTTATTGCGCTCATTCCTGTGCCCGCTGGAATCACTGTTCAGGCATGGCGGCTGCTGGCGATCTTCGTTGCCACCATCATCGGCTCGATCCTGCGGCCTGTGCCAAGCGGAGCAATAGTCTTGCTCGGCGTGACGGCGGTGGCGCTGCTGGGTGCGCTGCCCGTTGACCAGGCGCTGAAGGGCTACGCAGACCCGATTGTCTGGTTGGTGCTCGCGGCGTTCTTTATCTCTCGCGGGATGATTAAGACCGGACTCGGACGACGCATCGCGCTTCTCTTCATACGCGCCATCGGCCACCACTCGCTCGGACTCGGCTACGCTCTAATTTCATCAGACATGATTCTCGCTTCCGCCGTTCCTTCAAACGGCGCGCGCTCCGGCGGAATCATCTTTCCCATCGCCAAGAGCCTGGCGGAAGCCTACGAATCGCGTCCTGGGCCGACGGCGCGCAGGCTCGGCGCGTTTCTCTCAGTGCTCTGCTACCAGTGCGATGTCATCGTCTGCGCGATGTTTCTCACGGGGCAGGCATCGAACGCCATCATCGCAAAGTTTGCCAACCAGGAGACGGGCATCAACCTGACTTACAGCCGCTGGTTCGTCGGAGCGATTGTCCCTGGACTGGTTTCGCTCGCGGTCGTGCCTCTCATCATCTATCGTCTCTTCCCGCCGGAGATCAAACACACACCTGCGGCTGCGTTGTTTGCCGGCACGGAACTCAAACGCATGGGGCCGATGAAGTGGCAGGAGAAGATGATGCTGGTCGTCTTCGCGCTGGTCGCAACGCTGTGGAGCATCGGCGACAAGCTGCCCTGGATGACGAATGGATTGTTGCCCGCGATCAATTACGCGGTCGTGGCGCTGGTCGGAATCTGCGTGCTGCTCTTAAGCGGCGTGTTGGATTGGGAAGACTTGCTTGCAGAGCGCGGGGCGTGGGACGTGTTCATCTGGTACGGCGGGCTGGTGCGTATGGCCGAGGCCCTGGGCGAGACCGGAATCACCAAACGCTTCGCAGACTCCGCTGCCGTTCTCACAAACGGCATGGCGTGGTGGGCTGCCTTAGCCGTGCTGTTATTCATCTACTTTTACTCGCACTACGGATTCGCCAGCATCACCGCGCACGTCTCCGCGATGTATATTCCGTTTCTCCTCGTCATCATCAAAGGCGGCGCGCCTCCCGTTTTAGCCGTTCTCTCCCTCGCCTATTTTTCAAACCTCAACGCCTCGCTCACCAACTACGGCACAACGCCCGCGCCCATCTGGTTCGGCGCAGACTACGTCAAGCAACGAACCTGGTGGTGGCTCGGCCTCGTAGTCTCCGTGCCGAACATTTTGATCTGGACTGTCGTCGGGTTTATCTGGTGGAAAGTGCTTGGTTGGTGGTAGGAGTGATGCAAAATTAAAAATGCAAAATGGAAAATGAGAGGCTCGCCCCTATCTTCCATTTTGCATTTTTAATTTTGCATTTTGCCTTATTTCGTCGGTATCTGAATCGGTCTGCCGGACGTGGGGCGCGGTGGCCCTTGTGGATTGGTAATCGTCGGCTCATTGTCTCCGAGCTTGGCGAGCGCGTCTTCGTAAATCTTGATCTTGCCTTCGCTCTCCATGCGGCTCTGAGCGTTGAGAAGATAATCCTCAAAGACCTGGCTTTGCCGCTCAACGAGCGCGCCTTTCATCAGTACGTCGCGCTGCTTGGCGAATTCCGACAGGTCCGCTTCCTTACGTTTGGTCGCGCCGACAACGACCCAGTCGTCTCCAACCTTGACGGGCGTTTTCGTCACTTCGCCTTCTTTCAAAGCGTAGATGATTTCCTCGGCTGCGCCACTCGCGTCCAGGTCGCCGAGCGGTGCGCCGGGCTTGTAAAAGTCAGTAGTCTTGGCTTCAAGACCCAACTTTTCGGCAGCGGCTTTGAGGTCATTAGCCGTGTTGACACTATTGCCTAGATTGCGCGCCGTCTCTTCCAGTTGCGACTTTGCGCGTTCGTTGCGAAAAGCCTGCAAGACTTTATCTTTGGCTTCCGCAAAATCAGGAATCCTGTTCGGCTCTTTTTTGTCAACGAGCATTGGAATCGCAAAGCCATTTTTGATAGGCGTGCGGTCTCCCACGTCGTTCGGGTTTTCGAGCGGCTTGATGCCTTCCTCAAATTGCTGGCTGCTTCCGATGTTCGGCACATCGTCGCCGGGCACAATGTAGGGCGTCTCCTTAACCATCTCAGCCGCGCTCATGTTGGCCTCGGCAGCCAACTCCTGCGCGACCTTTTGAACGTCTTTCGTCTCTTTCAGACGATCTGCGGCGCGACCTGCAAGCCCTGCGGCGATAGCGTAAGCCTTGCGGTTGCGTAGAGAGATGAGCATCTCCGGCTTGGCGTCTTCAAATGTTTTGGGGATTGAATCGCCACGCCTGAGAATGTAGTAAGCGTTGCCGAACTTGATCGGGCCTGAGATTCCGCCCGTCTCTGTTTCAAAGGTGCGCTGGTAAGGATCGTCGGGCTTGCTCGGATTCTTTTTGACGATGCCCGCCACAAAGCCTCCCGCCTTGGCCGTCGCAGGGTCTTCGGAATGCCCTTTGGCAAGGTCAGAGAATTCCGGCTCCGTCATCGTGCCCGTCTGTCCACGAGCCTGTGTTGCCAGCGCAGCGGCTTTAGCTTTGACGGTCTCATCGAGTTTCGGGTCCGCAATTTTCAAGACGATCTGCTGCACGCGATGCCCGCCCTGTTTCTGCTCCGGCGTGAGCTTATCGTACTCGGCGTGCAACTCGTTGTCCGGGACCTGGATTTTCTCGCCGACTTTATTCTGGTCTATGAAGAGGTAGCGAATTTTTTTCTGCGCTTCAAGAATACGATAATCGGTTTTGTGTTGCTCGTAGTAAGCGCTGAGTTCCTGATCTGTGGGGTTGATCTTAGCCGCGAGTTTGTCTGCGACGATTGGGACATAGACCAGACTGAAAAGGGTGTTCTCTCGCTGAAACTTGGATTGTAGCTCATCTTCAGAGACGGTCACACCGGCGGTGACGAAAGCGCGCAATTTCTCAATCGCAATTTGATCGCGCACACCGTCCTCAAAGCGCGCCACGTCGCCGACTCTATCCATGTAACGCTGCACATCAACTTTGCCTGAAGCATCTTTGTTAGCTTCGCGTATTCTCGCCGCGACTTCTGCGTCAGAAGCCGTGAGGCCCAATCGCTTCGCCTCCTGCACGATGACGCGCCGCTGGATCAGCGACTTGAGGAGCATGTCGGCGATTTGACGATTCATCATCGAAGGGTCGCCGCCCTGTGTAACTAAACTGTTAGTGACATCGCCGACCGTGATGTCGTCGCTGCCAACCGTCGCCAGGACTTCTGTGCCCTGTGAAGCGCCGGAGGTAGCGTTGCGTGCGGGCGCATAGAAAACAACCAGGCTGACGGCCATCAAGACGGCAAACCCGACGATAATCAAGCTCCGCGTGCGCTCCATCTTGCTTAAATATTTGAGCATTAATTTATAAACCTTCCGAAACGAGTGGTCAGTAGTCAGTGGTCGGTGGTCAGTAAAAGCTGATGCCTGATTACTGACTACTAAAGACTGATTGAAACGGCGGATTGTAACGGAGAGACACGCACCGTCGCAACCGCGCGGACGCGCTCAAGCAAGATATAACGCGGAAACTCGATTATTGTTATGGTGCGGCGGCTTCGCCGCGTTGAATCACCTAACCGTTGAGCTACTCTGGTTGATTGGGCTTGTTCGCGGGTGCTATGTTATCAGCATATATGGACATGGCGGTACATCCGATCTGGCTGTGGGTGGGTTTTGGTGCTTTGATCCTGACCATGTTGAGCCTTGATCTGGGTCTGTTCAATCGCAAGGCTCATAAGGTCACGTATAAAGAATCGGTCGTCTGGAGTTGCGTCTGGGTGTCGCTGGCGATGCTCTTCGCTGGCGTAGTCTTCTGGCATCTGGGCAAACAAAAGGGCACAGAGTTTCTCGCGGGCTATCTGATAGAGCTTTCGCTTTCGGTTGATAACCTCTTCGTCTTCCTGCTCGTCTTCTCTTTCTTCAAGGTTCCTGCCAAGTTCCAGCACCGTGTTCTCTTCTGGGGCGTGCTGGGAGCGCTCGGCATGCGCATCATGATGATCCTGCTGGGCACGGCGCTGATCCGGCAGTTTGGCTGGATCATCTACATCTTCGGCGCGTTTCTGGTTTTCACCGGCGTCAAGATGTTCAGCCAGGAAGAGACAGACATTCAGCCCGAAGATAACCCGGTAGTGAAACTCGTGACGCGCTACATCCCGATCTCGCGCCACTACGAAGGCGAAAACTTTTTCACGACTCTCAACGGGCGGCGCGCGGGCACGCTGCTGCTGCTCGTCCTCGTCATCGTCGAAGTC
Organism: Acidobacteriota bacterium; assembly: GCA_032159825.1. Lineage (GTDB taxonomy): Bacteria > Acidobacteriota > Blastocatellia > Pyrinomonadales > Pyrinomonadaceae > QHXM01. The sequence goes on from JAVHWL010000052.1 coordinate 14,170, forward strand.
ACCGATCTGGTCTTTGCCGTTGATTCTATTCCGGCGATTTTCGGTGTGACGACAGACACCTTCATCATCTATACCTCAAACGTCTTCGCCATCATGGGCCTGCGCTCGCTCTACTTCCTGCTGGCCGGAGTGGTCGAGAAATTCCATTACCTCAAGCTCGGTCTCGCCATCGTCCTGACCTTCATCGGCGTCAAGATGCTCTTGCCGCTTCTCAGTCGCGGCCTTGTCTCTGCGCTCAACTACATGGGCGCGCCCACGCTCGCCGACTACGCCAAACGCGGCGACCACCTTCCAATCGGAATTGCGCTCGGCGTTGTGGCAATCGTGTTGGTCGGTTCTGTAGCTGCCTCGCTCATCTGGCCCAAGCAGGCCGAAAGAGACATAGATGTTGATCTCCCGTCCGGCTTCCACCCGCCTTTTAAGGATGTCGAGCACGAGAAGCCTGCGGCTGCAATTTCCGAAACTATCGAGCGACGCTAAATGAGGAGCGTCGAACGCCGAGGAACGGCAGACACGCCCTGCTCACCTTTGCCCTTCGATTTTTCCTTTTGCCTTCGATGTCGCAATTGTGCTAATTTTCGTTGTGGCGGCGATTTTTGCGCTGCCTCTAGCGAGCTACACCTCATTATGGAGAGCGCGGCAGCCGGTTAACCCGGCTCGGCCTCGTCATCACCCGGCAAAGTATTTCAGCCCCGCTTGTAGGAGTTCCGGCTCACTTCCCTGTTATGGCTACTAAGCATGGTCGCTTCGATCTGGACTGGTGGGTAGTCCAGAAGCGGCAAGTTGTCATCATCATCAGCGTACTCGTCCTCGTTCTTCTAGCGACGGGTGTGGGCCTCTACGTCTGGAAATACGGCAACCCGTTCAGCAATCCGAAGACAACGGCGGACGCGCCAGCCGGAGCGCGCTTCACCTCGTTTGAAGGCGACGTGCGCGTCATTCGCGCCGCGACACGCGAAACTCTCTCAGCGAGTCTGCAAACACAACTCTACCCGGGCGACACCATTCAGACGCAATCGGACGGGCGCGCGCGCATCACCCTCGCCGATGGCTCGACGCTCGTCGTTCGTCCCAACAGCACGGTCATCATCCGCGACAACACCAGCAGTGAGGGCGGGCAGAACACGAAAGTTCGTGTCAAGGTTGATACCGGACAGATCAACGTCCACACGGAGCAACAACCCGAAGGCGCAACCAACGTTGTCGAGACAAACCAGACGCAGAGCAAGCTAACATCCGACACGGCTTCGAGCTTTAACGTGAACCCTGACCAGACCGCAGAGATTCGCGTCCAGCAGGGCCAGATCGAGACGAGCACCAGCAATGGCGAGAAGACCATCATTCGCAACGGCGAATACGTCGCGGTTAATCCGGCGGGCGCAATTGGTCAGCGCGAGCGTCTGCTCGATATTCCGACTCCTTTAGGCCCGCGCAGCCTTGAAAGAGTTTCTGTCGGAGGAAGCGGCGCAGCCAACGTCACCCTGCGCTGGCAGCGACCGCCATCGGGTACGGCTGCACACTACCGCGTCGAAGTCGCCACCTCTCCTTTCTTCGTTTCGGCAGGCAAGGTCATCGAGCGTGATCAACTCGCCTCGACCGAATTCAACGCCAGCGACCTGCGCCCCGGCGACTACTTCTGGCGAGTCCGCGCTTCGGCCAAATCAGGACAGGAGAGCGATTGGAGCGAGCCGCAGAAATTCACTGTCGTCTCTCAGGGAACGGGGCAAGGCATCGCGTTCTCCGAAGTAGTGGCCGAGTACGTCGGCGGTCAAATCTACGTCATTCACGGACGAACCCAGCCCGGCACGACCGTCAGTTTCGGCGAGCGCGAGATTCTTTCCGATAGCAACGGCTTGTTCCGTCTGCAAATCACCGCGCCCGAAGGCGCACGCGAAGTCACGATCACGGCGCAGGATCAGCAGGGTAGCCGCAGCTCTCAGAGAGTTCAGCTTGCGGCAGGGCGTCAAAGGAAGTGAGTGGGCCGTAAACTTTATGACGAGGCATGTGGTCTTATTAACGAATGCTCATGAAGCTCCGGCGGCTATCCTGACGGATGTTCTGCACGGAGCGGGCGTGGCTGCTTTTGTCGAGGGCATGCGCGAGATGGAGATGCCCCCGGCGGTCGTCGTTGTAGAGGGCGAAGGCGGCGATGCCGCGCCGCTCGCAGTCCTCTATGAAGTGATTCCCGGAGCGGACATGCGCGAGCTTTACTCCGTCATTGAGCACGCGAGCGCAGTCTGGCCGAGCGCGCCGCTCGTCGCCTGTCGTCGCCCGAACACAGGCACCGCTGCGTCGAGCCTCCGCACGCCGGATGCCGCAACCCTCAAGCGTCTGGGCTTTCGCGCCATCGCAGACGAACCGGCTCAACTCCCTGCCCTCTTGCGCGAGTTGGAAAATCGTGGAATAACCGGCGAGCTTTCCCTACCGGACGATACGCAGAGCGGCGGGCTGCCGGGAACGATGCTGCTTCCCGAAAAGATTTCCAGAGGAGACCTGCGCGCAGCTTTCGAGTTGGTCGCCTCGCTCCACTTAACTAACGATCAGGGCAGCGCGGCGAACGCGGCATTGGCCGGGCTTGCTCCGCTGATAGAGGCCGACCGCTGGACTATCTATCTCACTTCGGAGGCGAGCAGCAACGAAGAAGCGAGCCTTGAGCCGCTGGCGGTGCGCGGCTTGACGACTAAGGAACGCTCCGTTCCTGAAGAGGACTGGCAACGCGCTCTGCTCGGTCATGCCCTGGCTCTCTCAGGCTCGGAATCGAAAGCTACGCGAGCAGCAGTCGCCAAAACATTGACGATTAGAAAGACGGAAGGCGGACGACGCATCGTGGCCGTTCCGCTCGTCAACGGCGAGCGTGTGATGGGCGTACTCGAAGGCGTGCGCGAGGGCAGCGGCAACAGGGGCAGGCGCGCTTTCACTAAAGCGAACGTTAGCCTGCTTGATGCGCTCTCGCTTCCTATAGCCTCTGCGCTCGGAAATTCCTTGCGCATCGCGGAAGCCGAACGCCTTTCGCAAACGGATGATTTGACAAAGCTGCACAATGCGCGCTACCTGCGCCAGTTTCTCCTCGGCGAAGTCCGCCGCGCACGCCGCTACAATTCGAGCGTCGCCGCGCTCTTCTTCGACCTGGATGATTTCAAAAACGTCAACGACGTTCACGGCCACCTTGTCGGCTCACATGTCTTGATGGAGATGGCGGCAATCATTCTCTCCAGCGTTCGTGATACGGACGTGGTGGCGCGATACGGCGGCGACGAGTTCGTCGTCGTTCTGCCTGAAAGCAATGTCGAGCAGGCGGCCTTCGTCGCCGAGCGCGTGCGCCGGAACATTGAGCTAAACAAGTTCACAGGCGGGCGCGGGCTTCGTCTGCAACTGACAGCCAGCTTCGGCGTCGCAACTTTCCCCCTCCACGCGCAGTCGCCCCAACAACTCGTCGCCAACGCCGATGCCGCGATGTACGAAGCCAAAGCTGCGGGCAAAAACTGCCTACGCTTTGCTGCGAGTCCGCTAGAGATTACTGAGAGAGATTCAACGCTAGGCAGGAAACCCTCACGAATAGAAGAGAAATCTCCCGTCTCCGAGCCTCAGCGATCATCTACCAGCGACCGGCGATCAACAAAATAGCAGTTTCCAATAGCGCGACCGCCGCGATTCATAGTATCTTAGTTGGTTCGCTCTTGTTCGGTTGAGTTACTCCGACTAGATGCAGCGTTCCTCCTGCTAAAAGACAGGTCGAAGGCTTGCGTAAATCACTCCACCGCTGACAGCGCGCAATCATCCTTAGAATAGGTACGGACACAGGAACTCTAATGGCATTCAAATCTATCTTTAGTCTTTTCTCCAGCGATCTTGCAATTGACTTAGGCACGGCAAACACGCTCGTCTTCGCCAAAGGGCGCGGCATCGTCGTCTCCGAGCCTTCGATTGTCGCCATCAACAAAATCACCAACGCCGTCGAAGCCGTAGGCCGCGACGCCAAAGAGATGCTGGGCAGAACCCCAGGCAACATCGTCGCCATCCGACCGATGAAAGACGGCGTTATCGCCAACTTTGAAGTGACGGAAAAGATGCTCCAGCATTTTATCCGCAAGGCTCACAACGGCAAGACCTGGGTCTCCCCGCGCGTCGTCATCGGCATTCCCTCCGAGATCACGCAGGTCGAGCGCCGCGCCGTCGAAGACTCCGCCTACCGCGCCAAAGCCTCCGAGGTTTACCTGGTGGAGGAAGCAATGGCTGCGGCCATCGGCGCAGGGCTTCCGATCACGGAGCCACACGGCAACATGGTCGTGGACATCGGCGGCGGCACAACCGATATCGCCGTCATCTCTCTTTCCGGCATCGTCTATTCGCGCGCCGTTCGTGTGGCGGGCAACGAGATGGACGAGGCGATTACGCAGTTTATCAAGCGCAAATACAATCTGCTGATTGGCGAGCGCACAGCCGAGGCCATCAAGATAGCGCTTGGCTCGGCCTGCGAGTTGGACGAGCCGCTCTCGATGGAGGTGCGCGGGCGCAACCTGATCGAAGGCATCCCGAAGACCATCAAGATTTCCGACTCGGAGATACGCGAGGCTCTCGCCGATTCCGTCTCGACCATCGTCAACGCGGTTCGCGTCGCGCTGGAGAGAACCCCGCCGGAGCTTTCCGCAGACATCGTCGAACGCGGCATCGTGCTGACGGGCGGCGGCGCTCTTCTGAAGAATCTGGACAAGCGGCTCTCGATAGAGACCGGCCTGCCCGTCTCGCTGGCCGAAGACCCGCTCTCGTCCGTCGTGCTCGGCACAGGCAAGATGCTCTCAGACTTCAACCTCCTCAAGCGCGTCAAGTGGGACAACACGCTGACGAGCGGAACGTAAAAGACAGTGATAGGTGATAGGTGATGGGTGATAAGTAAAAACTTTCTCCTATCACCCATCACCTATCACCCATCACCGTTTTATGGCAGTCGCACGCACGCAAAAAGAGATCAGGCAGCGCGCCCCCTGGTGGTTTGTCGGGTTGCTCGTGTTCCAGTTAGGGTTGATGGCGTATGACGCGCGCGACGGGGTGACGAAGCAGCGCATGATTCGCGTCTGGGCGCAGGCTCTTGTCTCGCCGTTTCAGAATGCGGCCTCTGGCGTTGGCGGCGCAGGCGCAGGCTTTTTCCAGTGGATCGGGAACCTCAGAAATGCTGCCGCAGAGAACGTGCAGTTGAAGCTGCGTGTCGAGCAGATGGAGGGCGAGTTGGCGCAGTTGCGCGCCAACCGCGATGAGAATGAGCGGCTGAAAGCCTTGCTCGACTTTAAGGAGAAGAGCCAGTACCAGATTGTCACGGCCCGCGTGATTTCGCGCGACCCTTCCGTTTGGTTCGATACGGTGACGATCAATCGCGGCAGCTCCAGCGGCCTTGAGTTGAACATGCCTGTCGTGACGCCGAGCGGCATCGTCGGTCGCGTGATTACGCTCAGCCCCTGGACGGCCCAGATCATGTTAATTACGGACGAACACTCCGGCGCGGGCGCAGTCGTCGGACAGCTTGGGCAATCAAACGCGCTTGGCTCCGTCAAAGGGCTTGGACACAATGGCCTGCTGGAGATGGGGCACGTGTCCGGCCTTGAGGTAGTCAACCCCGGCGATTACGTGTTGACCACAGGGCAGGACAGTATCTACCCACCTGGTCTCAACGTCGGCGAGGTGGTAGAGGTTAAGCCGGGAACGGCCACCGTGCCGCTGACTATCTACATCAAGCCGGGAGCGCACCTGAACGCGCTCGAAGAGGTTGCGGTGCTGCTCTATCATCCACCGCAAATAGTCGCCCCCGATCAAGTGTTGCCGAATGTGGAGAAGAAAAAGTGATGAGTGATGAGTGATGAGTGATGAGTAGAACAGAGGCTTTTACTCATCACTCATCACTCATCACGCATCACTCATTAGTGATGCGTCAACTGAAAATCGCGCTGGTGCTGGCGGCTGCGGTGATCCTGCAATCGTCTTTGCGCGCCGTCTGGCCTCCTTTTATTTACGTTGATCTGCCGCTGATTGTGGTAGTCTATTTTGCGCTGCAACGCGATGCTATGCAGGCGCTTCTTTTGGGAGCTATCGCCGGGCTGGCGACCGATGCTCTCAGCGGCGGATTGCTCGGGGCAGCCGGATTCTCGAAGACCCTGGTGGCGTATCTGGTCGTTAATCTGGCGACGCGCGTCATGCTCGACAACCCGCTGGCGAGAATTCCCGTCTTAGCTGGCGCATCTCTTTTAGACGACGCGGTCTATGTTTTTCTACACCGGATGCTCGGCCAGCCATCAAACTTCCCATTTATTGAGCGGGCCTCTTTTAAGTTGATTGGCACAACCGTAGCCGGAACCGTTATACTTTATCTGCTCGACATGCTGTTCAGCGAGCGCGCACGCCAGCGTCGCAAGCTCGCCTTCCGCCGCCGCATCGCACGGCGCGGCATCGTCAGGTTCGGAAGAAGACGAAAGACCTGGTACGGCAAATCGTAGGTCGTGAATCGTGAATAGAAAGAAAACGGTTCGTCTATTCACGATTCACGATTCACGATTCACGACTTACGACCCATGAAATTCGAGGACGATTCACAGAACTTGCGCGTGCGGTTGCGTATCATCCAGACGCTCGTCATCTTGATGATCGCGGCGCTCGGAGTTCGCCTCTACTACCTGCAAATCGTCAATGGCGCGTACTACGCCGAGCGCGCCGAGAACCAGCGCATTCGCCTGCTGCCGATTCCTGCGCCGCGCGGTGTTATCTTCGACCGCGACCGCAACCTGCTTGTTGACTCGCGCCCCATCTACAACGTCGTCCTCTCGCGTGAAGACATTAAGGGCAAGGACTTCGCCACCCTCATCAAGCCTTATGCCGACGGCCTCGGTGTTGACCCGGAAGACCTCTTCGCCCGCTACGAGCAGCTTAAGGCACAGCCAGCCTTCGAGTCATTCGTGGTCAAGGAGAATGTGACCCAGACGGACATTGTGTGGGTGGAAGCTCACGAGCTGGAATTTCCTGAGTTAAGGATTGAGCAACAGCCGCAGCGTCACTATCCTGAAAACGGCACGCTCTGTCACGTGCTTGGCTATGTAGCCGAGATTAACCCGGAGCAGTTGGAGTTGCCGCAGTATAAAGAGAAGGGCTTCAAGCCGGGCGACATCATCGGGCAGGAGGGCTTGGAGAAAGTTTACGACGATTACCTGCGGGGCAAGGACGGCTATCGCAAAGTCATCGTGGATAGTCGCGGCCACATTCAAAGCGAGGTCGAGCGCGTTGAGCCGCAGGCGGGCCAGGACCTCGTGATTACGATTGATTCCGAACTGCAAGAGACCGCCGAGGATCAACTACGCAAATCACCGCACGGGCGCGGCGTCATCATTGCCATGAACCCGAACAACGGCGAGATTCTGGCGCTGGCTTCAGCCCCGACCTTCGACCCGAACCTCTTCTCGCAGCGCATCAAGACGAAAGAGGGGCGCGCAGAGTATGCGGCACTTCTCAATGATCCGAAGAAGCCTCTCATCAATCGTGCGATTCAAGGGCGCTTTCCGCCCGGCTCAACCTGGAAGCCTTTGATGGCGACCGCCGGACTCTTGCAGGGCGCTATCACAATGGATCATTCAAACCTTGTCTGCGGCGGCGGCATCACCATCGGCAACAAGTTTACGCGCTGCATGGGCGGCAATCACGGCTCGCCCGATCTGCATTACGCGATCATGAAGTCTTGCGACGGCTACTTCTATCGTCTGGGTCTCAAGATGAAGCTCGAAGGCATTCAGCAGATGGTGGATTTGTTCGACCTGGACAAGCGCACGGGCGTTGACCTGCCGCACGAAATTATCAGCACCACACCTTCACGTGAGTTGAAAGCGAAGCTCTTTCCGACTGATCCTGAGTGGAAAGACATTGATACAGTCTATTCCTCTTTCGGGCAAGGCGAAGATGTGCTGACGCCGATTGCGCTCCTGCGCGCTCATTCCGCTATCGGCATGGGCGGCAAGATGTATATTCCTCATCTCTTGAAAGAGGTGAGAGAGACGGCTGCGGTCGGCAACGACCCGAACAGCCCTGACTACAGGCCCGCGCGACCCGCCAGAACGTTTGACCGCCCCGACCCGAAAATTCTTCCTCTCCCGGAAGAGCAGAATGAGCTGATCGTCAGAAGTATGTGGTCGGTGGTTAACGAGGCTGGAACGGCGACCGGGATAAAGATGGCAGGCTTTGACATCGCGGGCAAGACCGGAACGGCGCAGGTTGTGAGCCTCGGCAAAGATGTTGGCGAGAAGAAAGACCACTCCTGGTTTGTCTCCTACGCGCCAGCCTTCAAGCCGGAGATTTCCTGTGTCGCGCTCATTGAAAATGCCGGTCTGGGGTCTCATTTCGGTGCGCCCTCTGTGCGCGCCATGTATGATGTCTACTACCGCAAGACGCGCAAACAGGACCCTCCCGGCTCGCAGCAACTCGCCCGGCAACCAAAACCGACTTCGCCTATACCGTCACGCAACGTCAACCCAATGACCGCACATAGACAATGAAATCGTGAATCGTGAATCGTGAATCGTGAATGGATTAAAGCGGGTTTTATCTATTCACGATTTACGATTCACGATTCACGATTCACGATTCACGACCCTATGGTTGCCATTTTAGAAAGACGTAGCTTACGAGACTTTGACTGGCCGCTGGCTCTGCTGGCGTTGATGATCGTCGTCTTCGGGACGTGGCAGATTCACAACGCGCAGCCGACCGAGAGCTACTGGCAGAAACAGTTGATCGGTCTGGGGGTCGCGCTCGTGGCGATGCTCGTCGTTGCGTTCACCGATTATCGCAAGATAGTCAACATCGCCCCGGCCTTCTATGCCTTCGGCCTCTTTCTGCTCGTCGTCGTCCTCATTCCAGGCATCGGCATGCGTGTCAACGGCCAGCAGTGCTGGATCAAGCTGCCTGTGCTAGGACAGTTTCAGCCTTCGGAGTTCGTCAAGATTCCGACCGTGCTGATGCTGGCGCGCTACTTCGGACGCCCACGCCAATCTGCGCTGACAATCAAAGAGACGATTATGGGGCTGATGATTCTCGCGCTGCCCGTCGGTCTCATCTTGCTTGAGCCGGACATGGGACAGGCTATCACCTATGTGCCGCTGCTCGCCGTTGTCCTCTTTCTCTCTTCGATCCGAATGTGGATTGTCGTTTCAGCCATCGTCCTGATGATGGTCCTGACGCCCGCAGCTTACTTCGTCGGGGTCAAAACGGGAGCGCTCAGCGGCTACAAGCTGGAGCGCATCAATGTCATCCTCGACCCGGAGCACGCGGACAAGCGCGGCTACGCTTATCACACCTGGCAATCCATCCTGACGATTGGCAAAGGCGGCTTAACCGGCGCAGGCACTTCTTCCGAATACTCACAGAGCGGCTTGAAATTTCTGCCTGAGCCTCACACGGATTTCATCTTCTCCGTGACAGCGGAGACGACAGGCTTCCTCGGCTGCATCCTGCTCTTGATGGCTTACGCCTTACTGCTCTCAAGGTTGATTACGGGGGCGCGGCGTGCGCCCGACCGCACGGGCATGCTCGTCATCATGGCTATCGTCGGGGGTCTGGCCTTCCAACTCTTCATCAACGTCGGCATGGCGCTCGGCATGCTGCCCGTCATCGGCGTGCCGCTCCCGATGATGAGCGCTGGCCTCTCATCCGTGCTCGCCACCTTCATCGCCATCGGCTTCGCCATCAGCGTCCAACTCCGCCGCTTCGTTAATTGAAAGAGATGTCGAGCGGACTGCGAACCCCACGCCGGTTGTGTGCATGGCGGCTCAATTCGGGCGTTAGATGGCTATAGGCAAAATGATTGCGTTCACAAAATTAGGAGCATATGGAAGATTAGGGAACCAGTTATTCCAAATCGCCAGCACGATAGGCATTGCTATTAAAAACGAGACCGGCTACCTCTTCCCCAAATGGGAAGCTTCACGCTACTACAAAAACCCTATCGCCCAAGTTGAGATTGAGGAACTGTTAAAGCTTGATTTGAAGCTCTACAACGCGATAGAACATTTCCATTATAAGTCTGTATCTTTAGATAAGCAGTATGATTGGGATATTGTCGGGTACTTACAATCAGAAAAATACTTTCAACACTGCGGAAACATCGTCAGAAAACACTTCAGTTTGAGAGATGAATGCGCGATGTATTTGCAGTCGAAATACAGAGAGCTTTTACAATCTGAATGTTGTTCAATCTCTGTTCGGCGCGGAGATTACCTGGGACTGAAAGAATCTCACCCCGTACTCACTATGGACTACTACAAGAGAGCGATTACTCAGTTTCCAGAAGATACAAACTTTTTAGTTTTTTCGGATGGCATAGCTTGGTGTAAGCAGTCTTTCAACGAAAAAAGATTCTTCTTTATAGAAGAGTCAGACCCAGTTTTAGCTTTGCATTTGATAAGTCTGTGCCGGAACAACATAATCGCTAATAGTTCATTTTCGTGGTGGGGAGCTTGGTTAAATGAGCATAAGAACAAGAAAATAATTGCTCCTTCAATATGGTTTGGAGAAGGGCTCCGACATTTGGACACGAGAGACCTAATACCTGAGGGATGGATAAGAATGTAACAGAACTTTTAAGATTCTCCTTACGAGATAAATGCGGCTGGCGTCGGGTCATCCTAAACACACTGTGCTTGAGTGGTCAAAGCGCATCTCACAAGCCATTGGAGCTAACAACGAATTAGCTTGCCTCTCATAGAATCTGTCCGTCGCGCTGTCTGCATGCGCGCGGGCATCTGATTACTCATCCTTCGGAATAATGATGATGAAACTCTCCTTCTGTACCCCCTGCATGAACCGCTTTCACCATTTGGAAAGAACCCTGGCCCCAAATCTGGAAAGTATGATTCCTTTCGGGAGCGTGGTTGAATGGGTCGTCGTCAACTACAACACGCAAGATGGTATGGATGAGGGACTGAGAGACTACCTCAGCTTCATTATGAAAGGCCACCTGACATATTACCGGACCACAGACTCTCAATACTTTAACCACTCTCATGCCAAGAACCTCTCTCATTTCCTGGCGAGTGGTGATTACGTGATGAATCTTGACGCGGATAACTTTCTGGACATAGATGGGATTTCCAAGATTCTCCGGGGATTTTATCAGTATCCTCATGCGCTCATACAAGGGTACGGAGGGCTGATCGGATTAAAGAAGTCACACTTCCTATCTATTGGCGGATATGATGAAGATTTCCTTGGATGGGGACATGAAGACAATGACATAATTATGCGAGCGAGGGCATGGGGTCTGACTCATTTACAGTCGGATTGTCTGAGAGGCCGCATTGAACATGGTGATGAGGAAAGAGTTGAGAATTTTGATCCGGCCTTGTCTGAAGCGTTTGAAGCGAAAGACCCCATCGGAATCAGAAAGGAGATGAATGATAGGAATTGGAGGATGCGTATGCTTAAGGCCCACGCTGGAGGAATCAGAGCTAATGAGAATAGGATGATAGGAAAAGCCCGGGTGACGAAGAATTTTTCAGAAGAGGAATTTGAAGCAGGCTGGGTGACAACCTCAGAGAAGTAATCGCGGGGAGCGGCATAGGAGGATTCGTGGACTCAACATATAACGTTACTCTTGAAGCAGAGCCAAAAGCTGGCGACATGAATACCATTGTGAAAGGACTTCTTGAGTTTAATAGCCTCCAGACAGGCGGCGCTGTCCCTCAATATTTAGTTGTCACGGTGTGCAACGCAGACCAGGCTGTTGTCGGAGGGTTGGTCGGCGCTACTTACTTGGGCTGGCTGAACGTGCATGCTTTGTGGTTGCCGGAAGAGTTGCGCGGACGCGGGTACGGCTGTGCTTTACTCGCGGCGGCTGAAGATGAAGCGGTGCGGCGTGGGTGCATGAACGCTTGCCTCGAAACGCTCAGTTTTCAGGCGCTACCGTTCTATGAGAAGCGTGGTTATGTCATTTTCGGCCAACTGCCGGACATGCCTCCAGGAGGGGCGAAGTATTTCCTCGCCAAGCCCTTACTTGCAGGGAGCTAATCACAAGCGGCATAACAACGGCATCCGGCTGACGCGCAATTAGCATCTCTTTTATCATCATCTTTATGATCGCTAGTTCTGGCGTTAGATACCTGATTGCTCCTTTTCCGGGACATCCCAAACGGCTGCGACTGTGATACTATACGGCCTGCTCGAATCCAAAAACGGTGTCTTAATATTTAGATTCACCCGAGTTGAGTATTGAACCCGGCATCTTATGTCGCTCCCTTCAACTGCTTCCCTCCTCACAGCCTGCGGATGACCGAGCGCGATTAACTGTTATGAAGCGAACACGCAAAATTCTTCGGAACCGCTAAGTTGAGGAAGGCAAACCCATGAGCAACAATCTTGTTGAAGTGATGAAGGCAGGTCAGTCCATCTGGTACGACAACATTCGCCGCGCGATGCTGGAGACGGGCGACCTGCAAAAGAAGATAGACGAGGACGACCTGCGCGGCGTCACCTCGAACCCGACAATCTTTGAAAAAGCTATCACAGGCTCGACCGACTACGACGAGCAGATGCGCTCGCTCGTGACGGCAGGCGCGAGCGTCAACGAGATTTACGAAGCTCTGGTTTTGGACGACATCGCTGCTGCCGCAGACATTCTCAAGCCGGTCTATGACAAGACGGACGGCGTTGACGGCTACATCAGTCTCGAAGTCAGCCCGCGCCTCGCCTACGAGACGAAGGGGACGATTGAAGAGGCTGATCGTTTATTCAAACACCTGAATCGCCCGAACGTGATGATTAAGATTCCGGCGGCGCAGGAAGGCTTGCCCGCCATCGAAGAGTGCATCTACAGAGGAATCAACATCAACGTCACGATGATCTTCTCGATTGAGAACTACGAACAGGTCGCCGAAAGTTTCATCAAGGGACTGGAACGCCGCGACGCGGAAGGCAAGACGGTTGACCACATCGCATCCGTTGCGAGTTTCTTCGTCTCGCGCGTGGACACGGCCATTGATGCCGATCTCGAATACCGCGCGCGTCACGCCGAAACGCCGGAAGGGAAAGCGACGCTGGAAGCGTTGTCAGGTCGCGCGGCTGTTGCCAATGCGAAGCTGGCTTACCGGAAGTTCAAAGAAATCTTTCACGGCGAGCGGTTCAGCAAACTGAAAGCGAAAGGGGCGCAGGTGCAACGCTGCCTGTGGGCCTCGACCGGAACGAAGAATCCGAAATACTCCGACGTGCTCTACGTTGACAACCTCATCGGCCCGGAGACAGTCAACACCATCCCGCCGCAAACCTACACGGCCTTCCGCGATCACGGCCAGGTTGCGCCGACGCTTGAAGCCGGGCTTGAGGAATCACGCGCCTGTGTTGAGCAACTGACCAAAATTGGAATTGACCTCGGCGCAGTCACAGACAAATTGCAGAAGGATGGATTGACCGCATTCGTCGGCTCATTCGACACACTCATCGAGTCAATCGAAGCCAAGCGCGATGCGCTCATCTCCGGTATTAACACGCGCCTCACCGCTTCGCTCGGCAAGTATGCGGATGCAGTCAACTCGGCAATCAAGGAAGCGGACAAAGGCGACGTGATGCGCCGCATCTGGCGCAAGGACGCTGCGCTCTGGAAAGAAACGGAAGCTCACCAGAAGATTATCAAGAACGCGCTCGGCTGGTTGACTGTGCCCGACGAGATGATCGGAGTTGAAGACGATCTGCTCGCGTTTGCCGACCGGATACGCGGCGTGCGCGAGTTCAAGCACGTCATGCTCTGCGGCATGGGCGGCTCATCGCTCTGCCCTGAAGTCTTTCGTCAAACCTTCGGCCACCAGGAGAACTATCCTGAATTGCTCGTGCTCGACTCGACCGACCCCGACGCGCTCCGAAGCTTCGCCAGCAAAATAGACCTCCCGCACTGTCTCTTCATCATCGCCTCTAAGTCCGGGACGACGACCGAGCCACTCGTCTTCTACAAATACTGGTACGATCAAGTCGGCAAGGTGAAAGAGCAGCCGGGCGAGTGCTTCGTCGCCATCACAGACCCCGGCACGAAGATGGAGCAGATGGCGACTGAAGACAACTTCAAGCGAATCTTTCTCAACCCCGCTGACATTGGCGGGCGCTACTCCGCGCTCTCTTACTTCGGGATGGTCCCGGCTGCCTTGATGGGATTAGACATCAAGAAACTTCTCGACCGCGCAGAGCGTGTCGTGCATTCCTGCGCCGCGGTTGTGCCCGCCGCTGAGAATCCGGGCGCAAAGCTCGGCGCAATCCTCGGCGAGTGCGCCAAAGCAGGGCGCGACAAGCTGACGATTGTGTGCGACCCGAAAATCAGCGCGCTCGGACTCTGGATTGAACAACTGATTGCCGAGAGCACTGGCAAAGAAGGCAAAGGAATCTTGCCGGTCGCGGGCGAGCCGTTGGCTTCGCCCTCCGTTTACTCAGATGATCGCCTTTTCGTTTCCATCGCGGTCGGAAAGCCGGACGGAGACACTGAAGTAAAGCTCAAGGCGCTCGAAGCCGCAGGCCACCCCGTTGTCTATCGCACGTTGACAGACCTTTACGATCTGGGTGAAGAATTCTTCCTCTGGGAGATTGCGACCGCCTTCGCTGGCTGGCGTCTGGGCATCAATCCTTTCGACCAGCCGAACGTGCAGGAGTCGAAGGATGCGACGAAGGAACTGCTGGAGAAATTCGAGAAAGAAGGAAGGCTGCAAGAGCAGGCTACTGTTGCGACAGACGGCACGCTTACCATCTATGCGGATGAGCGAACTCAAGCCCGGCTTCCATCTTCTTCCGTCGAAGAGGCCCTGCGCGCACATCTGGCTCAGGTGAAAACGGGCGACTACATAGCCATGCTCAACTACATCGAAGAGACGCCGGAGCATGAAGCCTTGATTCAACAGATTCGCACACAGCTTCGTGATGCGACACACTCGGCTACGACCACAGGCTATGGCCCGCGCTTCCTGCATTCTACGGGTCAGCTTCACAAGGGCGGCCCCGACAGCGGAGTATTTTTGCAACTCACCGCGCCAGACAAAACCGACCTGCCGATTCCCGGCCACTCCTACACCTTCAGCACTTTGAAACAGGCGCAGGCGCTCGGCGATTTTCATTCTCTCTCGTCGCGCAGCCGTCGCGCCATTCGCATTGATCTAGGCGCAGACACTCTGGCCGGTCTCAGACGATTACAGGAGTTGATCGGCGAGGTCGCGCCCCGTGCGGAAACGAAAGGAACAGCATGAAAAGCAGACTCGTAATTTTTTTGTTGCTCGTCGTTCTGAACTTTGAAGCGGCCAGCAAAATCGTGGGCGCAGAGGCTCTGCCCCTACAGCTTAATTCGTCGCCAGAGTTTTTGTTTACGCCTCTGAGTCCCGACGGAGTTGCTGCTATCAAGCAACAGCGCAGGAAACGTCGTCGGCGAAATAGCCAGCGACGAGCAAAAGTTTATGGAATAGAGGTAACACCTGGCGAGATGGGCGGATCGCCTCCTCCGCCTCCACCGGAGCCTGTGCCGCAGGAAGAGCCGAATGTGGGATCGTCTCCGCCCCCACCGGCACGTCCGGGGATGGATAGACCCGGACGCGGCGCACCTGCTAAAAGAAGCGCGCCGAGAATTAAACCGCCGACAGTTCAAATCAAACCTCCAACCAGATAACTATGCAGGAAGCCGCCGTCATGGAAAATCCTTTGCGCGCCGGGATTCGTCTTGAGCGCACAGCCGAGCCTTGCGTCATAGTTATCTTCGGCGCGAGCGGCGATCTGACCAAACGCAAACTCGTGCCCGCGCTCTATCGCCTGGTGCAGGAGCGACTCCTGCCTGCGGAGTTCGCCATCGTTGGCCTAGCCCGCACGGAGATGTCAACCGAAGAGTTTCGCGCGCGTATGAAGGAGGCCGTCGCGGAGTTTTCCGAGGCCAAGAGCGTTGACGAGGAGGTCTGGAACTCGTTTGCCCAGGGGCTACACTACCTGACCGCCGACATCAACAACCCTGAAGACTACAGGAAGCTCTCGGAACTGCTCGCGCAGGTAGATCAAGAGCGCGGCACGCAGGGCAATCGTCTCTTCTATCTTTCGGTCGCGCCGAAATTCTACGGCGAAGCCGTCAAGCAATTAGGTGAGCATGGGCTGGCGAAGCCCCCGGGTAAAGGCTGGGTGCGCGTCATAGTCGAAAAGCCTTTCGGCACTGACCTAGAAAGCGCGAAGGCATTGAACCGCGAACTGCTTGAGTATCTGGACGAGTCGCAGATTTATCGCATAGACCATTATCTAGGCAAAGAGACTGTGCAGAACCTGCTCGTCTTTCGCTTCGCCAACGGCATCTTCGAGCCGCTGTGGAATCGGCAGTACATAGACCACGTGCAGTTGACCAACGCGGAGATGGTTGGAGTTGAAGGTCGCGGCGGCTACTACGAAACGGCTGGCGTCGTGCGCGACATGATTCAGAACCACGTCTTTCAGGTTCTCTCGCTCGTGGCGATGGAGCCGCCCGTCAATCTTGGCTCGGAAGCTGTGCGCGACGAGAAGATCAAAGCGATGGAGGCTGCGCGCTCTTTCACGCCGGAGCGTGTGCGCGCTGAATGCGTGCGCGGGCAATACGGCCCAGGCTCAATCGCGGGACAGCCCGTGCCGGGCTATCGGCAAGAGGCGGACGTTGCCCCCGACTCGACGACTGAAACCTTTGCGATGCTCACGATGTACTTCGACAACTGGCGCTGGGCGGGCGTTCCCTTCTACATACGCTCCGGCAAGCACCTGCCGAAGCGCGTCACGGAGATTGCGATTCACTTCAAGGCCGCGCCGCTTCCTCTCTTCGGCGAGGCGATGGAACAGATGACGCCGAACCAGCTCATCATACGCATCCAGCCCGACGAAGGCATCACGCTCCGCTTCGCCGCGAAAGTTCCGGGGCAGGTGACAAACATCCGCGACGTGAACATGGACTTTCGCTACGGCGCATCCTTCGGCATCCAACTCGCGGAAGCTTACGAGCGCCTCCTCCTCGATTGCATCCTCGGCGATTCCACACTCTACGCCCGCAAGGACATGACCGAGCGCGGCTGGGAACTCGTCATGCCTATCCTTGAGGAATGGGCCGCGACGAAAGATCAGGTGAATTTTCCGAACTACGAAGCCGGAACGTGGGGGCCGAAAGAAGCGGATGATTTAATTGAGAAGGATGGGCGACGCTGGCGTAGACCATAAAGGACGTAAATCGTAAATCGTGAATCGTAAATAGAAAGAGCGTTCGACGATTCACGATTCACGATTTACGATTTACGATTATGCAGACACAAGAGAACATAGTTCCGGTCTCCACGACAAAAGGGATTGATGTTGGGAAGATTGAGAAAGAGTTGGCGGCGATGTGGAAGCCTGCCGACGATGCTGAAGGCTCAAATGCGGGTCCGGGCGTGACAAGGGCGTGCGCTATGAATCTGCTCGTCTATGCGACCATGAAGGATGACCGCGCAGGGATTGACGACATGCTCGATGCGGTCTGCGAGCAGCATCCCGGACGCACGCTTGTGCTGCTGGCTGATCGTGAGGCTGTTGAGCCGAAACTCGATGCTTATGTCTCGACGCGCTGCCGGATGCTGGGGGGAAACCGCAAGCAGGTTTGCGGCGAGCAGGTCACGATTGAAGCGGCGGGTGTGGCGGTTGAGACTGTGGCGAGCGCGATTGAGCCTTTGCTTGAGCCAGACGTGCCGGTCTTTCTCTGGTGGAAGGACATCCCGCATTACGAAGACAAGCTGTTTAGCCGCATGACCGCCATGTCTGATCGCCTGGTGATTGATTCGTCCTGCTTCGACAATCCGCATAAAGACCTCTTACGTCTGGCGCAGATGATACGCGAACGCCCGCAGTTTATGTCCGCGAGTGATCTTAACTGGGGACGCCTGACCGCGTGGCGCAACCTCGTTGCCAGCTTCTGGGACGTTCCTGACTACCTGCCATATCTGGACAAGATTGAGCGCATCGTCATCGAGTATGATCCGCCCTGTTTCGCGCCGGATGAGATTGCGCCGCAATCTCTGCTCGCCGTCGGCTGGCTCGCATCCCGCCTCGGATGGAGCATTGAAGGAAATGGCGAGCGCGTAGAGAATAGAGCAGCGAGTTTCCAACTGCGCGCAAGCGGGCGCGAGATTAAAGTCTTGATGCAGGCGACCGAGCGTGAAGGCTACGCCGACGGGATACTCGTTTCGCTCACGCTTTCCACCAAAGACGCGAGCGCGGAATTTAGCGTCGCGTTCAGCGATGACAGAAAGAAGTTGGAAACGGAAGCAAGGGTTGACGGAGCGCGCACCGTCGGTCGCGTTTTGAGCTACGAGCAGAAGACGGAAGGCCAACGCTTGAGCCGCGAGTTGTCTCTGCTCAAACGCGATTTCATTTACGAGCAGGCGCTGGCTGTTGCTGCACAGTTAATTGAAGAGATGTAAAACGGCATTGAGGGGCTGGCTTTGAATTGATCGGGCAACTTATCATCTTAGACGATTCCTCTCAGGTCGCACGCGCTGCCGCCGACCGTTTCGCTGAGATTGCGCGGGCGGCGATTGATGCGCGCGGGCGATTCAGCGTCGCGCTAGCAGGCGGCTCGACTCCGAAACAAGCCTACGAGTTGCTGGCAAGCGATGAGTATAAAGATCAGCTAGACTGGTCGAAGGTTCATATCTTTTTCGGCGATGAGCGGTTAGTTCCGCCTGACGATGCTGAGAGCAATTACCGGATGGTAAACGAAGCGGTGCTCTCGCACGTTGCCATCCCGCTTGAGAACATACACAGGATGCAGGGCGTCGGCGATGCAGTCGCAAACGCGCGGCTCTACGAAGACGAGTTGCGAACATACTTCAACGATGCTGAGTGGCCCGGCTTCGATCTGGTCTTGCTCGGCATGGGCGACGACGGGCACACTGCTTCCCTTTTCCCAGGCTCCCCTGCGCTCGCTGAACAGCAGGCGTGGGTCGCGGCAAACTGGGTCGAGAAATTTAATGCTCTCCGTATCACGCTGACTGCGCCCGCCATCAATCACGCTGCGCACGTTATCTTTCTCGTCACGGGCGAAAATAAGGCCGATCGTTTGGCTGAGGTCTTGAGCGGCGGGCGCGATGCCGGGCGCTTGCCCTCGCAGTTGATTAACCCCTTGAACGGCTCGCTCGAATGGCTCGTGGATAAATCTGCATCGGCGCATCTCTCATCAAGGATGAATGAGTAGGGTTAATAGTTGATGGTTGAGTGTAAAGCTGCCACGTTAAAGGAGTGACAAATGACAGAGCAAGAGTTTCGTGAGCTATTAGAATTTCTCGAAGAGACGCCTGTGGTTGTGCGGCAGTTGACCATTGATATGCCAGAGCGGGATTTGAAATGGAAGCCTTCAGAGAATGAATTGTCCGCTCTCGAACAGGTCTGTCACCTACGCGACCTTGAGTTGGAAGGTTACGGCGTGCGTATCCGAAAACTTCTAACGGAGACGGGGCCGTCGTTGCCGGATTTTGAAGGTGGCCGGATCGCCAGGGAACGCGATTACAACAGCCAGGAGTTCGAGACGGCGCTTCAGGACTTCACACGCGCGCGAAAAGATAATATCTCTACTGTCGAAACATTATCCTCCGACCAATTAAATCTGAGCGGCATCCTTGAGGGCGTCGGCGAGATTACGCTCGCAAGACTGCTCCAGTTGATGCGCGAGCACGACCAGTCGCATCTTGAAGAGCTAAGGGTTTTACGAGAACGACTGCTCGGCCAGCATCAGATGAAGAGTGCAGTATTAAAATCCAGCGCCGCGCTTCAGTAGCTTCCTATTGAGAAGCCCCTCCTGCCCCGCCTCAGTTTTTATAAAACATTTGCGAACCTTTTACCCCTTTCTTATATGCAGGGGAGTAGCATCGCGTTGTTGATAATTTGTCTGCCGAAGTTGTTCGCCGCACTTGAACTGAGGATGTGATGAACAACGCGGGGGAACCACCGTCCCGACCAAGCGATTTTGCTTACGGGACACGGGGCGCATCGTAGAAGGGTCGTCATAAAGAACACCTTCACGAAGGACACTTCTCGGTCCTAGCCCGTCAGCTAACCTCGTAGGCTAACGTGGAAGGGCAGCGACCGGATTCTGAAAAGGGCACGGAGGCCAAGCGCTTCCGTGCCCTTTTTCGGCTGGGGAGACCTTGAGTTGCTCTCCTCTTTCTACCTTGCGCGCTTCATTGTCTGGCGCGGACTGCGTAGAAGCCGCAAGTATCTGACGAGGAGAAAATTTGGCTGAACAAGTTGGACAACATGCACAGGCAGGACGCACGACGAAGGTGATCGTCGCCACTTCCGTGATGCTCTCCTTCATCTCGTTCTGGCGCGCTGCGGCCATCGTCTTGAATGATCTGGGATCATCTGCTTACTACGTCGGCGGCATCGCGGAAAAGGCAGTGGGTCGTGCTGCGCCCTGGTTCATCTTCGGCGTCATGCTTTTCTCTTACGCTGTTCGGGCCGTCTATGTTGAGTCGTGCGCGATGTTCACGCGCGGCGGTGTTTACCGCGTCGTCAAGGAGGCGATGGGCGGCACGCTCGCCAAGCTCTCAGTCTCAGCCTTGATGTTTGACTACATTCTAACCGGGCCGATCTCAGGCGTCTCCGCAGGACAGTACATCGTCGGCCTCATCGCTCAAACATCAACTTACTTCGGCTATCCATTGAACCCATCGCCGGAAACAGTTAATTACTTTGCAGCCGGTATAGCCGTGCTAATCACAACCTATTTCTGGTGGCGCAACACGAAGGGCATTCACGAATCGTCAGACGATGCCTTGAAGATCATGTACGTCACAACCGTCATGGTTGTCCTGCTGATTGTCTGGTGCGGCTTGACGATTGCCACTCGTCCCGACAAGCAAAGGTTGCCGCCCGCGCCCTTTGCCTCCAATCTTTCATTCAATCGCGATGCGGTCGGCTGGCTCCCAAACATCGCGCCCGGTGCTCTTCGCGAACAGCCAGTTGAGACTCCTCCAGCCACTTCAGCGGAACCTGACAAAACAGCGCCTGAGCCTCGCTACGGACTCGCATCCAATGCTGGGGCTTTGTTGGGATTGATTGGCATCCTGATGGCCTTTGGTCACTCGTTCCTTGCCATGAGCGGCGAAGAGTCACTTGCGCAGGTCAACCGCGAGCTTGAATATCCGAAGCACAAGAACCTGATGCGCGCCGGAGCAGTCATCTTTATTTACTCGCTGCTCTTTACCTCGCTCGTCTCATTTTTTGCCTACGCGATCATTCCAGACAATATCCGACCGCAATACTTCGACAATTTAATCAGCGGCATCGCGCTCAACCTTGCCGGCCCCATGACGTTGAAGCTCTTGTTCCAGGCGTTCATCGTGCTCGTCGGTTTCCTGATGCTCGCCGGGGCAATCAACACGTCCATCATCGGCTCGAACGGCGTCCTCAATCGCGTGAGCGAGGATGGCGTGATGACCGATTGGTTTCGCAAACCGCATAAACGCTACGGCACGACCTACCGGATGATTAACCTGATCGTGCTCCTGCAACTGGTAACTATCATTGCTTCGCGCGGCAACACCTACACGCTTGGCGAAGCTTATGCGTTTGGCGTTATCTGGTCGTTCGCTTTTAAGGGGCTGGCGATGCTGGTGCTGCGATTCAAAGACAAATCGCAAAGGGAATGGAAAGTTCCCTTCAACCTCAATCTGGCGGGCAACGAAATACCGATAGGATTGGGCGCTATCGCGGCAATTCTCTTTTCCATCGCGGGAGTAAACCTCATCACGAAGCAAGTGGCAACCGTTAGCGGCCTGGCCTTCACGCTCATCTTCTTCATCATCTTTCTTGTCTCGGAGCGCATTAACGAGCGGAAACGTGGCGACGCCGGGCATGTTGAGATGGATCAGTTTCGCCTGTCGCCGCAGGAGACAGTTGATAACGAGACGTTGGAAGTGCGCCCTGGCAACACAATCTGCCTGGTGCGCGACTACAACACGCTCGACCATCTACGCAAGGCTCTGGAGCTAACCCACACGGGCAAGCGTGACCTGGTGGTGATGACCGTGCAGGTAATGAAAGGGCCTGATGCGGGCCATGAAAATATTCATGAGAACCAACTTTTCACGGGCTATGAACAACTGCTCTTTAGCAAAGTAGTCTCACTTGCTGAAAAGGCCGGGAAGCACGTAGACCTGCTCGTTGTCCCGTCGTCAAACGTCTTCGATGCTATCGCTCAAACCGCAGCGCACCTCGATTCCGCCGAAGTCATTGCCGGGCGCTCATCCGTGCTGACGCCCGAAGATCAGGCAATGCGTATCGGAGAAGCTTGGGAGAAGTTACCCAGTAAGCCCAAGCATCAGGTCTGTTTTAAGGTGATTGATTCGGATGGAGGCGTAACAGATTTTTATCTTGGCGCGCATACACCGAAACTCGCGGATGCGGATGTGGAACTCATTCATAAACTCTGGCTCGACGTAATGAAGGAGAAAGGATTGGAGGATTTTCACCATCAAGAGATCGTTACGGCGGCGCTGGCGCGATTGGCAGAAGAGATGAAAGGGACGCAGCGCACGCAGTCGCTTGACCGAATGCGTGTTCTGATGCGCAAGAGGAGCCGCGAAGAAGATAGTGGAGGCGATAATGTTTGAGGAGAAAATTGACGCTCAAGACACTGGAAGCAGGTGCGCTCTTATCAAATGGGTCACTGAGAATGGATACAGTATTGTGCGCTCATGCGATGTAGGTGAAGACTGGCGTGAGCACCGTTTCGTAGTTCGCAATCCTAACGGGTGGGAGCGTGAAGTCATCATCGAGTTTGATCCGGCGGCAGTAGAACTTGCTCAACGGCGAAGGAGAAGCCCGCTCTCGCCGCGTAGCTCGTTCTGGGTCAACTGCGCCGAACGCTCCCTTGCGACATATCTTTGGGAAAGAGACCAGTACCCACCAAACGGGCGACTCATCCTTGAAGAGTTGTGTCTGGACGATCTGGAGGCGGCCAGATGTTGGAATAGCGATTAAGCTGTGTGGAGACCAGATTCCTAACAGGTCAGACAATCGCCGGAGTTCACCGCAAGCTTTCACACTTTACCTCTTCTCTGCCAGCCCGCCCTGCTTTTACCTTTTGCCTGTTTCTGTGTAGGCTTGTGCTAGATGGGGACAGGCGAGAAAACAATCGGGCAGGGCCGCACGCTCAGAGCTAAACTCTGGTGGCTGATCGTTGGCCGCATGACTTCCGCCGCGCTTCTCTTCGTTCTCTCCAGCACGCTCTTCTCACGCGAGCAGGCTGCCGTTTCGGATCGCAGCGGGCGACTTATTTTCATCGTCGTCACCATTCTCACAGCCCTCTATGCCATCACGCTGCGCCTGAATTCGCGCTGGCGCTTGCAGGCCAGCATTCAATTGTCAATTGATGTCCTGATCGTCACGTGGCTCGTCTGGGCGACGGGCGATGTACGCTCACCTTTCGCAGCCCTCTACATCGTCATCATCTCGGTTGCCAGCATCTTTCTCGGAGCACGCGCCGCGCTGGTTGCTTCCGTCAGTTGCGCGGCCATTTTCACGGGTCTCTCCGTCGCCATTCTGTCGGGGCGCATTCCCTCGTTTACGCCGCTTGAGCCGGAAGTTTCCACACTGAAGTTGATTCAATCCGTCGGCCTCAACGATATAGCCTTTCTGGTTGTCGGACTGCTGGCGGCGCAACTCGCTCAACGACAGTCGCGCTACGATGTGCAGTTGAGCGAGACCACGCAGACGCTCGCCGATCTGCGCGCGTTGCATGAGCGCATCGTCGAGTCTATTCGTTCGGGTGTCATCACGACTGACTTGCAGGGAAGCATCTATACGTTCAACGCCGCAGCAGCGGAGATTACCGGCTACGAGGCCGAGGACGTGCGCGGGCAGGAAGTTTCGATATTCTTCGGCGAGCTTGGAGAGCACGTGGAGGAATCCATGCGCGCGGCGGAGGCTGGCGAGCCAAGCCCGCGTTTTGAGGCAAACTGTTTGACTGCCGAAGGGCTGCGCCTGCGTCTAGGCTTCAGCATCTTTCCGCTCTTCGCCGAATCGGGCGAGACAACCGGACTGGTGATTACCTTTCAGGACCTGACGCAGGTGCGCTCGCTCGAAGAGACCTCGCGCAGGCAGGATCGCCTGGCGGCTGTCGGTCGCGTCGCCGCCTCCATCGCGCATGAGATCAGGAATCCTCTGGCAGCCATGCGCGGCTCGATTCAAGTGCTGCGCTCGGAGATGGACACCAATTCCTCTCAGGCCGAGTTGATGGAAATTATCCTGCGCGAGTCAGATCGTCTCAATCGCATCATCACGGACTACCTGACCTACGCGCGCCCGCGTTCGCAAGCTCCCCATAGCGTTGACGTGCGCGAGTTGCTGCGTGAGACGTTCACGCTGCTGCGCCACAGTCCTGAGATTAAGGACGGGCACGGCCTGGAAGAAGATTACCCGGACGAAGCAATGTTGGTGAATGCGGACTCGTCGCAACTCAAACAGGTTTTCTGGAACATTGCCCGAAACGCTCTCCAGGCGATGCCTGAAGGAGGGACGTTGCGCGCCGAACTCCGCCGCTCGGTCAGCAATCGCGTGCGAATCACTTTCACGGATAGTGGAATCGGGATGTCGCCGGAGCAGGTCGAACATCTTTTTGAGCCGTTCTCATCCAGAACCGGCGGAACCGGGCTAGGGCTTTCGATTGTGTATCAGATCATCCGCGATCATGGTGGTACAATCAACGTCCGCAGCCGCGAGGGACGAGGGACGACGATTGCGATTGAAATACCTGGGGAAAAGCAGAATCCAGGAGCCAGGAGTCAGAATCCAGAATGAATACTGATGTTCCGGCAAAATCATTTGAAGATTTAATTGTCTGGCAGAAGGCGCATCAGTTTGTATTGTCTGTCTGTCATTACAGCGACTATTTTCCTCAGAAAGAGATTTACGGATTGACTCCTCAGTTCCGAAGGGCTGCGATCTCTATCGCGGCGAACATCGCGGAAGGGTTCAAGAAAAAGGGCATCACTGACCAAGCGCGCTTGATGAATATCGCGCAGGGTTCGCTTGAAGAGTGTCGTTATTATTTGATATTAGCTAAAGACCTCGGCTATGGTGACAACCCGGAATTGCTACCGCAGCTTGAAGAAGTTAGTAAAATGCTGGAAAAATATACGACGACCATTCTGAATTCCGGATTCTGACTTCTGGATTCTGCTTTATGTCTAAACTTCTAATCGTTGATGATGAGCAGGGGATGCGACAGCTCCTCTCAATCGTGTTCGTGCGCGAGGGTCATGAGGTGCGCGTGGCTGAGAACGGGCGGCGCGCGCTTGAGATGCTGCGTCAGGATGCAGCCGACCTCATCATCTCCGACGTGAAGATGCCGGACATCGGAGGCATTGAACTGCTGAGGGCAGCGCGCGAGCTTCTGCCGGAAGTCGCCGTGGTGATGATGACTGCGTTTGCGACTGTTGACACGGCGCGCGAAGCGTTCAAGCTCGGCGCGGACGATTTCATCACCAAGCCTTTCGATATTGACGAGTTGAAGTTGATCGTCGCCAAAGCTCTTGAGCGCCTCAAGCTCAAGCAAGAGGTCGAGACGCTCAAGGTTGAGAAAGAAGCTCTCATCAAAGAGCAGCGCGAGCGCGGAAGCCTCGGCAACATCATCGGCCACTCCGAGCGGATGCAGGCCGTCTATCAGATGATCGAGACGGTTGCCGAAGTGCAATCAACCATCCTCATCACAGGCGAGAGCGGCACGGGCAAAGAACTCGTCGCCCGCGCCATACACGATCTCAGCCCGCGCGCCGAGCGTCCTTTCGTCTCCATCAACTGCGGCGCGTTTACAGAGACCTTGCTCGAATCCGAACTCTTCGGCTACGTCAAAGGCTCTTTCACGGGCGCAAACACCAACCGCAAAGGTCTCTTTGAAGCGGCCAACCAGGGAACGATTTTTCTGGACGAGATTGGCGAGATGTCGCCAGCCATGCAGGTCAAGCTCTTGCGCGTGCTGCAAGAGCGAAAGGTGCGGCCCGTCGGCGCGCATGAAGAGTTAGAGATCAACACCCGTGTTATCGCCGCGACAAACCGCGACCTCTCGCAGATGGTCAAAGAAGGAACTTTTCGTGAAGACCTCTTCTATCGCGTCTCTGTAATTCCGATAGAACTTCCACCCCTTCGTGAACGGGCGGAAGACATCGCGGAACTGACAGAGCATTTCATCAAAAAGTTCTGCGCGCAGGCCAACCGCAAACTCACCATCAGCGAAAAAGCGCAGCAACTGCTCGAAGCCTATTCGTGGCCGGGCAACGTGCGCGAGCTTGAACACACCATTGAGCGCGCCGTCGCGCTTGAACGCGCCGACACGATTAACCCCGAACGCTTCCCTGAGAAGATCACCAACTATAATCCTGCGCGCATCGCTTCAGCCCTCGATCTACCTGAAGATGGCATCAATATCGTCGCCCATCTTGAGCAACTCGAAAAGACCTACGTCCTCGAAGCCTTGCGCCGGACAGGTGGCAACCAGACGCGCGCCGCCGAACTCCTGCGCCTCTCCGTGCGCTCTTTGCGCCACCTCCTGGACAAGCACAATATCCGCAGCCTGACCGCCCAATTGCGCGACTCCGCGACCCGCAGCGCGGCGGAATAGCCGAGACCGGCACACCAGTCGCGGCACACTCGTTGCTGAAAGAGCGATGAATACCTGTTTGCCCCGGGTATCAACTCTTATGAAAGGCGAATCAATTGGCCGCTACATGAAAAACTTTCCCACATCACAACGAGGATTTTCACTCATTGAGTTGCTGATCGTCGTTGCCATCATCGGCATCATTGCCGCGATTGCAGTTCCCTATCTTGAACGTGCCAAACAAGCCTCTAATTCCGCTTCGGCAGTAGCTTCCATGCGCACGGTCAACTCGTCTGAGGCCGCTTATCATTCGGCTAAGGATCAGTATGGAACCCTCGCAGAGCTTGGAATCGCTAACTATATAGCTGATTCAAATCTGAGCAGCGGCAAGAAAAGCAGTTACACATTCAGCGCGACACCTATAGACCCGCTCAACTATGAAGCCATCGCCGATCCGGTTTTAGACCCGGCGAATGCCTATCAGCATTACTTTGTTGATGCCACCGGCGTGATGCGTGTCGAAGTCGGCGCAACCGCCACTGCCGCCAGCAATGCCATTCAGTAGTAAACCTTCCCCGTTATCTTCCAGCCTATCTTTGCTCCATCCTCAACTTGGATAACTTAACGAAAACCGTCACTCAACGACTGCCGTTATTTGTCAGATTGCCGGGTCATGCGCTGGCCCAACGGGTCGCTGTAAAAAAAATTCCTCGAAAAATCGGCAGCTTGTGCCGATTTTTAACCATTCTCGTCGCACGAAGGCTTGCGGCACACTGTTTGTTAAGAGCAGGGGTGAGAATCGCGCTAGAGCGCGGCCTGAAGCCTGAGACTAAAGCCGGTGGCGCGAGAATTTTGACTATTAACTCTACCCCTTCTGCTTAAGGAGCACCTGAAAGAAATGCAAACGAAAAAAGGCCAAAAAGGCTTCTCTCTAATCGAGCTACTGATCGTCGTTGCGATCATCGGCATCATCGCCGCCATCGCCATCCCTAACCTCCTCGCCTCACGCCGCGCTGCCAACGAAGGTTCAGCACAGTCTTCACTGCGTACCATTCACAGTGCTGAGAGCACCTACCAGGCAACATCCGGCAACGGCGCTTTCACCCCCAGTGCCACCGCGCTGGCAACATTGTCAGGCGCATCACTGATTGACTCCGTGCTCGGATCGGGCACCAAGAGTGGTTACACCTTCACCGTCCCGGAAGTGACAGCGCCTTCGACAGGTGTGTTGGCGCAGTTTGCTGCGCAGGCCAGTCCGCAGGTAACAAGCGGCCCGTCGCAGTCCGGCACGCGTGTTTTCGGTATCACGGAAGATGGTGTGATGCGTGGTGAAGCCAGTCTTGCTGCCAAGACCACCAGAGCATTGGTCGTAGCCATGACGCCGCTGGGCAACTAAGACTTACCTTACAACTTGTACAATACCTTGCGGGGGAGGGAGTCATAAGCTTCCGCCCCCGCAAATTTTTTATCCGCTTATGTTGAGCTTCCGACGATTAGTTACGCAGGACCCGCTCTCGGCTATAACCGCCCTGTGGCCGCTGGTCTTACTGGCCCCGTTAGCGCCTGGATTGCCTCCGTCTGCGTCAAACAGCATGCCCTGGCGACAAGAGATAGTTCTGGCGCTCTTGCTCTCGACAGCATTAGTGCTGCTTGCAAGACGAGCTATTAAAACAGGCGCATGGTCTTCGACGCTTCGACGCACAGAGCTTTTCACGCTGATTCCCGTCGCGCTCTTCTTCCTCTGGAGCGCCGCTTCCCTTCTGTGGGCGGTGAGCCTTGTTCCCGCTCTGCATCATACGTTCGTCTGGGGCGCGTACCTGCTTTTCTTCCTCATGCTGGGCCGGGCCGCGAAAAGTCCGAGGCTGCTTCGCTCATCAATCACAACGCTCGGCCTGGTTGTCTGCATCATCAGCATCTCAAGCTCAATAGAGTTTTGGGGTTCATCCGTTCTGCTCATCCGCACTTCGACAGGACTCGGCGAGCCACTGGCCGTCGCTCTTCCTATCTTCACTATCCTCGCGCTTAATTTGCGGCGCACGCGCGCGGCCATCTTCTGCGGAGTGACGGCTGTGCTCGCGTGGCTGGCAGTGCTTCAGTCGCTTGAGCGTGCGCCCGCAGTCGGAGTGGGCGCGGCAATGCTGATTCTGGCGGTCGCATCACTCGTCAAGCGACAGTGGCGGCCTCGCAGTCTGCAACGCATCTTTATACTGCTCGTCTTGTTCGCCACCGCCGCCGCCCTGCAAAGCTTGCCCTCGTCCGCGACAGAAAAACGCCCCTCACCTCTTGTGCGACTGAATAACACTTCAGCAGACGATCCGAACGCACGCGCGCGTTTTCTCTGCTGGGCCGCAGGTCTTGAGATGTGGAGCACGCGCCCGCTGACAGGCGTCGGCGCGAACAACTATGATACGGCTTTCCCTGAAGCGCGCGCTCAATTCTCGGCCAGCCATGCGGACTCCGGTCTGGTTGCCGTCAATGAGGACATGCTTGTCGAGCGCGCACACAACGAGTATCTGCAAATTCTGGCAGAGCTGGGTGTGGTCGGTTTTACGCTCTTCATAGTTTTCTGTGTGGCGCTGATGATTGCAGCATGGCGCGCGCTGAGACGCGCGCGAAGCCCGCTGGCCCTGGGCGGGGTTTGTAGTCTGGTTGTCTTTGCCTTGAGTTCAGGCGCAAGCTCCGTCTCTTTTCGCTGGACGGGAAGCGGCCTCATCTTCTTCTTCGCCGCCGCGCTCGTTCTTCATTTTTCCGCCAACCGCACGCGAGACGAAAGGGCTGTCAACATCGCTCCCTTTTTCATGCGAGCGGCTACGGCTACGGCGCTCGTTTTCTCGCTTCTCATGTTCGGCGGAAGGGGCGCGCAGGCGCTCAACTCCGTCCTACAGGGCATGGCCCAATCAGCAACGAGCGCCGCTCGAACCGAGCAGCTTTACAGGCAGGCTCTGGCTTGGAGTCCATACGACGCGCCGACGCATTTCAACTTCGGCACGTGGCTCTTTCTCAAGGGGCGCGCGCCGGAGGCCGTCGCGCATCTGCGTTACGCTGTGGAGCGCGGCTACAACACTTCGGCCTGCTATGCCTATCTAGCGGCTGCCGAGGCCGGAACAGGCTTGATGCAAGTGGCCGAGCAGACTCTCGCTCAGGCAGTCCGGGTCTATCCGCATTCGGTCTTCCTGAAAGTGCGCCACGCGAGCGCGCTCGCCGAAATTGGTCGCACGGAACAAGCGAATGAAGAATATGCGGCTGCGCTGGCGATAGATGTGCGAGCCGCGCGCGGTTGGAGGCAATTGATCTGCTTTGGCCGGAATGCTGCGAAGGTAGCCGCGTTCCGGGATAAAAGCATTGCCATGCCCGGCCAGCTTTCTCCTGAAAGCTGCATCTTCGCCGCGCTCGACGAAAATGACAGGCGCACACCCGTAGCCGTCCTCGACGAGAACTCACTTCTGAGCGCGGCCACACACTAAGCGGTCTTTTCAAAACACAAGCTACTTTAAGAAACAGTTCTTTGCGTGGAGCGTGAAGCTAAAGCTATGACCCCGTCGCAGTCCGGCATTGAGGCACAGCAAGAGATGATTGACGAAGCTGTCGTCAACGCTCGGCAGGCAAACTCTCACAGTAGAGGTCTGGCCCGCTTCGCGCGAAAACGATTAGCTGTGCTGTGCGTTGTCGCCGTCGCAGTCTTTGCGCTTGCGCCCGCATTCTTTCGCGGCATTCCGACTAATAACGACACCTGGAATCACTTTCGCTTCGCTCTCCCCTTCTATGATTCTCTGCAAGCAGGCGAACTATCTCCCGGATGGCTGGCGGAATCCAACGGCGGCTATGGTGATCCGAGCTTCAGGTTTTACCCTCCGGCCACCTATTACCTGCTCGGCGCTAGCCGAGCCTTAACCGGCAACTGGTATGCGGCAAGCCTGCTCGTCTTTACGCTTCTCTCCGTGATAGGCGGGCTTGGCGTTTACTTCTGGGCGCGCGCCTTCCTGCCTGGCTCGCTTGCTATGTGGGCGGGCATCCTCTACACGTTGATGCCTTATCACATCAACGAACTGTATCAATCTTTTCTGCTGGCTGAGTATGCAGGCTGCGCGGTCTTGCCGTTTGCGTTCGCCTTTGTCGAAAGAATCTGCCAGAGAAGACGCATGCGCGATGTTGTCGGCCTCGCAGTCTCGTTCGCCATCCTGGTTTTGACTCATCTCCCTTTGACGGTTATCGGCGGCTTCGCGCTCTTTGTTTACGGGCTGCTCCGCATGGAAAAGGGAGCGCGCCTGGCGACCCTGTGGAGGCTGGCCCTGGGCGCATCGCTCGCGCTCTTAGCCAGCGCGTTTTACTGGGTGACGATGCTGTCGGAATTAACGTGGATCAAGGCCAATAGCCTTCAGCCCGATCTCTCGGTTGACTATCGTTACAACTTTCTCTTCTCCACGTTTTCACCGGAGAACCTGAACGTCTGGTGGATGAACATCCTCGCGTTTGCGACCCTCATGATGCTCTTGCCCGGCATCGCTATGTTGCGCCGCGCGCCGCGCGGGATAATGGCAAGACGCGGGGCGCGTGTCGCCAGCCTTCTTCTTCTCTTCGCCTTTCTGATGGCGACGCCGCTCAGTCGCCCCCTTTGGGCCATCATCCCTCCTTTGCAGGAAGCGCAGTTTCCCTGGCGATGGCTGACAATCGTTTCAATGGCAGGCTCTGTGGTAGCAGCCGCGACGGTTCATTTCTGGATCAAGAAAGCGCGCGGGGCGCGGCGTCTGCCTGCCCTCCTGGTCGCAGGCGCAATGCTCATCTCTCTGGCCCTGACGGTCTCGCATATCATCCTGGAGGCGCGTTACCTCACGCGCCCGCAGTTTGAGACCACGCTTCATTCAATCCCTGGCTCACCGAGCATCAACTACTGGCTGCCGGTTTGGGTCAACCTACCTGTGCGGGAGATGTCGAGCGAAGTCGAAGCGGGACAGAGGGAGTTGACTATCAATTCATGGGAGGCGGAGCGGCGCGTCTTTCAAGTAGGCCCAGGCGCTCAATTGGAAGCGCGTGTGAGAACTTTTTATTATCCGCATTGGGCGGCGACCGCAAACGGAAAGGCTCTGCCGACGAGTGCGGCAACGGACGGCGCGCTCTTGATCTCACTGCCGCCCGATGCGGTCTCTGTCGAACTGGTCTTCCGCGAGCCGCTGAGCGCGAAGGTTGCGGCCTTCACGAGCGCTCTTGGATGTTTTCTGATCTTAGCTCTTTTCATCTTTAGTTTGCGTAGGGTGCGAAGCTATGAGTATGATTCCGGCGCATGCTGACCTTGAAAACAAGAGGCAGGAATCGAACAGCTTGGTGAACGGCCTCAACGAAAAAGAGATCGCCGCAGGAGAAACGCGAAGCGCGCTCAAGGGCGCGCCGCAGACGAGCGTTTGGGGACGCATCCGGGCAGTCGCGCGCAACGCTTTTCGTGAAGCCGTGCGCGACCGCGTGCTCTACAATCTGGTCTTCTTCGTCCTGCTCTTAATCGTCGGCGCGATTTTCCTGGGCGAGCTTTCGGACGCGCAGGAATCGAAGATCATCACAGACCTTGGCTTGAGCGCGATGCTGCTTTTCGGCGCGTTCATCTCGATCTTCGTCGGCGTCGGGCTGGTTTATAAAGAGATTGAGCGGCGCACAATCTACGCTATCTTCTCTAAACCTGTCGGGCGCGGTGAATTTCTAGTCGGGAAATATCTTGGCCTCTGCCTGACGCTGCTCGTCAACGTCGTCGTGATGGGATTAGGTGTCTCGCTCGCCCTGCTCTTCGTCAAGCGCGGCTGGGAGCCGCCCATCCTGAACATCTGGCCCGCTATCTTGCTCATCTACGTCGAGCTGATGATTTTGACGGCGGTGGCCCTGCTCTTTTCCTCGTTCTCATCGCCCGCGCTTTCGGCTCTGCTGACGTTCTTCGTCTTCATTATCGGCCACTTCAGCGCCGACCTGAAAGCCTTCGCAGCTTCGATGGGAACAACCAGCGCACGCTATCTCTTCGGCGCGCTCTTTTACCTGCTGCCGAATCTCTCGAACTACAGCTACATCACACCGGCAGCGCACGGGCAGACGCCTGCTCCGGCGATGTTCTTCGCCTCGCTCGCTTACGCCCTCATCTACATCACAGTCCTGCTCAGCGCCGCGACACTCATCTTCAATCGCCGCAACTTCAAATGAGTAAAACTGAGGAGAACAGAACCAACGAGGGCGCGGCGGCTGCCAGGCGGCGGCAGACGATTCTGCTCTCGCTCGTCATCCTGCTCGGACTCGGCTCAGTCGCAGGGTTAAATCGCTGGATTGAGATGAACCGACCGCCCGTTGATTCCAAACTCGAAGAAGAGAAACTCTACGTTACGGGTGCTGCGGCGCGGCGCATGAGCCTGGGCTTTAACGGCCTGATAGCTGATTGGTACTGGATGCGCTCGCTACAGTATGTCGGGCGCAAGATCATAGCGAAGGAAGGTCATTTCCAGATGGACGACCTGGCCTCGCTCGACCTGAAGCTTCTCTACCCCTTGCTCGACACCGCGACCACACTCGACCCGCAGTTCCTCCCGGTTTACGAGTACGGCGCTGCGGTGCTGCCGGCGATTAACGACGAGGACGCCATCAAGCTTCTGAAGAAAGGGATTGAGCAAAACCCTGACGCATGGCGTCTCTATCATCACCTCGGCTACATCTACTGGCAGCGCAAAGACTACAAAACGGCGAGCGAGACTTACACGGAAGGAGCGCGAATTGCGGGCGCGCCCATGTGGATGCAGGCCATGAGCGCGCGTATGCTGGCCGAAGGAGGTAGCTCTGCCACAGCACGCGAGATGTACAAACGTATCAAAGAGCAATCGGATGATGCGGACATCAGGCGCATGGCCGAGCTACGCCTGTTACAGATTGATTCGTTTGAGGAGCGCGATGCGGTGCGTCGTGTGCTGGCGGATTACTCCGCACGAAAGGGGCGATGTCCAACAGAGTGGAAAGAAATCGCCGCCCCTTTGCGCGCCGCAGGCTTAGAGCTTGATGCTAACGGCGCTCCGCTTGACCCGGCAAACACGCCCTACGTTCTCGTCCAGAACGGCTGCGACGTTGACCTGGACCCTACGTCTTTAGTGCCGTACAAATGAAAGGATTTGAACGATGAATGCGGAATGATGAACGATGAACTGAAAAGCTTTTGTCTTTAATTCATCATTCATAATTCATCATTCATAATTAACCGCCATGTCTGTTATTGAAATAGAAAATCTGACGAAGGATTATGAGGTCGGCTTCTGGCGCAAGCGGAAGGTGCGCTCGCTCGATGGGCTGACTCTCTCGGTTGAAGGCGGCGAAATCTTCGGCTTTCTCGGCGCGAACGGCGCTGGGAAAACGACGACGATGAAACTCCTGATGCGCCTCATCTACCCGACTGCCGGGCGAGCGCGCATCCTGGGCCGCGACATCAACGATGTTTCCATGCACGCACGCATCGGCTACCTTCCCGAAAACCCTTACTTCTACGACTACCTGACCGCGCGCGAGCTTCTTAACTACTGCGCCGAGCTTTTCGGCTACAAACGCCTTGAGAGAAATAGAAGAACCGAAGAGCTTCTCTCGCGCGTGCATCTGGACGAGAAGAGTTGGGACAAACAGCTTCGTAAATACTCGAAAGGTATGTTGCAGCGCGTCGGGCTGGCGCAGGCTCTGGTCAATGATCCCGAAATAGTTTTTCTGGATGAGCCGATGAGCGGCCTTGACCCGATAGGCCGCCGCGAGGTGCGCGACCTCATCGCAGCCTTGCGCTCCACAGGCACGACCGTTTTCATGTGTTCGCACATTCTCTCGGACATAGAAGTACTCTGCGACCGCGTGGCGATCTTGAATCGCGGACGGCTGGCTGAGACAGGCAGGCTCGAAGAGTTGCGCGAGCGCGCAGGCGACGGTCATCGGATAGAGATTACAGTCACAGGCACAACGGCTGAAAACCTCTCAAGCGTCTTCCCCATACTCGAAGGCTCGCACATCACTTCAACAGCAGGCGGTGCGCGCATCGAAGTCGCGGACGAACGCGACGTGGACACGGCGCTCGAAGCCCTGCGCCGCGCAGAAGGTCGCTTAATTTCCGTGCAACCCGTCAGGCAATCGCTCGAAGAACTCTTCGTGCGTGAAGTCGCAGATCGTCAGGGAGAAGATGTTAATGGAAACAATTAGTCTTCGCTTCAGGTACACGGAAGAGGAATACATCGCCGCGATACGTTTC
Source organism: Acidobacteriota bacterium (assembly GCA_032159825.1). Classification (GTDB taxonomy): domain Bacteria; phylum Acidobacteriota; class Blastocatellia; order Pyrinomonadales; family Pyrinomonadaceae; genus QHXM01. Next base: position 49,011 of record JAVHWL010000052.1, read on the forward strand.
TACCTGACAGGCTCGAAGAGCTTTTTGATTCGGCTTATCTTGAGTTTTATTTGTGTGGCGGCAGGTATCTTCTTAGTCTCGTTTCTGAATCTGGACTCGGCATTCTCTTTTCTCCTGACCTTTATCGGCGTGGTCTTGCTTCTCATCTGGTCTCTTCTTTTCTTCGTCGTGCCGCGTCAAAGATTTCGCCGCGACCCTAAGTTTCGGGATGAATATTTTCTGCAATTTTCCGATGACGGTATTCAGTTCAAGACCGCGCAGATTGATGCCCTAGTTCAATGGAGTCTGTATTCAAGGGTGATAGAGAACGAGAGATTTTATATTCTGGTGTACGGAGAAAATATGATCTCGGTCATCCCCCGGCGCGCTTTCGCCAGCGCGCAGCAGGAAGCGGCTTTCGACGAGCTACTCAAACGCAAGCTTCCCGCATGTTTCGACTCCAAACGATTGAACGCGCGCAAGTCGGATGAGACTGAAAAAACTTATGTGCCGCCGATAGAGCCTCCCGACTGGCGTTAGCTTTCGACTTTAGATGAACTGAGACTCGAAGGGTCGAGAGTTAATGATAAAGATTTCCAGCCTCGTGTCCGTGTTGCTCTTCGCTCTGCTTGTGGCCGCCAGCGCCAGCACCCAAAACGCTCAGCGCGCTAATGGCGTGAGCGGTAGCAGTAGTGGCGCGGATCAATTAATAAGAGAGATCGAATCGCGCTACGGGCGTATGCGCGGGCTGGCGGCTGAGTTTGAGCAAGTCTACAGCGCGCCTGGAATGCGCGAGCGTCGTGAGCGCGGGCGGCTCGTCCTGCAACGCCCCGGACGTATGCGCTGGGAGTACGACCCGAAGCCCGGCAAGCTCTTCATCGTCAACGGGCGTGATGTCTGGCTCTACATTCCCGCCGACCGCGAAGCCACTCACGCCGACGCGAACAACGTCTCTGACGCACGCTTCCCCTTCCTCTTCCTTCTAGGCCAAACGAATCTGCGCCGCGAGTTTCGCTCAATCACGCTCCTTGAAAACGACGCGCAAGCTGAAACACGCACTCTTCGTCTCATCCCGCGCGGCGCATCAACCGGCCTGCGCGAAGTTTTATTGGAAGTCTACGCGGACGGGCGAATCCTCAAAGTAAAGATGATGGATGAAGCAGGAGCAGTCTCAGAAGTAACCCTGACAAACCTGCGCGAGAACTTCATCGCCCCCGCAGATGCCTTCGAGTTTCGCCCGCCGCCGGGAGTCACGGTGAGAAGACAAAGATAATCCTGCCAGTAATCTCTGCCGTTTTAATTGACAACCACGCCACGCACTTTTATCTTCAATACGGTTTACTCACACTCTTTTCTGCTGGCAGGAATTTTCCCATGAGCCTCGTGTCAACTTGATGGGCGTCTAATCTGGAAGAGTATTGGCAGCCTAATTCTGTAACATGGACGAGAATGCTGAACATTCTGACACTAAAGGAAGATTAGACGCCTCTTTGGGCGTAATTTGTGACGCCTGTTAGGGCGTCTAATATGCGTTAGCCGTCTCTCTTAAGGAGAGAGAAAATGTTTCATATAACTATTGGTACAGCTGGCGCAGAACCACCCACCTTAGAGCCTGATCTTCAGATGACTAAAGCTGCGTTGTTATATGCAGATAACGTTAAGCTTTGCAGCGCACAATACTCTACATGGATTTCTGTATTGGAAAAACGGGATATAAGTCTGGATGATTTGGTGAAAGAAACATATAAAACCGAAGAAATGATCCCGCATATGTACTCTAGCAAAGAGGAAATCGCCTCTGCGCTTTACGCGAACCGGAAGGCGCGTGAATGCTATCAGTCTAAAAATCCAACAATTAAAGACATACTCTTCCGGCTCAAATCTAAGAAGCTACATGCCCAGCAGTATGAAAAATTCAAAAGCCGCTTCAAGACTTTGGATTTGGAGAAAGCGCAGCAGGAATTTGATCAAGCTGTGAAAGCTGGATTGCTAGAAATACATCAGTTTCCGATCAGAGAGGCCGAAAACATTGGCGCGAGTAGTCTCAAGGGAACGTTTAATGAAAGCGTACAAAAGATCGCTGCTGAATTCACCAACGTGGTTATGAACACTATATCCGATGCCTCCACGTACCCTCTGTTTGATGATGGGACAGGTAGTTTGGTTAAAACAGCGATAGATGTCGGGGTTTTATCACCAACACCGACCCGCATTGCTCAGGGGAAACAGACGCAACTTGCGGCGGATATACTTAAAAGACTCCCTTTGTTCGACGAAGCTTCAATGAACGAGGTATTAGATATACGCAGAGACCTTGAGCGTCATCTTGTACGATTTCGTAGTGCGATCATCAAGTATGCGGACAAGATCAGAAATGCTTCGTGGGGTGAAGAGTTTTCTGCCGAGGCAGAAGAAACATTTCATCGAGACATTGAGTCCGCAGTTCTCGACATCGAAGACGCCGTAAAATCAAACAGCTCCTTGCTAGAATTGGCAACGCGCAAGCTTGCTGACAAGCCTGCATTAAGCACTTCCGTTTTCTCTTTTATCGTGTCCCAGCTTTCCTCCCTACCTACTATAACTACTATGGCAATGGCAGCTAGCGTCGGAGCCGCCACAGCAATTTATGACGCTTTCAAAGAAGCACAAAAGCAACAGCGAGCAGTTGAGCAAAATCAACTTTACTTCTACTACCGAGCGGGAGAGCTGTTAACAAATCGCGTGTATGAGTATCGCAAGAATAAGGTTGGTTAGTATAGTAAGGAGGAGCGAAAGAGCGTGGTTACGGCGAAGGGTGACGGCTAACAACTCGTTCAAACCCACGCCTCAATAGCGTGCTTTTCATGCTTCTCTGTACAAATATAGGTTGAATGTTTCTTTTGGGCAGAAGTCTCTTCAATCCCCATTTTCTGCTTGCCCGTTCTGCGTTTCGTCTTCAAGAAAATTCGGGTTATCATGTGAGTTTGCCGCAGACCTAAAATCTCCCACTGTGTAGTGCGGCGCGTAACTCAAGACATGATAGAAGAAGCCATCGAAGTGCGCGGGGCGCGCGTCAACAATCTCAAGAACATCTCCTTTTCGATACCTGTCGGGCAGTTGACGGTCGTCACGGGCGTCTCAGGCTCAGGCAAATCCTCGCTCGCTTTCGACACGGTTTATGCCGAAGGCCAGCGTCGTTATGTCGAATCGCTTTCGGCCTACGCGCGCCAGTTCCTGGAGCGCATGGATAAGCCGGACGTGGACGAAGTGCGCGGCATCGCGCCCGCCATCGCCATTCGCCAGAAGAACTCTACTCGCAACCCGCGCTCGACCGTCGGCACACAGACGGAAGTTTACGACTACCTGCGTCTCTTGTACGCGCGCGCGGGCACAACCTTTTGTCGCGTCTGCGGGCGCGAAGTTCACCACGACACGCCGGAATCCGCCGCGCAGGAAGTCTTGGGCACGCTCACCGAAGGCACAAGGTTTTACGTTCTCTTTCCAGCAGAGGCAGGCTTGCGCGTTGAAACCAACGGCAACGGCAAGAAAGTGAGCGCGGGACGCAAACGCAAAGCGGAGCCGAAGTCGCAGGCGGTATCGCGCCACATGATTACAGCGCACGTCATGAGCCTGATGCAGCGCGGCTTCACCAGACTTTACGATGCTACCTTGCACCAAACTATTGATCTCAGTTCACCGGACGACTACACGCGCGAGGATTTCAATCAAGTTTACGCGCTGATTGATCGCCTCGTCGCGCGCGCGGATGTGCGCGAGCGCCTGGTTGATTCTCTGGAAACCTGTTTTCAGGAAGGTCACGGCACGGCCACCATCGAAACGGTTGAAGATGAGCCGAGGCGTCTGCGCTTCTCCGAGCGATTCGAGTGTAAGTACGACGGCACAGTCTATGCTCAACCTGAGCCGCGTCTTTTCAGTTTCAATAATCCTTACGGCGCGTGCCCGACCTGCCAAGGCTTCGGCAACACTATCGGCCTCGATCTGGATTTAGTGATTCCGAATCCGGGGTTGACGCTCGCAGAGGGCGCGATTGAACCCTGGACGAAGCCGCAGTTCGAGTGGGCTAAAACGGAGATGCGCCGCTTCTGCAAACAGGAGCGCATCTCGCTGGACACGCCCTTCATGGAATTACCACGCGCGGAGCAGCGCGCGATTATCGAAGGCAAGGGACACTGGAGCGGCGTGCGCGGCTTCTTCGAGTGGCTGGAGACGAAGAAATATAAGCTGCACATACGTGTCTTCCTCTCCAAGTATCGCGGCTACACGCTCTGCCCTGATTGCAACGGGGGGCGTCTGCGCCAGGAAGCGCGCGACGTGCTTGTCGGTGGCCGCACGCTGCCGGAAGTCTGCGCTCTCTCAATCAAAGACTCCGCCATCTTTTTCGACACGCTTGAGCTTGCGCCAGAGCAGGCTGCCGTTTCGGAACGTGTGCTCTTTGAAGTCAGACGGCGTTTGCGTTTCATGGTTGATGTCGGACTTGACTATCTAACGCTCGACCGCCTAGCCTCCACACTCTCAGGCGGTGAAGCGCAACGCATCCAGCTTGCAACCAACCTCGGCTCATCGCTCGTCGGCGCGCTCTACGTTTTGGACGAGCCTTCCATCGGCCTGCACCCGCGAGATAGCGAGCGCCTTATTCGTCTCTTGCATAACCTGCGCGACATAGGCAACACGGTGCTCGTCGTCGAGCACGATGCGGAGATGATGCGCGCCGCCGATCACATCCTGGACATTGGCCCGGCTGCCGGGGAGTTAGGCGGGCAGGTGATTTACGAAGGCGACTTCGCGCATCTGCTCACAGATAAATCATCGCTCACGGCGCGTTACCTGCGTGGCGAAGTGGAAATTAAATCTCCGAAGCAAAGACGCGCGCCGCACAAGCGCCGCCTCAGCGTACACAATGCCTCAGAGCACAATCTCAAGAACATTGACGTTGACGTGCCGCTCGACATGCTCACCTGCGTCACGGGCGTCTCAGGCTCAGGCAAGTCAACGCTGATTCACGATTGCATCTACGCAGGACTGAAGAAGCAGCGCGGCGACTGGCAGGGACAGGTCGGCGCGTTTCAGAAACTCGAAGGCGGGCAGTTCATAGACGATGTGATTCTCGTTGACCAGTCGCCCATCGGACGCACGCCGCGCTCCAACCCTGTCACCTACATCAAAGTTTACGACGCGATTCGTGAAGCGTTCAGTTCGACACGCGAGGCGCAGTCGCATGGCTTCGATCCTTCGTTCTTCTCCTTCAACGTTCCGGGAGGGCGCTGTGAAGTCTGCCAGGGCGACGGCACGGTCACGGTCGAGATGCAGTTTCTGGCTGATGTCGAACTCGTCTGCGAAGAGTGCAAGGGGACGCGCTTCAAGCCGCAGATTCTGGACGTGCGCTATCGCGGCAAGAATATCAACGACGTTCTCTCAATGACCGTGCGCGAAGCCATGACCTTCTTCCGTGAAGTGCAGAAGATCACGAACAAGCTGCGCGTGCTTGATGATGTCGGCTTAGGCTACCTGCGCCTCGGACAATCGGCCACAACGCTTTCAGGCGGCGAAGCCCAGAGAGTCAAACTCGCCGCGCATCTCTCCAAACGCACGGGCGCGAAAACTCTCTACATCTTCGACGAGCCGACCACCGGCCTACACTTCGACGACATCAACAAACTGCTTGCAGCCTTCCGCGCACTCCTCGAAGCTGGCGGAAGCCTCCTCGTCATCGAGCATAACCTCGATGTCATCAAAACCGCCGACTACGTTATTGATCTTGGGCCTGAGGGCGGAGATCGTGGTGGCTACGTCGTCGCTACAGGCACGCCCGAAGAGATTATGAAAGTTAAGGAATCGCACACGGGCCACTTCCTGCGCGAACACCTCTCACGCTCCAACGGGCATCACGCCTAGTCTGATTGATGGCAAGAACCGACCTCCGACTATTTACGATTCGCGCTTGGGTTTGCTATGGCCGCAGCTTCACGCGGTAGAGCATGAAGTTGCCCAGGCGCTCGCCTGCGTCGCGTTCATACCAGCGATCAAGATTTGAGAAATCGAAGCCGCCGTAGGCGTCCGTGACGACGTAGGAAAGTTTCGGGTGCGCGGCGCGTTCGCGGTCGAAGGAGGCTATGTACTGCGCGTAAGCGTTAACTTCCGCCGCAATCTCTTCGCGTGTCAGCGGAACAGAATTGACCGTCAAGCGATCATGGTTGCGCCCCCAGCCGAAGAGCGCGATGACGACGACGAAGTTTCCGTTGTTCAACTCCGATTCGAGCCAGTGCGCGTCCAGCCCTGCGTAGTAAGCCTGCTGGTAGAAACGCTCCTTGCTCTCTTCCCAGGTTGTGCCGGAGAAGATGTGCAGGTGGCGCGCCCAGAGCACAGACAGCGGCGCTAATGTCGGCAGATCATCTCCCTGTATCAGGTTCGGCGCGAAGACGACTTCATGCTTTTCTCCTCCGTCCTGCAAGGCTTCACGCGAGAGTTCTCTCAAACGACGGCCCACCAGCGCAGCATCGTCGCGGATGACATTCTGCTCATCAAGAACGTGGGTCGTGATGTCCGCTTCGACAACCCCCCAGCCGAAAGTGAGGAGCGCAACGATGAGCAAAACAGTGCTCGCCAACTTCCGGCTCGCATTCGTGATGGTCTTGCGCCAGACGAGCGCCGCTGTCAGCACAAGCGAGAAGGCGGCGACGTAGTTGACGATGAAGACTTCGTAATGAATCGGCTGCAACGAGCGTCCGGTTACGACCTGCTGGTTGAAGACTATGAGCGGCGTCAACGCGAAGGCGGCGGTCAGAAGCACCCTCCTGTCTCTCCATTCAAGACGCCCGCGCCGCTGTGCGTAAACGAGCATCGCTAAAACCGCCACGCCGATCAATGTCGGCGTGCGAAAAAGGTCTGGGGCGTGCGTGAGCGCCAGCAACTGCACGGAGTCCATCGTGGTCGCGCGATTCGAGAGCAAAATCGAATAGGGCAAGAGAGCGGCGGCGGCGAGTGCGCCCGTGACAGCAAACGATTTCAAGTCGCGCTTCCAGCCGTCGGGCTTTGCGATCAAGAGCAAGACGGCGAAGCAAAGGAGCCACGTGGCAGCAGTTGTCCAGAGATAAAAATAGGAATAGACGAGCACGGCAAAGGCCAGGCCAGCGCCAGCAGCATAAAGGTAGAAGGCTCGCTTGTTGTCGTTCCTGATTGAGCGCCACACGAGCGCGCAGAAGATGAAGAAGACCGGAAACGGGAGCGCGGGCAAGTATCGTCTGAGGAATGGAAGATACGGGTAAGCCCAGCCGCGTCCCAAGAGTTGAACGATTGCTCCCTGCGCGCAGGCGAGCGTTCCCAGGCAGAGCACCGTCAATGCTCCCGTAGCGGCTATGCGCTCGTCGCCCGTCAGCATGCCTATCAACCAGAAGAGGGCGAGCGCGGTTGCAAACGCCGCGAGCGCGCCGACCATAATCATCATGGAGGATGCGGATAGCCCAAGCGGGCGCGCTAGAAGCGCAATCGCGTAAGGCGGGATGAACTGGATTGAGAAGAGAGATTCTGGTTGCCGTAAGCCTGGCGCGTCGTCGTGCCCTGTGTAAGGGTCGCTCAGGCGCGGGCGACCTTCAATCAACGCTTCGAGGTAAGCGGCGTAGGCAACTTCGTCTATGTCGTTGTAAGCATACGCCCCGTTCCAATCGTGGCCGCGTATGGCCCACAGGTTCAACTGCGGGTAGAGGGAGAGAATCATCATGGCGAGGCCCGCGAGCACGCCCCAACGCCAGCGAAGCCGTGTCTGCTTAACTTCCAATTAAAATCCTCTTGGTGGCCGGAGCATCAAGGCCGGAAAGTCGTTCATAAGAAGAGCGCGCCAATCCTAACTATTAAGCGCAGCACTTGTAAACCATCCATCTTTCGGCTTACAACTTACACGAAAGGAATTTTCCAACTATGAGTCTCAAAGAACGAATCGTCTCCGATCTGACCGCCGCGATGAAATCGAAGGATGCGCCGCGCCTTTCCGTGCTCCGCATGGTCAAAGCCTCCTTCATGAACCGCGAGATTGAAAAGGGTGGTGAGCTAACAGACGAAGAGATGACAAAGGCGCTCCAATCGCTCGTCAAGCAAAGGCGTGATTCGATAGAGCAATATGAGAAGGCCGGGCGACAGGAATTAGCCGATAAGGAGCAGGCCGAGATCGAAGTCATCGAAGCCTACCTGCCGCGAGCCGCCACGCGCGAAGAGATTGAACAGGCAGTTACTGAAGCCATCAGCGAAACGGGAGCTTCTTCCATGCGTGAGATGGGCGCGGTGATGAAGGCAGCGCAGGCGCGTCTTTCGGGACGCAGCGCCGACGGGCGGACGGTGAGCGAGATCGTTAAAGCGAAACTCAGCAGCTAGCTTGAGAAGGGAGCAAAAGGGATGACAGATGAAGAGAGACAACTGAAAGCGCAAAGCAGTCTGCAAGAGTACGACGATGCGGTTGAAAACCTCTCCCCGAACTACGCGGAGCTAGGGCAGAAGTGCATCGCCGCGCTTGATGAGTTTATAGACTATTGGAATCAACGCCCCGAATCGCAGGAGGCTGATTCCACAAACGAGCAAGATGCTGAGAGCGATATGAGGAAATACGTCGAGCGACAGTTGGAGTGGGCACGACATGAGAAGAACAGGGTGCTCGCTCAACTCCCAAAAGGAGGCGGCAACAAGTAGGAGAATTAAAGGCAACGCCCTATGTAGGCACTACTTTGCCTCAGGGTCTATTCATTCTCGAAGATTTAGCCCAACGGCTGCCAAAGCTAACGCCGGACGTGCCGCATACCGACGAGTAGCTGCCGCGATGTTTTCTGCGCCACATACTCGCAGCAATGAGATGGCT
>JAVHWL010000057.1:0-15841 GCA_032159825.1 Acidobacteriota bacterium
GATTATGCGACGACAGATGGACTGTTCTATCAAGTCAGACAGGCGTTGGCCGCAGTCGGCAAAGGGTTGAAGATTCGCTTCTCTGAGTTCAATCTTGGTTTAATCTAATTGTGTTCGAGTACTTACATGCAATTGCTCAGGGGCAACCGCTCCTTCAGGTGGTTGTGGTCGGGGCAGGTTGTTTCGGAACTAGGTAACTGGTTCAACTTCATTGCCGGGCTTGGATTGGTGCGCGCAGTCTCTGTGGCCGCGCCTGAAGCTACCGCAACGATGTTGCTTGCGCGGCTCGTGCCGTTTGCGCTCTTAGCGCCATTAGCGGGAGCGTTTGTTGACCGTTGGTCGCGGCGCACTGTGATGATCGTTTCGGATGTGGCGCGGGCCGTCGCCGCGCTCGGCTTCCTGCTGGTTCGCGGCCCGGAAGATTTGTGGATCGCTTACACCTGCACCGTCGTGGCGACGCTCCTGTCAGCCTTCTTTGAAGCTGCGAAGAACGCTGCGATGCCGAACATCACTGGTGGGCAGGGCCTGCTGGCGGGAAATGCGCTGATGTACTCTTCGCGCTTTCTGTTGATGTCGCTCGGCGCTGCGCTCGGCGGTTGGGCCTCTGCGCGCTTCGGCTACAAGGCTGCGTTCATCATCAACGCTGTTTCGTTTCTCGCCTCTGCTTATTCCATCTGGCTGATCCCGGAGGAAGAGATGAGGGAGGAAACTCAAGTCGAAAGTGAGAGCGGCAGTGAAACTGAAAAGCGTGCGGCGAGAAAACGCCCGCGCGTCTGGACCGACATGCATGAGGGTTGGAAGTACATCGCACGCCATCCACTGGTCGCAGCAATCATCGGTATCAACGTGCTGTGGGCAACGGGAGGGGGCGCGTGTAACCTGATCTACGATAGGCTGGGCGGCGTAGTCTTCGCAGGCCAGGGCGGACTCGAAGGCGACGCGGGCGTTGCGGCGTTGTATGCTGCCGTCGGCGCGGGCGTCTTCGCCGGGATGCTGTTTGCGCGGCGAGTTGGCGCGCACCTGGAACTGCATGGAGCAACCGTCAAGTTCATCGGCTGGATGTTGTTCGCGCACGGGCTAGTCTTCGCAATCGCCGGGCTGATGCCGACGCTGTGGCTGACCGGCTTGATGCTCTTCCTGTCGCGCCTCATCGTCGGCATGGAGTTCGCGGTGCAGGAGACTCTGATGATGCGCCTGATACCTGACAACTTGCGCGGGCGTGTTATCACTACAGACCGCGCTGCGGAAATCTTCGTGATGAGTATCTCGACGGTCTTCGCCGCATGGTCTCTGCACGTTATCACTCCGCGCGTGTTGACAGTCATCTCCGGCCTGTTGTCAGCCGCGCCCGGCCTCCTCTGGCTCGCGCTTTTCGCCTCCGGCAAGCTTCGTCTGCCTGCCGAGTTGAAGGTTGAGCGCGAAACGGGAGATGAAGAGCAAGGGCTTCTGGCCTCTGCCGGGTGAAAACGATGAATGCTGAACGATGAATGATGAACTGAAAAGCAATCGTCTTTCCTTAATTCATCATTCATCGTTCAGCATTCATCATTTCTTCTAGACGCTATTGACTTCTAACCTCGAACCTTTCATCTTTGACTTTCGTTCCTTAAGACTTAACTTGTAGGCGTGCGAATGGCTGAACCGAGACAAATCGAAGGGCAACGCGGCAAGCTCAGGCTGGCATTATCGAATGTGCGGCGATGGCTGCGACGTGTGATGCCGCGAGTGGCGATTGTTGCCGGAGCGCTCCTCGTTGTCTGGATGTATGCCAGCAATAGGAGCTTTTACAAAGAGACAGCAATCGGCTCTTTGTTCGGCTCGATTACCTTTATCGCAGTCTGCCTCACAAGCGTTTACTACGGTCTAAAGGCGCTGCGCTGGTTGAAGCGTAAATTGTTGTGGCGTGTTCGCAGGCGGTTGGTGATTACTTATCTATTCGTCGGGCTGACGCCAATTATTTTGCTGGCTTTGCTCGGATTTCTGTCTGCCTTTGGAGGCTCCGCGCAAGGGATAGCGCGTATCATCACCGCGCAGACGAGCGCCACAGAGACGCAGACCCAAGCAAGCGCGCGTAGCCTGGCGGATTCTTTTTCGCGCCTGCCAGCGAATGCGGATGATCGCACTATTCAAGCGTGGCTCGACGAACGAGTCGCGCTGCTCAGAGCATCCTTGCCGGGAGCGCGTGCGGCTTTGTGGCGTGGGGCGATTGGCGAAGATGGCGGGTCGGTCGGGCATAAAAATAACGCGCAGTTCGTCACGAGCGCAGATGTGGAGAACATTCGCGGCGTCGGCGACGACTCAACACCGCTGAATGCTCCCTTACCTGAATGGCTGCGCGGGCGCGCGCAATGGGGCGGGCTTACTTTCACCATGCCTGCGAATGAAGACAGCGATTTCGGCTCGCCATCAATGCGAGGGATCGTGCGCGGTAGTATGAACAATCGCCCATTCACGCTGTTGCTCGTCGTGCCCGTCAGCCGCGCGCTGGTTCAGCAGTATCGTGAGGCGACCGGAATTTACGTGCGCCCGTTCTTCATTAAATCAACGATGAACGAAAGCAGCACGCAGATCGAGTTCAGGCGCTCCGATAGAGCCGTAGAGATACGCAAGGCGAATAGCTCTCAGGGAAAAAAAGTATTAAATAATGAGCGGGAAGTTGAAGAGATGTTTCGGCGGGATCAGTTTGGCGAGCAACCCGCAGACAATTTCTACATTGTCGTTCTTCCCGCAACCGGTTGGATGGACGGCGCAACGAGCCAGCATTTGAGTTTCCTGTTCGATTGGTCGTGGGCTTTGGCGAGCAAGCAATTTTGGGGAGGCAGCGAGCCCGGGGAGTTCTGGCGGCAGGCGTTGAAATACGTCGCCATTATTTTTCTCATCTTTGAATTGCTCGCCCTGATTGCCGCCGTCTGGATGACGCACGCCGTGACCGGCACGGTGCATAAACTTTATAGCGCCCTCGATTTTATTAAACGCGGCGACTTCTCCCATCGCGTCAAGGTTCGCTCACACGATCAACTAGGCGAGCTTGCGGAAGCTTTTAATGATATGTCGGCTAACATTGAGGTCCTGTTAGAGGAGCGTGTGGAGCGCGAGCGTCTGGAGCGCGAAGTCGAGATCGCAGCTGAAGTTCAGGCGCAACTCTTCCCGCGCCGCGTTCCGGCGCTTCTAACAGCGGAGCTTTCGGCAGAGTGTCGTGCGGCGCGTGGTGTTGCGGGCGACTATTACGATTACATAGAAATCGCACCGGGCCTCGTGGCGCTTGCGCTCGGCGACGTGTCCGGCAAAGGCGTCTCCGCATCCCTGGTGATGTCGAACCTGCAAGCATCCCTGCGCGCGCAGACGACAATTACTGCTGGACGCTTGAGCATCGCGGAGCGTGCGACTGCCGCCTCTGCCGAAGCTGGCGGAGATGGCGGCGGAAAGCTGCTCGCGTATGTCGTCGCGGATGCGGAGATTGACGGCGCAGTCGAGCGCCAGATGACGAACATCAACCGGCAAATCTGTCAAAGCACGGAAGCCAATCGCTTCGCAACCCTGTTCCTCGCAATCTATGAAGATCGCACACGGCGGCTGCACTACACCAACGCCGGGCACAACGCGCCGATTCTAGTGCGCGCCAACGCAGCGGTTGAGCGACTGACTACGGGCGGCATGATGGTCGGGGCGTTTGATTGGGCGACTTATGAAGAAGCCTCCGCAACGCTGTGCGCCGGTGATCTACTACTCATCTTCTCCGACGGTATCAGCGAAGCCGAAAGCGAGGCGGGAGAGGAATACGGCGAAGAAAGGCTCGTGAAATTTGCGATAGAACATCGCACGTTGTCTGCGGATGAACTACGCAACGCGATCTTTGAAGAGATTGACGCATGGTCGGGAACAAGGGAAAGAGGCGACGATCAAACGCTCGTTATTCTCAAGTCTTGAGTCTGGAGTCAAAGGCTAAAACAAATTGCTTTTGACCTCGGACTCCAGACTTCAGACTCCAGACTCAAGACTCATCATGCAGTAATGATCGTGGCCCGCAATCCCGTCAACTCAGAAAAGTCTTTGGAATAGATAGTCTCGACTTTGCGTATGCGGTTGATGGTTTCAACCAGATCGCTCGTCGGGATGAAGCCGTCTTCGGCGTGCGCGATTGCCCAGACCGGCAGGTGCAGGGCGGCCTGGAGCAACTCTTCGACGAAGTGCAGGTACTGCTGTTTAGTCACCACGCTCGTCCCCAATCGCCCCCGCCGCGCTTTCTCCATCTCATCCCAGAATCCGTCTCCGCCGCGCACCCATTCTTCACGCCACGCCGAGAGGGAAGTCTTGCGCTGCTCCTGCGCGCTCCTGGTGCGGGGTAATTGAAGGAAGAGAAGGTTTGTGTGTTGCTCTGCGATAAAGTCGCGTGCCTCGCGGTTGTCGCTCGTGTTGTGCTGCGAGTTGTCGTGGGGCGCGGCTTGCGCTTTCCACACGCGGCGAAAGACCTGTGAGAGTGGCTGGCGAAACTCGCGCGTCTCTTCATCGAAAGATAACACGTAGTCGCCGACCATCATGCCGAAGCTGAGGGCGAGCGCGCGTGAGACGCTTGATTCGAGTTTCGACGCATTCTCACGCACGTTATCAAACCACCAGGCGTCAGTCTCGTTGAACCATTTACGCAGAGCCGGATTGTAGAGCTTGTGTCGCGGCACGTAAGCATCTTCGAGCACAACCTCCACATCTTCTTCCGACAACTGCTCCGAGTCGTTTTCAATGAAGGCTGTGGCCTTCGTCGCAGCCCATTGCGCCAGATCGTTTGCCGCCACACGCACGCCCCAGTGTTTGAGATAGACTCCGAGATCAGGCTCGCCCGTGAAGGCAAGCGATGCGGATTTGAATTTGAGACGACGCAGCACGCTCAACTCGAAAGCGAGCCAGCCGTTCGGAATCGTGCCGTTGCTTTTATTCATACAAGTCTGGAGTCTGAGGTCTGGGGTCTGGAGTCTGAGGCTATGGCTGGAGCTTCCGTTTCTGACTCCAAGCTCAAGACTTCAGATTCCAGGCTCTTTGTAGCGTAATTTTTGAGTTCAGGAATTGACGCAAGCGAGAGAAAAGCGCGCACAACGCGCGGGTCGAATTCCAGACCCGCCCATTCGATCAGGTGCTTGCGCGCTTCTTCTTCAGTCCGGGCAGGGCGATGGGGGCGCGCGTCTGTGAGCGATGCGTAAGCATCGGCGACACGTAGTATGCGTGCCGCAATCGGTATCTGCTCGCGCCGTAAAGCATCCGGGTAGCCTGTCCCGCTCCACCACTCATGATGCCAGCGGACAAGAAGCTGTGTGCCGCGCGAAGCACCGGCGCGTGCAGCTTCCTGCTCGCCGATGACCGGATGGCGCGCGAGGTCTCTTCGCTCATCATCAGTTAAGGGGCCTGCGCGCTTGATATAATCGCGCTCCATCGCTGCTTCGCCCAGGTCGTGAGCGAGCGCGGCCAGCCGCAACGAAGACCGATCATGTTGAGCCAGGTGAAACGACTTCGCCAACGCATCGGCCAGACTCGCAATTCGCGTCGCATGCGGATGGGCGTACCCTTCAAATTCATCCGTAGCCGAGGCCAACCGCATGAAAGCCTCGCTCGCTACACGTTCGTTTTCCATAAAGGGAAGAATAGTTAAAAACAGAATTCAGGAGTCAGAATCCAGAATCCAGAATGATAAGGCTGAAACCAAATTCTTCTGACTTTCTTTTCTTCCGGCTCCTGGATTCTGCTTTTCCTCATCGTTTCAGTTTATCGAGCAAGTTGCGCGCAGTTTCATTCCGGGGATCAGTCGAGAGCGCGCTCTCAAGTTCCCCCTGTGCTCTTCGTATCAATCCGATCTCGATATAAAGTTCTGCGAGCATAACACGATACGAACTATTATTGGCATCAAGGGTGACAGCCGCTTTCAGTTCCGCCTCTGCGCTGCGGCGCAACCGCTCTTCGCCTGCGAGCGCGCGACCGTAATATGCGCGATAACGCGGCTCCTTGGGAACGAGTCGCGCAGCTTCGCCCAGGCAGCTTATCGCCAGGTTTTTGTTGCCGCTACGCAAGGCTGCTAATCCTTGCTGGAATCTTTCCTCAGCATCATACGGCGTGGAAGCTGGGCTGGACTGTGGCGGCGTAACCGGATCGGAAGGCTTAGAGGTTGTCTTCTTCGAGTTAGAGCTATCAGGATTCGATGCGCGCGGCGGGACGCCAGCGCCGCCCATGTTGTCTTGCTTGGGCAACCTTGAATCGTAGACAGCGCGCGACTGCTTATTCTTGAGAGTTTCGTAAGCCTGCGCGATCTGCGCGAAAGCTGACTCGATGCGCGCGTGAAGTTGGTCGTCAACGCTTTTGTGAAAACGGTCTGGATGAAAACGCTTGGCAAGCGAATGATAAGCGCGCTTAATATCAGCATCGTTTACTGGCCGGACGAGGCCGAGCATTTGATAGTAGTTTGTCGTTAGCTCAAGGTGCGCTAAAAACTCATCGAGTTCGGCCTTCTCATCGCGTTTCTCTTCTGGAGGGGGAGCGGCCTCAACTTGCGGCGCGCTTTTGATCTCGACCTTCGGTTCAGTCTTGATGGGTTTCGGTGAAGTAGTTTTGACTGCGTGTGCCTTTGATATTTCCTCCGGCGAAAGCGCCTGTAGCCAGTTATCGTAGCGCAACAAACCACCGAGCGTCAGCGTGTAAATCACTTGAAGGGTCTCTCTGTCCGGCAGCCCGCCGACGGCTAATAGCTCATCAAGACTGATAGGAGCGTCAACGCGCGTCAGCACGAAAGCCTCTGTCGGCAAGAGAGCGAGATCATTGGGCGCGTTTGATTCCGGCGAGAGCTTTTCGTTGCTGCCCTTGAATTTTGAGGCAACAAATTCTATGGGAAGACGACGCGCGCTCTCCATCAGGAGCTTGCTCATCTTAACCTTGACCCGTACATCTCCCGTCAGGCGCACGCGCGGATCAAACTCCCATTGACCATCCACCCACAAGAGCGTATGGCAGAGCATCTCGGAAACCTGATGCTCTATCAATTCGTTCAGCGACTCGCGGCTGAGAGTTCCGGTCTTAACCAGGGTTTCGCCGAAATCCAGGTCGGACGTTTTTTCATCCACACGCGCCAACTGTTGTTTGTTCAGAACGCCCCAGCGCCGCACACACTCCAGCAGGCGATAGGCGCGTAGATTCGACGCGGCGTAGATGATCTCGCCCGAATCGAAATAGACGACCGCCCTGGCACGCTCTCGAAAAAGTCGGAGCGCGCCCGACAATTTAGCGTCGTAGATTTCGCGTATGAGTTCGCCGAGCGGGTGCTCGTTCAGTTGCCCAGTCATGCTCTACGGTTCTGGAGCCGGTCAGTCTCGATATCGAGCCAAACTATGCTGCAATCCGCCAACCTCGCTCCGAACCGCATGATAACGCAGAGGCGCAGGAAAGAAGAAGGCGGGAGATAGTGGTCAGTGGTCAGTGGCCGGTGGTCAGTAAAGAACGGGTGAGACAAAGTGTTTAGCTCTTTCTTTTCACTGCCCACCGGCCACTGACCACTGACCACTATTCTCCTTTGACACTCTCTTAATCTGAGGACTATAGTAATTGTCAACACAAGCTTAGAAAAAAGGATGTTCTTCTGCGCTTTCGTCTCAAGCGTAGGCGTTCTGGTTTAGCAAGGAGATGAGCGAACTTATCACGGGAAGCGTGGCGGTAGACACAGTCGCAAAGCAGGGAAGTGGGCTTGATGCGCAGCTCAAGGAGCTTTACAGCTTGAGCGCGGAGATAGTTGATCTCTTCCATACGCAAATATTCTCACCCGAAACAATCAACACGCCAGCCGATGTCTGCTCGGCTTTCTCCAACATGATCCTGAGTCACTGGGATTTGTGTTGCATCGCCGTCTATCTGCGCGACGAGGACGGGCACTTAAGCGAAAGCGCCATACACACGCATGAGCATTTCGATGAAGGGAAAGCCCGCGAGGTGAGCGCGCAATTTGCCGCCGCAGTTGAGCGAGAAGATCATGAGTTGCAGGCATGGCTGGATGAAGGCGATGCCGCCAGCAATGGTAAGGGCACGTCCTATCTGCGCCGCACACTTGAGGACATGGGCTTGCGTGCAGGTGTCGCCGTGCCGATTCACGCGCGTGGCACACTCGTCGGCGCGCTCATCGCCATCACTGTTTTCCCCGAACGCCTGCGCGCCGCATTGAACGGGATACGCTTCCTCGCTGCACCGGTTGTGGTCGGCATCGGCAACGCGCGGCGTGCAGCGGCGATGCGCGAGCAGCATCAACGCATAGAGCAGCTAGTCGAACAGTTGCAGCAACGCAGTCACGCGCTGGAAGAGGCCAACCGAGAGTTGCGTCACGTGGCGCACTACCGCTCTCTCTTCCTGGGCCGCATGTCGCATGAGCTACGCACCCCGCTAACTTCCATCCTCGGCTTCGCGGAAATATTGCTCGACTACGAGGAGTTGAGCGAAATCCAGCGCCGCTTCTGCGAAAAAATTCAATCCTCCGGGCTGCAACTGCAAACCAGCCTCAATCAACTCGTAGACCTCTCCCGCATCGAAGCCGGGCAATCGGAACTCTTTCTGCACGAATTCTCGCTGCGCGATGTGTTGAATGAAACATGCAAGGCAGTTGACAGTCTTGCTCACAAGCAGAGCGTGAAGATTGATTGTGTACCTGAAGACAACCTCGCCAAGATTGTTTCTGACGAAGGGAAACTGCGGCAGGTGCTTTACAATTTTTTCGCAAACGCAATCAGCCGTAGTCCTGAAGACGAGACCGTGAGCGTGAGGGCTGAGAGCCTTTCTCCCTCTCGCCTACAGATCATGATAAAGGATCAGGGCAAACTTCCAACCGACATCTCCCACATCTTCGAGCCGGTCGAGATCAGCGGGCCAAGCGAGAGCGCAGCCACCATGAATGAGCTTGGGCTTGTCATCTCGCGTCGCCTGATAGAACTGCTCGGCGGCTCCGTCATGGCTGAAGGTCTACAGCCGCGCGGCCTCAAAGTGGTAATCGAACTCCCCGTCAGGCCAACTGAAGTCAGATAATGTTAAGTTTTGAGTTCAGAGTTCAGAGTTTTGAGTTAAACTCCAGGCTCGGACTCTAATTTCGGACGAGGATATGGAAAGAGCCGTAGTTCAAGAGAGCGAGGCGCGGGCTGAAGTTCAAATCCGCGAATGCACGACGATTGAGGAGTTTGACTCGTGCATTCAGCTTCAACGCGAGGCGTTTGCGCTGCCTGACCTGGAGATTTCGCCGCGCCGTCACCTGATCGTCTCGCGGCGCGCTGGCGGGTGGACGCTCGGTGCTTTCGCAGGCGATGAGATGGTAGGTTTCGTGCATCATCTGATTGCGGTGCGCGGCACAGACGAGATTATCGGCTACTCGCACATGATGGCTGTGTCGCGCGCCGTTCAGAACAAGGGCGTGGGTGCGCGCCTCAAGTGGGCGCAACGCGCGCGCGCTCTTGCGGAAGGAAGAAAGTTTATCAAGTGGACGTGGGACCCTATGCAGGCGCGCAATGCTCATTTCAATCTCAACCGTCTGGGCGTCATCGTCCGCTCCTACGCCGTCAACTTCTACGGAACCGATTACAATGCGACGCCGCGCGAGACACACGAGGATGTCAGTCTCGACAGTGATCGCCTTTTTGCCGAGTGGCAACTCGATTCACAGCGGGTTCTCTTACTGGCGGAAGGCCGCGCGATTGAAACCACGCCAGCCCCGGATGCGACGATAAAGATTCCCTCTGATTGGCCCGCGCTCATTCAAAGGGACGTGCATGCCGCACGCCGCGAGCAACTGCGCGTCCGCGCCGAATTTGAAGAAGCCTTCGCCGCCGGACTCTCCTGCGCGGGTTTTCAGCGCGATGAGTCGCACCCTCGTTATTTACTTTATAAGAGTGATAGGTGATGGGTGATGGGTGATAAGAGAAAAGCTCTTTCCTATCACCTATCACTTATCACTTATCACTCCTCTTATTATGAGTTTCAATCGTTTCGACCGTTATGTTGACCGTCATGCTCGCGCTTTCACAGAGCGTTTGCAGGCGATTTGCCGTATGCCGTCTGTGGCGGCGCGCGGCACGGGGATGCGTGCGATGGCCGAAGCGGTGGAGAAGTTGATGCAGCGTTCGGGCGCAGGCACGCGCGTCTTCAAGATTGGAAGCGGCTATCCGATCATCTTCGGCGAGTGTGGAGCAGGCGCGCATTGCTTCCTCGTCTATGGTCATTACGATGTCGCCCCGGTAGGGCAATTGACAAGTTGGACTTCAGGGCCGTTCTCCGCTGTCGTTGCGGACGGTAAGCTCTATGCGCGCGGCGCTGCCAACAGCAAGGGCGATCTGGTCGCGCGCCTCGCGGCAGTTGAAGCATACCAGAAAACTTTCGGGAAGCTCCCTGTCTGTTTGCGCTTCATCATAGAGGGTGAAGCCGGCATCGGCAGTCCGAGTCTCTATCGCTTCACCAAAGAGAACACGGAGATGCTCGACGCTGAAGGCTGCATCTGGGAAGAAGGCTACAAGGATACGCAGGAGCGATTCGTCATCAGTCTCGGCTTCAAGGGCATCACCTTCATAGAGCTTCGCGTACACGGAGCGCGCACGGAGCTTCATTCAAAGTGGGGCGCGATTGTGCCGAATCCGGCATGGCGTCTGGTTCAAGCTCTCTCGACTTTAACTTCGCCGAAAGGTGTCATCACGATTGACGGCTTCTCATCGCATCTTGCGCCCATCTCGATAGAAGACGCAGAAGCGTTGAAAGAGATTCAGCTTGACGAGGCTGGACTCAAACACGAGTTTCGCATCCCCGGCTGGGTGCGCGGGATGCGTGGAGCTTCGCTCGTCAGAGAACACATCTTCGGCCCGACCTGCACGATCTGCGGCATCCAGACGGGACACACCGAGGCCGGGCCGAAAACCGTGTTGCCCAGCTACGCTATGGCGCGTCTGGATTTTCGACTTGTGCCTGACCTGACACCTCAACTCGTCGTCGAACTCCTGCGCACGCATCTGGACGTGCGCGGCTTCAAAGATGTGGAGATCATCGAGCTAGGCAGCGCGCCCGTCACCAAGTCTTCGAGAGAGTCGGCTGTGGCGCGAGCCGCGATTGAATCCGCGCCGGAGATTTACGGCGAGCCGCCGGTTGTTTACCCGCTCGATCCGGCGAGCGGCCCCGTCGGAGCAATCTGCGGCGTAACCGATCCGCCCATGCCGGTCGCCTCTTTCGGCACGAGCTACGCGGCTTCTAACCCGCACGGCCCCGACGAGAACATACGCCTCGAAGATTTTATGCAAAGCATCAAGTTCTTCGGGCGCGTGATTCATCACCTGGGGCAACACGTCAAACACACCAAGAGCGGCAGCCATAAAGTGTCGTCGGCTCTCGTTCTTTCCAGAGGCTAGGAACAGTAGGACGGAAAAATTCTGAAGGTGAGAGAGAAGTTGCAGACAAGTAGCCAGACAATCAAACGCGAATTACAGAGCCTGCGCGATGAGATTCGCCGTCACGAAGAGCTTTACTACGTTCATGCCAACCCGGAAATCTCCGATGTTGAATACGACGCTCTCCTTGTTCGCCTGCAACAACTAGAAACTGAGCATCCCGAACTCGTCACGCCTGACAGTCCAACGCAGCGCGTCGGCGGTCGCCCAGCCGAAGGCTTCGACGAGTACGTTCATCGCCGCCCGATGCTCTCGCTCGACAACAGCTACAACATAGAAGACCTGCGTGCCTTCGATGAGCGCTGCCGCCGCCTCGCGGACGGGCGCGTCTTTCATTACGTCGCCGAACTAAAGATAGACGGCCTCTCAATCTCGCTTCATTATCAGGAGAGCGTGCTGGTGCGCGGTGTGACGCGCGGCGATGGGCGCACGGGCGAAGACGTGACGCAGAACGCGCGCACGATTCGCAGCATTCCGCTCAGGCTCAAAGCTGTAGATGGAAAGCTGGGGGCGGAAGTTGAAGTGCGCGGCGAAGCCTATCTATCTCGGAGCGTCTTCGAGAAGATCAACTCCGAGCGCGAGGAAGAAGGCGCGTCTCGCTTTGCGAATCCGCGCAACGCTGCCGCCGGAACGATTCGCCAGCTCGACCCGAAGATCGTCGCAGCGCGCAGGCTAGACATGTTCGCTTACGAAGTTATTACCGGCGAGCGCAAGCCTTTCAATTCACACTGGGACGCGCTCGACTGGCTGGAGCGCGCAGGCTTTTGCGTCAACCCGAATCGCGCTCTCTGCTCCTCGATAGATGAGGTCATTGATTACTGTAATAGGATGGAGCAGAAGCGCGATGAACTCGGCTACGAGATTGACGGCGTGGTCGTGAAAGTCAACTCCACTGCTTTGCAGGATGAGTTTGGCGCGACGACGAAGGCTCCGCGCTGGGCTATCGCGTACAAGTATCCTGCCAGGCAGGGGACGACGCAGGTTCTCTCAATCGCCGTCCAGGTCGGGCGCACTGGCGCGCTCACGCCCGTCGCCAACCTGGAGCCTGTGCAGCTTGCAGGCACTACGGTTGCCCGCGCGACCCTTCACAATGAAGATGAGATCAGGCGGCTCGATCTGCGTGTGGGCGATTGGGTGATGATTGAAAAGAGCGGCGAGGTTATCCCGAAAATTCTCAAAGTCGTCGAATCAAAGCGCACAGGACAAGAGAAGCGTTTTCGGATGCCGAAGAAGTGCCCCGTCTGTGGGGGCGTTATCTCGCGCCCTGAAGGTGAGGTCGTCTCGCGTTGCGTGGCTGCGGATTGTCCCGCGCAACTAAAAGCGCGCCTTCTGCATTTTGCCTCGCGCCGCGCGATGCGGATCGAGGGACTGGGCGAGGCTCTGGTCGAGCAGCTTGTTGAAAAGAAGATGATCGCGGATGTGGGAGACCTTTACAGGCTGAAGCTCGAAGACTTGGCGGGGCTTGAGCGGATGGCTGAGAAGTCAGCCACGAATTTGATGGCGCAGATTGAGGCGAGCAAGGCGCGCGACCTGCCGCACCTGGTTTACGGCCTGGGGATTCGTCACGTCGGCGAGCGTACAGCCGGAATCCTGGCGCGCAGTTTCCGCTCGCTCGAACGATTGAGCAAGGCGGGCATTGAAGAGATTGACGCTATCCATGAGATCGGTATGACTGTAGCGCAGAGCGTGCGCGACTGGTTTGAGGATGCAGGCAACCTGTATCTTTGCGAACGGCTGCGCGAAGCTGATGTGCGAACGGAGATGTTGAGCGGCGCGGGCGAGGCGCAGGATGAGACTTTCGCGGGGAAGCAGTTTGTGCTAACCGGAAAACTTGAAAGCTTGACGCGCGACGAA
Source organism: Acidobacteriota bacterium (assembly GCA_032159825.1). Taxonomy (GTDB): domain Bacteria; phylum Acidobacteriota; class Blastocatellia; order Pyrinomonadales; family Pyrinomonadaceae; genus QHXM01. The sequence continues at coordinate 13,284 of JAVHWL010000057.1, forward strand.
GCGCGTGTTCTGATCGAAGGGCGCGGCGGGCGCGTGACCTCCACCGTGAGTAAGAAGACGGATTATGTGATCGCAGGCGAGGACGCCGGATCGAAACTGGAGAAAGCCGTCGAATTGGGTTTGCGTGTGATGGATGAAAACGCGCTCAAGGAGATGCTTGGTTAAGAGAATTGAGTACGATAGCTGCTGTTCAGAGTACAGCCTTTAGGCTGCTAATGGTAAACACGCTAAAGCGTGAACTCTAAACAGGGCACACTCATTTGTAATTCGCTATAGGGATGAGGAAAAGAATGGCAACATCAGTACGGAAAGATAAACTCGAACTCGTTTACACGCTTCTTTGCGATGACGTGCGTTTGGAGGTTGGCAATAAGCTCTCTTTGATGGGTGTATTTCAGAATATCGTGGTGCAGCAAGTGCCTGTTTCTTTAATCAAGTTCGCGGTTGTCAATCACTGGCAGGGCGAGGGAACTCATTTGTCTGAGGTAAGAATCCTGACGCCCGATAAGCAGCAGCCCATCGTCGTCTCTCAGCCAACGCCGTTTGAGATTGCGACGGGCGGCTTTGCGGATAACATCAGCTTCTTCGTCAACGTGACCTTTCCAGTAGCGGGTCAATACTGGGTGCAGACGCTTGTTAATTCAACGCTCTTTGACGAACAGCCGCTGGTGGTGGCCGATACGCAGATGGCGCAACAGACCGAGAACTTTTCCGATTCGGTGAATTGAGGACGAAAGCGATTAGATATTGTAGAGCTTGATCTTGTAATTCAGGGTGTTTGCCTTGATGCCGAGCAAGCGCGCGGCGCGTGCCTGGTTTCCTCCCGTAATCATGAGCGCCTGCTTGATAATATTTGTCTCAAACTGACGCACCACATTGTCGAAGTTGATTCCTTGCTCGATGTCCAGACTGTGAACCTCTCGCTGGGCAGTCAATTTTGATAACAAATCGTCGTGTTCCAGCCCCTGAACTTCCTTCATTAAGGCGTAAACCAAATCTTTCAGCCCTCGAACTCTGTCCACGGCCCTGGAACTCCCGGCTAAATTCTGGCCCTCGCCTGCTGGCACAACAGAGCGCAAGCGTTGCACAGGTTTTCTTGATACGGAAGGTTCCAGGGCAATTGCATTCCTGCTCATACTCGATCCTCCTTTATAGTATAAAGACACCGCCGGAGCCGATTTCGTTACAACTATTTATTCGTCTGAGAGAAGAAAAAGTTCCGTAGAATAATCTCTCAGCGAGAGAATTCATTGCCAGACTCTTAAAAAGAGATGTGGGATTGGTCTTTTCAGTTGCTTGTTCAGAAAAGCCGGGGTGTGTTGCCAGGGAAACTAAAAAGGCGAACCATGTGCTGGTTCGCCTCGCTTGATGATCGTAAATGGGGATGAGAGGAATCGAACCTCCACGATGTCACCATCACAGGCTTCTGAGACCTGCGCGTCTGCCAGTTCCGCCACATCCCCTAATCCGACTGGATGAGTTCGATATTACGGACGCGGCGGAAACGTGTCAAGGGAACGTTTCCGCCGCTAGTAGTCCTCGGAAAGTATCGTCGAAAAGTCGGTTGAGAGAATGGGTGGTGTTAATTGGATCGCGGTCGCCATTTGCGGCTGGGCTGGCGTGATTGATATAGTTGGCCTCTCTTTTGTTGAAGTAAACTGATGTCAGGAACAGTGCCTAGTTCAGATGAAATACGCGGACGCCTTGCGGAGGTTCATCTTCGGATTGAAGCAAGCGCGTGCGGAGCGGGGCGCGACCCGTCAGAGGTAAAGCTCATCGCGGTGAGCAAGACGCACCCGCCTGATGTCATGCGACGAGCCATTGAAGCGGGCGCAAGCGAGCTAGGCGAGAATCGCGTTCAGGAAGCGGACGCGAAGATTCTTGAGTTAGGGCGTGATGCTGTGCGCTGGCATCTGATCGGACACCTTCAGGCGAATAAAGCCCGGCGCGCTGTCATGCTCTTTGACGTGATTCATTCGCTGGACTCCGCTTCGCTCGCGCGGCGTCTTGACCGTTTATGCGCGGAGATGGAGCGCGATGAATTGCCCGTGCTGATTCAGGTTGATCTTGGCGATGAGGCAACGAAGTCCGGCGTGAGCGAGGCAGAATTGCCGGAAGTGGTCAGCGCGCTCATTGGGTGCGAGCGATTGCGTTTGCTGGGACTGATGACGCTTCCGCCTTTCCACGATGACGCGGAGCTTGTGCGTCCTTACTTTCGGCGCTTGCGCGAACTGCGGGATGCCCTCAAAGCGCAACAGGCTTTCGGCGCTGGTCCCGGAGAGCTTTCGATGGGGATGAGCCATGATTACGGCGTGGCGATAGAAGAGGGCGCGACGTTCGTGCGCGTCGGGACGGCAATCTTCGGGGAGCGGCGCGCGACGATAGACGGTGGAAAAGCGGCTTAGCAAGAACATCGCTTCGGTCGTTTGGTCTTAGAGCCTATCCCAAAACTATTAAGCGATAGAGTTGCAACACGAAAGCAAAGTGAATCAGCGCCACATAATTCTTATCGCTCTTCTCCCATCGTACCAACAAGCGGCGGTGGCGGTTGAGCCAAC
>JAVHWL010000008.1:0-11797 GCA_032159825.1 Acidobacteriota bacterium
GAATCTGTATTCGCACTCTTTCAGATGTAAATAGAAAGTATGCGTCGGAATGCCATTGAACTTCTGAAGCCTTCGCTTAGCACTTGACCAGAAACTTTCTATCCCATTGATATGACTCTCTGCATTAGCAAATTCATTGTCCGAGTGCAGCACGCGAAAATGCTTACTGTATCCGACATCAACGAGCCCATCGTAGCCCCGCCACCCGTCCGAGTGAATGACGGTCTCAAGGGCGACATGTCCGCGAATCACCTTTTGCAACGTGCGTTTCCTGCAATCCAGGACAATCTCGGTATAGACCGAGCCGTTACGTTTGAAGATGCCGAAGACGATTGTCTTGCCACTGGCTCCGCGTCCGCGTTTGCCTCGGACACGACGAGCGCCAAAGTAAGACTCATCAACTTCGACTTCTCCGGCAAATGGCGAAGCGCGTTCACATTCTTGGGCAATCCGTTCACGTATTCTGACAAAGAGCACGGTCACGCTGCGACGTGTCAGGCTCGTAAGTTCGGCTGTTTTACTGGCCGTCAAATCATGCGCCAAGAAGCGGATGATCTGGCGCATTTTACGTTCACTAATTTTGGAACACCTGTAATAACGGTTTAGTTGTTCCATTCCAGTAGCTTAACACTTTCTTTCAAGTGCTTTGCTACACTAGAGCCAAATTCATTAGCAACGGTGTTCCATATTACCAGAGTTCAATCAAAGCCAAAGGATGCGATGCCGGTAAAGCTCTCGAAAAACAAAAATTTATTCTCGCGCGCGGGTGTTATAATGCCGCGCGCAAGCATCTTCTGAGTGTCGAAATTCTTTCTCCTCGAATTTAGTAATCATCAAGCTGCTCAGACTTAAAAGGGATTCAAATTTATGGTGATGAAAATCAACAGGGTAAAATCGCGGGCGACGGAGCGCCTTCCATGATGACTAATGAAACGGGCGCTCCCCTAACGGGGCGTTATGAAGGAATGACCATCGAGGGGCGCTACTTGATTGAGCGCGAGCTTGGGCGCGGCGGAATCGGAGTGGTCTATCTCGCGCGCGATCAACAACTGATGGGTAAGCCTGTCGTCATCAAAATCCTGCTTGAGCAGGTGTTCGCAACTGACTCCGATGGATGGGTGAAGAAGAAGTTTCGCCAGGAGGTCGAAGCCCTCGCGCGGATAGACCATCCGGGTGTCGTCGGCGTGCTGCAAGCGGGTGAGATGCCTGACGGGAGACCATATCTCATCATGCAATACATCGAGGGCAAGAATCTACGCTCGGTGATGAAGGCTGAAGGAATGAACCTCGCCCACGTCGCGCAGATTATCCGGCAGATAGGCCAGGCTCTGACGAGCGCGCATGATCGCGGCATCTATCACCGCGACCTCAAGCCAGAAAATATCATGCTGCAAGCCCTCGGCGACGATGAGGAACACGTTAAGCTGATAGATTTCGGAGTTGCGACTGTTAAGGATTCGCAGGTGGCCGCCAATCACGCGACGACGATGGTGGCGGGCACGGTCGGCTACATGGCCCCCGAACAAATGCTTGGCAAGCCTTCAGCCGCCAGCGACACCTATGCGCTGGGCGTCATCGCTTATGAGATGGTGACGGGGCGTCGTCCATTTAATCCAGATTCGCCCTACCAGCTTTTAGGGTTGCAGCGCGATGGCGTGCGCATCAAACCCGCTGACCTGCGCCCGAGTTTGCCCGAACCGGCGGAGACTTCAATTCTCAAGGCGCTCTCCTACGAGCAGCAGGAGCGCCACGCGCGCGCAAGAGACTTTGGCGAAGAGTTGTCGCGCGCACTGATTGCCGATGCGGAAGGCATGCCGACTTCCCGCACGACCTCAACCGCAATCAAACCCGGCAGCGTCTACAAATCAGTGGTCACACAGAGAAAGGACTCGCAGGTTGCGACTTCCGCCCACGCGCCGCTCAGAGTCGCTTTGCTCTACAAACGCAACGCGCAACCTGACGAGCATGTCCTGAGCCTTCTCGAAGCCGAACTCAGGGCGAAAGGGCATAGTGTTTTCATTGATCGTCATCTGGCTGTCGGCGTCGAGTGGGCGAAAGAGATTGAGCGCCAGGTGCGCACGGCTGATGCTGTCATTCCACTTCTTTCCGCTGCCTCGATCACGAGCGAGATGATCGCCTACGAGGTTCAGATCGCGCACGAGGCCGCTCAACAACAGGAAGGCAAGCCGCGCATCCTGCCGGTTCGCATTGAATATGAAGGCGCGCTCCCGGATGCGCTCTCAAGCATCCTCGCGCCTATTCAGTATGTGTTGTGGAATGGCGCTGAGGATGACGCGCAACTCACAGAGGAGTTGCTGAGTTCTCTTGAAGCGCCCGAAGCTGCGAAAGCCATGACTCTCATTGAGCCGCCGGGGGGCGCTGTCCCGCTCGATTCAAGATTTTATCTTGTTCGCCCGACCGACGAGCAGTTTCTGGACGCTATCCACCGGCATGACAGCATTGTGCTGGTCAAGGGAGCGCGGCAGATGGGCAAGACCTCGCTCCTGGCGCGCGGGCTGCAACAGGCGCGTGCCACCGGGACCACAGTCATCACCACAGACTTTCAGAAACTCAACGCGAGCCACCTTGAGACCATCGAGACGCTCTTTATGACGCTCGGCGAATTGATCGCAGACCAGCTTGACCTGGACGTTTACCCTGACGAGGTTTGGAAACCTCGCCGCGCTCCGAGCATCAACTTCGAGCGATACATTCGCCGCGAAGTGTTGGAGAAACTTTCCACGCCCCTGGTCTGGGGACTGGACGAAGTTGACAGGCTCTTCACCTGCCCGTATGCGAGCGAAGTCTTCGGCCTCTTTCGCACCTGGCATAACGAGCGCGCGGTTGACCCGACCGCTCCCTGGGGACGCCTGACGCTTGCTATCGTCTATGCGACCGAAGCGCATCTCTTCATCACAGATCAAAACCAGTCGCCCTTCAACGTCGGAACCAGATTGGAGTTGAAAGACTTCAGCCTCGAACAGGTGGGCGAACTCAATGCGCGCTACGGCTCTCCGCTTTCAGGAGCGGATGAGCTGGCGCGCTACTTTCAACTCGTCGGCGGCCATCCCTATCTTGTGCGGCGCGGGTTTCACGAGATGACCACGAACAACCTGGGCCTTGCCGCCTTTGAATCCCAGGCCGACCGCGACGAAGGGCCTTTCGGTGATCACCTGCGGCGCATCCTGGTGTTGCTGGCGCGCGACCCTGCGCTCGCAGAGGTTGTGCGCGGTGTCTTGCGCGGCGAGCCTTGCCCGACCGTAGAAGATTTCTACCGCTTGCGCAGCGCAGGCGTCATGGCCGGAGACTCCGCGCAGGACGTGAAGCCGCGCTGCCAACTTTATGCGACCTACCTCAAACGTCATCTTCTATAAACGATGAATGATGAACGATGAATGATGAACTAGAAGCTTTTGTTTTTAATTCATCATTCATCATTCATCGTTCATCATTTAGTACAAAACGATATGTCTACAATCACCCCTACCAGCTTCTACGTCATCGGCGGGACGTTACAGCGTAGCGCTCCTTCCTACGTCTCGCGTCAGGCCGATGAAGATTTATACAACGGGCTAACGGAAGGGAAGTTCTGTTACCTGCTGACTTCGCGCCAGATGGGAAAATCCAGCTTGATGGTGCGGACGGCGGCGCGCCTTCGTGAAGAAGGGGCTGCGGTCGCTGTGCTCGACCTGACGGCCATCGGACAGAATCTGACAGCCGAGCAGTGGTACGACGGACTACTTGGCCGCATCGGGCAGCAGCTCGATCTGGAAGGTGAGCTGGAAGATTTCTGGCTCGATCACGAGCGTCTTGGGCCGCTTCAACGCTGGATGCGAGCCGTCAGAGAAATCGTGCTCACGCGCTTCAAGGGTCGCGTCGTCATCTTCGTTGATGAAATTGATGCTGTTCGTAGTCTGCCTTTCTCGACCGATGAGTTCTTCGCGGGCATACGCGAGTTCTACAACCGCCGGACGGAAGATACGGAGCTTGAGCGTCTGACCCTTTGCCTGCTCGGTGTCGCCACACCGTCGGACCTGATACGCGATACGCGCACGACCCCTTTCAACATCGGGCAGCGCATCGAGCTGAGTGATTTCAATGAGCGTGAAGCCGCTCCACTCGCCGAAGGATTGGGGCGTGGGAAACGGCTCGGAGAGACGCTGCTCAAACGTGTGCTTTACTGGACGGGCGGCCATCCTTACCTGACACAGCGGCTCTGCCAGGCAGTCGCGGAAGACGCAAGCGTCACATCGCCCGCTGGCGTGGACAAACTTTGCGAAGAGATGTTCCTCTCCTCGCGCGCACGCGAACGGGATGACAACCTGCTTTTCGTCCGCGAGCGCGTGCTGCGTAACGAAGCTGATCGCGCCGGACTGCTAGACCTCTACGCGAAGGTGCGCGAGGGCAAGCGCGTCACAGACGACGACACGAACACGCTGCTCGGCATCCTGCGTCTCGCTGGCATCATCCGCATCGCCTCTGGCCGCCTGCTGGTACGCAATCGCATCTACCAGCATGTCTTTGATAAAGACTGGATCATCGCCAACATGCCTGATGCGGAGTTGCGCCGCCAGCGCGCGGCATATCGCAAAGGCATCCTGCGCGCTGCGGCAGTTGCCGCAGTAATTCTGTCGCTGATGGCTGGCCTGGCTATCGCCGCTGTCAGGGAGCGCAATCGCGCGGTTGATGAAGCGCGGCGCGCGGATCGCAACGCGCAGGAGCGTGAAAAAGCTATGACCGAGTTGAGCGTAGCTCTGGAGGAAGCTAAAGCGGAGCGCGCAAATGCAGACAAGCAGAAACAGATTGCCCAGGAGCAGCAGCAGATCGCAGTGCAACAGCGCAGCGAAGCTGAACGCCAGCAGCAGATCGCACAGGAGAAAAGCCGGCAGGCCATCGAGCAACAACAGATCGCGGCGCGCGGTAAGCGTGAAGCAGAGGAAGCAAAGGGGCGCGCTCTTGGTTCGCAAAAGATGGCCGAAGCTCAACGGGTCGTAGCAACGGAACGCGCAGCCGAGGCCGAGAAACAGAGACGACGCGCCGAAGATCAAACCAAGCTCGCCACCTCCACGCTCTTCAAGGTCATACGTTTTCTGGAAGAGTCAAACGAGAAGCAGAAAGTTGTCGAATACTATAACCAGTTGGCGCAGATTTACCACGAGGTCGGCGACCGCAGCAACGAAGTGGAAACGCTGCTCACCGCTGGCGGCATTTACGTGAAACTGAAAGAGGAAGGGAAGGCTGACGAGTATTTCGGTCACGCGGTGAAGGTCTTCCGCGAGGCGGGCGATGCGCCGGAAGAGGGCAACACGCTGTCCAAGATCGGCGACCTCTACAATACTTCGGGCAACAAAGAGAAAGCCAACAGCTATTACAACCAGGGGCTGGCTCTACTCCAACGAGCGCTGCCGGGCTTTCGCGCCGGAGCAGATTCTAAAAGAGAAGCTTACGCGCTCTACTATTCCGCAATCATTTATCAAGCGCTCGGCGATGCGCGCAAAGCCCTCGATTTCTGCAACCAGGCACTGCCGCTCTTTCGAGCTTTACGCGACGACGTGATGACAGACATCGTTGGAATCCGCATCGAAGAACTCTCGCAATCTCTGAAAGAGAGCAAATAGGTTTGCGTTGCTACACTGTTCGCCGGTGCTGACGAGATAAATTCAAAGACTATTGACTTGATAGCGTTGCTTCAATAAGCTACGCCCGATTGCTCTCAAAGATGGTGCGTATATGAAAAATAGCCCCAGACCCTCCTACATCTCCTTGCTCGCGTTGCTCACATTCTTCGTCTGCGTTAGCGGAAGAATTACAGCGCAGACGACCGGCGCGCTGCCAGCAGTTTCACAGGCGCAAAAATCTGCTCAGGCTCACGCCACTGCTGCGAGTCCGCCGCTCAGCCGAATTGTCGCGCCGCGCCTGTTAGACGCGCCCGATGGAGCGCGAGTCACGATTGCTTCAGACGCTCCGCTTGACGATTACACTTCACGGCTCGACGGTGTGAACTTTTACATCTTGATTCCGCATGCCGAGGCTTCATTCTCAGAGGTGCAATTTGCCGGGCATGGGTTCATGAGCGCGGGAGTCCAGCAGCGAGACGATAACGTGATCTTTTCGTTTCGTCTGGAAACGGGGGCGAGCGTTCGTGTCAGTCGTGGATTCAACCGGCTCGACGTTTTTTTCAAAATACCGGCGCATCCGCAACCCTACGCGGCTACATCATCACAGCCAGCCGCCTCTTCATCAAAGAACTCTGAAGTGACGACGACCGACGCTCTGAATAATGCGCCAGGTGATGAGCGCGAGACCATCAGGCAGATGCGGACAGAGATCGAAGCTCTCGAAGCGCGTATCAAGGAGATTGAGGCGAAGCAGGCAGCGCAGAGCAACGCGCAACAGCAGACCGCGCAGGCTGTTCCCGAAAACACAACCGTTGCGGCCAACACAGCAAGCGTAGGCAGTAGCCACCCGCCAGGCGACGATGACCACGATGAGATGTCGAAGGGCACACCCACCTTGCAGATTCAAGGGTTCGCCGACGTGAACTTTCGCGCGAGCAATCAGAAAGGAGCGACCAACGCTTTTGCGCTCGGCCAGCTCGATCTGTTTCTCACGTCGCGCCTGTCGGATAAGTTTAGCGTCCTCGGCGAGTTGATTGTTGAGGCTGCCCCAGACAATTCGTTCTCCTTCGAGATTCACCGGCTGCTTCTGCGCTACACGCCGAACGATTACTTCAACTTCAGCGCAGGCCGCTATCACACGGCGATTGGTTTTTACAACACGGCGTATCATCACGGCTCTTGGTTTCAGACCGCAGCCAACCGTCCTTTCATCTTCGCCTTTGAAAGCAAGGGCGGCATCCTGCCGCTTCACAACGTTGGCCTCTCAATTACTGGACGCATTCCTTCAGCGCCTTTCGGCTTGAGATACGTTGCGGAGTTGGGCAATGGTCGCGCGTCGCGCTCTCCGCTCGATAGAACTGTGCAGACATCCACAGATGAGAACAACGGAAAGGCTTTCAACCTGGGAATCTTCGCGCGGCCTAAAACGCTTCCCGGATTTCAAACAGGCTTCTCCATCTATCGAGACAATCTCACGCCCAACGGGTCGCCCAAAGTCGGGCAGACGATTATAGCCGCGCACCTCGTCTATCAGAACAGGCTCTACGAGTTGCTGAATGAAGCGGTCTTTATCCGCCACACATTGAATAACAGGGTGTTCCAAACGCCGGGCTTTTACACGCAGGTCTCGCGGCGCTTCGGCAACGCACGCCCCTATTTCCGTTACCAGTATGTCAACGTGCCCGGCGATGACCCCATCTATCCTGACGTGAGAAGGCGCAACGGCCCATCGCTCGGCCTGCGTTACGACATCAACGACTTCGCAGCATTCAAGGCGCAGTATGACCGCACCGAACGACGCCGCTTAAGCACTCTAGATGAGTTAATACTCCAGCTTGCCTTCACGTTTTAAGAGGATGAATTGCCGTTGAGAAGAGTCGTCTGCATTTTTACGCTGATAGCGACACTGGTAGGTGCGAGCGTCTGGGCCGCGCGCCCGTCCCGCGCGACAGAGAATCATCTGTCATCTAATGCGCGCTCCCTTCAGGCACGCACGCAGGTTGAACTGGCGATCATCGTCAACAAATCAAATCCCAACGATAATCTAAAGTTCTCGGAGTTGCGCGAATACTTCCTGGCCGAGCGCAGCAACTGGTCGAGCGGCGGCGGCAAAGTTCGCGTTATCATGCGCGAACCTGGTGAGCCTGAGCGCGAAGCTGTGCTGCGCTTGATCTACGACATGGATGAGAAAGATTTCAACAGCTATTTTCTGGGCAAGAAGTTCAGGGGCGAAGTCCTGGAAGAGCCTCGCTTGCGAAGCTCTACGCCCGATATGATTAAGACCATCTCAAATGTGCAGGGCGCTATCGGCTACGTGCGCGCCGATGAAGTTGATGCTTCGGTGAAAGTCATTCGCGTTGACGGTCTCGCTCCGGGCGACGCGGGCTATAAAATAAAGCAGTAAGTTTGCAGAGAGAAGCTTGGGAGGCAACTGATAAGAGAGCAGCAATGAACAAGGGGAATCGTAATTTCGCTGTTAAGCGTACCGCAACAGGATTAGGCTTATTCGCATTACAACCCATTCCCAGGGGTAAACGAATCATCGAGTACACCGGGCGGATTATGAGCGCCGAAGAAGCAGACAGTAGTAGAGGCAAATACCTTTTTGAACTCGATGAAAAGCGTGCTATAGACGGCAGCGCCCGAACCAACCTGGCCCGTTACATCAATCACTCCTGCCGACCAAACGCCAAAGGATACACTTCAGGTCGTCGAATCTGGATATGGTCATTGCGGGCGATCAAGGCCGGAGAGCAAATCACTATCAATTACGGCAAAGATTATCTAGACGCGCATATCAAGCAATGCAAATGCGAGAGCTGCGCCGCGAGATAAGAAGACAGGTAGTAAACGAAAAGCTCTTTGATGATTCGCACCAATAAAGAAGCAACTGCATGCCGCTTCCCATAGCTCATGGACTGATTGGCGCTTCGATAGTTGCCGCAACGCTCCCCGACGCCTCACCTATGCGAAACTGGAAGCCGCTGTTGTTGGGAGCCTCGCTATCTATTTTCCCTGATGTAGATTATTTCCTGGGGATAAGTTGGCATCGTGGCTTCACACACTCATTGATCTTCGCTGCGATTGTCGGCCTGGCGTGTTTCGCAGTAGCAGGGTTCGCTCATCTCAGAATGGCGATTGCTTATGCGGGGGCCGTCTTCTCACACACGTTGTTGGATTACGCTACCACTAAGACAATGCCGGGTGTGGAACTGCTCTGGCCTTTTTCGACTCGAAGATTCGGGCTGGGGCTGGTTGATTATTATCACCTCACAGGGGTCAACCCAGTGTACTTTCTGTATCGTGACGTGCTGATGGATTTGCTAAAGATGGGCTTGCTTGAGTTGATAATCTTCCTCCCGATTTTCCTCTTCGTGCTCGCTCTTAAATGGAGTCTCAACAAACCTTCACGCTCGTAGTGAATTCGTCTATCCTGCTCCCGGCTTAATCTTGCTCTCTACATTACAAGACTTCAGCCCGAAGCTTCTTATATAGAGGAGAATGAACAATGGCAAAAGAAGAGAAAATTGTGCGGGTGGCAATTCATCCCGGCATCGGCATCGCCCGCATCGGAAACAGTGAAGAATTTTTTATCGGCCCGGAGGTGCTCTTCCCGCCTTCGGCCCCACCGAACTTTTATAAGGACGCTGCCGGAGCATTAAAACGACAGGCCGCGAGGTTTCGCGTGTACGGCTATAACCAGGCAGGGGAAGTCGTCAAGGAGTTGACGGCTAAGGATGCCGAGATTAACTGGACAGTTCACGTCGCAAACAAGAAAGCCGCCTGGTACAACTTCGAGATTGCGCTCGACATTCCAGAGGCGATTCCTTGCACGCGACGTAACGCCGCTTTCACAGGCGAAAGACGCAAGGAGTTGGTGATAGACCCAGGCCCTCGCTCAATCGCGGGCGCAAACGAGCATGGGCCGCAATATTATTTCGACTCAGGCGAATTCGTCGGCAAGAAAGTTTACCTCGGCGAGCTTCAGACGGATGAGCAGGGAAATTTAATCTTCCTCGGCGGACGCGGCGTCTCCGATACGGCGTTTCCCAACAACACTGTCTACACCTTCGCTAACAACGATGGTTGGTACGACGACACTTCCGACGGCCCCGTTTACGCGACCGTTAAGCTACGCGGTCAAGACGAGATTCTACAGGCTGATCCGGCATGGGTTATCGTTGGCCCGCCGAATTATGCGCCGGACATGATCTCCGTTCAAACCATCTACGACGTGATGTACGACGCCTTTCAGGATGGATGGATAGAGGTTATCGAAAAACCGTCTTTCACAGAGCACATCTATCCGATACTGCGACAATTCTGCGATTCGCAATGGGTCAACTACGGCTTCTACGTGCAGTTCGGCTGGGGCGGGCCAAACGATTTCATGCGCCCGCATTATCTCAACAAGCTATCCACTATCACCGAGCAAGACATCTATGCGGAGGTGCGCCTGCAACTCTTCAACATCTTTCGCAACCCGAATGCTACCATTCTCGATGTGGACGCCTGGCCGCAAATGTATGGCGACGCCATCACGATTCCCGCAACCGGCCCGCGCGCTTTGATGTCCCTGACTGAGACTCAGTACGGTTTCCTGAAGCAGTGGGCTGCCGGTAATTTCATCCCCGATTGGAAACCGAATACATCTCCTCCCCCGCAGCAGATAGAGAAAGTGAAGCTGCAAAAACGTCCGCACACGCTCGACAAGGCCGCGCTCTATTATTGTCTCGGCGGGCCGTTTCATCCCGGCTGTGAGATGACCTGGCCGATGCGTCACACGAGTATGTACTATGCGCCGTTTCGCATCCGGCCCAGAGGGGCGAATCAGCCGGAGCCGGACTACGGCGACCTGCTCACGCCGCAGGCAGCCAAGAGCGAATACGGGCCGCTCTTCTCCAATGGCCCCGGCGACATTACGCGCTGGATGGCCGTGCCCTGGCAAACTGATACCGCGAGTTGTCGTGCCGGTTATCAGGAGTCTTACGATCCGTACATCCCAACCTTCTGGCCTGCGCTCGTTCCCAATCATGTGCTGGCGTTGGAGGAGTATGAGAGGGTGATGAATAAAAAGCTGCCGGAAGAGAAGCGCCTGATTGCCTTCAACACGCGCGCCACCTGGTATCGCTGGCTCGAAGGAGGCTATCTCTCACAAATCGCCCAGATGATTTCAGACTTCGGAAAGCTCGGTGTTGTGGAGCGGCGAGACGGGCTGCCGGACGATGAGAGCTTCCCGCCGGTGATGTACGTCGAATCGCAAGTGGGATTCGAGCAAGAGGATGTGCCCACGCAACGCAACACGATTATCGGGGCAGCAGAGAAGATCACACGGCCTTCAAGACAAATCAGATCGAAAATGAAAGTATGACGGTGCGAGGCCAGCCTTATGATGTGATAGTGATAGGAGGCGGGCCAGCCGGGTCCGCCTCCGCTATCACACTCGCAAGAGCCGGTTATCGTGTGCTGCTCATTGAAAGAAGGAGCGATGAGGAGTTCAAAGTCGGCGAGAGTCTGCCGCCAGCGGCCAAGCCGTTGCTGCGCGAGCTAGGCTTGATGGAGAGGTTCAAAGCGGACGGGCATCTACCGTCTTACGGCAATCAGTCTGCGTGGGGCAGCAGCCGGTTGCGTAGCACAGACTTCATCATGAATCCGCATGGCAACGGCTGGCACCTCAATCGCGTGAAGTTCGATGCGATGCTCAGAGCGGGGGCGCAGGATGCGGGAGCAGAAACTCTTGAGGCCACCCGCGTCAACAGGCTGTCGCGCACCGCAGATGAACTCTGGCAAGTACACTTATCCGGCGGCAATCATTTAGGGGAAAAATTCGCGCCCTGGCTCATTGACTGCACGGGTCGTAGTAGCTTTGTAGCACGCAGTCTGGGTGTGAAGCGCGTCAGCTACGATCAACTGGTCGGGTTCGTTTCGCTCTTTCGCGCGACAGAGTCAATGGAGGCAAGCGATCAGGATTCATTAACAGCCATCGAAGCCGCAACGCACGGCTGGTGGTACACGGCTTTAATATCTTCCGCGCGGCGCATCGTAGTCTATTATGTGAATCAGGAGTTGAAATGACAGACAAGCCAGTCGAATTGGTAGAATTTTCTTGCGATGGAAAATCAACTGATTCAACTGTATCTGCTTGTCTGCCACATTTACGATACTCAATCTGAAACCTG
>JAVHWL010000017.1:0-33133 GCA_032159825.1 Acidobacteriota bacterium
TAACCCGCAAGCAAAAGCTGCCGCACAAGCCAGAAGACGCGGTTGGTTATTTACAACTCACCCATGAAACGACAGATGGACATTATCGCTGAGCACCAAGCGGACATTTTCCCTGAGCAGTAACACACTTTTCTGGATTTTGAGCGTGAGAGATTTCGCGGCGGCTGCTCTCAGGCAGCAGAGGCGGAGGCGAATTTATTGGCGAGCACGAGGCTCAAAGCGCCCATCAGGGTCGGTGGGTCGCCCAGGGTTGAGGCCATGATTCGAGCCGAAGGCAGGCCGCGCCGGATGCTTCTTTCGACCATTTCGCCGATGGCTTCGGAGACGAGCGACCAGGCGCGCGTGATGCGTCCTCCGACAATGACCGCTTCGGGGCTGAAGCCGACGATCAGGTTTGAAATACCTATGCCCAGATAATGTGCCGTCTCAAGCAGCGCATCCTGCGCCGCACGCTCGCCTGCGAGAGCACGCATTATCAATTCCGAGAAGTTGAACGTACACGAGTAATGACCACCCATCTGCTGATAGCGTGCAAGCGCCGCGCGCTCAGAAGAGAAAGCCTCCCAGCAATCGTAGTTGCCGCAGGAACAGGCGACGGGGCCTTCCTGCCCGATAATCATGTGGCCGAACTCGCCCGCCGCGCTGTACTGCCCCTTATAAATCTGGCCGTCGAAAACAATTCCCGTCCCGATGCCTTCCGCGACCAGGACCATAACGAAGTCTCTGACCTGGCTGACCTCCGGGCGACCGAACCACAACTCGGCAAGCGCGGCGGCGTTCGCGTCATTCTCGACCGTCACGTCCAAACCCGTTGCGGACGAAATAATCTCTGCGATCTCCAGGCTGCGCCACTTGAAGTACGGAACATAGATCATGCGGCTCCGGTCAGTATCAACCAGTCCGGGCAGACTGACTCCGACACCCTCTATAGAGCCTTTGTATTTGCCTGCCATCTCCTTAACGCAGGTGACGACGCGCGTGATTGTCTTCTGGAACTGAGGGTCGGTCGGGAATGCTTGCTGTTCGAGCACGCGCCCGGCGAGGTTGCTGACGGCAACGATTGTTTGCGACGGTGTGATGTCAACGCCGATAGCCATCACGCCGGAGGTGCGTATTCTGAGAAGCGTCGGGGGGCGACCTCCGGTAGATTCGCCTGCCCCTATCTCTTCAATCAACCCGTCGGCCTGTAGAGCGTCAATGATGGTTGAGATGGTGGAGCGTTGAAGAGCCGTCTCGCGCGCGATGTCTGCGCGTGAGATGGGTTCTTTCTCGCGCACGTAGTTGAGCACGATCTGGCGGTTGATGTCGCGGATCGTGCCCGCACGCGCGGCTTGCGCTCTGGTTAGATCAATTCGACGCACAGTGTACGCTCCCAACTGGCGGAATCAGCGTCTCGCAATGAGCAGCTAACGCGAGGAATAAAGGAATATCGGCGAACGGCGCTGGGAGAATATCATAAGGTGAGGAGCGTGAGCGGATTTTGTTTACTTACCGGAAACGCCTTTGCCCTGCGTGATGGTCAACACACGATCCACTCCCGGAACATTGATCGTCTCGTTGGTCCCATCAGGCCAGATGATTTCGAGCCTGTCAACTTTGGTGGCCGCACCGATGCCGAAATGCAGGCGCGAGTCGTTTTGTGAAGCGTAGCCCGCGCCGCTCACAACGTCCTGCCGCTGTCTAAGCTTGCCGGTGGCCACGTAGGCAATCGCGCCCGTTGCATCCCTCGGACTCTTCTTCGCCACGTCGCCAACCAATCGCAAAGACAACCAGTGGCCCGCTTGCTTGGTGACGTTTCTGAGCACGGTCGGCTTTGAATCTATGTTATTGATTACCGCGTCGAGGCGGCCATCGCCATCCAGGTCGCCGACGGCCAGCCCGCGCGCCGGGATAGCGATGGCGAGACCGCTCGCGGGTGCTGCTCCAACACGCGCGAACCTGCCTGTGCTCAAGTTGCGAAACAATAATAGCTGCTGCTTGAAACTCGTTCCCCATTGATGCTCGTCCACAGCCGGATAGACATGGCCGTTGGCGACCAGCAAATCCTTCCAGCCGTCGTTATCGAAATCTATGAAACTCGTGCCCCAGCCGAGAAAAGGAATTGTTGTTTCGCCGTGCCCCGCTTGAAAAGTGACATCGGTAAAGTTGCCGCTGCCGTCGTTGTGATAAAGAGTGTTCGAGTCGTCCGAGAAGTTTGTGACGTAGAAATCAACGCGACCGTCGTTATCGTAATCGCCGATGCCGAGACCCATCCCGGCCTGCTCGCGCCCGTTCTCATTCAAAGCCACGCCCGACGGGTAGCCGACCTCTTCAAACGTGCCGTCGCCTTTATTGATGTAGAGCAACTTCGGCGTCGAATCATTGACCACGATGAGATCAAGCAGGTCGTCGTCGTCCGCATGAACGAAGGCCGACGAGAAGCCGTAATATTTTCCGGGGTCGCTGACTCCCGCCTTGACGCTCACGTCCTCAAAAGTTCCATCAGCCTTCTGATGATAGAGAGTATCGCCAGCGCCTTTCAGACCGCGCGGCCCGCACATCACGGGCGTGCCGCGAAACTGGCAGAAGTTTTGTCCGAGTTGGCCTGGCTTCCCAGCCTCGCTTGGGTTCGGCGGCAGGTTATTCAAATCAAGCTCCAGGTAGCCCGGAACAAAGAGGTCGAGTCTTCCGTCTCTGTCATAATCTCCAAACGTCGCTCCCGTGCTCCAACCTTTGCGCGCGACACCGAGTTTTTCCGCAACGTCTGTAAAAGTGCCGTCGCCGTTGTTGTGATAGAGGCGCGAGACACCGAAGTTGCCGACGTACATATCGGGCCGCCCGTCGTTGTCATAATCGCCGACGGCGACGCCGAAGCCCCAACGCTCATTCGCCACACCAGCCTTGTCCGTCACATCCTCAAACTGCCAGTTGCCCAGGTTGCGATAGAGCGCGGCGCGCGGCGGTTTCTCTTTGCCCTGCATCGCGGCAATGGTCGAGCCGTTGAGCAGATAAACATCAGGACGGCCATCGCCATCGTAATCGAAGATGGCGACTCCGCCCGACGGCGTTTCAAAGATGTAATTTTTCTCCGCGCTTCCGGCATGATGTTTGAAAGATTTGAGAGCCGTCTGCTCCGTCACGTCTTCAAAGACGACCGGGGCGTTTGGGTCAACAATGCCGACCGTGCGCCGCGAAGTATAGTTGATGGCTGCGCCGGTCGAGACGCCGCCCATCTGCTGTGTCGGAGTTGAAGCAGGAGAAGGTTGCGGCGTTTGTGCGGTAGCGGCGAGCGACGCGCAAACGAGTAAGACGGCGAACAAAGAGAGAGGGCAAACAAGGAAAGCGGCTTTAATATTGTTCATTCTAAATTCCGACTTCTGAATTCTGCCTTACCTAACGTGCGGCACTTACGAGCCTGCGAAGCAGGCGATATATCAGTAGCCCACGACGCAAGTCGTGGGATCAAAATCAAGTCGTTCAATCCAAGCCCACGAAGTGGGCGGCATACATCCTGTAAAGATTCAATCTCAAATTCAAATTATGTCGCCCACTTCGTGGGCTTATCCATATTTGTTCGCAATCGTTCCCACAGCTTACGCTGTGGGCTACTGATAGATCGCCCGTTTCACGGGCTGATGCGCCCGCACATTGGGTCTGCGTCATCTCTTCTCCATTGCATCCCTCTCTTTGATTATCAAGTAACGATCAATCGAGGGATTCGCAATTTTCTGTACACGACCTCCCGGCCAACGAATCTCTATGGCCTTGGCGCTCGTCGTCGCTCCCAGACCGAAGATGATGCGCGTATCGCTTGACGAAAGATAGCTGCCCGCATTTGTCATCTCTGAAGTTTGCTGCCGACCGCTGCCGTCCAACAGCGTGATGCGCGCTCCAAGTCCGTTGCGATTCGCTTTCGCGCCAACGAGCGAGATTCCTAACCAGTGATTGCGCGTGCCGTCGTTGCGTAGGATGACGGGTGAGCCTTCGACGACGCCGATAACAACATCCGTATCGCCGTCGTTATCTAAATCGCCGAAGGCTGCGCCGCGAGCCGATACCGCGTTTTTGAAAGGCTCACCGGCTGTCGCCGATACATTGACGAATCCCTTGCCAGTGTTTCGCATCAGAAGCGGCGACTGTTTGTACTTCAGGTAAGAGGAAGTCTTCTCGATAGTGTCGAGCACGTGGCTCTGCGCGACGAAGATGTCGAGCCAGCCGTCGTTGTCCGCATCAAAAAAATGTGTGCCCCAGCCGGAATAAAGCAAAGTAATCTGGCCGACGCCCGTCGTGTTGGTCGTGTAGGTGAACGAGCCGTCGCCGTTGTTGTGATAGAGCGGGTAGGTTTCATTCGAGAGCGCGGTGATGAAGATGTCCGGCAGCCCGTCGTTGTCGTAATCACGCGCGTCAACGCCCATCCCCGCGAACGTCTTCCCGTTCTCGTCGTAACCGACTCCGGCCATCAAAGCCAAATCTTCAAACGTCCCATCGCCCTTGTTGCGATAAAGCTCCTGCCGCACGCTATCATTAGCAACGAGAACGTCCGTCCAGCCATCGTTATCGAAATCCGCGAACGCGACCCCTAAACCCTTCCCGTTCGGGTCTGCGATTTTAGACTGGATGGACACATCCTCAAACGTGCCGTCCGCCTTTTGATGAAAGAGAATATTTGACGCGCCCTTAAAATTATCAGGATGACAGTAGGCACGATAACCTGGTCGCAGGTCGCCGCAGTAGATAGAGCCTTTCTCGAAATCCCAATCGGCATAGCGCGCGACGAAGAGGTCTAACCTTCCATCCCGGTCATAATCAAACCAGCCCGCGCTCGTACTCCAACCGCTGCCCGCAACGCCCGCGCGCTTCGTCACGTCTTCAAACGTTCCATCTCCGCGATTGCGATAGAGAATGTTTGAGCCATACGCCGTGACGTAAAGATCAACAAACCCGTCCCCATCGTAATCAGCGGCGGCAACGCCCATCGAGTAGCCTGCGCCTTTCACCCCGGCGCTTACGGTCACGTCCTCAAACGTGCCGTCCGCTTTCTGATGATAAAGACGATTCCAGAATTTCGGGTCGCGCTTATCGGGGCTGGCATTTTTCGGCATAGGGTCGTCAAGCCGCGCACCGTTGGTGAAGTAGAGATCGAGGCGTCCGTCATTGTCGTAATCAAACATGGCGACCCCGCCGCCCATTGATTCCAGCAGATACTTTTGCGTGGTGAGCGAAGCCGATTGTCTGAAATCAATTTTGGTCTGAGCCGTGATGTCCGTGAAGGTGACGGGCGAAGGCGCTTGCGGGCCGGGCGGTGGCGGTGTCTTCATTGTATCGCCGCCGCTATATGAACGACCTGTTCGTTGAGGTGTTGGAGAAGGCGTAGGCTGTTGAGCGAAGACGAAGCCTGTGTTAATCAAAAGCAGTATCGCTAGAACGAGTAAATTTTTAACCGCAGAGGACACAGAGGGTCGCAGAGGAATGCAAAATGAAAATCTGAAATTCTCAATCTCAAATCCCAAACCCTCAATCTGAAATTTGCTCTTTCCTTTCCGCTCTTTCAATTATTTTCTTTCCTCTGCGTCCTCTGTGTCCTCTGCGGTTAATTCTCAACTTAATTCTGAGACTCCTCAATTTCTACACGTAATCGCCCCTTCGACTCATCAATCAACTCATTGTTTCGCTCATACGAAAGCCCAGCCGCTTCACCCTCGTCAAGCTTTGGCGGATACCTGTGCTCGCTGTAAACCGGATAGGCTTCGTTGCGAAGGTGGGCGAGCATGTGATGCCCGCGACGTGTGGCGCGGTCGTGTCTGAGCGCAGAAATATCTATGGGCGCGACGACGATTCTCTCGCCCGGCCCAGGGCTGGCCTGTGCCAGAATGCGCCCGTCGTAATCAATCACCTGACTCCCGCCCGGCCACGAATACGGCGGGTAATGCTTCAGGCTTGCGCCCTGATTAGCCGCGACGACGTAGGCTGTGTTCTCCAGCGCGCGGCAACGATTCACGACCGTCCACCAATCCATCGGCTCGGTTGCGCCCCAGGGGTCCATGTAAGCAGAGACGCGCAGAAGCACTTCAGCGCCGTTGGCCGTCAACTGTCTCATCGCTTCCGGGAACAGCCAGTCGTAACAGATCGCGCAGCCGATGCGTCCAATCGGCGTGTCGGCCACAGGAAACAGAGGCTCGTCGTAGCCATCTATGTCATGCGGGCTACTATGCACTTCATACGGAATCCACGTATTGACCTTCCGATACTTGTACAAGATTCCTTCCGGCCCAATCAGGCACGTCGTGTTGAAGACCACACCGGGCCACTTCGCATCAACCTCAAGCATCGTGCCGCTCTGGATGTAGATGTCATGCTCACGCGCTTTCCCTTCGAGCCGTTCGGTATGTTCATTCGGAATTCGCACCGCGAGCTTTTCAATCAACTCGGCGACAGTCGGAAAGACAGGCGCGGCGTGTGCGAACTCCGGGAAGACGACGAGCCGAACGGGTAGAAAAGGCGCAGCGCCCGCGACCGCAGAATCAATCATCGAAAGTATGCGATCCGTATTGGCGCGCATCTGCCGACGCTCAATCGGATTCGGTAAATCCGTCTGGCAAGCCGCGACTGAATATCTGATATGTTCCATAATCAACTCACAGGACAGGACAGGAAACCACAGATGCACGCGGATGAACGCAGATAGAATTCTAAATGATTTTATCTGCGTCCATCTGTGTTCATCTGCGGTTTATTAATATCGTTCGCAAACATCGTCTCGATCAGCGGCAGAGGCGAGGCGACGATGCGCGTGTTGTACTTTTCCATGTACGCGCGGCGCGCTTCGGTCATCGGGTAAGCGTCGGGCGCGGTGTAGGGGTAACGCTTCATGCCGTGATAGGGCAGCGGCATGACCTGATCGGGGCTGGCCGAGTTGATGTCCATCTCTTTGCTGAAGCCATCGGCGTAGAGCAGGAACGTGCGCGTCCAGCCCGCTGGAAGCTTCGGCAACAGGCTCGCATCGAACGAAAGACTTATTTCGTCGCCCGTGCGCGAGATGACAAACTGATCGTCCGTCCCTTTCAACAACTCGCGCACGTCGCCAACGCGCGTGTAATGTCCAGGAAATACTTTCCAGGGCGAAGTGGCTGAGACTTTCTCATAATCATAACCGAACGGCTCGCGCCCGTCGGGTGTGACCTCGCTTGAGTAGCCGCGCCAGTGCAGGTCAGCGGTCGCGGGATCGAGTCGCGTCATGAAGAGGGGCGCGTTGCCCGTTGATGTGTCAACGAGTATCTGGTCCCAGTAAATTCTCAGGCTGGTGACGATGCGGACCTCGCGGCTCTCAGAGAGAAACTTTCCTGTCAGATCAACCGTCACCGTTTGCGGTCGCCCGACGGGGATGCCTATATCCTCGATGATTGTTTGCCACTGCCCGCGCGCGTCTTTAACTTGCAGCGCAGGCAACTCCGACTCAAGGCCAGCGTGCGAGGCTGCCACGTTGTCGCTCGAAAAAGCATAGTCCGTCCAGCCCGTCAGCAGTAGGAGGTAGCGCCCGCTGCCTTGCTTTTCATCGTCGAGCTTCAAAGTCAAACTGTGTTCGCCCGCATAGCCGCGTATGCGCTCCAGAGGGAAATCGTCAGCGAACTGCCGGTCAACTTTTGTCAGGCGCGAGAGCACATCATGACCGTGATCGTCGGTCGCGGCGAGCGGCGGATGTGCGTTGCGTGTCTTGTAAAGGATGAACGGGCGCGGTGGGTCTTTCATGCCTTCGTTCGGATAGACTTCAAAGCCGATGGGGTGCGCGACCGCCAGGAGTTGCACGCGATCAACGTAGAGCACTTCTTCGAGTTCGTTGGTCATGCGAATCTCATAACGCCCGTTGCGCTCTTTCAACTGATCGCCGCGAATGCGAACGTACTCGTCCGGGTCGGGCGTGTTGAAGTGGCCGGGCGATTCCTGGTAGCCCATCTCGCCGCCGCCCATGAAATCCGTGATGAACTCGAAACGCTCGCCGTTCCACGTATAAAGGAAAGGGCACGACGAAGGTTTTTTATCAAGCTCCGTGATGGGCAAGGTCGTCGTGGTCTTCTTCGGATCGTTCGCGCGTGCGGCCTCCATTTCAGCCTGCACGATTCCGGCGGGCCAGAGCACGCGCACGGCGTCGGCGCGAGAGCGCGTGCCCAGACCGAAGACGACATCCGAAGGAGCAGGCGCAGGATATGCCGAATAGGTTTCGAGTTTCTGCCCCAGGCTTCCGGCGCGCATTTCAATCTTCGCGCCGATGGCGCTGCGGTTACTGACCCGGCCCAACAGGTTGACGCGCAAACTGTGATTAAGATTTCCGCCATCGTTGCGCGCAATCTTCAAAGCTCCCGAAGCCGCACGGAGAATCAAATCTGTGTCGCCATCACCATCCAGATCGCCCGAAGCCAGGACACGACTCGAAGCATCAATCGGGTCATTAGCAACATGAGTCAGCTCGCGTGCCACTGCGCGCTCGGAGGTGTTCATCCAATCGTCGCCCAGGCTGCGCCAGACATGCACGCTGTTTGTCACCATCAATAGATCGAGCAATCCATCATTATCGTAATCAATAAACTGCGCAGCGTTTTCGATACCTGAGCCTGCGGGCGCTTGAGCAGTTTTGAATTTTCCCTGCCCGTCGCTCATGGCAAACAGTCCCGGCCCATCTGCGCTTGTGAAGAAGAAATCCGTGAAGCCGTCTTTGTTCACGTCGCCTGCCGCAACGGATGTCCAGTTGCCTGCCCTATCGAGGCCGACTTCGCGCGCGACATTACGAAAAGAGCCGTCGCGTTGATTGCTGTAGAGGTCTGGAGCTTTTCCGTAGTTGACGACGAGCAGGTCTATGTCGCGGTGATTGTCGTAATCGGTCGGGACAACGGCGACTGCGCGCCCCCGTTCGCCGCCGACTTTCGCAGCCTGAGTGATGTCCGTGAACTTTCCGTTGCCGTCGTTCCTGAGCAGCATGTTCGGCGCTCCGTCGAAATTTTCCAGGAACTTTTTGGAATCCCTGGCCTGCGGCATTTTGGAAAGGTCTGCGAGACCTCCAATGAAGATGTCCAGGTCGCCGTCGTGATCCACGTCAACGAAAGCGACTGCTGATGAAAGGTAAGGGTAAGGAGGTATGCCCGCCGTCACAGTCGCGTCTGAAAACTTACCATTCCCGTCGTTGTGATAAAGCGATGCGCCGCCATAGCGCATGATGAAGAGATCAGGCTTGCCGTCGTTATCGTAATCGCCCGCGACCGCGCTTGTCCCAATACCTGTGGGCTTCGCAGCCAGTGCGCCCGACAGTTGCGTGACATCAACAAACTTTCCGCCGTCGTTTCGATACAAACGCTGACCAGACGATGAGACGCGCAACAAATCCAGATCACCATCATTGTCGTAATCGAAGAGCGTGACTGCGCCGCCGAGCGCTGCCGCTATCTCTTCACGCGCCGCCGCATCGCTCAACTCACCCGCCTTAGAGCTTTGCCCGGCGGGAGCGTCGCCGCTGGACGCGCTTCCTTTCGCAGGCATCATGTCTGCGGTCGCGTCCACGAAAGTTACTGCGGGCACGGCGCGGTCAACCAACTCCGGCTCCGCGCCTGTCGAAGCGACGGCTTCCGAGTAGCGACCCTGCTCCAGGTAATTTTGCCCGATGGTCGTGCCGGTTCCGCGCTGGCGCAAGTCCTGAAACCTCTGGATTGCCTGCTGCCCTTCTGCGCGTTGATTACTGCGCGTCAGAGCCAGCCCCAGATTGTAAAGCGCGGTCATGTTGTAAGGGTCAGCTTCAAGCGCGATGCGGAAGGCTTTGACGGCTTCCGTGTAGTTGCGCGCGGTGGCGTAGAGTTGCCCTATGTTGACGTTCGCGCCGACATCGCGTGGGTCAATTTTAAGCACACTCTCGAAAGCTGCGATGGCATCTTCGTTGCGATTCTGCGACTTGGCGATGAGGCCGAGGATGTAGTGCGGCTGCGGTGCATTCGGATCGAGAGCGACGGCTTTTTCTGCTTCGCGTTGCGCGCCTGCAACATCGGGCACGTTGAAGAGCGCGATGCTCAGGTTGATGCGCGCGATTGAGAGCTTCGGGTCGAGCTGCAAAGCGCGCGTGAAGCTTTCTGCGCCCTCTTTGTATTTGTACTGTTCGAGCAGCGCAACGCCCACGTTGTTTGCGCGGTAAGCTTCCTCGCGCCCGGCCAGAGCTTTCTGAGCGGTGGGCGCGACCTGTGTCAGTCCCTGCAAAGCGAGTGCAAAGAGAATCGAAGCGACGGCTGCAAACAACAGAAGGCGACGGAAGATTTTCATGGTGAAACTGATTCGGGCGGCTTTACTCAGAAATTCAGCGGATTCAACCGAGGAGACATTATGTGACTGACTATATGGTAGAAAAACAAAATGTCAAGAAAGGGGAAGTATTGCCGAAAATAATTTCCGCACGAGACGCGGCGCGCAGCTAAAAATCAGAAGGGGCGGCTATTGAGGCCGCCCCTTCTTTGGCTTGACTGCGCTGGACATTTACTCAAGAGAGCTAACCATTCATCGGCACAACCTTCAGCGTCTTTAGCTGGTCGTCACACAGATGAATCTCTACTTTAGCGCCGTCGAAAACATTCTTTGAAAGCTCAAGGGCAGCGGTCGGGATGGCGGTGAGGTACTTCTCATCCTTATCTAAACCTTCTTTGACAACCATACGGAATTGATAAGTGTCTCCTGATTTATCAAGCTGTACTGATTTCTTGTCGCCTTCAAAAAATTTTATCTTGGTAAGATAATCGCCAAGCTTTTTAGCCTCAGCTTCAGTTACATTCTTGGTGTAATACAGCTCACCTTTACCGTATTCCAACTTGGTTCCATGTGAGCTACAACCGAGCATTAAGACTGTCGCCAAACAACCGGTAACGATCAGCAAGATTGTTCTTTTCATTTTCAAGTTTCCTTGCTAAGAGAGGTGAATAAAGCAAGCTGCTTGTATGCTTATTCCAACGGCAAGTCAATAGCTTTTGTGGTCGCAGAAATTAAGCGTCCATACGTCCCAACGTGTCCCTATGTCCCACAACCATAAACCGCGTTTTTCTGCTTTGTGGTAAAATACGCTCATGCAAGATCAAGCCACTTTCAATTTCACCGTCGTTTACGAGCAACTCTCAGCCGGTGGCTACAATGTGATTGTGCCTGCGATCCCGGAAATCATTACCTACGGAGAAACGCTTGAAGAAGCTCGTGAAATGGCGGCAGATGCGCTCCGTTGCTTCCTTGAGAGTGCTATCGAAACAGGCGAATCCATTCCAGAAGAGATAGCACCTGCTGTAGAGCAGTTGGCGATTACTCTCTAATTCAAGAGATGCCAGATAAGCTACCTATTCTGAAAGCAAAAGAGGTAACGCGCTCTAGAGCGGGCTGGCTTCTACATCCATCATCAGACCGGCAGCGCAGTTCGCCGCCGGAACTAACCACGACCTTTCATCTTCTTTTCGTCATCTTCAATCTTCTTCTTCAGATACTTCGCCAACTTCTCAGCCGATGATCGCAAGCCTTTATTCGCTGAGGCCCGGTGTGAAGCATCGGCATAAGCGACTACGCTAGTGCGCAAGTTGGTCACGGTGATCGAAGCAGATGCGGTGGAACGCCAATCCCCAAGCAAAATCTTTTTGGCTGTGCCTGCGCCTTTCTTGTCTGCCGTGCCAGCGATCTCAAAATCAGCCAGCGAGCGGTCGGCCACAATGATGAGAGGCACTTCTTTCTTGCGTAGCGCAGCGGCCATATATGTCTCAAAGCCTTCTACCGGCTTGTCTGCGCTTTCGCTCTTAAACGGAGCGATGTAGACCTTTGAGTTGCGCGGGATGATTTGCGCGGAAAACTGATCGCTCGCGGCTGCGGCTTTTGATGGAGTCTCCTGTGCCTGCGTGATACAGAACATTGTGAGAGAGAAAATGAACGCAATCGTGATGGTAAATCTGACGAGGACTTTCATGGTTGTTTCCTTTCTGGAGCGAGTGAGTAAAACGTGATGAGAGTAAAGCTCCTGCCAGTAGGTAAAGATGGTGGAGCATGCGAACATTATTCCCGTTGAATGTTAATGTCAACAGCGGGGTTTTATCCTTCCGCTATCCTGATGCTATATCCGGCTCAAGGCGTGGGCGACATCACGTTTATCGAAACGCCAGGCGCGCTCTCGCCAAAGAATGCTACTCCCTCCTGCACCATTCCCCAATGAAATGAGTACGTGCCTGCCGCCCCTGGCGCTGTAACTTTGAAATCGAATGTGACGATTGAACCCGGCGGCACGTTTGACGGCAACTCGACACGCTCTATCCCCCAATCGTGATTGCTGTCGAGTTGCGCCAGCCTGTATGAACCGCTGATTGTCCAGGGGTTGAAACCAGTGTTCTTCATCGTGACGTGAACCTCATAACTCCGGCCTGTTGTCATCGAAGCCGGAGCAGATTGCTCTATGAAGGCTGCATCGTTAAAGACAGGGATGGGCGTTCCCGCTATCGCTTCACGCCTGAGTATGACCCAGCCCTCCTCTTCAAATATCTTGCGATAGCCTCTTGCCTGCTGGGTGTCCAGGTAATACTCAATATCTTGAAAGCTCGGAAAAGGAAACGGGCTGAGGCGCTCGCTTGCGATGATGAAATCAGAGTCGGGGCTGACAGCGAGCGGGTTCAGCAGATATAGCTCGCGCCTGTGCGATAGATGAGGCGTGATAGCTCCCTGAGCTACGACCGATGCAGTTGCAGGAATTAAAGAGACCGCTTTGCGCCCCGTCAGATCGCTGGAACTAAGTTGCAGGTATCCGGCATCGGTTAAGCGCCAGAGGGGAAAGCGTGGAAGCAAGTATAGGTTCAGCATCAGCACTAGAATGCTGGCCGGGATTACCAGATAACGCGAGTCTATTTTTTTGATTCGTCGTGCGGCGCGGGCGAGGCTGTCAACAGAGGCCATGATGACTACGGGAGCGAGGATGGCCGAGTAATGATAATCCATTCCCCAGAAACTCGGATTCTCCGAGAGGAAGCGTTCGGCAATCAGCGGAATCGTCAGGATAAAGAGCGGTGAGAAAAAAGTTAAAAAGAGGAACGGGTGAAAGATGTACCAGTAGGTTTGAAGCTTCACACCGGGCGAAAGGAGCGTGCGGATGACAAGCAAGGGATTCTTGATGATCGTTATCAGCGCGCTGCCTGGACCTGTCCCGAATTGATTGTAGCTCCAGTAGCGATAGTAGCTGCCCGCGCGGTCGGCGCGCATGGTGCTTGGCCCGATAAAGAAGGGTATGAAAATCTTGATGGCAGCAAAAAACCAGGCGACTCCTGCTCCCATGCTGATTAATCCTTGCATGAGCTGCCTGATCGCCACGAGGTAAACGCCGAAAAAGAAGACAGTGACGGAGAGATTCTCTTTCGTGAGGAGGAGCAAGCCGAGGCAGATGAAATAAGCTCTCCACCTACGCTCGTCTATAAAGTAGATTGCCAGCGCGATTAAAGGAACGGCGAAAGCTATCTCGTGAAAATCGAACTCGACAGCCTTTTGAATGCCCCAGAAAATTGCGTAGGAGATAGCAAAGAGATACCCGGCCACTCGCCCCAGACGCTTCTCCGTAAAGAGAAAGATCGGAACGATTGCAATGGCAAAGAGTAGGGCTTGGACGACGAGCAGAGCTTCAACACTATCGGTCAACCAGTAAAGCGGCGCTAAGAGGATTAAGATCGGATGGAAATGATCCCCAAGAATATTTTCCGTCAAAAGGTTTGAGCGAACTGAAACGTCTGGAGCATGAAACCTGCTGTATTGCCAGATGGCCTGATCGAAAACTCCCAGGTCCAGATAGTTGGAGTTGAAGTGACGATGGCGCAGGATCGAGACAGAAGAGTAAGCGACTGCCACCATCAAAACTAAAAGCCAAAGAAATTTCCGCTGCTTGAATGTCCCCACCCAGCGGCTCATCGCCTGACCACAGCGAGCGAGCATCTGCTTAAAGCTATTTGGGCGATCAGCCATCAGCTATTTGGATGGGAAATAGTAGGGTTTGGAATCAAGCCCTCAAAGCTTCAGACTCCACTGTGTCCTGTTCCAGCCCCAGGACGGTGAGAATGCGGTGCATCGTTTCAACCACCAACGGGTGCGTCGGGTCGCGCGGGCGCTCTAGCTCTAGACTAAGCTCGCAGCGTATGCGCGCTGGCCGCTCCGAAAGGACGACGACTCGATCAGCAAGCTGCGCGGCCTCTTCAATGTCGTGTGTGACGAGCACGACTGTGCGCGGTCGCTCCCTGAGCAAGCGTGCCAGTTCGCGCCGCAGGCGCAGGCGCGTCAGGTAATCGAGCGCCGAGAAAGGCTCGTCCAAGAGAAGCGTATCAGTGTCGCCTGCCAGAGCGCGTGCTAACTCAACACGCTGGCGCATGCCGCCCGAAAGCTGGTGCGGGTAATGCTCCTCAAAACCTTTCAGCCCGATCAAGGCGAGCAGTTCTTTCAACTCCCGCTCGCGCTCTCCTTCGCCCTTAACGTGGCGCAGGCCCATACGTATGTTCTGCGCGACGGTGCGCCAGGGAAATAGTCCGTCCTGTTGATAGACCATCCGCACGCGCCCCTTGCTCGTCAGGCTTCCGGTCGTCGGCTTGTCAAAACCTGCCAGCAGATTGAGCAGCGTCGTCTTGCCGCAACCCGACGGGCCGACTATGGCGACGAACTCGCCTGAGTTGACCTCCAACGAAAAGTCGCGCAAGACTTCCACCGCGCCGAAGGAGCGCGAGACTGATTCAAGGATGAGCGGCTTAGTGTTCATATCCCCAGCGAATACTCGGCAGCCTCGTCAAGAGCAACAAGAGTCTATCAATCACCACGCCGATCAAGCCGATGACGATCATATTAACCACGAGCAAATCTACTCTCAGCCCGTTGCGCGAATCCCAGATGGCAAACCCTAATCCATCCTGCCCGGCAATCATCTCTGCCGCGACCACCACCACCCACGCCAGCCCCGCTGTGATACGCAGGGCCGTGATGACCTGCGGCGCAATCGCTGGCAGCGTCACCTGCGTTAACAACTCTGCGCCGCGATAGCCGTAGTTTTCCGCGACGCGAAAATAGACTGTCGGAATGCTTGCGACCGCCGCAATCGTTGCGAGCACGATGGGAAAGAAAGAGGCCATGAAGATCAGGAAGATGGCCGGGCGGTCGCCGATGCCGAACCAGAGAATCGCAAACGGAATCCACGCCAGCGGCGAGAGGTTACGAAAGAAGTTGACCGCCGGCAGCAGCGCCCTGCGCGCTCGCGCTCGATGTCCTAACAAAAGACCCAACGGAACGCCGAGCGCGACTGCCAGCGCAAAGCCAATCGAGACGCGAAAGATCGAAGCTACCAGGTCGTCGAACAAACGCCCCGCTCTGAACTCCTCACCAAATCCTCTGGCGACCGCCTGCGGAGTGGGAAAAGCCGATTCCGGGAAAACCTGAAAATAAGAGAGGGCTGCCCAGAAAGCGATAATCAGTATGAGAACGACGATGGGAAGAAGCCGCGTCTTCGGAGGTAATTTCTCTTCCTTCATGTAAGCGGGATTACTCTACTTCACTGGAATCTGGCGCGCGTGTTGGTCAAGTAAACCGAAAAACTCAAAGCTCTGTCTCTACGGACGCGCTCTTCTGACAATCTTTGCTCTGTTATGTTATAACAGAATTTCGCCGAGTATGAAGTGAGGTCGCATACGGCCCTTATGCTTTAAGAGTCCGCGATGCGGCCTTCGTTTGTCAGGGTCAAATCAATTTCAGTCAATGCGTATCTCTTTTCCCGCTCATCGTCAACTCATCCTTCTGCTTGTTTCCCTCGCGCTTTTGAGCATCGCAGGATGCAAGAGCGCGCCAAAGCTGCCTGAGAAAAACTCCAAAGAATACAACGAGACGGTGCGCGCGTTTTATGTCGGGCTGGCCGCGCTTCAGGTCGGCGACGACGTGCGCGCCGAAAGCGAGTTGACGAAGGCCACGCAATTAGCGCCGGACGAGCCGGCAGCCTGGGCTGACCTCGGACTCCTGAGTTTGCGACAGCGAAACATGGACGCGGCGGGCGAGAGACTTGAGAAAGCGCGCTCCCTTGCGCCAGACAATTCCAGAATCTACGTCCTCGTCGCAATCCTCGAAAGCAATCGCGGGCGGCTCCCGGAAGCAATCAACAATCTACGCAAAGCCATCGAGCTTGACCCGAAGAACCTGAAAGCGCTCTACATGCTCGCCGAAGAGACAGAGCGCCAGGGAGATGAAGCGAGCGCGCCTGAAGTCCAGAAGCTGCTCTCGAAAATCCTTGAGCTACAGCCCGATAATCTGGCCGTCCAACTCGAAGCCACACGCATCGCCGCGAAACGTAACGACGCAGAGACTCTCAAAAGTTTAGTCGCGCGCATCACTGAGCGTTCCACTGCCTGGCCTCCAGAAGTCCAACAGCAACTCAAGGCTTTGCAGGATGCCGTTGCTGGCGCGGACACGCGCGCAGCCGCCACGCGCGTCGCATTCCTGAAAAACGTTTTAGTGCGCGTCCCCGAATATCGAAACAGTTTGGCCTCCGTCAAGATGGCTCCAGGAGAAGACGCAGAGCCATTCACCGGGTTCCTTCGTCTGGAAAATCCAGTCTTCACGCCCGCGCCGCCCGATGAATCTCTCACCTTCAACGCGGAGCCGATTCCAGAATTTCAAACGGCCAAGTGGAACTGGGTCGGCGCAATCTCTCTCGACAGCGAGAGCACACCTGTGATTGCCGCCGCCAACGGACACGAGGTGCGTTTGGCGAACGGCGCGACGCTTCCCTTTCCTGGCGGAACAAAATCAACTTCGCCGATGCCTCACGGAATCCTTGCGGTTGATTTCAACTACGACTTCAAGACGGACCTCGTGCTGGCAGGCGCGGGCGGAGTGCGCTTTTTCAGGCAGGACAGTCCCAACTCATTTACGGATGTGACCGCTCAGGCGAAACTCCCTCCGGCTTTGGCAAATGCAGCCTATACGGGAGCGTGGGCTGCGGACTTGGACGCGGACGGCGACATGGACATCATCGCTTCGACCGACCATACGACGGCAGAATTGCAGAACAACGGCGATGGCACTTTCACTGAGTTGCACCCTTTCGAGGGAGTGAACGGCTTGCACGATTTTGTCTGGGCGGACCTTGATGCAGACGGCGATGCGGATGCTGCCCTGATTGATTCGGTAAATAGCCTTGAGGTTTACATGAATGAGCGCGGCGGACAGTTTCACCGTCGGGAGATGCCCCCTGATATGAGTATCGTCGTAGCAATAACCGTCGCCGATGTAAATAATGATGGAGTACTCGATCTGCTTTTATTACAGGATGACAACGTAGTCCGCCGCCTCTCAGATAAAGTTGGAGGTCAGGGCTGGGAGATGGCAGATGTTACTCGCGTCACCGGCTCTACTGAAGTTATTGAAGGGGGGTTTAGGCTTTTTTCCGCAGACTTAGACAACAACGGCAGCATCGATCTCATCTCCCCGCTACTCGGCCCACCTTACAGCCCTGTGAATCCGCCTGGTAATCTTCTCTGGCTTAGCGACCAAAGCGGAAATTTCAAGTCGATAGCTCCAACTAAAGGCGGGCGCGTCTTCTCTATTGCTGATCTCAACGGCGACGGGCGGCTAGACTTGCTGGGTCTTTCAGCAGAAGGTCAGCCCGTCCGCTTAATCAATCACGGCTCGAAAAATTATCACTGGCAACAGGTGCGCCCACGCGCCGCGCAAGCCACAGGCGACCAGCGCATCAACTCATTCGGCATCGGTGGCGAGATGGAGATTCGCTCCGGCCTGCTCGTGCAGAAGCAACTCATCACAGGGCCGCTCGTTCATTTCGGGCTTGGCGAACAGACAGGCGCAGACGTTGTGCGAATCGTCTGGCCGAACGGTTCTGTCCGCGCAGAGTTTGATTTGAAGGCCGACCAGACGGTTGTTACAGAACAAAGACTGAAAGGCTCTTGCCCGTTTCTCTTCGCCTATGACGGCAAAGAGATGAAGTTTGTGAAGGATGCTGTGCCCTGGAGTTCGGCCATCGGCCTGCGCATCAACACGCTCGGCACGGCGCGCGTGGAAGCAACCGAAGAGTGGTACAAGATCGGTCGAGACCAACTCATCTCGCGCGATGGTTATTACGACCTGCGTATCACTGCGGAACTGTGGGAGACCTATTACTACGATCAACTCGCGCTGATGAGCGTTGACCATCCTGTGGGCACGGAAATCTTCGTTGACGAAAGATTCGTTATTCCTCCGGCGAAGCTCGCCGTCACAACCGTCGAGACGCCGCACAAGATTGCTCGCGCTGTGGATGACACGGGGCAGGATGTGACGGAAGTCGTGAGCGAGTTGGACGAGAAATACCTGGACACCTTCGGGCGCGGGCCTTATCAGGGAGTAACGCGCGACCATTATGTTGAAGTTGATCTGGGAGAGGACGCGCCCCAAAGCGGCCCGCTCTTTTTAATCGCTCATGGCTGGATGCATCCGACCGACTCATCAATCAACGTCGCCATCAGCCAGGGGCAAAGTGTTAAGCCCAAGCCCCTGAGTCTTGAAGTGCCGGACGGTCGAGGCGGCTGGGTCGTAGCTGAGCCTAACCTGGGCTTTCCTGCCGGGCGTAAGAAAATATGCCTCTTCGATCTGACGAATGTTTTTCGCCCCAACACGCCGCGCCGCGTGCGCCTCAGAACGAACCTGGAAGTCTTCTGGGACAAGCTTGAATGGGCGCAAGGATTGCCGGACACACAGCTACGAACGACCACGATTAACCCTGACGTGGCAGACCTGCATTATCGCGGCTACTCCGTCATCAATAAGCCGGACATCTCCTCGCCTGAAGTGCCTGATTACAACCGCATCGCATCGTCGAAACAAATCTGGCGCGACCTCATCGGCTATTACACGCGCTTTGGCGATGTGCGCGAGTTGCTGGCAAAGTCGGACGACCGCTACGTGATTATGAACGCAGGCGACGAGATGACGTTTCGCTTCGCTGCCTCTCAGCCGCCGCCCGCCGGATGGGTGCGTGATTTTATTCTCGTCGGCGACGGTTGGATTAAAGACGGCGACTACAACTCCACCTTCTCCAAAACGGTGCAACCCTTGCCACACCACGCCGAGCAGGAATACACTACGCCTCCTGGCAGGCTTGAGGATGAATGGGCTTATCAAAATCATCCTGAAGACTGGCAGACGTACCACACGCGCTACGTCACGCCTGAGATTTTCCAGAACGCATTGAGGCTCCAAAAACAGAGATGACACGTCGCGGTCGTACTGCAAGAATCCTACTGATCATCTTTTTCGTCGGGCTGCTTGCGACGCCGCTTGTCATCAAACGGTGGTCGCAGCCGCAAAGCGCCTCCGCTGCTTCGATGGATAAACAGGCGGCTGTCTCTCGCTACGGCTTTCATCTGGAAGAAGTCTCGAAAGCTTCCGGCATTGATTTTCATCACCAGGCCCCGACGCTCGACCATAAACTGGATCACATCATGCCGCAGGTCGCCTCTATGGGCGCGGCTGTCTCCATCGTTGATTTTGACCGCGACGGCTGGGCTGACATCTACGTTACAAACAGCGGCGAAGGAAGTAAGAACTGTCTCTATCGCAATCTGGACGACGGCACGTTCAAAGATGTCGCTGCCGAGATGAATCTGGCGGACGTGAACCAACCCGGCACGGGCGTTTCGACGGGCGCGGTCTGGGGCGATTACGATAACGACGGCTATGAAGACCTCTTTCTTTACAAGTGGGGTCGTCCCGAACTTTTTCATAACGATGGTGGTCATGGATTCTCGCGTGCGACCGAGCAAGCCGGATTGCCTTCGTGGGTCAATGCCAACACAGCTATCTGGTTTGACTACGACCGCGATGGCCGCCTCGATCTGTTTCTTGGAGGTTACTACCCGGAGACCGTTGACCTCTGGCATCTCGTAACGACCGAGATGATGCCTGAGAGTTTTGAGTACGCGCGAAACGGCGGGCGTAAATTTCTCTTTCACAATATTGGTGACGGGCGTTTTGAAGAAGTCAGCGCGCAGCTTGGAATCAACACGCGCCGCTGGGCGCTTGCCGCATCAGCCGCAGATTTGCGCGGCACGGGTTATCCAGACCTTTTCATCGCCAACGACTACGGCGTCGCAGAGCTTTTCATCAACCGGGATGGCAAACGATTTGAAGATGTCGGCGAGAAGACAGGCGTCGGCTTTGCGCCGAAGAGCGGGATGAACGCCGCGTTCGGCGACATCTTGAATCAGGGCAAGTTTTCAATCTACGTCTCGAACATCTCGGAAGAGGGAGTCTTGCTCCAGGGCAACAATCTCTGGGTTCCGCGTGAAGGAACGTCGGGCGATGCGATTCAGTATGACAACCTGGCGCGCGACATGGGCGTGGAATTGGGCGGCTGGAGTTTCGGCGCGCAGTTTGGCGATCTCAATAACGACGGCACGCTCGATCTCTACCTCGTCAACGGTTATGTCTCGGCTGATAAAAATTCAAACTACTGGTACGACTTCTCGAAAATCGCCGGAGGCAACAGCGCGATTATCAGTGACGCCGCACACTGGCCGCCGATGCAGGGCCGAAGTCTCTCAGGCTATCAACAGAAAAAGGTCTGGCTCAACGACGGCGCAGGCCGCTTCACGGAAGTCGCGCAGACGGTCGGCGTGTCGGACACTTTCGACGGGCGCTCAATCGCCGAGGCTGATCTCTGGAATCGCGGCACGCTTGATGTCATCGTCGCCAACCAGCGCGGGCCGCTCCTCGTTTACAAGAACACGGTCGCGCCGGAAAACGAGTGGATTGAATTTGAGTTGGAAGGGACTGAGAGCAACAGGAGCGCAATCGGGGCTGAGGTGCGTGTCTTCTGGAACAACCAGCAACAGGTACAGGAAGTTTCGGGCGGCAGCGGCTTCTGCGCGCAGAACCAGCGACGGCTTCATTTCGGCTTAGGGCGAAGCGCACAGATTGAGAAGGTTGAGATTCGCTGGCCTTCGGGTAAAATACAGATTCTCGATTCAGTCGAAGTCGGCAAGATTAATAAAGTAAAGGAGCCTTCGCATGAATACGGAGCTTAGTGTTCCCATCAATCCGGCACAAGCATCCGACAAAGCGCCTGAGAAAAAGCGCATCGCGCGACTTCGTTTCGACAATCGTTTCATTCCTCCCGTCTTCATCACCTGCATTCTACTCATCGGACAGCTTTCCTTCGGGATGTTGGAGAGCTACCAGAAGACTGTGCTCGCCATCGTCGCAAGTTTAGCTGCGGAAATCTTTCTCGGTCGCGTCTTCACAGGCAAGTGGCCGCACCTGGCGAGCGCATATATCACAGGCATCAGCGTCGGCATACTCGTTCGCTCGCCCGCCGTCTGGCCTTACGCCTGGTGCAGCGTGGTTGCGATCACCTCCAAGTATGTGCTGCGCGTTAAGAACCGGCACATCTGGAATCCGTCAAACTTCGGCATCAGCGCGCTTCTCTTTCTTGCGCCGTTTACGGGTGCGACCCTGAGCGTGCAGTGGGGCAACGCTCTCTTGCCCAACATCGTCATCTGGACGCTCGGCTCTCTGATTATTTACAGGCTCAAGCGTTTTCACATCACGGCGACCTACGTCGTCTCATTCTTTCTCTTCGCTTTCTTGCGAAGCTGGCTCACGGGTGATCCATTCCAAGCCGAGATTTCTCCAATCACCGGCCCAATGTACCAGCTTTTCGTCTTCTTCATGATTACCGATCCGAAGACCACCGTTCATTCAAAGCTCGGACAGTGCGGTGTGGCAGTCGGCATCGCCTTCGTCGAGATGATTCTCCGCTTGTTTCAGGTCATACACGCTCCTTACTACGCGCTCTTTCTCGTCGGCCCGACCGCCAACTTAATTGAAATCTCGTTGACCTCACGTCGGCACAATAAGAATATCTATGAAGGTAGCCTGATACGTTAAATAAATGGAAGGGCTTTGCGCGTTACAATTAAATCTTATCGAGGCTCTAAAAAGCGCCGCACCTTTCCAAGCACTTTCTGCGGATTGTGAAGATCGTGCTCCCATATCCCAATCGCTCGCCAGCCCAAGCGCCTGAGAGCTGCGCGCTGACGGTGATCCCGTTTGATATTTTTCTCGATTTTAGATTGCCAGTATTCCGTATTAGTGCTCGGCATCCTTAGATGTTTAGGGCATCCATGCCAAAAACAACTGTCTAAAAATACAGCAACCTTTGCGTCTTCAAACGCAATATCCGGTGTTCCTGGTAGTCCGCGCAAATAGCGAGTGTGCCGTGTTAACCCTGCGCCATTTAAAATGCCCACCAATTTCTCTTCCAACCGTGTGCCCTTGCTGCGAACGGCGGACATGACTTTAGATCGTGTTTCCTTATTAACCCTGTCCATAATTCAATCCTTCAGATGTTACTCATCGTCTGTGGACTGATCGTCTACTTACGGCCATTCTCCCACACGTGGACATCAATAAACAGTTCGGCAGAAATGTCCGAAAGATGCGAGAAGCCAAAAGCTGGTCACAAGAAGACCTTGCGGAAGTCTCATCGCTTCATCGGACTTATATCAGCGGCATTGAGCGAGGAGCACGTAATCCGACCTTAAGCGTAGTTCTGCGCCTCGCTAATGCTCTCGGCGTATCTCCCGCCGAACTGCTTGCGCAGGAGACTCGCCGATGAACAAATTATCTCTATTTTCGAGTCCAAAACAACTGAATCAATTAGTAGACATTTTGTCTAAATATATTAGGCTTCCCTTCTCTTCCGTAAATATTCCCGGTGCCGTTTTAGAGGCTGCAATGGCGCACATACGTCGAGGCACTGTGTTAAGAACGTATGATTTTGTGGATGTAATCAAGCGAGACGAGCATATAGGCTGGCAAATGAAATCCACCTTGGCAAAAACGCCTGTAACGTGGAAAAGGGCTAAGATACCCGATTCTCCAAAACTTATTAAGGAGTCTAAAAAGTCAGCTAAGGGCGCGCAGGAATTGGGTGATGCTATTCTCACCTTCTGTAACGCGCATGCTGCTGCAAGCCTCGGTGATTACGATCTTAATGAGATTGGTTTTAGCAGGCTAATCGTCCATGCGAGCGGACAAGTTACTTATTACGAAAGGCTGCTCTGCTCAAAAAAGAACCCTGTACTATTCAACCCGGAAGAGTTTAAGTGGAAATGGTCAGAACCAAAGAAAACGATAAAGAAAGAGCAATTGTCTGCTTTTCACGGAACCCACATTCCAAGCGGTAAGAAATGGTTTGCCTGGCATGGGTTGGGAGAAAACCAACTACACTTTCCTGGTGAAAAGACATGGTGGCCCAAAGTATGAAGGCCCCTCATGTTGTAACTTTTCCTTTACCTGTGGACGATGAGAGAATTGGTCTGGAAAAGTTTATCGAGTTGCTTGCCCAATTAGATTCTCGAACACTCGATATTCCAGCTTGATCCAACATTGATTCAACTATACGTTGAGCCAGCAGGGGCGGGACCGCATTGCCTAATTGCCCCGCTCGTTGAACGTATGACCCCTCAAACTCATAACTATCAGGAAAGCCCTGTATCCGTGCGATCTCTCTAATAGTCAACAGCCGTGTATCAACGGGGTGTCCCCATCTGCCTGAGCCGGGGTGAAAAACCCATCTAGTAATCGTAGGCGCTACCATGTCCTTTGTTAGGCGTCCATATGCTCCACTATAGCCCCCTTTCGTGCGAAGGTGTGCGGGTAAATCCTTTAGCCCCTGGCCCGGTTGAATTGAGGCCAAACGTTCATATTGAGTAGGTTGAAGAGGGCGAGCCACATGGTTAGTAACTACATTACTGCCATTGCGCATTAATCTTTGAAAATCAGAAAAAGGCGCGCAGGCATATTCGCAGATTTCATTTTCCCCCTCGGTATGGCTCTTACTGGGAAGATCACCGATAGCCTCCCATACCGTTACATGCTTAGGGCGTGGGAACAAATATTCATTTATATCTTCTTTTGAATGTGTGCGAGGCGGCAGTTGAAATTGGACTCCTTCTCTATTGGCAATAAAGAATGCGCGACGCCTACGCTGAGGAACGCCATAATCAGCGGCATTCAATACAGCATAAGTGACCGTGTAGCCCTCTTCACGAAGGCAAGTTAATATTTCATCGCTATAGGTTTTATCAAAGCCGTTTTTCATCTCAGCCACATTTTCCATCAAGATAAACCGCGGCTTCAGGATTTTGCAGCAATCTAAGAAGGCATTAATAAGTTGGTTTCTAGGATCATCAAGATAGCGATACTTTCTTGGCACATTTTTGGAGAAGCCCTGGCATGGAGGCCCGCCAGTAAGAAAATCTATGCCCCCTGGCTCGGCTTCCAGTAAACACATAAATTCTTCAGGAGTAATCTTCGATAGATCAAGTTGCAGGCTCTTAGCATTAGGGAAATTACGCGAGAACGTGCGCATATAATTTGGCTCAACGTCCACGCCAGCGAGGACCTTGATTCCAGCAGCTCTAAGACCTACAGAAATACCGCCACATCCGCAAAAAAGGTCAACTGCTGTTAGTTGTCTATCCTTCATAAGGTTACTCATAGTATGCAAGGTCTATTTATAAAGCAAGGTGGAGAAGTTTAAATGGGTGAGTTGTTAAATGATAGCTGTAGTAAGGGTGATCGCCACTTGAATGATATTACCCTAGCGCTTAACGTTTCATCTGTCAATGTTCGTTATAGTTTTAGGATTAACTCAGTTCGTGCTGAATGAATTCCTCGGCAGCATGAAAAATAGCCAAATCAGATTTTATTAGTAAGGCGAGTTTGACATCTTAAGGTCTTGCCTCATAACATGCGCGCACAGCCTTTTTGAACCAAGTAAAGCGAGAGGCTCAAGTTCTATAAGCATAACCCCGGAGTAACAATGATGTCAGACAACGATCAAGTAATCGCCAATCAGGAAGAGATCAAGAGGAACCAGGAAGAGATCAAAGCCAATCAGGACGCGATCAAATCTAATCAGGGAAAACTCGACCAGATTCTCGCTAACCAGGCGCGCATGGAAGAGAATCAAAAACAGATTCTCGCCAACCAGGAAAGGATACTTGGGAAATAAAAGTTGTGTTCGAGTGTGCGGCGGTGGCGAAATACAATAGCCAAGGAAGCACTTGCACCCAATAACATCAAGCCCCGTTAGGAGCCACATCAATTATGTAGCCCTTCGGGGCTTAATTAACAAATTCGCGCGCCGACTCAGGTCTAAAACGCTCTGGCTATCATATCTCGCCCCTGCCGGGGCCTTCATCAAAGTTCAAGCAAGATGAGAAATATGCGCTTCCCCCGGATTGTTTGCGTCCTCATAATTTTAATATCTTCGCTGCTGGCAGGTTGTAAAAAGGACGCGACCGAGCAACCAACAATCAACGCGACGACTCCTGAGCAAGCAACCACTCAACCAGCAGGCCAGCAAGCTCCCGCTCTCACGGAAGCGCCGCGTCCCTCCGGCCCAATCGAGTTTACGGACGTGACGGCTCAGGCAGGGATTCACTTCAAACATAACTCCGGTGCGTTCGGTAAAAAGTATCTGCCTGAAACCTTAGGCCCCGGCTGCGCCTTTCTGGATTACGACTCGGACGGCTGGCAGGACATCCTGCTCGTCAACTCCACAAACTGGCCTGAGCACAAAGGCGCTAAAACTTTCCTCGCCCTTTATCACAACAATAAGGACGGCACGTTCACAGATGTCACTGCGGCTTCCGGCCTCGCCGTCGAGATGTACGGCCTCGGAGTGGCTGTCGCTGACTACGATAACGATGGCTTCGACGACATCTACATTACTTGTGTCGGCCCCAACCATCTCTTCCGAAACTTAGGCAACGGCAAGTTCGCGGACGTAACCGCGAAGGCTGGCGTCGGCGATCCCTCCTTTTCCACCAGCGCCGCCTGGTTCGACTACGACAAGGATGGGCGGCTTGACCTCTTCGTCTGCAACTACGTTGACTGGTCTATCGAGAAAGACCAGCTCTGCACGCTCGACGGCAAGAACAAGTCTTACTGCACACCGCAATCCTACAAAGGCCAGAGCGCGACGCTCTATCACAACCGGGGCAACGGCACTTTCGAGAACGTCACGCAGAAGGCGGGCTTGAACGACCCAACCAGCAAATCTCTCGGCGTCGCCGTCTTCGATTACAACTCGGACGGCTTTCCTGATCTCTTCGTCGCCAACGACACGGAGCCGAACAAGCTCTACAAGAATAACGGCAACGGCACATTCACGGACGAAGCTCTCACGGCTGGCGTGGCCTTTAGCGAGTCGGGCACGCCGCGCGCAGGCATGGGCGTTGACACCGCCGACTACGACGGCTCAGGACGCCAGGGCATCGTCATCGGCAACTTCACGAACGAGAGCATGGCGCTTTATCGCAACGACGGCACAGGACTCTTCACGGACGAAGCGGGCGCATCGGGCATCGGCAAGATGTCCGCTCAATCTCTGACCTTCGCTACCTTCTTCTTCGACTACGACCTGGACGGGCTACCCGACATCTTCGCCGCCAACGGCCACGTCTCCGACGACATCAGCGTCGTCCAGCCGCAAGTGAAGTACGCGCAGCCGCCGCATCTCTTCCGCAACAAGGGCAAGAAGAAGTTTGAGGAGGCCACGCCGCGTTTGGGGCGCGCGTTGCAAAGAGCCATCGTCGGGCGCGGCGCGGCCTATGGTGATTTTGATAACGATGGTGATCTGGACCTTCTCATCATGGTTAACAACGGCCCGGCCCGGCTTCTCAGAAACGACAACGGCAACCAGAACGATCTGCTGAGAGTGAAGACGGTCGGCTCACGTTCAAACCGCGACGGCATCGGCGCGCGAGTGACTTTGAAGTCTGTGGCGGGCGCGAAGTTGATGAGCGTGGTCAAGACCGGCTCAAGCTATTGTTCGCAGAGCGAACTGCCGTTAACGTTCGGCCTCGGCAAGTCTGACCCCACGAAAGGCATGACGCTGGAGATAGCATGGCCGAGCGGACAAACGGATATTATTCAGGACGTGAAGCCGAACCAGGCAATCACCGTTGAGGAAGGCAAAGGCATCATAGCCGCCGCACCCATCGTCTTCGTCAAGCCGGAGCAACAGCCATCACCATCACAGTCTCAGTAATAGATTACCTTCTCGTGGGGAGTGGGAGTTCACCACAGAGGACACAGAGGACGCAGAGGAAAGATAAGAATGATTCAATCCCTTCAATCCTCTGTGTTCCTCTGTGTCCTCTGTGGTAAGCAATTCCCTATACAGCTTAGACCGGATAGAATCGCTAACCTAATCAACCCCCGGAGGCGCGCCTTTGAAGACAAGCCCGATGAATCTTCGTCTAGCCTGCTTGCTCTTAATTCTCTCTACCGTTCCCGGAGTTAAAGCCCAGATGAACTCCTCGACACCGAAATTCACTCTCACCAAAAGCGGTCTTGAGCTTGAGCGCCGCGTGCAGGCCGGGACCTTCTTCGATGTCGTAGGCCGCAAGTCAGCCCTCGCAGGCTACGAGAATCGCTCACTTGAAGCTTGGGTCTATCCCTTAAAAATTCTTGACGACTTCAAGCTCTCGTTTCATTTGCAAGGATACCCGCTCGACATTCAGGGCACGGACACGCTCGCTTCCATCTCCGTGCGCCCTGAAGCGACCATCCTCACATATACGCACGCGGCATTCACCGTCCGCCAGATCATCTTCGCGCCCCTTGAAGAACCGGGGCTAGTCATGCTGCTCGACGTGCGGAGCGTTTTGCCTCTGACCATCACGGCATCTTTTCGCCCGCGCCTGAAATTGATGTGGCCCGCAGGGCTGATGACCGGCACTCTCGGTTGGGACGAACACCAGCACGCCTATTACATCTCGGAAGAGACACACCGCTTTGTCGGCATCGTCGGCTCGCCCATCGCGCGTGATATTTCCCAGATGCCTTACCAGGAAGAGCCGCGTGATGTTCCCGCTCAGTTTGTTATGGATGTAACGCCTGAGATGATGAAGTCTCACTTCCTTCCCATCGTCATCGCGGGCAGCGTCGAAGGGCGCGAGAAAGCAAAGGAGACTTACGAACGTCTGCTCGGCAACGTCGAAGCGTTGTACGAAAAGAATGTTGCGAGACAGACGCAGCTACAGAATGAGACTGTGCAGCTAGAGACGCCTGTTGAACGTCTCGACACGGCTTTCAAGTGGGCGAAGGTTGGCGTTGACAAAGGATTTGCGACGAGTCCCTTTCTCGGCACAGGAATGCTCGCGGGCTTTCGCACCTCCGGCGAGAGCGAGCGACCCGGCTTCGCCTGGTTCTTCGGGCGCGATGCCTTGTGGACAACCTTCGCGCTCAACGCTGACGGCGATTTTAAGGGCACGCGCACGGCTCTTGAATTCCTGAAGAAGTTTCAGCGCGAGGACGGCAAGATTCCTCACGAGATTTCGCAGAGCGCATCATTGATTCCCTGGTTCACAGATTACCCTTATGCGTGGGCCAGCGCCGACGCCACTCCGCTCTACGTCATCGCGCACGCGGACTACTGGCGCGCAAGCGGCGACCTTGATTTTCTGAAAGCGAATTGGGATTCGATTCTGAAAGCTTACCGCTTCTCGGCTTCGACGGATACGGATGGCAACGGCCTTGTTGAAAATACGAAGTTCGGTCACGGCTGGGTCGAGGGCGGCGCGCTCTTCCCGCCGCACGAAGAGATTTACATGCAGGGACTCTGGATTGAAGCCTCGCGCAGCATCGCAGAGCTGGCCCGCGCGATGAACGATTCAAAGCTGGCCGACGAAGGAGAGGTGAATGCGCTCAACACGAGCGCCGCGCTTGAAAAGACTTACTGGCTTGAGACGCGCGGCTTCTACGCTTTCGCCACCTCGCAACCGCAGGCGGAACCAACGACGGTTGCCGATCCAGGCCCTAATCGAGAGGCAAGACAGGCACGCATGAACGAGCTAAGCAAGGGAAAGTTGATTGACGAAGACACGGTTATGCCTGCCGTCCCGCTCTGGTTTCGCACGCTGGCAGATGAACGCGCGCAACTTCAGATTGACCATCTGGGCAGCGGCCACCTGGCGACCGACTGGGGCGCGAGAATCATCTCTGAGAAGAGTTCTCTTTATGATCCGCTCTCCTACCACAACGGCTCCGTCTGGCCGCTTTTTACGGGCTGGGTCGCGGTCGGCGCGTACCGCTACGGTCGCCCGCACGTAGGCTATCAGGCATTGATGGCAAACTCGTCGCTCACCTATCCGGGCGCGCTCGGCTACGTCACGGAGCTTCTTTCGGGCGACTTCAACACACCGTTCGGGCGTTCATCTCATCATCAAATCTGGTCTGAAGCGATGGTCGTCACACCCGTCCTGCGCGGTCTTCTCGGA
This sequence comes from Acidobacteriota bacterium, assembly GCA_032159825.1. GTDB lineage: Bacteria > Acidobacteriota > Blastocatellia > Pyrinomonadales > Pyrinomonadaceae > QHXM01. The sequence goes on from JAVHWL010000017.1 coordinate 29,319, forward strand.
ATCGAAGTCATGGAAGCAGGCCACACTTTACGCTTCGCGCCGCAGCTACCCATTAACTGGAACGGCGTCAAAGTGCGTAACGTTCGCGCGGGCGCGTCCAGCTTTGACCTGACATTAACGCGAGCCGAGCGCCGCACAACCATCAACGTCGCGCGGAGCGAGCTTGAGAAGGAATCTAAAGGCGCGCGTAAATTTCTAACTCAACTCGTGCTCGCGCCCGCCTTCCCGCTCGACGCGCAGCTTCGCAAAGTCACCATCAACGGGCGCGCTGCCGACTTCGACTTGAAGGAGATGGGCGATAGGCAGTTCGCGGAGGTCGTCGTTACAAACGCGCTTGCGTCTAACGAGATCGTCTTCACCTACGAGGAGGGCACGGACGTTTACATCGAGCCGGAAGCCCTTCGCCCCGGCGCAAGCAACGAAGGACTGCGTATCCTTCGCTCCAGTGCAGACGAAGACGCGCTGCATCTCACGCTCGAAGGCTTGGGCGGGCGCAGCTACCTTTTGAAAGCTCTCTCGCCTCGTCGTCTCGCTGAAATAAGCGGCGTCCAGATCAAATCAACGACGGCGCGCGAGCCGCAACTAATCACGGTCGCCTTCGATGGCCCATCAGGTGTTTACGTCCGGCGCGAACTTGAGATTCCCCTGCACGATTGGAAGTGAGTCGCGCCGGCACGAACGCCTGAAGTTCTATCTCAAGGTATCGGCTTGCCGTCGAGGTCGCGCCCTTCTACTAAGCCCAGATTGAGTTTCTGTAGCTCCGGCTCAATCTTGCTGCGATCTCCGACTGCGACCACAATCATCGAATCAGGCTTCAGATATTTTTCAGCGACCCGCTGCACGTCGGCAGCCGTCACAGCGTCTATGCGCGCCGGTAGCGTGTTATAGAAATCGAGCGGCAAGTCGTAGATGAAAAATTCGTTGGTGGTCGCAACGGTCTGTCCTGTGGTCTCAAACAGTCCGGCCAGCGATCTGGCGAAAGCGTCTTTGGCAGTTTTCAACTCGTCATCGGTCATGCGTGTTGCTCGCATTCGATCAAGTTCGTTGAAGACTTCTCTAATCGCGGGAGCGGTGACGTTCGTGCGAACTCCGCTGCCTGCGTAGAAAGGTCCCTGACCGCGCCGGAAGTCAAATGTCGAGAACGCTCCATAGGTGTAGCCGTTCTTCTCGCGCAGGTTCATGTTGATGCGGCTTGAGAAGAGACCCCCCAGCCCCAGGTTCATAACTTCGAGCGGCACGTAGTCTGAAGTTGAGCGCGCTACCCCGACATGACCTATGCGAAGCGCGGTTTGCGGCGCGCCGGGTTTATCCACGACAACAATTCGCCGCGTTGCGCTCGCGCCGACATCAGGACGTTTGAACGACGACGGGCTGCCGCTCCAGTTGCCGAAGTATTTCTCGGCCAGCGCATGTAGTTCCTTCTCTGTAATATCGCCCGCAACTACGAGCGCTGCATTGCTGGGCACGTATCCGGCCTTCCAAAAATTCGACATGTCATCGCGCGTCATCACCTGCGTTGATTCCGGCGTGCCTAATTCGATAAAGCCGTAAGGATGTTTGTCTCCATAGACGACGTTATTGAAGACACGATTGGCGAGCGCGTTCGGGTTATCACGCTGTTGGCGGATCAGCGTCAAACGAGTGTTGCGAACGCGATCAATATCTTTCTGAGGGAAAGACGGTTGAAGCGCAACGTCCGACATTAATTCGAGCGCAGCATCGGCATTTTTCTTTAACGCGCTAATGCTGACGGTGGAGGCGTCGCTGGATGAGGAAGTCGAGAGCGATGCGCCGATGCGCGCTGCATCATCCGCGATCTGGAGCGCCGAACGCTTGTTCGTGCCTTCATCGAGCATGTCAGCCGTAAAGGATGCCAGCCCGGGTTTGTTGACAGGGTTGGCCTCGCTCCCGCTCAAGACGACGAGATTTGCGGAGACCATCGGCAGGTTGTGCTTTTCGACGAGCAAAACCGTGAGGCCGTTGGGAAGCGTGAATTTTTTCGGGACAGGCAGGGAGAGGCTGGAAACTGCGCCAGCTTGCGGCGGCTGCGCTCTCCAATCTTGCCCGGTGGAATTGTTGCCAGCCGCCTGCGCCGTTTCCTTCTCCTCGTCCGTCGTCTTCGGCACATCGTCTATCACTTTCTTTCCGGGTACGCCATAAACCACGACGCGCGAATCTTTGCTCAACTTCTCCTGAGCTATCTTTTGCACTGAAGCGGGCGTGGCTTTCTCATAACGCTCAAGGTCTGTGGCGAGGTATCCGGGATCGCCCAGGTAATGATTGTACTGGTTCAAGCGGTCGGCAACGCCGCCGAAGCCGCCGAGAGTTTCCAGGCCACGCACGATCTGCGTTTGAATCAAGTTGCGCGCCAGCTCAAGTTGATCTTGAGTCGGCCCCTCTTTGCGTATGGCGTCCAGCTCTTCATCAATCGCTTTCTCAAGGTCTTCAGGTTTGACTCCGGGCTTCGCTGTCGCTTGAATCGTGAAGACCGAGCCGAGAATTGTGGACTGGTTGGAGGCGTTGACATCCTGAGCGATCTGCTTTTCGTAAACGAGCCGCTTGTAAAGGCGACTGTATTTGCCTCCACCGAGAATTCTCCCCAGCAGGTCGGCTTCCGCGTTGCCGGGTTTGTAGATCGGATCGGTTATCCAGGCCATGTAAACGCGAGGCAATTCGACTTGATCCGTGACTACTGCGCGTCTCTCGGCAGTGATGCGCGGGGTGACGACATCAATCTTCGGAACAGGCTGCCCCGGCGCGATTGGCCCGAAATATTTTTCGACCAGAGCTTTTGTTTTAGCCTTGTCAATGTCGCCGACGATGGCGAGGCTGGCATTATTGGGTGTGTAGTATTGTTTGAAAAAGTCCCGCACGTCGTTGAGTCGCGCTGCCTCTATATCGGCATGTGAGCCGATGACGACCGGGTAGTAGGGATGTGTCTTGGGAAAGAGTTGATGAAACATGCCCTCAGTGACCAGGCCGTAAGGAGCGTTCTCGCGGCTCTGCCTACGCTCGTTGCGCACCACGTCCCTCTGGGTTTCCAGCTTTTTGTTGTCAAGCGTATCGAGCAGGAATCCCATGCGGTCGCTTTCGAGCCAGAGCGCAAGCTCAAGCTGGTTTGAAGGAAGCGTTTCAAAATAGTTGGTGCGGTCGAAGCTCGTCGTGCCGTTGATGTCGCTTGCGCCCGCGCCTTCGAGTAGCTTGAAGTGAGCATCGTCGCCAACGTGCTTCGAGCCTTGAAACATCATGTGCTCGAAGAGATGAGCGAAGCCTGTGCGTCCTGCTTTCTCATTGGCCGGGCCGACGTGATACCAGAGATTGACGGCGACCAAGGGCAGGCGGTGATCTTCAACCAGAATAACGTCCAGGCCGTTCTTCAGTTTGTACTTCTCAAAATTTAATTTCGGAGAGGTCTGTGGAGCGGCGCTCCCTGGCGCGGACTTTAATGCCGCTTGCGCCAGCGCAGCGAAACTGTTACCCGCGATAAGCGATAGCGTCAGGATCAGGGGAACGATTTTCCGTAGATGTTTCATGACGACAATTCTCCCTTTCAAGGACTTTCTGAAGCGATAGGTTTGAAGCGATGGGTCAAATGCCGCGCAGCGAAAACCGTCAGCGAGGCGATTAGCAGAAAATAGAGCAAGGGTCTTCTATTCCAAATTCGGCAGTAAGTCAATGTTTTGGTGGTCTGATGTAGTTGCTCAGCGATAATGTCCGCCTTAACTGCTCAGCGACTTTGTCCGCATACTGTCAGTTATGAGGACACTAACCTTGAGCAGCAAACATCTACGCAAAGCTGAGATTCTGACTCAACT
>JAVHWL010000019.1:0-264290 GCA_032159825.1 Acidobacteriota bacterium
GGCTCAACCGCCACCGCCGCTTGTTGGTACGATGGGAGAAGAGCGATAAGAATTATGTGGCGCTGATTCACTTTGCTTTCGTGTTGCAACTCTATCGCTTAATAGTTTTGGGATAGGCTCTTATTACGGTTTTCAATTGTCTGCGCCCCATGTTCAGAGTACAGCCTTCAGGCTGCATCAGTTGAGCACGCTAAAGCGTGAACTCTAAACGGGTCGCATTCATCTGTAAACCGTAATAATATCTCAAGCTTCGCGGACCCTCATTGGCTCCGGCTCGGTCTGCCTCGTTCCGTGCGCTGCGTCTGTTACAGGCGGAGGTGGCGGAGGTGGATTAGCGACGAGCCTTTCGAGTGCGGCGTCCAGCGCTTCGCTGATGCGCGAGACCGGAACAACCTCCAACTGATGCCGCACATCTTCCGGGATGTCTTCCAGGTCGCCCTCGTTGCGCGCTGGAAGAATGATGCGGCGCACGCCCGCGCGATATGCCGACAACACCTTCTCCTTGATTCCCCCGACAGGAAAGACCAACCCGGAGAGCGTAATCTCGCCCGTCATCGCCGTATCGGGTCGCACGCGCCGACCCGTGTAGAGAGAGGCCAGAGCCGAAGTAATCGTCACGCCCGCGCTCGGCCCGTCTTTCGGAATCGCGCCCGCAGGGACATGCAGATGCACGCCGTAGCCTTTGAACATCTCAGGGTCAATTCCAAACTCCGCAGCGTGCGACCACAGGTATGAGCGCGCTGCTCTGGCAGACTCCTGCATCACCTCGCCGAGTTGTCCGGTGATAGTCAACCCGGAACCGCCGGGCAAAAGCGTCGCTTCGATGAAGAGGACTTCGCCGCCCATCTCCGTCCAGGCCATTCCGGTTGCCACGCCTGCGGGCAACTCCTTGCGCGCCTCTTCGGGATAGAACTTGGGCGCACCCAGGTAGCCTTTAATATCGGTCGCATCAACCATCAGCTTCTCAGCTTCACCCTGCGCGATCTTGAGCGCCGCTTTGCGGACGATGCCGCCGATGGTTCGCTCCATCTGGCGGACACCGGCCTCGCGTGTGTAGCGCGCAGCGATGAGTTGTATCGCCTCATCGGTGATGGTGATTTGTTCTTCAGTCAATCCGTTCTCAGTAATCTGTCTTGGAACCAGATACTGCCGCGCGATGTGCAGCTTCTCCTGATCCGAATAGCCCGCCAGACGAATCACCTCCATGCGGTCGCGTAAGGGAGCAGGGATCGGCCCCAGTTGATTCGCGGTCGCAATGAAGAACACACGCGAGAGATCAAAGGGCAGATCGAGATAGTGGTCGCGGAAAGAGTTGTTTTGCTCCGGGTCAAGAATCTCAAGCAGCGCAGCCGCAGAGTCTCCGCGATAGTCGTTGCCGAGCTTGTCTATCTCGTCGAGCATCATCACAGGGTTGTTGACGCCTGCCCGCCTGATTGATTGAATGATGCGGCCCGGCATCGCGCCGATGTAGGTTCGACGATGCCCTCGCAACTCCGCCTCGTCGCGCACACCGCCCAAACTCATGCGCTCAAACTCGCGCCCCAGCGCGCGGGCAATAGAGCGCCCCAGGCTGGTCTTGCCAACTCCCGGCGGCCCGACGAAACAAAGAATCGGACTTTTAGCTTCCGGCTTGAGCTTGATGACGGCGAGGAATTCGAGGATGCGCTCCTTGATGTCTTCCAGGCCGTAGTGATCTTCGTCCAGAATACGACGCGCCTCTTTGAGGTCGAGCTTGTCTTCAGTCGCTTTCTTCCAGGGCAACTCAAGCACGTATTCAAGGTACGTGCGAATCACTTGATAGTCGGGCGCGGCAGCAGGCAACTTCTCCATGCGCTTTAGCTCGCGCTCTGCCTCTTTGCGAATGTCATCGGGGAGGTCAGCCGCTTCCAGTCGCTCGCGCATCATCTCCGCTTCGGCGCGCTCGCCGCCTTCGTCATCCCCAAGCTCTTTCTGGATGGCCTTCAACTGCTGGCGCAGGATGTAATCGCGCTGCGCCTTGTTCATCTCACTCTGCGCTTCGGTCGCAATCTTGGAACGAAGCTCCATGATCTCAACCTCGCGCGCGAGCAGACCATGAGCTATCCGCAGCAACTCATCCGCCGTGTTTGCTTCGAGCATCTTTTGTTCCTGCTCGACGCCCAGGTTGAGAACGGAGGCGAGAAAGTAAGCTAAACGAACAGGATCGTTGGCCGCCATCACAGCGGTGCGAATTTCGGGTGGAACCTGCGGCAGCATCGCCAGCGCCTGCTGGATCATTCCCTGCATATTGCGCTTGATGGCTTCAACTTCTTCCGCATCTTCCGTCTTCAACTCCGGCAGAATCTCGACACGCGCACGTAGAAACGGCTGCTCCTGCAACCACTCAAGAACGCGTATGCGCTCCGTGCCCTGCACGATGAGCTGCATAGCATCTTCATCCCTCATCATGCGCTTAACCATAACGAGCGTGCCCACGCTGTAGAGATCATTTGGCGTCGCGTCTCCACCCGTGACGTTCTCCGTGCGAATGGTGATGCAGGCCAGCAGCTTCTCTTCCGTGCCTAGAGCGGATTCGACCGCAGCAACGGAGCGCGGACGCCCAACCGCCAGCGGCACGACCGTTTCAGGAAACAGCGTCGTCTGCTGCAAAGGCAACACACTGATCTCGAACGGCACGGGCTGCGCCTGTTGCTCAGTACCTGTCGTCGCTGCCGCCGTCTCCGCCGACTTTTGTGTTTGAATGTTTTCCATAACGCAATGCAGAAGTCAGGAGTCAGAATCCAGAAGCCAGAATGAAAGAGCGGAGAACCGCTTCAACAGATTTTCTTTTCTTCTGGCTCCCGACTTCTGGCTCCTGACTTCTGCTCTTCCTCACAATTCTCTTCCCCACGAAGATGCAGGATCAGAAGGCCGTCGCGGTAATCGCGCAGGATAGACGCGCCTGCGATGGAGCAGGGAAAGTGCAGTGTCTTCTCGAAACGACTGTAGGTAATTTCGAGTTGATGATAACTAATGCCCTCGCCGAAAAAAGTGTCACGACGGCAACCCGAAATACTGAGCGTCTGATCTTGAATTACTATTTCAAGGTCGTCGCTGCTCACCCCCGCCAGATCAACCTTAACAATCCATCCGTCCGTAGTTTGATAAATATCCGCGTTGGGACGCCACACACGCCCGCCCGGACGCGCGCGACGCCCGACATGCAACAAACGAAAATAGCGTTCGACTGACTCAGCCATAAAAACAGTGGCGAGTGACGAGTGACGAGTGACGAGCAAGACAAGGTTTTTAACTTGTCTTGCTCGTCACTCGTCACTGCTTTACCCGAATATTTTGCTCCAGAAGGACGCGCCGCTGGAAATCTCTTCGAGGGCGTCGGCCAGCTCGCGGTCTTCCTCGGTCTCCAGTGCGACATCGGCCATCGAGATGATGCCGCGCAGGTTGTTCTGGTCGTCAACCACCGGAATGCGGCGCACCTGTTTGTCGCCCATCTTGCGAATCGTTTCAATCACGCGATCATTCGGCTGCGCCGAGTGGATGTCTGTGGTCATCACCTCTTCGACGCGAGTCGTGCGCGCGTCTTTGCCTTCGGCCAGAGCGCGCACCACTATGTCGCGGTCTGTGATAAGACCGACGAGACGGCCATTGCCCTTTGTCCTCGTCTCGCTGCGCCCGTTTCCGCCTGTGCCTTCAGTTGCCTGGGCGTCCTGGATTTCAACTACGGGGATGACGCCCGTATCTTCGTCGCGCATCATCGCGGCTACTTCCTGCAAAGTGGTCTCGCGCGTTGCGACCGTCACGTCGCGCGTCATGATGTCGCGGCAACGCACATGCGAGCGCGAAGCGCCGCGCCCACGCTCCTCAGACCTGCCCCGCGCATAATCGCGCCCCTCCTCATACCGCGAGCGTCCATCGCCGCGATCATCCTCGCGCCGTTGTCGTCCACCACCCGATTCTGTATAACCTGAATAGCGCCGCTCATCGCGTGCGTAATCCACGCGCTCACCATAACCGCCTCGCCCGTAATCGTCGCGCCCGTAAGAGCGTCCACCACCGCCAGGACGACTGCGCGTTGCGTAAGTGTCGTCGTAACCTGCGCCACGCTCCAGTGCGCCTCTATCTAGTGCGCCGCTTCCGCGACCGTAGTCCCCGCGCTCTGGGCCATAACGATCTTCACTACCGCCGCCGCCTCTAGAGCCTCCACCATAAAAATCCCTGTCATCATCTCTATCGTAGCGATTTCTTGACATGATCTCCTCCCTGTTTGCCTATAAACCCTGGTTGCTGCCCCTGATTTGAGCAACAAACAAAGGCAGGCATGAGCGACCAGAACTCTCTTCGGAGGCGGTCGCCCGGCTACTAAAAATGCAAAGGGGAACTTTAGCGAATTATACAAGGTTCGGCGAAGATTGCCAGCGAGAGAAGTAAAAAGCAAGAGTGAGACCGCGAGCCTATTTGATTCGATGGATGGTTTGCGTCTCGCTCCTGCCTTAAATTTTATCCGCTTGTTTTAACTTCTGCGGCGCGTGCGCCTTCGTTTTGACGCTGCAAGCGACCGCGCTGCTTTTGTCCGCGCTTTCGGCCTGCGCGCCTGGCGATTGTCGCTCGCAGATTCATTTCCTTTACTTTCAAGAGGGCGCAATGTTCGCGCTTCAAATGGAATCCCCTGCTGGTAAATCGTCATAGCATCGGGCTTGGTCTCGCCCGTCGCTTCGACCTGCGCGCCTGCGCGAAACCACGACTCATTCTTAAACCGCTGCGAGTTGAGCAGTAGATATTTATCAGTCCTCTCGTCCGTATCTGAAACAATCAACCAGCCACCCGCTTCCACCGTTTGTTCCAGATGCCCGCGCACGGTAATCTCTTTGGCCGAAGCCTGAGCAGTTACAACTGCGACGAGCGCAAACGTGCTCGCAATCACTAAAAGTCGTTTCATCATTTTCTCTTTCTCCCTCGTTTAGAGTTGATGCGCCTGTCAGCCGGGAGAGATGCACGCCCCTGCCAAATCAAAAGAACGCACGCGCGGCGTTTGACTTGCGCTCTCCCGACTTCGCTTCAGCTATGCAGGCCGTCATCCGGTTTGCTACGATTGCGACTCATGCAATCTTTCGATTCAAGTTTCGGAAACGCGAAAAAGCCTAAGCGCGAAGGGCAGCTTATCGCTGTCGGTCGAGTGGAAGATGTGCCGAGTGGCCGCGCCGCGACGATTGAGCTTCCGAGCGAGAAGGAGCTTGCGCTCTATAACGTCAACGGTCAGTTTTACGCCATTGAAAATTTCTGCCCGCACAAGGGAGCGCCGCTCGCTGACGGCCATCTGTGCGGCCACGCAGTCGAATGCGACTGGCATGGCTGGCGGTTCGATCTACGCACAGGCGAATGCCTGACCAATAGCGGAGCGGTTGAAACTTACGAAGTGATTATTGAGGATGGGTTGATAAAAATAAGGGTCTAAAGCTTCAAAGAGCTTTCAGCCGTCGTTGCCGATAGCTTCGACGGGGCAGGCGTCGAGGGCTTCTTCACACAAAGCGCGCTCATCTTCAGTTTCCGGTTGCTTATAAACGAAAGAATAACCGTTGTCGTCCGAGCGCGTGAAATTGTCGGGCGCAGTATCACGACACACGTCGCAGTCTATACACTGCGTGTCAACGTAATACGTGCCGAGCACATTTTCCCCGACACGATCATTCGGATCGGCCACTATGACCTCCTTCATGCGTGATAGGTGATGGGTGATAGGTGATAAGAGAAAATCTGTTCTTCCCTATCACCTATCACCCATCACCGCCTTTTTACTTAATCGCCAACATCCGGTCAAGAGCGATGCGCGCCCAGCATGCGGTCTCTTCCGGCACAGTGATTTGGTTAACCACCTCGCCCGCGATGAGCGACTCCAGCACCCACGCCAGATTCTGCGGCGCGATGCGATACATCGTCGCGCACATGCAGAGATCGGGCGCGAGAAGTTGAATGTGCTTGTCCGGGAAACGCTCTATCAGGCGATTGACCAGATTAACTTCCGTGCCGATAGCCCACTTCGATCCGGGCGCAGCCTCTTCGAGTGCCTTGATGATGAACTCGGTCGAGCCGTTGAAATCAGACATCTCGACGACTTCGTAAACGCACTCAGGATGAACCAGCACCTTGATGCCGGGCACGTCCCGTCTCACCTGATCCACGTGCCAGGGCTTGAAACGGCCATGCACCGAGCAGTGCCCCTTCCACAAGATCAGGCGCGCACGACGCAACTGCTCAACAGTGTTCCCGCCAAGCTCCTTGAACGGGTCCCACACGACCATCTCATCGAGCGGGATGCCGAACTTGACGCCCGTATTACGTCCCAGGTGCTGGTCTGGAAAGAAGAAAAGCTTATCGGCTTCTTTCAAACTCTTCTCAAAGAGCGGCACGGCATTCGACGACGTGCAGACCACGCCATTGTGCTTACCGCAGAAAGCCTTGATCGCTGCGGTCGAGTTCATGTACGTAATCGGCATCACGCTTGAAGCGTCTAGAATGCCCAGAGCTTGAAGCTGCTCCCAGGCGTCTTCGACCTGCTCGGCTGAGGCCATGTCTGCCATAGAGCAGCCAGCGCCGAGGTCTGGAAGAATTACCTTCTGATTTCCGGGTTTGAGAATATCCGCCGACTCGGCCATGAAATGCACGCCGCAGAAAACTATGAACTCTGTCTCAGGGCGCGACGCGCCAAGCTTCGCCAGCTTGAACGAATCGCCCGTAAAATCCGCATGGCAGATCACGTCATCACGTTGATAGTGATGGCCTAGAATCACAAGGCGCGAACCCAGTTCACGCCGTGCGCGCCAGATGCGCTCGGTCAACTCAGCGTCCGACACGCGGAAGTAATCTTCGAGCGCGGGCGCTTTAGTCATCTCTAAAACAGCGTTCATTCTTTGCCCCTTTTCGCGCTTTGTGCCTCATAGACGCGACCCGCGCTCCAAAGGCCCCAAGCGCCAAACTGCAAACTATACCCACTTTGAGAAACGAAGCGCAAGCGCGCATTCATCTCCCCTTCAAGCAGACAAAAATCGAGCAGGCGCGCGGCTCAAAAACCACTCTCACGCCTGCGTAGATTTAGATGCGAAAACCGATAGGTAAGATGTAGAGGAGCAAGGCCAACCGATGAACGCGGAACGATGCACGCTGAATCAAAGCCAAAGGCTTTTCAGTTCATCCCTCATCCCTCATCCCTTCTTTCACGGGTGCGTCATCTCTTCCGGCTTCATGTACTCGTCAAACTGCTCGCCCGTCAGTAGTCCTAGCTCAATCGCAGACTCGCGCAGAGAGATGCCGCGCTTGTGCGCGTTCTTGGCGATCTTCGCCGCATTGTCGTAGCCGATGTGTGGATTCAAGGCTGTCACCAGCATGAGCGAGTTGTTCAAGTGCTCTGCGATCTTCGCGCGGTTGAGTTCTATCCCTCGGATGCAGTAGTCAACGAAGCCGTGTGAGGCATCCTTGATGAGACGAATCGAATGAAGCAGGTTGTGAATCATCACAGGATTGAAGACGTTCAACTCGAAGTTGCCCTGTGAGCCTGCGAAGCCTATGGCCGCGTCGTTGCCCATCACCTGCACGGCGACCATCGTCATCGCCTCAGATTGCGTTGGATTCACCTTGCCCGGCATGATCGAAGACCCCGGCTCATTCTCCGGCAGAATCAACTCGCAGAATCCCGCGCGCGGCCCCGAAGCCAGCCAGCGTATGTCGTTCGCAATCTTCATCAACGATCCGACCAGAGTCTTCAAAGCGCCGCTGGCGAAGACCATCTCGTCGTGGGCTGAAAGCGCCGCGAACTTGTTCGGGTGCGACTTGAAAGGCAGCCCCGTCAACTCCGCTATCTTCGCCGCCGCACGCTCGCCGAACTCCGGGTGCGAGTTGAGTCCTGTGCCGACAGCCGTGCCCCCGATAGCCAGGTCGTAGAGTCCAGGCAGCACCATTTTCAATCTCTCTATGTCGCGCTCCAATAAGCTTGCCCAACCTGACATCTCCTGCCCGACCGTCAGAGGCGTGGCATCCTGCAAGTGTGTGCGCCCGATCTTCACCACGCCGGCAAACTCTTTCGCTTTCGCGTCAATCGCATCATGCACCCTTTGAACTTCCGGGATGAGCTTGTTCATCTCCTCTGCGGCGGCGATGTGCATGGCCGTCGGGAAAGTGTCGTTTGACGACTGCGACATGTTGACGTGATCGTTCGGATGAACGGGCTGCTTGCTTCCCATAACGCCGCCAGCGATTTCGATAGCGCGATTGGAGATGACCTCGTTGGCGTTCATGTTGGTCTGCGTCCCGCTCCCTGTCTGCCACACGCGCAAAGGAAAATGCTCGTCCAACTTCCCCTCAATCACCTCGTCGGCAGCCTGCGCGATCAGCCTTGCCTTGTCCGGCGGCAGCTTCCCTAAATCCTCATTAACCAGCGCGGCAGCTTTCTTCAAGATACCGAGCGCGCGAATCATCTCGCGCGGCATCGTGTCAAACCCGATATTGAAGTGAAGCAGCGAACGCTCGGTCTGCGCGCCGTAATACTTATCCGCCAGGACTTCAATCTCACCCATCGAGTCTGTCTCAACGCGCATTTTCGCCCCCGTGTCCCCCTGTTTCTGTTCCTTCGCTTCTGTTGACATCGAAGTGTTCATCCTTTTTCTAACAAGCAAAGCTCAACCCTTTATTAGATACGAAAAAGTCGGCGGCCTCGACTTGAGAATTCTCCTGAGAATCAAATTTTCCAACGGATTGTACACCACATTGCTCGCACTCAGGCAGTAACGGCACAAGCCACGTCAGCGTTTATTCATTCTTGCATCTTCGATAGCAGAACAGTTCACCACAGAGACACAGAGAACACAGAGATTGCACAGAGTCTTACACTTCTCTGTGCCCCCTCTGCGCTCTCTGTGTCTCTGTGGTGAATTGCTTCTCTCAACACACTCAAGATTGAATAGACCTTGAAGCCGCACAAGATTCACCGCCGCCGCCCTGACTTCGTTCCGCACAACTCCTGAACACGACGCGCTTGCTCCATCTCTCTATCTCTGTCTACCGCCTCGTAAAAGTCCGTGTAGAGTTCGCCCTCGTCATCCACTCTGACAATGCCCTTCTTGTCGCCGCCCTCAATCGGCGTCCATCGAGCGCAATACCAGCACCAGCCGTAGCCGACGCGGTAGAACGATGCAAGATGCGGCGGATGCGGAAACGAGAGCGAGCAGTAAGGACAAAAGAAGTAATAGCCGCTCTTGTGCATGCGCGCTCTTGTGGGTGTGCTCTCCTGATCCATCGGCTCAAAGGTTGATGAGGCCAGCCGGTGGGTGGTGACGACGGGCAAAAGTTTTGTTATCTTGGCGCTGCTTTCGTATTTGACAACACAATAGGCAACGGCCCATGCGTAGCTCAATCCCACTAACAGAGTGATGAGCATCGCCGTTCGAGATGAAAGGTTCATACTCACGGCGACTCTGTTACGCAAGCACATTGTATTGCCTGTTGGTAATGCGCGCAAGCCTAATCATGCAGATTGCGCTCCGTCAGGAGGTCATTCCTGATGGGCAACGCGCGTCAGAAGCCGGAACGCCTTGCCGAAAAGCTCTTACAGATTCGGAATGCGCTTGGTCTTTCTCAGAGTGAAATGCTCAGGCGTTTGGGAGTTGAAGACCTGATTACTTACCATCAAATTTCAAGGTACGAAACAGGAGACCGCGAACCACCATTAAAGATTCTCCTGCAATACGCCCGCACCGCAGGAGTCTACGTCGAAGACCTGATTGATGATGAGTTAGATTTACCCGAAAAGCTGCCCGGCAATGACCATCACAACGGAATCAAGCACAAGCTCACACCACAGAGCAGAAGGCGATAACCCGCTAGGGCAAATCAGCCTTACCGTCCCACCTATAGCTGATTGCAATTGGATATGACCTCTGCATTGAGGTGTTTAGGTCAGTACCGCCTGCGGTAGCGGGCGGGTAATGCGCACCAGACCCGCCCGCTACCGCAGGCGGTACTGACACGCAGCTACAATCAATCGCAATCAGCTATATTTCAGGAAGATTCGCTCTCCAACCTCTCTATATCCTGTCGCGCAGCTTCCGCTTTGGCCGAACTAAGTTCTTCAAAGATACTTAAGGCTTCACGAAATAGCCGCAGAGCCTCCGCTTTGTCGCCTTGCTTCTCTGAAAGCACCCCAAGTGAATGCTTGACGCTGCCAATTCTTGGCTTGATAGATAACGCTTCCGCTATTTCCAACGACTCATCGAACAGAGGATGTGCCTCTGAATAACGCTCCTGCTCAAATCTTAACTTGCCGATGCTCTCAAGGCATTCGGCAATGCTCACTTTATTTCCTAGCTTTCTAAAGATAGAAAAGCTTTGTTCGAGATAATCTTCGGCTTCATTAAAATCCTTTTCAGCAAGACTAAGTTCTCCTAACTGATGTAAAGAAACAGCAATACCATTCTGATTACCCAATTTCTTCTCAAGTTCAAAGCTTTCATTGTAGAGTCTCTGTGCTTCGGCATAATCTCCTTGAGATTGGGCAATAAGTCCTAGATTTCCCAAAGTGGCAGCTACATTATTATCATCTTTTATTTTTCTGAAAGCACTTAGAACATTTTGATATGTACGTATTGCTTCGCCGTACTCGCCCCGTTGATGGAGAATCGTCCCCGCTCTTCCTGAACACATAGCAACAGATTGCTCGTCGTTTATAAACTCTCCAGCCACAGCCGCTTGTTTATTCCGCCGGATTGCTTCATCCCAATAACCGCGCGTGTCTAAAAAACGGCTGACCGCATCACAAATCCTTATCACACTTTTCCAGTAACTCGTCTCATTTGCTATATCCATAGCGCTCAGCACATTGTCTTTCTCCTCTTCCATCGCGTTCAAATCTGCAGGTGTTACCCGGTCATGAGTTTCAGCATATTTAAGAAAATGAGAGACGAATCGCGGGCGTAAGGTTTTACCTCGTGGGTCTGAGGACAATCGAGCTTTTGCCAGTTCTCGTGTCAGACCTTCGACTGCAAGCCGTCTCCCTTCATCCGTCGTATGCACCAACCATAATGAAGATAAGTTTTGAGGGCCTCTTTGAAACGTTTCTTATCATTTACTCCTGACACTTCCGCCAGCATCGGGCGAGTTGCGCTTGGCACGAAGAGCGAGAGCGCAAGAAGCGCAGCGCGGCCTCCCTTGGTCAATTGCTGAAGGTTGTATGAGCGGTCGAAGACACGTTGCGCGGCAGTGCCTTCGCCATGCGCCAAATCTTCTAATACCTCCTGCGGATCTTGCGCTAGATCAATCTGTCCAACTATCCATTGCAAGACGAGCGGGTTGGCTTCGCCTATCTGGACAACACGTTCGCGGTCGAGATTGATAAAGGCTTTCTGATCGTGTGCCTGCGTGATTAATCGTTGCAAGAGATCATTTGCCTCTTCGGATGACATCTGTTCGATAGGGATATTGCGCGCTATCTCAATCTTCTGCCGCGTAGTAATGAGCGCAGAGCAGACTGCTGGCTGCACAAGCCACTCTGCGCAGAGATGTCCCTTTTCGGGCGCAATCGTCTCGAAGTTATCCAGCACGATAAGCGTCGGCGCTACCGTCACGATGTCGCGTACCGCTTCCTTTTTAGGGTCAACAGCTAGCGGGAGCAAGTCATGGTGTCCTAGCTGTGTGGCGATTCCATCCAGAAGCGTAGATAAAGCGAACGTCTCGCGCCCGTCTGCGCTCACCCAAATGACACGCTGCTTAAACTCCTCAGCAAGAGCACGTGATGCTTCTGCAGCAATCGCTGTCTTACCTACGCCACCTGCACCCCATAGCACGATTAGCCGCTTCTCATGCGGGGCAAGCTCTCTCTTTAGCCGTTCCACAATATCGTTGCCTTCTCTATCTTTGCGCGCAACGAAGTCAACGGTCAGATAGTTTGGGATATGTAGATGCGGGGCAAGCTGTGTTCCTTCGGCAGACAATGAAGTTTCGGTATGAAGCTTCGCGCGTATATCTTCGACTGCACGCCGAATGCCTCTGGCAATGTCAAGAAAAGCCTCATCTTTATCATCCCAGCGTGTGACAGGCTTGGCATCTTTTGGCAACCCTTGTACTTTGCCGAAAGGCGCGGTTTGCCAATCGCAGGGACGCAGAATAATAGGAATCACGCGGGTCTCCCCAGCATCATGCCTTTCCATAGCCCGTATCACCTCTATGTCGTAACAATATTTCGAGGCTAGAAAATCCGAGCTTACCAGCAGCAGAATTATGTCGGCGGAATTAAGATGCTCATTGATCTTACCGTCCCACTCCTGACTAGCGATTATTCTGCGGTCATGCCAACCTTTGATTACACCATCACGTTGTAACATCGTGAGGTGGTTCTCTAGCTGGTCACGTAGCTCTTCGTCTCTGTGAGAGTAAGAGTAAAAGACTTCGATTGGACTGGCAGATTGAGATGCCAATGGCGCGTTAACTCCCTTCCGAGTCTGCCGGAACTATACCACTATTCACCTTCTATCGGTGCGCTCGCTTCTTTCCAGGCTTTCCAGCCGCCTGCCATTGAGGAGACATCGTAGTAGCCCATGCGTTGGAGGACTTCAGCGGCGAGGGCTGAACGGTAGCCGCCGCCGCAGTAGAGGATGAGTTCCGTGCCTTTGTCGGGGACGGTCTGCTCGATGTCGCGTTCGATGATGCCTTTACTCAAGTGCTCTGCGCCGGAGGCGTGGGCCTCTTCCCATTCGTGGTCTTCGCGCACGTCTATCAGGCGTGCGCCTTCGCCCGCTGCAAGGCGTTCGAGTGTGGCTTCGACAGAGATTTCGTGGATGCGCTTTTTGGCCTCTTCGACCAGTTTCAAGAATCCTTCGGAATGTTCCATTCTGTTCTCCTTCTCGCTCTCGGCTTGGATGAAAATCGTTTGACCATTATAATTCCTTTTGCACTACTAACCCATTAAATCAAATGTTTATTCTCGAAGCGACCTGCGAGCGAGAACATGTGTGAGGTGCGTCGTTTCCACTGAGAGAGGATCAAAATTTTGGCGACTGAACAGTTTGATGTAACGATTATCGGCAGCGGCCCAGGCGGTTACGTGGCGGCGATTCGCGGCGCGCAGTTGGGCTTGAAAGTAGCCATCGTTGAAAAGGATAAGCGGCTGGGCGGAACCTGCACACTGCGCGGCTGCATCCCGACCAAGCAGCTTTTGATGTCCGCGCACTACTACGAGAAGGCGCAGCACCTGGCAGAATTCGGTGTGCAAATCTCCGAGGTGAAGCTCGCCTTCGCCGACGTGCAGAAGCGCAAGGAGAAGGTCGTGATGAAGAACTCTAAGGGCATAGAGTTTCTGATGAAGAAGAACAAGATCACGACGTTCAAGGGCAAAGGCAGGCTACAACTTCCCGGCAAGGTCATAGTCACGGGCGAAGACGGCAAGGAGCAGACGATCAATAGCCGAGCCATCATCATCGCCACAGGCTCGGTCGTGCGCCCGATTCCTGGGTTTGAGACTGATGGTGAGCGGGTCGTCAACTCCGATCACATTCTGGAATTGAGTGCGGTTCCGAAATCTCTGATCGTGATGGGCGCGGGCGCGGTCGGCGTCGAGTTCGCTTCCGTCTATTCGCGCTTCGGTTGCGAGACGACGATTGTCGAGTTGATGCCGCGCCTCCTTCCCATTGAAGATGAAGAGGTCTCGAAGGAGCTTGAGAGAGCGTTTCGCAAGCGTGGGATTAAATCGCAGCTCGACACCAAGCTTGAGAAGATTGAGAAGACGGACAAGGGCGTCAAGCTCACAGGCAAAACTTCCAAGGGCGAGGACGTTAATCTAGAAGCGGAGATGCTGCTGGTGGCTGTGGGCCGCATGCCGTTCATAGAAGGTCTAGGGCTTGAAGGCACGAAGATCAAGGTTGAGCGCGGGACGATTCAGGTTGACGAGTTCTGCCGCACAGCAGAGCCGAACGTCTATGCCATCGGCGACGTGATTCCGACGCCCTGGCTCGCGCACCTCGCGTCGAAAGAGGGCATCCTCGCCGTCGAGCAGATTGCGGGGCAAAAGGATGCGCGTCCCATCAACATGCGCCACGTTCCCTCATGCACTTACTGCGACCCGGAAGTGGCAAGCGTCGGGTTGACGGAACGACGGGCGCGCGATGCGGGCTACGACGTGAAGACGGCGAAGTTTCTTTTCTCCGCTTCTGGCAAGGCACGCATCCTCGGCGAAGAGGAAGGCTTTGTGAAGGTCATCTCGGAGACGAAGTATGATGAGTTGGTGGGCGTTCACATCATCGGCCCGCACGCGACAGAGTTGATTGCCGAAGCCTGCGTCGCCATGCAGCTTGAATCAACCGCAGAGGAGTTGGGCCGCACGATGTTCGCGCACCCGACCGTCTCGGAAGCCGTCATGGAAGCCGCCGAAGGCATTCATGGATTAACGATTCACATGTAACTCGTATGAAAAAAGCGCAACGTAAGTCTGAGAACTCAAGCGTGGCCGACGCTCCTCTGTCCTGCACGAGCGAAACAACGCTCAAGCCTGAGCAGATGCTGGAGCTTTATCGTTATCTGAAACTGACGCGGCTGGTCGAGGAGCGGCTGGTTAATCTCTATCGCCAGACGAAGGTTGTCGGCGGCGTCTTCCGCTCGCTTGGACAGGAGGCAACGGCGGTCGGCACTGCTTACGCGCTTCAATCGCAGGATTTCATCACGCCGTTGATACGCGATCTGGGCGCGGTGCTCGTGCGTGGAATTCGCCCGCGTGAGATTTTCGCGCAATACATGGCGAAGGCATGGGGGCCGTCGGGCGGGCGCGATTTGAACATTCACTTCGGCGACATGTCCAAAGGTTTCATCGGGCCGATTTCTCACCTCGGAGATATGATTCCGGTGATGACGGGCGTGCTTGTGGCCTCGCGCATTCAGAAGAAGGACATTGTGGCGCTCGCTTACATCGGCGACGGCGGGATGAGCACGGGCGCGTTTCATGAGGGCTTGAACTTCGCCGCCGTGCAGCGTCTGCCGCTCATCGTCGTCGCAGAGCACAATCATTACGCTTACTCCACACCGACCTCGAAGCAGACAGCCGTTAAAGACCTCGCGGAGAAGGCGGCGGGCTACGGCATTCCTGGACACATCGTTGACGGCAACGACATTGTTGCCTGCTACGAATTGACGAAAAAAGTTGCGGAGTATGCGCGCGGAGGCGGAGGCGCGGTTTTGATTGAAGCGAAGACGTATCGCCGCAAGGGTCACGCAGAACACGACGACCAGCGTTATGTTCCGGCTGAAGAGATTGAATATTGGGAGAAGAACAACGATCCAGTTGATCGTTTTGAGAGATATTTAATCGAACAGAAGATAGACACGCGCGAGAAGCTTGAAGAGATAACGGCTGACATCAACCGCGAGTTGGATGAAGATGTCGCGTGGGCCGAAAGCTCGCCGATGCCCGAAGCGTTGCAGGCAGCTCACGGAGTTTTCGATAACGACATCGTGCCGCCCGCGTTCAGGCCGAAAGTTTTTGGAATATAAAATTCATGTCAACGGCAATCAAGAAAGACCATAAATCGAATCGTCCTGCGCGCGGCGGCGTCGCTACATTCGTCGAAGCCATCCGCCAGGGCATCTGGGAAGAGATGGAGCGCGATGAGAGCGTTTTCTGTATCGGCGAAGACGTGGGCGTCTATGGCGGGGCGTTCAAGGTGACGGACGGGTTGCTGGACGAGTTTGGCGAAGAGCGCGTGATTGATACGCCCATTTCGGAGGCGGCGATTGTCGGCGCGGCGTGCGGTGCGGCCCTGATGGGGATGCGCCCGGTCGCCGAGTTTCAGTTCATAGATTTTATCTCCGCTGGCTTCGATATGCTGACCAACTACGCTGCGAAGTGTCGCTATCGTTGGGGCGCTAATATCGCGGCGGTCTTTCGAGGCCCCTGTGGGAGCGGCGTCCACGCAGGCCCGTTTCACTCGATCAACGCGGAAGCGTTCTTCCTGAACACCGCGGGCTTGAAGATCGTCGAGCCTTCAACAGCTTACGACGCGAAAGGTTTAATCAAGGCCGCGATCCGCGACCCTGACCCGGTAATCTACTTCGAGCACAAGAAGCTCTATCGCCTGCCGCGCCTGCGCGAAGAGTTGCCGGAGGACGATTACATCGTCGAGATAGGCAAGGCGCGCACACGACGTGAGGGGCGCGATCTTTCCATCATCACTTTCGGCGCGCAGGTTTTGACGGCGCTCGATGCCGCCGAAGAGTTGGAGAAGGAAGGCTTGGACGTTGAAGTTATAGACTTGCGCACATTAGCGCCGATGGATAAGGCTGCGATTCTGGCCTCAGTGAAGAAGACGAGCAAGGTGATGGTGCTTCACGAAGCGTCACGCACGGGCGGCATCGGCGGCGAAATCGCTGCCACTATCGCCGAAGAAGCTTTCGAGTGGCTCGACGCGCCTGTAGTGCGCGTCGCTTCCATTGACACGCCCGTGCCCTATTCGCCGCCGCTCGAAGAATATTATTTGCCGCAGGTCAAAGATGTGTTGGATGCGGCGCGCAAACTTGCAGCATACTAAAATAGAAGTCTGGAGTCTGGAGTCTGGAGTCTGGAGTCAAAAGAAAGAGAAATGCTTTTGACCTCTGACTCACGACTCCAGACTCCAGACTCCAGACTTTTCTTTGGAGAACTTATGAGCACAGAAGTTGTCATGCCGCAGATGGGTGAGTCCATTGCCGAGGGGACAATCACGAAATGGCTGAAGAATGTCGGCGACCGCGTAGAGCGCGATGAGCCGTTGTTTGAAATCTCGACCGACAAGGTTGATGCGGAGATTCCAAGCCCGGCAGCAGGCATACTCACCGAGATCAAATTCAAAGAGGGCGAGACGGTTGAGATCAACAAGGTAGTCGCCGTGCTGGATGGCGCAGAGAGCAGCGCAGCAGCGCAGTCAAACGGAGGCGCGAGCGCAGCGGAAGTCTCAAAAGCTCCAGCATCGCAGGCCGCAGTATCAACGGAGACACCGCCACCGCCGCCCGCTGCCCCTGCGGAGCAGCCGAAAGCGCAAGCCACTACGCAGCAGGCAACAGCGTCTCCTTCGGCAACTACTACGCCCGAGACATCCGACGCGAAGAGTGAAGAGAGCGAAACTGTTCAGCCTTCCGCCTCTGGGCAGGCTCAAATTTCTACGCCCTCTTCTGCCACAGGCGACAATGGCCGTGAGCAGACGGTTGAAGAGTTGCGCCGCACCAAGTCAAGCCCGCTCGTTCGCAATATCGCCAAAGAGCACGGCATAGATATTTCGCGGCTCGAAGGCACAGGGATGAGCGGTCGTGTGACGAAGAACGACATCCTGAGCTTCATCGAATCCGGCGCGGCGCTCTCTCCGCAGCAAGCGATGCAGGCGGGCGCGCCTGCTGTTACTCCGTCCGCTTCGACGATGCCGCAAGCTCCCGCGCAAGCTCCACCCGTTATCCCGCCCGCTATGGAAGATCGCGTCGAGCAGATGAGTGCGATGCGTAAGAAGATTGCGGAGCACATGACGCTCTCGCGCCGCACCTCGGCTCACGTCACGACAGTTTATGAGATTGATATGACGCGCATCGCGCGGCTGCGCGACGAGAACAAGGGGGCGTTTCAGCAGCGGACGGGCACGAAGCTCTCCTTCATGCCGTTTATCTTCCAGGCTGTGACAACCGCGATTCGCAAGTTTCCAGTCTTCAACGCGCAGGTCAGCGGCGACCAGATTATCTACAAGCGCGACATCAATCTGGGCATGGCCGTTGCGCTCGACTGGGGGCTGATCGTGCCCGTCATCAAACGCGCAGACGATCTTTCCATCTCCGGCCTCGCACGCGCCGCGAATGATCTGGCGGAGCGCGCCCGCGCCAAGCAGCTCAAGCCTGATGAGGTTGCCGGGGGAACCTTTACCATCACCAACCCTGGAGTGTTCGGCGGACTCTTCGGGACGCCGATCATCAATCAACCGCAGGTCGCAATCCTCGGCGTCGGCGCAATCGAGAAACGCCCGAAGGTCATCACAACTGCGGAAGGCGACGACTTGATAGCCATTCGCCAGATGGCCTACTTCGCTCTCACCTTCGACCACCGCATTATTGACGGCTCCGACGCCGAGAAGTTCCTCGGCTACGTCAAGCAGCTACTCGAAACGGGGAACTGGCAATTGTAGGCGGACGCCGGAACGTTAGCGCAAACTCTGCGTCAGGGCGTGAAAGCCGATATTGAGAAGGGAGGCAAGAAATGACGGGCGAAGAGATGGAGAGAAGCATTGAATTCTTGCTGAACAGTCAAGCCTCACTTGAAGCCAAGATCGAACAGACGAACGATCAGGTCAAGCAGACGAGCCGCCAGCTCGAACAAATGAACAGCCGGTTTGAACAAATGAGCAAGCGGCTGGATGTGTATGCGGAGACGCAAAGCGAATTCATGCAGATTGTCTTGCGCCACATAGAGGCTCAAGGCGAAATCAACGCTTCGCTCCGCAGCACTACCAACGACCTGTCCGTAGCTCAACATAACTTGACTGTGGCACAACAGCGCACTGAAGAAAGATTGAACTCCTTAGCCGCAGCCCAAGAGCGCACTGAGGAAGGATTGAACTCTTTAATTGAAACCGTAAATCGCTACATCAGCGAAAGGCGCGACGGGAAAGCTTAAAGAACAGAATCCAGGAGTCAGAAGCCAGAATGATAAGGCGGAAGCCACTTCAACAGATTTGTTTTTCTTCTGAGTTCCGGCTTCTTACTCCTGCTTTCTTCATCCCTCATTGCTGCCGCCCTTATCCCTTCGTTTCGTTGCATTCCTCTAGCAATTGAATGATGAAGAGATTATGTGCTGCCTGTGGGCTGTTTTCAGCATCTGACCTGCTTGACTTCCCTCGTGTGTTCGTTAATATTCGCGTTCGAGGATCAAGTTAAATCGTTTTTGATTCGAGACACCTCGCAATTGTTTGGGTCGAGTCGCCGTCTACTTCGGCCAAGCGCGGCTTATTTTGTACGAATCCCATTTAACTGCGACTCAAAGAGCGCGCACACCCCAGCCGCTACCGAGTTGCCACAACTTGCGAGCGCGAGCCTGTAAGGTTTGCTCTCGCTCTATGGAGTTTAAAAGTATGAGTGCTGATAAATCCCGACCGTCCCTGAAATTCTTCCTCGTTTTCGCTTTTGTCTTAGCAACCGCTTCATTGGGATGGGCGCAATCTTCGCCCGACTCCCGTGTCAACCAATCACCTGCGCAGATCAAGCCGCCGACGAGCGCGGCTCAAACAACCAGCGTGCGCACCGTTTCCGACGGGCAGAAGATGAAAGTCACGGGCGTCATCACGCGCCGCGACGCAGATACTTTCACCGTCCGCGACATGAACGGCGTGGACACGGTTGTGCGCCTGACCGATACGACGAGCGTCAAGTCGAATGGCGGCTTCCTGCGTGGCGGCACTAACTACGGCACGACGAGCATCCTGCGTGGCCTCAACGTCGAGGTTGAAGGGCGCGGCGATTCTTCAGGCCAGCTAGTCGCCACGAAAGTTCGCTTCAACAGTTCTGACTTGAGAGTGGCGCGCTCGATTGAGTCTCGCGTTGATCCTGTTGAGAATCGCGTCGGCTCTGCCGAAAACAGAATCGGCGAAGTCGAGCAGAATGCTCAACGTCTCTCAGGCCAGTTGGACGAGTTGGCTGCCGTCTCGAACGCCGCTCGTGGCGGAGCGAAAGCCGCGCAACAAACTGCTGACGCCGCTGTCTCTGGAGTCAATGCGACCAACGAGCGCATCTCTGCTCTGGACGACTACGTGCCGCAGGAAACCATCGCCATCAACTTCAGGGTGAACAGCGCAGTGCTCTCGCGTGCCGCACAGGGGCAGTTGGACGAGATTGCGACCAAGGCTCTCAACGCCAAGGGCTATGTGATTGAAGTTTCCGGCTTCGCGGATTCGACCGGCAGCGTTGAGAAGAATCGCGTGCTCAGCACACGTCGCGCTGATGCCGTTGTGCGCTACCTTGCAGAGAATCATAGAATCCCCTTGCGCCGCATCGTGACGCCTTTCGGCTACGGCGAATCGCAGGCCATCGCGGACAATAAAACCCGTCAGGGCCGCGAGCAGAATCGCCGCGTAGAGGTCAAGATTCTCGTCAATCGCGGCTTGCAGCAAGGCGCACCCGTGATGAACACGCCAGCGAGCGAAGGCACGTCGAACCCTGAATAAAGCAGGGATAAGTGATGAGTGATAGGTGATAAGAAGAAGCGTTTACTTATCACTCATCACTTATCACTTATCTCCTATCACTTTTCCCTGCCAACCATCATGCCGTCAGGCGGCATCAATTGAAAACGGCCAGCAACCGGCGCGAGCCGCTGGCGACATGAGGAGTTGGTTTGATGAGTCTTGATTTAGACAGAATGCGATTTCGGTTGATGCTGGCGCTCTCTACGGCGCTGGCTTTTCTTTTTTTCGCGGCATCTCCAATTACCGTGCAGGCTCAGACCTTGCCTCAAGAGCCGCCCCCGGTGATGCCCAAGCCCAAACCAAAGCCAGCGCCTACGCCCAGGGATGAGGACTACGAAGTTGTGCGCGTCACGTCGAACCTGGTGGTCGTCCCCGTCTCCGTGACGGATGCTTCGGGTCAGCCCGTGATGGGCTTGAAGGTTCCTGATTTTCACCTCGAAGAGGAAGGCCGCGCACAGGAGATAGCGCAGATCGGCGACCCTGAGCAGACCCCCCTCGACATAGCTATCCTGCTGGATGTTTCAAGCAGCGTGGACGCGCGTTTCGCTTTTGAGCAACAGGCCGCCGCGAGTTTTCTCAAACAAGTCTTGAGACCCGGAGACAGGGCTACCGTATTTGCTATAGATCAGCAGCCGCGCTTCATCCAGGAATTGACCTCCGCCGAACGCGCTTCCGAAAAATTGACGACGATTCCTCCGTCGAAAGGATACACAGCCTTTTTCGATACGGTGATCGCAGCCTCGCGCTATCTTGAAAAGTCATCGCCGTCGGGCCGACGCAAAGTCATCGTCGTCATCTCCGATGGTGACGATACGGCGCGGATTGTTGATGTTTCAAACGTGCAGGGTAAGACTGCCGGAGAGATAAAGCTGATCAGTAAAGACGCGCAGCTCGCGTTGGTCGAACGCTCGCAATCGGAAGTGCAACGCGAGGTGCAACGCGGAGAGATTACTTTTTATTCGATTAACCCGAGCGGGCAGACGATGCACCTCAACGTCCGCACGGCGCGCGCGGAGCAGGGCATGGAAAGATTTGCCGAGGCGACCGGAGGCGCAGCTTTCATTCCGAGCAAGCTGGAAGATTTGAACGCGATGTTCAATCAGATTGCCGCCGAGCTTCGCTCACAATATCTGCTCCAATATTATTCCAACAACGATAACCCTGTGAGCAATTTTCTGCGCATCAAGGTCAGCGTGCCTACACAGCCCGCATTCCGCGTCCGCTCACGCCAGGGCTACTATCCGAAATTAAAAATTAAAAATTAAAAATGCAAAAGGAAGACGGAAGCCATTATTTACCAAATGGGTTTCGCCTCACTTTTGCATTTTACATTTTTAATTTTTCCTTCTTCAGCGCATTTCCAGCAGCACGTCTGTGAGCCGGTTGACGACATCTAAGAGAGCGCGTCCTGCTTGATCGTAATGCCCTGCGCTGGCCTGGTCTTCGGCATTGG
This sequence comes from Acidobacteriota bacterium, assembly GCA_032159825.1. Classification (GTDB taxonomy): domain Bacteria; phylum Acidobacteriota; class Blastocatellia; order Pyrinomonadales; family Pyrinomonadaceae; genus QHXM01. The sequence goes on from JAVHWL010000019.1 coordinate 21,646, forward strand.
CTGCGCCCGCGGCCACGCCCGCCAGCTTGATGTAATAGCGCTGCAACTCCGGCACGGTGCGGAAATCAATCTCCAGCTTATCAAGCCCTTCGCGTACATTCTCCAGGCTCGTCTTAACCGTTGCCTTGCTCTTTTCCGTTTTCTCCATCACGGCAGGCGATGACTCACCTCGTTGCGCCGCATCGTCAGCCGCCTCGATGCCTCTTGAGACGCCACCGAGCAGGTAGAGAAAGCGCGTTAAGGTTTTGATCTGGTCGGCCACGCGGCTCGCGCCGTCTGTGCGCGCGTCAATCGTTCTTTGAGGAGTGTCTGGACGACTACTCTTCTGTGTGCTGCGTCTGGAAGTTGTCCGCTGTCTGCTCTGCGCCAGCAATTGGGCAGGCAATAGCAGCAGACAAATGGTTGATAAGAAAAGAGCGCGTTTCAATTCTCTTCCTCCTCTATTATTGCGATTTGAAATTGAGAGCGGCTGCGAGTCAGTACCGCCTGCGGTACTGACCTGGGCGTTTCGATTAACTATTCGCTTAAATGGTTGCGCGAGTCAAGCGACGCAGAAGGATCAACTCCGGCGAATTGGTCATTGCCGAGCCTCTGCTGTTAAAATGCGCTGAGCTTTCTGACCATCATGAAACAAAGAACGCTGAGAGTTAGACGCCTGGGGCGTCTCGAATACGGCGCGGCGCTCGACGTGCAGAAGGAGACGGAGCGTGCCGTGCTTACAGGAGAGCAGCTCGATACGCTGCTGCTCGTCGAGCACCCGCACACGCTCACAATGGGGCGCGGCGCAACGCTGGCCGGAATCATCACCCCGCAGGAGATTCTGGACGCGCGCGGCATCACGGTCTTTGAGACAAATCGCGGCGGGAAAGTTACCTATCACGGAACGGGGCAGATTGTCGGTTATCCCATAATAAATTTAAGCCCTGAGCGCGAGGATGTTCACCGTTACGTGCGCGAGTTGGAGGAAGTCTTGATGCGCGCGCTGGCGGATTTCCGTCTTGAGAGTTTCCGCATCAAGGGTCTGACCGGAGTTCACACAACGGAGGGCAAGGTCGCCGCCATCGGCGTGCATATCGCGCGCTGGGTGACGACGCACGGCTTTGCCTTAAACGTCAACACAGACCTCAGCTTCTTCGATTTCATCATTGCCTGCGAGGGCGAGCCTGTCACCTCCATGCAGAAACTTCTGAAGCGCGAACTCGACATGCGAACTGTTGAAGAGCGCATCATCGCGCATTTCGCAGATGTGTTTGAGATGAATTTGGAAGAGACCACGAAAGCAGTGACGAGTGAGGAGAAAAGTCTGGAGTCTGAAGTCTGGAGTCTGGCGTCGAAGGAAAGAACTCATTTTTGACTCCAGACTCCAGACTTCAGACTCCAGACTATTTTATGCTGACATTAGAACTCATCAAAGAAGCTCACGCGCGCATTAAAGAGGCTGTGCATCGCACACCCGTTGTCACCTCACGCTCATTCGATGAGGCGGCGGCTAGAGTCTCAGGACAGGATGATCGTCGCGTCTTCTTCAAGTGCGAGAATCTGCAACGCGCCGGGGCATTCAAGTTTCGCGGCGCGACAAACAAGGTTCTTTCTCTGACGGAAGAAGAGAGAAGACGCGGCGTGGCCGCATTCTCTTCCGGCAACCATGCGCAGGCCGTTGCGCTCGCGGCGCGCGAGGCCGGGACACGCGCGGTGATCGTCATGCCGTTGGATGCGCCGAAGTCTAAGATTGCGGCAACGCGCGGGTATGGCGCGGAGATTCACTTTTTTGATCGCCAGCGCGTAGACCGAGAGGCGGTCACGCAGGGCATCGCGGAGCGCGAGAAGCTGGCGCTTGTGCCGCCTTACGACGACTACCTGGTCATGGCCGGACAGGGCACATGCGCGCTTGAGCTACTGGAAGACGTGCCTGATCTGGACTCCATCGTCGTGCCGTGCAGCGGCGGCGGACTATTTGCGGGCGTGAGTACGGCGGCAAAAGCTATCAATCAAAACATACGTTGCTTCCCGGTTGAGCCGGAGACTGCCAACGACACGCGCCAATCGTTTCTCAAAGGCGAGCGCGTTGAGATTTCGCCCTCGCAAACCATCGCCGACGGGCTGCGCGTGCAAATGCCCGGAAGACTCACCTTCCCTGTTCTGCAAAAGACGGCGGAGGACGTGCTCACCGTTTCGGACGATGAGCTTGTGGCGGCGATTCGTTTCATTCTCTTTCGCATGAAGATGCTCGTCGAGCCATCCGGCGCAGCAGGCGCAGCAGCCGTACTCTCCGGCAAGCTGCCGCGAGACGTGAAGCGCATCGGCGTCGTCCTCTCCGGCGGCAACATTGATCCTGAGATGCTCGCTGGCCTACTTGTGTCTGAGAGCGACAACGATGCCGCGCAGATGATAAAATAGCTTGCAGTCGAAATCCTTTGGAGCAAATAAGAGTGGGACGCGAACTACGAGTTATAGGTAATAAGCCGCGCCAGCCGAAGCCGGAATGGTTGAAGATTCGTCTGGGCGACCCAATGAATCAGAATCACGTGCTCAAGCTGATCGAGGGCTTGAACCTTCACACAGTCTGCCAGGAAGCGAAGTGCCCGAACATTTTCGAGTGCTGGTCTGATCGCACGGCGACCTTCATGCTCGCGGGCGACATCTGCACACGCCATTGCGGATTCTGCGCGGTGGGTAAAGGACAGCCCGGCTTGCTCGACCAAGAGGAGCCGCGTCACGTCGCGGAGGCCGTGCATCATTTGAACCTGGCGCACGCCGTCATCACTTCAGTCAACCGCGATGATCTGCCGGATGGCGGCGCGGCGCATTGGGCCGAGACGATTCGAGAGGTTCGCGCGCTTAATCCAACCTGCAAGATTGAGGTTCTCATCCCGGACTTCAACGGCGACGAAGCGGCTCTCAACACTGTGCTCGACGCTCAACCTGACGTGCTCAATCACAACACAGAGACCATCGCGCGGCTCTATCGTCGCGTGCGCCCCGATGCCAACTATCAACAGACCATGACGCTCCTTGAGCGCGCCGCGCGTCGCCGCGATGAAGAGGGGCGCGGAATGTTGACGAAGAGCGGCATCATGGCCGGACTCGGCGAGACCTTTGATGAAGTCGTCGAGTTGATGAAGGACTTGCGCGCCGTCTCCTGCGACATTATGACCATCGGTCAATACCTCCAACCTTACGAGCGGCGTCTGCCGGTCGAGCGTTTTGTGACGCCAGAAGAGTTTGCGCGCTGGCGCGAGGTCGGCATGGAGTTAGGCTTCCGCCACGTTGAATCGAGTCCGCTGACGCGCTCCTCATATCACGCGCGTCAACAGGCGGAAGACAAACTAGAAGAAACCGAAGAAGCAAGTTTAGTGTCCGTGCGCTGAGCGACTATTCCGTTTGAGCAACTGAAGAAGGTTTTGGCTTGCGGCTTTTCAAAACCCTTCAGTTCTTGCCAGCAATCCAACCATTGTCTGATCTATTTCACGCCCACGAGTGGCGAAAGGAATGACCTATGGCCCCAAATGCCTTATCGAAAATTCAACACATCGTCGTCCTCATGTTGGAGAATCGTTCTTTCGACATGATGCTCGGATTTCTCTACGCAGACGAAGGAAACAAATCGCCCTCCGGCCAACCCTTCGAGGGTCTGACGGGGAAAGAATCCAATCCAGATTCCAAAGGCAAGAGCGTTCCCATCTTCAAAATCAAGTCTACCGACAAGAACGCTTATTTCATGCCCGGCTCTGATCCAGGCGAGGGCTACGCCCCCACCAACTGCCAACTCTTTGGCAACGTCAATGCTCCGACACCTCCCGTTGCCACCAACCAAGGGTTCGTCAAGGACTTCACCAATACACTCGGCTGGGAATCAAAGAAGCCAAGCTGGGCGAAGGAAATCCTGCCGGGAACGGTTCCGCAGAATATCATGGGCATGTTCACGCCTGAGATGCTGCCAGTGCTTTCGGGTCTAGCTCGCGGCTATGCCGTGTGCGACTACTGGTACAGTTCCGTGCCGACGGAGACCATGCCTAACCGCGCGTTTGCCAATGCAGCCACCAGCCAGGGCCATCTCGACGACAAGACCAAGACCTACACAGTGCCCAGCATTTTCGGCCTGCTTGGTCAGAACAAGGTGAGCTGGGCCATCTACGGCTATGATACTGAGCCGCTCACACGCCATAACTTTCCAGACACCACCAGTGCGGACGACTCTCATTTCGGTCTCTTCAAAGATTTCAAAGCTGCTGCCGCAAGTGGAACACTTCCGTCCTATACTTTTCTGGAGCCTGCCTGGGGTTCTACCGGCAACAGCCAGCATCCCGCCGGTGATGTCGCTCCCGGCGAGCAGTTTATCCATGATGTTTACTATGCCCTGCACAACGGCAAAGCGTGGAATCAAACGCTCCTCATCATTACCTATGACGAGCACGGCGGCTGCTACGACCACGTTGCGCCCCCATCGGGAGCCGTGCCCCCTGATGATACTCCCGGCGAATTCGATTTCGACTTCAAGCGTTTTGGTGTGCGCGTGCCCGCCGTTCTAGTTTCTCCACTGATTGCGTCCGGCACAGTTTTTCGTGTGCCTGCGGGCACGATGCCGCTCGATCACACCTCCATCTTGAAGACAGTTGAGAAACGCTGGAAGCTTTCTCCACTGACCAAGCGCGACGCCGCTGCGCCCGATTTAGGAAATGTCCTGACACTTACCACCGCGCGCACCGATGATCCAATCAAGGGCGTGAAAGTTCCCAAGGCGAGCGGCAAAGACCCGGCCAAGGGTCAGCCTACTCACCTACAGCAAGTCCATGCCGAACTCGTATCGGCGTTGCCGGTTCAGGATAGTCACGGTAACAGGACGCAAGAGATGCCCCAACTTCGCACGGGCGACGACTACAAAGCCTATATTAATTCGCGCACCGAAGCGTGGGAGAAAAGTCGTCAGGGAACGGCAGGGTCAGGCGCGCAGAGCGCAAAGAAGGGCACGGCGAAAAAGACCACACATACAAAACGGAAGGCTAAGAAAAGTTCTAAGGCAAAGAAAACGTCTTAAGGTCAGTCCCGGAGGGGCGACATGTTATGTCGTCCCTCCTTGCGAACACTTCCTTGTAGTGTCTGTACCAATCACTTTGAAAACGCTCCGCGCGGTCGTACTTCAGTTTCAGGCGCAGAAACTCCTGAAATTGCGGATAGCAGGCCAGGACCTGCTCGCGCGTCGCCCAGGCGTGATAGGTTAAATAGTAGCTGCCTCCATGCTCTATGGCGCGGTCTATCAGGCGGCGGAAATCTCTTTTCGCTTTTTCGATTCCAGCGTGGTCGTGCGCGACGTGCAGGTTGAAGACCACGCAGGCATAGCTCTCTTTTGCCCACGCCATAAAGCTCTCATCATCTTTTTCGATGAGCCTGATTGTCCCGTAAATCAAGTCTACAGCGTGCGCGCGAAAGTCTCTGCGCGCCGCTTCCATGAAGGCCAGAAGCTTCTCTCGCGGCACATAGATTTCCGTAATCATTTCGCTTCCAAGCGCCGAAGCCCCGGATTGTGCGTCCAGCTCGCGGTGATAATCGTCAAGATAAACGCTCAACTGGTGCGTATCAGACCAGTAGAGTTGGCCGTTGGTTGAAAGGTAATGGTCTGAGTAAACTTCAAAAGCTCGCCTGCGATTTGTGTGCGCCAGATAGAGCAGTTGTCTCCAATTCTCCGCCGATAGCTCTTTGTGTTCTTCCGCAATGGTGTTTTCAACGGCCTCCGGCCTGTAGCATGAGAAGACGCCCCGGCGCAGGAATCCATCCGAGTCGGCATCCGTCATAAATTGAAAATCGCCGTAGAGGAAGCCTTCATTGATTCGCTTCTCGAAGGCCGGTATCAGGTTGTGTGAGTCTGCGATCTTGACGATGCGTTCCAGCTTGAGTCGCGGCGCAAGTCTGAGCGTCACACGCGCGATGATTCCGAAGAGACCATAACCGCCGATAGCCAGCCGGAACAATTCTGCGTTCTCGCGTCGGCTGCACTTTAGAGCATTGCCTTCTGCATTCACGATGACGAACGCTTCAACGTCATTGATGATTGGCTTCAGGCCCAAACCTCTCCCGTGAATGTTTGCTGCAAGCGCGCCGCCTAAGCTCAAGCGATCCGCTCCCGTCTGCTTCTGAATTATCCCGAATTGCTCTGGATGGCCTCTCTGCGCTTCGATTAAATAGCTGATGAGTTCCGGCCACTGTATGCCTGCTTCGACTTCAACCACGCGCCGCACAGCGTCGAATCTGATGACACGATTCATCCGCGACATATCGAGCAGCACCGCGTCCGTCCCGAACTGCTGCCCTCCCATCGCGTGCCTTCCGCCCGCGACGCAGATCGCGCGCCCCTCAACTCGCGCCTTTCTGACTGCTGCCTGCAAAGCTTCCAGCGCATCAGGCTGGACAACTGCATGCACGCGTGTGCGGTTCAACTGCGAATGAATGTCATTGACGATCTCGCCTGTTGTTACCGGCAAGAGACGCAGGCGGCGATTGGGCGGCGCTAACTTTGGCGCACGCGCCCTTGCGCGCACCCTCTCAATTCTCTTCAACAACGGCATAGCTCGCTTTTCCTTTCAACCGCGCTCGGCGACACAGATACACTCGCCGTCCGCTAGAGGAAGATGTTTGAGTGGCTCGGAGTTGAGATACCTGCTCCTCAAAGTCTCCGAAGCGGCAACCTTAAGAACCTTGAATCCTCTCGCCGTCAGAAACTCGTTGATGCACGCGCTCTCGATGCCCCACTTGAACCTCTCGCCGCGAAGCTTGAGCCAGGCATCCACCACGCGGCTTGAATTGCGAAAGCCGATTCGACCATCGCCCTGAGTTTCCACGAACGTGAACGCGAACCTGTTTTTTGCGCCGCCGCCGGGACCTATGAAACGGAAAATCCCATCTACCTCTTCGGGCGTGAGATACATCAAGAGACCTTCGGCGATAAACAGCGTGTCAGTATCAGGGCGATAATCCGTGTGTGTAAGCAGACTCCCTTCCAGGTTCGAGCGGGCCAGATCGAGCGCAATAAAATGCAGGTTGGTTTCAGGCGGACGATTGTCTTCGACGACGCGCTTTTTAACTCGCTGCGTTGCCGGATGATCTACCTCGAAGAATTCAGTTTCGGGGAATGCCTCGTGCAGGCGCAGCGCCAGCGTGTCGAAGCCCGCGCCGATGACGACCACCTGGCGGATGCCTGATGCCAGAGCGTCTCGCACGACTTCTTCCAGATAACGCTTGCGTAGAGCGTAGTGAAGCTTGATGCCGGGAATGGTTGCGCGCTCAAGAGCGCGTGCCAGCGGGCGGAAACTTCTTGAGTTGGTCACAGCATCGAGCCAGCGGCTGAACCGGCTGCGCGCCTGAACAAACTGAAGACTCAGTTCGGCGGAACGCTTCGGGACAAAGCTGCCTAGCGTTGGGTCAAGGGAAAGAAAAAAGGTGCTTCTCGCAATCAGGTAGGCCGTCGCGCTGGGGCTATTCTGTTTCATTTGCTCTCAAAACCATCCTGGCAGAGAGCATACAGAACCGACGCCATCCTTCCACGTTCAAGCTATGACAGTTTGAATAGTGTCATACCTGAATATAGACATAAGCTGGCTTGGACTCTGATTGCTTTGATACAATTCGCCCGATGCCGACTATAATGAGAGCGCACGCGTTGTTATTTGAAGTGATGGACAAGGAGCCATCGCTGGTTGATGTCCGGTTATTGTTCACCTGTCTCGGCGCAAATGGCGCTGGTATTTCTTCTAAAAGTCATCTGCTCCATGTGATTCTCCACTAGAGGGCTTAAATAAATTTTATGAAAGCAGTTATCTTCAACGAGCACGGCGGACCTGAAGTGCTTGAGTATAAGGAAGTCGAAGACCCGCGCATCAAGGCCAACGAAGTTTTGGTTGAGGTTCGCGCGTGCGCTTTGAATCACCTGGACGTGTGGGCGCGCGGCGGGTTGCCGAGCATTAAGATTCCGCTACCGCACATCCTCGGCAACGACATCGCGGGTGTCGTGCGCGCGAGTGGGGAGCTTGTGACGTGGGTGCGCGCTGGCGATGAAGTGATGTTGCAGCCCGGAGTCTCGTGCGGGCACTGCATCGAATGTTTGCGCGGTGCAGACAATCTCTGCGCGGAGTATGACATCCTGGGCTACAGGCGCGACGGCGGTTATGCGGAGTTGGTGGCTGCGCCGGGCGTCAACGTTATCCGCAAGCCTGAGAATTTAAGCTGGGAGGAAGCAGCCGCGCTCCCGCTCGTCAGTGTGACGGCGTGGCACATGCTTGTGACGAGAGCAAACGTGCAGCCGGGAGAAGATGTGTTGATTCACGCTGCCGGAAGCGGCGTCGGCTCAATCGGGATTCAGGTTGCCAAGCTGCGCGGCGCGCGCGTTATCGCAACCGCAGGCTCGGATGAGAAATTAGAGAAGGCGCGCGAGCTTGGCGCGGATGAGTGTGTCAACTACACGCGCGAGGATTGGCCTAAAGAGATCAGGCGATTGACGGGCAAGCGCGGCGTTGATGTCGTCTTCGAGCACACGGGAGCAGAGACCTGGCCCGGCTCGATTCAATCAATGGCGAAAGGCGGGCGACTCGTCACCTGCGGCGCGACCAGCGGCTTCGACGCGCACACAGACATTCGCCAACTCTTCTACCGCCACCTCACATTCTTAGGCTCATTCATGGGATCAAAGGCCGAGATGCTCGACGCTATGAAGTTTATTGAATCGGGCGCGATTCGCGCTGTCGTTGATCGGGTATTGCCGCTAGAGGACGCGCGGCGGGCGCATGAGTTGATGGAAGACCGCGCGCAGTTTGGTAAGCTCGTTCTCAAACCGTAAAGAATGAAACCGCAGATGAACACAGATTAGAGAAAGAATTAACCACAAAGGCACGAAGACACAAAAGGGGAGGAAGCTAATCTCCTTACTGCCTTTGTGCCTTCGTGGTTATCCGTGTGTATCCGTGTGCATCTGTGGTTTCATTTCACTGATTTCCAGAATCTTCATCACCACCCTGATCACCTTCGTCGCCTTCATCGCCTGTGTCTTCCTGAGATTCGGGTGGGGGCTGTCCTTTCTGGTCGCGGATGCGGAGCACGGAGGAGTCCAGGTCTTTGTTGACGATGAAATGGTCGCAGAGGCCGTTAACGTCCGAGCAGGTGAAGTCTTTGGTCGTGCCTGAGACAACGCGGCGGCCTGCGGTTATTAGAATCCAGTTGTTAAACTCCGGCGGCGCGTTCTGCCTGAGGAACGCTAGATCATCCTGCGTGAGGGAGCGTCCATCCTTGCGCTCGAAGGTGTAGATGTGGATTTGGTCGAACCATCCGCTGTCCATCGCGTTGCCGAAAAAGCTTTCATGTATCTCTTCATTATCGGTGAAGATGTATCGTGCGCCGAACCGGTCGCGGATGATGGGCGCGGGGTCTTTCTCGTTGCCGAGCGTAATCTTCTTGTAAAGCTCTGCCAGCTTAGGGTCGCGCTTCAGTTGGTTGTCTCTGTCGAGCAGGTAAGTCGGGTCGAGGCCCGAAACGTAAGCGTGCTTCGTGTCGTAGAAAAACATTTTCGGGAAATCATCCCAGTCCGTATTGAAGATGATCTCTCCGGGCTGCACGTTCTCACGAAGCCAGACCATCGCGGCTTCGTAGTGTTCCGGCTCGGCGTCTCCCTGAATCTCTTTGCGTGTCTCGTGCAGGTTGAAGTTAAGCACGATGATAAGAACGGCAACGAGCGCGACCGCAAACGACTTGATAAAGCTGCGACGCCAGAAGATGTGGGCGGCAAAGCCGAGCAAGCCGACGACGATGACGGCGACGACCTTGAAGGTCAGCATTGTAGCGATACGCGGAAGATCGGGCGGCGGGTAAACGATCTGCTTCAAAACGAAGTAGCCCGCCAGACCCAGTGCGATTCCGATGATGGCCGGCTCTAACTCTTTCAGGAAATCTCTGCGCCGCTCGCTTTCAATCGCTCCGGGCGGCTCGTGCCTATCTAGAAACGGTTGCAACTCCTCCATCAATTCGTTTGGCAGGCGACCGATGGCGGCGCGCGCGCCTTCCAGCAGCGGCTTGAGGCTGAAGGCTGCGAAGAGGATTGCGAACGGCGGCCAGTATTCGACCCAGCGGCGCGAGCGGAAACTGGCGATCATCAGAATCGTCGAGAAGACCAGGAAGAAGAGTGAGCGAGGTGAGCGCTTTCTGTCCGAAGAATCATAAGCGGCATAGCCGACGATCATCGCCGCGAAAGCGACGGCGCAGCTTCCCAGCAGATACCAGCTATCATACGGATACCATTCCTGCCCGACATCCGTCGTGAACCCTGTGGCAGTCACCTTAATCAAGACGTGCTCGATGAAGAGCCAGACGTTTTTCGGGAAATATGGATTGACGATGAAGCCTATAATCGTTCCCGCGAAAGTCCAGACGAGAGGTCGCCACTCAAAGCGCCGCTCGCTCCAGCCTATAACGCAAGTCCAGATGATGGCCGCCGCCACGAGCGTCACGAACAGGCTATAGGTCCAGACAAAAAGAAACGCGAGCGGCAGCAGCAGCAAGTATCTTTTCTCAAAGAGCAGGTAGATACCGACTATCATGAAGATGATTGCGACGGGCGGAGCTTTCGCCATGTTGAGGCGATAGAGAAAGGGCGCGGAGCAGGCGAGCAGAGCCACGAGCCAGATGAGCGTGTAGCGAATGCGATAACGCACCATCAGCCAGTAGCAGGAAAGAACTGCTAGGCTGGCGTAAAGCCACGAAGCTGCTTTCGCGCCCGCGCGCAAGTCTCCGAACCAGGTGAACGGAATCTGTAAGAAGTGGAAGAAGAGATGATGATCTACGTAGTCTCTAGGGTTGAGCGTGGTCAGCGGGAGCCATCTGAACGAGGGCGGGAAATGTCCTTCCCTCATTCCCTCCCAGAGCAAGCGGCTCCACTTGATGTGATAGTAGCCGTCGTAGTCGCCGCAGCAGACAGACTGGGTTGCGTATTGCAGCTTACGGAAGATCAGCCCGATGACGACCACGCCGAAGAGGAGGAAGAAGCCATGAATAGCCGTCTCCCTGCCGAAGAACCCACCGCGCCCCTTCACCTGCTCGACCTTAACCTTATCCGTAGTTTCCGTGACAACCTCGCTCATAGTAACGAAGGGATGAGGGATGAGGGATGAGGGATGAAGTAAAACCTTCGTCCCCTTTCATCCCTCATCCCTCCGCCCTCATCCCTTCCTTTCAGTCTCTCAAACTTTTAATCAGATCGAGGAGTGTCATCGGGTTGATGGGTTTGGTCATGTGAGCGTTGAAGCCGGATTCAAGTGCGCGCCCCCGGTCATCGTACATAGAAAAGCCCGTGACGGCGATCATCGGGACATCGCTGTATTCCGGCAAGGCACGCAGCGCGACCGCCAGATCGTAGCCGTTCATTCCCGGCATCCCGATGTCGGAGACGATGACTTCAAAATGATCATGTTGCGCGGTTTCGAGAGCTTCGATGGCGGAGAATGCCATGACAGTTTCGTAGCCCGCGTGCTGTAAGAACATGGCGAGCATCTCGGTCACGTCCGGCGCGTCGTCAACGACAAGAGCGCGCGGCTTCCCCTTTCTCTCAGCAGGAGGCCCGCCTACTCTCGCCATCGCGTCCGAGCTGGACGCATCTTTCCCGCCCGATGCGAAATGACTCGATGACGATACCTGGTGAATACCTGCGAGGCACTCAAAAGACCGAGGGACAAGGACTGCTTGCATCTGGTTATCCTCTCCACCGCACACGTGACGACAAACGCGGACCATTAAAAATTTCGCTTTTATGTTGCTTGTAATTTAGCTCAAACAAGACAATTGAGCAATCTTGAAAAGCAGAAGTCAGAATCCAGAAGCCAGGAGTCAGAAGAAAAGAAACCAGAATCTGTTATTGTCGCCTCAGCCTTATATTCTGGCTTCTGGATTCTGACTCCTGACTTCTGCTTTTAATCCTTTCTTCGCAGGAGTTGTTCAAGCTCTGTGGCGAGGGTAGCCGAATCTATTGGCTTGGCGAGGTGCGCGTCAAAGCCTGCATTGAGCGCTTCATCAATATCTTTTTGAGCGGCGTAGCCGGAGAGGGCTATGGCTGGAACCTTGCTCATGTGCGGAAGCAGACGTAACTGCCGGATAAGCTCGTAGCCGTCAATCTTCGGCATTCCGATGTCGGAAATAATAACGTCGAAGCTTGAGGATGACGCCGCACTGAGGGCTTCCGCGGCTGACTCACACAGCGTCACACTATAGCCATACATCTTGAGCGCTTTGCGCAACAGTTCCAGCGTATCCGGCGAATCTTCGACGACAAGCACGTTGATAGCGCCCGGCGCAATCTGTGTTTCAATCTCGGCAGCGGCAACTGTCCCGAAGCTTCTAACCCCGGTGCGCAGTCGCGGCAGATGCACTGTGAGGCGGCTGCCCCGTCCCACCCCTGCGCTTTCGGCATGGACGCGCCCGCCGTGTGCCTCCACGAAACTCTTAACGAGCGCAAGACCGATTCCCAAGCCCCCATGCGATCTGGTCTTCGAGCTATCGGCCTGGCGGAAACGCTCGAAGACGAAAGGCAGAAACTCCGGCGTGATGCCTTGCCCTTCGTCTTCGATTGTGACGCGCGCCTCTTCCTCATCAACTTCGCAAGTGACCTTCACGTTTCCATTCTCGCCGGAGAACTTGACGGCGTTAGCCAGAATGTTCCAGAAGATTTGCACCAGTCGCGTCCGGTCGCCGTTGATGATTACTTGCTCGTCTTCACAAAGGGCCGCTTCCAGATTGATGCCGCGCGTTTCGGCTGCCGGTCGAATGGTCTCAACTGCTTCCTTGACCGCAACGCCCAACGGAACAGGCAGCTTCTCAATTCGCATCTTCCCGCTCAGGATTGCCGACATGTCCAGCAGATCGTTAATCAGCCGTGTCAACGATTGAGAATTTTTCTCCACAACGCCGAGGCCGCGCTCAAGCTCTTCGCCTTTCAGCATCCCGCGCCGAATCATGTGTACCCAACCGATGATCGGCGTCAGCGGTGTGCGTAGCTCGTGCGAGAGCGTTGCCAGAAACTCATCCTTCACGCGGTTGGCCCTCTGCGCTTCCTGGTAGAGACGCGCATTATCAACCGCTATGGCGGCGCGGTGCGCCAGGTTTTCGGCTAACGCCAGATCGGATTCATGGTAGATACGCCCTGATTCGGCGGTTGCGAAAGTGATCGCGCCGAGCGTTCGCCCACGCGCAACGAGCGGCACGCAGAGAGTGGATTTCAAGCCGAGTTCGCGGAGCATCTTCAAGTGTTCTTCGTCGCGCGAAACATCTGCGAGTTGCGAATCAGTAATCTCCGAAATCAACTCCGGCTGGCCTGTTCGGATAACGAGCGGATAGCTGTGCGCTGTGTCCAGCCCCGACGGATAACGACGATTTATCTCTCGCAGCAGTTCTAGTTTCGATTGCTCGGCGTGCGCCGCTGCCAGTTGCTGCGCGCTGCCGTCGTCTTCCAGGATCATGTGGACGACGCACCAGTCGGCCAGTTGCGGCACGGAGAGTTGCGCTACGTTGGCGAGCGTCGTCTCATAGTCGAGCGAGGAGGCGAGCATCTCGCTGGCTTCGGCAATGAAGAGGAGAGACTTTTCTGCGCGCTTGTGGTCGTCAATATCTGTTGCTGTCCCAAACCACTTGACGATCTCACCGCTCTCATCTCTCATCGGCACGGCGCGCCCCAAGTGCCAGCGGTAAGCTCCGTCTGATGCGCGCCGGAAGCGATACTCGATCTCGTAAGCCTGCCCCGTTTCGACGGCTTTAGACCAGCGCCTGAGACAGCCTTCGACATCATCCGGGTGGAGCACGGGCTGCCAACCCCACCCTTGTGTCTGCTCCATAGTCAGGCCCGTGTATTCAAACCAGCGCCGGTTATAGTAGTCCAGATAACCGTCTGGCCTGGCGGTCCAAACTATCAGCGGCAGAGAGTCTGCAAGGTAGCGATAGCGCGCCTCCGTCTCGCGCAACGTCTCCAATGCTGTTTGTATTTCTTGCATCTCAGGGGTTGACCTCTTCGGCTAACCGCTCCAAATCACTACCACGACGTTCCATAGCTTCGCTCTCCTCGTCTCAACAAAAGCTATCCCTAATTCCAGAGCGAGTCAAACGAAGGGATGTACGAAGGGATGAGGGATGAAGAAGTAGAAGAACCTCGTTGGTCTGCGGTTCTTTCTTTTCATTCATCCCTCATCCCTTCTATTAATGCGTGACATCGCGTTCGTAGTTTGATAGGTTTGTTGGCAAGGGTAGATTTACAAACAACAAGGAGAGAGAAAACATGGTGGCTAAAAAAGCGAGCAAGAAATCAAACAAGTCCTCCTCGGGCGGCGGAGCGAAATCGGCTGGCAAGAAGGGCGCATCGGGTAAAGGCGGAAAAAAAGGAGCCGGGAAGAAAAGCGGGTCCAAAGGGTCTGCGGGCAAGTCGTCTAAAAAAGGCGGCGGCAAGAAGTCCGGCGGTAAGGGTAGCCAGCCTTCAGGCGGTAAGTCTCTGAAAAAGGTTGCCGGTAAAGTGATCTCTGCCGCATTGTCGGGAGCGGTCAAAGGCGCTGTCGAAGAGATGATCCCGGTGGTTGAAGAGGCTGCGGGCGTCTCTCATGAAGATGTTGGGAAGAAATAGTGAAGCGTCATTCGGTGTGCGCCTGCTGAGCGAATGAGCGCCGCGCCGTTGCGTTAGACGCACGACTAGAAGATGCGAGAGGCGGTGGGCTGTAATGAAAGCGCTGCCTCTCGCATCTTTTATCGAAACGGGCACAGCATGAGCGAAGCGGTACGGAATCTTCGCTGCACCGCGCGTTACTTGAAATTGATGGTGATCACAGTCTTCGGGCTTACAGAAATAGTCCTGGACGGTGGATTTAACGGATCGTTAATTACGACATTATCAAGGTCTGCTGCCGAGTCTCCGAAATCGCCGTCCTTGCCCTTGAACTTTTTCCCGCTAAATTTAAGCTTGACTGAGCCGCCACCAGTGATGATGATCGGATCGCCGCTCGGCAAAAAGCCATCCTTACCACCTCCGCCTGCTTTACCCCCTTTCTTAGCTGGCTTAGCTGGCTTTTTCTTTGGCGCGGTCTTCTTGTATGCGGCCTTCTTTTTCCCGCTTTTTTTTGTTGTTGGCATGTTCGTTACTCCTTTGAGGATTGGGGTCGAGCTTAATTACCTTGAGAGAGTTCGTTCAACTGTTTGCGAGCCGTTTGCACATCCATCCTGGTGAGGTAGCTGTTGTAAACCTCTGCTCCCCACTTCTTTTCAAGCCCCGAAAGTAGCTCGGAGGCGTGTGCCGCATATTCGTGCCCCTTCGCTTCATCACTGGCGCGCCGGCTTGCGCGGGCGGCCACAAGCAGGGCGCGCCACTCCAACGCTTGCTGCCCAGAGCGCGCGAAACTCTCCTCAGCGCGAAGCGCATTAGTTAGTGCGCCCTGAGCGTCTCCGCTCTCAAGCAGAGCTTCACCGAGCGCCAGTTGCGCTTTCGAGATAAGCAAGGGATTGTTTGTGCCCATAGCCGCCGTGAGCGCTTCTTCACACGACTGTTTACCTTCGCGTGCCGCGCCCGAAAATGTCAGAGCAAGTCCGAGAATACGCTTTGCCTCGATGGCCTCTCCCTGAGATTGCGTGCCAGCCAACGCAAGGGCTTGCTGGCTTTTCTCTCTGGCTAAAGGAAAGAGACGTTGGCTAAGAGCCATCTCGGCGTTGCTCTGATAGACATTTACCAGTAGGGATTTGAAACCGCCGTCCGGGCGATTTGCCAGAGCGAAGGCTTCATCGAGCAAGGCGCTGGCTTCATCGTAGCGACCGAGCTGCCACAGCGCGCTTGCGCGTCCTATTGCCCCGTAGCCGACACCCTTCTGGTCACCGAGCGATTTACTAATGGAATATTTCTTCTCGAAATGTTCGAGCGCCTCCACGTATCTTTCCTGCCGGACAAGCACATTTCCGATGTCTCCGTGAGAGAGGGCTTGCTGCGACTGATCGCTTACCTGCTCGGCCAACTCAAGCTGCTGCTCGGAAGCATGCAACGCGGCTTCATAATCACCCTTCAGAAGATTGGCTCGTCCAAGCAAGAGTAAGGCTTGCGAAACCTCTTTACGATAGCCTCCCTGCTGATAAAACGGGAGCGCTTGCTCAATATAACGCACTGCTTCGTCGGCGTTGCCCTGCTGGATGCGTAAACTGCCTAACGAAAGCAGCGCACGCGCCTCGTTGCGGCGCGTCTTGTGCCTTTGCGCTAACTCAAGCGCCTGTTTGTAGTAGGTCTCAGCTTCCGCGTACTCGCTGCGCAATAAAAAGCCGTTGCCAAGATCAATGAGGCCCCGCGCGGTCAAATCTTCCATGTTATTGGCCTGGGCCAGGCCCACAGCATCGCCTGCCAACTTTTGCGCCTGCGCCGTCTCGCCCACACTCTGCGAGACGGTAGCCAACTGCAACATGGTCTTGATGATTTGCGGCTGGTTGTTGATGGCTCTTGCCAGATCAAGCGCCTGCTGCAAGCTCGGGCGCGCATCCGCTATCTTGCCCAGTTTGACGAACAGGACGCCGCGCTGGAATGCGACTTCGGCGCGCCCTTCAACATTGCCCATCGCCTGATAGGTGGCATCAGCCTTATCGAACGACGCCGTGGCGCTCGGCAACTCCTGCCGGCGGCCATAAAGGATGCCCAGACGCAAATAAGCTGTCGCGTATTGCTGGTCGAGCGTGGTCGCTTTGAGATAGCTCTCGATAGCCTTCTTCGTATCTTCGTTATTCTCAAAAGCGCGACCCAGGTCAACGTAAACCTGCGGCTGATTCGGGGAGAGACGAGCAATCCGGTCGTAGGCTTCGATGGCGTGCGGGAAATCGCGCCTGACGGTGGCGGTGATGGCATCAAGATAAAGCGCGTCTATTTGCGTGAGCGCGGAGCGGTCGGGCGCGAGCGCAGAGACTCGCAGCAATTCGTCCTTCGCTTTATCAACGTAGTCCAACTCCATCAACGCTTCGGCGTAGCGTGCGTGAGCCAGCGCAAAATTGTCGTCCGCGACGATGGCCTGCTCAAAGGCTCTGCTCGCCTGGTAGTAGGAGCCATCGCGCAGCGCGGTAGTTCCATTATCATACCAGCGCTGTGCTGCCGCAGATGGTTGGTAGGGAGTTGGATGTCGCCAGCGCATCACGCCCCAGACAGTAAGCCCCGCCAGCGCGATGACGATCAGGAACAGGCCGAGCGAAAGTCTTGGTCGCCTGAGCGTCTCCGTGATCGTGTTCAGCGCGCTCGAATGCGCAGGCTTCGGAGCAGTGAGGCGCTCAGTGCGCGGCGTCTCCGTATCAACAAAGAGTCCGCTCACTTCTCTGAGATCGGTCAGCATCTCGTCCGCAGATTGATAACGCTCGTCCACGTTCTTCGCCAGCGCCTTCATCGTGATGCGGTCGAGTTCCGGTGGAATAAGCGGGTTGATGCTTGAGGGCGGCGGCGGATTGACGTGAAGCACCTGCCCGGCAATCTCCAACACACCCGATCCGGCGAACGCAGGTTTGCCCGTGATGCATTCGTAAAGCAGCGCACCGAGCGCGAAGAGGTCTGAGCGCCCGTCAATGTGCGCGCCCCTGGCCTGCTCCGGTGAAAGATAAAGAGGTGTCCCGACGACCGTGCCGCTGCGTGTTCGCGTCGCAAGCAGGGTGCGGGCGTCCGGGTCGGTTGACTGCGGGTGCTCCCCATGAAGCTGCTTGGCAAGCCCAAAGTCGAGTACCTTGACTTCACCGCGCTCGCTCATCAGCACGTTTGAAGGCTTGATGTCGCGGTGGATGATGCCGTGATGGTGCGCTTCGGAGAGCGCGTCGGCCACGTCCGTAACAACCTTGACCGCGCGCTTCAGCGTGAGACCTTCTCCGTGCATGAGGTCGGCGAGCGACGGCCCCTTGACGAGTTCCATCACGATAAACGGGTGGGTCTTGCCGTCGTCGCCATCCGCAGTCTCGCCGTAGTCGTAGATAGCCGCGATGTGTTGATGACTGAGCGTTGAAATGGCGCGAGCCTCGCGCAGGAAGCGAGCGCGGAAGTTGTGTTCATCCAAACTGTCGGCAGGAAACTTGATTGCCACGCGCCGCCCTAAATGTGTATCTTCCGCCACGTAGACGACGCCCATCCCGCCCTCGCCGAGTTTGTCCAGAATTCTATAATGTGAAACCGTCTGCCCGATCATTGATTCAACTTGCCTTCACCGAGCCGGGAACGAGGAAAGAAGAGTATAAAAATAGCGGACAACAAAACCTGTGCGGCAACAGGCTTCGCCGATAAAAGTTCAGTTGGCTCGAAATACTACGCCAAAGCCGTAGTCATTTCAATATCTATTGTGTTTTGCGATTGAGCGCGACTAAAAATTAAACGCAGATGACGCGGAGGGTCGCGTAGGTAGGCGCTTACATTAGCGGAAAATCGGGTGACGTAATAATTCATCCGGTCGTGACTCTATTCATCGTCGCAGCGTTTGCTCACCTTTGATATTTACCTATCAACTGTCCTTCAGCCAGCACGTGACCTTCCATCGCCTTCAAGAGTTGATCCTTCGTCGCGCTTGAATCAAGAGCAAGCTCCGTATCAAGAGCATAGAGCTTGAAATAGTAGCGGTGCGCGCCGCTCGGAGGACATGGCCCGCCGTAACCTACTTTGCGAAAATCGTTTGTCCCTTGCTTGCCGCCGCCTGCGATTGCGTCTTGAGCCGGAACACTCCCAGGCAATTCTCTAGCGTTCGATGCAAGATTGAAAACCACCCAGTGAACCCTGGTCTTGTCCGGCGCGTCCGGGTCGTCCGCAATGAGCGCGAAGCTTTTTGTCTTCACAGGCGCGGAATCCCATGCGAGCGGAGGCGACACGTTTGCGCCATCGCACGTCAACTCTTTGGGAATCATCCCGCCTTCCTGAAAAGCCTTGCTTGTGACTTTAATCTCCGCCCTCTTTTCACCGGGCGTCGGCGTGGCGGACTGGTTGGCGTTATTTGAATTGGAAGAGTTGGACGGCGTCTCGCCACGACATGAGAACAAGAGCAGAGAAGCGATCAGGAGAAGAGAGAATTTGCCGATATTCCTTCTCATAGATTCACCAGGGAAAACTACAGAGGTCTATCGCGCCAGTAGGCCAGGCACGGTCTCCGCAGGGCAGCACCATCACGTTCATGGGAGAGATCATCTTGCCGGAAGACTGATCGAACTCGACCGGGTCATGCAGAAGCTGCCAACCTTGCCGCTCGTAAAACGGCTTCAGGCGATCAAGACAGAAGAGCAGCCCAAACTCTACCTTCAACTCCTCGCGCATGTACGCTTCGGCATACCGGAGCGTCCTCTGAGCGTAGCCGCGCCCGTGCAACTCGCCTGCGGTGACGACCGCGCCGATGCCGCCGACCTTCACGGGCTGCCCCTCAACCTTGACTACCTGCTCAAGCACTCCGACATGGCTTGCGGGTTTGCCATCAACATCGAGGATGAAGTGCAAATCTTTCGGTCGCCACTGGTACTTGTGATCGTCAATGCCGAAAATGTTTTCGCCCCAGCCGAAAAGCCTCTGGCGTTCTTCATTTGTAAGCTCTCTGGCAAGCCTGATTTCTTCGCTCATTTGCTCTCTCTTAAAATTCGTTCAATCACTTTCGCGTCGTCCGGCAGCAATCCTACTTTTGCCAGGCGCGGCGTTAGCTCCACCCAGTTTTTGTCCATCGTGAAGACGCGACGAAAGAGCGGCAAAGATTCTTCAACGCGCCCCATATTGACGAGCGCGACCGCGTGCCAGTAGATCATCTCCGCATTGTCGGGCACGAGCTTCTCCGCCGCGCCGTACTCACGCAGAGCGCCTTCATTGTCCTTCTTCTCAACCGCCAGGTCGCCCGCGTTCATGTGATTGTAAGCGCGTTGCAAGGTGACAAGGCGGCGCAGCTCCTTCAAAGGCTCCGGGCTATCGTCAACTCTTAAATCGAAAACGCGGTCGGCCCAGGGCTTGCCCGTCGGTTTGCCTGAAACGACTATCAACGCCGCCGATTGCCTGCCGCGAATATCGCCGCCAGCACCTTGCGCCGCGTCGAGCGCAGCCAGCATACGCTCTGCCAGATCGCCCTTCGTCGTCTCAAACGCGCGCGACATCGCAGGCCACACCTTATCGTTTGCCATCAGGTTGGCCTGTGCAGAATAGTTCTTGCCGACGATGTTCCCCGCCGATTGAATACAGTTTTTTCCCGTCCATGCATCAACGCGACCCTGCGCGTCAATCATCGCTACCTGCCGCACCTCGCGCCCTTCGTCTCCGGCGAGCAGTGCCTTCAAAGCGTCCGGGGCGCTCCGGCCCACACGCATCAGGTCAAGCCCCAATTTTCCGTAGCTCGGATCAACGAAGCTTTGGGTCGCCACCGCGCCGATTCCAGCCTCAGCCCAGGGCACAATCGCGCCGACCGAGAACCAGTGCGACTGAACCGCCACGCCAAGCTCGCCCGTCTCAGGATCACGCGCCACAATCGAAAACGTGTGAACGGGACGTAAAGGTCTTGGTGGTGTTTGCGACTGGTTATTCTGCGCAGCCGATTTTGGAGTCAATAACATCATCGCCAGCATTGACACTGCAACCGTTAATGCGAGCGTCTCAATCATTCTCTTCATCATCTCACCTGATTCATCCATGCGCCCATCCGCTCCCAAAGCAGGAGGAACATGGACTATCCAATCTTTCTCGTTGATTCCCTCTCTGGCGCATAGGGTTTTCGCGTCGCGCTTTTCAGGAAGACTGCGGCGCAGTCGTCGCATACGCCATGTTTCCTTTGATCCGGTAACTTACCTTTTGACCCAGAGACCTGTCCAGCATTTCCTTTAACTCAAGCTTGCTTCTCGGACGGACAAACTCTCCGGTCGCGTGCAAAGCATTAAGAAAACGATCTCCAATAAAACGGTTATTTGAGACAAGGCTCGTCAGATACAAATGGCCGTTATCTGTCAGCAAGCTTTTCAGATTCGGAATCAAAGTCGCCGCATCTTCAAACTGGTGCAGCACGTTCAGGCAAAGAGCAGTCTGAAAGCTGGCGGGGCGAAAAGGCAAATCATTCAAGTCTGCCTGCAACAGGAGAATATTTTCAGGCACGGAGCCTGAGAGATTTATCAATCGCTTTCGCGCCCGCCTCAACATGGCTAACGATTGGTCGAAGGCTATGATTTCCCTATCACACTCAAGATAGCTCCGAGCGGTAAAGAGCATTGAGCCGCAACCTGCATCCAGAAACTTCCCATCCACGCATGAGGTAACGGCACTATGAGCAAAGGCCGCGTAATCAAGCGGAGAGCTTCCCCACATGACTGCATTGTACAGGCGAGTGCTGACGACTAAATCATAAACCGTCGCTCTCTTATCATAATGATGCTCGCGCGAAGCATCAGGAAGCACGGAGTAAATCCCATCCTCAACAAGCCGGACAGCGCGATCTTCCGCAAGCGCCTCTTTGAATTTGCCGAGAGCGTCCATAATGAAGAACGAGATTATTTTACTGTAAAAGATAGACAATGCCTTGAACAAGAGACCCGGCTACAACGGCGAAAACACCAGCAGAGGGTAGGCAGCAACACATGCTACCAGGACATACACCCACTTGTTAGCGAAGTTGACGGCGTACTTCTCAACAAACACTGCCGGGTCATCAGGGTTGTAATAGAAAATGCGGCCATACAAATGCGCCCTGTCAACTTGCCGCTCAATGCCGACGTTCCCCATTACCTTCTTCATCTCTCGCCTCACAACCAGCAGACGGTAAACATAAAAGAGCGCGCCTACAATCGCCAGGATTACGGCAATCCACGTTACTGTCCGGGCCGGGGTTCTGAGGAAATGCGAACGCTCGTCACCCATGAAAAGGATGTCGAGCGATTCAGCACACATCTTAACGGCAATAAAACAGCGGAGCCAATCCCACAGGCCAGCGTTGAGAGCGTATGCTCTCCTTTGATATTGCAGATACTCTTCGACGTTCCCGGCAGGCAACGTTTGTCTGGATCGCAAGCTGCCATACTTCATCAGCAAACAGATCGCTTGCAGGTCAATCGCCATTGCCGGAACCCGAAAAACAGAAACCGCGCTTTTAGCTGCCCAGACCTCAACCTCACCGCGCAAGTTCAGGAAGACAGGTATGCGCTCCGGCAACACCGCGTAAAAGTAGATCAGGATGAGAACCGGCGCTACGCTTAAGGCGACAACAAGAATCTCGACCGGGATGCTGGTGTAATCTCTCAGGCGTTGAGGTGGCAGAGGATTCAGCATAAGTCGCTATCTCACGAGCTTATATACCAACAAGAGGTCTAACTACGTATTACCCCGCCTGAGAGTCAATAAACGTGCGTTGCCACAGTTCGAGCGTCAGGAGTTGGAAGACTTGCAGGTTGTAGTCTTCACGCCCTGAAAGATTGGCCGCGATGATGCGCTGTACTTCCTGCGGGTTGAACAGCCCGCGCCTCTGAACAGTCTCCTCCGACAATAGCTCATCAACCATCGGGCGCAGAGGCCCACGCAGCCACGACCTGATGGGCGCGCCGAAGCCAGCCTTCTTGCGCCACACCACATCTTTCGGCAACAACGTTTCTGCCACGCGCTTCAAGATGTACTTGCGCTTCAACCCGTGCAGCTTCAAACTTGGCGGCATACGCGCCGCCAACTCTACCAACTCATAATTGAGAAACGGCACGCGCACTTCCAGGTTGGCCGCCATCGAAGTCTTGTCGGTCGTCGTTAGATTCAGGCATGGCAGGAAAGTTTTGAGATCAACGTAGAGCATGCGATTGAGCGGGGCGGCATGTTTCACACGCTCGAAGTAGCGACGATGATGTGTGTAAGCATCAAGCCCGCGTGTCGCCTCGCGCATCTCGTCCGTGTAGAGATGCGCTTTCGCTTCGTCCGTGAAGTAAGTCCCGTAGCCCAGGTAACGGTTCTCGAAATCGAGGGCGGCGCTGCGTGCGAACTTCTTCGCGTTTCTCAAGGGCGCGGTGAGCTTTCCCGGCAACCCGCCGGGCAGCACGCTCGCCATCGTCTTCATCAGTGGCCTTCGTATCAAACCCGGTATGGGGTCGAGCGCGCTCGCCAGTCTCATAGCCATTTGTCGCGGGTAGCCCGCGAACACTTCGTCGCCGCCCATCCCGGATAGCATCACCGTCAACGTCTCGCGCGCCGCACGCGAAACCAGGTAACTCGGAATCGCCATGTCAATCGCAGGCTCGTCCATGTGATAGACAAGCTTCGGCAATAGTTCAGCGACATCAGGCTTGAGCATGATCTCGTGGTAATCCGTGTCGAGCAGCGCGTTGACGCGCCGCGCCCACTGAACATCGTCCGGGATGATGTCGTAGCGCAAGTCCTCCGCCTCTATGCCGATGGTGTAGGTCGAGACGCGCCGCCCGTTGCTATGGTTCTTCATCAGCGCAACGATTGAGGACGAATCAATCCCGCCTGAGAGGAATGAGCCGAGCGGAACGTCCGCGACCATCTCCATCCCGACAACACGGTCGAGAGTCTCCAGCACGCGCTCCTGCCACCACGCCTCGCTTCGTCCCTCTTCAATCTCGTCAAAGGAAACGTCCCACCACTCGCGCACAGTCAATTCGCCAGCGCAGAAGGTGAGCGCATGCGCTGGAGGAAGTTTGCGTATGCCGCGAAAGAGCGTGTGCGGGTCGGGCGTCCAGAGGAAGGTCAGAAATTGATTGAGCGATTCCGCATCAAGCGCACGCTCGACCATACCCGTCGTTAAGATAGCTTTGACTTCGGACGCGAAGATGAAAGAGGCAGGCGCGCCGCCCTCTCCTTCAACCAGCGCGTAGTAAAGCGGCTTGATGCCCAGACGGTCGCGCGCCAACGTGAGCCTACGCTCTACAGTATCCCAGATGGCAAACGCGAACATCCCGTTGAGCCGCTGCAAACAATCCTCGCCCCACTCTGTAAATGCCGCGAGCAGAACCTCCGTGTCCGTGTCTGTGTGAAAGCGATGGCCGCGCGCGACGAGTTCCCGCTTGAGTTCGAGGTAGTTATAAATCTCGCCGTTGAAGGTCAGAGCAAAGCGACCGTCCGCGTAGAGCATCGGCTGATGGCCCGCGCTGCTCGTGTCAATGATTGACAGGCGGCGATGTCCCAGGCACGCCCGCCTCCCCGCATCATCTATCTCAAGGGATGTCCACACACCTTCATCATCGCGCCCGCGATGCTCGATGCTCTCAAGCATCCCGCCCATGCGCGCTTCAGGATTTCTACCGATGATTCCGGCGATACCACACATAATGAAAACAGTGATGAGTGATAAGTGATGAGTGATGAGTAAGAACCTGGCTTTAACTCATCACCTATCACCTATCACCTATCACTTATCACTTATCACTTCCTTTTTCGCGAGTGCTTCTTCAATTAAACCGCTCACCCACTCGGCGCGTGCGTCCCATGTGCCATTGGCAACCGATGCCTGGCGCGTGTGGGCTTTTTCGTCTCCCCGCTCGTCGAGCGCATCTTGCACCAATCTTAGAAAATCGTCGCGGCTGCGGGCTATGCGTAGGACATCTTTCATCGGCTCATATTCAGGCAGCGGCGCGATGACGACAGGCTTTCCCGTCGCCAGGTATTCGCGCACCTTGATCGCCGAGCCGTAACTCGTAAACGCTTGCTCCGTTTCCCAGGGCAGCACGCACACGTCGAAGCCTGCGGCGTAGCGCGGCAGTTCATCGTAAGCGACCGCAGGCAGAAAATGCACGTTTGTTAAGTTTTCAATCTCAAGACCGCGCGAGCGATTGCCGATGAAGACCCAATGCCAGAGCGGGCGCTCAATTGATGCGCGCTTTATTAACTCCTGATCCACCAGCCAGGGTTCTATCGCGCCGAAGTAGCCGATGCGCGGGCGCGGCAATCTTGCGACCTCCTCCGCGACTTCCAACTCGCCGCTTCCGACCTTCGCCCAGTGCTCGTAATCAACCGCCTGTTCCAGAAGAAAGGAACGCTCTAGCCCGCGCGTCGCCTCCGCCAGAAGTTTCCGCCCCGAATAAAAGATCAGGTCGGCAGCGTCGAGTGCGCGTTCGTGCAAGCGGCGAATCGTCGCGGGGTCGGTCGCATGATCCATAGTGTTCGCGTCGTACTTATCCGATACCTGATAGACAACCAGAGATTCATTCATTCGCCCGATCATCTCAACTGCTGTCGGGATAGCTATCCACAGGATAGGGCGAGAGAGTCCGCGCCTACGCGCCAAAGCATTCACCTGCGCGCTCAGGAGATGACGGTTGACTGCGCGCGCTGTCGCGCTCCCGAAGAAAGGCAACGCGGCGGGCGAGACAACGGTGATGCCTTCCTTCGTTGTGCGCGCCAGCTTCGCATAGCTTTTTAACTTCCTCGCCACGCGCGGCAGGAAATCCTTATTGCCAAGAGAAGCCAACCCCATCGAAATCGAATTGACGAAGATGACACGATTGCCCGCGCACGCAAACCTTCGCATCAAATGGTTCTTCGAGTGCGGGTGGTGATACCACCAGTCTTCGCCGCCGAAGCAGATGATGGATTTCCCTGAGAAAATTGGCAACTTTCCGAAGCTTTCTTTGCTGATTTTTACCCTTGAGACCGACAAGGTACACAGAATCTAATTCTGAATACTAACACGCGCTAAATGGTAAACACACAAGCTGAAAGGTAGGAATGTTCGGAAGAGGGTCTTTAATGCATGGTCTAACGAAGCGGCTTGTTGGCTGACAGAATAGACGCGCAAGGGTATTGAAGTGTTTCGTGGTATAGTCGGTAAAACTTAAAAATCCAGGAGAAAAATGAAAATCAAAATTGTTCTGCTCGTCGCGCTCCTTTTTGCGTTCAACTCGATTGGCTTTGTCCAGGCGAAAACAACCAAGCCAGCAGTCGCTCCGAAATTCACCGGCTCGCCCGAAAAGCAAAAAGCAGCGTTCAAATCTTTCATCATCAAAAACATCGGCAAGCGGGTTTACCTCAAACTGACGTTTAGTGAAGACGAACCCCACGCTTATAGAAGTGAATTTGGTGATCCGGTTTTCAGCGTTGACAGATTCGCCTACTCTTTTGTGTGCGGCGAAAAAGAACCGAGCACAGAATGGACAACCAGGTGCAAGGGGTTGAATTGGGATGCCGCCAGCAGAACTATCACCGGCTACTTCAAAGTCACCGAACCAGACCCGAAAGTTATGCGGACAAACCGCTCGTTCTATCTCACGCCGACGAGATAACAAAATCTGAAACATATAAGCAAATAAAAAGAGCCTGCTCAATATCTTCAATGGCAGGTTCTTTTCATTTGCTGAGAGTTGAATAAATCTTCTCTGCTATTTTCTTTGTGCCATTATCCGGTTGAATGTTCTCATGGAGATTATTTTGCCGTCAGCATTTCGCCAAACATTCTTGGTAGCGTCAAATCCCATTCGTGTCAGCTTGCGTTGTCGCAGTATGAATTTCCCGCCAAATGCTCGCTCGATTATTCCTAAATCAAATTGCCTTCTCGTGCATGTCAACCTTCGATGAAAGACGCCATCATTATCACCGTCTCCACCTTTTCTAGTTATCACAATCTGCTGTCCACATGGAACTGCGCCGAACACGACAACACCATTCTCGTCAGTTTTTTTATTGAGGGTGGTTGCTCCTGCCTTGATGATAATTTCCGAGCCGGGGGAAGGCCAATCCACAACATCGGCATTGGTTTCAACTTCCATAAGGCGCACCCGAACTGTTTTAGGAGAAGTGTCAGGAAGAGGCGTACCTGGTGATGAAGAAAGAGCGTTCGTACTGATGTCGGCTAATGCATTGGTGACGTTACCGGTGCGCTGGTTGCCGCACACGGTAGCGATAAAGAGAGCAAAGCAGATGGCGAGAAGGGTAAGATTGTTTCTAAGCATATTCGATAGAGTGTAAGAAGGATTCAAAGTTTGAACGGTTAACCTGTCTGACGCTTGGGCATCTTATCCTAGTTTGATGTTAGGCGCGAGAATTTCTCGATGCGGAAACGGCGGCGCAGGCCGCAGGATTCTTGATAGTCTGCGCTGTGGGCATAGAAAGTGAGACTTGAGCAGGAGATGCTCTGGGGCTTCAAGTCTCTCTTTCGACCGACTCACCGGCTGGACTGACGATAGCTCTGAGCGTCCGCCTTAGTCAGTGAGTGAGCGTGGTGTTGGGGCGAGTGTTAGCATCTTACACGATGCGACGGCGAAAGCAACGTCTCTAGTTGCCATGTGAGGACGAGTCGGGTATAGTTTGCATAACCGGGCGGTTGGTGAATCCTTCCGCCTATAGCAGTTGCTGGGGTGAGGACAGTGACTGCGCATAAGAATAGGCGTTGAGCGACCCCAAAGTTGCTCGCGCCTATTCGCTTTTTATCTACTGTTTGAAGTCTCGACAGCAACCCTCTTCTCTGTTTTCATTTTTAGCTTGGCATAATAATAGCCTGCATCATTAAGGCTGCCTCGCAACGTACTGATTTCTTGCAAAAGCGGTTCTAAACCATAGAGGGCGGATAGCCTGGCGTCTTCTTTCTTTACGGTACGACGTAGTAAAGGAGTCAACAACTCCTCTACTAAGAAAAGGTAGAATCAAAGACGACTCGGTTGAGGCCGCTGCGGATAGTGCTTAGTTGATTTGAACAGTGAAGGGAGCTTTTCTTCCTTCCTAATTTGTTTAGAGGAGAATTCCGACCATGAAATCTTTTAACCTGACAAATTTGATGAGAGCAATAGCTCTTGCCTTGAGCCTCGGTCTTGCGCCATTTGCTCTGACTGCCCTGGCACAGAATACGACCCCAACGACCACGCAGAGTAGCCAGCCGGTGCAGACGACCACAACCGCGAAGCAGACACAATCTGAAACAACCACTACTACGACCAACCCTCTGTGGTGGGTGCTGGGCGCAATTGCGCTGCTTGCCATTCTTTCAATCATCATCCTCTCTTCGCGTGGGCGGTCACGAAATACAGACTCCACCGTTTATGAGAGCAAAACTGTTGTTAAGAAGGAATAGTGGACGGGCGGGGCTAGTTTTGCGGGAGAGAGTTATTTTCAGTCCGGCCTAACTGCTTCAAAAACTGTGGCGGCACGTTTCGGTAGAGCACCAGCGCTTGCTGGCTCTGCGGGAGATAACTCTACTTTCAAATCCGACTTTAGATTCGAGAAGCCTCCGGCAAAACCTTCGGTCACTTTTCAGCCGTGACAATCACATTCCATCCGGCGCTTCTACGCAATCTTTGAAACATCCTGTCTGAAACAAGCGGGCGCAAGAATCTCAACTCCTCACGAATCATCTGCTCGACTTCCGTCTTAACTTCGCTGAAGGGGGCGAACAATTTTCGGGCTTGGCCTCGGCTATAAACCTTCACGAGCGGCCTGGCGTCGTACTCCGAATATTCCACGTAGCGGCTCATAATCTCTTCGGGCGAGTGGCCGCGCAGGAAGTGGCCGCGCAAGATACCGCGATGAAGAATAATCTCCGTCCAGTAATAGAGCGAGTGGCGATGATAGAGCATCACGCGCGCCAGGCCACCGGGCTTGAGGACACGTCGAAGCTCGCCGACGGCTTGTTCAGTGTCGGGCGTGTGATGCAGCACGCCGTTGGAATAGACGACATCGAAGCTCTCATCCGCAAACGGAAGCTGCTCGCCGTCCGCGAGCACGAAATCAGCGCGCATCCCATAAAGTCCAAAGTGCAGGCTTGAAATCTCGACCGAGCGCGGCGTGAGATCAACGCCCGTGCAAAAAGCTCCCCCGCGCGCAAACTGCAAAAGGTCTGTGCCCATCCCGCAGCCGACTTCCAGCAGCCGCTTGCCCTTGAACTCGTCGAAGCCCATCACTTCAGGCATCCACGGCGCATACTCCTGATAACGATTACGCTCAACTTCATCGAAGAATTCGCGCGTGGCAAACTCATACTTCGCCCCGTACCTTGCGCCGCAAGGGTCTCCAGTCCACTGCTCACGCGCCTGCCGCTTCTCCTCTGCAAGCTGGCTGCGTTTGTCCTCAACTTTCACACGTCACCTTCTATCTTCCAACATACCCATCTATAGAAAATATAGCGGCTCTGCCGCTCGCGCTGTGCGGAAAGGCTAAGCCTTTCCGAGCGAGTAATACTTTTGTTCTCTGGCAAGGCTACGCCATGCCAGTACGAGGCATAGCCTCGTGATCTATATATTAAACGCAGGCCGGAAAGCCATAGGCTTTCCGCACGGCGCGAGCGGCAGAGCCGCAAGGCAAGGCTCAACTCAATATCATCGAGCGATAAGCATCAAGCACACGCCGCGCATTGTGCGTCCATGTGTGTCGTGCAACGGCTTCGCGTCTGGCTGCCGCTCCGAGTTGTTCGCGCAGAGTCTGAGAGTCGGCCAGGCGCATGATGGCTTCGCTCAACTCGCGTGCGTTGCCGGGTTCAACCAGCAGCGCAGTCTCTTCATCCTTGAGCACTTCACCGATCTGCCCCAGCCGACTGGCGACTATCCCTTTGCCCATCGCCATGTACTCGAAAAGTTTCGTCGGCGAGCCGAAGAACTCGCTTCCGTCTTCGAGCGGAACGTGCGGCGAGGCGAGCACATCGCACGCATCCAGAAACGCAGACACACGCTCGTGCTCAACTGCGCCAGCCATAATCACGCGCTGCTCGACTCCGCCTTCCCGCAGGATCCGCTCGACCTCTGCGCGCAGCGCGCCGCTTCCGACCAGAAGAAACCGCACGCGCGTCTCCTTCGGCAAGAGCTTGATCGCTTCCGCCAGCACGAGCACGCCGTGCCACGGCCCGAACGTGCCGACAAAGCCAACGAGTGTTTCGTCTCTTTCAATCCCAAGCTCCTCACGCACGCGCCCTCCGCCGATGTTCGGTTGAAAACGCTCTGTGTTAACGCCGTTCGGATTGACCACGATCTTTTCATCCTCAACTCCGGCGCGCAACAAATTCCCACGCTCCACTTCAGAGACAACGAAGATGCGCGCGGCGGCCTTGAGATTAAGGCGCTCATAGCGTTCGAGCAGACCTAAGCGACCGACGTGATCCCAGTAACGCCCGACCCACACCTCCGAGCCATTGTATTCAAGAAACAGAGGCCGCCCCGTCTTCAAGCTTGCCTCGACGCCAGCCCAACTGAAACGACTGTAGCGTTGATAAATAAAGTCAGGCTGCGCGCGTTCAATCAAGAGCGTCGCTTCCTTTGTGAACAGCAGGTTGTTGTAAATATCAAACGCCGCGCGCGTTGAGCCGACGGGTTTCGGCCAGATTACTTTGAGCGGAGTCCGCGTCTCGTCAAGCCCTGCGATCTGGTCGTTGCTGACGAGCGAGATGTGCGCGCCAAGCTCAAGCGCGGCATTGATGAAGCCGTTGATGTGGCTCGCCGCGCCGCCCATCTGTGTGCCCGGCCCAGGCGTTGCGCGCACATACACAATCTCCTGCGCGCCAGTCTCCGCGCTTTTCTTCTTCAGATGGCTGCTTAAATGCTCGCCTCTCTTGATTGCGACTTCGAGCCGCCGCAGTTGTCTTCCGGCGCGCGTCATCACAGATGCGCTGATCGCTCCCTCTCGCGCCAGGCTCGCAGGCGAAGCCATCAAACTGCGCGAGCGCGTCTCTTCGCGCCATGCTCCGTGAGCATCCAGGATAACGGTGCGTCGCGCTCCGGCCAGAGCGCCGAAGAGCAGGAAAGCGTTCTGGCCGCGCTGCCACGCAAGCCGCTCGGTGGCGACGGCGAAGATGTTTGGACCGAGAGCACTCAAGGCTTTGAGACGCCTGCTCATTCCGCCCGCTTCGATCTCAGCACGCGAAATCTCTTCGATCTTTCCTTGCGGGTAGCGCGCCAGCAGAGCATCACGCGCGCGGCTGGCTTCACCGCTGAGAACTAGCAGGACGATCTTCATTGGAATGCGCTCAGGCTTCATCAACTCGGCGCCTTGCTTTCCCTTCCTTTTAGGCTCTCCTGGAATCGGAGCTTAGGCGTCCGGCCTTGAATAGCTCGCGCAACTCCGCGCCGCGCAGCATGAGTGCTTCGGAAAGCGTTCGGCGCGTGCGTGCGCGAAAATAGAGAGCTACCAGGGCGAAGATTAAAGCGTAGCTCACGGTTGAAGCCAGCGCCGCGCCGCGCGCACCAAACGCTGGCACGAGCGTGAAAACAAGCGTGACGTTGACCGCTAATGTCGCCAGCCAGAAGAGTGGAACGGCAGCGGGCAATCCCATCGCATTGAAGTGCTGAACCATCACCGATTCAAGACCGATGAGATACACGCCCGGCAGCAAGATCAAAAGCTGCACGCTCACGTCAGCGAACGCTGCGCCGTAGAGTAAGGGCAGGATGAGACTGAGCGGCGCGCTAACCAGACAGATGATGAGCATCACGAATGCCGTGTGCCTTGTGACAACGCAAGTCAACTCGCCCGTCTCATCCCGCCTGGCCGCGACGCGCGGAAAAAGGAGCGTTGCGATAACACCCGGCAACATCATCAACATCATCGCCACCTGCGACGCCACAGCATAAACGCCCGCTTCCCTGTCTCCGCGAAAATGATTGACCACCAGAAGATCAGCGCGAAAGATCAGCGCGCCCGCCAAGATAGAGATGTGAAACTTGACGCCATATCGCATCATGCGCCCGAAAAGTCTGAGGTCAGGACGCCACGCCAGCCTCTCCTTCAGCTTCGCGCCGTAAGCTCCGACCAACATCACAATCACCAGGCCGACCAGGATGCTTGCTCCCGTATTCAAAGAGACGAGCGTCCACAACCCTTTGTTCAAAATAATGAGCGCAACGAGCGCGTTGATGAGCACAAACATTTGTCCGGCCAGGTCGAGCAGATTAAAACGCTCGACGCGCCCGACCGCCAGAAAGATGTTGAGGCCGATGAGCGTGATGAGTTGAAAAGGAATCGAGACGGCAGCTATCCCAATCAGTCGCGGCGGGATAAAACCAAACCAGTCGGGTCGCAAAGCTGCCAGTCCTGTCAGTCCCAGAGCGAGCAGTCCGCCCGCTATGAGAGCGAAGAGCACGGAGTTGATCGAGGCTGACGCAAGCCTTCGTTTGTCCTGCGCGATGAAATAGGTGTTGGCTGAAGGCAGGCCCGCGCTGCTCAGTTGAACGATTGTAGCGACGGCGACGTTGATGACGGCCAATTGCCCGAATCTCTCCGCCCCCAGCCAGCGCGCGACGATGATTCCGGCAGCGACGCTATTGACCGTCATCAGAATACGCGCAACGAGCGTCCACACCACATGCATGGAGAAGCGACGCCGCGACGAGACGGCGACAGTTTCTGACGCTTCAACTACAGGCTGCTCTAACATTCAAATTCACTCACAGCACCTTATCCACGATCAATCCATCGCTCGTACCACAAACTGAGATTGAGCAAAGCCCAGAGGTGAAAGCCCCACTCGCGCTTTCCCCGCCGGTGCTCGTCCAAGAGGCGCGCGATGAACTTGTAATCGAAGAAGTCGCGGCGGCGCATCGTGGAATTTATCAGGTGCGAATCGAACCACTCGCCCAGCCCGTTTCTGAACCACTCTCTAACCGGCGCGCCAAAACCACGCTTGCGGCTGTAGAGTAAATCTTTGGGGAGAATCTCTTCGAGCGCGCGTTTCAGGATGTGCTTGCCGCTTCTGCCTTCGACTTTAAGAGCACGCGGCAAGCCCATCGCATATTCCACGAGATGATGATCCAGAAACGGCACGCGCGCTTCCACGCTCGTTGCCATCGTTATCTTATCCACGCGCATCAGCAGCAACTCCGGCAGCCGCAACTTTAATTCCAGGTAGGTCATGCGCGACAGAAAGTCCGAATTTGGTCGCGCTTCCTCGATGTGATTCAAATATGAGTTGACGACTTCGAGCGACGAACGCCTGTTCATCCGCTCGCACATCCTCTTTGAAAGCACGCGCGGCTTGAACGTCTCGTCGTAAACCACGGTCGCGCCCCAGAAGAGCGGCTCGCTTGCGCCCAGACGCCGGATGAGTTCTATCTCGACGCGCTTTCTCCCCGTTGCTTCAAGCGCCGGGCGCGCGACTGTGCTTGCCGCGCGGCGCAACGCCTGCGGCATACGCTCCGCATGCTGCCAGAACTTTTCGTAAATTCGCAGATGCCGCACGTAGTTTTCATAACCACTGAAAATCTCGTCCGCGCCTTCGCCGACCTGCACGACAATCGTGCCTGAATCGCGCGCTAGCTTCGAGACATAGTAGAGCGGCACGCAAACCGGATCAGCAATCGGCTCGTCCTGATGAAAAACGAGATCGGGAAGAAATTTTGTCATCTCACTCTCGGAGATGATTACCTCGTGATGATTCGTCTTGAAGTCGCGCGCGATGCGCCGCGCCGAATCCAACTCGTTGAGATACTCTTCATCACGGAAGCCGACCGTGAACGTCTCCACGGGCCTCGACATCTGCTCCGACATCAGAGCAACGTTGGCCGACGAATCAACTCCACCCGACAGGAAGACCCCGAACGGCACGTCCGCCATCATGCGCTTGCGGATAGAGTCTCTGAGTAGTCGCAGGATTTCCGACTTGTGCTCCTCATCGCTCAAGCCAGCGTTCATCTCCGCAGGCGGCAGAGCGTCCCAGTATTGCTTGATGTTGACTGTGCCATCGCGGGAGACTACGAGCATGTGGCCCGCAGGAATTTTCTGTATGTCGCGGAAGAGCGTGCGCGGCGCGGGCGTGGTCAGAAACGTCAGATAGTGGTAGAGAGATTCTTCGTCAACGTCGGGCGTGACCGCAGGGTGCTGCAAGATAGCCTTAATCTCGGACGCGAAGATGAAGCGCCCCATTTTATGATAGAAGTAGAGCGGCTTGACGCCGATGCGATCACGCACGAGTGTTAACTGTTCACGCGCTGCATCCCAGATGGCGATGGCGTAGTCGCCTTCTATGTCTTGGACGAAATCCAGCCCGCGCTCTTCGTAAAGATGCAGGATGGTTTCAGAATCCGTGCGCGAGGCGTAAACGTGGCCGCGCTCTTCCAAACCTTCGCGCAAGGCAGCGTGGTTGTAAATCTCGCCGTTGAAGACGAGCCAGACTTGATCCGTGCAGCCGTGCATCGGCTGGTGACCGGCTTCCGAGAGGTCAATAATCGAAAGGCGTCGAAAGCCGAGTCCGCCGCGCCCTTCGTCGAAAATAAGAGCGCCCGCGTCATCCGGCCCACGATGCGGCATCTCATCACGCATACGCTCAACAAGAGAACGCTCAACGAGTCCATGCGCCGCCCCGTATTCCCATACTCCGCAGATACCGCACATAAAGTTTTTAGTCTTGCAAAAAGTTTGTCCGAGAAATCTTAGACCGCGAAAGCCTTTCGTTCCACGAAAGCATACAACATCCAGACCGATTAAGAGCAGTTAACAAAAGTGTGCAGATGACAGGAGAAAAACTTAGACGGAATTAACAGGATGGACAGGATGAACAGGATGAAGAAAAGGATTCATTCAATGGATCAGTGGTTCATTGATTCAATGACTAAATCTTCTTTTATCCTGTTCATCCTGTCCATCCCTGTTTTGATTCTACTTTGAATAGGCCGAGCGTGCGTAGATGGTCTTTCCCTTTTTGGCGAGTTCGAGCATTGCCTCGAACAACTTTCCGGCGTCCGCCCTGAAGAATTTCATCCCGTCTATGTTCAGATCGAGGCACACTTCTGCCGGAATATATGTTTTCATGTAGCGCGGAATATGGTGATTCATCTTTCTGAGGTCGTGTGCGTAAGTTTTGACGGTCTCAACCTGCCCCTGATAGTTGATACATCGCGCGCTGAAAAGTTTCGGATGATACGGCTCGACGGGAAAGTCTTCCTTCAAGGCATCGTCCACGCAATGCACGAAAGAGAGATTCGCGGTTGAAACTCCGAGGCCCACGATCTTCCCACGCGCTTCGATTATTTTGTAATAGGGGCTGCAAGCGTCGTATGGATAGGGAGACAGCTGATGAGTGCTGGTCAATTCATGAGCAAGCGGCCCCAGGACGCAAACGGATTTAGTCGGGTGCAGGCTTCGCAAGGCGCTCGGTTGACGCCGGGCAAACTCTGTCAGGATGCCTGTGTAAGAAGGCGTTTTCCTGACATCGAATATTTCCTCACGCGATAGAAATTCAAATGAAGACGACTTCGGGTAGGTTGGGAAAAGGAGCGTGCCGCTCTCTCCCGTCAAGTCCTGCATGAGGGGCAGCACGCGATAGAAAGGAAAGCTCAGGTTAAGTTGGTCTATCGAACTGTGGACGAAAACGGTGTCTCCAACGCTTAACCCGAGTTCGTTGACGAGAATTTTCTGGAATGAATTTTCATCTAGAAGCGGGAGAGAACCGGTCCGCGCTTGCCTGCGCTTTTGTCTTGCGCGCCCGACAGCGCCCAGGGCCGCCGCAGGCAACACTCGCTTGACGAGGTCTTTCAAACTCATCTTCTAACTTTCTTGAAGCGGTCGGTGTACTGCCTGTCGCCGACAATATTAATTTTGACAGGAACTTTATAGTTTTGCAGTTTCTCCCGGCAGTGCCGCTTAACCCCTGCGATGAATTCACGCTTGAGCGAATCCGTCAGGTCAAAGGACGGAGTAATGTTAGCGCAGACGATCTGCCCTGTGATGGGATTCTTCTCGCCGTAAACAGTCACATCCCGCACCGATTCCAGTTCCAGAATCACGCTTTCTATCTCGGTCGGGTAAACTTTTTCGCCTCCGACGTTAATCAATTCCGATTTCCGTCCGAGGATTCTGAGATACTCGCCGTCAACTTCCACAGCATCGCCCGTGTTGAGCCACCCGTCATCCGTGAAGGGGCTTGGCGCATTCAGGTAGCCGAGCATCGCGGACTTCGCCTTGATCTGCAAGATAGAGTCAACCACGCGCGTCTCGTAGCCTTCGCCCCCGACTTTGACCCATAGTGAATCCGAGCTTTTCGATTTCGAGCGCAGAATCCCGACTTCTGAAAGCCCGTAGGTTTGCAGCAAGGATATTTGGGGAAACAGCTCGTGGGCGCGTCGCAGAGTGGTTTCCGACATAGGCTCAGTTCCGTAAGTGATGGTCTTGAGAGAGCTGAGGTCGTGCCGCCGGTAGGCTTCCGAGAGCAGGATGAGATTGATGAAGGTCGGCGAAGTCGGCAAAAGCTCCACACGATAAATCTGGACCGCGCGCAGAACCTCGTCAGGAGTTCGCTCCTGCACTGTCACGATGCAACCGGCGTTCGCCAGCGTGTAGAGCATTGTGTTGACGCCGCCGATGTGATCGTAGAGCAGAAAGGTGATGGTCCTGTAGCTGTGCCTGCGCACCTTGAATTTTTTGAGCAGCCAGAGCAGGTCATGAACTGCCGCTTTGCTTTCGCCGGTCGAGCCAGATGAGAAGAGGACAAGCCCCGGATGCCTCTCAGCTCGCAACTGACGGTAGAGCGGGTGGACAGCGCTTCGCGGCAGTCGGCTGATGCTAACCTCATCCGCGCCGTCAATAGAGATAGAGATTTCTCCCTGGGCCGTAGAAATGTACTCATCTCTTTTGGCGCGGACGGAATCCGTCAATGGAACGAGAATGCAGCCGTGATCTGCGAGCGCCAGAAAGAGCGTCACAGAATTGGGAGAGAAATCTGCCTCAAGAATTACGACCGCTCCCGGCTCAATCTTTTCAGCGCAGATTTTTTTCTGCCAGTAGCGAAATCTCTCCAGTAGCCAGCCGTAGGTATAGGCTTGATCTTTCCAGATGATGGCTTCAGCATCCTTGCGGGTAGCCCAGACCTCTAAAAGAAAATCAACATACATCACACGCCACCGAGGAAAACAACCTGCCCCGTGATGAAATCGCTTTCGGGTTGAATAAAGAAATCTATGACGTTTGCGACATCTCGTAGCTCGCCGGGTCTTTGAATGGCCTGACTCCGCACAAGCATCTCTATCTTTTCTTGCGGGACACCTTTGATGAGGTCTGTCTGAATGGGCGTTGGGCCGACGGCGTTGACGGTGATGCCGAAGGTCGCAAGCTCCTTCGCTATGATTTGAGTGAAGCTGATAACGGCGGCCTTCGATGCTGCATAAACCGCTTCGCCTTCGAGTTTCAAAGGCACAGCCACGCTCGCCAGATTTACGATCCTCCCGAACCCGTGCCGCTTCATCAGCCTGGCGGCTTCCCGGCAGAGCAGAAAAGTGCCTATGAAATTCGTCTCCATGATATTTCTGGCGACCTTCAGAGGGGTCAGCAAGATGTGGTTCATTGATGCGACACCGGCATTATTGATTAAGACATCCAATCGCCCGTAGGTTCGGGTTATCTCAGCGAACATCTTCTTAACACCTGCTTCATCCGAGACATCCGACTGGAAGTGTTGATAGTTTTCATGCTCTAAACGGGAAGCCCCCCGGCTACAGCCGACGACACGGTAGCCTTTGACTAGATAATGTTCGACCAGATGCTTGCCGATTCCACGGCTTGCGCCGGTAATCAGTAAGACCCGATCACTATTGCCGGTGGGTTCCTTCATCTTCTTTTATCAGGAGAGAAACATACGCTGTGAGCGCCCCAAGCGTCAGAAACGGGCTGTTCTTCTGCGACATGGCGCGTTCATCCGCGAGAGTGATTGAGACAGCGAACTCCTCTTCTATTTTTTGCTCAACCTCGACGATGAAGCCGACCAGTCCAAGCGAATCCAGTTGACCACCCTTGCCGAATAGAATGCTTTCCGGCGACTTTTCCAGTTGGCGACCCTTAGGCAGTTGCTCGTTGGTCTCGTCAACCACACGATAGATAGCTTCTCTTATTCTTTCGTCGTTCACAATTCGTTCCCTTATTCGCATTCGAGATTTTAACCTAAACCGGGCAGAGCAGATGCGCTAACGATAGCTTAAACGCATTCCAGATGTCTTCTCTATAACTGAAATCTGTAGATAATCCGCCGCTCGCGCGACGGATTTATCCACGACCTTTATTCAACCCGGCTGTTTTGATCTGGAATCTCCCGCTCAAAATCTCTCGGCTCAGTTCGGTCAGCGTCACGCACTTAATGTCATCGGCTTTCGACACATCAGCGATGAAGCGTTCGATGTGGGAGAAGTCTTGAACATCTTTCGTATGATTCTCAAGGATGATGGGAATCTCATTTAGTCCTGACGCGCGCGCGCGCCGCCGGATAGACGCCAGCATCTCGCGCAACAGCGCGTAATCAAGCTGCGCTATATCCGAGATCAGGTGCTTGCCTTTGAGGTAAGGAAGGATTCCTTTCTCGTAGATGCGTTTGATGGGCGAGGCATGGCCGACCTGCGCCCATTCGTGGCCGTATGCTTCAACGCTCCGGCTGCTCCGCTGCGCTCGCGTGGGAGCGACGCGCTCTTTTGCTTTGCCCCAAACCTTGCCCAGATGATGCTTGAGAACCTGGCGGCGCGAGCCGTAAAAATGGTTTGTCGGGATGCAGACGATTGGCTCCCGTTTGTCAGAGACTTTGCGCGCGTCCCACATCACAGGATAGTAAGGCAAAAAATCTTCCTCGCAGTTTCTGTAATCAAGCCGGATGTTCTTTGTCTCATAGTGCATCCCGCCGACAATGCTCATGTCGAAGACGATGCCGAGCCTAGCGAGCAGACCGAGCATGTGCGGCGAAGGCGCGATACACCATGAGCCGGAGCGAAAAGAGACGCAGCGATAATCGGGATCAACGGGACGCAGCAAATTTTCCAAATACTCTTTACCCGCCGCCATCATCCGGTATGCCTCTTCCGCGTCGTAGTTCAGGATTGACCAGTCGGCTGTCAAGCGCCATTCGCCGTCCTGGTATTCCGCGTCCTTCCACTGCGGATGAATGTGCAACTGTATGTCGTGTCCCTGCCGAAATGTCTCCTGCGCAGTTGCGTCCCACTCATCGGCCAGAGCCTTCAGTCCCGGAAATTGATCCTGAAATTTCCTGAAGGTGAGTTGCTGCATCACCTCCGCATTGAACGAGCCGTGAACGGCGTGCGCGTTGTAGATTTTGACCAGCTCGCGCATCGGGCGAAACTGAAGTTCCCGAACGTCGCCTGAGCCGTTGCCGCTCAATTCCCAATCGTCAACAAAGACAAGATAGATTGTCGGCTTCATGTTTAATAAACCTGCCGAAAGCC
This sequence comes from Acidobacteriota bacterium, assembly GCA_032159825.1. Taxonomy (GTDB): domain Bacteria; phylum Acidobacteriota; class Blastocatellia; order Pyrinomonadales; family Pyrinomonadaceae; genus QHXM01. Next base: position 60,691 of record JAVHWL010000019.1, read on the forward strand.
CCGAAGGGGCGTAATGTAATAGCCTGTGGCAACGCCACAGGGAGAGATACGGTTTCCATTAAAGCCCTGAAGGGGCGAAATAAATATTGCGCCCCTTCAGGGCTTGATGAATAAACTCGCTTCTTTACCTGTGGCGTTGCCACAGGCTATCTTATTTCGCCCCTTCGGGGCTGCCAGAGACTTTTCAATCAGCTTCTTAAATCCGCAATCAAGCTCAATCGCTCTTCCTCGTTCTCGCTCGCGCAGGCGGGCACGAGAGCATAGCGCAGGACGAGCGGAACTGTGGCGCGAATCTTCCAGCAGGCGGAAACAGACGCGCTCTTCGCGCCGTAATCACGCGACATAAAGCGCGGCTCAAGCTCCGGCACATCGCTGCTATCAAGCGCGACGACGTAGAGACGCGCGCCCGTCATCTTATCGCAGGCGAGCGCAATTCCATGAGCGTACACGCTCGTTTCAAGCCCTTCTGCGAAATGAAAACGAAAGTGAAAGCTGTGCTCGCCTTCGCCGGATAAACTGTCTTCGATAATCCACAATCGCTCCCGTTTCAAGAAGCGAACGGTGCGGCGGTGCGTCACGGGCTGCGCGAGTCGTTTGTAGCCGTCATGCTCTGCGACGATGGTGTCACGCTCACGCCCACTCTCCCAACTCAAAACGCGCGGGTGCGCTTCGTCTCCGATGATGAAAGGGAGCGCCACGTCAGTTGAGTTCTGTTCCACGCCGTCCACTTCGACTGTTGAGTGATACGCGGTCGAGCGGAATAGTTGACGCTCACGTAAATCGGCAGTGTAAACGTATGTGCCGGGGTCAACGATAAAATTTGTGCCGCAGGCGCTCACCTCAAGGCTCAAGGCATCGTTGTGGCCGTGCGAGCCGCGCCCGAAAAGTCCATTGCCGCTCGCGTTGAAGAGTAGATAAAGATCAGCTTCGCGCAAAATGTACGTGCCTGCATCGGTGAAACCTTGTGAGCCTGCGCCCTCGGAAATTTCCGGCAGATTTTCATACGCCTTGACACCCTCTTCGCCCAAGACCCACAGCAACTCCTCCGGCATCTTCTCCACAGGCTGCTTAAATCGAGGCTCGCTAAAGAGCGCCGCGCCGAGCGCAAGCACGTAGGCGTGATCGTCTGCGGCGCGATTGCAGAAGGGCAAGACCTGCCCACTGTCCGTATCGCCGATGAGCGGCGCGCGTCCTTCGGGTTTGAGATAAGCGCACACGTAGTCGAGCATCGCGCGCAGCTTCTTCCAGTAATGGTCGTCAATCTCGATTCCCTGAGCGCGGGCGGCGATGAATGAGTAGAGAAGCAGTTCGAGAACGAAGCGATGATAACCCGTAGAGGCTTCGCAATCCGCGCCGTCATTGAGCACTTGCTTATCCATCTCGCGCAGCATCTCGCGCAACCCGAATTCGCGCCACTCGCTGGCCGCTTCAAGTTCCGGCAGCATCATTCCAAGCCACAGGAGTCCCACCACGTCAGAGAAATAGTGATTGCTCGTAGAGATGTATGTGAACTCAAGATTGCGGCGAATGTGAGCGCCATGCTGGTCGAACATCTGTAGAAGCGCGGGCAACGTCTCGTCGTTTAGTTGCGGTGACCGTCGTAGAAGCTCAAACACGGCGAGCAGGTTCAGAGCGCGCAGTGCGACTTCCATCGCGCAGGCCCAATTAGCGCCGCGCCCCAGAGGGTTCTGCTCGCGCCAGCTTGCGATTTGAGCGAAGGCTTCAATACTGAACCGCTCATCACTTGTGACCACAAAGGCGCGGGCCAGCGTAAGAAGATGCGCGAGGCGATTAACTTCCCACAGCACGCGCGCGTCGGAGCCGTCGCCGCGTGCCAATTGCACGTCCGCGTGGTAGTCGAGCGGCCAGCGAGCGCCCGACAAAGGATCGCGCAGCCACTGAATCTCTTCGCCGAAACATTTCTCGCCAAACCCCAGCACAGGCCAGCAATGCTCGCCCGCGATTCGCGTGGCTCTTTCGAGTAGTTGTGCCGTCTCAAACGGAAAGAGGTGGCGTTGCAGGCTGGCAGTCTGCGAGAGCGCATCGCAGCCGGGTAGAAACTTCGGCGACGTTCGATTGCGGAAATGATTGAGCAATTCGGTAGGTGTCAACCGCGCAAACTCCGCACGCAGGCGAGCCGGAGTCTCTGCCAGACGATCAAGAGATGCGCGTTCACGGCGACGCTCGCGCGCTACTCGGCTGCATCTCCAGGCTTCAAGCGCGAGGGTGCGCGCATCCAATTCCCCACGCAGAGCACGGCGTAGTCTAGGGATGAGGGATGAGGGATGAGGGATGAGGGATGAAGAAGAACCTGTTGGCCCCTGTTCTTTCTTTTCATTCATCCCTCATCCCTCATCCCTCATCCCTTCGCTAATGCGTCGAGGATGCGATCAGCCGTGTGGCCGTCCCAGAGAGGCGGGACGCGCGGCGCTTGTTTGTTCGGCTGCGTGTCGAGAGCTTTTGTGGCTGCTTGCGTGATCTTCTCTGTATTGGTCCCGACGATTGTGTTCGTTCCCATCTCGACCGTGATGGGACGCTCCGTGTTCTCTCGCAAGGTCAGACATGGAATCCCAAGCGCGGTGGTCTCTTCCTGAATGCCGCCGGAATCTGTGAGCACCAGACGCGCGCCGCTATAGAGACGTAGGAAGTCCAGGTAGCCGAGCGGCTCTATGAGACGAAGGCTGCCAGCGCGTTCTACTAACTCCGTGAGGCCAAACTCTGTGAGACGCGCGCGTGTGCGCGGGTGAACGGGAAAGATGATTGGCAGGCGTTTCCCAATCTGTTCGAGCGCGTCGAGGATGCGTCTGAAGGTCTGGGGGTCGTCCACGTTTGAAGGACGATGAAGCGTAAGCGCGGCGTAATCACGACCGGCAACGCCCAGGTCTTCGCGCACGGTTGAAAGCTCGGCTCGCTTGAGTTGATTAAAGAGCGAGTCAATCATCACGTTGCCGACAAATCGTATTCGCTCCGGCGGAATCCCCTCGGCTTTTAAGTTCTCGTCGGCATCTAGCGAGGGCGTGAGCAGGAGGTCTGAGATTTGGTCTGTCAGAAGACGGTTGATCTCCTCCGGCATCGTGCGGTCGCGGCTGCGAAGTCCAGCCTCGACGTGCGCTACCTTCACATTCAGCTTCGCGCAGACGAGCGCACACGCCAGCGTCGAGTTGACATCACCGACGACCAACACCCAGTCTGGCTTCTCATCGAGCACGACCGGCTCGAAGCTACGCATTACGTCAGCCGTCTGAACGGCGTGAGAGCTTGAGCCGACGCCCAGATAAACATCCGGTTCGGGCAGCCCCAGATCACGAAAAAAGGCGTCCGACATCTGCGCGTCGTAATGCTGCCCGGTATGCACGACCGTTGGCGCAAACTCCTCGCTGCGCCGCTTCATCGCTTCAACAATGGGCGCGACCTTCATGAAGTTCGGGCGCGCACCGACGACGTTGATGACTTTCAACATAAAAGTCTGGAGTCTGGAGTCTGGAGTCTGGAGTCCGGGGTCAAAAGCATTTCTCTTTCTTTTGACTCTGAGACTCCAGACTCCAGACTCCAGACTTTTTACAGTCGGATGATTCGAGCCTTGCTCTCACGACGAAGCTCTCCGCCGAGCGCGTTGCGTGTGTCAACGATGAGCGGGGCAAGTTCTGTGACTCGGCGGTAGTCTACGCCGCTGTGGTCTGTGACGATCACAATGCAATCGGAGGCGCGCAATTCCTCGTCCGTGAGCGCAATTGATTGCAGAGGGTCGCCGTGTCCAAGCGTGTGAGCATCATCGAATCTCACCTCAGAGACAAAGGGGTCGTGGTAGCTGACGCGAGCGCCTTTGGCGCGCAAGAGGTCTATGATCGAGAGCGCGGGACTCTCGCGCACGTCGTTGATGTCCTTCTTGTAAGCCACGCCCAGGAGCAACACGCGCGAGCCTTTCAAAGGCTTCTCGACATCGTTCAACCCGTCCGAGATAAGCTGCATGACATGCTCAGGCATACGCGAGTTGACTTCTTCCGCCAGCCCTATGAAGCGCGAATCGAATCCGTGTTGCCGCGCTTTCCATAAAAGGTAATGAGGGTCCAAAGGAATGCAGTGGCCCCCAATGCCTGGGCCAGGATAAAACGGCATGAAGCCGAAGGGCTTGGTTGCCGCTGCCTTGATGACTTCCCAGGTGTCTATGTTCAAGGTGTAACAGAGACGCGCCATTTCGTTAGCCATGCCGATGTTGACGGCGCGGAAAGTATTCTCAAGGAGCTTCGCGGCTTCGGCCACACGCGCCGAGCTGACAGCGAAAACCTCTTTGACGATCTGCGAGTAGAGATGCGCCGCCACTTCCGTCGAAGCGTCCGTGCAGCCGCCGACTACTTTCGGGATGTTGTGCGTCTGAAACTGTGGGTTGCCGGGGTCAACACGTTCGGGCGAGAAGGCGAGCAGGAAATCCGTGTCGAGGAAAAGTCCGGTTTCCTCAAACATCGGGAGCAGCACTTCGTTGGTCGTCCCCGGATAGGTGGTTGACTCAAGCACGATCAGTTGGCCGCGCCTCAAGTTCTTCTTAATCTCTTCGGCTGCCGCGAGAATGTAAGATACGTCCGGCTCTTTGGTCTTCCTGAGAGGCGTCGGCACACAGATGATGATAGCGTCGCAGGTCTTCAGATGCTCGAACTGGGTGGTTGCGCTGAGTCTCGCCGCCTCAGTTAATTCCTTAACGACTGATGCAGGAACGTCGCCGATGTAAGAGCGTCCATTGTTAATCTCAGCCGCTTTCGTTTCGTCAACTTCAAAGCCGATTGAATTGAAACCGTTGCGCGCAAACTCCACCAGGAGCGGCAGGCCGACGTAGCCGAGACCGATGACGCCGATGCGCGCCTCCTTATCCGCAATCAATTTTGTGATGTCGTTTTTAACCATGTGTGCTCTTATCTTCCGCTGGCGATTTAGATTCCTTCAAGGCGAGAGAGCAGTGCGAGCCGCGCTGCTCTAACCGATTAAGACTATTTGAGCGTTGCGCGAACTGTCAAACGAAAAGCAGAATTCAGAAGCCAGAATCCAGGAATCAGAAGAAAAGAAAGAATAAAAGCGGCTCTCCACCGATTCATTCTGACTTCTGGATTCTGGCTTTTGAATTCTGTTTTTCTTGACACTATAAGAGTTGACGGGTCAATATCCACGCCCGGCAGTCATATTCCCAGAGGAAAATCATAATATTCATGCCTGAGCCTGGAAGAAGAAACATCGCCAGATTAACCACACTTTTGTTGTTGGCGTCATTAATATCCGCATCCTGCCAGATGCTCAAAAAACTTGGTGGCGGCGGCAGCACGGATGAGGCCAACCAACTCAATCAGAGTGCGGGTGAAGATATCAAGGAGATCGAAAGAGTCGTTCGGGAGAACAAGGACAAGGAGAATGAGATCACCAAGGCTCTTAATACGAACAACCTTGATGCGGCCAGGCGATTGATGGACGATTCCGTTAAGGCGATTGATCTTGGCCTTGAGAAGGGAGCGAGCGCGGCAGACAAATTCGACAGAGCCTCCAAACTCGATATTGACTCGAAGATTAAAGAGTATCTTTCGCTTCGCGCGCAATCGGTCAACAAGGCTATCGAAGCCTTCAAGGAGCTTCGCCGGGGGGTTATCATTTTACGCGATAGCACGGGGAGCACGGACAAAGCTGTCACCGAGAAAGCGAAGAACGAGATTCAAGCCTCAAGCGCGAAATTCGATGAGCTGATTAGCGAAGCGCAAAAGCTCGAAAGCCAGGCGGACGAGATCGCGCGCCGCAACCCGGACAAGATCAAGCCCGGGCGGTAGCCGCCACAACAACGAACATGGGTGTCCACCGAAAGCTCCAACACTAAAGCGATGGAGGCAGCCATGAACACACGCGGTTCGCAAGGCACACTCATACGCGGCCTGAGCCTGCTCGATGCGACGATGATCGTCATCGGCTCGATGATCGGTTCGGGCATCTTCATCACTTCTGCCGAATCCGCGAAAACGATTGGCTCGCCCGGCTGGCTCCTGGCTGCCTGGGCGCTGGCAGGTGTGTTGACGATTACGGGCGCGCTCTGCTGCGCGGAACTGGCGGCGATGATGCCCCGCGCAGGCGGTCAGTATGTTTTCCTGCGCGAAGCCTACGGCTCAGCGACAGGCTTTCTCTTCGGATGGTCGCTTCTCTTCGTCGTTCAGACGGGAACGATTGCGGCGGTCGCAGTCGCCTTCGCACGCTTTATGGGCGCGCTCGAGTCCAACAACCCCGCGTTGAATTACATCTCCGAGTCGAACTACATCATCGCGCCGACCCATCTTTTCAGCGGTTATGCCATCAGTCTCTCCACAGCGCAACTCGTTGCTATCATCCTGATTCTCTTATTGACCGCGACGAACACGCGCGGGCTGAAGACTGGAAAGCTGATTCAGAATACTTTTACTTTCACGAAGACTGCCGCGCTCGTCTGCCTGATCCTGATCGGCCTCCTGCTTGGCTGGAACACCGGCAGCGCCGCTTACACTTCATCATGGTGGAATCCCTGGGTGAACGGATGGAATCCGCAGGCCGTGCCGAATGATTTCGGTCCGACAGGCGCAACCGCGCTGCTGATGCCGCTGGGGCTGGCAATGGTCGGGCCGCTGTTCGCGCAATCGGCCTGGAACAATGTGACGTTTACGGGCAGCGAAGTGCGCGACCCCGGACGCAATCTTCCGCGTGCGCTCTTGATTGGCTGCTCGGCGGTCGTGGCCCTTTATCTCTTAGCCAACCTCGCTTATGTCGTCACGCTTCCGCTCACGACGATTCAGAAACCGCAGAACAGCGTCGCCACTGCAACCATGCAGGCGGTCTTCGGTCGCCCCGGAACGATTCTCATGGCCGTGGCAATCATGATCTCAACTTTCGGCTGCAATAACGGTCTGATTCTTGCCGGAGCGCGCGTCTACTATGCGATGGCGCGAGACCGTCTCTTCTTCTCACGCCTCGGAACTGTCAACCGGCAGCACGTCCCGGCCATCGCCCTGATCACACAGGGCATCTGGGCGTGTTTGCTCACGCTGCCACGCACTGAGACGGGAATCACGGACGCTGCGACGGGTGCTGTGACATACACCTACGGCAACGTCTACACGCAACTGCTCGAATATATCGTCTCAGCCGATCTGGTTTTCTATGCCTTGATGGTCGGAGCCGTGATCGTCATGCGACGTAAGCGGCCTGACATCGAGCGGCCATACCGCACGCTCGGCTACCCGGTCGTCCCCATCATCTACATCCTGATTGCCGCGCTGCTTGTGATTGACCTTGCTCTGCTCAAGCGTAACACTTCCGGCATCGGCTACCTGCTCGTGCTGACGGGTCTCCCCGTCTATTTCATCTGGCGCAAGAGCGCCCGGCCACGCCCGGCCTTTGAGACTGAAACGACTGATGCGAAGAACTAAGCATTAAATAGTCGAGCAGTAGTAAGAGACTGTTTCAAAACACACAATAGCTCTTCGCGCCTTGAGTTCAGTAGTATCTTGAAGTTCTTAAATAGCGTGTAAATATCTTTGGAGCAATGAGGCCATGCCCTTTTTTTCGAGCAACACGCCGCACGACGGCGAAGCTGATTGGGAGACAGCTTCCGAAAAAGATATTTACTACTGCTACCGCCTAATCCTTGATAGAGAGCCTGACGCGGATGGATGGATTACTTATACTTCTGCCATCAAAAGCGGAATGAGCGTCCAGAACATGGTCGCCTCTTTTCTCAGCTCCGTCGAGTTTCGCAACAGACAAATAACTCAAGAGGCTTCACGCTCAATCACACAGATTGTTGATCTAGGCAGCTTCAAAATACTCGTTCCTTCTGATGGCTCTTCCGTTGCTCGCTCCATTACTGAGGCCCATCAATACGAGCCTCACATCACGGCGGCTATCCGGCGCGTTTTGAAGCCGGGCATGGTCTTTGTTGATGTGGGAGCCAATATCGGCTACCTCAGCCTGATTGCCGCGCGAGAAGTTGGAAGTAGCGGCAAGGTTATAAGCTTTGAGCCGAGCCAATACTTTTGCAAGCTGCTTTACCTGAGCGCAAAGCTTAACGGGTTTGCGAACGTAGAGATTTATCCATTCGCCGTCGCCGACCAAAGAAAAAATGTCATTTACGATGAGACTCACGGGAGTGGCGGCAGCATCTCTCAGTTCGATGTCAATTTAGAGACCACATCTTTGAGGCGCATCGTTCATGCTTTAACGCTTGATGATGTTCTGCGCGATGAAGAATGTGTCCATCTCATTAAAATGGATATTGAGGGCGCTGAACACCTGGCCTTACAGGGGTCAAAGAACATCCTCAAATCTCACCGTCCAACTATTATCTCGGAGTTTTCTCCGGCAGGATTACAAAATGTTTCCGGTGTGTCGGGCAGAGACTTTCTTCGAGGGTTAATAGACGCGCAATACGACATCTCAATACTGGAGTTTGACAATCAGGTGATTGATTGCGGGGACGATATTGAAAAGGTGCTCCAACGCTTTGATAAACGAGAGACTTCTCACATTGATCTGCTGATGATCCCGAAGTCGAAATAGAACTGCGATCCCGCCGAGTTAACGCGCTCTCTTTATTTAACCCACTCGTCCGAGATTTCCGTCTCAACTTTCACAGGAACTTTCTTGACGTACTCTTCGCCCGCCTTACACATCGCATCTTCAACCTTCTTGGCGATAGCTTCCGTTTCATCAACGTCCGCTTCCACCACGATTTCATCATGCACGATGTTGACGATGCACGCCGTCGTGTCTCGAAGCTCGTCGTGAAGTAGGCGCAGTGCGCGCTTGAGAATGTCAGCACTACTGCCCTGCACGGGCGTATTTTTACCGTTGCGTTGAGCGAGCGATATGGCTTGCCTGTCTTCTGGATCGAAGCGAAAGCGCGCGAGGCGGCCTGATGCTGTGCGGGCGGTGCGTTCGCGGACGGCGCGTTGGGCTGCGTCGCGGAGCCAGGCGTCGAGTTGGCGATAGGTGGCGAAGTAGCGGCGCAGGAGGTCTTCGGCCTGTGTGAGCGAGAGTCCCGTCATCATCGAAAAACGTTGCGCGCCGATGCCATAGACCACGCCGAAGTTGAGACGCTTGGCGAAGTCGCGCTGCTCTTTCGTCACCTGTTCGAGCGGGACGCTGAAGACCTGCGCGGCGGTGACTTTATGCAGGTCCGCGCCTGAGTTGAAAGCATCAACGAAGCCCTGGTCGCCTGTGAAGTCTGCGAGGATACGCAACTCGATCTGGCTGTAATCGGCAATGACAAGCTTTCTTCCTTCGGGCGCGCGGAAGCAGCGGCGGTACTCGATGGCATGAGGAACCTGTTGCACATTCGGGTTGTTGCAACTAAATCTCCCGGTCGGCGCGCCGATCTGACGAAAGTCCGCGTGGATGCGACCCGTCACGGGATTGATTTCGTTGAGGATGTTTTCGCCGTAGCTGGTCAGAGCCTTTTGAACGGTGCGGTATTCGAGCAGCGTCTTTATCTCCGGGTGCTTTTCCGCTAGCGGCTGAAGTTTCCAGTTGCGCGTCGAGTCGGGCAAATCCGTAATGCCAATCCGCTTCAAAGCTCTGGTCAACTGCACGTGCGAATCAATATTGATGTCAATGCGGGTTGGGCCGCCGAAGAGCGAGCCTTGCATGGACTCTTCCGCCAGCATCTCTTGCAACTGTTCGGCTAACTCGGCGCGCTTCTTCTCGACGACAGCCAGTTGCTCGCGCCATCGCTCCTTATCCAGATAAATGCCCGCGAGTTCGAGAGACGCAACGGGCAGCACGCATTCAAATTCGAGTTGCGCGCATCTGAGGAGCGCGTCCGCTTTGAGCCTTTCGATCTGTTTCTCACGCAGAGCGGGAAGGACGGAGGTATCACGCGCTGCATACTCAAGCTGAGACTCCGAAAGCTCGCCGCTCCAATCGCTCAACTGTTCGGCCTTGTCAACAGTTTCACCCAGATAACGCGAAGCGACCGCTTCGAGGCTGTGGCGTTCCTCCGTGTCGCCCGCCGAAATGATCTGGCTGGCAAGCAAAGTGTCGAACAACCCGCCTAGCTCAACACCGAGCGTATGCTTAGTCCACTTCGCATCGAACTTGGCGTTGTGCGCGATCTTGACGGGGCGCGGGGCGGCGAGCAGTTCTCTGAGAGGAGCAAGAGCTTCGCTCTTTTTCAAATCGCCGTTGGCGAAAAGATTGAGATCAATGATTCGCACACCGTCCGCTGCGGCGAGTTGAATGAGGCGCAGGCGACCGCGATAAGGATCAAGCGTGGTGGTCTCCGTGTCGAAGCCTACGGCGGCGTGTTGCTTCAACTCCTCGACCGTCGAGCGTAGCTCTTCGGGTGTGGTAATCAGTTTATAGTCTGTTGCGCTCATCAGTATTTTATGCCGATCAGGTAAACGACGGGTTCGTGGCCTTGAACAACTGCGGAATGCTCCGTGTTGGCCGGAAGGTAATCGCGGTCGCCTGCGCGCAGGGTGTACTCCTCCCAACCGACGCGCAAAGTCAGCGCGCCGCTGAGTATCCAGTGCGATTGATCTTCAGCGTGGCTGTGCGGGCCGTAAGACGTGCCCGGCGCATCCTTCGACTCGAAGACGCTATAGCCTTCCGCCTCCATTTGCTTACGCAGAGCCTGCGCGTCCGGCTGTGCGCTTTCGCTCCAACGCTCTAGGTCGAGGTTCAAAATCTCTCTCCAAACTTAAAGCCCAAAATTAGACACAGAGACACAGAGACACAGAGAAGCAATGAAGTAGGAGCGCTGAACGTTGAGCGCGGAAGTAAAGCCATCTTTTCAGTTCATCGTTCATCATTCCGCGCTCCCCTTTTCTCTTCTCTCTGTGCCTCTGTGTCTCTGTGGCTGGAATTTCTCATTATTAAATCAAATCTTTCAACTGCCGGTTTGAAGTTGCTCGCCACTCGGCTGCTGCCGTGTGTTGACAAGTGCGAGCAGGAGCAACGCAGCCACAGCGCCGATGCCTGCGCTGACGATGAAAGCAGTCTGCGGCCCGCGCAAGTCCCACAGCGCGCCCATCAAAATTGAAGCGGGAAGAACCGTAATACCGAATGCCAGATTATACAACCCGTAAGCCGTCCCGCGCTGCTCCGGCTGCACAAGGTCTGCGACGAGCGCCTTTTCCGCGCCTTCAGCCAGCCCAAAATATATTCCGTAGATGAGAAAGAGTGTCCACGCCATGCCTGTTGTTGAGACGAAGCCGAAGGCCAGGTAAACGGCTGCGTAAAGAAGCCAGCCGGAAGCAATCAGGTGCTTGCGCCCCAGCCGATCAGATAAACCTCCGCCGATGAGCGAGCTGAGAACCTTGCTCATGTGAAGCGCAGCCCAGAGCAACGGGATATTACTTTCAGAGACTCCAGCCTGCTTTGCGCGCAGCAGCAGGAAAGCATCCGTCGAGTTTGACAGTGTGAAGAGCGCGACGAGGAAAAGGAAGCGTTTGAAGTTTCCGTCGAAGCCTCGCAAGCTGAGGCGCGGCGGAATCAAGTTGTCCGCACCGTGCTTCGTCAACGATTCGCGCAGGGCGAAGATAGAGACGAGCACGGCAGCCAGCGCCGGAATCGAGGCCAACAGAAAAACTTTACTGTAATCGTGGGCCGTCGGATGGTTTCTATCGCTGGCAACCCAGAGGATAAGCAGGAAGCCTATGAGCGGCCCGATGACAGCGCCCGCATGATCCATCGCGCGGTGAAAGCCGAAGGCCAGCCCGCGCTCTTTGACCGATACCTCGTCCGCGATCATCGCGTCGCGCGGCGCGCTGCGGATGCCTTTGCCGACGCGATCCGTCAGGCGGATGGCGAGCACCTGATACCAACTGGTCGCAAAGCCTATCAGCGGGCGCACAAGATTCGCCAGCGAGTAGCCGAAGACGACCAGACCTTTGCGTTGCCCGCGCTTGTCGGAGAAATATCCGGCAAAGAGCTTGAGCAGGCTTGAGACGGATTCGGCTGCGCCTTCGATGAGGCCGATAACTTTGGGTGAAGCTCCGAGCGTGGTGGTCAGAAAAAGCGGCAGCAGCGGGTAGATGATCTCGCTCGACGCATCGTTGAGCAGGCTGATGACGCTGATGACGAAGACATTTTTGGGGAGACGACGATAGCGCCGCCAGAGTCCCGGCGTGCCTTCGTCAAGTTTCTGCCCGCTGATCGAAGCATCAAACCGGTCGGCAGCGTCGGTGTCTGTTTCGCCCATGCTTTAAGAGGTTCGCGGCCTCAATGAGTCTGCGTCCGGCGCGGACGAGTGTTGGCGTTATCGTTGGTCGAATTATTGGACCCGGACCACCACCATGCGCCGAGGATAACCGCTACCACCAGGACTCCGGCCAGGATGAGACGGAAGACAAACCCAACGACCTTCTTCAGGACGATGAAAAGCAACAGCGCGGCAACGATTCCGCCGATAGAAGAGAGGGTGAAAGTAGTGTTCATAAGCAGTGGTCAGTGGTCAGTGGTCAGTTAAAAGCGAAAAGCTGATTAATGTCCCGTTAGGGACAATCGAAAATAGCCCAGCAATTTATTGCTGGGAACAGATGCGCCGAATGTTTTATCCAGTCCCGTAGGGACGACTGAATCTTTCAGCCGTCCCTACGGGACTAGAATCTTATTCCCCTTCTATTCCCAGCCATGAATGGCTGGGCTATTGTCAGTCGCTCCTGGCGGAGCTTGAAAATCTGCGCCTTGCGTTACCAATGACTGCCTACTTCTTTTCATATTTCGCTCGGACAATCGTTTTAATGTTTCCGCGTATGTGGAAGTCGCCCTCGATCTCGACGCGGAGTGGATCGCAGGCGGCGATGAAATCTTCGAGGATGATGTTGATGACGTGCTCGTGGAAAATCTTCACCTCGCGGAACGAATTGATGTAGAGCTTGAGGCTCTTGAGTTCGATGCAGCGCTCAAAGGGCACATATTCGAGGCGGATGATTGCGAAGTCTGGGAAATCCGAGAACGGGCAGATGGCCGTGAACTCCGGCATCTCGAAGTTGATGCGTATCTCGCGCCCGACAAATTCATAGGGGAAAGTGTCGAGCGGGTAAAGCTTCATCTCCTCGCGCGTGGTTGAGCGTATATCTAGACCCTGTTGATTAGTGGGAGGAGGAATGGTTTCTGCTATGGACATGGATAAAACTCCTGTTACTTGATGGACGGGTGATCTTACAGGAGCGACAAGCATTGGAGCAACCGCGTAAGAAAAGGGCGACCATGAGAGGCCACCCTTGAAAATTCTTTCACCAATGAAAGCCTTATGCTACGGCCTTGCCATCGCCGTCGGATTGCGCCCGGCAGTAAAGAGCTTGACGAGAACCAGTCCAGAGATGAAGCCGCCGACGTGCGCCATGAATGCGACGCCGCCGCCTGATTGTGGCCCCGCACTGAGAACACCGTAAGCCTCTACTAACTGCAACACGAACCAGAGACCGATAGCGACAATCGCGGGCACGCTCGTCAGCATTCGCAACATAATCACACGCACCTGTCTGCGCGGAAATAGAACCAGGTAGCCGCCGAGCACGCCTGAAATCGCGCCCGAAGCTCCGAGACTTGGGATAAACGGACTGTTGCCGAACGCGAATGTCGAAAAGACGTGCGCGAGCGAGCCGATCAACCCGGTCAGAAGGTAGAAGATTAAATACCTGACGCGCCCCATAGCGTTTTCGATGTTGTCACCGAAGATAAAGAGGAAGAGCATGTTGCCCAGGAGATGCATCCAGCCTCCGTGCATGAACATTGAAGTCAGCAGCGTGATGTAAACAGGGCTGGGCGTCTCCCCTAGATTGATCGTGGCCCGCTCTGTGCCCACCTGAATCGGGACAGGCCCCTTCACATCCTTTCCGGTTCTAATCTCTTCGGGAACAGTCGAGAAAGAGGCGGTGAAATTATTTTCGCCGGTCGCTCCCTGCAAAAAGATGAAGACTAAGACGTTGATTGCAATGAGCAGGTAGTTAACAATCGGCGTGCTTGTGCGGTCGGAGTTGTCGTCGCCTATCGGAAAGATCATTTTGCAGTCACCTCATGTCAAAGGCGCTCGCGTCTAACAAACATGCCGGACGCGGGCGCAATATCCAACAAACTTCAGCGAGGGCTAAAGCTCCGTACAGGAGCGACTGACAATAGCCCAGCCATTAATGGTTGGGAAGGGATAATAAAACATTTCATTCCGCCCCGCGCTCTGTCGCGGGATGCGCCGCGCTCGCATGAACAATCGCAGGCTCGTGATGTTTCAAAAGCTCGTAGCCCTCGCTTCGTGCGACAAAGGTCGCCGCCGTAATGTCGCCCACAACATTCAACGTCGTGCGGCACATGTCCAAAATTCTATCCACCCCCAGAATGATAGCGATCAGCGAAGTCGGGACGTTGATGGTTGCCAGGACGCCGATGACGAAAGGAATCGAGCCGGAAGGAACGCCCGCCGTCCCGATGCCGCCGAGGATTGCGAGATAGACAACGACCAACTGTTGTCCGATAGAGAGGTCAACTCCGGCAAGCTGCGCCAGAAAGAGAACCGTCACGCCTTCATAGAGCGCAGTCCCGTTCTGATTGGCGGTTGCGCCGACCGTCAGCACGAAGCTATTTATCTCCTGCGGCACGCCCAGGTTCTCTTCCGAGATACGCAGCGCCGTCGGCAGCGTGGCATTCGATGAAGATGTCGAAAACGCCGTCAGGATCACGGTCTTGACGCGGCGGAAGAAATCGAGTGGGCTAAGGCGAGAGAGAAAATAGATTGAGAGCGAATAGACGCCGAACATGTGTATGGCAAGCCCCAGGAGCACGGTGATGATGAACCACGCGAGAGCCTGCAAGAGATCAAGCCCGAAGCGCGCGGTGTTATTAAAGAGCAGGCACGCGACCGCGTAGGGCGCAAACTTCATGATGATCTCGATGATCTTCGCGGTTATCTCGTAAAGCGCCTGCAAGCCGCGCAGGAAAGGCGCAGTCCCCTCGAAAGGAATGAGCGTGATGGCGATGCCGATAATCAACGCGAAGAACATGAGTTGAAGCATGTTCGGGCTGTAGCCCGGCGACTCGCCGACGACCATCGCCACCGGATTCGACGGCACGACGCTTTTCACCACCTGCATGAAAGGAGACTCTTTCGACTCGCCCTTCTTCGCCTTGCTGATCTCTGCCTCGGCGCTCTTGCTAAAGCGTTGTTCCAGCTTCGCGCGTGTTTCAGGCGTGACTCGCTTGCCCGGCTTGATGGTGTTGGCGAGGGTCAGCCCGATGGCGACGGAGATGGCGGAGATGACGAGGCAGTAAGCGAAAGATTTCAGACCGACGCGCCCCAGCTTGCGTATGTCGCCGATGCCTGCGATGCCGACGACCAATGACGAGAAGACGAGCGGCACAACAATCATCTGTAGCAAGCTCAGGAAGAGCGTGCCGATTGGCTCCGTGATGTGATAGACAATCCACTCAACTCGCGGGTGAGTAATCATCACGTCCGGTTGAGCCGGGTCAGGAACCTGAAACAGATAGTTGACTGCCAGCCCCGCGACGACCCCAATCATTAACCCGATCAGGATGCGCGTATGCAGCGGCATCCCCTTCGGGCGATCAGGCGTCTCTTCATCAAGGTCTGTCGTCACCTCACGCTCAAACGCATCCGAAGCTATCTCAGGCGTCTTCCCGCGCTTCTTATCATGTTTGTCAGCCATCTCTTTGCCCCAGTGATGAGTGATAGGTGATAGGTGATAAGACAAACGCTCTTACTCATCACTCATCACCTATCACTCATCACTTCTTTATTTCCCCCATCGTAATTTTTCTCTCAGCACCTCGAAATAGTTTCGGTTCTTCGGCTGTACGATCTTGAAGGTTGTCAGGCTCTTTCTAATCCGCACGCGGTGTTCGGTATGAATCGGAAGCCCGACCTGCCCATCCAGTGTTAAGACCACTTCCTGATTCGGCGTTCTCAGGCCCAACTCTATCAAGGCATCATCAGGGACAACGATGGGGCGATCCGACAGGGTGAAGGGACAGATGGGCGTGATGACCAGCGCGTTCATCGAAGGATAGACGACGGGGCCGCCTGCCGAAAGATTGTAGGCGGTTGAGCCTGTCGGTGTGGAGATAATCAACCCGTCGGCGCGAAACGCGCTGATGAGCTGCCCGTTCATGAACGCTTCAAGCTCGATGATGCGGGCCAGCGCCGACTTGTTGATGACGACATCGTTGAGCACGCGGCTGTGCATCAAGACCTCTTCGCCGCGCACAAGCTCGACCGAGAGACGCACGCGCGTGTCTATGCGATAGTCTCCGGCGAGAATAGATTCAAGCGCCGCGACCATCTCCTCGACGCGAAACTCCGCCAGATAGCCGAGCGTCCCGTAGTTGATGCCGACCACAGGCACATCGTAATCACCGATCATGCGCGAAGTGCCGATCATCGTCCCGTCGCCGCCGAGCACGACGATCAGGTCAACGCTCGCAGCGAGTTTCTCCGGCTCGACGATTTCAATCGCGCAGCCGGTCTCGCCTTCAATTCGCTTGTGATTAAGCTCAGGAGTGCCGACCAACTTGATGCCGTGCGCATCAAGCCACTCGACTAGATGACAGACAGTCTTGAGCGCCTCCGGCAGATTCGGTTTGACGACAACGCCGACGCGACGAAGAGATGAGTTAACCATCAATCAACCTGTGTCCGTTGGAAACGTTTAAGGCGCGCTTGCAGTAGATTGAAAGCGCGTTGCTGCTACGCTCGCCAAAGTTCTGGCAGAC
This sequence comes from Acidobacteriota bacterium, assembly GCA_032159825.1. Lineage (GTDB taxonomy): Bacteria > Acidobacteriota > Blastocatellia > Pyrinomonadales > Pyrinomonadaceae > QHXM01. Next base: position 77,410 of record JAVHWL010000019.1, read on the forward strand.
TCACTAATTGCTTTTTGATTACTTTAAGAGACGGCTCGGATAATACCCGCCTGCGCTTTTGAGTGTCAACGAAGAGGTAAGATGGTTAATGGTTTAGTTTGAATCTCAGATGAAAGCGGCGGGAGTCCCGAAGAACTGCCCGCCGCTGCCGTTGCTCTCGCGTGTTTACTTACGGAATGATAGTGATTGACTTGTGGTAGTCCGAGTAATGGATGTAGTTCCAGCCATCAATCACGCGGTCCCAAACGCCCAGGAAAAACGTGTGCGCGCAGTTCGTGGACGACGTATCGCCGGGGGAGAATGCGTGCCAAGGCACTGTGAGTGGAGGAGGTGCGCTGCTCGCATTAGGCACGATGTTCGGATCAGGAGGCAAGCCCTCCCACGTACCAGCGACGTTATGGACATAAGAGCCGAAAGCGACACCCTTCGACTTGTTATCTCCCCAAACAGCCCACAGGCTCCAGTTCTTGAGGTGCTTTTCAGGGTCGCGCGCCGTGATCTGGAACGTCCAGTTGTCGGTTCCCAGATGCTCGATAGCGCATACCGGAACTTCCACTCCGTTATGCAGGATTTTATCTATCGAAGCGATGGGCAGGCCGTTGTCTATCAGCACCTTGACGAAGCGACCGGCGTCTGTGACGTGGCCGATCTCGACGTTCGCCGCATTGAACATACGGACGGCGATAGTGTGCAGTCCGTTAGAGAGCTTCGTGCTGTCAACGAAGGCTCCCAGCCAGGGGTTGTACCACACTTCGCCAGCAGCCCTAACGTTATAAAAAGGGCCTACCGGCTGGGGATTCGGCGTTAGATCGAACTGATTCGTGCCGCCGTTCCAGCGGTAGTCATTGAACGGCGTTACCGGCAGCTCGACGCCATCCACTAGAATGCGATAGCGCACGGCGTGCAGTGTGTCTCGCGCCGCCACATGATTAATCATGATCGGGAGCGAGCCGCCAAAGGGCGCATCAACCACCTGAAAAAAGTAACCCGGATCGGTTGTCGCCATCCCTGTTGCACCGATCTTGCTTGCGGGAACGTGGCCGATGCCCATGAAGATCGGAGCGGTCGGTCCGTATCCGGTGAGCGAGAGCTTGCTCACGACCTGATCGCTGCAAACGTAAACCTGGTCTGGCCCGACCACAACCACGCTCGATGGCCGCGTGGGGACTGTAGCAATCTCGGTGCGCGTTGCAGGCGTTTGCGTCAAGTCAATCAACACGACCTTGTTGGCCGGGTCGCGCTCGGTAGTCAGGATCGTGGTCTCATTATCCCCCAGCCAGGTGAGGAAGAATGGTTGCACGAGTCCGCTGACCAGCGTCTGGCGATTGCCCGTAGAAAGGCGTATGCGTGTGATTGCGCCGCCAGTCTGCTCACTGACGTAAGCGAATTCTCGGTCGGCGCTCATCAGCAAGCCGACAGCGCTCCTCAATCCACTGGCGATAGGCGTATGGTTAGTGGCCGGGGTTGCACTGTTCAGGTCAATGCGCAGGATTCGACCCGATGGCGCGAACTCCACCACATAAGCTAGACGGCGATCCTCGTCCAGGAAAATCTGATGCGGTGCAGTCATCCCACTGCTCACAACTGTAGCGCTGGCCCGATTGGGGTGAGCCAGATCAACCCGGAGCAGGTTTCCCTGGCGCTCTGTCACGTATGCGTGAAGACCATCGCGCGAAATCTTAATGTCTTCGAGGTTTTGGTAGCCGGTCCCGATGATCTGGTGAGAGTTGTTGCTCAGATTGATGAGGTCTATGTCCCCATCGAATTCAACTAAGATAAGCTGATTCTTGCTGAGCAGGTAGTCGCAGCCGACTGCTCCATCTAAACCGCTGAAGACTGTGGTGGGTGTAATCATAATGTGAGTACCTCTTTCTTGCACAATTGCTGTGCGTAGGGTATAGGAGGAGAAAGTTCATTCGAGTCACATTAGTACTCGCCGCTTTCATCGCTACGGGATAGCAACGCTCATACCAGTGGCGACCCCGGCCCGCAACTCTAATGAATCTACTAACCGGACTAAGAGTTTTCAGAATGAGGTGAACAGATGTCTACAGGTCGCAACACCAACAGGATTCTTTTGTCCACAGTAGTTGACATATCTGATGACCTCTACCGGCAAGTCCCCGTAAGTTGAGATATGCCATTGGAACTGACTGCCCCGCATTTATAATCATGATGACGATAAATAAATGATTTGATGTCTTCATTTTAATTGACAGCATACCTAGTTCATCGTTAGGTTAGCCAGCAAGCGTCGTGCACTATCTATCCTCATTGGAGAGTACAGATGAAACAATGTCCCACCTGCAACCGCATGTTCACTGACGAAACGTTAATCTACTGCCTGGATGATGGCTCGCTCCTGTCTTCTCCATATGATTCCGAAGCGACTCAGATTATTAGTCCACCGCGCCCTACTGAGCCTACGCTAACTGTGATGTCAAGTCCCTACCCACCACCCTCGCAACCGACACGACAGGGTGTCAATCCGATGGTCGTTTATGTCCTTATCGCAGTATTGGCTCTAGTCGTGGGTGGTGGGGTAATTGCGTTGCTTAGACCGGGAGCCAAGGATGTAACGCCGTCATCCCCTTCAACTCCTACCCTCAGGCAAGAGTCGGCGACCGCTGTCAATAATGAGCCTGAGACGAAAAAACAGTCGAGGCAGGATACCAGCAATTTACCTTCCCCAACGCCTACACCTGTAGAAACGCCTCGGCCCAGCGCCACGCCCCGACCAACTAGCGCGACAGATAGTAATCCCGAACCAGGTAACGAAAGCGCGGGTGAAAGCGATCTTGCTTATAAATCTTGCTTTGAATTGAAGGTCATGAGAAATGAGATATACGCAAGGCACGGATATATTTTCAAGACCGCTAAAGATATGAAGAATTATTTTTCAAAGCAGAGTTGGTACACAGCATTGCACGATGATGTCTCAGGCCTGCTTTCGGCAGCCGAAAAAAGAAATATCCAGCTAATCCAACAATATGAACGCAGAAAGGGTTGTAAATAGATCGGACTGGACATGATTCAGACGAACAGATGGTGTCTGATTAAATTCCTCGAACTTTCAGTGTTTATCTCTCTACTCCATTCTTGCTGGTTTAATTGAGGCAGTTTCCTGTCGAGCGGAAGAAGCTTATGAACCGAATACTATTCACCATCTTATTTGTTATTCCCTTTGCGCTACTTACTTGCTGCAGCAGCATGCAGAAGAAAGATTCGTCTACAGAAGTTTCAACGGCGAGAGCTAACGCTAATTCAGTTGATTCTGCTCAAGGAAAATCTTTCCCGGTAGGTCTCAAATGTTTGCTCAAGGCATATCCTGAATTTTTAGAATCAGCAGATGCTAATTCGATTTACTGGAAAGATGGAAGCAAGATGGTCTACGACGATGGAAAGATAAAACCTGATTTTGAAACAATGCTTAATCAGGCCAGTCTCAAAGATCAAATGTCTATTTGTTATCCAAAGAACATGAAGGATGCCAGACCGTTACCAGTGAATTATGATCCTGGCCGGATTAGATATGAGCCATTCTTCTATAAAATGTACGGTGCTTCGCCTGAAGAAGTACGAAAGAAACTTGTCCGCGTAATCTGGTTGCCCAAAAACATACATCAAGAGGTTATGGTAACCACTGTCAACGATATTGATAAAAAAATAAGAGCTATCTCGGATGAGCTCGACGTATTGCCACCAGAATTTCTGAAGTACCTTGAAAATCCCGGCGGAACGTTCAACTGGAGAGTGATTGCAGGAACAAATAGGCAAAGCACCCATAGTTTCGGGACGACCATTGACATAAATGTCAGGTCCTCAGACTACTGGCGTAACAACAAGCCGGGTAAGAATGAACTCTACGCATACAAAAACCGCATTCCGATAACGATTGTCGAGATTTTTGAAAAGTATGGATTTATTTGGGGAGGCAGGTGGTATCACTACGATACAATGCACTTTGAATATCGCCCTGAATTACTTGTGGATGATTGTTCGTGCAAAAACCAGTGACCGTATTTGTATCTGCCAATATTTGGAAACTTGAAGGAGAACATTTATGGCAGCAGGTGCAGCAGCGGCAGCGGCAGCCGCGATTGCGAACGCTATCAAAGCCAGCGGTGTGGTGGTGCGCCTTGACGCTAAGGACTTCCAGACCATCTTGCGAAAGGTTGAGAACCCTTTGGTGATCTACGCCGAAGGAGGCATCTTCTCAACCAGCTACCAGTACATGGTCAGCTACAAAGGTTTTGCATTCGTCACCAAAACGAAAGCGCCAATTTTGCTGCCATCGAATATAGAGACTGTGATGGCGAAAAATGTTTGGCTTCCACAGTAAGCGTTCAATCCGAAGAATGTCCCTGGGGCACGTTTCTCAAGTTCGCATTCTCGCTCTAAAAAAGATTGCGCCGCTTCCAACTAGTGAAAGCGGCGCAACCTTTAATCCCTAAAACCGCCGAAGCAATTAATGGGGATAATTTGGCAACAACGCATGTACACGCTAATTGTTGCCGATTTATATTCCGAAGTGTGGCTGGCGGTCAACGCGAACTCCGGTCGGCACTCGATCTGTTTTCACAAACCTCGCAATCCCTTGCGGGCGCGGTGCCGTTTGGTTTTTGTTGTGGTGGCTTTTCCTCCACCGCCGGTTACGTTCCCGGCAACGAGGCTTGAAGCTTGCGCCTCAAGCGACTTTGAGCTACTTCAAGGTTGATCAGTTCCTTAAAGCGCGACTGCGTTTTTATCCGCGCCGCCTCGAGGAAAACCTTGCGGCTCTCCTCATGAGCCAAGCCTTTCGGCTTCAGCGAGGGCGTAATAGCTGCAACAGCCGCCTGTTGCTACTCCCAAATGATGCGTCACCGCATCGCTTGCATCTCCCCTCGCTGGTCTCGATGCCCGTGAGCACCGCGACAGGGTGAGCGTTATACTCTCGCCTCAAAAGCATGTCAAGCAGAAAATACTTTAAGAGTTGAAGCGAGTGACTGTGGAAAAATCTGTGGAAAACTTCAAGCGTTCAAAACCCATAACAAAACCACAAAGGCACAAGGGACACTAAGAAAAGAATGGGTGAAAACAGGGGTGAATATCAGAAACTATTTTTTGTGTCCTCGTGCCTTTGCGGTGAAAATTTCTATACGAGTGACAGCTCAAAGCCGTACTCGACGCTGTTGTTCGAGTCGTGAAGCTCGCGTATTCCGGTTTCGTGGAAGCCCATGCTGCGATAAAGACGGTGCGCGTCCCGGAAGCGCGTATCGCTCCAGAGAATCATCTTCCGTTTCCCGCTACGGCGCGCATAATCTATCGCCAGATTGGTGAGCCGACGCCCCCAACCCTGCCGCCGCAAGGAAGGATGAACGTAAAGCGTTTTTAATTCGCCCGCATCCGCGTGCAACATCACCGCGACTGTCGCCAGAATGAGGTCGCTCTCTTCAACCACCCAGAATTCACCACCGTGAGCGCGAAAATATGAGCCTGGCTCAAGCAGGTGTGGCTCTTCTTTCTCAGCATCGAGCACACAATCGTATTCGGCATAGACACCGGCGATCAGCTTCAGGATGCCGGGGACATCTTCCGGGACGACAGGGCGTGGGCTGTGTGAACTCATATAGGGTTTTGGCTTGCTGAATCAAGCTCTGCTATGGATGACAGGCAAACTTGCGCGCTTGCGGCCCGTCCCCTGTCGAGCCTGGAATGTTGAATTGCCTTCGCTCTTTGTGCGCCGCGCTCCCCACTGGCGCGCTAGACGCTCAAGCTCCGCGCCATTGGATTCGGGATCAACCAGCGTGAGCCAGAGCGGAGTCGGCAACCATTCCCACTCCGCACCGTAAACCTCCCTGTTCAACTGCTCGACACGATGCTCCGTGCGCGCCTGCAAACTCGCGGGCGGCAGATCTTCCCAGTTCTCGTAGCAGGCGTGCTGGATGCAAGGGGCTGGCTTGGCGCGGGCGTGGACAAGACAACCGGCAACCGGTTCGTAGAGCGGACACGAATAGGTCTGCTTAAAGGTGTCGCCCGCCGTGCTCAGGTTGAAACGCTCGACTGCTTCCCTGGCGCGCTTGTAGACCGCGCGTCGTCCAGCCACACTAAGGCGCGGCGTGCGCGCTAATGTCTCGCGGATAGCGACGGCTTCAAGCCTAGTGATATGTACGTTGACGAAGTGAGAGTCCGTGCAGCAGACGCCGCGCGTCGGGCAAGTGGCGCAATCCTCAGCCGTGTGTTCGTAGTTTAATTTGATGAAGCTCTGATAAGAAGACTTGGCGCGCTGCAACTGCGCGAGCGCTTCTTGCTCTTTACCTCTGCCAGCCATCGCAATTCCTCTTGCCGGATCGCCTATTCCTGTAATGGATTTCCATTTTTATAAACGACCTTCACAAGGCCGCCAACGATTTTTGTCAGGTCGGAAATTTCCTGCTGAGTTTGCCGTTGCGCCTGTGCCAGATCGGAAATTTCTTGTTGAGTTAGATGTTGAGATTGTGCCAGATCACCTGTTGTTTGTTGAGCTAGCTGTTGCGCCTGTGCTAGTTCCTTCATCGTTCGGCGCATGCTGGCGTTGATCTCACCTTGCGCTTCAACGTGCTGCAACATCGCCTGAATAAATTCCGTTTGCGTTTCTGCCAGCAATGAAACTCGCTGATTGGTCTGCTCCAATTGCTGGTCTGTTCGCGCTAATTGCTCATCCGTTCGCGTTAATTGCTGATTAGTCTTTTCCAGTTGAACTTCAAAGTTGGCTTGATTTCTCAGCAAGAACTCAATGGCGTTTTGCATCTCGTCGCTGGTCATTGGGGTTTCCTTTCTCGTAGAGGGCGAGAAACTCAAGATTTCCATCCGCTCCATGAATCGGTGATTCAATCAGTCCGCTCACACGCAGTCCGACAGCTTCTGCCGCACTGTTCACCTCTTCAACCACGCGCGCGTGCTTCGCTGGATCATGGACGATGCCGCCGCGCCCGACCTCGCCGCGCCCGACTTCAAACTGCGGTTTGATGAGCGTAACCAGCCGCGCATCTTCAGTCAATAGTGGGATGATGGCGGGCAGAACTTTCGTCGCCGAGATAAACGACACATCCATCACGGCCAGCTCAAACTTTTCCACAAACTCTTCCGGCTTCAAATAGCGCGCGTTGACTCCTTCTCTCACCTCGACGCGCGAGTCGTTGCGCAAGCGCCAGTCTATTTGATTGTGCCCGACATCAACCGCCACCACGTGCCGCGCTCCGTGCTGCAAGAGGCAATCCGTGAAGCCTCCGGTCGAAGCGCCAACGTCAAGACAAACTAAGTCCGTGACATCCAGCTTGAATTCTCTAAGGGCCGCCTCCAGCTTCAAGCCGCCGCGCCCGACATACCTGGAAGCAGGATCGCCCGCACCCTTGATGCGAATCAATGCGTCAACATTGAACATCTCCGAAGGCTTCACAACGCGCTGCTCTTGGACGAGCACGACACCAGCCATCACTAACGCCTGCGCCTTCGTCCGCGACGAAGCCAGCCCGCGCTCAACCAGAAGTTTGTCAATGCGCTCACATTTCATCGAATGCAAAATGCAAAATTAAAAATGCAAAGGGTAAGATGGAGAGGGAGCTTCTCGTCTTACCTTTTGCATTTTTAATTTTTAATTTTTCCTTGTCTTACGGCTGCCTGCCTTCAAAAATTTCTCTGATGCGATTGACGCCACGTTCTACGCGCTCGACCTGGCGAGGAACCTCCACCGCCTGCTCATCATCGCGCTCGCGCCGCCGACGCTCTCTTCTTTCGTCCCGCTTGCGCTCCCGCTCGGCTTGCTTCTCATCAAGAACCACGCTCTCATCATCGGCATTGTCCTTGCCGCGCTTTTTATCACGAACTACGGGCGGAGTCACTTCATTATCATCACTTTTCCGCTCGTTGCGCGTGCTGCGCTCATCTGTACGCGCACGCTCTTCAGCTTTCGGCTCAACTGGAGGAGTCTCCACAGGATTATCTGGAACAGTTGCGCGAGCCTGTCGCATCGGCGTCGGCGCTGGCTGCTCGACCGGCTGGCTGACGTTCGCGTTCTCTTCGGTCGAAGACGGCGCGCTCACCACAGGGGTTGGCGCGGCATTGCGATTCTTGTAAAAACCTATCGCCAGTCCCGCCGCAACCCCTACGCCTGCGGCAACCAGAACGACTAGAGCGAGCAACGCCGGACGCTTCCAAAAAGGCTTTTGAGCGCGCCCTGCATAGCCGCCATATTGCTTTTGAAAAGCATCTTGCTCCGAGAGCGGCACGACGGGACGCGCCGTCAGCGTCGCTTCCGTATCGAAGTGCGGCGTCGGAAGCGATTCGTCCGGGTTAGCTCCCGTCTGGATTATGATTCTTTTTTTCTCGTTCATCTCTCTCTTTGGCGCGAAGCGGATTTAAGAGCTTCACTATTGCTATTCGTCTCGCATGAATTTTGGCCGGGGACGATTACTTTGATTGCAAAATCAAGGCCACTCCAGCGGTTGAATCTGAGCAGAAGCCTTAACTGCTGAGAATCCATCGTTCGCCCCACAAACTTTTGATGCCAACGTGCCCGGATATGTCCGCTCGCTGCTCTGAAACTGAACGATATAGTGCGCGAAAGCGATGCGCCCATCCATATCGGATACACGAAAATGAGGCATGAAAGCAGAAGCCAGAAGTCAGAGTAAAAGCAGTTTGTGGCTTTTACTCTGACTTCCGGCTCCTGGCTTCTGGGTTCTGTTTTTAGCTTCTTACTTTTTGCCTGTTCGCGCGGCGATCTTCCAGCACTTCGACGCTCTCCCTGACCCGTGTATAAATCCCATCTGCATCGAGGCCGTACTTGGCAAGCAACAGTTTCGCATCGCCGTGCGTGACGAGACGATCAGGAATGCCCATGCGCACGACCCTGACTTGATCGAGCAGCCCGTTCTCTTCCAGTAGCTCCATCACGGCTGAACCGAAGCCGCCCGCAAGGTAGGCTTCTTCGACAGTCACGATCAGGCGCTTCGTGCGCGCCAGCGCGAGCAGGAGGCTAGCGTCAAGCGGCTTAACGAAGCGCGCGTTGACGACTGTTGTTTCGATTCCGTCTTTCGCCAGGTTCTCAGCAGCTTGGAGCGATGGATGCACCATCGAGCCGTAAGCGATAATTGCTGTGTCGCCGTCGCCGCCATCGCGCATGATTTCGCCCTTACCTATTTCCAGAAGCTGCGGCTCATGGCTCGTATCAACGCCAATGCCGTTGCCGCGCGGGAAGCGCAGAGCCGCCGGCCCCGTATGCTCTATGGCCGTTAAGAGCATGTCGCGCAACTCTCCTTCATCCTTGGGAGCCATCAAGATCATGTTCGGCATGGGTCGCAGGTAAGCTATGTCCAGCAGCCCGTGATGAGTCGGCCCATCGGGGCCGGCGACTCCGCCGCGATCAAGCGCGAACGTGACATCCAGGTTCTGTATGCAGATGTCGTGCATTATCTGATCGAAGCCGCGCTGGAGGAAGGTCGAATAGATCGCCGCCACAGGCTTCAAGCCTTCGCAGGCCATGCCGCCCGAAAACGTGACGGCGTGCTGCTCCGCGATGCCAACATCAAAGGCGCGCTCAGGAAACTTTTCAAGAATCATGTCCACGCCCGTCCCATCGGGCATCGCCGCCGTCAGCGCCACGATCCTCTCATCCTTCGCCATCAACTCGCACATCGTCTTGCCGAACACCTTCGTGTAGGTCGGAGCTTTCGTTACGGATTTGACTGGCTCACCTGTTTTCAGATCAAAGGGGCCTGTGGCGTGCCAGGCGTAATAGTTCTTCTCGGAAGCCGGAAAGCCTTTGCCTTTGCTCGTCAGGGCATGGACGATCACGGGGCCGTCCTTAATCTGTTGCGCCTCGCGCAGCGCGGCGACTAAAGCGCGCGGGTTATGCCCGTCAACATAGCCTATGTATTTGAAGCCAAGCTCGCTCGTGAGCGCGCCCGGTAAGACTGCCGCCGCGAGCGCGTCCTTGACCGTCTTGGCCGCGTGATGAAGCCGCTGGCCGAGCGCAGGGATGGAGAGCAGTGTCTCGCCGACTTCATCTTTGAAGCGATGATAGCCCTGTGCTTCGCGCAAGCGATTGAGGTAGCCCGTGAGCGCGCCGACCGCAGGCGCGATTGACATCTCGTTGTCGTTGAGGAGCACGATTAGTCGCGTCTTCAAGTGTCCGGCCTGATTGATGGCCTCCATCGCCATCCCGCCGGCCAGGGAAGCATCGCCGATGACGGCGCAGACGTGGTGCTTCTCATTTTTACGGTCGCGCGCAATCGCCATCCCCAGTGCAGCCGAAATGGAGGTTGAAGCGTGGCCCGCGCCGAACGTGTCGTACTCCGATTCATCGCGCTTAAGAAAGCCTGAGAGTCCGCCGTACTGCTTGATGGTCGCCAACTGGTCGCGCCGTCCGGTCAGAATCTTATGTGCGTAAGCCTGGTGGCCCACGTCCCAGACGATGCGATCCTTCGGCGTGTCGAAAGCGTAATGGAGCGCGACCGCCAATTCGACTGCGCCGAGGCTTGCCCCCGTGTGACCACCTATGCGCGACATCGTTTCCAGGATGTACTGGCGAATCTCATCCGCGACCGCCTGCAACTGCTGAGGAGCGAGGCGACGCAAATCCGCTGGCGAGTTGATGCTTTGTAGGAGTTTCATTCTGGTCAACTATTGTAACGCGGGAATCCGGGTTTTGCTATCTCACGAAATATTCACAAATCGCACAGGAAGCAGGCTCAAGCTAAACCGAGGCCAGCCATTCTTCTTCGGCGAAGCCTCGTTCAGCTACACACCCATATTCGCAAAGCTCCTTTAGTTTTCCTTTGAGCAGAGCCTCTGCCTTCAAGTTTGCTTTGCCACGTAAAGTGCTTTATACGCTTAAGCCGTCAAGGAGTCAAGCCGGTTTGGGCCGCACTGATTCCGCCGGGCGATCCCTCGTTATTGAAGATGGCGTGAGAAGAAATTCAGACCCGATGGGCAGGGCGCGCGTCTAAAGGGATGAGGAACATTACAGAGACCTCGCAACTCAAGCGCGTGCCACCAGCGGAAACGCAAGACGGTCGCGCGACTAATAATCTATTCAGAATCTATTCTAAGGAGCAGTGGGAACAATGTCTTTACGAAGAAAACTGACCGGAGCCAGCCTGTGGCTCGGCCTCATTTTCGCTTTTAGCGCCGCCACCTACGCGCAGCAACCTGTCCGGCAGGATGGCAACGGGCAGCAACCGCGAGGGGGTCGCATGGGCAGGCGTCCGGGAGGGCCGGGTAAAGGGGAACATGGCGGAATCATCCGGCTCATGAGCCAGCTCAACCTGACTGACGCTCAACAACAACAGCTTCGCGCCATCCAGGAACGCTTCGAGACAAGCACAAAGACTCAGCGCGAAGAGCTACGCAAGCTTCGAGAGAGCAATGAGGGCAGCGCTCCGAGCGCCGATACGCAGACTCGCATGCAAGCCCTGCGCGCCGAGGTGGAGCAGGCCATGAAAGGCACGCGCAAGGAGATGCTCGCCATCCTAACAGCAGAGCAGCGCACGCAGCTTGAGCAACTCGTCAAAGAGCGCAAAGCTCGCCATGAAGAGAAGCGCGGGCGTCGCCCCGATCAACAGAACGAGGATAACAACCAGTAGGAAACCAAGTAGCCGAGGACTTAAACCACAAAGGCACGAAGACACAAAGGGAGAGAGCTTTAACTTTCCCGGTGACTTCGTGCCTTTGTCTTGAATCACCCTTCGTGATTTTCGACGAATGCGCGCAACCGGCTTTCTATCTCATCGCGCACGCGGCGAAAGACTGCGAGGCGCGTCGCTTCATCGCCTTCGGCTGCCGCCGGGTCTTCAAAGCTCCAGTGAATGCGCTCGAACTTTCCCGGAAACACAGGGCAGCGCTCACGCGCGTTATCGCAAACTGTAATCACGTAGTCAAATTTCTCCCCCGTAAACCCATCCACAGACTTTGAACGATGTCCCGAAATATCAATGCCGATTTCTCGCATAGCTTCTATGGCCTCGGGTCGCACGCGGCTCGGCTCAACACCCGCGCTCCAGACTTCAAAGCCACCACCGGCCATGTGCCGCAGCAAGCCTTCAGCCATCTGGCTCCGCGCGGAGTTTCCCGTGCAGAGAATCAACACGCGCTTTTTATCGTTCATCAGACTCTCCATTTCCGTTGTGCGGCATGATGACCGTCTCAGCGTCTTTCGGCAAAGTTGGAACGAGCCAACGGAAGAGCAAGGTGGCCGCACACGCGCCCGATAGTTGCGCGATAACGAAGCCCGGAACATCTATGGGACGAACGCCAGCGAAAGTATCGCTCATCGAGCGCGCTAAGGTGACAGCAGGATTGGCGAACGAGGTCGAGGCTGTGAACCAGTAAGCCGCAGCGATATATGCTGCGACTGCTAAGGGCACGATTGATGCGCGATGCCGTCTTGCGCAGCCCCAGATCACCGACAGCAATCCGAAGGTAGCAACGAACTCGCTGAAAAGTTGCGCCAGTCCCGCGCGCTCGTGTTTGGAGGCGAAAAAGACCGGCAACTCAAACATCACATTCGCGCAGGCCACGCCGGTGAGTGCGCCTGTTATCTGCGCCCCGATGTAGAGAGGCACTTCGCGCCAGGGGAGACCGCCCTGCGAAGCGTCCGCCAGCGTCACAGCCGGATTAAAGTGCGCTCCTGAAATCGGGCCAAACGCGAGAATCAATGCGACGAGCGCCGCGCCGGTAGCAATCGTGTTGGCAAGCAAAGCCACACCGACGTTGCCACCGGCAAGCCGCTCTCCCATGATGCCGGAGCCGACCACAGCCGCCAGCAGAAAGCACGTGCCCAACGCTTCGGCTGTGATGCGCCGCGCGAGGCTTCCACTCATCGCGCGATTCCTACCGGCGTGGGAGCGCAGCAATTCGTCTCAGCCGCGACCTGTGTTTCCTGGACCTTACTCCCGCACTCGCACGGAGCAGTCTCCGGCAGATTGTCTTCGAGGACAACGAAAGCTTCCCACTCATTGCCATCGGGATCGCGCACCCACGTCTTATCCTGCACGGCATAGCAGCAGCTTGTCTGCATCTCATCGCGCGTGACGAGTCCCTCATCCATCCACCTCTCACGCATCGTCAACACATCATCTGTGGACGCCACTTGAATGCCCAGATGCGAGAGCGCGCCGCGCTCCCTGAATGACACCTCGTTGAGCGTCAAATTAAGCGGCGGGTTCTCGACGTTGAACTTCGCGTAACCGTTACGCACCTTGCTTGGCTCCAGTCCCAGCATCTTCCTGTAAAACGCCGTGCTGCGCTCCACATTCCTCACGTTGAGCGCCAGGTGCGCCTTCAGCGCCTGCACCGTTTTCGTTTCAGTCTTTTCCATCTCAATCTCCTTAAACCGGCCAGATTTCATATTCGCCTTTGCGAATATGTACAGGATACATGCGTCCTACACATTCGTCAAGACATATTTGTTCTCGATGTGCTAAAATGTGCCCATGACTAAATCGAAGAGAACTTTCGGCGACGAGCTTCTATTCTTCAGCGCACTGGCCGACTACACGCGGCTGCGGCTGCTCAACCTGATGGGCGACGGCGAAGTCTGCGTCTGCTTCTTCGTCGAAGTTCTCAAAACCAACCAGCCGAAGATTTCCCGTCATCTGGCCTACCTGCGCCGCGCTCGCATGGTCGCCGCCAGACGCGAGGGCAAGTGGATGCACTACCGCATCGTCGAGCCGCCCGACCCGCACGCCGCGCGGATTTTCCACGAAGTCCGCGCCTGGCTCAAAGAGGACGCAGACATGCGCCGCGACCGCGAGCGCCTCGTCAAAGTCTGCTGCGCGCCACAGCCCCCCATCCAACTTCGCGGAGCGCCGCGCCCGGCAAGCTTGTCTCCGTCTTGATTTATTTCCTGCGGTTTGCAACCAACATGCGACTACGAGTCAGTACCGCCTGCGGTAGCGGGCGGGTAGTTGGCTTACCATGACCCGCCCGCTACCGCAGGCGGTACTGACAAGCACTTAGCTGTACACAACCGCAAAGAGGATATGAGGCTCAGTTTTCCTGCCCTCCAAATTCATCCGGCGGATTAATCTCCACCTCCGGCATCGGCTCAAACTTCGACTCATCAAACGGCAGCATCAACGGCTCTGGCGCGCCAAGCTCTCGCAGATGCTTCCTTGCCTTCTCCAATCCTCCGTGATACGCGAACGGCGGCCCATCGCTCCACGCCAACCGATACGCTTTAGTCGCCGCTTCGATTGCCTTTGTCTGATTGCCCTCATCGCGCTCAATCTGCGCCAGCACATTGCAGGCATCAGCGTGAATGAGCGGGTACGGCCCGCGCTCTGCCGCATCCCAGACATCATCCAGCAGTTCCCGCGCTGCTTTCAAATCCTCCTGCCGTCTTCGCAACTCAGCCAGCGCCACGAGCGCGGGCAGTTCTTCTTCAGCGTGGTTTACCTTCCGCGCGCGGGTGAGCGCATGGTGCAGTCGTTCGTCGGCGGTGGCGAGACCATTCAAGCCCAAGGCCGCCTCGCCTTGCAATCGCGCCGCGAGGATGAAGTCACGCTCATTGCTACTAACATGAGCCAACTCCCACGCGCGGTTGGCGAACGATAGTGCGCCCGCAAACTCGCCGAGCCACAGTGCTCTCTGTGCGAGATAAGAATTGACGATGCCTTCACCTTGATTTTCAGATCGCGCTATACGTATGCACAAAGATCGCTGAAGGGCAGACCCGGATTCATTCGCAAGACCACGCGCCGCTAGCGTCAAGCCAAGCAAGTACAGACTGACCGCTTCCTGAAAACGATTATCCTGCTCGCGTGTGATGACCAGCGCGCGCCGCGCGGCGGACTCCGACTCGTACAGCGCACCTGATAGCCGCAATGTGTCTGACAGGTTGTACAAACCAATGCTGAGGTTGCCGTCATTCTTCGTCTCCAAACGGATTGTGTTATGGCGGCGATACAGCGCGGCTGCGCGCCTCGGCTGTCCGCTCAAGTCATACCCTAGCGCCAGCGCATTGAGTGTGAAGGCTTGATCGTCTTGTCTATTCAAACGCGGCAACTGCTCCAGTCCAGCAGGAAACAACAGCTCCAAAAGCTCGACCCGCTGCCGGCTGGCACTCAGACGGTAGAGCGTGGCTTTATCCAATCGCTCGTAAAAGAGGTCACAGGCATCATCATAGCGTCCTAGTCCGATCAGCGTGTTGTACAATTCGATGGCAGGCGTGAGGTCTTCGAGGCTATTGACTTTAAGATAATTGTCAATCATCGGTGATGCTTCAAAGTGCGCGTGCAGGCTTGTATAGACGCCGCGCCGTGTGTCGCTGCCTAAGCCGCTCCACACCACGCCGCGCACAAGCGGGTGCAGATCGTAGCGGTTGGCGCGCTTGTCCCAACCAAGCAAGCCGCGATCTTCTTCGAGTTCGGTGAGGGCGGTGTCCAATTCGCTGTCATTGGCGAAGAGCTTGCCTTCGCCGACGAGCAGGGCAAGGAGAGTTTCGTCGGCGGCGGGCATGCGGAAGGCTGCAATGGTGTGGAGGGTTTGTCGTGCCTTCTCGTCGAGGCCGCGCAGGGCGTAGTCGAGGACATGGGCTTGTACTTCTTTCAGGACGGGGAAGCGTGAAGGGTCGAAGCTCGGATGGTGTTGTCGCCACTGCTTGAAATCGCCGGGCGCGCGTTTGTAGCGCTTGATCTCGCCTGCCAGAGCTTTGATTAAGAGCGCATGATTGTTGAAGGTGTGGAAGAGGGGCAGCAGTTCTTCGCGCGAGCCGCCGACATTGAAGGTGCGCCAGAGGTTGAGCGCGTCGTCGTCGCTGAGCTTCAGCAGGAAGTGTGGGTAGCTGCCGGGGATGGCTTCGTCTGTGAGCTTGTCTTGCAGGTCGCGCGGGTAGAGACGAGTCGTGATGAGGATACGCGCGGCGTGGCGCGTGGCGAGTTTGCGTAGGAAAGCTCCGGCGCGTGGGTCTGCCGTCTTGCGTAGTTGATACTGGCCTGTGAAGGATTGCGCGGCGCTTTCGGGTAGGCCGAGCGCACCCGCGACGCGATTGGCCGTCTGCTCGTCAAAGTCGTCGTCCATTAAGCGCGCGGCGTCCATGCGGGCGTAGGCGATGAGGAGGCGCTCAAACCCGTCGAGGACGATGAGGAAAGGCTCGTGGTCGAGGACGGACAAGAGGTTCTCTTCGCACTGTGGAAGAGGTATCTTCTGGACTTCTTCTCTGGGTCGCCGTGTGACGTAGGCGAGCGTGCGGACGATGAAATTTTCGTAGCGCGCGTCCGATTCGTAGAAGCTCCACCAGACGCGACCCGCGAGCGGTTTCATCTCGTGCGGCGCGATGTCGTTGAGCCATTTCCACGTCAATGCGCTCTTGCCCATTCCGCCGATTGCCACGATGTTGAGGATGCGCGCTCTGTAAACTTCCGCATCAGGTTTGGCAACCCAGTCGGTCAGCAAGTTGAGTTCGTCCTGACGACCGATGAGGCCGTGTGATTGAAGGAGCGTGTAAGGGTGCGCGATGTAGGGTTCAGGGGACGCGGGAATCTCGCTGATGTTGTGCAGCACTTCGGCGGGCGAACGCTTCTCGCGCCATTCGGGTAGATAGAGGAAGAGGTCTTCCTTGAATTGCCCGACCGTCTTGAATGGCCGAACGACATGTTTCCGGCGCAGCTTCGCTTTGAAGGCTTCCAACTTTTCGCGCGCCTCGCCTTGATCCATCATCTTCGGTAGCCAGGGTTCGTTGTCGTCAACCATGAAGATGAGGACAGGCTTGCCGCTCTCTATCGCATGGTTGTATTCGATCTCTGTGTATGAGATGTCGCTGCCGTCGGGTCTATCGCCGTAGCGATGCGCGATGATGGCGAGGAAGACATCCGCCTCGTCCACCTTCTGACGACAGAGTTCGGCGGCCTGTCGCGTGTCCGGGCCAAACTCTTCCATCGCAAGCGGAATCATGCTGAGACGGTGGCAGACGTGTATGGCCGTGTCGCGATACTCAGGCAGGTCGCGAGCGGTGCTGCTGATAATTACTTTCGGATTGTTAGCCACGTGAGGAGTCTCCTGTAGAGCGATAGTAGAGTTGAGCCTGACAACTTTCCAAGCGGCGGCTTATTCTATCATTAAAGTTGACGGGGAAATGCTTCTCGTTTTTGAGGCATTGGGGAACGCTAGGCCGTCGCCTTGACAATCTCGCCTCGCGGATTAGAATAACTCTTCGCCTGAAGTGGGGCTTCGCGGAGATGTGGCCGAGTGGCTGAAGGCGGCGGTTTGCTAAACCGTTATGGGTCAAAAGCCCATCACAGGTTCGAATCCTGTCATCTCCGCCATCACTCATGTAAAAAGCTAGCCGGACGGGTTACCTGAAGCTAAGGACAGGTAGCCCGTTTGCTATTGCGCGTAGCGACCCTAGATCGCTCGGAGCGCGAACAAAAGTCACACGGTTTTCCGTAACAGGTTTATATTCTCCTTCCCGGCAATCCGGTTCACGAGATAACTCAGGCGAAGGAGAGTAAA
The DNA here is from genome assembly GCA_032159825.1 of Acidobacteriota bacterium. Classification (GTDB taxonomy): domain Bacteria; phylum Acidobacteriota; class Blastocatellia; order Pyrinomonadales; family Pyrinomonadaceae; genus QHXM01. The sequence goes on from JAVHWL010000019.1 coordinate 94,879, forward strand.
GATGATATTACCCGCTCTTTGGAATGGCGCTGTCACGCAGGACATGTTCAACCTGGCGCTGCCCGTAGCAGAAAAGATGCTGCGCCCCGTTCTCGTCTATGTCTTTCTGGTCGTGGTGCTGCGCATCTTCGGCAAAAGGGAGCTGGCGCAACTCAACCCTTTCGATCTGGTGGTGCTGCTCTCGCTCTCAAACACTGTGCAGAACGCCATCATCGGCGACGACAATACGGTCACTGGCGGAATAATCGGCGCTTTCACGTTGCTTGCCATCAACTATTTTGTGGTACGCTTCGTCTTCAAGCACAGACGCCTGGATCAGGTAATAGAAGGCACGCCGACCGTGCTCATTGAAAACGGGCGTCTGAGCAAGGACGCGCTGGCGAAGGAACTTTTGACGGAATCGGAACTGCAAGTGGTCGCGCATCGTCAGGGCTTCGGCAGCCTCGACGAGATTGAGAAAGCCGTGATTGAGCCGGGCGGCACATTTTACTTAGAGGCTAAAACGCCTGCGCTAGCCGAGCGCCAACACACAGAACTCGTCGCGCGTCTGGACGACCTGAGCAAGCAGATTGCAGAACTAAAGAGGGGATGAAAGGAATGCAAAATTAAAAATGTGAAATGCAAAAGCGAGGCGGAAGCCATGATTGATTAAATCGGCTTCTCCTTCTCTTTGCATTTTTAATTTTTAATTTCGCATTTTCACTTATGACCGTTCGCGTTCGTTTCGCACCGTCACCGACGGGATACCTTCATATCGGCGCGGCGCGCTCCGCCCTCTTCAACTGGCTCTATGCGCGCAAAGTGGGTGGCCTCTTTCTGCTGCGCATCGAAGATACGGACTTGCAGCGTTCGACTGAAGCCTCTACGCGCTCGATCATAGAGGGACTGGAGTGGCTGGGCCTTAATTACGACGAAGAGATCGTTTTTCAATCCGACAATGCGCCGAAGCACCGTGCGGCAGCGCTCCGGCTCATAGATGAGGGCAAAGCCTACAGGGATTTTACCCCCAAAGAGGAGCGCGCCGATGCGTCTATCAAGCAGGGCATAGTGGATCGTGCGCGCGCACACTCAGCCGAAGGACAGGACAATCGCAGCAATCCTTTCCGCGATCTGCCGAAAGAAGAGTCAGAGCGTCGAGCCACCGCAAAAGAGCCTTTCGCCGTGCGCTTGAAAGTTGCGCGCGAAGGCAAAACGCATTTTGAAGATGCTGTGTACGGCACGCAGGAGCGCGACTACACGGAGATTGAAGACCTGGTGCTGCTGCGCTCGGACGGCCACCCGCTCTATAACCTGTCGGTCGTGCTCGACGACATCGAGATGAACATCTCTGACGTGATTCGCGGGCAGGATCACCTGACGAACACGCACAAGCAGATTTTGCTCTACGAAGCTCTCGGCGCAAAGCCTCCACGCTTCGCGCATCTCCCGCTCATCCTCGCGCCGAACAAAGGCAAGCTCTCCAAGCGCAAGCACGGCGAAGTCGTAAGCTTAACGACATACCGCGACAAAGGATTTGTGCCGGCGGCGTTTCGCAACTTCCTGGCGCTGATGGGCTGGTCGCCCGATAGCGAGCAGGAGATCATGACGATGGACGAACTCGTCCAGAAGTTTTCGCTCGAAGGCATCAGCCGCTCGCCCGCCATCTTCAACTTCAGCGAAGCAGACCCGCGACAGTGGACGGACGCGAAAGCCCTGTGGATGAATGCCGAGTACATTCGGACGATGCCGCTTGCGGAACTATTGCCGATGCTGAAGGCTGAACTCAGAGCAAACAAGCTCTGGCGCGAGGAGTATGAGGACGAAGACAGGGGCTGGTTTGAGAAGACGGTTGAGTTGATTCGCCAGCGTTTTCACACGCTCAAGGATTTCTCCGCGCAGGGCCGCGCCTATTTCTCCGACGACTTCGATTTCGACGAGGCTGCGGTCAAGAAAAATCTTTTGAAAGAGCCGCGCTTACGTGAGCTTCTTCCCGCACTGGCTGAAAAAATGGAAGAGGTCGAGCCATTCACAGCCGAGATGAGCGATGCGGCCCTGCGCGCCTTCGCTGATGAAGCAGGCGTCAAGGCTGGCCTTTTAATCAACGCCGCGCGCACAATGCTCACAGGTCAGGCGGTCGGCCCATCAATGTTTGAAGTCTTTGACGTAATCGGGCGTGAACGCTCTGTCCGGCGACTTCGCAGCCAGGAACCTTGGTTTGATGTCAGCTCGTAAAAGTTTCCCCTAATCCAGATTCGAGGAGTTAATTAATGTTTAGAAGATTATCAATCATCATCATGGTAACTTGCGCTCTCTCGGCTTACGGCTTTGCGCAGAATTCTAATTCTTCCAGCGCGACGCGCAAGCGAACGTCCACCGCTCCGACGAAAACGACGAACACTCCGGCGAAAGGTGTCGAAGAGGCGGGAGCGCAGCAAACGGAAGAAACGCCTTCGACGCGCACGCCCTCGGCGCGGAGCAAGATTGCGGGAAGCAAAAACGTTCCGACGGCGAAAGACGTTCTAGCCACTTTCAATACTTTGCTCGAAGGCATCCGCCACACGGACGTGAGCGCCGTCACGGGCGTCTACTGGAACTCGCCGCAACTCGTGCTCTTCAACAACAACGGCTCAGTCACTAAAGGCTGGGAGCAGATGCGCACGAACCGCGCGAGTTCTTATCCGAACATGAAAGATGTGAAGTTGGACGTGCGCGATGTGCGCGTGCAGATGCTGGGGCGCGATGGCGCGGTCGTCACTTGTCTCTGGACGCAATCGCAAACCTACAAGGGCGCGTCTGAGACAGCTACGGGTCGCATGACGCTTGTCTTTCGTCGCATCGGCACAACTTGGAAGGCCGTCCACCTGCACACTTCTCCCGATTCGCCGGATCAGTCGCGTGTGCTTCCGTCTGAACAGGCGACGCCGACACCGACGCCGAGGCCGAAAGCTACGCCCTAGCGATTGAGCGCGCGTGTGGTAAAATTAGCGCACACGTTTTCAAGTTAAAGCCCCCAAGCATCAACGATGCGCGTCCGAGATTCGTGCTTTGCATAAGCAGGATGCGCTCTTCAAATAGATTTAAGAGAAAGGTGACGAATATGGATTTGATGAATGAACTGAGCGGGCTTTTACAAAAGTACACCGGAGGGCAGACTGACCAGGGGCAGGACACTGTTCACAACGATTTCGATCAGGTCGCCCAGGCAGCGCCGCAACCTGCGGTCGCCGATGGACTGGCTGCGGCTTTTCGTTCCGACCAGACGCCGGAATTCGGCCAGATGACTTCCAGTCTCTTCAGCAATTCCAACCCTCAGCAACGCGCTGGACTTCTCAACACCCTCATGAAGTATGCCGGGCCAGCCATCCTCTCGCATGTGATGTCGGGCGGTGGGGGCGGGAGCGGCGCAGGAGGCGGCGGACTCTCCAGTCTCATCAATCTTTTCAAAGGTGGACAGCAGGAGGTGACGCCCGAACAGGCCGCGCAGATTCAGCCCGAAGCCGTCGAGCAGGTTGCAGCACAGGCTGAAAAGCACGACCCTTCGATTATTGACCACATCAGCAGCTTCTATTCGGAGCATCCGACGCTGGTCAAATCCCTGGGCACGGCAGCCCTGACCATCGCCCTTGCCAAGATCGCTCAACGCCAATACGGAGGATAGAGAAGTTAAAAATTAAGAATGTAAAATGCAAAATGGAAGACGAAGGCCGATCTTCTCATCTCCCATTTTGCATTTTTAATTTTGCGTTCTCAAATATTCTAAGAAGCGTGCGCGGTCTTCATCGCTGATCTTTGTGATCCGCGCGCCAATCAGGATGCGCGAGCCTGCGGTTCCTTCGTTGATATGTTGGTAGCGTGCCGGGGTGACTTCTAGCTCAATCGGCCCTGTCGGAAGCTGTAGGACGAGTTGCAGCGTGTAAGCCTCGCCGAGATTGTAAAGCACACTCATGCTTTTAGCGGACACCAGGAGAGCCAATCCGCTCTCGCTGATGTCCCGCGTATAGCCTATCAACGGGAGCACCTGCTCCTCGCCTTCGGCGCTTCTCTTTTTGGCTACGAGCAGGACTCTGAACTCGATGTTGACGCTATGCCGAGGTGAGGCCCGCCGCTCGTTGTTGATCTCCCACATTGTCTCACTTCAAATGCCACCGACAGCCGCGAGGAATACGAATGGCTGAAAGAGTAGTCGAAAGCTTGAGGGCTTTTGCTATCCTAGAGGCACGTTACCATTAACCGCAAGCGCGCGACAAGGTAAAAGAAAAAGCCGCCCGCGACTAATCGCGAGCGGCCTTCCGGTGAACTGCTGGGATTGCCCTGAACCTGGTGTGTCTCCCGTGTGCCGCTTATCGAAAAAGCGCACTAAACACGAGTCACGTCTGGACGGAACATCCTAACAAATTCGGGTATCAGTCCAGAGGCTAGGACTCAGCCACCTCACTGTGATAACTACTCATATGCTTTTTGATCACCTCCTTTCCAGTGTTGAGGCAATAATAAATGACAACGGCTGGTGCGTCAAGCATTCTCTTTTTTAGGTAGTGGGTCATTTACAAAGTTAAACACTCAAAGAAAGTTTCCACTCTAAATCAGAGTGTGGCATAATCTACCTATGTCCACACATGAACGTAAAAGACCACGCGACGTAAACCAACTGGCGAAATATATTGTTGATATGTCCACTGGCGAAATTCCGAAAGAAGAGATGCCACTTGAGAGAGAAAAGAATCCGGCTGCCGTTGCTCTAGGTAGGCTAGGTGCTAGTAAAGGCGGCAAGGCTCGCGCTCAAAAGCTTTCTGACGCAGCGCGCAGCGAGATTGCCAGAAAAGCGGCAGAAGCTAGATGGAAAAAAGCTTCATGACGGTAACGGTCCAACCCCTTCACTAAGAATATCCATATACTCATCATAAATATATAATCGGTTACGCTCCTTCCCTGTTATCTCTCTTATAATGCCTAGCTTCTCAAGCATGTTAATGCAGTTGTATATAGTCTGGTCAGTAAGCTTCAATTTTTTTGCAGCCAATTCCTCACGAGCAGTCCCAATCGAGAGAATAGGTCTGCTTTGAAAAATGTCATGCACCTGCAAGACCGTAGTTGCTCGCTGTCCGATTGACGCTATTCTGCGCTTATCCTTGTCAAAAAGTCTTAAAATAGCCTGCGCTGCGGTAACCGCTTGCTGTGCGGTTTCTAGCACTCCAATCAAAAAGAACTTTAACCAGCCCTCCCAATCGCCCGTTTCTCTGACACTTTGCAGCCGTTCGTAATATTCTTCCCGATGCATCTTAAAATACAGACTTAGGTATAGCATCGGCTCTTTCAATGCCTCTTCTGAGCAAAGCAAAAGGGTAATGAGTAGCCGTCCAACGCGCCCGTTACCATCTTGGAAAGGGTGGATAGATTCAAACTGCACATGAGCTAACGCAGCTTTTATAAGTACGGGGGTGCGGCATGGAACGTCATACAAGAATTTCTCAAAAACATCTAAACATTCCATTACTCTGTCAGCCGGAGGGCCAACGTATTTTGCCTTGCTGGGTGTTGGCCCTCCGACCCAATTCTGAGAATGCCGGAACTCACCCGGCCCTTTATCACTGCCGCGCCCCTTCGATAATAGGATGCCATGAACATCTCTAAGAAGTCTGAGCGAAAGCGGTGGGCTGCCGTCGCCGCGAATGCTTTGGAGGCCATGATTCATAGCGCGCACGTAATTAGAAATCTCTTGTACGTCAACAAGCGGAGCACCCGGTGCTTCGTTAATCTCAAAAAGCAGAAACTCTTGTAGGGATGATTGCGTGCCTTCGATCTGCGAAGAAAGTACAGCCTCTTTACGAACATAAAAATAAGTGAACAGATAAGTATCTGGAAGAAGCGCTGTCACTCCATCAAGGCGGCCCAATGCACGGTTCGCCTTTTCCATCAAATCACATAGCTCATCATCTAAGATAAGGGGCGGGTCGGGCGGTAAGGGGAATGGTACGAACGCCTTAAAGGGGTCATATTTTTCAGAGCATAATACGTAATGTCCGGTATCTCTTTTCATACTAAAGGCCCTTTTAGTTAAACATTTCTTACTAAAAAAGTATGCCACCTTTTTGTGTTAAACGCAAGATTTATATTGACTTCTTACGCGGGCAAGCATATAATCATTTTCATGAACAAGCTAATCGCCGAACGCCGGATTCAAGTTATAGCCGCTTTAGTCGAAGGCTGTAGCATCCGCTCAATAGTTCGCATGACAGGCACATCCAAGAATACGGTCATTAAACTTCTTGAGGATGTTGGCACGGCTTGCGCTAACTATCAGGATGAAGTGATGCGGAATCTTCCTTGCCGTCGTTTAGAGTGTGACGAAATCTGGAGCTTCTGCTATGCGAAGAAAAAGAACGTCGCGCCAGAGCATGAAGGCGTCTTCGGTTATGGCGATGTGTGGACTTGGGTTGCCATTGATGCCGATAGCAAGTTAGTCCCTTGCTGGCACGTAGGCCGCCGTGATGCTCATGCCGCTAGTGAGTTCATTAACGATTTGGCAGGCCGTCTCAAGCATCGTGTAATGCTCACAACGGATGGACTCAAGGCATACGTGGAAGCTGTTGAAGGCGCTTTCGGTGCTGATATTGATTTCGCGCAGTTAATCAAAATCTATGGCAAGTCTCAAGATGAGATTCGCTATAGTCCTGCGGAGTGTATCGGGTGCGAGACTAAAATCATCACAGGCGACCCGTTCCCGCCGATGATTTCTACCAGCTACATTGAACGTCAAAACTTGACCATGCGAATGAGCATGAGACGCTTCACTCGTTTAACTAATGGCTTTTCAAAGAAGCTAGAGAATCACATGCACGCGATTGCGCTTCATTATATGTATTACAACTTTTGCCGCATTCATCAGAGCTTGAGATGTACGCCAGCGATGGAAGCAGGCGTGAGCAAGAAGCTGTGGAGCATTGAGGATATTGTGAAGATGTTGGATTAGTCAGTACTCTTCGACAAAGTTTAAGTGGTCTGTGTTGAGCCACGCCACATACTTGGCTTCTGGCGTGCCATCTACCTTATATAGCGTGCCACTACACTTAACCCAATTGTCTTTAGTGTCTTGAGGTGTACAAGTTGCAATTCTTTGCACTATGCCAAACGTGTTAAGAATCCTGACTCTGTAGTTCTTATCCTTAATGAAGATAGAGGCTGACGCGTTGGCTGACGCCTCGGTGGTTTTGAGGCTCGCCTGTGCGACCATGTAACCCAACAAAGCAATAACGAGTGCACTTCCGATAAGGACAGGGCGCAATCGGTTTGAGAAGTTCATTTTGTCCTCCTGAGTGGGCTTCAAGAAACGAGCGGTCTAAGGCAGACAATTAGAACACAATTGTTCAACAATGAAAATGACCCACTACCCTTTTTTAATCTTTTCGTTGACAAGCCTGTGAAGTTGGGGATATAAGCGGCGTGAATTCCGCTGCCAGCCGTTGCGGTGCGCTTCACTCATTACACCCTCGCCTTCCACGCTTCTCAGGCCGCAGCAGCCACGATTCGATGCTCTCTTCATCACTCGACTTTGCATTAAGCTCGAATTAACCAGACCTTTAAGGAGACTCTCCCATGTCACCAAAATTTCTGAAAACCTATAATTGTATATTGGACGTGATCCAGGCGTTCTGGCGCGTCGCATTTGTCATACGCTTCAGCATCGCTATGTCCTTGCTGGCAGGCATTGCCCTTCGCTTCGCAGGTCAATCTTTGGAAGCCCTGCGTGTGCTGGCCTCGACTGACTCCGACTCTTTTCAAACCTGGCCGCGCATCTTATTCGTCGTCTCGTCGCTGATCCTCTCTCTTTTATCCTGGTACTGCGCTCGCGTCCTGCTATACCTGATTGACCCGTTGCCGAATGCCAAAGGGTGCGCGGCCAGCGCGAAAGGATTTTTGATTCGTCACCTGCCGAGGGTCATCGGCGCTCTGCCGCTGGTCTTCGTCGCCTGGGCGCTGTGGGCGGCGGCAGCCGAAACGGCGACAGTCGAAAATAACGCTACTCTACTCAGATTGCTCGCCTTTTTCAGTCTGCTGATGGCATTCCTCCTGTACGTTTTCTTTCACTTTCGCCACTGGCTGATAGATAGATTGAAAGGGCGGAAGGGTGGAGCGGTCGAGGATCAGCGATCATCTCAGGGCGGCTCCATTCCCGGCGTGTCGAAATTAGCCCGTTCCGGCAAGGCAGTGCTCCTTTTCGCCATCTTCTTGTGGCTCAGCTTACTTTTCATTTTCTCTTTTGAGTCGGGCAGGCATAAAGCAGTCGAGGTGGCAATTGTGATTGGCCCAATGGCAATCGTCCTGCTCTTTGCAGCCGCTTGGATTCCGGTTGGCAGCGCGCTGGCTTACGCCGGAAAGCTCACGCGCCTTCCACTCTTCTCGATCCTTATAATCTTCGCCTTCATCTTTAGCGCCGCCGACTGGAACGACAACCATCGTGTTCGTTACCGTCTTGATCCTGATGAGACTCCGGCCAAGCGAATGGATATTCACGAAGGCTTCAAACAATGGCTGGTGAATCGCTGTGATAAGGAGAACTACAAGGGCGGCGACAATAAGGTCAAATACCCCGTCTTTATCGTTTCGGCGGAAGGTGGCGGACTGCGCGCAGCCTACTTCGCTTCCCTCGTGCTCTCAAAGCTGCAAGATCAAGACCCGGCATTCGCGCATCACGTCTTTGCGATTAGCGGCGTTTCGGGCGGCAGTCTGGGAGGCGCGGTCTTTGCCGCTCTCGCGCACAAGTACGTCAACCACGACTCGGCGCAACCCTGCAATCCCCAGGTGAATCTGCCGGACACAGCGAAAGGCAGCATGAGCAAACTGAGCGATGATGTGCTGGGGCACGACTTGCTCTCTCCGCTCCTGGCCGCGACGCTCTACCCGGACCTTTTGCAACGCTTCTTATTTTTCCCTGTTCAGAGGTTCGACCGTTCCCGCGCTGCGGAAGATGCGCTGGGCTACTACTGGAAGCGGGCCACCGGCGGCGACGAGTTTTACAAAAACTTCTACCTCACCGATCTCTATAAAGACTTCGCCAGGCAATCAACTCCGGCGCTGTTTCTTAATACCACGAGAGTTGAGACGGGCGAGCAAATGGTCGTCAGCAATCTGAACCCTCGCAGCCCCGAAGGTAGCCCGAATGCCGGACTGAATGGACGTTTGAACGGATTGACCAGCCTGGCCGATGCACATCCGGCGATCTCTATGCCGCTCAGCACGGCTGCGTATCTCAGCGCGCGTTTTCCCATTGTGGCGTCTGCGGGCTACCTGCCGGTTCAACTCAAGGACAAGGATGGCAAGATCAGAGAAGGCAAGTTTCGCTACGTGGATGGAGGCTATTTCGAGAACTCCGGCACGGCTACCGTTTTAGATTTACTCTCGGCCCTGAACATCGAGGAGGCGACCAGGGCGGCGCAGGTAGACATTCAGATCATCATCATTCGCATCGGCGCTGATCAGGGCGAGCTTCTATATCACAGGCATGGGTTGGGTGAAATCACGTCGCCTATCTTTGCTGTCGTGAATGGGGGAACGGCGCGCGGCACTCTATCGGTGGGGGAAATGCAGACGACGCTTAAAGAGCGGCTTGACGCAGCAACCCCCACCTCGCAATTCAATCTGCGTTTGGCTGACGAGGCACACTTTCAAGTCAATCAAACAAACGTCAAACTTCCCCTCGGTTATTTACTTTCAACCGAGGCCCGCGCCGACATGGATAAGCAGATAACAAAGGGTGACAACCTCGGCTCGTTCAACAAGGTGATTGATGAGCTGAAGCGAACACCGTAATCAACGACTGAAAGCAAGTTGACCATTGGAGTAAACGGCGCGGGCGTGTTCGATGCCGAAGAAGTAGGGGAGTTCGCGGTAGTCCGCGCAATCGTGTATGACGAAATCGGCGTGCTTGCCCGTTTCTAGTGAGCCGATGGAATCGCCGCGTCCGAGACTGTAAGCTGCGTTGATAGTCGCGGCGGTGAGAGCTTCCGATGGCGACATTTTCATGTGCGTCGAGGCGAGCGAGAGCGCCATCGGCATTGAAGGTGTCGGGCTGGAGCCGGGATTAAAATCTGTGGCAAGCACAACCGCCAACCCTCTATCAATCATCTCGCGCGCCGCAGGGTAGCGCGCCAGGCCGAGCGCATAGACTGAGCAAGGCAACAACACCGGCTGAACATTCGCAGACTTCAGCGCATTGATTCCCTCAAGGTCTGTGTGTTCCAGATGGTCGGCGGTCGTTGCATGAAGCTCTGCTGCGAGGCGTGCGCCATTGCCGGGAGTTAATTGATCCGCGTGCAGGCGTAAACCCAGGCCGAGAGAGCGCGCCGCCGACAGGATGCGTCTGGATTCCTCGACGGTGAAGACCGCTTCTTCGCAGAACACATCCGCATACTCCGCCAGCTTCTCCAACACGACGCGCGGCAACATCTCTTCAATAACGAGCGCAACGTAATCCTCGCGCCGCTCAAGATACTCTTCAGGAATGTCATGCGCGCCGAGAAAAGTTGGGACATAGCGGAGCGGCGTTTCTTCATTCAACTGCTTAATCGCGCGCAGGATTTTCAACTCATCTTCAACAGACAATCCATAACCCGATTTCGCCTCGACAGTCGTCGTGCCACCGCGCAGAAACCACCCGCTGTAACGCCGCGACGCATCAACCAACTCTTTGAGCGTGGCTGCGCGCGTGCGACGAACGGTCGAACGTATGCCGCCACCACGAGCAGCTATCTCCTGGTAGGTCGCACCCTCTGCGCGCTGCTCATACTCATCCACGCGCGTCCCCATAAAAACCGGATGCGCGTGCGCGTCAACAAATCCCGGCATGACAACCCGCCCGCCCGCATCAACGACTTCGCTGTCTGCCCCGATGAGCGGCTCGATTTCATTACGCGCGCCGACCTTCTCAATACGCCCATCGCGCACCAGCATCGCGCCATCCTCGATGCTGGAAAGCTCACGCATCGCCGCGCCCATGCGAGGCCCCTTCACAGAGCTTCCGAGCGTGACGAGTTGCGAGCAGCCAACGATGGCGAGCGTTTCAGGCATAAGAGGTCTGGAGTCTGGAGTCTGGTACGTCAAGAGCGCGTCCGAGGTCAAAAGCAAATTTCCTTTTTGCCTTTGACTCCAGACTCTCGACTCCAGACTCCAGACTTATTTCATATACCGATCAAGGAAGTCAGCCATGAGCGGATAGACGATCAGGCGGTTTGAGAGTTTGGCGACGCCGTGCCCTTCATCATCGAAGAGTTTGTATTCGATGACGGCGTTGCGGTCGCGCAAGGCTTTGACCATCTGCTCTGCTTCGGTGTAGGGCACGCGCGGATCGTTCTTGCCTGCGATAATCATGAGCGGCGTTTTGATGCGTTCGACCTTGGCGAGCGGCGAGATGGCACGCAGGAAATCAAGGTCGCTGCGAAGCGAGCCGTACTCTACCTCGCGCAGCTTGCGGCGATAGCCGGAAGTGTTTTTCAAAAAACTCTCGAAGTTGGCGATGCCGACCGTATCAACGGCTGCGGCCCACAACTCCGGGTAGAGCGTGACGGCGGCCAGCGTCATGTAGCCGCCGTAGGAGCCGCCCATGACGGCGATGCGGCGCGGGTCTGCTCCGCCACTTGTTTTCAACCACTCGACGGCTGCCGCCAAATCCTTGACCGAATCTTCGCGCTTACGCACATCGTCGAGGTGCGTAAAGGTCTTGCCATAGCCGGTCGAGCCGCGCACGTTCGGCGCGAGAATACTGTAGCCGCGCGCGAGGAAGTATTGATAGATGGAACTGAAAGCTGGCTGCTCCTGACCTTCCGGCCCGCCATGCACGCTGACGATGACGGGTAAGCCCGGTAAATCTACTGTCTGTCCGCCGAAGGAACCTGAAGGAGCTTTTGCAAGAGTCGCAGCGAAATTCATAGACAAATTTACAGACTTATCTAATTGCGGTCTGTAATACCAAGCCGGAATCTCGCGCCCGTCGAAACTCTTGTAGTGAATCAACTGCGGCTCGACAAATGAAGATCGCGGGATGCCTGCGGTTGAACTGTGCGTCACCTGCGAGAGTTTGCGCGTCTTCAAATCGTAGAGCCAGACATCCGAGTTGTAGCGCGAGCCGTTGAAGACGAAGGTGAGCTTGCCGTTATCTTTTGAGAACTGTAGGCCGCTGACGATGCCTTTGCCTGGAAGCTGGACGGGTGTGCCCTTTTCTCCCATCACGGTAATCAGAGGCTTGCCGTCTGTGTCGAGGCCGCGCACGTAAAGCTCGCTGAAGCCGTCGCGGTTGATCGTGTAGGCGAAGAGGCTGCCGTCGTCGGACATCTCTGTTGCGGCCAAATCCCATTGAGTGTCGTCAATGATTCTGACTTTCTTGCTCTGCAAATCCATCTCGGCGAGCGAGTAGTATTCCCGGTTGTCGTTTGTGCCAAAGAATATTGTGTGGCCGTTGGGCGCGAAGAAGACATCGCCAAACTGCGCTGCGCCCTGGTGCGGCGTCAGAAGTGTTGCCTGCTTCGTCTCAGTGTCAACGAGGTAGAGATCATTGTCGAGGCTCAGTTGCTCGTTGGCGTGAGAGACGATGAGGGAGCGATCATTAAACCACCACGCTTCCACGTCGTTTGAGCCGTCCTGTTGATAGACCAACTCTTCGCGCCCGGTTGCGACATCCATCACGTAAACGTCGAAGTAATCCTTGTTGCGCTTGTTCGAGGCGTAAGAGATTTTCTTGCCGTCGTGCGACCACCCGCCGAAGTTATGCCGAACCGTCGGCGCATCCGTCAGAGCTTTAATCCGAGAGCCGTCGGGCGAGAGCCAGAAAAGCTGCGCGTTCTCGTCGCCACCCTTGGATTTTGAAAAGATGAGTCCTGAGCCGTCCGGCGACCAGCGAACGAAATCCACGCGGTCGCTGTAGAAAGTCATCTGCTCCGGCCAGCCTCCCTCCGCATTAATCATCCAGACCTGCGGAGTGCCCGTGATGTTGGTCAGAAACGCCACGCGGTCGCCTTTGGGCGAGAGCGCAGGTGAGCTGGCGCTGCGAATATTCAGATAGCGCTCAATGCCGTAGCCTTCAATTTTGCCGCTCACACCTTGCGCGCGTGTCGGCGCAAACGAGAGCGAGACGAGCATCAGCGTGATAGCAGCCAACGTGCTTTGTAGTTTTCGCATAGAGAAAATCTCCAAAAGGATTAGGATTTGTCTTGAGTATAGCTACGGGTCAGTACCGCCTGCGGTAGCGGGCGGGTGTGTGACTCAGCACTACCCGCCCGCTACCGCAGGTGGTACTGACTTCTGCTCCCGTCTTCTTTTGGCGAAGAGAAAGATACCCGTGCCGATGATGTTTGCGACCAGGATGACGGCGATGATCTTGGAAGCGAAGGCGAACCAGCTTTCGACATTGATAATCGGGAAGACGGAAAGCGTCACGTAAAGAAGAGTCATCAGCAACCCGGAAACGGAAACGACTTTGAGCCAGAGCGGTGCGCGTATTCCGCTGAGTCCGATGAGCGGAATCGAAAACATCACCAAGTAAGTGAGCGCATAAAAAATGCCGGATGCGTTCTGCAAGAGTTGATATGCTTCCTGCTGCCCGACCCCGATGATACTCATCAGGCCGAAGACGAACGTCATGATGCCGACGAAGATAATGGAGTTGACAGGCGTCTTATGTTTCGGGTGCAGGCGCGTGAACCAGTTGGGAAGCAGGCGGTCCCATCCGGCAACCATCGGCAATCGCGTGCTGCCTGTGAAGCTGATGCTGGCCTGCGCTAAGCGAATCGCCAAGAGCGCCAGGATGACGACCGAGACAACGCGCGCGACGAATCCGAAGGCGCTGAAGCCGAGGCTCAAGACCTGCGGAATCGGGCCGAGCAAGTCCACATTATCGGGGCGCACGAAGGCGAGCACGGAACTCGTCCCCAGAATAAACATGACAGCGATAATGGGCGCGGCGATAAGCACCGAACGATTGATCGAGCGCACAGGATCGCGGCACTCCCCCGCCAGGATGCCGACGTATTCAAAGCCGCCGAGCGCGCCGAATCCCATCTTGCCGAGAATGTTCAAGTTCAGGAGCGAGAGCGCGGGCATGGTTATCGCCAGCGGGTGATACTCGGAAATCGTGCCGCGCGCCAGATTGAGGAGTGGCAGCGCAATCAGCAGCGCGAAGACGATTAGAATAATCAAGCCGCCCGCATTATGAATCCATTTACCGACGCCCAAGCCCCGCGTTGAGACGAGAGTCATTAGCCCGATGATGGCGCAACCCGAAACCGCTATGAACCACTTGCTCCCGGCCAGCCAAGCGGCCTTCGGTCCCAGCGCATAAGAGAGATTCGTTGCGAGTTGCAACCCGATTTCAGAGTTGAGCACGATCACATAGAGCCATAGATTCCACGCGACCATGAAGCCCACGAAATCCGAGAGACCGAGCTTGGCCCATTGATACAGCCCGCCTTCGAGCGGCATCAGGCGGTTGAGGTAGACGACGACGGCAGCCGAGGGAAGATAGAAGAGGATGATGGCGAGCAGCCAGAAAACGATGTGCGCTGTGCTGAGTTTCGCAGCCGCCCCGACCCAACTCAGGCCGACGATGTAAAGAATCTGCGTCAGCACAAGGTCTCTGAGGCCGAGTTCTTTTTTGAAGACGCGACTTCGCTCCTCGACGCGCTCTTCAGCGGCGAGAAGTTCTGTGGTCGCGCGTTCTTGATTGTCGTCGTCAGCCATTATGCTCGTAAATCGTGAATCGTGAATCGTGAAAAGCTGTTCGTCTATTTACGATTCACGAACTGGTGTGGTCGTGGACGATGCGCCAGCCTTCTGCCTTGTGGCGGAAGATTAGGGTGAAACGTCCGTGCGGCGTATCACCAGAGCGCGCGAGTTGCCAGCGCCCAAGCGCGACCGCCGTGTCTTTGCTGACGACTTTAATCTCAAGCTCGGAGAAGGTGAGCGTGCCCATCTTCTCGCGCGTACTGTAGCCTTTCTTGTAGCGGTCGAGCACAGTCTGCCAGCCATGCGTCACCGTGTCGCCGGAAACAAAGACCGTCTCATCTGATCGCCAGTAGCCATCCATGAAGCCTTCGATGTCGCCGCGATTCCAGGCAGCCACCTGAGCGTCGAGCACGGCGCGAATAGCTGCGATTGTTTTCTCATCATGCTTATTCGGTTTCATAGTTTGCTCTTGCTGGCGGGAAGCGAGCGCGGTCACATTGAGGCATACGGCGATTGTCAGCATCAACAGTCTAACGGTGATCTTAAGCATAAATATTCGTTTCATGGTTTTAATTTTCCGTGCTTATGCAGAAGCAACGCGGCAGAGGCTCTCCCTGAATATGAATTGCTATCTATTGTCAGAGCAGTTGTGACGATTGAACTTGAGAACATCTCGCCCGCGCCGCTTGCCCACGTAAGTCTGCGTGATGCACTCGCTCGCTCGATACTTTCCTCGGCTGAATTTGTAAATGGTCAACTCACGTTCGACGGCTGAGCTGTGCGCCCCGACCTGTAAGTCGGCATAGCCGTTGGTTGACGTTCTCTTGGCCGTAAAATCCTGCCCCGTGTCTTCCAGCAATTGGGTGTAGCCTTTGGCGGAGCGTCTATAAACGAAGACGGGGCCATTGGCCGCGCCGCCGCACGCTCCCTGAAAGGCGATGAGAAACTCCGGCTTCCCGTCTCGATTCAAATCTCGCTCTTCGGTATCAACTTCTTTGGCAAGCGCTGCCGCACTGCCGTGAAACTGTTCCTGAACACACTGCTTCACGTCTTCATTATCGCGCGCGATCTGCTCGACCAATGCGGGCGGCGCTTTCGCGGCGAAGCTCATACTCGTGCGCGCACTCTTCGCACCACAAATCATAGGGAATCCACTCTGAACGAGCGAGAGCAAGAGAACGAACGCGCAGAGCGGAAGTGAAAGTTTCTTTAAGGTCACGAGATTTCGGTCTCCTTTAATGTTTCCGGCATTCTACTTGAAACGCGAGCCGGGCCGAAGGATTGAATCATTGGCTCATTTAGTCATAGATTCAATGAAGCAATGAACCAATGTTTCAACGATTCAATCCTTATATTTGCTCAGCCATTCTCGCACATCTTCACGCATCGCGGGCACAATCTCATGCTCAGCATCATAGTCTCTTATCTCAACGTCGCGGGCGCGTCTTCTGAGTTGCGCTGCATAATCGCTCGTGCGCGTCGGCGGGTAAAATTCGTCGCGGTTGCCTGTGAGATGAAGCACGGCGGCGGAGGTCTGCCCGTATAGCTTGCTTGATTCCCAATCGCCGGGCAGTCCGCCGCAGATGCCTATGACGCCGCGCAAATATTCCGGGTGCGTGAAGGCAAAGCGATAGTTGAGCGCGCACGACTGAGAGAAACCCAGGAGAAAGATGCGCTCGCGGTCGGCAACGCCATCGCTGGTGAGTGCGCTAATCAAATCGAGGAGCGCGTGATGATGCAGCGCAATTGAATCTTCCGGGTGAAAATTTGTCAGCCAGCCGAAAGCATAACGTAGCGGCCCGCCCGTCTCCTTCGGCTCTTTCAAGTGTTGATGAAAACCCTGCAACGAAGCGAGGGCAAAGTCAGGCGGTGCTATGAGACGCGCCTCTCGCATCATCTGTCTCTTGTTTGCCCCGTAGCCGTGCAGCGCGATGAGTAGAGGAGCTGGCGAGGTAGCCACAGGAACGTGCAGGTCGTAATAAAGCTTGACGACAGCAGTGAGCGAGCGGTCTTCATCGTTTAGCTCTTCGCCCGCAAGTTTGCTTTGTGTCTCCAAATGAGCCTCCACGAGAAACTTCAGTTGATATACTTCTGCGATTCCTCTTCAGTCGCCGCGAGCTTGTTCTCTTCTTCAAGCGACCAGATGTCGTAAAGCTCCGGCGGCACTTCCGTCACGAAGCGCGAGGGCTTCTGCACGACCGTCTGGCGATTGTAGTCAGTTATCATCAAAGGATAGGTGATGTAAAGCTGCTCGCCAGCGCGCGTCAAGGCGACGTACCAGAGGCGACGCTCCTCCTCTTCGCCTTCGGCGTCACGCAGGGAGCGCGGGCTGGGAAACTTGCCGTCAGCCGCCCAGATGATGAAGACCGCGCGCCACTCCAAACCCTTAGCCTGATGCACGGACGTGAGCGTCAGCAACTCGTCTTCATCGCCGCCCATCACGACATCCTCGCCCGCGACGGGTTGCGGCGCGCCGTAGCGTTCGGTTGAGAGCAAGGCCAACTCGGAGAGAAAATCTTCGGTCGAGTTGTAGCGTGTGCTGTAGAGAGCAAGCTGCCGCAAATCTTCCAGGCGCGCTTCCGCGTTCTCGTAATTGTTCGAGAGGTGCGATTCGTAGCCGCGCGTCAGAATCAACTCGATCTGCCTGGCAGGGTTTCCGCGCGTCTCATCCTGCACGAGACTTTCGAGCAGAGAGAGAAACTCCGTCCAGCCGCCCCCGCGTTTTGGAGCAGCCGCGAAATCCTCACGACGCACGAGGGCAAGCGGGTCTGGCGCGTAAGCCAGACGCTCCCAGATTCTGTTGGCGGTGGCGTTGCCGACCTGCGGAATCAGGCGCAGGATGCGTTTCCATGCAAGCTCGTCGCGCGGATTGGTAATGACGCGAAGATACGAGACGACATCCTTGATATGAGCCTGCTCGAAGAAACGCACGCCGCTGCGGACGCGATAAGGAATGCCGCGCCTGGTTAGTTCCAGTTGCAGCTCAAGCGAATGGTAGTGGGAGCGATAGAGCACGGCTATCTCTTCAAGCGCGATGCCTTCGTCGCGCAACTCAAGAATGCGCGAAGCGATGAAGGCGGCCTGCTGGTCTGCGTCGCGGCATGGAATGAGCGCGGGTGGTAGCCCCTTTGAATCACGCGCGGCGCGCAGGGTTTTGGGAAACTGCTTGCGGTTCGAGGCGATTGAGACGTTGGCGAGCGCGAGGATTTCCGGCGTCGAGCGGTAGTTGATTTCCAGGCGATAGACGCGCGCCTCCGGGTAACGCTGGGGAAACTCGTAGATGTTCGTAAACTCCGCGCCGCGCCAGGCGTAGATGCTCTGCGCGTCGTCGCCCACCACCATCACGTTGCGATGCTTGACGGCCAGCAGGTCAACAATCTCCGCCTGTAGCTTGTTCGTGTCCTGGTACTCGTCAACCAGGATGTGCTGAAACTGATCCGCGTAGAGATTCGCTATGTCCGGCTTCTCCATCAAGAGCCGTTTCCAGTTGAGCAGCAGATCGTCGTAGTCCATCAGGTTGCGCTCGCGCTTGCGCTCCATGTAGATCATGTCAACGCGCTTGACGGTTTGCGTGAGCGGCTCGAAGTGCGGGTAGCGGCGCGCGACTATATCTTCGATGGGACGATCCGTGTTGTTCGCAAAGCTGATGATGTTCTGCAAGACTTCAGCCTTGGGGAAGCGTCGAGCTTTCGTGTCAACGCCCGCTTCGTCAACGCAGGCTGAGAGAAAATCGTGTGCGTCTTCCGAATCGAGAATCGTGTAGTTGGATTCATAGCCGATGGATGAGGCGTGGCGGCGCAGGATTAGATTGGCGATGCGATGAAACGTTCCGCCCCAGACGCGGCGCACATCTGAGCCGCTCGTTAGAAGCTCAACGCGACGAAGCATCTCGCGCGCGGCACGGTTGGTGAAGGTTGCGAGCATGATGCGCGCCGGAGCAACGCCCTGCTCGATGAGATAGGCGACGCGATACGTGATCGCGCGCGTCTTGCCTGAGCCAGCGCCCGCGACGACGAGCGCCGCGCCCGTGTTGGCTGTGGCAACCTGAAACTGTTCTTCATTAAGTTCAGCGCGATAACGCGCCAGCTTATCGGGCGCATCGCCGCGTTTGATAACATAGCGTGTCATGATCTGCTCTGGCTTATAGCACGTCAGCGAGCAGCAAGGGAATCACGCGAGAGGTAATGAGTGTGAAGGCAAGCAATTTATTCATAAGCCGCAAGTATAGAGCGAAGCCGCATTAGATGTTAGAATACTGGCGGAGGTCTAAATGTCCAGAGTACGAAACACAAGCCGTCAAAGTCAGAGCCTGAACAATGTACGCCGTGCGCGCGTGCCGAATTTACCTTTAGAACGAATGTCTGATTTAGGGCGTGATCTGGTGAAACTCAGCCGTGAGTATGAAGAGTCAGGTGAGGAGCTACTGACTGAAGAAGAGATCGAGGTCGAGCTGGCACATCGGCGAGGTGGATACGTTCAAGAGAATGCCGACTAAACAGCCCACCTTTGTTGACGCTTCCGTACTCATTAATGCCATTGTTGGTTTAGATGCCGCACGAAAGATGCGCGCTCTGGCTGTGCTTGGCGATCCCAAGCGAGAATTTGTAGCCACACGTTTCCTCCAATTGGAAGTAATACCAATTCCCTTAAAATTCAATAAGAAAAAAGAGACTGCTTTTTATGAACGATTCTTTAAGAGTGTTGTTATCTGGATTGATCCAACCTCAATCATTCAACCTGCCTATACTCTGGCTTGCCAGCACGGCCTTGGAGCTATAGACGCCTTACATCTGACCGCATCAATCGCCGCAGGCGCGGAATTTGTTTCTGCCGAGAAACCTACGAAGCCTATTTATTCAGCTTATGCCAGCGCAGTTTCAATTTATTAATACTCATGAAGTTCGCTCTCACTTCTTTGCATTTAAGCCTGACGAAAGTTAGGATAAACGGTGAATTTACTTTCACACTTTCAGCAGACTTAAAAGAGAGGTTACGAGAGATGAAATTCCCAGGCGGCATGAATATTCAGCAGATGATGAAGCAGGCGCAAGCCATGCAGGAGAAGATGGCGAAGGAGATGGAAGAACTCGTCGTTGAAGCATCTTCGGGCGGCGGCGTTGTGACCGTGCAGATGAAGGGCACGCACGAGGTCGTGGCGCTCAAGATTGACCCGGAAGCCGTCAAAGAGGGCGACGTAGAGATGCTGCAAGACATGATCCTCGCCGCCGTCAACGAAGCCAACCGTAAGATTGACGAAGCCATGAAAGGCAAGCTCGGCGGCATGCTCCCGCCCGGACTATTCTAAAGCGATGATGGTGATGGGTGATGGGTGATAAGAGAAAACTCAGCTCTTCCTTATCCCTATTACCCATCACCCATCACCCATCACCTATCACTATTTATGCTTGATTACGCCGAACCAGTCACCAAGTTAATTGACGAATTCAAACGCCTGCCGGGTATCGGTCACAAGACCGCGCAGCGGCTGGCGTTTCATATCCTGCGCGTGCCTGAAGCGGACGTGGAGCGATTCGTCGAGGCGCTGCGCGAGGTTAAGCGGCGCATCATCTTCTGCACTGTCTGCAACAATCTGACGGACGTTGACCCTTGCCGCTACTGCGCTTCAACTTCGCGCGACCGCTCCATGATCTGCGTGATCGAAGAGCCTTACAACCTGGTCGCAGTGGAAAAGACGCGCAGCTATCATGGTCTCTACCATGTGCTGCACGGCAGCCTCTCGCCGATTCGCGGAATGGGGCCGGACGATCTGCACCTGGCAAATCTTCTGCCGCGCTTAAAGCCTGAGAATAACGAAGGGGTGGAAGTGGCGGAAGTGATCCTCGCGACCAATCCGAACACGGAAGGCGAAGCGACAGCCAACTACATCAGCCGTCTCTTAAAACCGCTCGGCGTGCGTGTGACGCGCATTGCGATGGGAATGCCGGTAGGAAGTGACCTCGAATACGTTGACGAAGTAACGATGGACAAGGCGCTCGCCAATAGACACGAGATTTAAGTTTTCGGTTTTCAGTTAGCAAAGGATTCGATTTCTTCGCCGAAAACTGAAAACCGAAAACTGAAAACTGTTTAGAATCTGACGTGTTCTTCCGGTGCACCTTCCTTGCAGTCAACACAGCCATCTTCGGCGTCGTACATGTGAGACTCGAAATCTATCAGCGATTTGATCGGCACGTCTCCGATGCTGTCGGGTGCGGAAGTGAACCGCACGATTGTGCCGCAGCCGATGATCGTCGCGCCGAGTTCCTTGACTAATTCCGCAGTCTCTTCAATCGCGTGGCCGCTGCGAATGATGTCGTCAACGATGATGCAGGGGTTGACCTCGCCCTGATTGACGTACTGGCGAAACATGCGCTTGCCATTTTCTTCCCGCTCCGCCCAGTAAATCTGTTCGGCGCTCAAGGCTTCGCGGACACCGAAGCCGACGGGGATGCCGCCGGAGCTTGGCGAGATGATCGCAACTTTCGGCAGATGGCTGGAGATGTCGCGGTCCACGCGAAACTTGCGCGAGAGCGCGACTGCCAGGACGCGCGCCGTGTCGTAGTAGCGAAAGGCGAGCGGCATCTGGAAGTAGTGCGGCGTGTGTTTGCCTGACGGATAGACAAAATGGCCTTCACGATAAGCTCCCGTGCGCTTGAGAATCTGCATCACGGCTTCGGGCGTTGGAATCAGGTTTACCATTTTCGGTCTCCAGTAAGAACAGTGACGAGTGACGAGTGACAAGTGACGAGCAGGAACAAGGTTTTAACTTGTCACTCGTCACTTGTCACTCGTCACTGCTTTTCGTACCGCACAGCATACATCAATCCGCCTGTTTTGCTCCATCTTTGAGAGCGCGCTCGATGAGTCGGCGTTGATCTTTGGGGAGTTTCGATGGCAGATGGTCGAGCGCAAACCATTCGGCGCTTTTGATCTCGATGCTCTGCTGATTGGCGCTTCCCCGTGCCCGGCAGCGAAAAATAATCTCAACCTGAGCAGGCTTCTTGAGAGTTCGCACGAAAGCAATCTCGACGCGCTCAAGCTCAAGCCCCGTCTCCTCGCGCAACTCTCGCCGGAGCGCCTCTTCAGGCTGCTCGCCCTTTTCGATAAAGCCGCCCGGAATGCCCCAACCCGACCCTGCGCGAAAGACGTGGTTGAGCAAGAGCACGCGCCCGCGCTCGTCCACGATGACCGCCCCTGCCGTTACCATAAAGCGCGGCTCGATGAGGCGCACGCCCCACCGCCGCACACTCTTCGGCGAATGACGCCACAGAGCACCGAGCACCTTTTTCAACATGCGCCGGATAATATAAAGGGAAAAGGAAAAAGGTTAAAGGCCAGGGTGAAGGCCAGGCATCGGCGCGTGATAAGCCATAGGATGAAGGCGTTATTAAATCCTCATCACACGGCGAAGGTCTCAAAAATCTTAGAGAATTTTCAGGGTGGCGGGTATTATATGGACAATTGTCCGTCTAATACGAAGTGCGGCGGCTGGAGTGATGCTTAGGCTTATGCCGGATTAGGGAGTTAGAGATGACGAGTAATCAAGGTGAGCATTTAACCGGATTAGTCTCGGCAGCAAACACGATCACTAATCAAACACGGGCGGGCTTTGGCGATTTAACCGCACCACAGCTTAACTGGAAACCAGGCGCAGACCAGTGGAGCGTCGCCCAGTGCTTTGACCATCTCGTGACGGCCAATGGAGCCTTTTTCCCGATGTTCGAGAAGGTTCTAAGCGGAGAGAAAAAGAACACCTTTTGGGAGAGCCTACCCTGGCTTCCCGCCTTTTGGGGAAAGATGGTTATTAAGGCCGTCGCTCCTGAATCCACACGTAAGCTGAAAGCCCCAAAGATTTTTCAGCCATCAAGCAGCAGTGTTGATGGGACTATCATCCGCCGATTCATTGACCAACAGAATCAGGTCATCAGGTACATGAAAGCCACCGAAGATTTGGATTTAGAGAAGATCAAAATTTCATCTCCGGTCACTCGCTTCATCACCTATAGTTTAATGGATGCCTACAGAATTATCATCACCCATGAGAAGAGACATCTCCTTCAGGCCATGAGGGTGTCAGAGATGGATGGCTTTCCGAAAGGAAGTCATTAACGTTGAAAGAAGAACGCTTCACGGAACGAAAGGCACTGGTGACTCGTAAACTTGCCTAACAACGTGTTCCAGCCGAGCGAGCGTGAAGCGCAGTTCTGACATTTTCTTTCAGTGTCGTTCGCGCGCTGGCTGAACGCGAGTGTTAGGTGTTTCCGAGAATCTATCGTGCAAATATTAATTACCGGTGCTTCGGGTTCCGGCACTACGACGCTTGGACGAGCGCTTGCGAATAAGCTCGGGCTCACGTTCCTCGACGCGGATGACTATTACTGGCTTCCGGGCAATCCACCATTTCAACAAAAGCGTGAGCGGACGCTCCGGCTCTCCCTCCTACTCGCGGATTTGAATAAGGTTGAGTCCGCGGTGTTGTCCGGCTCGGTGGTGAATTGGGGGTCAGAAATTGAAGAATCATTCTCTCTAATTATTTTTCTCACTCTACCTGCGCCTATCCGAGTTGCGCGCCTGCGTGAGAGAGAACTTGCTCATGTTGGTCAGGTCGATCTAAATTTCCTTGCGTGGGCGGCGCAATATGATGAGGGGGGAATGGCTGGTCGTAGCCTGGCTATACACGAGCGATGGTTGTCGGAACGCTCATGCGAGGTCGTTCGCATTGACGGGGATTTGTCTGTAGAAGAGCGGGTCGTCCGTTCTCTTGGAGCAACTCCTAATAACTCATTCAACCGGACTCGCAATCGGCACCGCTCACATCATCCAAGTTGATTGCTCGCCGATTAATTCGGGTGCTGGATGTCATAATAATAAGGTACTACAACTATGAAAGTTCTTGAAACAGAGCGTCTAATTCTTCGCAGGGTGACGGTTGAAGACAGCGAGTTTATGCTTGAACTCTTGAATGATCCTTCGTGGTTGCGGTTTATCGGCGATAAAGGTGTGAGAACCCTTGAGGATGCTCGTGGCTATATTTTGAAGAGTCTGGTTGCTCTGTATGAACGTCTTGGCTTCGGGCTGTATTTGACTGAGCTAAAGGGTGAGGGCGTCCCCATTGGAATCTGCGGCCTGATCAAAAGAGATTCTTTGGAAGATGTGGATATTGGATTCGCCTTTCTTCCGAAATTCTGCGGGAAAGGATATGGCTACGAGTCTGCCTCTGCTGTGATGGCGTATGGGAAAAGAACTTTTGGCTTACATCGTCTTGTAGCCATCACCTCTCCAGACAATTATCCTTCAGTCAGGCTACTTGAAAAATTAGGGTTTAATTTTGAAAGAATGGTTAAGCTGTCTGACGATAGCGAAGAGATTAGCTTGTTTGCCTCTGATCTCTAACAAGAGGGACGGTAAATGCGAAGTAGACCAGAGGCATCCATCTCGTCTGCCTTCCAATTAAACGGCTTCACCTGGTTTCCTCATTTTTGCCTTTTCCCTTTTTCCTTTTGCCTTTATTATTAGCCTCGTTCCCGAAAGCACGCTTGCCGCCGCTCGTGCGAGTCTTCGTTACAAAAGGATAAAGCCATCATGTCAGCCAACGCGACCGACACGCCGACTCCGAATGTTGCCAACGCTCAAGCTCCGCCGACCGAACAACCCGGCGTGCCGAAGAAGATTACCAACGCGCAGACCGTCTGCAATGTGAAGAACGAGAAGGGCAAGCTGTGCAACGGACACTTGAAGCAGTTGCGCAGCGGGGGCGAGGAAGCGGAAGGTCACTCGCGCGGCGACGATGTGCTCTACAAGTGCCAGTCGTGCGGCACGCTCTACATGGGGCCGCCCTTGGGTCATGTGCGCGACCCCTACAAGCAGGAACGCTTCGTCGAAAGAGAACTCTCCGCGCTCCTGCAAGCGGCGGGCGGGACGCTTCCGGCTATCGTTAAGAATGAGCGCGGCGTTTACGTGCTGGCCGAAGAGACTGCGCCGCACGCGCCTTCCGCCCCTGCCGCAGCAAAACCGGCAACCGCGCCGACGGGCGAAAAGCTTGCGCCGTCTGCCGCACAAGCTCAAGAGCAGCCAGCCTCAGCAACAGCGGCGAAATCTGCCGCGCTTCTATCTCCGTCGCAAACATCACTCGGCCCGATTCCTGGAGCGGACGGCCCTGTGCCCGGCGAAACGTTTGAGCAAAAGTTAGTGCGCCTCAGAGCCGTCGTTGCCGAAGCCAAGCGGCGCAAAGAACTGTTTGGCGGAGGCGAAGCAGCGCCTGCTGCAACAGCGAAGCCCGCAGCGCAAACTCGTCCGACAGCCGCTTCGACTTCCGGCACGGATTCATCCGCGCAGGCCGACGCGCATCGTCCCGCCGCAGAAGCGCAGGCCGCAACCGGCCAGGCTTCAGCCGTGCCGCTGAGTCCGGCGGCGGCGACAGCCTCGCCTGCTGCCGGTGCAGAGACGCCCGCAGACCTCGCGCCCGATGCCGTCACCGAAAAGAAGGCCGCCGCGCCTGCACGCAAAGCCACGCCGGGAGGAACACTCTATCGAGCGGCATTTGATACAGGCCCCGTGCCCGGCGAAACGCATGAGCAGAAGATCGAGCGCCTCAAAGCAGTCGTCGCCGCAGCCAAAGAACGAGACGAAAAATAGTTGGCAGTTGGCAGTTGGCAGTTGGCAGTAAAAAGTTTTGAGAGCGCTCTCTCGGCCTCAACTACCGCAAGAGACTGTTGAGAAGTCTTGTTTCTAAAGTTTCGCCCAGTAATCCGGCTTCTCCTGTGTTTGCGGGTCATGCCTTTCCATCCAACGCTCCGGGCGCGTCAGTTCCGTGAACCCGAATCTACGGTAGAGTTCGTGAGCATCCTTTGTGGCAAGCACCCATCTGCGAAACCGTTGTAGTTCCGGGTGTGAGAGGATAACTTCTACGAGCCATTTGCCGAGGCCCTGCCCGCGAAACGAATCCAGCACGAATACGTCGGCCAGCCACGCGAAAGTCGCGTAATCCGTTATCACCCGCGCGAACCCGATCTGCTTCTCGCTTTTGTAGAGACCAAAGTTTATAGAGTTCTCGATTGAGCGTTTGACGGTTTCGATGCTCCTGCCCGTCGCCCAGTAGGAGGATTTGTCCAGGTAATCGTGTATCACATCGAGGTCGAGCCGGGTTTGGTCTGTGCTGATTGTGTAATCTTCGCGCTGCCATTGATGAGCCATGAGTTTTGCCTTTATCCAGTCTCGGAGCGATTCCGAATTATTTACTGCCGCGACTAACATCATAAACCGACCGGCCAGGCTTAATAAAACCGCGCGCCTGATAGCTTCCCGATTAGCCGTTGTTAACACTAAGTTCGGATGGAGTTCAGACGGATGTAACATCGCTCGCTTAATCTCCTTCGTTCCAGAATCATAAAGTATCGAAGGAGAATCTTAGAGTGCCCCCTTATAAAATCAACGCGCGCGCGGCCTCCTGCCTGCTTCTCTCTGTTTCCCTTGCCTTGCTCCTGATGGGTTGCAGCGGCAACTCCGGCGGGGGTGGAGGCGGCGGCACAGCAGGAGGCGTAGTCCGTCTCAACGGGATGGGCGCGACCTTCCCCAACCCTCTTTATCAAAAATGGATGAGCGAATACGGCAAGCTCAATCCGAACATTCAGATTGATTATCAATCGCAAGGCTCCGGCGCGGGCATCAAGGGAATCCAGTCGCAGACCGTTGACTTCGGCGCATCCGATGCTCCCATGAGCGATGCGGACTTGAAGGCTGCGCCCGGCGAAATCCTGCACATCCCGACCGTGCTCGGCGCGGTTGTCATCACCTACAACTTGCAGGGCGTCTCTGAGCCGTTGCAATTCTCAGCGGACGTGCTGGCGGATATTTTTCTAGGCAAGATCAAGCGTTGGGATGATCCGAAGATTAAGGCAGACAACGCGGGCGTCAATCTTCCAGCGGCTGACATCACGGTCGTCTATCGCGCCGACTCCAGCGGTACGTCGGCAGTCTTTACCGAATATCTCTCGAAGGTCAGTCCAGAGTGGAAAGAGAAAGTTGGAACTGACAAGTCTCCGAAGTGGCCTGTCGGACAGGGGGGCAAAGGCAACGAAGGTGTGATGGGACAGATCAAGCAACAGCCGAACACCATCGGCTACACGGAACTGACCTACGCCCTGACAAGCAAACTGCCGGTTGCGAAGATTAAAAACAGCGCGGGCAAGTTCGTCGAGCCGACGCTCGATGCGATCACCGCCGCTGCTGCCGAGACAGTCGCCAGCACACCTGCCGACCTGCGCGTCTCAATCACCAACGCGGCGGGCGAGAACGCCTATCCGATCTCAAGCTACACTTACATTCTCGCTTACAAAGATCAGAAGGACGGCGCGCGAGGCAAAGCTCTGGTTGATTTTCTCTGGTGGGCAACCCACGACGGCGAAAAATTTGAGAAAGAGCTGCACTACTCGCCGCTACCAGCGGAGATAGTGAAACGCGCCGAAGAGAAGATCAACTCGATCACTTCCGGCGGCAAGCCACTACGGTAAGGAAGTCTGGAGTCTGGAGTTTAGGAGTCTGGAGTCAAAAGAAAAACATTTCTTTGGCCCAGCGGACTCCAGACTCCAGACTCCAGACTCAACAGATGTCAGTTCAACAGCCGAAAGTACCATCTCCAACAGATGAATTCGGCGCTCGTGCGCGCCGTTGGAACTGGCGGCGCGCTCTGTCGCCGACGGGCAGCCGGGGCGATGCGGTGTTTCGCGTCCTTCTCTTTCTGTGCGCGCTCGTCGTGCTCTTGATGGCAGCTTCGATGATCGTCTCAATGGCGTCGAATTCGCGCCTTTCGATTGAGAGGTTCGGCTGGGGCTTTGTGACCGGACGCTCCTGGAATCCGGTCAAGAGCGACTTCGGCGCGCTGCCCTTCATCTACGGCACGTTGATGTCTTCGATCATCGCGCTCGTCATTGCTGTCCCGCTCTCGCTCGGCGTCGCTATCTTTCTGGTCGAACAGGCCAGCCCACGCATCGCGCGCCCCGTCGCATTTCTAGTTGAGTTGCTCGCCTCGATTCCTTCGGTCGTCTATGGTCTCTGGGGCATCTTCGTCCTCGCCCCATTCCTGCGCGTACATGTCGAGCCATTCTTAGCCCGCGCCTTCGGCTGGCTGCCTCTGTTTCGAGGCACTCCAACAGGCATCGGCCTCTTCACGGGCGGAATCATCCTCGCCATCATGATTACGCCGATTATCTCTGCGGTCGTGCGCGACGTGCTCGCCGCCGTGCCCACGTCGCAACGCGAGGCTGCGCTCGCTTTAGGCGCAACCCGTTGGGAGACGACGCGCGTTGTGCTGGCGAATGCTTCGTCTGGAATCGCGGGCGCGATTATCTTGGGGCTGGGCCGCGCCATCGGAGAGACGATGGCCGTCACGATGGTCATAGGCAATCGCCCGGAAATCTCCGCCTCACTTTTCGATCCGTCCTACACCATCGCCTCCGTCATCGCCAACGAGTTTACGGAAGCGACTGATGCGCTGTACCTGAGCGCCCTGGTCGAGATCGGGTTGATTCTTTTTCTAGTCACCTTCATCGTCAACGGTCTTGCCAAGCTTCTCGTCTGGAGCGTCACGCGCGGGACGAGCGGAACAGCGAGGGCCGCCTGATGGAACTTGCTATACCGCAGAACAATCGTCGTCGGCTGACGAACACCATCATGACGACCTTGACGGCGCTCTGTGCTTTCGTCGCCGTCACGATCCTCGCGTTGATTCTCGGCTACATCGCTTACAGGGGCGTGACCTCTATCAATCTTCAATTTTTGATGGACACGCCGAAGCCCGTCGGCGAGGGCGGCGGCATCGGCAACGCGATTGTCGGCACACTCATCCTGCTTGGGATAGCTTCCGTGATCGGCCTTCCCTTAGGGATCGCCGCAGGAATTTATCTAGCGGAATTCGGAAGCGGCTGGTTTGCTTCGATAGCGCGCTTCGTCACAGACACTCTGACGGGCGTTCCTTCAATCGTCGTCGGCGTCTTCGTTTATACCCTGATCGTACTCCCGACGAAGCACTATTCCGCGCTCGCAGGTGCGATTGCGCTGGCCGTCGTGATGATTCCGATTGTGACGCGGACGACCGAAGAGATGATCCGGCTCGTCCCGACATCTTTGCGCGAAGGCGCGCTCGCGCTCGGTGCGCCGCAGTGGAAAGTGACGCTTGGCGTGGTGCTTCCGGCAGCCCGTTCGGGGATTGCGACGGGCGCGATGCTCGCCATCGCTCGCGTTTCCGGCGAGACCGCGCCGCTCTTGTTCACGGCCTTCGGCAGCCGTTTTTTCAACGTCTATCTGGATCAACCGATGGCGAGCTTAACCGTGCAGATTTACAACTACGCCATCTCGCCTTACGATGAATGGCACGCGCAAGCCTGGGCAGCCACCCTCGTCTTGATGACGCTTATTCTGGCAATCAATATTATCGTGCGCTTTTTTACTCGGAAGAAGGGATGAAAACAGTGATGAGTTAAAACCTCTTTCTTATCACTCATCACTCATCACTGTTTTACGATGTCCAGTCCAACTCAAATGACCGTGCCGAAGCCGTTCGTGACTGAGTCGCGCCGAGATGAATCGAGTTTGCTGCGGCACGCACGCTCTGCCGTTGCGGTCGAGACGAAGATTAACGTGCGCGACCTGAACTTTTTCTATGGTCGCGCGCAGGCGCTGCACAACATTTCGCTCGACATCCCTGAGCGGGTGGTGATGGCTTTCATAGGGCCTTCGGGCTGCGGCAAGTCTACGTTCCTGCGAACGCTGAACCGGATGAACGATACGATTCCGGGCACGCGCGTCGCGGGGCATGTCTCGATTGACGGGCGCGACATCTATGCGCCGGGGACAGATGTGGTCGAGTTGCGCCGCAAGGTCGGGATGGTCTTTCAGAAATCGAATCCGTTTCCCAAGTCCATCTTCGATAACGTCGCCTACGGGCTGCGGATCAATCGTCTCGCCTCAAGCAAAGCAGACATGAGCGAGCGCGTCGAGAAGGCTCTGACCGATGCTGCGCTGTGGCCTGAAGTGAAAGATCGCTTGAAAACCAACGCGCTCGGTCTCTCAGGCGGGCAACAGCAACGCCTCTGCATCGCACGCGCGCTCGCAGTGCGTCCCGAAGTGATCTTAATGGATGAGCCAGCGTCAGCGCTTGACCCGATTGCGACGCAGAAGATTGAAGAACTGATCGTCGAGTTGAAGAAGGACTACACCATCGTCATCGTCACGCACAACATGCAGCAGGCCGCGCGCGTCTCAGACCTGACGGCCTTCTTCTGGCTCGGCAAGCTGATCGAAATCAACGACACCGAAAAGATGTTCACCAACCCTGTAGAGAAGTTGACCGAGGATTACATCACGGGGAGGTTTGGATGACGTAGGACAGTCTGGAGTCTAAGAGTCAAAAGAAAAAGTTTTCTTTGACCCAGCGGACTCCAGACTCCAGACTCTTATGGAACAACACAGAAGACTTGATCGTGAGCTAGATGCTTTGCGCGACCGGCTGCTGTTGCTGGGTGGAGAGACGGAGACGGCGCTCCAGCGTGCCATATATGCTCTCGCCGAGCGCGATAGCGAGACGGCGAAGACTGTTCTTAAGGATGATGACGCGATAGACAGGCTGGAGGTCGAGATAGACCGTCTGTGCGTTGACATCCTCGCGCTCCGGCAACCTGCGGCGCGCGACCTGCGCTTTGTTATCTCGGTCGCGAAGATAACTCCGGTTCTGGAGCGTATCGCAGACCACGCCTGCAACATCGCGCGCGCCGTCATTGATCTCAACGACGAGCCGCAGTTGAAGACTTACGTTGACCTGCCGCGCATGGCTGAGCTTGCATCCGCGATGCTGCGTGCCGCGCTCGACGCCTTCACGTCAAACGATGCAAGGGCTGCGCGCGAAGTTATTGCCCGCGACGACGCGATAGACGAAAGCTACAACCGAATCTTTCACGACCTGATTGACATGATGGTGGCTGATTCCACCACTACGACCCGCGCCGCGCGCTTGCTCTTCGTCGCCAAGCACATCGAGCGCATCGCCGATTACGTCACAGACATCTGCGAACTGACGGTCTATATGACGGAAGCTGAATTTATCAAACATAGTAATTAACAGTCTGGAGTCTGGAGTCTGGAGTCTGGAGTCCGCGAAGCCAAAGACTTTTGTTTTATCTTTGACTCCAGCCTTCAGACTCCAGACTCCAGACTAATTTTCTATGTCACGACCGATACTAATCATTGAGGACGACCCAGACATCGCCGAGAGCGTGCGATACAATCTTGAGCGCGATGGCTTAATGGTGAGGGTTGCTGAGACGGGCGAAAAGGGTCTGACCGCCGCGCTCGACGCACGCAACCCTCCCGCGCTCGTGATTCTGGACCTGATGCTGCCGGGGATGACCGGCATGGAGCTTTGCCGCAGGCTCAGGCGCGAGCCTGCCACGCGCCGCACGCCGATCATCATGCTGACGGCGCGCGTTTCGGAAGCGGATCGCGTTGCCGGATTCGATCTCGGCGCGGACGATTACATCACCAAACCTTTTTCGGTGCGCGAGCTGATGGCGCGCGTTCGTGCGGTGCTCAGGCGCGTTGATGAAAACTCGCCCGCGCGTTATGAAGATGATCGTTTGACGATTGACTTCGCGGATATGCACGCCACCTGCGACGGCACGAACATCAAGCTGACCCGCAAAGAGTTCGCACTGCTCTCTATGCTCGCTCGCAGCACAGGCCGCGTCGCCACACGCCAGCGCCTGCTGGATGATGTCTGGGGCCATCAATACTACGGCGACACGCGCACGCTCGACGTGCATATCCGCCGCCTCCGGCAAAAGCTGGGGACGTGCAGCGACTGCATCGAAACAGTCGTCGGCATTGGCTATCGCTTCGTCGGATGCCCCGTAAGAAAGTGATAAGTGATAAGTGATGAGTGATAAGATTAAAACTCTTACTCATCACTTATCACTTATCACTCATCACTGCTCTTATGTTTCTTCGTCTAAAGCTTGTCCTCTTTTTGTGTAGCGCGGTTGCGGCGGGCATCGTCGCGGGTTCTGTCTGGAATCTGCGTCTGGGGCTTGCTCTCTTTTTCGCTCTTCTGGCCGGTGTTTGCCTGGCAAGTCTCTTCTACGGGAAAAAAGAGAAGGCGGATGTAGACTTGAGAGGCGCTTCACTGAGGGCAATCGAACGAAGTGGACAGGTAGCGACTTCGAGTTCTTCTCGGACCAATGCCTTACTCGAAGCGATGATGAACGGCATGCGTGAGGGCATGCTGGTTGTTGATGAAGAGATGCGTGTGGTTGCGTCGAACCGCATGGCACTTGAAATTTTCAGCGGCGTCGAAGGCACGCTGGAGACGCGCCGCTTGAGCGAGTTGACGCGCAATCCTTCGATCAACTCGGCGTTTATTGCCGCGCTCCGAAAGAATGAACAGTCTGAGACGAAGGTCGAGATGGAAGGCCCCGGCGGGCCGATTTACGATCTGCGTGTCGTTCCCCTGCGGCTGAATGAAGAGAACTCTAAGGGAGCGATGGGCGTCTTCTTCAACATCACGCGCCTCGAAAGATTGGAGCGTGTGCGGCAGGAGTTTCTCTCCAACGTCTCACACGAACTACGCACACCGCTGACAGCCATCGTCGCTTTCGTCGAGACTTTGGAAGACGGCGCGATTGAGGATCAGGAGAGCAATCGTCGCTTTCTTTCTATCATCCGCAAGAACGCTGAGCGGATGCACAACTTGATTAACGACATCCTGGAGCTATCAGCTATCGAGGCCGGAACGGTGCAGGTCGAGGCCGAAGCTGTGCCTCTTCATGCGCTGGTCAACGATGTTCTGACTGCTCTCGCGTCACGCGCTGAAGCGCGGCGCGTAACGATGAAGAATGAAGTCGCTATGGGTGTAAGCGTCTTCGCAGATGCGCGCCGTCTTGAGCAGATGTTGACGAACCTCGTTCATAATGCGATCAAGTTCAACCGCGAAAACGGCTCGGTGACGATCAGGCACGAAAGAACGGAGCGCGACCGGATCAGCGTCGTGGACACGGGCGAAGGCGTCCCGCCCGAACACATCAAGCGCATCTTCGAGAGATTTTATAGAGTTGACCGCGCACGCTCTCGTGAGATGGGAGGCACAGGTCTTGGCTTAGCAATCGTCAAACACCTCGCACGCGCGCACGGCGGCGAAGTCAGCGTTCAATCAACTCCCGGCGAAGGCTCGACCTTCGTCATCGAACTGCCTCTGAGTATGTCAGAAAAACTGGAGCAGCAGGAATCCGTCACCCTATCAGCAGGGCAATAGATAATCCCACAACTGTAAATTACACTCCCCAAGAGTCGCTCTCAAATCTTACACTAGCTTTATTGAGGGCGTTTCAACGAGCTTGCGTGACACGTAAAATCTACGTAATATCCACTCGGATTTGGCGTTCGCTGTACAACCACCCTCGCTCAACGGCTTGAAGCGACAAGATGAAGGCAAACGCAAATCTGGTTAGTGAAATAAGCGCTAGCGCCACGCTGCTCCTTTCTCAATTAGCGGCTAAGGGAGCCAGCGCCAATGTTCTAAGGTGAAAACCTAAACTAGTCTCTCCACTACCACCAAATGAAAGGTAACAACTGTGAATCAAGCCCTAAAAACCACGAGTCGTGGTTCGCCAAAAAACGAAAAGGAGAAGGTTCGTCTAAGTCTCGATATTTCTCCTGAGTTGAACGCGCTGCTTGAGTCGCTCGCCGCTACGACAGGTGGAACAAAAAGCGATGTTTTACGAAAGGCTATTGCTCTGATGGAAGTCGCGGTGGATGGAAAACGGCGCGGCTTGAAGTTAGGGCTTGCCGAGAAAGACCAGCCTCTTGTAACGGAGATAATCGGGCTTTGATGAGCTAAGCCAGCCGAATGAACAACGGTAAGATTGACCTTAATGACTTAGCAAACCGACCTGACCATCAACTTTCAATCGTGCCGCGCGAAGAACCCGCCGAAAGAGAGGCGCGGCTTGAAATTGAAAAAGCCAACGCCGCGCACAAGCGGCGAATAGACCTCGCTCTGCACATCGCTGCGTTCGTCGTGGTCGGCGTTGCCCTTTGCCTCTGCGTTTGGGCTATCGTTAGAGAAGGCTCGACCGCCGAAGATAAAAGGTGGGCGACCACGTTGCTAACGGCTATCGTGACCGGCTTCGTTGGCTATGTCACTGGCAGGTCAACGAAGTGAGAGCTAATGTTCGCAATCTGAGCTATAGCTTGCTCTCAGTTAAGTATTCTCAACCTCGCGTTAGATGGCGATACTTGATGCGGTGCGGTTGGTCGGCTGCTGCGCCGAGTCTCATCTTTCGATCAGCTTCGTAGTCCGAGTAGTTGCCCTCGAACCAGACGACGCGGCTGTCGCCTTCAAAGGCCAGGATGTGCGTTGCGATGCGGTCTAGAAACCAGCGGTCGTGGCTGATGACGACGGCGCAGCCAGCAAAGTTTTCTAACGCCTCTTCGAGCGCACGCATCGTGTTAACGTCCAGGTCATTGGTCGGCTCGTCGAGCAGGAGAACGTTTGCGCCTTCCTTCAAGACCTTCGCCAGGTGAACGCGGTTGCGCTCGCCGCCCGAAAGCGCGCCCGTCTTCTTCTGCTGGTCTGTGCCTGAGAAATTGAAGCGCGCAACGTAAGCGCGCGAGTTGACCTCGCGCGTGCCGAGCGTGACGACATCCAGTCCTCCCGAAATCTCTTCCCAGATAGTCTTGTTCGCATCCAAAGTCTCGCGGCTCTGGTCAACATAAGCCAGCTTGACCGTCTCGCCAATGTTGATTGAGCCTGAGTCGGGCTGTTCCTGGTTGGCAATCATTCTAAAGAGCGTCGTCTTGCCCGCGCCGTTTGGCCCGATGATGCCGACGATGCCGCCCGGAGGAAGTTGAAACGTCATCTCTTCAACTAGAAGATTATCACCGTAAGCCTTGCTTACCTTGTCAGCTTCAATCACCCTCTGGCCGAGACGCGGCCCGGGCGGAATGTAAATCTCCAAATCCTGCCTGCGCCCTTCGCTCTCCTGATTGAGCAGGGACTCGTAAGAATTGATACGCGCTTTGCCTTTCGCGTGACGCCCTTTAGGCGACATGCGAATCCATTCAAGCTCGCGCTGCAAGGTTTTCTGTCTCTCGGTCTCCGACTTCTCTTCACGCCTCAAGCGTTCCTGTTTCTGTTCGAGCCAGGACGAGTAGTTGCCCTGCCAGGGAATGCCCTGCCCTCGATCAAGCTCCAGAATCCAGCCCGCGACGTTGTCCAGAAAGTAGCGGTCGTGTGTGACGGCTATGACCGTGCCCGCATACTTCTGTAGATGCTGTTCGAGCCAGGCGACACTCTCTGCATCCAGATGGTTGGTTGGCTCGTCCAACAGGAGTATGTCAGGCTTTTGCAGGAGCAGACGACAGAGCGCGACGCGGCGACGTTCTCCGCCCGAAAGAGTTTTGATGGGAGTGTCGCCCGGCGGGCAGCGCAGAGCGTCCAGAGCCATCTCAAGGCGCGAATCCAAATCCCAGGCGTCGGCAGCGTCCAGGCTTTCCTGCACCGTGCCCTGACGTTCGAGAAGCGCGGCCATCTCGTCGTCCGTCAAAGGCTCGGAGAATTTAGCGTTGATCTCGTCATACTCTTTGAGCAGGTCAACAGTCTCCTGCACGCCCTGCTCAACGATCTCCCTGACTGTCTTCGTCTCGTCAAGCTGTGGCTCCTGCTCAAGGAATCCGATGGTGTGGCCGGGCGAGAGAATCGTCTCGCCGACGAACTCTTTATCTACGCCCGCGAGGATTCTGAGGAGCGAGCTTTTGCCTGAGCCGTTGAGACCGAGGACGCCGATCTTCGCGCCGTAAAAGTAAGAAAGGTAAATGTCTTTAAGGACGGCCTTCTTATCGTAATACTTTCCGACTCCGACCATCGAATAGATAATTTTGTTGGGAACAGTGCTCATCTTTAATTATTGTTAACCTCCGTTCCAAAATCCTAACACATAAAGGCAGTAACCACAGATACACACAGATAAACGCAGATAACCACGAAGGCACGAAGACACGAAATGTAGGAGGAAGCGAAAAGCTCTTACTGCCTTTGTGCCTTCGTGGTTAATTCTTTCTCTTATCAGTGTTCATCTGCGTTCATCTGCGGTTTAATTTCCTTTGTTTCATCCGTGAAAAACTGTTCCATTCTCGCTTTAAGTGTGATACACTGCCCGCGTTTTCGGGAAAGGCCGCGAGTTCCGTCTGAGGAGTTGCGGGCAAAACTTGATTTGAGTTCCCCCTTTGAAGAGCGAGATTGCAACCTACCTGATGAGGAGTTTGAGTGATGAGCAATAAGACTAGACCGAAGGTGAATCCTATGAGCCGCCGACCGCGCCAGCAACGGCTGGTGATGGCCGTGCGCGGCGGGGCCGGAACGGGCAAGAGCCATTTCATACGCAGCATGTCGGAGGCTGGCCTGGGCCGCCTCTGCATCTTTGATGTCGAACGCAAGGCGCGTCTCCTGAAAGGCGTGGGCACGCAGTTCGATGCTTTCGAGATAGAGCATGCGGACGAGTTGCCGGAGTTCATTGACTGGGCGCTTTCGGGCGAAGGCCGCGAGCAAAACTACGATTGCTTTGCTCTGGATTCGTGGGCCGCATATTTCAGCGCCAAGCATAGCGAGATGGTTGCTGCCGTCAGAGAGAGAACGGGTGATCCGCTCGCGCAGCCGACGGCTGAAGAGTTGGCGGCTGACCAGATGATTCTACAGGGAGTCTTGCGGCGCATCTGCATGGAGAGCGGCAAGTCCGTCGTTATCGCCGATCAGATTCCTGCTAAGGGGAAAGAGGCCAAAGAGGACAACGAGGTCGGGCGCGTGTTGCCGATGACGGCGAGCGGGCTGGAATACTTCGTTGACATCATGGTCGAAGTCTCCGTGCAGGAGCGCGACGGCGAGGTGACGCGCGTCTTTCAGGTGGTCAAGAGCAACAGCCCTGCTTTCGAGGTCGGCTTCGAGCTGGTCGGCAACGCGACGTTCAAAGATTTTATTGACCACATGATGAGGGAGCACGGAACGGAGTTGCCGTTGGAAGCGCCGAAGCCTTCGTTAGTTCCTGAACTGTTGGAGGAGAAGCCTTCACCGCTCAGCCTTGTTCCGCCGCCGATGACGATTCAGGAATTGATCGCCAAGGCCGAGAAGCTTGGCTTCAAGCAGGCTGACATCGTGACGGGCGCGAAGGTTTATCACAACCAGACGAACATCTACCGTCTCAGCCCTGACGAGATCGCAGACCTTGACCGCCGCATCACGGCGCGCGTCGAAAAGATGAAGACAACGCAAGGGGAAGCGAACGCGCCTCTGCAAAAAGAGGCCGCTGCTGGCGAGTCTGGAACGAGAACGCAGGCTGCGCGCAATCTCAAGCGGGCATAAGCGAAGGTAAAAGTAAAAAGGTAAAAGGCAAAGGTGGAGACGGAGAGCGAGCTTTTCGTCTTTCACTTTTGCCTTTTACCTTTTTGCCTTAACGGTTGACTCCCTGTCGAAAGCAGTTTAGAAACATATCTCGTTGTTCAAGCATTGAATTGCCATTCTCAACTCTTCGCCATGCAACGTAGCTCCGGCGGTGATGGGAGCGATTGCTTTCATGGTCGGGTTGCTCTTATGCTTCAAGCCGATGCACTCAAAAAGAGACCTATGAACCTCTAACGGAAAAGAGAATACAAATGATTATTAACAGATCAATAACGAGGCTTTGTTCGCTGACTTTGCTTTTTAGTTTCCTGCTGACCACACAGGTGGCGGCAACTGGCAACAAGACATTGCTCGGCTTCACGAGCGAGGGCGCAGACCGGCAGCGCGAGCTTGAGACGCGCTTCGATTCTCTGTTGAAGAGAGAGAACTTGCGCGAGTGGATGAAGCGCCTTTCCGCGCGACCGCATCACCTCGGCTCGGCTTACGACCATGAGAACGCCGAGTTCATCGCCTCTCAGTTTCGCTCATGGGGCTACGACACTGAGATCGAGAGATTCGACGTTCTCTTTCCCACACCGAAGACGCGCCTGCTTGAGATGATCGCGCCCGATAAGTTCACAGCCAAACTTGCAGAGCCTCCGCTCGACGCGGACCCGACCTCAAGCCAGACCAACGAGCAGCTTCCCATTTACAACGCCTACTCGATTGACGGCGACGTGACGGGGCAACTCGTCTACGTCAACTACGGCATCCCCAGAGACTACGACGCGCTTGCCGAGCGTGGCATTGATGTCAAAGGCAAGATCGCCATCGCGCGCTACGGCGGCTCCTGGCGCGGCATCAAGCCGAAGGTTGCAGCAGAGCACGGAGCCATCGGCTGCCTCATCTATTCAGACCCGCGCGACGACGGCTACTTTCAAGGCGATGTCTATCCGAATGGGGCGTGGCGCAACGAGAACGGAGCGCAGCGCGGCTCTGTCGCGGATATGCCTCTTTATCCGGGCGACCCTTTAACGCCCGGCGTGGGCGCGACCAAAGACGCGAAACGCTTGGCCCTAAAAGATGCTCCGACGCTGACGAAGATTCCCGTCATGCCTATCTCTTACTCCGACGCGCTGCCGCTCCTGCGCGCTCTCAATGGGCCGATGGCTCCTGAAGATTGGCGCGGCGCGCTTCCCATCCCTTATCACCTGGGGCCTGGGCCTGCGACAGTTCATCTCAAGCTCGAATTCGATTGGAAGATTGTCCCGGCCTACGACGTGATTGCGAAGCTGCGCGGCATGGAGCGTCCAGACGAGTGGATAATCAGGGGCAACCATCACGACGCATGGGTCAACGGCGCGGAGGATCCGCTGAGCGGGCTTGTGGCCGAGATGGAGGAAGCGCGCGCCGTCGGCGAACTGGTCAAGAGCGGGTGGAAGCCGAAGCGCACGATTGTCTATGCGGCCTGGGACGGTGAAGAGCCTGGGCTGCTCGGCTCAACCGAGTGGGTGGAAACGCACGCCGATCTTTTGAAAAGAAACGCCGCCGTTTATATCAACTCCGATACCAACGGGCGCGGCTTCTTCGGCGTTAGTGGCTCGCACACGCTCGAAAAATTTATCAACGAGGTCGCGCGTGATGTCCAGGACCCTGAGAGAAAGATTTCCGTGCTGGAACGCGCCCGCGCACTCCGCCTTGTCAGAGGAAGCGCGGACGACCGGAAGGAAGCGCGTGAGAGCGCGGACCTGCGGATCAGTGCGCTCGGCTCCGGCTCCGACTACACGTCGTTCATAGATCACTTGGGCATCGCTTCGCTCAACATCGGCTACGGCGGCGAGGATGGCGGAGGCTCTTACCATTCCGTCTATGACTCCTTCGTTCACTACACCAGGTTCGGCGACCCGAACTTCGACTACGGGATTGCGCTGGCACAGACGGGCGGGCGAGCCGTCTTGCGATTGGCGACTGCCGACGTGCTGCCGCTCTCCTTCAACAACTTCGCCGACGCGGTTGGAAAATATGTTAAGGAGTTGACGAAGCTAACCGACGATATGCGCGAGGAGACTGAGACCAGGAATCGCCAGATCAGCGAGCACACGCTGGAGGTCATCGCCGACCCGACGCTAACTTACGTTGTGCCGAAGACGGAATCGCCGGTTCCAACTCTTAATTTCGCGCCGCTCGAAAGCTCGCTCGCCAAATTGAAAGAGAGCGCACGCAGCTTTGATGCGCTGATGACAGAGGCGGCTCAAGCAGGGCGCGTGCTTCCCGCCGAAGCGCAGAAGTCTCTGGACGAGGCTCTCATGCAGACAGAGCGCGCCATGACCAGAGAGCAGGGCTTGCCGCGTCGTCCCTGGTTCAAGCACCAGATTTACGCGCCCGGCTTCTACACAGGCTACGGCGTCAAGACCCTGCCCGGCGTGCGTGAAGCCATCGAGCAGCGAAACTGGCAAGAGGCTGGCGAGCAGGTGAGCATCGTCGCGGAAACTATAAATAATCTATCCGCCGCGATTGACCGGGCGACAAACATCGTCAAGAGTAACAGTCGTTAATGGCTCACAAAAACTGTTCTGGAAGACACGCGACCAGGATTCTTCAAGCAGAATCCGCGTTTCTTTTGAGCAAAATCGCGGATTCCACTGCTACAGGCGGGATTTTGGCTGCGAGCGGCGTAATTTTGTTACCGGAATACGCGATATTCAGGCCCGAATGCCCGCATTCCAGGCAGGAACGCGCACAGGAAAGCTCGGAACATGTGCATTCCGACCTGGTACGCGCACGTTCCGGTTCGGAATATGCACGTACCAGGTCGGAATGTCGGCGTTCCGGTCAAGAACATGAGCGTTCCTGCCCGGAACGTGCAGATACCAAACCGGAACGTGTGTGTTCCAGGGCAGAATTCGCGGATTTTAAGGCAGGATGCGCGCGTCTGAGCGCGGAAGTCACATCAGCGCCTCCAGCCGCGAGCGGGCTGCTATTGTTGAGCCAGACACCAGCCCACTTGCGGCGGAGGCTACAGACATAGCCATCAAGCCGGATATGATGAAACCTTTGAGGAGAAACGAGTCTGATGAAATCATTGATGAAGTTCTGTTCGCTAACGTTGATTTTCAGTTTCACGTTGACAATGAGCGCCAATCCTAAAAATAAAAAGGGCGAGCCGGTAACTCCTGAGACATCGCTTGCGGCTAAGATTCGACGCTTCGCGCCGACCGTCATCACTGCTGACGTATCCGGTCTCCCTGCCAGAGACCGCCAGGCTCTGACGAAGATCATCGAGGCGGCGCGCCTTCTCGATCCGCTTTTTCTGCGCCAGGTCTGGAGCGGCAACGCGGCTCTCTTAAAGAAACTGGAGCAAGACAAGACGCCCGCCGGGCGTGAGCGGCTACACTATTTCAAAATCAACAACGGCCCCTGGTCACGCCTCGACGGTAACGAGCCTTTCATCGAAGGCGTGCCGCGCGAAAAGCCGCCACAAGGCTACTTCTATCCTGACGACATCACGAAAGATGAGTTCAACTCGTGGGCGCAGGGTCTTTCAACGGAAGAGAAAGAACGCGCGCTCGGTTTCTTCCACACGATTCGCCGCGACGCTGGCGGCAAGCTCAAAGCCGTGCCTTACAATGAGGAGTATCGAGAGTTTCTTGCGCCTGCCGCGAAGCTACTGCACGAGGCTGCTGCACTCACGACCAATGAAACGTTGAGAACTTTTCTTAACAAACGCGCCGATGCTTTCGCGTCGAACGATTATTACGCGAGCGACGTGGCGTGGATGGAATTGGATGCTCCACTCGAAGTGACCATCGGGCCGTATGAGACTTACGAGGACGAGCTTTTCAGCTACAAGGCTGCGTTTGAGGCTTACGTGACGCTGCGCGATGAAGCGGAGTCAGCGAAGCTGGCAAGGTTCAGCCAGTACCTGCAAGAGTTGGAAGACCACCTGCCGATTGATGCGCGCTATCGCAACCCGAAGCTCGGCGCGGCCTCGCCGATTCGCGTCGTCAACGAACTCTTCGCTTCGGGCGAAGGCAACAGCGGCGTGCAGACAGCCGCCTACAATTTGCCGAACGACGAGCGCGTCGTTCAGGAGAAAGGCTCGAAGCGCGTCATGCTCAAGAACGTGCAGGAAGCCAAGTTTGAGCAGACTCTAATTCCAATCTCGAAGGTTGTGCTCGCCCCCGCCAACCAACGCGACGTTTCATTCGAGGCATTCTTCACGCACATCCTCGCGCATGAGTTGATGCACGGTCTCGGCCCGCACAACATCAACGTGGGCGGCACTGAGACCACCGTGCGTAAGCAACTCAAAGAACTCTCTTCCGCCCTGGAGGAAGCCAAAGCCGACATCACAGGGCTGTGGGCTTTGCAATATTTGATAGACAAGGGCGTGGTTGATAAGAAGATGGAGCGCCCGATGTACACGACGTTTCTCGCCAGCGCGTTTCGCTCCGTGCGCTTCGGCATAGGTGAGGCTCACGGCAAAGGCATCGCCTTGCAGTTCAACTATCTGATGGACGAAGGCGCATTCCATTTCAACGAGATGACAGGAAGGGTCGGCGTCAACCCGGACAAAATCAAAGACGCCGTGCGGAAACTCACCCACGACATTATGACGATTCAGGCCGAAGGCTCCTACGAGAAGGCGAAAGCGATGCTCGACAAGTACGGCGTCATACGCCCCCGGATGCAGAGCTTGCTTGACCAGATGGGCAGCGTTCCCGTTGACATCGAGCCGATCTTTCCGCTGGCGCAAAATAGTCCGCGCCGCTCAAGATGATGATGCTCACCACCGGAGCAGAAAGGTTCAAAGAGAGAGACATGGATGAGCAAGCAATCAAACGCGCGGCGGAAGACGCAGTTCTTAATCTGCAACTCGATTGCGAGATCAAGAGCGTTGGCCGCTCGCCAAACGGGGACGAGTGGTGCGTACAGTTTTCGGGAAAGTACGGGCAGTTCTGCGATGATTTCAAGAATCAGTTTGAGAAGGAGAACAGCCCAAGAGTCGTTCAAGAGAAAATCAAGAGCCATCTTCTCAAACAGGTCACTAAGATCAGAAGTAGCACAGGGAAATCAAGAAGGCCGAGAACCAATCCATCCGATGAAGGTCAGGCGCAAAGCTCTCAGATGAGCGCGCCTTTCAAGATGATTGAAGATGCATTCAGTCGCGCATCTGAAATCGCGGGTGCGGTAGTCCAGCAGGTCGTGGGCGTCGCAGAGACTGCGCGCGAGACTGTGGGCAACATCGCTGAAAGCGTTAGCCCCGTGACCATCGAGATACGAAGCGACTCAAACGTGATAGCGAAAGAACCGCGTAGCTCCTCCACGCGAAAACCCACGAGAGCGGCTAAAGCAAGGTCAGCTAAAACTACTAAGAAGGCTCAAAGCGTTTCGCGCAAGATTGGTAAGCAAGCGAGGAAGGCTGGCAAGTTGGCCGCGAAAGTTAGCGGCAAAGTAAAAAAAGCATCTGCGAAGAAAGCGGCGCGGAAAACGCGGCGCTCGAAGAGCAAGGCAGGAGATAAGAGGTTACGATGAATGATGAAGAAAAGCAGGAGTCAGAATCCAGAATGAAGAGGCGGAGACCACATTAGCAGATTCTGTTCTTCCGGCTCCTGACTCCTGGATTCTGACTCCTGACTTCTGCTTTCGTTCATCGTTGCTTTTCAGAAGTTTCCGCTGCAATCGTCGTGTCCGCAGTCGCAATCAAGCTCTATCGTATCGCCCGTGCCTTCACACGAAGCGCTGCAATACTTGCTGCCTTCGGTCGCCGGACAACTACACGGCGGGTTCTTACATTTATTCTTATCGTCTGCCATAGAATCTTCCTCCCATGAATTTGAATTGCCGGTTGTTTGGCGAACATTAGCACACACGGCGGCTGGATTAGAAGCAGCCCGGCGAGCGGTTGCTCTTTATCAGGCTGATTGCCTGAAACTTACGTCCTCGTCCAAAGGCTTTGGAGGCATCATGTCGGAGACAGCGGACGTTGTCATCATCGGCGGCGGCATCGTCGGATCGAGCATAGCCTACTATCTGACCGAGCAGGGCTGCGCGAACGTTCTGGTCATCGAACGCGAAGCGCACCAGGGCAAAGGCTCTACAGGGAAGAGCATGGGCGGCGTGCGCGCTCAATTCGCCACACCCATCAACATACAGATGTCGCTCTACTCGATCAACTTCTTCGCTAACTTCGATGAGATAGTCGGACATCCGGCGGACTATCGCCCACACGGTTATCTCTTCGTCGCCACAACAGAGCAACACCTGAGCTACCTGAAGGCGAATCATGCGCGGCAGCAGGCTCTTGGTTTGACGAACGTCGAGTTCGTGTCCAGGGAAGATATATTGAGCGTCGTGCCGCAGCTACGCGCTGACGACATTGTGGGCGGCACGTTCTGCCCGACCGACGGCTTCGTTGATCCTCACAGCGTGATGATGGGCTTCATGCTGCGTGCGCGCGAGCGCGGCGCGCGGTTGTGGCTCGACACTTCCGTCACGGGCATTGAGATAGAGCGTGACCGTGTGACGGGAGTTCAAACCTCGCGTGGTCGCGTAGAAACTAACGTATTGGTGAATGCTGCCGGGCCTTGGGCTACTGGTGTGGCCCGTATGGCTGGAGTAGATTTGCCTGTCGAGCCTCTTCGCCGCCAGCTTGTGCCCACCGAGCCGTTCGATGGTCTCCCCAAACGTTTCCCGATGGTGATAGACATGTCAACAGGCTTTCATTTTCGCCGCGAGGGACTAAGGATTTTGCTGGCGTGGAATGACCCGCAAGAAACACCCGGCTTCAAGACCGACTTCGACCCCTCGTTCATCGAAAAGATTTTAACCCGCGCCGCAACGCGCGTGCCCTCTCTGGCCGAAGCGGAAGTAAATCCGCAACGCGCATGGGCAGGTCTCTACGAGATGACGCCCGATCATCACGCGATCATCGGAGAAGCGCCGAGCGTCGGCGGCCTCTTCCTCGCCAACGGCTTCAGCGGTCACGGCGTCATGCACTCGCCCGCCACCGGTCGCCTCATCTCCGAACTAATCCTGCACAACGAGGCGCGCCTGCTCGATGTCACACCGCTCCGAGCGGCGAGATTCGCTGAAGGTCGGATGTTTGAAGAGACTTCGGTTCTTTAAGAACTCAACGGAATAGATGCGCCGGCACTGGCGGTGGCGTTGGTTTATAGCGTTGTTACCTAAATTGAGTTCAGATACCATCCAGATTTGGAGTATTATCCAGACCAAGTTTGGTCAATCAGCAGTTGGGCGTCTTCACCCACTTAATCTTGAAAGGAATTTTGAAATATGGAAATTTTAGATGAACCTCTAAAGAGTCTGGCTATTCTTAAACAAAACCTGCCGCCTAGAGGTGACATTGACGAGACATGGATAAATGAGTTTCATTCCATATTCAGTGCCTATCAAAACAAAACTGGAGAAAATGTCAGCGAGTTCTTCATTCCAAGTTCTGAGCTAAAGAAAGAAATTGGCATTCAGGAATTTAATGAACCTGGTGAACTTGTAAATGATCCCTACACTGGAAGACACTATTACGACCGGAGCTTCTTCATGTATAAGATTGATAAAGCCATACATCATTTCGCTTCGCCTAAACCAGATCAAAATAAGCGCTCAATTGGTTTTACTCCGCCGCAGTAGTTTGCTATTGGCGTAGACTATTAGGCTGACCCGAAAGGATATTCGCTATGTCATCTCTGCCTAGTTACCTTTTGAGTCCAGAAGAATACCTTGCTATTGAGCGTCAAGCTGAATACAAAAGTGAGTATCTGGACGGTGTAAT
Organism: Acidobacteriota bacterium; assembly: GCA_032159825.1. GTDB lineage: Bacteria > Acidobacteriota > Blastocatellia > Pyrinomonadales > Pyrinomonadaceae > QHXM01. The sequence continues at coordinate 139,773 of JAVHWL010000019.1, forward strand.
GTACGCGATGGCTGGCGGAAGTGAGCGTCATAACTTGATTGCGGCGAATATCATCATCTCTGTCGGCTTACAACTTAGAAATCGTCCTTGCCGGGTTTATCCGAGTGATTTGAAGGTGCGAATCCCAAACTCGACAAGATTCTTTTACCCGGATGTGTCGGTAGTTTGCGGCGATACAAAGTTTGCCGATGATGAAAGAGATGTCATCCTTAATCCTGTTCTAATCGTCGCGGTCTTATCTGATAGCACGGCGGCTTATGATAGAGGCAAGAAGTTTCTGTCTTATCAAGAGATTGAATCTTTACAAGAGTATCTCCTAATAGCGCAGGACGAATTTCTGGTCGAACACTTTGTCAGACAAGATGATGATAGCTGGCTTTACACGAAAGCAAACAACTTAGAAGAAATCATCACCCTGCCTTCCATAGAGTGCGAGCTTGCATTAAGAGATGTCTATGACAAGGCATCCTGAGAGTCCGGTGCGGAGGACGTTACAATGACGGAAGAGAGTGGGACTTTTATTATCGGGATACCAATCTATTTTAACCTGAGCGTCTGGGCAAGGAAATAATCACTACCTCAGATATAGAGAGGATAGAGATAAGACAAAGGTTTAACCCTCTGTGTTATCTCTATCCTCTCTATATCTGAGGTAGTGAGTTGCCATCTCGTTACACCCCGCCGAACATCCCTCTCATCATAAACATGGCTATCATGGTGTTGAAGACGGCGAATTCTGCTGAGGTGGTTCGGTTGGAGCAGGGCCGATCTTGTCGTCAAGGCCGTCGAGCGAGCCGTTGATTTTACGATAGAGCTTTTCGATGATGACGCGGCGCACGGGGTCTGGCGCAGACCGATTATAGCTTTTCAGGTAAGCCGCGAGAGCTTCCTGCTGGCTGCCCGTGGCGTCGAGCGTTGCGCCCAAATGCCACTCAGCCGCGCGCCACCACGCGCTGTTTTCGGGAAGCACGCTGATTGCCCGCTTGAGGTGCGTGAGAGCCTCGCTTCTCTTGTCTTGATTAAAGAGCGACCAACCCGTCAGGTCTTCGATGCGCCCGCGCATGATGCGGTCAAGAATGTTGCGCGGTACATCTCCGACGGCCAGAGCACCGCCTGAAGCCAGAGAGCGTGCGCGCTCATTACGCAGCTCGTCGGCCATCACTGCAATGGTGGCTGCGGGCGCGCCCAATGCGGCTTCGACTCCGCCCGACGCGGCTTCCGATAATTCGACAACCTTCGGCAGCTCAACTCCATGCTGAAGCAGCCGACCCGCCAGGTAGAGCTGGCGAAAGGCGCGCGACCCATCTTCGCCTGCGAGGAAATCCTCCTGCGCGCTGGCTAGCAAAGCAGAATCAATGTTGCCTCCCCGCCCTTCCGCAGCGTTAAGAACGTAACTGAGCGCGAGCAGACCCTTGAGCATGCGCGCGTTTGCTTCCGTGTCGGCTGCCGTTGGTTGAAAGATTCCGGCACGGCGTTCAGGCGCAAGCAGGTCAATGAACGTTGCATCGTGCGCAGGCGTGCGCCCGGCCAGGCGCGTTTCGATCTGACCGTCTTTGATTGAGAAGGAGCGCGCTAGTTCCGCCGCCGCTTCTTCATAGAGACCGGAGGCCGCAAGCGCGCTGGCAAGCTCATAATCGAGCGTCGGGAAACTTCCGTAGGCACGCGCAACGCGCAGCACACTCTCTGCTTCAAGCGGTCGCCGCTGTTCGACCAGAGAGCGCGCGAGCGCGATGCGCGCCCAGGTGTAGCGTGGCTCAATCCCGATGGCACGCGCCGCGAGTTCCTGCGCAAGCACAGGCTCATTCCTCGATGCGTACCAGTAGCTTGCTCCGACAAGGAGCGGCAGATTTTCCACGTCCGCTTTGAGAGCTGCTTCCATCTCGCGCTCGCCTTCCTCTTTTTTCCCCAGGTCCAGAAGCGAGAGCACGAGTCCTGCGCGCGCTGCCTTGTCCGCAGGATCAATCGTCAACTGCTCGCGGTAGAGTGCAAGCGCATCCTCAGCCTTCCCTGCCGCGCGCCGCAAATCCGCCAGACTACGCCGCGCCTGTGTGAGCTTCGGATCGAGTTCGAGAGCGCGTGCGTACTCCTTCGCCGCGTCGTCCAGGCGAAGCGCCATGTGCCGCGCCGCGCCGAGAGCCTGATGAGCGGCGGCCATCTCCGGCGCTAACTGGATGGCAAGCTCGCTCAAGCGCGCTGCTTCGTCCACCTGCTCTACGCTCAGATAGAATCCGGCCAGCGCGAGCAGGCGCTTCGGATCGTCCTTCACCTTCGCTTCAATTAAACGCGCGGCTTCAAGCGATGTGCTGCGCTGGCCGCGCATGTACAGGTTGGTCGGTATCTGCGAAACAACCTTGAGAAAGAGCGCGTCGGACATTTTTTCAGGACTCTGGACAAGCGCCTCATTGAACTGCGCGACGCCGCCTTCCGCATCGCCAACCTGTAGCTTCTCATCTCCGAGCGCAGCGTATGCGCTGACCAACAATTCGATGGCAAAAGGTTTTAATTTTGATTGCGGATAAGCCCCGATGAAGGCTTTGAGTTTTTCGATTCGCACCGCAGGCGGAATTGGCTCCGCAGGCGGAAGCGGCAAGAGAGCATCCAACTCGGCTTTCTCCGGCGTCTCGCGCGAAACCATAACCGTTTTCGTCGTGGGTTCCTTCTCTGAATTTTCTTTCGTGAAGACTTCTTTGACGGAGCGCGGTCTAGTGGGTGTAGTTTTTGTGGCGGGTTCTTTCGCCGCAGTCTCTTCCGTTGGAGATTCTTTCGGGGTCGCGGTTGAGTTGGACTCTGCGACCTGTTGCGTCGGCTCTGTTGCTGCTGCTGTGGTCTGCGCCTGCTCCATGCCTTCGACGCTGAAGCCGCGCTTCTCTGCGACCTGCGTGATGAAAGTCTGCACGGCTGTCATCAGGGCTTCACTGTAGTTGCCGCTGCTGATGGAAGGGCGCATACGGTTGCCCATCTCGCCCAGGAGACCGTCGGGCATCTCACCTCTGAATGCACGGCTGACTTGTGTGATGAACTGGCCGTCGTCTGTCGAGAGGACGAGCAGCAGGCTGTTATCCTTGCCTTGCATCGAGCCGATTTTCCATTCGCGCGTGAGCTGAAGCGAGTAGTCAAAAATCTTTTTGCCTTCGGTTGACTTGACCGTTACGACGACGAACTCGATTCCCCCGCGCTGCTTCAGGTTCGCAAGCATGTTCTCCATGCGCTCTTTCGCGCTCGCATCAATGACACCAGCGTAGTCGTTGACGTGGCCTGTGGGCGGCGGCAAAAGCGCAGGCTTAGTTTCCTGCGCGCGTAAGCGTGTGCCTGATAAGAGTAAGCAGGCACAGATAAGAGTTGCGAAGAGGGAGAACGAGCGGTTGTTACGTTTCAATAAGTGCATCATATAAACTTCAACTACTTTCTGGTAACTGTGAGACCTTCTATGAGCACACGCCCCACCGTGTTGCTTGGAGCCTGTATGCCTAAGATGGAGCAGAGCGTCGGCGCGATGTCTGCGGGCGTTGCTGCCTGAAGAAATCGCCCGCGCGCAACCCCGCTTCCCATCATCAACAGGGGAACGTGCGTGTCGTAAGAATAGGGAGAGCCGTGCGTGGCCGGGATCGTGTCGCCCAGGTATTTGAACGGCTCGTACAAGACGATTAGATCACCGCTCCGGCGCGGGTAGAAGCCATGAGACACGCGACGCGCAACGGGGTCAGCCGACGAGATTGCGCCGTGTTCAAGTTGCGTGCGTGTGAAACAACGATTGATGCCGGGCACGGTCATCGCCGCGTCGCAGGCAACACGCTCAATCTCTTCGCTATTGATGCCATCGCGCCTGAGCGCGACCGGATTGAAATAAAGATTGTCATTGAAGAAGCCCTCGCGCTCGCCAAACTTCTGCACGTAATCAGCGGTCGGGTCCGGCTGCTCGTTCTTGCGATTGTAGCGCGCGCTGATTCCAAGTTTCATTGCGCGCAGTACGTCGTCGCTTTTAATGCGCCCGCCGGGTAAGCCGAGCGCGTTCGCGTGCTCCGGGATTGGAGCAACGCCGTGATCCGCAGTGAAGACGACGAGCGTGTTCTGAAGCCCGACGCGCTTTTCGACGAAATCGAGCAGCGTGGCGATTGACCTGTCCGTGCGAAGCGTTATGTCCATCACTTCCTGGCTGTATGGCCCGTAGCGATGGCCTACATAATCATTGGCCGAGAAGCTCAAGGTCAGAATGTCCGTGTCATCATCCGCGCCAAGCTCTTCGTTTGTGATGGTTGCTTCAGCGAAAGAGAGAAGCAGGTCGTTGGAGAAAGGGGTGTAATCGAGCGCGCCGTAAAAATTGCTGTTGGGCGAAGACGCGCCGCCTGTGATCGTGTGCGGAAAGGTATTTGTATCGCCGGGAACTGTCCCGATGTTTTCCCAGGGCGGAGCATCTGCGCCCGCGCGTTTCAAGTATTCCGATTCCGGCAGCAGGCGTTCCCAGCGCGCGCCGTAAAATTTGTCCGCCGGGCGAGCGTCGTTAAAGCTTGTGACCCAGGCGGGCAGATTGTTGAAGTAGTAGTTTGAGGAGACCATGCGCCCTGTGCGCTGGCTGAACCAGTAAGCGGCGTTGGCATGACGACCCGCAGGCAGAATGGCCGAGCGATCTTTGACGGAGACGCCGATGACCTTTGAGCGGTCGTTTGTCTTGAGGCGCAGCTCATCGCCAAGAGTCGAGGCCATCAGGCGGCGCGGGCTGGAAGCCGCCTCGCCTTCTTCGCCGCCGAGCAGCACGGCGGTTGTATCGGAAACACTCGACACGCTTTTACCTGTCTCACGGTCAGGCCAATCGTTGGCGACAATACCCGTCTCGGCGGGCCACGCGCCTGTCATCAGGGTCGCGTGGCCGGGCGCGGTGTAGGTCGGCATGTGATCGTAGTTGGTCTCTGTCCACGACGCTCCCTCGCGCATCAGCCGCTTGACGCCGTTAGGAGCGAAGAGATCTTTGAAGCGTTCCAGATAGTCGTAGCGGAATTGGTCAACAACGATCAGCAGTACCAAGCGCGTATGAGCTTGAGCAGGCGCATTTGTTTTCTGAATTGAAGACTGAACGCTGCCGGGCGGCGCATTCAAACCGCCACGAGCGCGGCGTTGCTGCGCGCTCGCGTTGGAGAGAGAAGCGAAGACAATCAGAACTGAGAGTCCGAAGGCGACAGCGCGGCGCGCGTGAATAGAGTGCGTCATAGGCATAAGTAAAAGCGGAATTCAGGAGTCAGAATCCAGAATCCAGAATGAAAGGGCGGAAACCACATTAACAGATTTTCTATTCTTCTGGCTCCTGGCTTCTGCTTTTCATTGCCACTTCGCCAGGAATTGCGGATGCCGCCAGTCCCAGATACGCGCGGGCTGCTGGTCAACGTCAACCGGCCTGATATTCCAGAGTGAGGTGGCGTGCTCCGTTGCGCCGAGCGCATTGATAATCATGCTGATTAGCAACAGCGCTCCACCAAGCGCGCTCTGCATTCTCCAAAGCTTGCGCGGCTTAACAGTGGCTCGCTTCTCCGGCTCTGTCAACATCGCTTGCAGCCCAAGTATGCCAAGCAGGACGAGCCAGGGAACAACGCCCGTCATCAAGCGTGGGCCGTAGCTGTGCCCGCCGTACCAGTGCGGGAATCCTGAAGTGGCTATCCAGTGTAAGACGATAACGATTAACGCGAGCAGCGCGAGGCGCGGAAAAACTATCTTCTTGCGGTAGCGCACCAGCAAATAAGCGATGAAGAAAATCACCGGCACGTAGACGAGCAACCCGCGCGCAGGGCTGATGAGATTGCCCGCCAGGGCTTCCCAGAAACTGCCGAATGTCAAACGGCTCGCCAGATAATAGTTTGGAAGCAACTGCCCGAAGCTATGCCACGAGTAAGCGATGAAACCCGCAAACCAGATAATTCCTGTGAGAGCATACCAGATGAGCAACCTGCGATTTCGTATGAGCAGGTAAACCGTGATAGCGAGAATCGGAATCGCATAAGTCGGGCGGACAAAATACATCCATGCCAGCAAACTCGCAAGCGCGATGGGGCGCAGGCGGTGCTTGCCCACAGCTTCGGCGAGCAGCATCCACACCACCACACCTAAGAGAAAGATGCCCCACGTGTCCGACCACAAAGCTCTGGAAGCCGTGCTCCACACCTGAGTCCCCCACGCTGCGCCAAGAGCTACCGCCACGCTCCAGCCGGGCGGCAAGACCAGCCGACTCGTGAAGTAGAAGATGCTTGCCAGCATCGCCATCAGAAGCGCGGCGAGGCTGACCTGTAGCTTCAAATCATTTTCAATATTGTAAGTTCCATCTTGATTGACAGCCGAGATGCCGAAGATGTTCATCAGCGCGACGTAAGGGGCGGAGAGGACGGAGCTGCCGGGCGGAAGATAATAATAGAGATGATCGCCGACCCATTCCAGTTGATAGATGTCGCCGTTGAGCACGTAGTCGCCGCGCGCATTTGGAGGAAGGCGCGGGAGCGCGTAATGATCTAGCGCAAAGCTCCCGTGTTCCAGCAAACTCTGGCTGAGAACCATAGAGTATTTCGAGTCTGCCAGTTGATGGACGCGCGAAACGAGAAACGTCGAGAGCGTGGCGGCAAAGATGACGACCCCGATGAGCGCATCTTTTCTGTGCGTAGTGAGTTTCTGTCGCCAGCTTATGTTCATTTCAGGCAGATTAACGACGAATTGAGCGGGCATGATAACATCAAGGGCAATGCAAAATGAAAAATTAAAAATGCAAAATGGAAGATGAAAGCCATTATTGATAGAAGGGGCTTGCCTCACTTTTGCATTTTTAATTTTGCATTTTTAATTTCTTGAGGTATTTGTGAGCGAACTCGACGTAGAATGGGCGCAGAGGTTGGCGGAGGCCGAGAGGCGCGCACGCGCCGCAGGTCGTGGCGACCTGGTTGAATACCTGCGCCTGCGCGCGTCGAACGATCAGGCGCGCGCTACCGGAATCGAATGGCTGTTTGAAACTTTCAGACAGCTTGCGGGCGCGGCCAACCGCGCGGGATCTAGCGTTCAACTCACCAAAAAAGAAGGCCATCGCTTCGAGGTCGAAAACGCAACGATGGTCGGCTCGCTTTTAACTCTCAAGGCTGGCGTGCGGCAATTGATGATCGAAGCTGGCTGGCCGCGCGCACCGCGCGATGGGTTTGTCTCCGGCAACGGCCTAGCAAGCGCACGCCTACGCCACTTCGGAATCAGATCGGCCAACGAAGAACTCCTACTCGTCCGCTCCGAAGGCGGCACACCGCAATGGCTCGTTCTCGAAAGAACAGGCACACGCACCGAACTCTTAGAAGCACACATCCGACACCACATCAAAAGATTTCTTGGACGGTAGTAGTTGGCAGTAGGCAGTGGGCAGTGGGCAGTGGGCAGTGGGCAGTTAAAAGCAAAAGCTGAAGACACCGCGCTCGCCCGCTCTTTTCTGCCCACTGCCCACTGCCTGCTGCCAATTGTTTACGGGGCTTTCGCCTTTTGCGCGTCCTAGTGCCAAAATACGAAGCATGACAGGCACGCTCTACCTTGTGGCAACGCCCATCGGCAATCTGGAAGACATCACGCAGAGAGCGTTGCGCGTGCTCAGGGAAGTTGACTTGATTGCCTGTGAGGACACACGCCACACGCGCGTCCTCTTGAATCATTACGGCATCAAAGCAAAGATGCTCAGCTATCACGAGCACAACGAGCGCGAGCGCGCAGCAGAGTTGAGCGAGTTGTTGGCAGCGGGCGACAGCATCGCCATAGTCTCCGACGCAGGGACGCCCGGCATTAACGACCCTGGCTTTCGGCTTGTCAACGACGCGATCAGACTTGGGATTCCTGTTGTTCCAGTGCCTGGGCCGACAGCTTTCGTCGCCGCGCTCATCGCTTCCGGTTTGCCGACAGACGAGTTTTTCTTCGGCGGCTTTCTGCCCGCGCGCACAACGCAACGCCGCGCGCGTCTCCTGGAGGCGCGCTCGCTCAACTCGACATTGATCTTTTACGAAGCTCCGCATCGCATCGCGCAGACTCTACGGGACGCGCGCGAAATCCTGGGCGAGCGCGAAGCTGCGGTAGCGCGAGAGCTGACCAAGCTTCACGAGGAGATTGCGCGCGGGCGTTTAAGCGGGCTGGCCGAGCGTTTTGCTTCTGACGACGCGGCGCGCGGCGAGATGGTGCTGGTGATAGATCGCAACGTGATCGGCGTTGAGATGGACGAGACTGATTCTGAGCTTGATATAGCGGCGCGTGTGGCTGCGCTCGAAAGCGAGGGACTGGACAACCGCGCGGCGCTAAAAAGAGTCGCACGCGAACTGGGCCTCAGTCGCTCGGAAGCGTATCGTCGCCTTGTCGCGGCGCGCGAGCAAAACAAGCCTTGAGCGTCAGGGAGTTTTTCGTTTTATGCAATCCTCTCCTCAAGCCCCTGAGCCTCCACGCTGCCCAATCTGCCGCGCTGAAGTTTCTCCTGCCACGAGCTTCTGCCAGGCGTGCGGCTCACAGCTTGTCGAAACGCCGGCGCAGGAAATCCGCAGCCTGAACTATCTCCTCACGGAACTCGCGCGCTGGGAAGCAGACGGCCACGTCTACCACGAACAGGCAAACGAGCTGCGCGAAACTTATGAGGAGCGGCGCGAGCAGTTGCGCGCCCAACTAACAGCCAACGGCAATCAGGCCAAACCCTCAAACCCTCCGCAGGAAGTAAAAACTCCGATCAAGCAACAGCAACCGCCCGCACCTCCTAAGTTGGTCAAACCCGCGTCCCCGCCTCAAAAACCTCAACGCACGCTTCTGGAAACTCTCGCCGACCCGCACACCATACGCCTCTTGCTCTACACGGGCGCGGCGATGCTCGTCGTCGGCGTCGTCATCTGGCTGCGCGACATTCTCTATCTGAAACTGCAAGAGCCAATAGTTCAGGCCACGCTGCTGGCAACCGGCACAATTGCCGTCACCGTCTCCGGCTGGCTCACAATTTTAAGAACGCGCCTGCGGCTAACAGGCAGAGCCTTGACGCTCATAGGCTCCCTGCTCGTGCCCGTCAACTTCTGGTTTCTGGTGCGCTCAGGTCTGATTAGCAACAACGGGCGCGCGTGGGTGGTCTGCGCCTTCTGCGCGCTGCTCTACGCGCACACGGCTGCGCTCCTGCGCGAGAAGCTCTACGTTTACATGGCTGGGCTAGCCACCATCGCCACAGCCTGGACAATCATCTATCGCATCGAACCGGAAGCCTTCGGACTCTATGCGCTCGCGTTGATGATAGTCTCACTCATCTTTCTACACCTCTCGCGTCTCTTCCCGCTAACAACTGACGACAAACAACTCACAAGAGAAGATGAAGGAGAGGCAGAGGACAATCCGCGATCCGTAATCCGCAATCCGCAATCGAAAGAGCGCATGAGTTATGAGCTATGGGGGCCGCCGCTTGTACACGTCGCGCTCGCGGGTGCGGCCATCGCCGCGCTCTTTTACATGCTGCTGCGGTTGGGATCGTCCTCCTCTTTCGCAGACGGAATCCTGCGCCTGCGCGCGAGCGGCTATGATCCGAGCATAGGCGCGCTCCTCTTTGCGCTTGCAGCTTACGCAGCGTGGCTCGCGGGCAGACACATCTACACAGACCGGCGAGTTCTCTTCTACTGCACAAGCGCGCTCGCTCTCTTCTGGGCGGAGTTTCTTGTGTGGGACGGCTTCAGTCTTTCCGGCTCAACCCAGATTCTGCTGCTTGCGGCGACCGCGCTTCTAGTCGCTCTCGCAGCGCGAATGATGAAAGACGACGCGCTCGCGCTCGCGCTTCATCGTGCGAGCCTGATAGTGAGCGTGGCTCTAGCATCCGCCGCCTATCCAGTCTTGTTCGACGCTCCGGCCTTCACAATTACGCACAGCGCGGGTCTCGCTTTCCTCGCCGCAACGTTTGCCACCGCGAGCACGCGGCGTTTCTGCGAGAGAGTCACAGCCGCAACACTTGCTCACGCTTCAGCCGTTTCAGCGTCCGCAGCGTTTCTCGTCGCGCTCATTAGTTTGAACCCGCAATCCGCAACTCTGTTCTACGCAGCTTGCGCCGTGTGGCCTTTCGCGCTCTACGCAGCCGCACGGCTGACCAGGCGCATCGAGCGTGAGACGCAACTGAGCATACCCTTCATGCGAAGCGCAGATGCGGAGTTTGTCGTGTTGCTCGCGCTCGCAAGTCTGGTCGCTTTCGTGTTCGACCAAACACCAGCGGAGAGCTTGCAGCAGATCGAACCCTTGCGCGGCGCGATGTTCTGCGTGCTGTTGGGAACTATTATCTACGGCGCGTTGCGCTCCTGGCTTGAGCGTTCGGTTCTCGGAGCAACGCTCATGTCTATCGCCGCGTTACTTCTGGTCGGAGCGACGGGCGATACACTCAAACACTGGGGCGCGCTGCCCGCCGCTTGGCCTGTTGCGACCGCCATCATCATCGCAGCCTTCCTCTTGCGTGAGGCCGCCGACAGGCTGTTGCAGGCGGAGGGAGAGTTGCCGCATGGCAACAGTTCACGCTCCGCAAAGCTTGCGATGCGGCTCTCGCGCGTCGCTGTTATTCGCCTGGTCGCAGATTGCGCGGTCGTGGCGTCCGCATCGTTGTGGTTTACGACTGCGCTCTATCGTTTGACGGAAGGCGGCACGAGCGCGCCGGTCGTTCTGTTTCTGGCGCTTGGTTACTGGATGGAGCGGACAGCGCGTCGGCGTCATTCATGGCTTGTTTACGTCACAGCTTTGCACGCAGGCGCGCTCGACCTGACGATTCTGATTGCCTTGCGAGTGGAAGCGCAGTGGTTTGCGTCTGTCATGGCGTTGACACTCTTCCCCGTCTTCTTCCTGACTGGCCGCTACACACTTTCGCGCGGTCTGGATTGGCTCGCGCGGCCTGCGAATGTCGCGGCTGGCGCTACTGTGGCTTTCGTCTCCGTGTTAAGTCTGGCGCAAGCATTCGCTCACCTGAGCGTGGGTGATCCGCTGCTGCTTGCGCCGTGTGTAGGCTTGGGAGCGGTCGCGCTCCTGTCATTCATGGCGAGCTTATGGACTCGGAACCTGGCGCGCGTCCGGTATTTTCGCGCAGGGCTTTACGCTACCGTTTTGACTTTCGCGTTTGCCTGCCTGCGCGCAGGCTACCATCCCTTGAGCGACGTGGAGATTTACACTTCGCCGGTTGCCGTCTTGCTGCTCGTTGTCGCGTATTTGTCTGTGCGCCGCAAGTGGGATGAGCATGTAAGGGACACGGGGCCGCTGCTCTGGATGGGCAGCCTACTGCTCTCTGTGCCGCTCCTGATTCACGCGCTCGAATATCGCCTGTTGCTGGATGTGCCTGCGCCGTGGCGCGACCTTGCGACTCTTTGCGCCTCGCTCGCGCTCATCCTCTTCGGCGTGTTGGGACGCCTTCGCGCGCCCCTGCTCGTCGGCGCAGTCTCACTCGCGTCGGAACTCTTATCGCTGGCCCTGACGAGCGTTGACTGGTTAGAAATTCCTTTGAAGATTTACCTGATGTCAGTGGGCGCGTTGATTCTGATAGTCTGGGGGTTGCTGGAATTTCGCCGCGAACAAATCCTGCTGATGCGCCAGCGTCTCAACGAGCGGCGTGAATATGCTAAGGAAAGATTTGGTGAGTGGAAGTAAACGAAGCGCGAAAACTTTACGCGTTCGTTGTAGGGTGACAAGAAGTTGAACCACAGAGGACACAGAGGGTCACAGAGGGAAGGCAGAAGAAGGTTTTTGAAATTCTCAATCTCAAATTTGCTTTCTCAATTCTGTTCTTTCAATTATTTTCTTTCCTCTGCGTCCTCTGTGTCCTATGTGGTTAAATATATCTTTCACTACAACAAACTAACCCAGATACGTTTTAGTCAACCGTCACGTCGGCGGAGAGGGGCTTGTCAACGCGCGGGCGTGTCGTCATGTTGGCGAGTTCCCACATGGTGACGAAGACTGTGCGTGTGACCTTCTCCATCTTCTGATAGTCAATCTTCTGCGGTTCGTCGCCCGGACGGTGATAGTCCTCGTGCTCGCCGTCGAAGTAGAAGATGATGGGAACGCCTTTCTTCGCGTAGTTATAGTGATCCGAGCGATAGAAGAAGCGGTTCGGGTCTTTGGGATCATCGTACTTGTAATTCAGGGTCAGGTTCAGGTAGGCGTGGTTGGTGTTCTCGCTCAACTCGCCCAACTGCGTGCTCATCATCTTCGAGCCGATAACGTAGACTTCGTTCGGCCCTGAAAGCTTGGCGTTATCGGGGTTCGTGTCGCCCTCCGGTTTGCTGCGCCCGATCATGTCTATGTTGATTTGAGTAACGATCTTGTCAAGCGGGATGGTCGGGTTTTCTGTGAAGTAGCGCGAACCCCAGAGTCCTTTCTCCTCGCCGCAATGCCAGACGAACAGAACGGAGCGCTTCGGCGGAGGATTCTTCCCCAATGTTTCGGCTATCGCCAGAAGCGCGGTCGTGCCGGAGCCGTCGTCGTCCGCGCCGTTCCAGATCGTGTCGCTCGTGTCGCCTTTAGCAGAGGGTCTGCGGCCACCGCCCGGCGCGCCCGTGCCAACATGGTCGTAGTGCGCGCCGAGCGCGACATACTCACCCTTGAGCACTGAATCGCGGCCTTCGACTACCGCGACGACGTTCTGCGTGAATACCTGCTCCGATTTAGTGGCGACTGTCAGGCTCACTTTCTTGTCCGCGCTGAAGTCGAAGGGCTTGACGGTTTCGGCCTCATCGCGGTTGAGCATGATCGCAGCCGTCTGTTTTTCTCCCTGCAAGAGCGCGGTCAAGGCTTTCTCCGAAAGAGAGATTCTGGGAATCTTTGGACCTTCACCCGGCTTCTGAAATTTCTCGACCGAGGTTATGCCGCTCGTCGTCGCGTTCTGGCGCAGACGCTCCCAGTTACTGAGCGTCTGTTTGTTGGGAATACTGATGATGCCTTTCGCGCCGTGAGTCTCGGCATAGGTATCGGGTTGAATCCAGTCAACGCCCTTCTTATCACTGCTGAGGTCCGCGAAGCTGACGCCTTTCGGCAGGCCGCCGCCGAGGAAGACCACAATCTTGTCTTTCACGTCAATGCCTTGATAAGGGTCTATGTTTTTGCTTTTGATGACCCAGCCGTGACTGACGAAGACGAGCGGCGCGCTCACCGTGCCTGAGACGGGCTGCGCTAACAGGTCTTCGCCGTAGTTGAAGGTCTGCCCATTAATCTCTGCGTGCGTGTTTGCCGCGTCGAGTTTCAGACGTTGCAGGGCTATGCGCTGAAAGTATGTGCCGTTGTCGCCTGCGGGCTTGAGTCCCCAGCGGGAGAGGTTCAGAGCGATAAATTTGGCTGTGGTATCGAGACCGCGCGAAGGCGTGTCGCGGCCTTCCATCTCATCCGAGGCGATAAAGTAGAGGTAGTCTTTCATCTGCGCCGCTGTGATCTGATCGGCCAGCTTGCGAGACGTGGCAAGCGCCGAGGACGGAGCGACTCCCGCCGCAGTCGTGCCGCTCTTGCGCTGCGCTTGCAGGATTGGCAGCGGGCTACAGAGCGAGGCGATCAAGACAAAAATCAAGACGAATCTTTTGAGCATGTATCCTCCGTTACGATTCGGTTCTAAAACTCAGGTGCGGCTCGTTGAGCGGCAATCTTCGACTCCGAAACGATTTTGCTGAATGAAAGTGAAAGATTTCGAGCGCGAGAGGAGTATACGCACGGTTAACACGAAATGTTTAGATAGATTTTACGTAAATGTTTGGAAGGGAGGTTTTTCAACGCAGTGCCAGCATAGAGGGTCGCAGAGGAAGACAGAAGGAAAATCTGAAATCCTCAAATCTCAAATCTTCGATCTGAGATTCCAAATCTGAAGCCTGTTCTTTCAATTCTTCTCTTTCCTCTGCGATCCTCTGCGTCCTCTGCGGTGAAAAATCAGATGAGAAAGAAGCTGCTCTAATTATAATCATGCGTGCTGAACTGCCTGCACGAGTTTCGTCAAGGAATCTTTCGCGTCGCCGTAGAGCATGCCCGTGACGGACTTGAAGAAGAGCGGGTTCTCGATTCCGGCGAAGCCTTTGCCCTTGCCGCGCTTCAAGACGACGACCGAGCGTGCGCGGTCAACCTCAAGAATCGGCATCCCCGCAATCGGACTCTTCGGATTGTCGCGCGCGTCAGGGTTGACGACATCATTTGCGCCGATGACGACCGCGACATCCGTTGATGAAAACTCAGGGTTGATCTGTTCCAACTCGTAGAGAGATGAATAAGGCACGTTGGCTTCGGCCAGGAGAACGTTCATGTGTCCGGGCATGCGGCCCGCCACCGGATGAATCGCATACTTGACCGACACGCCCCTTTTCTCAAGGACAGCCGCCAACTCTCTGACAATGTGCTGCGCCTGCGCGGTCGCCATCCCGTAGCCTGGAACGAAGATGACCTGATTGGCGTAAGCCAACTGCACCGCCACATCTTCAAGGCCGACCTCGCGCATTGTGCCCTGTTCGCCATCAGAAGTTTCGGCCTCAGACGCTGCGCTGCCGAACGCGCCAAAGAGCACGTTGGTCATCGAACGATTCATCGCGCGACACATCAGGACGGAGAGAATGAAGCCGGAGAAGCCATCGAGCGTGCCCGCGATGATGAGCACGTTGTTGGAGAGAGCAAAGCCTGTCGCGGCAGCCGCTAACCCTGCGTAAGAGTTTAAGAGAGACATCACAACGGGCATGTCCGCCGCGCCAATCGGCATCACGAGCATGAGGCCGAAGAGGAATGCCAGCCCGACCATCACGTAAAAGAACGGGGCGGCTGTCGGCATCACAATCAAGTAAATGAAGCAGCCCAGGGTTGCGGCGAGCAGCGTCATGTTAAAGACGTTCTGCCCCTTGTAGGTCAGAGGAGTTCCGCGCACGAGTCCTTGCAGCTTGGCGAAGGCGAGTAGGCTTCCCGTCGTCGTCAACGCGCCGAGCATCACTTCAAGACCAATCGCTCCCATCTTGAACTGACCAAGCGTTGCTCCGTGCGTGTAGTATTCGGCGATACCGACGAGGGCGGCGGCGAGCGCGCCGAAAGCGTGGGAGAGAGCAGTCCGCTGCGGCATCGCCGTCATCGGGACCCAGATAGCCATGAACGCGCCGATGGTCGAACCAATCAGCAGCCCCGCGATAATCCATTCGTAGCTGACGATTTCTTTATGCAGCAGCGTGCCGATGACGGCCATCAACATTCCCAACTCTGCCAGGTGCATTCCGCGCCGCGCAGTTTCGGGATGGCTCATGCCCTTCAACCCTAGAATGAAAAGGATTGACGCGGCCAGATAGCTGAACTCGATGAAATAGTTGGTCACGATTTCTTTTCGTCCTCGGCTCTTTTTTCAAGTGCAGTCTCTTTACGCTTGAACATCTTGAGCATCCGGTCCGTAATCCCGAAGCCGCCGACGACGTTGATGGTCGCGCAGGTGACGGCTGCGAAGCCGAGGATTCGACTGGCCGTGCCGTACTGTCCGGCGATGACGATGGAGCCGACGAGCGAGATACCTGAGATGGCATTCGTCGCCGACATCAAAGGCGTGTGAAGCAGAGGCGGCACGCGCGAGATAACCTGATAGCCTAGAAAGGCCGCGAGCGCGAAAACGTAGAAGGCTGGAATCAAAGTTTCTGCGGACATAAAATAATTCCTTTCAACGGCTCGCCAATTCTTCGAGTGCTGCCGCCACATGCGGATGAAAATGTTTGCCCTGATGCGTGATGATATTCATGCTTATTACATAGCTTGAGCGCTGGCAAAGCGAACGCGCGTTTCGGTGACGACGACGAATTGATCGGCCAGCCGATCCGCGTAGCTTTCGAGCAGTCGTCGCAGAGTCTCTATTTTGTTTGACGCTCGCTCGTCTTTAAGGCGTAGAAAAACGACGCCTCTGTGCTGGCGTCGTTCTTTGTAGACCTTCTCCCCGAAATCCTTATCATTCGTAATCAGAATCCAATTTTCCGCAAACGCCTTCTGGATAATCGGCTCGTCTTCCGTCCCGCGCGCTTCGTCGTACACTGAGAAGACTTCATGTCCTTGCCCGCGTAGCCAGCGAGCGACCTTTGGCCCGGTGCATTCATCCACGAGAAAGCGCATCTACCTCGTCTCTGCTATGAGCGGCATGAAGGCGGTTTGTTCTAAAGAATTTTTGGCGAATAAGAGACAGGCTTGAATATCTTCTTCAGTCAATCCGCCATACTCTTCGATGATCTCTGTCATGGTCGCGCCGTGCGCCAGCAAGTTGAGAATGAACTCTACCGTCAAGCGCGTCCCTTTGATGATCGGTTTCCCGACCATCACCTCTGGGTTCAGCGTAATTCGTTCCAGCAGTTGCTCATCTGTCATAACCTGAAATCTCCTGCGCTCATCATACACCCACCGCTTAAATTTAACGGCTCGCTAATTCTTCCAATGCCGCCGCCACGCGCGGGTGAACGTACTCGCCCCTGTGCGTGACGCAGGAAGGCCCGACGACATCATCGGTCATGTCAACGTTCAACTCACCGTCTTTAATCAGGAGACTCAAAAAAGCTGTGACGTTGCGCGAGTAGAGTTGGCTCGCGTGTACGGGCACGGTCGCGGCCAGATTCAAAGGCGACATGATGTGAACGCCGTCTCTCTCAATCGTCTCGCCTGGACGAGAGAGAGCGCAGTTGCCGCCCGTCGCTCCCGCGAGGTCAACCACAACAGCGCCGCGCTTCATTCCGTTCACGGCCTCTTCTGTGACGAGTAGCGGCGCGCGTCGGCCAGGCACTTGAGCCGTCGTGATAACGACATCAGCCGTCTTCGCATGTTTGGCAATCAGGTCGCGGCCTCTGCTCATAGCCTCTTCCGTCAACTCAAGAGCGTAGCCGCCCGCATCTTCCGTCTGAATCCCGCCGAGATCAACTTCGAGAAACTGCGCGCCCAGGGATTGCACCTGCTCGCCCGCAGCCTTGCGCACATCGTAAGCCTCCACGACTGCGCCTAGACGACGCGCGGTAGCGATGGCCTGAAGTCCCGCGACGCCCGCGCCGAGGACGAGCACGCGAGCCGGAGGAACAGTGCCTGCTGCGGTCATCAACATAGGGAACATACGCGGGATGCTTTCGGCTGCCATGAGCACTGCCTTGTAGCCAACCACAGTTGCCATTGAAGAGAGGGCATCCATCGCTTGAGCGCGTGTGATGCGCGGGATGAGTTCCATCGCAAAGGCCGTTAGCTTCTGCGCGACGATAGATTCGAGCGCGGCTGGCTCGTCGAGAGGACGAAGAAACCCTAAGACGACCGCGCCCTGTTTCAGATTGCCGATGTCTTCAAGGGGTGGGCGATTAACTACGGCCAGCACGTCCGCAGTAGAGAGAAGCAATGCGCGGTCTGATGAGACGTTCGCGCCCGCCGCTTCATAATCCGCATCTGATGCTCCCGCGTCCAAGCCTGCGCCGCCCTCGACCGAGACGGACACTTTCAAAGCAACGAGTTTGCGAACTGATTCGGGAACGAGCGCGACACGCGCTTCTCCCGGCAGCGTTTCTCTAAGCACGGCGATGTTCATTTCGTTCTCCTTTGAGAGCATCGCATGAGTTTAATTTTGAAAAAGATTGCAAAGATATATCTGATGCGTGCGAGCCATCGAAGTATAGCATTAGCCCTAACACGTGCCTGAAAAAATCTGCTCTTTTTTTGGGTTTTACTTTCAGGTGGGAACGGTTCGCTTACTTCTGCTTTGCGGCGAGAGCCTTCTTGATTTTCTGCGTAAGCTGGCGGGTTTGCTCGGCCATTTCGCCTTTCGGTGTGAGGCGCAGGTATTCCTCGTATTCTGTGAGCGCGCGCTCAGGTAGATTTAGTCGCACGAACAGATTACCGGCCAGTAGATGCGCGTCCGGGTAATCAGGCTTTAGTTGAAGGGTTCGCCCGACGTGTGGGGCGGCTTTGAGAATCTCGTTTGTCTCCCAGTAAACATGCGCGAGCGTGAAGTGCGCCTGCCATGATGTCTCGTCAAGCTTGAGTCCGTCCTGCAAGACCTTTTCAGCATCCGTGTACTGCTTTTCCCGGCGATAGACTTCGCCGAGTGAGATGAGAACAGGCGTGCTCTCAGGCTTGATCTCTAAGGCGCGGCGCAAAGAGGTTTCGGCATCCTTCCACTCAAGCGCATCCATGTAAGCTGTGCCGAGCGTAAAGTGCGCCTCGAAAAAGTCTGGATAAAGATTGATGGCTTTCGAGAGGTGCGGCAAGGCGTCCTTGACCTTCTTGTCCTGTAAGGCTGCGAGTCCTTTAGCAAACTCCTCTTGCGCTTCGCGTGGAACTCGCGCGTCTATCACGGAGGCTGGCTGGCTCGCGCTGGCGTTTGATTTATCGTCAGCGACGAGTTCGATGACCAGATAGGTTCTCGTCACAACTTGCAGGTCGGCCTGCTGCTGTGTCTGTTTGTATCCGGGCGCGATGACATTAATCGTGTAGTAGCCGCGCTGCAAATTCGAGAAGCGAAACTTGCCGTTAGCATCGGTCGCCATCTGGTCGAGGATGCCGCCGCTGAATCTTTCAAGACGCACGGTGATATTGCGCGCCTGCGGGCCTCCTTCAGGCAATTTCACCTGCCCGGATATTTCAATCGAAATACCGGAAACATAAGAATCGCGGTCGCGCTGCGCCAACACGGGATGAGCGAGGAGCAGGAGAACGATGGTGAGCCATAGAAACTGGCGTCGGTTAGACATCGGACAATTCCTTAAAAAAAGTTGGCAGTCGGCAGTTGGCAGCAGGCAGTTAAAGCATAACGCTTTTTGTGCTTGCTGCCTACTGCCAATTGCCTGCTGCCAACCGTTCTTCAGAAACTATATTTCAGACCGAACTGTATAAGGCGCGCCGGAACTGCCGTCTCCGTAATTTGAGCGAACGTTGCCGGAGTGCCGATGTTGACCGTTGACGGGAAACGGAAAATCGGGTGGTTGAACAGGTTGAAGAAATCCGCGCGGAACTGGAAGGAATTTCTCTCGCCGATGGTGAATGCCTTGATGAGCGAGAGGTCCCAGTTCTGTTGCGATGGTCCGCGAAAAGCGTTGCGCGGAGTATTGCCCCAGCCCGTAGCTCCTGGATTTGCTACTCCGCCAGGGCCGGGGAGGATTGGGGCCGTAGTGAAGCAGGCCGGATTGAGATAGTGCGCCAGACGATCCGTGGTCGAACCCTGTGTGTACGCAGCCTCGGCATTGGCGCAGATGAATTGCGCCGTGCCCAGAGCGGTTCCAAAGATTCCGCCGCTGGTGCTATCCGTCACCGAGAAGGGCAGCCCGCTCTGATAGGTCGTGATGCCGCTAATGCTCCAGTTGCCCAGAAGCTTGTTGAGCACCGGCCCGATGTGGGAGAGGTATTCCTGTCCTCTGCCGAACGGGAGGTCATACGTGTAGCTGACGACGAGGCGGTGCGGACGATCAAAGTCGCCGCGCGCCTTGTTCTGCTGCACGTTGGATTGATCGTTGTAGATATTCGCGCCGTTCTGCCCGTTGCGAGTAGCATTCAACTCGTCCGTGCTGAGACTGCCGCTCACGTTGTCAATGGTCTTAGAGAAAGTGTAAGCGGCCTGGAAATAGAGGCCACGCTGCAAGCGACGCGAGAGTGTCATCTGCAAGGAATTGTAGATGGCAAACCCGATGTTGCTTGAGTAGCGTGCGCCGCGCTTGCGCGAGAGGCCGAGTATCTGGTGACGCAGTTCCTCGTTCGCCACAGTGTTCGTGGTGATCGTGTAGCTGACGCCGTTGATGTCGCGCACAGTGACCGGGTTTGTAGGACTAGCCACTTTCGCTATGAACGGGTCCCAGATGCCGATGCCGCCCGTGTAGTGCGACCCGACGTAGCCCACTTCCATTGCCCAGCCCTTCCATAGCTCACGCTGGATGGTCAGGTTGTACTGCT
The DNA here is from genome assembly GCA_032159825.1 of Acidobacteriota bacterium. Lineage (GTDB taxonomy): Bacteria > Acidobacteriota > Blastocatellia > Pyrinomonadales > Pyrinomonadaceae > QHXM01. The sequence continues at coordinate 159,633 of JAVHWL010000019.1, forward strand.
GCGTGTAGGGCGTGTAGACATCCAGGGGAGCGCTGGTGAACGACGCGAGATTGATAGAGCAGTTGGTTGCAGTCCCGCCATAGTTGAGGCAGGCTTGCCCAGCCGCATTAACGAAGATGGGCGCAACGTTCGGATCGTTCGGGTCGAGCGGGCCTGAGCCGCTTGTGCGTCGCAGTCCCGCGAAGAACGTCGCCGAAGGAATGTACGCCGAGGCGACGATGGACGGCGCTGGTATTCCTGCGAGCGGGTTGGCTAACTGGAGCGCCGCCGGGTTCGCACGGTTGTCGAGCGGTTGCACCGTAAACGGCGCGCTCAACGAGTTCTGAAGTATGTTCTGGTTGGAGAGCCGCTGGTAGTAGATACCATAGCCAGCGCGCACGACCATCTTCTGGTTGCCATGGATGTCCCAGGCGAAGCCGACGCGAGGCGCGAAGTTGTTATCATCGCGGCATCTTTCCAGCGCGCAGTTGCGAACGCCGGGCGTGCCTGTGAATCCGGCGAGATTAACATCTTCAGGAATCAAGAATGGATTCTTGCCTGCCGCAGCCAACGCCGGATCATAGATGCCTGCGCGGTTCAGCTTGTCATGGCCGAAGCTCATGGCTTCCCAGCGCAGCCCGATGTTCAGCGTAAACCGCGAAGTGAGCTTGTAATCGTCCTGGCCGAAGGCTGCGTAGTCTGTAGCGACGAAGTTGCGGGCCGGGTCTCCGAAGGCAGATTGAATCGCGGTGATGCGCCCACGCAGGAAGTTCTGGAAGGCGGTGCAATCGTTGGTATCTTTCGTGCAATTGGCGACCGCCAGACTTTGTGTGCCAGTGCCGCCGAAGGTGAGCGATCCACGAACAGAGAAGTTATTGAAACGGTTCAACTGGTACTGAACGCCCTCGACGCCCATTCGCAAGTTGTGTTTGCCGACGACCATCGAATACGTGTCCACCACATTGAATTGGTTGGAAACAGTTCCGCGATCATCGTTGACGCCTGTGCCAATCGAGAACAGCCCGGTGATTGAGATGCGATAGATGCCTGGAAACTCTCCGCTGTTTCCGCGAGCAGCGCCGATGTCAGCCAGCGTGATGGGATCAGTCGGAATGTTAGCAAAGAGGAAACGACTGAAACCCGCGCGCAACTCGTTCACTTTTGTCGGGCTGAAGATGTGTGTTTCGGTTAAGGAAAGAAAGCGATTCCACTGAGTGTCTGTACGCGGAAACGCCAGAGTGGTGTCAGTGCCGAAGGGCTTCGCAACCGAGCCTTCATCCCAGAACCAACGCCCGGAAAGTTTATCTTTACCCTCGCGCCAGCCCCGGTCGTAGCTGATGAGATACTGGTTGTCTGTAATCGGCGCGATGGCTGAGAACTGGCAGCGGAAGGCCGCAGTGCCGGTCGCACCCGCGCACCCGCCTTGGCCCGGGCGCGGGACGAGGAACGTTCCGCCATAGCGTGTGTCCGCTTGATTGAGAATTCTGACGGCGACCGGATCAATCTGCGCTGCCGTTAAGCCGAAAGCCGGAGCGAGCAGAGCTGCCGAAGTAGTGCCGTCGGCATTTCTGGGAAAGTTTTGAACCGTCGGAGCAAGGCTTGATCCGGTCGGGTCTATTCCGTTACGAGCGCGGACGCCCTGATAGTTAAAGAACCAGTAGCCACCGGCCTTCGGGATCGGCCCGCTGGCGGTCCCGCCAAAAACATTTTGCAGCAGGCGACCTCTTTTACGTCCCGCCGCATTGAAGAACCACTCGTTAGCGTTCAAAGCATCGTTGCGGTGAGTCTCGTAAAGATCGAAATGAAAATCTTTAGTGCCGGACCTCAGAACCAACCCGATTGCGCCGCCGCCCTTGCTGCCCGACGAGGCATCGTAGAGCGAAGTGGCGACACGGAATTCTTGAATGGTATTGGGATTGGGAAGCGGGATGGTATCGAAGTGCGCGAGGTTAAAGTCGTTGACGTTGACGCCTTCGAGCGTGATGCTGTTGTTGCTCGTGCGTTGGCCGTTGACGTTAACGTCTGCCGTGCCTCGACCGGCGCTGCGCACATCGGTCGGCTCACCGGCCACGCCGGAAGAGAGAGAGAGCAGGAAGAGGAAGTTGGGGGAGGCAAGCGGCAAAGCTCTGAGGGTCTGTGAGTCAATGGCCTGCCCGGTGGTAGCGCTGCTCGGATTAATCAGCGACGGCGTCGCTTCGACATTAACTATTTCTGTTAAGCCGCCGACCTCTAATGTCACGTCTTGCCGCGTCGTTTCGGCGATTCTCACTTGCACTCCAGTAATGCGCGATTGCTTGAAATTAGCGCCCTTAATCTCCAGGCGATACGCGCCAGGTGTGAGCAGCGACGCTGTGAATCCGCCGCTTTCGTCAGTCGTGATAGTTCGCTCGGATTTTCCCGTGCTTTCATTAAAAATCTCGACAGTTGCACCCGCCACGCTAGAGCCTTGCGCGTCTGTGACAACGCCTGTGATACCTCCGGTTTGAGAACCCTGTGAGAATGCAACGGTCGCACACAAGATAGAGGTGAGCAACCCACTTGCTAAAAAGCGTAGAACGCTTCGCATAACAGCTTCCTCCTTAATTTTGGGAAAGGTTCTAAGTTTTAGTGACGAATTGAAGTTGCCGCCTGGTCAGAAATCGCTTGGTCTGAAATCTACCGCTTGATGAGAGGGGCTTTGAACCCAGGTTTGCCATCAAAGCACGCAAGCTATATTCCACCATCGTCCGCGACCCCGCCCGTCGCTAAATGAGACTTTATTATCTGGCAGTTATGACTAGAGGCTGACTATAGGCTTCCTTATGTCAGACCATTAGTCGAACGAATTTTTAGTTTTATATCCAAAATTTCGTACTGACCTCCTTCACCGTGAGGGTTCGATCACGAAAGATTAGCAGGAATCATTATCCGCGATAGGAATCATTCAACCTCGATAGCGGAGAGAATGAGGTTAACTTGCCAATCCGTAAACGGGACTCTATAATTCCGTCTCTGTTCAAGGCGCTATGGTGTAGTTGGTTAACACGCTGCCCTCTCAAGGCAGAGATCGCGGGTTCGAGCCCCGCTAGCGCTACTACCTCTTCACACCACCCAAGACAGCTTAGCGATTATGCGAGACAGCAATTTTCGGAAGAGTGCTTTTTTAGGCATGCCTCATGGGACTGCCACCAATCGTCTTCGGAAAATGATACTGCTTAATCTCCTACAAAAACATGGTGAGAATATCTGTTTCAAGTGCTCAGAGAAAATTGAAGATGTTAATGAATTGAGCATTGAACACAAACAACCCTGGGAAGGTATCAGTGTTGAGCTTTTCTGGTCTTTAGATAATATTGCCTTCTCTCATTTGCGTTGCAATCTACCGCACCGATACATGGGCGGGGGGCCGCGTAAACGCAAAGTCGGGCCAGAAGGCACTTCCTGGTGCGTAAGGTGTAAGGCTTTTCGCGCCATCACAGATTTTAGCCGTAATAGATCGCGATGGAACGGATTGCAAAACCGGTGTGATCGTTGTGTTAAAGAAGTGCATGCGGCTACGCGCTCTAATCGTCGCTCTCAGCGCTGATCTTCACTTGGCTCCTGTCTATCTCCATCAGACTTCGATCAGAAAATCTTTCTCTCGCGCGTAGTCTAGCGAGTATGATGCCGTTCGCATTTCGTCATTCAATCCAGGCTTGCGAGGAGAAGAAATTGTGACGGCAGAAGAGAGAAGGCTGCAAAGATCGGTTGAGCGCACGGAGCACTGGAAACGTTGGGGGCCATACTTGAGTGAGCGCGCCTGGGGCACTGTGCGCGAAGATTACAGCGCGGACGGCTCGGCGTGGACTTACCTGCCTCACGATCACGCGCGCTCGCGCGCTTACCGCTGGAACGAAGATGGAATAGCCGGAATCTCAGATCGTCACCAGGTTATTTGCTTTGCCCTGGCTTTCTGGAACGGGCGCGACCCCATCTTGAAAGAAAGACTCTTCGGTCTCACAGGCCCGGAGGGAAATCACGGCGAAGACGTAAAGGAATACTACTTCTACCTGGACTCGACGCCGACGCATTCCTACATGAAGTATCTCTACAAGTATCCGCAAGGAGAGTTTCCCTATGCGAAACTTGTCGAAGAGAATCACAGGCGCGGGCGTGCCGTGCCCGAATACGAACTACTCGACACTGGCATCTTCGATGAGGATCGCTACTTCGATATTTTCGTAGAGTATGCGAAAGCAGACGCGGAGGACATTCTGGTTCGCATTGAGGTGGTGAATCGTGGGCCGGAGAAAGCAGAACTGCACCTGCTGCCGACCATCTGGTTTCGCAACCGCTGGTCATGGGGCTACGCCAACCCGCGCCCTGAGCTACGGCGCAAAAGCGCGAACGCTCAGGATGAAACGGGCGCGGCTATAATCGAGTTGGAGGATGATCGGTATGGCCGACGCCTGCTCTACTGCGAGGGCGCGCCGGAGTTGCTCTTCACAGAGAACGAGACGAACAACCAGAGGCTCTTTGGCGCGGCTAACCTCTCGCCGTATGTTAAAGACGGCATCAATAACTATATCGTCAACGGCGAGAGAGAAGCCGTCAACCCGGCTCAGGAGGGCACGAAGGCTGCCGCGCACTATTCGATGGAAGTCGGCGCGGGCGAGAGCGTCCGGGTGCGTTTGCGCTTCACCGAGGCAGAGGAAGCGTCGAGCATCTTGAGCGTCTTCGGAACAAGCTTCGATCAAACTTTCGCGGAGCGCGAGCAAGAGGCTGATGAGTTTTACTCAAGCATCATCCCGGAGCATCTTTCAACCGACGCGCAGAGCGTCATGCGACAGTCGTTCGGCGGGATGCTCTGGTCGAAGCAGTTCTATCACTATGTCGTTGAGCAATGGCTCAAAGGCGACCCTGCATTTCCGCCTCCTCCCGCCGGACGCTGGCATGGACGCAATCACGACTGGCGGCAGCTTTACAACGCGGACGTAATCTCCATGCCGGACAAGTGGGAATATCCCTGGTACGCCGCGTGGGATTTGGCCTTTCACTGCATCCCGCTCTCTCTGGCTGATCCAGACTTCGCCAAAGATCAACTCATCCTGATGCTCCGAGAGTGGTACATGCACCCGAACGGGCAGATTCCTGCTTACGAATGGGCCTTCGATGATGTCAATCCTCCCGTTCACGCCTGGGCTGCGTGGCGTGTCTATAGGATTGAAGAGAAGCGAAAGGGCAAAGGTGATCGCAATTTTCTCGAACGCATCTTTCACAAGCTGATGCTCAACTTCACTTGGTGGGTCAATCGCAAAGACACTGAAGGAAACAATATTTTCGAGGGCGGATTCTTGGGCCTAGACAACATAGGCGTCTTCGACCGCAACACGCGGCTTCCCGGCGGCAGCTTCATAGAGCAATCCGACGGCACGAGCTGGATGGCTATGTACACCTTGAACCTGCTGGCGATTGCGCTGGAGTTGGCGCGCGAGGATCAGGCTTACGAAGATGTCGCCAGCAAGTTCTGGGAGCACTTCATCTTCATCGCGCACGCGATGAACAATATCGGGCGCGACAATGTTGATCTCTGGAACGAAGAGGACGGTTTCTACTACGACGTGCTTCACACACCTGATGGCGAGCACACGCCTATGCGCGTGCATTCGATAGTGGGACTGATTCCGCTTTTCGCCGTCGAAACGCTGGAGCCTGAGATGCTGGATCGTCTGCCGGGTTTCAAGCGGCGCATGGAATGGTTCATACAAAACCGCCCAGACCTGACCGGCAACGTCGCCAGCATGGAGATGCCCGGAAAAAAAGCGCGACGCCTGCTTTCGGTCGTCAATCCGAACCGGCTGCGCCGCGTCTTGAAAATGATGCTCGACGAGAACGAGTTTCTCTCTCCCTACGGCATCCGCGCGCTCTCACGCTTTCACCTGGAGCATCCCTACTCGATTATGCTCGACGGCCAGGAGCACCGCGTTGATTATGAACCCGCAGAATCAACGACCGGGGTTTTCGGCGGCAACTCAAACTGGCGTGGGCCAATCTGGTTTCCCATCAACTATCTCATCATCGAATCGCTGCAAAAGTTTCACTACTACCTCGGCGATGATTTCAAGGTCGAGTGTCCTACGGGTTCGGGAAAGATGATGACGTTGTGGGAAGTGGCCGCCGACATCTCGCGGCGGCTGTCGAGCCTCTTCCTGCGCGACGAGGATGGACGAAGACCCGTTCACGGCGCGAACAGGAAGTTTCAGACGGACCCGCACTGGCGCGACCTCCTGCTTTTCTACGAATACTTTCACGGCGAGAACGGCGCAGGGTTAGGAGCAAACCATCAAACGGGCTGGACCGGACTGGTGGCGAAGTTGCTGCAACAAAGCGGAGAGTAGATTATAGCAATTTGTAATTGAGTGCGACCTCGCTGTTGCCCTTCTCTTCAGCCCCGAAGGGGCGAAATATAATAGCCTGTGGCATCGCCACAGGGAGAGAAGCGAGTTTATTCATCAAGCCCCAAAGGGGCGGAATAACTTATCTCGCCCTTTCAGGGCTTGCCTATAATTATGACTTGTTTCCTGGGGCGATGCCCCAGGCTATTATATTTCGCCCCTTCGGGGCTAAAAAACCAACTCCTCTTATATCGAGCTGACGTTAACTCAAGATTAATACTTGATGATGCTACGTCTGCGACGCTTCACAGGGGTTCTGGCGTTGAGTAAATCTTTATGCCTCCCTTGCAGGATGCTCGACAATCTCTGATGTGTGACGCCCAAGAGCCGCGCAGCCTGTGTGACACGCCCTTGCGCAGCTTTCAGAGCCATCTGAATCAGGCCCCTCTCGTAAAGCAACACCTCCTCATCAAGAGAGCAGCCCGCCCAGACATTCGCCAGGCCAGCGGTCTTTGTCTCGCGCACCACAAGCGTCTCAACCGCTTCCCGCGTGATGGTCGCTCCCTGCGGAGCTATTAACACGGTGCGTTCAATCAACGAGCGCAACTCACGCGCGTTGCCTCTGAGCAGTAATTGGCGCATTGCTTCGATGGCTTCCTGCGTAAACGTCACCCGCTGCCCGTGTCTGGCAAAAGCTTCTTTGATGAAGTGTTCGGCCAGAACAGGAATATCGTCCGCACGCTCTCTGAGTGGCGGAATCTCTAGGTGAAAGGTTTGCAAGCGGTAGAAGAGATCGTTGCGGAACAGACCACGCGCCACGTCGTCTTTAAGGTTGCAGTTCGTGGCGGCGACGATCCGCACGTCAACCTGTTCCGGCTCCGGCGCGCCAACCGAGTGAATCTCGCGGCGCTCGACCAGGCGCAGGAGTTTACTCTGATTGCCCGTGCTCAATTCCCCGATTTCGTCCAGAAAGAGTGTCCCGCCTCGCGCCTGGCAAACCGCGCCCGGATAATCTGTGACGGCATCTGTGAAGCTGCCTTTGCGGTGGCCGAAGAGTTGGGATTCGATCAGCGTCTCGGTCAGAGCGACGCAGTTGAGGGCAACGAACCGGCCTGCGCGTCCGCTCCACTCATGAATCAAGCGCGCGAGCAACTCCTTACCCGTGCCCGTCTCGCCCGTTATCAACACCGGACTCGATGTGCAGGCAACGCGATGAGCATCATGCAGCAGAGCTGCCGTCTGTTCGGATGCGTAGATAAAATTATGTGGGTGATCCGCAAATGTTCCCTGCGCGATAGTGGCGCGTGCTTGTTGGGCACTCACGACCTGACGAGCGCACGAGCGCAGGCGTGAGAGCGTGGCCGTGTCCGTCGAATGAGTTAATAGCTCATCGGCTCTATCATAGAAGGACTGCATCTCGTCGAGCGCCAGACGCTCACTTAACTCTTCAATCATCGTCAACGCCGCCTGCCCCGCGCGGTCGAGGCTTCCCGCCTGTTGAGCCACTTCAACCGCACGTTGCAACGTCGAGCGCGCCTGCTCGTGATGACCAAGCCGCGCCAGCGCAGTGCCATGCGTTGACAACGCTTCCGCTAAGACAAATCTTTCATCACCCTTTTCAAGCGTGCGGACGGCTAACCGTGCAATCCTCTCAGCTTCTGCGTTGCGCCCCTGTGCGAGCAAGGTACGCGCCCTCGTCTCATCCACTTGTGCAACGCTGCCACTCTCTTTAAGACTGATGAATAATCGGCGTGCGCAACTCAGATGTTCGTGAGCTTCGCTGAATCTTGCGGCTTTGAAGTAAAGAAATCCGAGATTGTTCTCATTGCGGGCGCGATAGCGCGTATGTCCGGCTTGCTCGAAATGAAAACTGGCGGCGGCACATTCGATCAAAGCGCGGTCACGGTAGTCTTCGCGCTGCTCACTCTCGCTGAGGTCTTTCAGAATGACTCCAAGATTCCCATGATAATTACCCTTTAAGGCATGATTACTGCTCGCTTCAAACGACGACGCGGTATCAGTCAAAATGCGGAGCGCGTCATGGTTTCGAGACGCCGATAACTCAACCGTTGAACTTCTTAACAGAGTAACGGCCCTTTGCTCGCTCTCACAGCCCTCAAGTCGTGATAGAGCTTCCTGCAACGTTATACGCGCCTCGTCAAGTGCGCCTTCCCTCCAGTAGCAGAAAGCAAGATCACTTTGGGCTTCTGCTATCTTCTCTATTTCGTGAAGCGACTCAAAGGTTGTGATGCTTTCGCTGATTAGGTCCTTTGCCAACTCCTGAGCGCCTCTGACCTGTTGAGCACTGCCGATCCATCCAGTCAAAGAACCCACACGCAGTAGCACTTCAGCCGCCATGCGTTGGTCTAAGCCTTCGATATGCGGACGTTCACCGATTCGCCGCCACAACTCTCCCAGAGCGTTCCGTGCAGCCTCGTAGTTACCCGCCTGTTCCAGTTCTTTCGCCAGTCGGCAACGCAATTCTGCGCGCTCGTTACGGTTGAGCCTGGGGTTATCCAATTGGCGCAACAGTGAGGTGTGTACATGCATGTGAGATTAACCTTTCTTTTGGGACTGTGAAGTAACTTGGAAATCACCGCGTTGGTGATACTATACGACCCGCTCAAGGCGTTTGCAAAAACCTTTGCAAGCCGTTTCTGATTCTCGGTTAGCTGTCCTCATTTGATTGCTAACCGCCACAAACTAAGGAGATGACAAATGAATCGAGTTCGCCAAATGTGCGCGACAACTATGCTGATTGTGCTGCTAGCAGCCTCTACAGCATTAGCCGGTAATATGCCGTTTGGAGATATTCCCCCGCCTCCTCCACCTCCGACGGAGAATTCCGTAACGGGCGACATGCCATGTGGAGTTACCTCATCGTCACCTTCGTCGGAGACTTCGGTGACTGGTCAAATGCCATATGGTGTTACGTCAGCGGTTGATCCGGTGACGGAGTTCACACTGACGCTGTTGCAAAGCGTGTTCTCGCTCTTTTAGGAGTGTCGCTAATTTCATTTGATTCAGGCTGCCGTGTATAACTCACGCGCGGCAAGGTGGTAGTGTGCCTGCTCGGAATATAATTTATAACAAACCCGATGCGCAAGTAATATCCCTGACGAGCTTATTATTCAGCCCCGAAGGGGCGCAATGTAATAGCCTGTGGCACGCGCCACAGGTCAGAGGTTGCAGGTTTATCCATCAAGCCCTGAAAGGGCGAAATAATTTATTTCGCCCTTTCAGGGCTTGATTTATCAACGCATCTTTGTTCCTGTGGCGCGTGCCACAGGCTATCTTATTTCGCTCCTTCGGAGCTTAGAATACTAGGTCGCACTCTTTTGAGTGGTGCTACAGCGTTTCAGTTTTTACTGATGCCGCCATTCTCCAATGCCGTGTAGACATCCGGGGAATAGAGGCCAAGCCAGGGGTCGCTGCTTGGGGTCAGGAAGAGTTGGGCATAGACCATCTCGTTCAAGCTATCAACGTTCGTCGCCATGCCTGTGTAGAACCAGGCGTGCAGCTTCGTGCGCAGCATGTACTCGTTGCGCGCTGTGTCGAGCGCCATGTACTTCTCTAGATTCTTGACGGTGCGCGAGAGTAGCTCCTGGTCTGCGAGCAAATTCTGATTCTGGCGTGTGATGAGAGCGATGCTGTTTTTATCCAGGCGCGCGTCCGCGCTATGCAGTTCAGCGATTTTGTTCCAGGTAGATAGGTCGGTCGCGGCTTCGAGCGCAGTCGCGTCGGCGGTGATGGACTTTAAGATGTTGACCTCTGTGACCGCCTTGGTCATGGCAACCGGGGAAACTTCAATCGCGCCGGGATTGCTTTTTCTCCTCTCAATCCTCGCCGCTACGTCCTCCGGGACGCGGCCCCCTGTCTTCGCAACATCCTCTGCCCAATCACCCGCGATGGCTTGAATGCGCCCGTTGTGATAGGCGCGCAGGGCTTGCCAGCGTTCTCCCGGGGTTTTTCCGGCAACCTGCCTGGCAACTGTTTCGGCTCGCTCAAGACCTTGCATGAAAGCCGCAGGCCCATACAAGCCCGGCAACGCGTCAACGAGTTGCCCGTTGGAATCAAGGATGTAGTGGATGCTGTTTCCGGTCAGCGTGCGTTCGAGTTTGCGCCCGTCGCCGAAGTCAATGGTCACGCGCGGAGCGGGGCGCACAGACTTCCAGTGCAGGATGAAATGCTCGCGCAGGTATTTGGAAACATCCGCGTTGGCATAGAGCACCGTGCGGAAGAAACGGCTGTTGGCGCAGCTAAACTCTTCGTTGAGATTCCCGAGCAGGCGTAAAGAGAGAATCGGCTTGCCGCTCGCTTTGGCTGCCTGTTTCGCCTGTTCAAAGTCCGTGTACCAGTAGAGGCCGGAAGCATAGCTGTTGCGCTGCTGGCTGACGCTATCGAGGGCAAGCGTCAGACGCTGCCACTCCTGATCGTTGACCGTTTGACCGGACGCTGCGCGCTTGAGTTCTTCCGCATAAGTCTCAAAGAGAATCTTCAAGCCTTCCGGCCCCATCGCACGCAACTCGGCGATAGCGGAGTTTGCTTCGGAAGGCTTTTCGGAAACGGCCAGACGCGCCAGCGCATCGGAACGGCTGCCAGCAAAAACAGATGAGGCGAGGACGAAACTGAAACAAAGGGAAGCTAAAACGGGCATGAAAAACTTGCGACTCATGGAAAACCTCCTCAAGCGAGAGCGCGGAAGCAGGGAGCAGGGAGACCGGGGATTCGACTTTGACTACCTAGATGGTTGATTTCGTTGCGCGCCCTCTGTGCGGAGTTGACGGATAGCAGACGAATTTTTTGCCTGCTCACCTATCATTCATTTTATAGGGAAGATTAAACGCAGAGGACGCAGAGGGTCGCAGAGGAAGAGAGAAGGCAGGGAAGAGCAATCTCAAATCTCAAATCTTAGATTCCGAATTTCAAATCCCTTCTTCCCTCTGCGACCCTCTGCGTCCTCTGCGTTGAAAAATTCCCTTTTCGACGCTCAACCAAGATCAAGCAACAGCTTTCGCCCGCACAATCCAGATGCTGCGCCGCTCGTTTGTTCTGGCAATGTAGCCGACGAAGAGTTGATCGCCGCTCACTGCGGCTGAGGGAAGCTCGCCGCCGCTCGCAACCGGCGCGGCGTTGGCGGTCTTCTCATCACCGTAGAGCGGCACGGACACCACGCGGGACTCGCCGCCTTCGTTGCTCTCCCACACAACCGATGCGCCGCTTTTTCCGCCCGCCAGCAGAAGCGGAGTGCCTCGCCCCTGCCCTCTGGCTAAAGGTCTGCTCTCGGAAAACGTCTTGCCGTTGTCGAGAGACTCTGCGTGGTAGAGTCCGGGCGTGGACCTTTCTCCTTCCGTGTACCAGACGACTTGCAATGCGCCGTTATCTGCGACAGACAGGGCCGGGCCGGAGACCGGACACGCGGCGATCATCCAGCGGTCGTCGCTGACGATCCGGGGCGATTGAAACGTCTTGCCTCCATCTTCCGATGCGGCCACAGCGATGTGACGAAACTCTCCCGGCAACACCTGCCGCCAGCCTGCGTAGACGTGCCCGTTTGCGCCCGCTGCCAACGCGGTCTTGCAACACGGGCAGGCTTCTTGTGCGATGCGCTGGTTCTTCGAGAAGGAGCGCCCGCCATCTGTGGAGAAAGCCATGAAGACTTCGCGGTTGCTCTCCATGTGCTCCATCTTTTGCATCGCTCCTGTCTGACCCATAGCCATCGTCTTCTGAGCGTTCCTCTCGTCAAGCCACGCGACGTAAACGCGGCCATCCTCGCCGACGGCCAGCGAGTGCATCCCGTGCCCCACAGCTTTCCCGTCATCGTTGACCTTCACGGGCGGCTCAAAGGTCTGCCCACCATCGCGTGAGGCGGAAAGATAAAGATCGTTACCGCGCGCCTCAGACGCCAGGCGCGCGGTCCATCCGACATAAACCGTTTTGTCCGGCGCAACCACCACAGTCGGCGGATCACCGCGCCAGGCAGTCGCTTTACCCGGCTTAGGATTGACACGCACGGGCGCACCCAACACCTGACCATCACTGTCTAGATGAGCGAGCATCACGTCCGCTTCTTTGTTCTGCTGATGCTCTACCCATACGATGTAAGCTGTCCCGTCGCCCCCGGTCGCAAGTGCCGGCTCAGCCGCGTCCCGGTTCTCGGCAGAGACCCGAACGGGCTTGATAACACTCGACGCCGGAGGCTCGCTCGTCGCCGCTTCTTGTTTCACCTGTCGCGCGCAAGCTGTAAGGAGCATCAACAGCGCGCCGCACGCAAGCGTTACTTTTAATTTCATTAACAATGATTCCTTTCAAAAACTGAGACGCAAACCCAATTGAATCTGGCGTGGATCATTCGCTGCTGTCGGGTTGCCGAAAGTTGCGAGCGGCGTCTGTCCTGTTCCGAAGACGTTGTTCGGAAGTTGCAGGTTCGCGCGGTTGAGAACGTTGAACCCTTCGACGATTGCTTCAAGGCCAAAGCGATCCGTCAAATGAAACTTGCGGCTCAGGCGTAAATCGAGCGAGGCCGTATCGAAGCCGCGCCCCGTATTGCGTCCGACGCCGACGGGACGGTCGTTGAAGTTCGTATCAAAATTCCGGTCGTTTCCCGTCAGGATGTTGAATGGCAAGCGGGAAGCGTAGGAGAAGATGTAGCTCAACTCGACACCTTCAAACGCGCGCCTCAAACCGGACGCACGGCGGGCGCGTGGAATCTCCAATGAGCCGCTGACGCTCAGGCGATGGCGCTGATCGTTGTCCGAAGGCCCGCGATCATCTTTCAGGTTGAAGTTGTCTTGCGGGGAACTGAAGAAGAAGTTGCCCGCATCGTCAATCGCTTTCGAGTAAGTGTAAGAGACGCGAAGTCTCGCCCAGCGCGTGGCGCGTTGGTTGAAGGCGACGACGAGCGCATTGTAGTAACTGTCGCCTGAGCTTTCAGAGCGACTGATGTTGCCGAAATTCGGATCGGGGCGTCCCAGGTTGGCGACGCCCGCAGAAGCCGGAAAGCGCGGCACGTTGACGTTGCGAGAGAGAATCAGATGAAGCCCGCGCAGGTGTATGTAGCCCACAGAGAGCGAAACATCTTTGGACAACTCGCGCTCGATCTGAAGGTTGACCTGCTCGCTGTAGCTGCTCTTGATGTTCTGGTCAATCCGCGTCACATTCGGCTTGGTTTGAAGCACAGAGGGCTGCGCGGCGAGCACGTTGGGGAAGACAGGCGCGCCAGCCTGCGACGGCGAAAGCTGCACGACGATGTACTTCGAGCCGTCGCGTTGCAGCGCGTTTGAGGTCGCGCGCAGCGGGATGCGGTCGAAGTAGATGCCGAAGCTCGCACGCACAACCAGTTTTCGATCTCCGGGCGAGTAGGCGAGGCCCAGGCGCGGCGCAAAGTTGTTCCAGTCCGTCCTGATAGGATCAGGGAGAAACTGCGCGTCGTAGCGCAAGCCCGCGTTGATGGTCAAATCCGTGCGTGGTCGCCATTCATCCTGCACGAAGAGTCCCAGGTTCGGGTTGGATTGAAACTGCGTGGCTGCGCCGAAAGCTTGCTGAAAACTGCTGTACGTGCCGCTGAGAAAATTCGCCGGCGACGTGAAGGTATAGACGCCTTGAAGCGCGCCGGGGAAAGTGATGTTGACGCGATTGTAGAGCAAATCCACGCCGCCTTTGATGGAGTGTGCGCCGCGCTCGGTCGAGAGGTTGTCAACCAATTCGTAGAGATCAATTGCGCGAGCGAGAGGCGAGAAAGTCGCCGTGCCGAAGCTGGCGACGCCGTTGATGTTGACAGCCGGGCCAGTCGCATCATTGACGGGCGCGGCCAAAAGGCTATGCGTAAACTGAAAGCGAGCCTCGTTGATGGAATGCGGCGAGAGAGCGGTTACGTTGGCAGCGGCGAAAGTCTGATCGCGGTTGTTCAGGCTCGCGCCCCGGCTAACGGAGTTAAGACCGCCGACGTTGCGCGAGTTAATCGCGTTGATGTCGTAGAGGCTGTAGCGCAGCGAAAGAAGATTCGCGGCATTCACTTTGTGATCCAGGCGCGTGAAAAGGTTCGTTACGTCGTAGCCGCCTGGAAGGATACCCGTTTCGATTCGTGGGCCGCGAAAGCCTGTTTGATTCAGGCGGTTGTTGATGGAGGCAACGCTCGCCTGCGGAATGGTGATGATGTTTGAATCGTTGCGCCTGGTCTGCTCGAAGTTGGCGAAGAGAAAAGTTCTGTCATGCCGGATGGGGCCGCCCAAACTCATGCCGTACTGCGCCTGCGTCAACAAATCTTTAGTGAGCGCGAGCGGGTTGCGCGCGTCGAAACGTTGATTGCGAAAGAAGCCGTAGAGACGACCCCGCCATTCGTTTGTGCCCGATTGCGTGATGATGTTGACGACGCCGGAGGATGCGCGCCCGAACTCCGCTATGCCGCCGGAGGTGACGACCTGAAATTCGCGTATGACCTCCTGGCTATAGAACGTGCCCGCTAGATCGGCTGCATCGTCGTTAGCAGAGAGTCCGTCAACGATGAAGCCGTTGTTTAAGTTGCGCTGCCCGGCAACGGAGATTCCTGTGCCCGGCACGGCTGAAGTCTCAGCGAAGCGCTGGACGTTGCCGGTGTTGGTGCGTGAGACTGCGGGGATGAGCAGAGCAAGGTCCAGGTAGTTACGACCATTGAGCGGAAGACTCGAAATCTCGTGCGGGCTAACAGTCTCGGCGACCTGCGTGCGAGCAGCTTCAATGATGGGAACGTCACCCGTGATCTGCACGCTTGCGCTTAAGCTGGCGACCGAGAGCTTGAGTGGAACGTCGAGCGATTGTCCAACCGTCAACGTGAGTTGTTGGTTGAGCGTGGCGAAGCCCTCGTGCTCGACGGTCAGGCGTGATGAGCCGATTGTGAGATTCGAGAGGCGATAACGACCTTCCGCGTCGCTTGTGGTCGAGCGTGTTTGATTGGTGTCGAGGTTTGTGATGGTGACATTCGCGCCGCTGACGCTCGCGCCGCTTGAATCTTCCACACGCCCGCTGAGGGTCGCGGAAGTCACGCTCTGCTGCGCAAACACCGGAAAGAGGCAAACACTCAGAGTGAAAAAAATGAAGCAGGTTGCGCGCCAACCGACCTTCGTGAGCGGATTTTTTAGAACTGATTTACTTCTCATCTCAAAATCTTTCTCGTTCAATAGAAGAGATACAATGACGGCGACCTTCATCTTCTTAGCGCCTGGCGCTAAGAAAAGCATTCGCCGTTCAATAACAGACGTGCTGCGCAAAATAGAAGACGACTCTCGCGAGCCGTTCTTGCATGGCGAGCATGGATGCGACACGAGTTGTTAGCGGAGCTTAGGCTGAAAGATTGATGAGAGGACGGGGAGGCGCGCGCGGGCGAATCTGTCGCCGCCGCTCAGCGGACGGTGACAACATGATGGAAAGCTCTTTCTTGAAACAGGTGAGCGTCGGCGGTCGCGGATTGCCTGCCGCAGACATCGCCGCTGCATCACGCGGGCGGGGCAGTTGCGTTGAAGCTAATGCTCCGGCTGAACATTCTGGAGAGCACGGCGTCGTTACAACTTGAGAGACGGCGTTCAGTGTCGGCGATGATTTTTTGCCTGGTGAAGAATGCTGCGCCCTGTGATGTTTCGCCCCGTCGTGCTCCGACGATGCAAGCTTCTCTGAAGTCGCGCTGGAAACGTGGTGCGCGTGATGGCTGTGCGCCGCGTTTTCTCCAACTTGCTCGTCCGCAGGCTCCGCTTGATTCTCGTTAGCGAATGCGACGCTGCAAGAGCCTTCCGCATGCGGCGACTTGCCCGCGCAACAGGCCATACGACACTGGTGCGAACGTGAAAGAGAATTAAGAGGAGCAACGCCCGACAGCAACACGAGCGCCAGCAGCGTCGCCAGAATGGTTCGGGCGATAGCTTTTGGAGCCGAACATGTGGAGCGCAAATGTGAAAGCAAGAAAAGCTCCGTCTCAGGGCGCGTGCGAGGCAACGAATTTACTGCGAGCGGATTCTGTCACATGAATTAGCCGGGATGCAAGACGCTTTGTGAATGCTCTTGTTTATTCGCTAGGGCTTGATTGGAATGCGGACAATTTCAACGCAGAGGACGCAGAGAGGCGCAGAGGAAGAGAGAAAAGGAATTTGGAATTCTAAATTTGAAATCTCAAGGTTCAGATTCCTGATTTGTATTTCTTTTCTTCCTCTGCGTCCTCTGCGTTGAAAAACTCCCCTAAACAGTCGGCGCGCTGCCCGAAGCAGATGTTTCAATATCTCCGGCGATCACGACCGTTAGCTGGTCGGGGCGGAAATACTTGCGTGTGGCTGCGTTGACCTCTTCAATCGTGACTGCCTGGATGATCTGCGGGTAGCGATCTATGTAGTCAAGGCCGAGCCGGTAGAACTCTGCGTTCCACATTGACTGCGCCAGCCCGCCGTTGGTTGCCAGCCCCACTTTGAAGGAGCCGATTGCCGCCGATTTTTCGTCCGCCAGTTCGTCGGAGCGAATGCCGTTCTGAACGTAATCGCGCAGGACATTGAGAGCCGAGTTGATCGCCTTCTCGATGTTGTTCGGGTTGACGGTGACGCCAACGTACCAGGGGCCAGCGGCCAAACTCGGCGCGCGGAAGCGCGAGTTGATGCCGTAGGTCAAGCCTTCCTGGTCGCGCACGCGCAGGCCCAGCCGGGATGAGAGCGTGGATTCACCGAGCGCACTGTTGGCGAGCACGGCTGCGTAGTAATCCTTCGAGTCGCGGCGCAAGGAAGCGGCTGAACCGAGCAGGATGTCAACGCTCGACTTCTCTTTGACGAGCACGATTTCACGCCGCGTCTCTGCCTGCGGCTCAGGGTCTGTGACGTTGATGTCAACGCTTTCAGGCCCGATGAACGGGCCGAACGCTTCCTCAAACTGTCGCTGCACGTCCCCTGCTTGCACGTCGCCTGAGAGCGAAAGAATCAGTGAGCGCCCGCCGTAGAACTGCGAGTAGAAGCGGCTCACATCTTCAACCGTAATCGAGCCGATGCTCTGGATCAGCTTCTCTCCGCCAGGCATGTAGAAAGGGCTGGCCTCGTCGAAGATCAACTGCGTAAAGCGTTCACGCGCGCGGTAGCCTGTGTTGGATTGCTGCTCTTGCAGAACGGCGATGAGTTGTTGCTTCAGTTTTTCCAACTCATCGGCAGGAAACGACGGCTCGCGCAACTGTTCACTGAGCGTGCTTAAGACGAGCGGCAAATCTTTCGAGAGCGCGCGGGCTGCAACGTTGACGGCGAAAGGGTCTGCGGAGAAAGCTAGCTGCGCGCCGACGGATTCGAGGTCGTTTGCGAGTTGAAGCTTGTTGCGGCGCTTCGTCCCGCGCTCAAGCATGTTGGCCGTTATCTGCGCGAGGCCCGGCTTATCGTGTGGCTCGAAATATGAGCCTGCGCGAAAGGAGCCGCGCAGAGAGATGGTCGGGGTAGCGTGATTTTCAAGCAGGAGCAATGTAGCGCCGCCCGCGAGTTCTGTGCGGACGATGCGAGAGGCAAAGTTTGAGGAGCCGACGCTTGAAGGCGTATTCACTTCAGCGGCGTCCGAAGATTTGTCGCCGCGCGGGGGCAGGGCCTGCTGCTCTTTCTCCTGCGGAGTTACCGACCCGCCCTCTTCCGATTCCTGCTCTCCGCTTTGGCGGCTGACGGCTTTTGCGGCTGCGGATATTTCGTCTGCAATCGCGGATGCCTCGGCAGCCATCTTGTCGTCACCCGGCTCTCTAAAAAACTGCACACCGCGCCTGGACGAAATTTGTTTGGCGTTGCCGTCGCCGTTGCTGCCTCCGCCGCCGCCGCCCGGTTGCTTCGGGATGAAGTGGCCGACGGTGCGATTGTCTTCGGTGAAATAGAGGCGCGCGACACGTTGGATTTCTGCGGTCGTCACACGCGAGATGTTAGCCTCGTAGTCTTTGTAAAACCGCCAGTCGGCGATAGCTTCGGCCTCCCCCATCTGCATGGCGATGTTGAATGTCCCGTCGCGGCTATAAGCCATCTGCGCGATAATCTGTTGCCTGGCCTTCTCAACTTCGGCTTCGGTCAATCCCTCTTCCGAGACCTTGCGTAATTCTTCGAGAATGGTCTCTTCAACTTTCTGCGGCTCGACTCCGGGCCTAACTGTCGCATAAAGCGTGAAAAGTCCCGGGTCGCGGTGTTGGTCTGCGTTCGAGCTGGCGTCAACCGCCAATTCCGTTTCGACGAGCGATTGATAAAGACGACTCGTGATGCCGTGCGAGAGAGCGACAGAGAGCACGATGAGCGGATAGATGTCGTTTTCGGCTGGAGGATTGGCTGCGCGCTTGGCGAGCGCTTCATTCGAGAGGACGTTTTGCTGGCCGAGCACGCCGGGCGTGTGAAAACCCATCTGCACGAGAGCCAACTCGCCCGCGCGACGAATCACCAGCCGCCGCTCGCCCTGCTGCGGCGGCTCCTCCGTATAAACTTCAGGAATCGGTGTGGTTGAACCTTGATACGCGCCGAAATGTTTATCCATGAGAGCAAGCGTCTCGCTCTCTTCAAAATCTCCGACGAGGATGACGGTCGCGTTGTTCGGGTGATAGAACGTATCGTAGAACTCTTTTAAGCGCGAGGTCGGCACGCCTTCAACGTCAGCGCGCCAGCCGATGGTCGGATGATGATAAGGATGCTCGCGGAAGGCGGCTGCATAGACAGCCTCGTCCAAAACTTCCGAAGGCTCGTTCTGCCCGCGCTCAAGCTCGTTGCGCACGACCGTCATTTCGGATTGACGATCCGCATCATTGATTAGAGAGTTGCGCATCCGGTCGGCTTCGAGCTGGATGGCGAGTTCCAGTTGGTCCGACGGCACGGTCTCGAAATAGTTTGTGCGGTCATACCAGGTGGTCGCGTTGAAGGCCGCGCCGATCTTTTGCAAGGTCGCGGCAATCTGCGTGTTCTTCTCTTTGTTGAAGGTCGGCGTGCCCTTGAACATCATGTGTTCCAGGAGGTGCGTCGAGCCGGTGTAGCCGACCGCCTCGTTGCGCGAGCCGACCTTGTAGAGAACCATGATGGTTGCGACCGGCGCAACGCGGTTTTCAACCAGCAACACCTTCATCCCGTTGGTTAACTTGTATTCCCGAATCCCGTCCGCTTCCACCACAAACGTGATGCCTGCGGGCAACTGCGCCTCAACCATCTCTTAATTCGTCTCCTTCAAAAATTGATTAGCTCTGGCCTTTGGGTGACGGCAAGCACAAATCAAGATTGCCGAGTGTTTCCGCCGCACTTTCGCTATAATCTGATTATTGGAGGAGATTACCACAATGCAGCAAATTGCCATACGCTACTGCGTCGTTTGAAACTACCTGCCTCGCGCCTCCCGTGTGGCGGCGCTGCTTAAGAAAGAGCTTGGGGTTGAGACGCGACTGACCGAAGGCGACAGGGGCGAGTTCACGGTCTGGGTTGGCGAAACGGTCGTTGCCAGGAAAAACTGGCTGGGTTTTCCAGATGACGAAAAGGCTCTGGCGGCTGTCCGTGAGGCGCTCAAGAGCTAATGAGGAGAAGGACGAGATCAAGCCGCAGGGATGTTTTAGTTTCCTTCTCTTTCCGATCACAATCAAGCGGGCGATCAACTAAGCGCTGACCTCAAAATCAAAGAGAATATGATTCAATCTCCTTTGTGTTCCAGCAGCATATTGCAGAAGAGCGCGCCCTGCTCCAACGCATCGTCCAGAGCTAGATGCGTGTGCGGCAGATCGTCGAACCAGCGCGCGGGCATAGTGGCTTTCGTCGTTTTGTTGTAATCGAACTTCAAGAGCGCCATCGCGTAGGTCTTGATGTCGAGCGCGAAGAATGAGAACGGACTTCCGCCCGTAAACCTGTGCAGATACCACTGGACGAACATGTAGTCGAAGACAACGGGGTAGCCGACGAAGACAGGCTGGCCCGGAAGTCCCTTGAGCCACGCTGCGTAACTTCGCATAGCCTCTTCAGGAGCTTGCAAGTTTTGCCTGCACGCGGCCCACGCTTCTGCCTGCGTCTCCCACCACTTCATCGTCAATGGGTGTCCCGCAGCACCGGGCAAGGTTTCCAGATTGGCGGTGAACGTGCCGATCAATGTTTTGTCCGCGAGATAGGCGGCAGAGCCAAAACTCAACATCGAGTGTGAGCCTGGAATAGGGCCGTCGGTTTCAACATCTGTGCTCACGTAGATTTCAGTCATAGACACAAGCTAACAGAATTGAGCGACTAAATGAAAGCTGACGCAATTAGCACAGAGGCGCAGAGAAATGATGAACGCGGAATGCGGAATGATGAACTGAAAAGCGAGGGTCTTTCATTCATCATTTAGTTCCGCCTCCGGGCAAACCTTTCTCTTGCGGGCGAACATCGAAGAGGCGCACCACAATTTTCCGTCCCCTAGAGTTTTCGCTTCAACCTGAAGGAGCAAAAAAACATCATGCGTTCCTCTCTCAAAGTCGTCCTGATCGCGCTTCTTCTCATTTTGTCTCTCGCTGGCGGCGCGGCAGCGCAGGCCGGGCGCAACAGGCAGCAAAGCACAGAGCCGCAGAAGAAGACTCAGAAACCAGAAAACACTCCCACCGACGAGTCGAAGAGCGCGCAGCCCGAACCACAGGAGTCCGAGGCCAACATCAATCCGCAGGATGTGGAGACCATCAAGATCGAGACGAACCTCGTCACCGTTCCTGTCATCGTGAGCGACCGCAGCGACAAGTACGTTGCCGACTTGAAGCAGGAAGAGTTCACTGTCTATGAAGACGGCGTGAAGCAAGACATCTCTTTCTTCGAGACTGTGACCACGCCTTTCCACGTTGTCCTGATGCTCGACACCAGCGCGAGCACGCAGGAGAAGTTCGGACAGATTCAACAAGCGGCCATCGCTTTTACGGAGCAGCTACAGAAGGAGGATCGCGTCAAAGTTATCTCGTTTGACGACCGCGTGCGCGACCTCTGCGATTTTACGTCAGACCGCGCGGTGCTTCAGTGGGCTATCAGAGACACGCGCCAGGGCCAGGGCACAAAGCTCTACGATGCGATGCGCGCAGGGTTAAACGCCTTGCAGAGAATCAAAGGGCGCAAGGCCATAGTCATCTTCACAGACGGCGTTGACTCTTACAGTGATCGTGAGACTTTCGATAAGAACGTGCGAATGATTGAGGAAGCCGGAATCATCATCTACCCGATTCGCTACGACACGCGCGAAGAGCTTGAGCGTCTCTTTCGTCAACAACAAGGGTCAGGAAAGATCATTGACCTTGGAACCATCCTCGGCGGCGGAAGGCCGCGCAACACAACGCCGCCGACTTTTCCGGGAGGGAGCCAGACTCCTTTTCCGACAGGGCCAACCGGCGGAACGAAGACGACGACCCTGCCCGGCGGAGTTGTCATCACGACTGACTCCAACAACAGGCGCGACCGCAATGATCGTTACCCGCCCGATAGCAACGACCCCAATTCGCGCTACCCCGACAGCCGCAACGATCCGACGCAACCTTCCTCACGCAGGCCGACCGCTAACGATAGCATCAGCGCCGAACTAGACATGCTCTACAGGACTGCTGACGCTTATCTCAACGAGATCGCCAACAAATCCGGCGGGCAACTCTATAGAGCGGACACGCTCAGCTACCTGCCGAAAGCCTTCGCGCAGATTGCCGCCGAACTGCGAACGCAGTATGCCCTCGGCTACTATCCGTCGAAGGCGACGGCGCGCGACGGCAAGTATCACAAGATCAAAGTGAGCATAACGCGCAATAGTGCGTCCGTTCGTGCGCGCCCTGGCTACCGCGCGCCGAGCGGTAGCAAGTGATTGGCGTGGACTCTATAACGGCTTCCAGATGGCTATGACCTTATCGCTGCCCATCAACGTCAGCCCCGAAGGGGCGAAATAAGATAGCCTGTGGCATCGCCACAGGGAGAGATGCGAGTTTATTCCGTAAGCCCCAAAGGGGCGGAATAAATTATTCCGCCCTTACAGGGCTTGATGAATTAACAGCCCTCTTTTCCTGTGGCGTTGCCACAGGCTATTACATTGCGCTCCGTTGGAGCTTATGAAAAGCAACAATTAGGTTGCACTCATTTTAAAACTGCTATAGCGCAAGCGAGAGAGCCGGCAAGTTCAGTTTATTCAAACAAGCGGGACTCAGGATGTCGTTCAAATCCATTGCTGCGCGGCGGTAGTGCCTAACTGCCATTGCCTCTGAAATATCTTGAAGGGCAAAACATCCAGGATAAAGGCCAGCCCTATAAATATACTCACGCTTGCCATCGGAAGCGCAGATTGATCGCCGCCCTGAACATAAATGCACGGAATCAAGAGGGCGCACAATGCGGGAACGGTTGCCGCCATCTTTCTCTCACAGAGCAAAAAGATGATGACAGGTAGGAGCGGCATCAAAGCATAGATATAGGAAGTCGGAAGAAGAGCTACAGAAAAGTAAGATAAGAGCATCCACACTCTCGTTGAGGGGAAAGCCTCCCAATCATAAAAAAAGCGTCTGTTGACGAAGACAACCAGAGAGAAAAAGAGGACGATCAAAGCAACTCCAACCCATCCTCCGTGCCTGTAGCTGACCACTAATGGCGATTGGTTATCAGTCCGCGCAATTACTCTCAGACTGGCTTCCCTGGCGGCTTCAAAGTATCTAGGGATAGCTGCCGAGTTGAGTGCGGAAGCTATTGACAACAAGAGAATCCAAAGGGCCGCGCAGCCCCAAACAACCGCCTGTTTTCTTTTCATCAAAAAGACAATCATTATCAGCCCTGCCCAGTATTTGGTTGCAGAGGCTATCCCAATAGCGACACCGCTCCAGAACGGTTGAGTTTTTCTGAAGTAGTAGGCCATTGCTAGACCGAACATCCAGACGATAGTTACCTGTCCGAGAGAGATAGATGTCGGCGGCCATAGTAGCGTCAGAGGCGTCAGTCCTAAAGACTTTTTCCAGGAGAGACCATAGAAGCGGTAACTAAGGAAAATTAAGCAGAGCATCTGCCAGGCCCACACTGCCGAGGCTACCGGCCAGGGCAGAAAGGCAACAGGCGCGGCAAAAAGAAAAGAGGTAGGCGGATGGCTGGGTGGGTCAACGACATCCCAATCAATTCCTAAATCCTTAAAGACCGGGCCTAAGATCGGGTATGGGTCGGTCTTGTTGTACAACGCACGGAAGCCGACAACCTCGGCAGCAAAATCAGAAAAGGGCATCTCGCCTTTGAGAGTCGTGGAGGCGTGCTTCAGGGTGTCAGGATAGCTCCACGTCGTGTTACCAGGTTTAGGCAGCAGTAAAATCCAGAGTAGAACGATTGCCCCCACAATCAAAATTATATTGTCGAGCGATCCACTCTTCAGCTTCACCTAAACTTTTCTCCCTCAGCAGCCGACCAGGATTATTGAAGGTAGCTGTTGGATTATCATCAAGCCATAGGGCGGCAGAAGTTTTAAGTCAGTACAGCAGGCGGTACTGACTCGCATTCGACGCGCCTCGTCTAGCTTCTTCCCTTCCTGGGTTGTGCTCGCTTAATCTCAGGGCACGGCGACTTGGAAGCAAACTTCACGGCAGGGTTGTTGATTTGCAACTGTTCATCGGGCCAGATTTCGGGGAATGTATAGCCAGGACCTTTGGTGTAGGTATGCTCTTCCCAGATACGCTTTCCGGCATCATCGAAATAGATTCGATGCTCTAAGTGAGAGCCGTTGACCGCGCCGCCGCTAATGAAGACGAAGCGCAGACGGCCCGCCTCGTCATAGTAATGCTCAGTCTTGACCGCAGAGTCGTCTGAGCCTGCATCATTCAGATAAAAGCGCACTCGTCCACGGGAATCAGAGGCCATGAGGCGTTCTACGTCCTCATAAGGTTCGCAGTATTCAAAGGCGCGCCTCTTGACCGTCAAAGACTTTCTGCTCATCCCCGTCTTCACGGCTTGCACAACTGCTCGCACCTCTTTGATCTTCGGATGCTGCTGCCAGTTTGCTTTCGTAATCTCCCCGCCCGCTTCCTGCGAAAGAGAACCGGACGAATGCGCCGCTCGAAGCGCATCCGCGCCGGATGCCTTCGCCGAGAAGCCTGGAGTCCAGACCGTTAAAAGCGCGACTGCGCCCACCAGAATAACCATCAGGAAAAAGCCGGATATTTTTTGCATGTGATTGACCTTTGGCTTTCGTGTAAGAGAATAATCCTTTTAATACGTGCTACACGCGCTGAGCATTATCGTTGGAACGGCGAATCCACAAATCTATATCGCCAGTTGCCCTGGGGAATCCGTGAAAGGCCAGCGCATAAGCTCCCACGACCATGAATTCAACCTGCTCGTCGCAGAAGGCAGACAAGATGTCTTGGAAGTCTGGATTCAGCAATGGATTCTCCCTTGAAGGCCCACGCATCCAGCGCCAGTTGCCACATCATCTCCAGGCGCTCGACGGGCGTGGTCTCTTTCAGATCAGATTCCTTTCCCTGCTCAGACAGTTTTTGAATGCGAATAGCGCGGACTTGTTCTGCCATAACGTAAATTTACTCCAACCCCAGCTTGAATGCTAACGCTTTCAAATCAACGCTCTCACATTGCGCAATCGCAAACAAAACTTGAATCAACGTTGGCTTCGGACATAGATGAGGATGACATGATGCCTCTTCAAATTCGTATCCCGCGAATCTTCTCAGCTTTCTTTTCTTCCTTGACCAGCACGGAGTTGTCCTGCGCGCGGTGATCGCGCTCGCGTGTTGAGTGCCAGTCGGCCCACTCTTGGGGCGCGTCGAAAGTTTCGCCGCCGTGTTTGGTGATGCGTGCGCGGACGCGGCACATGACGGGCGTGTTGACGCCAACGCCGGAGATGACGGCCTGGCCTTTGGTCAGGGCGGGAAGCTCGTCGAGAAGCTGGCGGCCTGCGCCTTCGACACTCTTTGCGACCGTGTCCTGGTCAATCGGGTTGACGATGCGCATGATGATCTGCGTCATGCATTGAGAGAGCACATCCTGATCGAGCTTGCCGGGTCGCTGTGTAATCAGGCCGATGCCGACGCCAAACTTGCGGCCTTCCGAAAGTATCTGCTTGAGGATGTTGGTTGAGACGACCGTCTGGCCTGCGGGCGCGAAGCGATGCGCCTCTTCAAGCAGCGTGAAGACCGGATAGGGAAGATAATATTCGGTTCCGGCTTGCGCCTCTTCGCGGACGGTTGCCATGCGCGCTTTGTTGACGCGGCGTAGAAGTGTGGCGACGACGACCTGCTGCTCGTTCTGCTCAATGTCTGAAAGTTGGAGCACGGTGCAGCGTCCCGGCTGGAAAAGTTCGTTCAGTGGAATGTGCTCGTTGTCGGAGAAGATGGAGTCGGGGCGATCAAAGCGGTTGTCGAGTCGCCAGAGCAGCGCATCAATCGAGCCGACGTTGCCACCGCTCCCGCGCCCGTCATCTTCGCCGTACTTCTCTGCCGTCACAGCGTCGCGCAAATCCTGATAGCCCCAAAGCCCGCGCTCGCCACGCTCGCCCGCAGTTAGTTTTCTGTAAGCCTGCGAGAGGTAATGAAGCATCTTGTCCGAAGTGCCTTCGGGCAAGAGATACTTGATGTCTGCTTCCGTGAGCGTGGAGACGCGCACACGAATGCGGTCGTGCGTGAAGATTTTAAGCTCGGGCTTGTAGCTGCCATCATCACTATGAAAACGCGCGTCGCCTTCAATCGAGCGCAGCGTGTCATACTCGCCGTGCGGGTCAACGATCAGCACGGAAGCGCGGTTGTAGGGGCGCATCAACTCTTCGACGAGCACGCCCGCCGTATAACTTTTGCCCGCGCCCGTCGAGGCGAGGATTGCGAGGTGAGTCGCTACGACATCTTTGATCGAGAGCACGACGGGCACTTCGCCCTCACTTCTCGTCAGAAGACTTCCCAGGTGAGCCGACCCGACATCTCCTGTGCGGCGCGGGCTTAGAACACCCGCTAGGGTTTCTGAGGAAGCAAGGAAAACAGGGTCGCCCGGATTGGGCGGGATGCGCGGGTTGACGAAATCTCCGAGCGTGTGGCTGAAGTAGCCGATTGCTTCGACGGTGATTTCATAAAGCTCGCCGCAGTCTGAACTGAGTCCGATGAGGGATGAAACGACTGACGGCGAAATCTCAGGGTCGGAGAGAAAAACGTCTGGCAGGTTGCGAACCAGGCGGCGCGATGTGATGTTGCCGATGATGTGCCGCTCGTGTGCCCCATCGCGCGCTACGTAGTAAACGAACTCGCCGATGCGCGTGCGCGCGTTGTCAGCCGTGATGAAGAGATATTCATGAGGAAGCTCGCCGGGGCCTTTGACCGTGCCCGTGAGCGTATCTGAGGCGATGATTTTTGTGGACATGAAGGAAGTCCTTAAGTTGAAAGTGGAGCTTACCCGTTTACCTGGGATTCGTACCAGTCAATCGTTCTACGCAGTCCTTCTTCCAAAGGAGTCTGCGCGCGAAAGCCGAACTTTTCAAATGCCCGTGTGACATCCAACTGGCGGCGCGGCTGCCCATCGGGTTTGCTCTTCTGCCATCTTATCTCGCCATCGAACCCTGAGAGGCGCGCGATCATCTCGACCAGCTCGCGTATCAAGACCTCGCGCCCGTTGCCCAGGTTGACAGGCGCGCTCTCATCATAGTCTTTCGCCGCGCGCAGGATACCTTCGGCGCAATCCTGCACATAGAGAAACTCGCGCGAGACGTTGCCCGAACCCCAGACTTCTATGAACTGAGCCTTGTTGCGTTTCGCTTCAACGCATTTACGAATCAACGCGGGAATGACGTGCGAAGTT
Source organism: Acidobacteriota bacterium (assembly GCA_032159825.1). Classification (GTDB taxonomy): domain Bacteria; phylum Acidobacteriota; class Blastocatellia; order Pyrinomonadales; family Pyrinomonadaceae; genus QHXM01. The sequence continues at coordinate 186,694 of JAVHWL010000019.1, forward strand.
TCGAGATCGAAATTATCGCCCTCTCCATACAAATTCGCTGGAAGCAGGAAGATCGAGTTGAAGCCGTACTGCTCCCGGTAGCTCTCGGACTGCACGAGCATCATCTTCTTCGCCAAGCCGTAAGGCGCGTTGGTCTCTTCCGGGTAGCCGTTCCAGATGTCGTCCTCTTTGAAAGGCACGGGCGTGAATTTCGGGTACGCGCAAACCGTCCCAAGCGCAACGAATTTTTTGACTCCGTGCAGGCGCGACTGCTCGATCAGTTGCGTGCCCATCATCAGGTTGTCGTAGAAGAAGCGGCCAGGGTTCTTCTGGTTGTGCCCGATGCCGCCGACGACTGCGGCCATGTGTATGACCATCTCCGGCGCGGTGTCTTCGAGCAGCCGGATGACGTTAGCATTCTCAACCAGATCGTAGTCACGTTTGCGCGGCACGAAGACTTCCGTGTTCGCGTAGTCTCTCAACCTCTGCACGACGAAGCGGCCAAGGAAACCTGCGCCGCCCGTGACCACGATTTTCTTGTAAGGGAATTTATGCTGAGATGTGTCCATCTAATAGTCCGGCCAGATTTAGATTCACTGTAGCGATCAGGTCGGCAAACGTCTTTCTTCAATTGGTATGGTATCAAAAACAGGTGTGCTCTGCGAACACCCCGCGCTGGCCGGCTGCTTGCTGAAACGCCTGTCATTAGCTATCGTATCGAACTTCAGGCTCTTGAGAGCAACATCTATCTTACAAAATCAGCTTCCCCGGCAGGTAGCTTTCCAAAATGACCAAGCGCGCACTGATTACAGGAATCACCGGACAGGACGGCTCTTTTTTAACCGAGCTATTGCTCGACAAAGGCTACGAAGTTTACGGCATCATTCGTCGCTCCTCTTCATTCAACACGGATCGCATAGACCATCTTTATCAAGACCCGCACGAACCCGGCACACGCCTCCGACTCTTCTACGGCGACCTTAACGACTCTTCTTCGCTCAATACTATCCTGCGCCAGATTCAGCCCGATGAGATTTACAATCTAGGCGCGCAATCACACGTTCGCGTCAGCTTCGACGTGCCCGAATATACAGCCGAAGTAACAGGGTTGGGGACTGTGCGTATCCTCGAAGCGATACGCGAGGCGGGCATCCGTCCGAAGTTTTACCAGGCTTCCTCCTCCGAGCTTTTCGGCAAGGTATTGGAAACACCGCAGACGGAGCGAACGCCCTTCTATCCACGCTCGCCCTACGGCTGCGCGAAGGCTTACGCCTACTACATCACGGTCAACTACCGAGAAAGTTACGATCTGTTCGCCTGCAACGGAATACTTTTCAACCATGAATCCGAAAGGCGCGGAGAGACTTTCGTCTCGCGCAAGATTACGCGCGCGGCAACCAGAATCAAGCTGGGACTTCAAGAGAAACTGTTCCTGGGCAACCTGGACGCGCGGCGCGACTGGGGCTATGCGGGCGACTACGTTGAGGCGATGTGGTTGATGCTCCAGGCGGACGACCCCGAAGATTACGTCATTGCTACGGGTGAGACGCATTCGGTCAGAGACTTTCTGGATGAAGCCTTCGGGATGCTTGATCTTGATTGGAAAAAGCATGTCGAGAAAGACCCGCGTTATTATCGCCCGGCGGAGGTTGATCTCCTGCTCGGTGACGCAAGCAAGGCGCGTGAAAAGTTGGGCTGGGAGCCGAAGATGAATTTCAAAGAGCTTGTCCACCTGATGGTCGAGCATGACCTTGAGCTTGCCCGGCATGAACTCGCCGCGCAGAAAAACGTCGGATCACCGGCCAACAAAGTCCGCTGGGGCACTGTGTGAATTCCTGTGCTCTTAACTACCCATAAGGCGCTTCCGCCTGAACTGAAATTAACTTGAATAAGGAGTCAACGATGTTTCGATTGTCAATTATCGCTCTGTGTGTTATCGGTCTGGTTTTCCCTGTCCTATCTTTTCCGCAAGAAGATAGGGCCAGTATAGATAAATCGCGCATTCCTATGGAGGGGAATAGCGTTAACGATTTTGTTCCGCCTGGATGGAAACTTGAGGAGCAAGTGGCGGGAGATTTGAACGGCGATTCTTCCCCTGATTACGCTCTCAAACTGGTGGAAGACAAGCCCGCCAAGAATGCTGATGATACGGCCAGTGAGCGACAGAGGGCACTCGTCATCGTCCTGAAAAATAAAGCAGGCAAGCTATCACGCGCCGGGGTCGCCGATAAATTATTGCAATGTACCACGTGTGGAGGAGCCTTTTACGGAGTGATGGAAGCTCCCGCAAACGTCAAGATAGAGAAAGGCGTCCTCACCGTCGAACAGGATCACGGCTCAAGAGAGATGACCGATCTAACCTACCGTTTCCGGTATGAACCCGGCAGCAACCGTTTCGCGCTCATCGGCTTTGATATTACGAGTCATGATCGCTTGACCACAGAAGTGGTGTCGGAAAGCACGAACTACCTGACCGGCGTGAGGGTCATTTTTCGCGGGAAGGGCAAAAGTGATAAGTCTTCCAGGAAGATTGTTCCCACAAAGAAAATATACATCGAGCAAGTAGATGACGAAGCATTTGAGGAAGCCGCCTCAAAGCGTCTGGGCATGTGAAAAGTCGGAACTCACCACAGAGACACAGAGAGCACAGAGGGGGCACAGAGAAGTTAAAGCCTCTGTGCAATCTCTGTGTCCTCTGTGTCTCTGTGGTGAATTGTCATTCTTTATCCCTTACGTTCAATTGAAACCTGCTCTCTACGGTTCAGGCTGAGTTATTGCATAAACTCGCGGATTGTCTCGACGACATAACTCTGCTGCTCAAAGGTCAGCTCAGGATAAATCGGTAGCGCAATGGTCTCGCGCGCGGCTCGTTCAGCTTCCGGGAAGTCGCCTTCCTTGTAGCCCAGATAACGAAAACATTCTTGCAGGTGAAGCGGCACGGGATAGTAAATATCCGTGCCGATTTCATTTTGTTTTAAGTGTTCGACAAGAGCATCGCGCCGCTCTCCCGCACGGATGATGTACTGGTTAAAGATGTGACGCGCGTTGCTGCGAACAGCAGGCAGGCCGATCTCTTCGGTTAAGCCTGCGTCTTCAAATAAATGGTTGTAGCGTTCGGCGTTCGACGCGCGTGCCTCAGACCAACTATCAAGATGAGGTAGCTTGACGCGCAAGATCGCGGCTTGCAGCGAATCCAGGCGGCTATTGATTCCAATCAAGCTGTGATAATACTTGGTCGCGCTTCCGTGAACGCGCAAGAGGCGCAGTCGTTTGGCAATCGCATCGTCTTCCGCCGTCATGATGCCGCCATCGCCCGCCCCGCCCAGATTCTTCGATGGATAAAAGCTGAAACAGCCTATAGCGCCCATCGTTCCCGCCTGACGCTCGCCGTCTTCCGCGCCGATTGCCTGCGCCGCATCCTCGATCACGGGGATATTGTATCGCTCGCTCACTTCCATGAGAGCGCTCATCCCGGCGCACTGGCCGTAGAGATGAACGGGCATGATGGCGCGTGTGCGCTCGGTGATGGCTGCTTCGATTTTGGAAACTTCGATGTTGTAATCGAGCGGGTTGATGTCAACGAAGACAGGTCGCGCGCCGACACGCGCAATCGCTGCGGCGGTCGCAAAGAAGCTGAAGGGTGTGGTGACGACTTCATCATCGGCCTTAACGTCGAGCGCCATCAATGCCAAGAGCAGCGCGTCCGAGCCTGAGGCGCAACTGATGGCGTGTTTGGCTCCCGTGTAAGCGGCCACCTCCTGTTCGAGCGCAAGGACATCCGGGCCGAGGATGAACTGCTGTGAGTCCATCACGCGCATGGCGGCGGCACTCAACTCTTCGCGCAAGCCGGCGTACTGCGCCTGCAAATCAAGCAAGGGCACTTTCATTCTGATTCTTAATCCGGTTTCTGTTTTTGTCTGAGCCATAGAATTTCTTACTTCAGGCCGAGAGCTTGATGGGGCGACCGTCCTGGCTGATGGACTGCTGCGCTGCCTCCAGCAATCGCACGACGCGCAATCCCGAATAGCCGTCTGTCAACGGACGCCGTTTCTCCGTGATCGCGCTCAGGAATTCGCGGCAGACATAATGCAGCGCTTCGGTCGAATCGAGTTTCGGAACCCACACGTCGCCCGTGCGATAGCTGACCAGGGTGCGGTAGGCGTCTTCTCTATCGGCGGCCTCTTCGCTCCGCGTCACCATCACGCCTTTGTCATAGATACGAATCTTTTCGGTCGGCTCGATGTCGTCATAGACGATCATCCGGCGGCTTCCGGCGATCAGAGTGCGACGGATTTTGACGGGTGAGAGCCAGTTGAAATGAAAGTGAGCGATGAACTCATCCGTGAACTTCAGCATCACGTAGGCAATGTTCTCAATCCCGCGCTCGACGTGACAACTTCCCGTCGCCGTCACAAACAACGGCTGGCGATCAATGATGAAGTCCATTATCGCCAGGTCGTGAGGCGCGAGGTCCCAGACGACGTTGATGTCGCGCTGGAAGAGTCCGAGGTTAATCCTGATGGAATCAAAATAGAGAAGCTCCCCCAGCTCGCCGCTCGTCACCACCTCCTTGATCTTGTGAACCGCGCCCGTGTAGATGAAGGTGTGATCCACCATCAACGTCAGGTCGTTGCGCTCGGCGAGTTCGATTAACTGTTCCGCTTCGGCGACGTTCGCCGTGAAAGGTTTTTCTATCAGCACGTGCTTGCCTGCCTCAAGCGCCTCACGAGCGAAGTTGAAGTGTGTGCTGACGGGAGTGGCGATGACAACCGCGTCGAGTTGCGGGTCTGAAAGCAGTTTCCGGTAATCGGGCGTTGTTTTGGCGGAAGGATAACGGCGTCCGAGCATCTCCAAGCGCCGCTCGTCCAGGTCGCACATCCAGCGCAACCTCGCCTCCTCGTTCTCCGAGAAGTTGCGGAGCAGGTTCGGCCCCCAATAGCCGCAGCCGATGACGCCGATTGTCGTTGGACTCTTTGTCAGATGAAACTCCATTAGCTTGCCTGATGCAAGCTTGCAGACGGGATGGCCGCGCTCCCGGCAATTGCGCTCTCGGTAATCGCCTCCGCCACTTGCCTGATCTGCTCATCCGTCAATTCGGGGAACATCGGAAGCGAAAGCACGCGCGCAGCCTGTCGTTCAGCTTCCGGGAAGTTTCCTGCTTTGTAATTAAGCGATGCGTAGGCCGGTTGCAGGTGAATCGGAATCGGATAATGGATGCCTGTCTGAATGCCCGACGCATTAAGTGTTTGCTGCAACCAACCGCGCTCATCCGATTGCACGACGTAAAGGTGATAGATGTGCTCGGCATACGGCATCTCGCGTGGAAGCTTGAGACCGCTTCCTCTCAAAAGCTCCGTGTAGCGCGCGGCGTGCTCACGACGAAGCTGATTCCACCCGTCGAGGTGTCGCAGCTTAACGTTCAGGACAGCGCCCTGGATGCCTTCGAGTCGAAAGTTGTAGCCGATGATTTTGTGGGTGTACTTACGCTCCGAACCGTGATCGCGCAAGAGACGCACACCTCTGGCAACCTCCTCGTCGTTAGTGACGACTGCTCCGCCCTCGCCGTAAGCGCCAAGATTCTTGCCCGGATAAAAACTGAAGCAACCCGCGCGGCCCAGCGCGCCAACTCGCCGCCCTTTGTACCTGCTCCCATGCGCCTGCGCCGCGTCTTCAATCACAATCAGGCCGCGCCTTTCGGCAATCTCAAAGATTGGATCGAGGTCGGCAGCCTGGCCGTAGAGGTGAACGGGCATGATAGCGCGCGTGCGCTCTGTGATGGCTGCTTCGATTTTGGAAACGTCAATGTTGTAAGAGACGGGGTCTGAATCAACGAAGACAGGCGTTGCGCCTGCGGTCGAAACGGCCTCGGCGGTAGCGAAGAAGCTGTTGGCCGGCACAATCACCTCGTCGCCCGCGCCCAGCCCGCAAGCCGTTATCGCAAGCTGAATCGCCGCCGTGCCGTTGTTGACGCCGATGCAGAAGCGCGCTCCGGTGTATTCAGCGAAGGCTGCCTCGAACGCCTCCACCTCCGGCCCCAGCACGAAGCTCGTATTGTCGAGGACGCGCGCTATCGCCCCATCTATCTCATCCTTGATAGATAGATACTGGGCGCGTAAATCAACTAAGGGAATTGTCATGAGAGAAACGGCAAAGGATTACGCGGAGGGATGAGCAAAAGCGAGATTAGTCTCAAGTCAGGGCACACGCGCCCTTTTCAATGTTCATCCTCTCGGATGAGGCGCGCCGGATTACCGGCCACAATCGCTCTCGCAGGAACATCTCTTGTGACTACTGCTCCTGCGCCGATAATCGCACGCTCTGCGATAACGAGACCTCCGAGAATAATTGCGCCTGTCCCGATGCTTGCTCCGCGCCGCACGATGGTCGTCTGAAGCTTCCAATCAGCTTCCGTCTGCAACTCGCCGCTGGCTGTGGTCGCGCGCGGGTATTTATCGTTAATGAAATGGACGCCGTGACCTATGAAAACTTCGTCTTCGAGATGGACGCCCTCGCAGATGAAACTGTGGCTCGATATTTTGCAGTTGCGCCCGATGCGTGCGCCCTTTTGAATCTCGACGAAGGAGCCTACTTTTGTGCCGTCGCCGATTTCGCAGCCATACAGATTGACGAAGTTATAAATCGCTACATCATGCCCCAAGACAACATCGTCGGCGATGCAGCAGAACTGTCCCCTCATCCTCTAGCCCCGCTAACGCCGCTCCCTCCAGCCGCCAGCGCATCATCATCATCATCGCCTTCGTAGTAGCTCGAATAGTAGCCGTAATAATAGTAGCTATTATTGCCTTCCAGCTTCACGTTGTTGAGAACAACTCCGTAGATGTGAGCGCCGACATCTAGTAGTTGCTGCTTGGCGCGCCGGACTACTGCGCGCGAACTCTTTCCACCGTGAACTACCAGCATCACGCCGTCAGTCATTGTTGAGAGGATAGAGGCATCTGTAAACGAGATGGCAGGTGGCGAGTCAATAATGATATGCGTGAAGCGTTCGCTGACCGTGTTGAGAAGCTTACGCATTTCGTCCGAGCTGAGAAGCTCGGCAGGGTTGGGGGGAACTGGCCCCGACGGCATAATTTTTAAGCTGGGCAGTTTATCATACGGCTGTAATAAGTCGTCCGTGTTGGTCTCGCCCGACAGGTAGTTAGTTACGCCCCTCGCGTTGGAGATATTGAAATGTGTATGAACTCGCGGGCGGCGAAGATCGCAATCAATAATCAAGACCTCCGCGCCGGTCTGAGCCAGAATGACAGCCGTATTGACCGCTGTGGTCGTCTTGCCCTCGGAGGGCTGGCTCGACGTTACCAGAATCGTCTTCGGCGGCTGGCCTGCCGACGAGAGCAGTAAGGAGGTACGCAGGTGGCGATACGCCTCGGTTACAGGCGAGCGAACATCTTCGATCAAGGCAAGCGCCGTGCTTTCCTTTCCATCGCTCGGAGCAGCATTTTTACCCTTCAAGAGTGCGCGGTCGTTACGCAAAGCCGGGATCAACGCCAGCGCCGGAAGATGTATGTAGCGGTCAACATCCTCAACCGATTTCAGCGTGTCGTCCAGATAATCGAGCAGGAAGGCCAGACCGACACCAATGCCCAAGCTAAGCAGAAAAGCCACGATGATGTTACGCGAGCGCGCAGGGCCGATGGGCGCTCTGGGCAACCGTGCGGGAGTCGCAATGGTGACATTACCGGCACTATCGTTAGAGGTGATTTCCAGTTCTTTCTGTTTCTGAAAGAGCGTATTGAAAAGCTGCTTGTTGGTCTCAATCTGTTGAGTGAGGCTGCCGATATCAATCGCGGCTTCGCCCTGCTGCTGGGCTGCGCCTCTCTCATGTATGTAATCCTGATTGAGTTTCTTCTCTCTGGCGAGCGCTGCGTCATAGCGCAGTTTCAGCGAGGTGCTAACCTCGCGCGGCCTTTTATCAAGCTCAGATTCAACCTGCTTGATCTGTTCCTCTATTGTTTTGACTCCAGGCCAATCCTGCGTGTAGGTCTGCAAGAGGACAGTGCGCTTCTCTTTCAGGTCTCCGATCTTCTCCCGCAACTTCTGGACGAATGTATCAGCCTGCACTTCCGGTATAGACCAGGGGTCCGTACTACTTAGCGCCGCATCGTAAGCCGCTTTAGCTTTCTTTGCGTCGTCTTCAGCCGCAAGCAACTGAGCGCTATAGGTATTGACGCGGACGGCTGTGATGTCCACACCTGGAGTTGCGCTGATCGGGATACTGTTGGCCTTCTTGTATTTGAGCAGTAGGTCTTGGTCCTGCTGGATTTTCGATTGCAGCTCGGCAATCTGATTGGCGAGATTTTCTGAAGCTTTCATCTCACCGATGTTCGTTCGCTGAAGATCGTTAAAGATGAATACTTGCGCAAGTGTGTCAGCCACTTTCTTGGCGATTTCCGGATTGCTGTGATGATAACGTATAGTGACAAGACTTGTTTTTTCCACCGGCTCAACAATCAGATTTGCCCGCAAAGTATCCTCATAAGGCTCAAGCTGCTCTAGCTGTTCTGGCGTTAATTGATCCGCCTTAACAGTCTGACTATCAACAACGGGCACTTTGGTAGTATCAATGTGAGCCGGTGCAGGCTTATCGCCGAAAAACAGACGGCGCAAGCTGGCGAGCAGTCCACTGTTTGCTTGTCCCTCAAGGAAGGCAGGATTATTCTGTAGATCAAGTGCGACGATGACCTGGCGCGCCAGTTGCGGATTCTCAAGCAACTTGAGTTGCGTGTTCCAGTAGGTCGGGTCGTTGCCGGTATTGAGAATCAACTCTTTAGTCTTGACAATACTACTCTTCTGCTCAATCTGAATCGTCGTCTCAGCCTCATAGATGGGAGGCTGACGATACATCTGTATTGTCACCAAAGACGTGACCACTACGACCAGACTCAAGATGAGCCACTTGCGCTTAAGCACTACCGCCATGTAGTCGCGTAAATGCGTCGTCTCCGCGGTTGAAGCGCCGTAATATTTCTTTGATTGAGCAAGATCGCTCAATGGGCGATCAAGTTGGCCGGAGGGGAGCGGTAGCAGGCGATTATCTTGAGACATCATAGTTATTACAATTAGTTGGCAGAAACTCAGTTACTTGGGACACAAACAGTAGAGCATAATACCAGAGACAAACGGGAAGACAAGTCGTATGGAGCGATAATTGTCCTCCCCCACCATCTTTTACTTGAACGTTTGCGCCACAAAAAGACTCAGGGCGCTCTTCCAATCCGGCAAGGGGGCTAACCCGATAGCGCCGGATAAGAGGCATCGCAGGCGCGAGTTTTTGGGTCGCGGGGCAGGTCTGCGGAGCGAGTCAATCGAGACGCTTTCAATCTCCACGTTCTCGCATCCCGCGAGGTTGACGGCCACCCGTGCGAACTCCTCGTAGCTCGTGCCCGCGCCGTCGTTGACGACGTGATAGATGCCGGGAATATCTCGTTCAGCCAGTTCGCGCAACCGCGCCGCGAGGTGTGGGGCATAAGTCGGTGTGCCCCACGCATCGTTGATGGCTTTGAGATACTCGCCGCGTCGAGCGCGTTCGGCGACAGTCGCCAGAAAATTCTTTCCGCCCACTCCGAAAATCCAGCCCGTGCGAACAACTATGCAACGCGCTGTAGCAGCCTGCGCGAGCCGCTCTCCTTGCAACTTCGCCTTGCCATAGACGCTCTGTGGCGCGGGGTCGTCGCGCTGGGTGTAGAAGCCCTCCTTCTTGCCATCGAAGACGTAGTCGGTCGAGATGGTCACGAAAGACGCGCCTGTGTGGCGACTGCCGACGGCTAAAGCTTCGACCGCCCCGGCGTTGACGGCCATAGCACGCGCGGGGTCTGACTCACAGCCGTCAACGTCGGTCCACGCGGCACAGTTGATAACAATATCGGGCTGCTCGCGCTCAAAGACTTTACGGATTGCCTCCGCGTTCGTGATGTCGAGCGAGTTGCGATCATGCGCGAACACTTCGTCGTTCTGAGCCGCGCAGTGATTGACAACGGCGCGACCGACCATCCCGCCTGCTCCCGCAACCAGCACTCTCAATGCGTGCCGACCTCCGTTCCATACTGCCGCGTATAAAACTCACGATAAGCCCCGCTGCGCGCCCGCTCTATCCATGTGCGATTCTCTGCATACCACTGAATCGTTTTCTCCAACCCACTCTCCCAGGTCTCAACAGGTTTCCAGCGGAGTTCGGTTTCGACTTTCGTCGCGTCAATCGCGTAGCGGCGGTCGTGCCCAAGACGATCTTTAACGGGACGGATGAGCGATAGCGGCTTGCCAAGTTTCTTCAGGATGGATTCAACGACCTCTATGTTCCGTCGCTCGTTGCGCGCGCCGATGTTGTAAACGCCGCCGGTCTGACCCTTCTCAATCGCGAGTAAGATCGCGCGACAGTGATCTTCGACGAAAATCCAGTCGCGCACGTTGTGACCGTCGCCGTAGAGCGGAATCGGCTCGTCGTGAAGCGCGTTGGAGAGAATCAGCGGAATAAATTTTTCGGGAAACTGGCGTGGGCCATAGTTGTTGCCGCAGCGTGTGATGACTGTATCAAGTCCGAAGGTGTGATGCGCGGCGTTGACGAGATGCTCGGCTGCCGCTTTCGATGCGGCGTAGGGGTTCTTCGGCGCAAGCGGCGAGTCCTCGGTAAAGAAAATGTCTCCGCCTTCCGGCAGGCTACCCATTACTTCGTCCGTCGAGACATGTAGAAATCGGCGCACGCCTTTCTCACGCGCCACGTCCAAAAGAACTTGCGTTCCCAAGACGTTCGTCCGCAAGAATTCGCCTGCCGAAGCGATGCTGCGGTCAACGTGCGATTCGGCGGCGAAGTTGACAATCGTATCAAAGCCTTCGTCGAGCGCGGCGAGCACCGCTTCTCGATTAGTGATGTCACCGCAGACGAAGCGATGGCGCTCCTGGTCGAGACCTTCAAGATTGTCTGGATTTCCGGCATACGTCAGCGCGTCGAAATTGACGATCTCGCACGAAGGTATCTCGTCAAGCGCGAGCCTGACAAAAGCGGAGCCGATAAAGCCTGCGCCGCCCGTGATGAAAAACTTATTCATGAGCTTGTTGGGAGAGAATATCGAAACTCCAAGTGATACGCGGATATGATAAAGCTTTCTTATCGCGGATGTCTCTTAGGTTTCCGAGACAAAAGATAAAGCAAGCCAAATCTACGAATTTATAAATTTGAATCGGATACAGTGTCAAGGGGGCTTACGAGCCGAAACAAGTTATGACGGCTCTTCCTCAGACAAAGAATTCTGATTCAGGGAAGCCCGCTCATTAAAAGCGGGAAGCGCCTGCCGCTAAAGGCAAGCGCCTCCCGGATGGGTTCCTCCGCCGAGAAGGTGAAGGAATGGATTATTCTCTAACGGTTGTTAGTTACCGCAGTTCGGTGTGTCGTCGTTGGTGATAGTCCACGAAGCATTAGCTGCACAAGCCACGACCTTCGAGACAAAGCAGCCGTCCATATCTTCGGCAACCACTTTAATGCTTGCTCCAGAACACGAAACGTCGCTGATCGTGAATGATCCGCCCGGATTTATAACAGCAGAATCGTTGAGTTGGTCGGGGCCCCAGTCATCCGAGTCCGCTGGCGAGAGATAAACGTGACGCATCGCCCGGCTGGAATTATTCACCACGTTAATTGTATTTGCCTGTGCTTGCGACCGCGACAAAAGGGGCGCTGCCGCAAACGCGCAGAGGAGAACAACTGCGAGAGCGAGACTGTAGCGGATGCTGCTTCTTGAATTAGTAAGGGAACTTTTCATAATCAAACTCCTCATTTCATGGCGAAATGGTTGAAGAGATCAGCGCGGTATCTCCGAGGCAATTGCTGATAAAAGCGAAGATTGAGACCCCACGCCTTAGAAATCATGAGATTGCCGTTCGCCCCGGCAAGAATGATTTGGATGGACGCGACTGAAGCTTTCCAGCCAAGCGTGCTTGCGGTCATCTAGCCGCAGCCGCGCCCATCTCTATCACCCTTTACAGGGCTGCTACTCGATCAAGGGCAATTGCCATTGACCGTGTAACGCGGCCCATCGTCAACGGCCACGCCGTTCGCGTTCTTGGGTACTTTCACAGTAGCCGTAGCAGTTGTGACATTACCCGAAGCATCCTGCACCTTGAAGGTAATGGTGTAGACACGCCCGTTGCCGCTTCCGTTGCGCTCGGCACGCAGTTGGACAGACTTGCAGCCGGAAGCAATAATGATGTCGTTGAATGTATTCCCGTCACCATCACCATTTTCGGTCTCATCGCTCGTCACCTTCGAGATGACCACGCTGCTGACAGCAAGAGTGGTATCGCAACTGTCAGTGACGCTTGCGACAAGGTCTGTCACGTTAACGGTTTTGTAGCTGTGATTAGGCGGCCAGAACGAGATGTTCTGACCGTTAAGGTTGATGGTCGGCGGAATTGTATCAACCACGTTGACGGTACGTGTCACCGTCGTCGTGTTGGTTCCGTCGCTGACCGTGTAAGTGCGCGTGTAAGTGCCGGGGACGTTCGCATTAACACTGCCTGTGGCGGAGATGGCGCTCGTCAGGTTTCCTGCACAGCCATCATTCGCCGTCGCACCCGGATCGGTAAAGCTCGTATGGCACTCCACCGTCATCGGATTCGCGCCGGTGAGCGTGATCGTCGGTGCGATGGTGTCAACCACGCTCACCGTCCGCGACGCCGACGCCGTGTTGCCCGCAGCGTCGGTCGCCGAGTAGTTGATCGTGTAGACGCCCGGCACGTTCGGGTTGACCGAGCCGTTGACGTTGACGGGGACAGTCCCCGCGCAGCCGTCCAGGGCGGTCGCGACCGGATCGCTGAAGGAGGAGTGGCACTCGACCGTCGTCGGGCCGGGGCTGATCGTGATGACGGGCGGGGTAGTGTCAACGACGGTCACCCTGACCCTCCGGTCTCCATCGTTGCCCGCGGCGTCCGTGGCCGCGTAGACGATCTCGTAGACGCCCGGCGTGTTCACGTCAACCGCGCCGGTGGTCGTGACCGTGACGGCGTGGTTGTCACAGCCGTCGGTGGCCGAAGGGGTCGGCGGCGCGAAGCTCGTGTGGCACTCGACCGTCCCCACGAAGATCGTTTCGGTGACGGTGCTGGTCGTCCCATCGTCGTTCATGACCGTTACCTGTGCGGACTCGGATGTCAGTCCGGCGGTACCGGTGAGTGTGATGACGGGCGGCGTGGTGTCAACGACGTGGACGGTTCGCGTCGCCGTGGCGGTGTTGCTGCCGATGGTAGCGCTGTAGGTGATGGTGTATGTGTTCGGCGCGTTCGGGTCAACCGCCGAGACGGTGACGGGGTTGATGGGGTCGCCGTTAGAGTCAACCAGTCCGCTGGGGACGGTGATCACCGTCGTGATGGGTGCGTTGTCCGTGGCGGTCGCGCCCGGATCGGTGAAGCCCGTGCGGCACTCGACCGTCATTTCGGGCGAGCCGTTGAGCGTGACGGCGACAGCGCGCGTGTCATTCACCGTCACGGTGAAGCTGCACGACACGCCGTTGGCGGAACCGTCGGCGATGTTCGTTGTGACGACGGTCGTGCCGATGGGGAAGAAAGAGCCTGACGGGTGGTCGGTCGTTACGTCGCCGCAAGTGCCGGAAGTAGACGGGTCGTTATAGGTGACAATGGCTCCGGCTTGGCCGGGGTCGTTGTTCTTCGTGACGTTGCTCGGGCAGGTGACGGTGCAGTTCGGCGGCGAGGGATTGGAAGCGCTGATGCTCTCGTCAGAGCTGTTGTTGTTGGCGCTTCTCTCAGCCGTGTCGCTGGAAACGCTTGCCGAGCTGGTCAGTTCTGTGGCGTTGGCTACGCTCGTGTTCACCTTGTAGGTGATGATGAAGCCAGCCGCTTCGCCCTTCGCTAGCGACGGCCTCGTGCAGACCGACGTGCCGGTAGAGTTGGCTGCCGGAGTCGTACACGTGAAGGTCGGCCCGGTCGTCTGTGTTAGCGACTGGAAGGTCGTGTTGGCGGGCGGTACGTCGGTGAAGCTCACGTTCTGCGCCGTGTCTGGCCCGCTATTGAAGACCCAGATTACGGACTGGATGTTCGAGCCTGCAACCGCCTGCGTGTCACCGGTGAGCGACTTGCTGATCTGCAAATCGGCGACACTCCTCGCCGGGTCGTGAACCGTAATGGATGCCGACAACCGCACAGCAGCGTCAGCCGTATCAACCAGGTCGATATGCCACGTCCCCCGGTTATCAGTCACTAGACTCTGACCATCAGGCAGGAAACCGAGGAGAGTCTCAGTAGGAGCCGCTGGCAGCGAGAAGGTTATGGACTGCGGGTTCGTCGTAAGGTCCCTGCTGTCCACGACGAAGCCATCCGGGTTGACCAGTTGTACGCGACGAAGCAGTCGTGACGAGCTGAGCGGCCCGGAAACTCTTGCACAGACCGTCTCTCCCAAATCCCATGACACCTTCGCGTTCGTGCAAGTACCATCGAAGGTTGAAATGGCATCAGCGAACGAAACCTGCGGCATGAAAGGCGCGAGCGACTCAAAGACGGGGTTCACCATCTTCAGACGCACGGGGGCGGGGAGCGCTGGCGCGTCCAGCTGAACTCTGTCTGCTTTAGAAAGCTTGCCTAGCGAAGATTTTTTAACCAGTGCTGAGGAGGAGCCGGGCATTGCAATGAATGCACCCATAGCTACGATAAAAAGTATGAGCAAAACCAAGCGCGCAATGCTCATGGGCAAATGCTTATTCGGTTTCGCATCATGTGTATTTTGAAAAGCTTTTTTTCTCTGGGGGAACGCAGTATTCACGGGGGGGGTCATAGGAATTTTTCTCCTTATATTCAAGAGGTGTGCCTGAAATAGAAGTTGTAATAACAGGAAGAAGTCTCTTCTAGTGCCTGTGCCAGAAGTTGTAATGCGCAGGAAGAAATCTCTTCAGTGATCGTACCGGGAATCCTTGAAAGAGTAGCTTAGGTCTTCTCCTGATCAAGCTCTAAGCCGTTCTTCAAGGCTTGCAGGAGCAGCTTCTATACTGCATTCCGGGCAAATAATCAAGCGCTAAGCTGTACGGAGAGTAAAAAAAACTTCAAAGCAAGCCTACCAACGGAAAAGACTTCCCGTAAAATTTAGCTCTGACAAATCGAATAATGCGGCAAGAGTCCCCGAACTGCTCAGGCCGCACTTTCTTGAGCAATTCATCCTTCTCCGACACCTGCCCTCAATGCTCAGAAGCAGCACGAGCTGCATCGCGAAAGTTTTCAGCGTCAACTGCACGGGTGAGCGTTCATGCAAAAACCGCCGCTATCGCACGTCAGTGACGAAAGGGCTGAAAGCGTAAACTTCTGGGACGGGTTCATCCATCGCTCTTTTGGAATGTCTGGCGCAATTTTAAGACTTTTGGAATATCTGTTTTCAGAACGTCTTCAGAAAAAATCAGAAGTCTCTAAATACTGCTATGGCTCTCCTCCGGTACTGTCTGTCGAATGATGCGCAAACATCAATGACCCTAAAGTTGAAAAGCTTCTGACGCAGCGCGGGTAGAGATCAACTGATGAGAAGAATATAAAGAGTACGGAATAATCAATAGATGCCTTAATTCTTTAATCAAGAATCAGACGAGTGTGGAAACGCAATGAAAAGGCACTCGCTGAAATTTTCGGGAGCAATCCCTTTTACTGCTGGCGGCAGGTTAACTGAC
Source organism: Acidobacteriota bacterium (assembly GCA_032159825.1). Classification (GTDB taxonomy): domain Bacteria; phylum Acidobacteriota; class Blastocatellia; order Pyrinomonadales; family Pyrinomonadaceae; genus QHXM01. The sequence continues at coordinate 202,341 of JAVHWL010000019.1, forward strand.
GCCAGCGACTGGCACGTGAGTGTCAGTCCCTGATGACGTTTCAATCCATGCTGCTCCCGTCGCCTGGTTAAGCTAACTCGGGCAGACTGTAGCTGTGGCAAAGTCTGTGATTACTCTCATCGCTTTTCGGAGTGATTTCAGAAAAAGTTCGGAACGGTCTAACACTCTTCAATGACCATTCCGAGAATTATTAAAAGAGAGGCTACAGATTTCTGGACATTTAGGTGCTTACATGGTAAAAGGGGCAGTCCTAAAGCAGGGAATGGCGGCTAAAGACATCACCTTTCAATCAGAACCCCCCCAATCCCGATTGACACACAACCTTTTAACCCTTAATAAGGAGACTTCTAAAATGAGCAAGTTACGACTCAGCTTCCATGCTTTGGCATTGGTTGTTTTCACCTTCGCGTTCTCTTCGATGGCACAGGCGCAAGCTACCCGCACCTGGGTTTCGGGCGTTGGCGACGATGCCAACCCGTGCAGCCGCACCGCCCCCTGCAAGACATTCGCTGGCGCTATCTCGAAGACGGCAGACGGCGGCGAGATTGACTGCATTGATCCGGGCGGCTTCGGCACGGTGACTCTGACCAAGTCGGTCACCATTGACGGCGGCGGCACGTTCGCCTCCATCCTCGCCGCTGGCACCAACGGCGTCAATGTCAACGACAGCGCCAGCGGCGCGGCAGGCTCGAAGATCGTCAGACTCCGCAACCTATCCATCAATGGGGCAAGCACCGGATTGGTCGGCATCAACTACACCTCGGGCAAGGCTCTGTACGTGGAGAACTGCCAAATCTTCGGCTTCAAGGCCGGCAACGGCAACGGCATCAACGTAAACCTTGTGTTGGACGGCGGCCAGCTATTCGTGAGGGATTCCTTCATCGCGGAAACCAGCGGCGACGGCATCAAGGTTACGACCTCCACCGGCCAGGTCAAGGTAAACCTGGACGGCGTTCGCGTGGACAAGACATTGGTCGGCATCCACATCGTGAACAACACCTCGGGTTACATAAATAACTGCCGGACCTCGATGAACGCTTCGCACGGCATTCAGGTAGAGAACAATTCCTCGGTCAACATTGACCACTCCACGGCGTTCGCCAACACGGGGTTCGGCTTGCAGGCAGGCGCGGGCGCGCCGACTGTCCGCATCTCTGACGTGAGCATCGAGAACAACGTCGGAGGAGGCGTGAACCTCGCCGGAGGAACCGTCTTCACGTTCGGCGACAACAAGATCAGGGGTAGCGGCGGCTTAGGCGACGTTAACGGCGGGACGTTGAACGGCAGTACCACCAAGCAGTAGAACGGCCTCTCAATCATTCAAACAAAGGCTTCTGCCCGCACTTATAGTGCGGGCAGAAGCCTTCCTAATCTTCACTATGCAGAATGTAATTTCTTTTTCGGCCTGCTTGACGCCACAAGCGCTATACAGCTAGACTGCCCTCTTCTACCCGGAGACATTTAGTTCTACCTGTACAAGCTGAAGAATACGACAGTATTCGAGCGAGGGGGATAATAGGGGCTAACACATGACGCTCCTGAGATTCGTAATCGAATGGGAATGACCACCAGCAACAGCGCGGATATGCTGGGATCAACCGCCGCCGGGACTACCACACGGAGCGCGCCGCCGCACAGCCTGCCGGATGAGCCGCTATTCATCATTCAACCGAGTAAGTCTTGGACGGCGCTTGACCTGCGTGCCATCTGGACTTACCGCGAGTTGCTCTATTTTCTGACATGGCGCGACGTGAAGGTGCGCTACAAGCAGACCATCCTGGGCATCGCGTGGGTGGGGATGCAACCGATTCTCACGACGCTCGTCTTCACGATCTTCCTGGGCAAGGTCATGCGCGTACCTTCTGAGGGCATCCCTTACCCGCTGTTCATTTATGCAGGGATGCTGCCCTGGACTTTCTTTAGCGGCGCTATTACTTCGAGCAGTAACAGCTTGGTTGGTAATGCGCACCTGATCACCAAGATCTATTTCCCACGCGTTCTCATCCCTATCTCAGCCATCGCCGCAAGACTGCTGGATTTCGTCATCTCCTTTTTGGCGCTGATCGCTCTGATGATCTACTACGGAGTCGGGGTAACGTGGGGACTCCTGATGCTGCCCGCGCTCATCGCGCTCGTCACGCTGCTCGCGCTGGGCGTCGGGATGGCGACCTCAGCCTTAAACGTCAAGTACCGGGACGTTGGCGTAATGATGCCGCTCCTGCTTCAGCTCTGGATGTTCGCGTCGCCTGTCATCTACCCTATGAGCGCGCTACCAGCCAACTGGCAGCGCCTGTACTCGCTGAATCCATTGGTCGGCGTCATCGAGGGCTTCCGAGCTTCGCTGCTCGGTCGGGGATTTGACTGGACATCGCTCGTTGTCTCGACCGCTATCGCAGTAGTCCTGCTCGTGTTTGCCGCCTTCTCCTTCCGACGGATGGATACACACTTCGCCGACATCGTGTAGACGGAGCCAATGAAGCCAATCATCAGAGTTGAGAAGCTGAGCAAGCGCTACCGCATCGGCGCACGCCAAGAGTCTTACGCTACGCTGCGCGATGCGCTGTCGGGCGCGCTCCGCGCACCGCTCAGGCGGCTGTGGCATGGCGGCAGCAGCGGCGGCGAGATGGTGTGGGCGCTCAAGGACATCGGTTTCGAGGTGCGTCCCGGCGAGATCGTTGGCGTCATCGGGCGCAACGGCGCGGGCAAGAGTACGCTTCTGAAAATTCTCTCGCGCATCACAGAGCCGACCGAGGGGCGCGCGGAACTCTACGGGCGTGTCGGAAGCCTGCTAGAAGTGGGCACGGGCTTTCACCCGGAGCTGAGCGGCAGGGACAACGTTTATCTGAATGGCTCGATCATGGGGATGAAGCGGTCGGAGATTGAGCGCAAGTTCGACGAGATCGCCGCCTTCTCCGAGATCGAAAAGTTTCTCGACACGCCCGTCAAGCGCTATTCGAGCGGCATGTACACGCGCCTGGCCTTCGCTGTCGCGGCGCATCTGGAGCCAGAGATTCTGCTCGTAGACGAGGTGCTGGCCGTCGGCGATGCCGCCTTCCAGAAGAAGTGTCTGGGCAAGATGGGCGACATTGCTCGCAAGGGGAGGACGGTTCTCTTCGTCAGCCACAATCTGTCTAGCATTGCGGTGCTTTGCAACCGTGCGCTTTACCTCTCGTCTGGTCACCTCATTGAAGATGGGCCAGCGGCGAAGGTCGTCGAAAGCTATATAACGAAAGCCATCGGCGGAAGCCCGTCGGTCAAGTGGGATAGCCTTGAGAGCGCGCCGGGCACTGAGATGATGCACCTGCGCTCGGTTCACGTGCTGGACGGGATCGGGCAGGTAAGCGGCTCCTTCAGGATGGACGACCCTATCCACATCGAGGTTACTTACTGTCTGCACCAGCCCGGCTTAGAGACGAACGTGGGTTATCATCTGTACAACTCGAAGGGTATTCTGATTTTCGTCTCAGCGGATTTCCACGATGCCGAGTGGCGTGACATACCGAAGGAGGCTGGATGCTACCGCAGCACCTGCAAGATACCGGGTCAGTTTCTGAACGCGGGCAGCTACACCTTGGACGTTTCTATCTCAAGGGCCTCAGGCCAGAGCGCAGAAGTTTTCGAGAAAGAGGTCGTCACGTTCGAGTTGATTGACGAGGGGCCGTCGGAGGTCAGGGGGCGTTTCATGGGAGAGTGGCAGATCGGGGCGTTGCGGCCTAAGCTGAAATGGAAGACCACCCGGCTGCGGGAGAATGCACGATGGGACTGATACCGACGATTTGCAGGATGCTCATACTGCTGCACAAGAAGGTGGGCTTCGAGGGGCCGCTGCTCACGCTTGGCAACCAGGATGTGTGGGCCGACTACGAGCAGTTGAAGTCATTCTTCGGCGGCCTTGAGTGCCCTTACGCGGAGGCCCCCGTCATCCCACACACGAGCCGGTTGTTCGCTCAGCAGCGGGAAACTAGAAATTTCGTCCACGCGAGGACGTTCTTTGAGATGATGGGGATCAAGGAGTACAGCGACATTGATAAGTTCGAGGATGACGCGCCGTGCATATTGCATGACCTGAACACGCCCGTCCCCTCGGAGTTTGAGAGCAGATTCAACCTAATCATTGACGGCGGAACGTTGGAGCATATATTTGATGTGCGGCAGGTGATGGAGAACATCGTACGCATGTGCAGTGAGTCAGGCTGGGTCGTGCATCTGACCCCTTCGTCGAACTACGTTGACCACGGGTTTTACTCCTTCAGCCCTTGCTTCTTCTACGACTTCTACCAGGCGAACGGCTTCGGCGAGTTCTTCTGCTACATCCTACAAGTGAATCCCGAAAACCTCTGCGAGCCGTCGCCTTATTTCGAATACAGCTATGGCATGGACATGAGGGGTCTGCTTGATCCTGACAGGCAAATACTCGTCTTCTTCGCGGCGAAAAAGGTGAGAGCCTCGGATCAGTTGGTGATACCGACGCAGGGTATCTACGAGTCGAGTTCAAAGATTCTGCCGGGCCAGTCTCCAGTGGCGGTCGCGGATGCAGGGACTGCACAGGGCAACGACTCCATAACCGAGCGGCTTGTGCCAGCATTCTTGCTCCCGCTGCTGAAGCCGGTGCGCCCCTTTTTGTGGGCCGCCAGGAGAAAAGTCACAGGGCGTGGGCGTGAAGCCGTCACGTCGTATCGTCAACTTCGTCGGATATAGGCATCACCTTATGCAAGTAGTTATCCTCTGCGGCGGCCTCGGCACGCGCCTGCGCGAAGAGACCGAGTTCCGGCCCAAGCCCCTGGTCGAGGTGGGCGGGCGTCCCATCCTCTGGCACATAATGAAGCTCTATGCGCACCACGGCTTCCGCGACTTTGTGCTCTGCCTTGGTTATCGCGGCAATATGATTAAGGAATATTTCCTGAACTACGAGGCGATGAACAACGACTTTACCATCTGTCTCGGTCGCCAGAATCAGGTCACCTACCACGACGAGCACAAGGAGCAGGACTTTCACGTCACGCTGGCCGAGACGGGGGTGGAGACAATGACGGGCGGGCGCGTCAAGCAGGTGGAAAAGTACGTTGACGGCGACACATTCCTCGTGACCTACGGCGACGGTGTAGCCGATGTGGACATTCGTGCCGTCGTCGAATTCCACCGCGCACACGGGCGGCTCGCCACTGTCACTACGGTGCGCCCCATTTCACGCTTCGGCATCCTTGAGGTCGGAGGCGACAGCAGGGTCACGAGCTTTGTTGAGAAGCCGCAGTTGGATGGCTGGGCCAGCGCCGGGTTCTTTGTCTTCGACCGCAGAGTCTTCGACTATCTGGAGAGCGACGATTGCGTCTTGGAGCGCGCCCCCCTTGAGCGACTGGCGCGCGAAGGGCAGCTAATGGCCTATCACCACGATGGGTTCTTTTTCGCGATGGACACGTACCGCGAGTACGAGTACCTGAATCAACTCTGGTCAGGCGGTGAAGCGCCTTGGAAGGTCTGGGAATGAACTCTTCTTTCTGGAGAGACCGCCCCACTTTCGTCACTGGCGCTACAGGGCTGCTGGGAAGCGCGCTGGTACGCAGGCTCCTTGAACAGGGGGCAGACGTTGTCTGTCTGACCCGCGATTGGGTGCCGCAGAGCGAACTCGTGCGCAGCGGCTTGCTCGAAAGAGTGAAGGTCGTGCGCGGCGACGTGAGCGACCCGGCAATTCTTGAGAGGGCGCTCGGCGAATACGAGACCGAGACGGTCTTTCACCTCGCTGCCCAGACTATTGTCCAGATAGCCAACCGCAACCCCGCATCAACCTTCGAGACCAATATCAAGGGCACGTGGTCACTGCTTGAAGCGTGCCGGCGCAGCGCCACCGTGAAGCAAATAATCGTCGCCTCGTCCGACAAGGCCTATGGCGACCATGAGCGCCTTCCCTATGACGAGCAAGCGCCCTTGCAAGGCCGTCACCCTTACGATGTCAGCAAGTCGTGCGCAGATTTGATCGCGCAGGCGTACGCCGCAACATACGGGCTGCCGGTGGTCATCACGCGCTGCGGCAACTTCTATGGCGGCGGAGACCTGAACTGGAATCGGCTAGTCCCCGGCACGATCCGCTCGCTCTTGCGCAACCAGCGGCCAGTCATACGCTCCGACGGCAGCAACATACGCGACTACTTCTATGTCGAGGACGGCGCGGCGGCGAACATCCTCCTGGCGGAGCATCTAGCCTCAAGGCCCGAACTCCGGGGCGAGGCGTTCAACTTCTCGAACGAGTTACAGGTGCCCGTGCTTGAACTCGTGCGGCGCATTTCGGAGATCATGGGATCAGACTTGCAGCCCGACGTGCGCGACGAGGCGAGCAACGAGATACACCACCAATACCTGAGCGCGGAGAAGGCGCGCCGCCTGCTGGGATGGTCGCCGCTCTTCACACTGGACGAAGGGCTGCGCGCGACGGCTGAGTGGTACAGGACTTTTCTCGAAGGCGAGGGCCGCGACTCTTCGGGTGGCGAGCGATGAGGGCACTGGTAACAGGTGCGTCCGGCTTCGTGGGGTCTTACCTGGTGGAAGCCCTTCTGAGAGGCGGCGAGTCGGTAGCCATCCTGTGTCGCCACGAGAGCGACCTGTGGAGGATCGAAGAGGCGCTGCCCCGCTTGACCCTCATCAGGGGCGACTTCACGGAGCCGTCGCTGGCCGAAGATGAGATCAAGGAGTTCGCGCCCGACACCGTCTTCCACCTCGCGTGGTACGGTGTTGGCGGTCGCCACCGCCACGATGATGCGCACATAGACAAAAATTTCCTCGGCAGCATCGCCCTGCTGCGTCTGGTACTGCGGGTCGGTTGCCGGACATTTGTGGGCCTCGGCTCGCAGGCGGAGTACGGCCCGCAGGAGAGAGTTTTGAACGAAGAGGGGCGGACCGAGCCGACGACCGCCTACGGTGTCGCCAAGCTGTGCACGTACCTGTTCGCTAACTATCTGGCCGCGTCGTCCGGGATGCGCTTCGTATGGCTTCGACTTTTTTCGTCCTACGGCCCAAAGGACAATCCCGAATGGATGATTCCCTATCTCATGCGTACACTGTTGCGCGGCGAGAGGCCGGCGCTCACTGCGGGCGAACAGAGGTGGGATTACGTTTACGTTGCGGATGCGGCGGATGCCATCTACCTGGCGGCTGCGACCGAGCGAGCGCAGGGAGTATTCAACCTCGGGTCGGGCCAGGCGCATCGTCTGCGCGACGTTGTGGAGCAGATTCGGGACATGATCGATCCAGCGCTGCCGCTCGGCTTCGGCGAGATCGCTTACGCGCCCCATCAGGTGATGAACTTGCAGGCGGACATCACGCGTCTCTCCGGGGTAACGGGGTGGCATCCGAAGACAACATTAAGCGAGGGCCTGCGTCGTACCGTCGAGTGGTTTCGGGCGAACCCTTAATTCGATTTTCATCCGAAAGGGAGTTAACATGAACCAAGCAAACGGGCGGGCGTGTCGTCTCTGTACGGCGGTGCTAGACGGCGGCCCAGCGCTGGAGTTGCGGCACGTGCCGAGGGGCGCGCAGTATTTCCCGAAACCCGAGCAGCGCGGCTCGGACTACGCGGTTGACCTGGACATTTACCAGTGCCCTTACTGTGGCCTGACTCAGCTCGCGGGCGAGCCTGTCATCTATAGCGAGGGGGAAACTTCCGCCACCGCCTTCTCACCGGCGATGTCCGAGCACCGGACGCTCCAGATGCGCGAGTTCGTCGGCGAGTTCGGGTTGGGCGGTAAGAAGGTGATTGACGTGGGCTGCGGCGACGGGCACGTCGTTAAAATTCTCGGCGAGGCCGGGGCAAACCCGGTCGGCATCGAGCCGTCGAAGAGAGCGAAGGCTATCGGGGAGAGCCAGGGACTGCGCATCCTCGAAGGCTACGTTACCCGCGAACGCGAGATAGAGGATAGTCCTTACGACGCTTTCGTCTCAATCCACTCGCTCGAACACGCGCCCGACCCGAACGACTTCCTACAGGGAGTCCGCGCCTCGCTCGCCCCGCGTGCAGCCGGGCTGATCGAGGTGCCGAGCGTAGAGCAGGCGATAGAGAAATCGAGGTTCTACGACTTCCTCGCCGACCACCTGTCATACTTCTCGGCGGAGACATTGCGTCTCGCGCTCGAAAAAAACGGTTTTGAGGTGTTGAAGGTAGAGCGCAATTGGGGTGGCGAACACTTGGTCGCAAAGGTAAGGAGGCGTGAGGGCGTGAACTTCGCGCAACTGCGGCGGCATGTGGAGCAGTTGCCCGCCGAGTTCGAGCAGTTCGTGGCCGCCTGCCAAGCAGAGGACAGGCGCGTGGCGCTGTGGGGCGCGAGCCATCACGCTATTACGCTGCTGGCGATGGTTCGGACGAAGGGCGTCGAGTATGTGGTTGACTCGGCATTGTACAAGCAGAGTCGCTTCACGCCCGTCTCCCACCTGCCCATCTTTGCTCCCGACCAGTTGCGGTCTCAACCGGTGGACGTAGTGATCGTCTTCGCGCCGCGCTACAACGACGAAATAGTCGAGCAGTTGAAGAACGAGTTGCAGTTCAAGGGAACGATTGCGCTGTTGCGCGGCAGCAATATAGAAGTCATTCAATGAAACCGGCGGACATCACACCAGCGCCTGATTGCCATTAAGCGTGAATCAGCCTTCGGGCGTGGGCGAGAAGAAAGGGACGAGAGATGAAGGTGAAAGACTACGTCGCGCAGTTCCTGGCAGAGCAGGGCGTGCCGTGCGTCTTCGAGCTGCCCGGAGGCATGAGCGCGCACTTCATTGACTCGCTCTGCCAGCAGGGGCGCGTCCGCATAGTCAGCATGCACCACGAGCAGAGCGCAGCGTTTGCCGCCGACGCGGTCGGGCGTCTGACCGGTGTTCCCGGCGTGGCACTGGCAACGAGCGGCCCCGGCGCTGTCAACCTGCTCACGGGAGTCGGCAGTTGTCACTTCGATTCATCGCCAGCGGTCTTCATCACAGGTCAAGTCAACCGCAGCGAACTCAAAGGTGACCGCGCCATCCGGCAGCTAGGATTTCAGGAGACGGATATCGTCTCCATGGCCCGTCCCGTCACGAAGGCGGCGTGGCAGGTGCAAACGCCGGAGGAAGTTCCGCGCCTTCTACGTGAAGCGTTCGCGCTTGCCAAAGCGGGACGACCCGGCCCCGTGCTGATAGATATCCCGATGGACGTGCAAAGCTCGGAGGTCTCGGATGACACCGCTACTCAAGCCCACATGGAGGACAACGCCGAACATGCGTGCGCAGTTGACGAGGCTGTGCTGCGAGAATTGTTCGACCGTCTCGGCGAGGCGCGGCGGCCTTTGATTCTGGTGGGCGGTGGCGTTCGCGCGTCGCGCTCGACCAGCCTGTTGCGCTCTTTCGTGGAAAAGATCAAAGTGCCCGTCGTCAACTCCGTCATGGCTGTTGACGCGCTTGCCTACGACGACCCGCTGCGCGTGGGGATGATCGGGACGTACGGAAACCGCTGGGCGAACCTGGCGATTGGTCGTAGCGACTTCATACTAGTGCTGGGGAGCAGGCTAGATATACGGCAGACTGGCGCAGACACGAAGTCGTTCAAAAGCGACCGCGTCATCTTCCACGTTGACTGTGAGGCGGGCGAGGTCAACAACCGCGTGATCGGTTGCTGCGCCGTCGTCGCCGAACTATCCGGCTTCCTGAAGTCGGCTTTGAGCTACGCCAGCGACCATTCGTTCACACAGACGGCAGAGTGGCTCGACGAGATCGCAGAACTCAGGCGAACATGGCCGGACACGCGCGAGTTGCCGGACATCTCCGGCATCAACCCGAATGCTCTGATGCACCAGCTATCGGCTGTCTCAGTGCGTGCCGCCGCTTTCGTCGTTGACGTGGGACTACACCAGATGTGGGCTGCGCAGTCGCTTGAGTTGACCGCCGAGCAGCAGTTCCTGACCTCCGGCGGGATGGGCGCTATGGGATTCGCGCTGCCAGCAGCAGTCGGCGCGGCAACCGTCTTAGCGCCGCGAACCGTCGTGGTCGTGGCGGGTGACGGCGGGTTCCAGTTGAACATCCAGGAACTGCAAACGGTCGTCCGCAATCGCCTCCCCCTCAAGATCGTCATCATGGACAACAAGTCGCAGGGCATGATACGTCAATTCCAGCAGACCTACTTCGACGGGCGCTACCAGTCTTCCGTCTGGGGCTACAGCGCCCCTGACTTCGCGCGAGTCGCCGAGGCCTACGGCATCGCGGGTCGCACGCTTAGCGAAGAGGGTCAGGTGGAAGAGGCGCTGCGCTGGCTCTGGCAGGACCCGGATGAGCCTGCGCTGCTGCGTGTTGAGATAGATGTCAACGCCAACGCCTACCCAAAGATCGCCTTCGGCAGGCCGCTCACGGAGATGGAGCCACACGCTGCCCCGATTGAGCTGGAGGCAACGTAACTCTACGGCATGTTGGTGAAATAATGATCCGAGGACTCGCCTGAGTGGCACCCCTACTCTCAATCTGCATCCCGACTTACAACAGGGCGGAACTGCTTAGGTCGGCGCTCCTCTCCCTGATGCCTCAGGTGAAGAAGATGGAAGGAGAGGTCGAACTCGTCGTGTCGGACAACTGCTCGACCGATAATACCCGGCAGGTCGTCGAGTGGGCGCAACAGCTCGGGACCCTCCGTTACCACAGGAACAACGAGAACATAGGCGCGATCCCGAACCTGCTCTTCCTCGCAGATAGTCTGGCCGAGGGAGAATTCTGCTGGTTGCTCGGCGACGACGAGATGTTGCGCCCAGGCGCGGTGGCGAAGGTGGTCGAGATTCTAAAGACACAACCGGAACTCGATTACGTCTATGTCAATTATTCGATTGATAGTTTCGACCGCAGAGAGGGGAAGGCCGTAACGCCGGACGATTTTCGGGAGTGGACTCGCACCGCGAGCGCACACCTGGAGGAGCGCAGAGTAGAGCGATGGGAGGAACTGTTGTCGGAAGACATTAACTGTCTGACCGCGATGTACTGTTCAGTTTTCCGCCGCTCGACTTGGCTAGAGGTTGCTCGCGACTTAAAGAAGCAGGAGTTATATTCTTCCGTGGAGTGGACGTACACGCCGACCGTCATTTTCGCCAGGACAATGGTCGGGAAGCCCGCTTGGTCAACTGGGTATCCGTGGATCATAGTATGCAGCAAGGAGAGCTGGTCAGACTTCATCCCGGTCGCAATGCTGCTACGTTTCCACGAGCTTCTAGACGTTCTTAAAAAGAACGGAGTTGACAAGGAGCTACTCGAGCATCACCGGAGGCGGATGCTGACTTGCGCCATGCCATACCTTGCGGAGGTGTTCCGGGGCCGCCGCGCGGCGAGGCTTGAGTGGTTTTCCGTGACAAAGTTTCTTGCTAAGCACTACCGCTATGTCGAGACGTGGGGGGCGATTTACTCTGCCTTGATTTCCGTACCACTGAGGGAGGAGTTTAGAGCCTCCCCTTTCTACGCCATGTTTGCGTTACTCGCCAAAGCGACTTACCATTGCATTAGGCTCGGGAAGAGACTGCGGGCACAGCTTCCCCGTCGCCTTCCTTGGTGAGATAGGCTGTGTGGAAGTGGCCGGAAATAGAGGAGGCGCTATGCCAACAGCTAATACCGGTGAACGCGCTCTTGCCTTTGAAATAAATCTATGTGTGGAATTGCTGGCATTATACGCTGGAACGGGATGGTTCCAGATCAGTTTGAGATCGAGCGGATGACCGCAGCCATTGCCCACCGGGGGCCTGATGGAGTCGGATTCCTGCAACGCGACAACGTGGCCCTGGGTCACCGTCGCCTTGCCATCATTGACCCCAAAGGCGGACATCAACCGATGTCCAATGCAGACGAAACAATCTGGATCACCTACAACGGTGAGATGTACAACTACCTCGAACTGAAGGAGGAGTTACGGCAGAAGGGGCATGAATTCGTCACGAACTCTGATACCGAAGTGGTCATACATGCTTACCAGGAATGGGGAGCGGAGTGCGTCAGAAAGTTTCGTGGGATGTTCGCGTTTGGCCTGGCGGACTTCCGCAGGCGCAAACTCTTTCTCGCTCGTGATCATTTCGGCATCAAGCCTCTCTACTATCGCGTCAGCAACGGCTATCTGGCTTTTGCCTCCGAACTCGCGGCGCTGCGAGAGGTGGACGATAACACCCCGGCAGGAAGCCTTTGGGCGGTTGAACTCTACCTTCGCTTTCAGTACATACCCACACCGCACACCATTTACTGCGATGTTTTCAAATTGCCTACGGCGAGTTATCTCCTGCTCGACTTTGATGGACCGGTTGGGGAGCCGGTTAAGTACTGGGACCTTAACTTCCGTGCGGAAAAGGGACTATCCGATAAAGATTGGGAAGAGCAAGCCGACGCGATCATCACCGATTCGGTGAAAGCCCACCTCGTTGCCGACGTGCCTTTCGGGGTTTTCTTATCGGGCGGCATAGACTCTTCCCTCGTGGCGCTAAAGATGAGCCAGATATTGGAGCGTCCCGTCGAAGCGTTCGCCATCGGGTTCAAAGAAGAAAAGTATTCGGAACTGGCGTATGCCCGGCAGGTCGCCGAACATTGTGGAATCAAACTCCATACAGAAGTAATCGAAGATGACTCGTTAAACTTCCTGCCCGAGTTGATTGCGCACTATGGCGAGCCGTTCGGAGACAGCTCAGCCGTGCCAACCTGGCATGTATCACGGCTGGCGCGTGAGCGAGTCCCAATGGTCCTTTCGGGTGATGGCGGAGATGAAGGCTTCGCTGGCTATGGCAGCTATGACTATTGGATGAAGATGGATCCGCGCCTCCGAGCGCGCCAGGATTTGCTGGCCGCGCCGCGAGCTTCATTCTACTGGACGCGGCAGGCGGTTAGGACACGCTGGACACGCAACTCCTGGCATGATTTAGCTGAGTGGCAGCACCTTCTGTATTACGTAAATGAACAGAGCCGCCGCGCCCTCTGGCGTTCGGAGCATCACAGTCTAATAGGTCGTGGCTGCGAAATCTTCGAGCAGGCGGACAGGAAGGCGCGCGGTAACGACCGTGTGGCATACGCTCAATATCTCGACTTCCAAACGTATCTTCCCTGCGATATTCTGACCAAGGTGGATGTAGCCAGTATGTATCACGGGTTGGAAGTGAGGACACCGCTCATAGACTTGAGGGTCGTGGGGTTGGCCTCACGGCTGCCACTAAACCAGCGCTTGGGCCGCAATGGTTCGTCAGAGCGGATACCCAAGTATCTCTTAAAGAAGATTCTGGGGAGAACTTTCCCACAGGAGTTCATTCATCGTAAAAAGCAAGGCTTCGCGATTCCACGCGATATGTGGTTTCTACCGGGTCAGCCTGCTCGCAAACTACTAGATGGAGTATTGCTTGATCGCGGCAGCCGACTCTATGAATTCTTTGATCCGAAAGAGATCCGCAAGCAACTAGACGTTCATAGTGAGGGTCACGATAATTCTAACGCCCTCTGGTTGCTGCTCGTGCTTGGCCTTTGGCTGGGACAAAACCCTCACGTTAGTTTTAATTGACTGAGCGCTTGCCTCTTCCAGGGCGAGCGCGTAACACAGAAATCTAATTCATTCGTGCGCTTTTGGAAACAGAACTGCCGAGACCTGCTATGGTGAGTGTATCCCGCAAGCCAACAACAAAAGAATCGAATTATTTCAAGGAGAAAGAGACATAGCTCCACTGGCGATGACAAGGATTGGTTCTTCATTCGACACAGATGCGTATCCCGGCAGACCTAGAATTCTGTTCATCGGTCCTGGTGATAGCACCCATACTCACGCCTGGGTTGATCTTTTAGAAAACGAACCCTTTAATGTTCGGGTTTATATTCCGCCTACCCTGGTATCCCCGCCGGACAACTGGAAGGTGAAAACCTACATTACTGCGTACGAGCAAGGGACTCTCGATCCTGCGGTGCGAAAGCGTCTTACAGATAAGGGGAAAGCGGAGCGCCTGGTTGATAAATACGTGGCGTATGCCAGGAGGCGAACGTGGGACAGCAGCAGATATGCTAAGAGATGGCTGGCCCGGATTATTCACAGTTGGCAGCCACACATCATTCACACCTTCTCGTTGGCCGCGGCAGAGTTTTACTATGACGTTCGGCGAGATTACCAGATCAGAAGTGTAGCCAAGTGGGTGTTGCAGGCTCGGGGCGGAGCCGATCTTGCCTGGAGTCATCTTAATCCTGAGCTGCGCGGAAAGATCGGGGAAGTCCTGCGCGCATGCGATCAGTTGCTTAGTGACAACACGCAAAATTTTCGCATCGCGCGCGACCTGGGAGTTCGTGAAGACCAGCTTTCAAGTATTGGAACGGTTCCCGGCACGGGTGGCATTGATGTGAAGGACCTGGAGGCCAGGTGGGATGGGGTCACTTCGACGAGACGAGTGATCCTTTGGCCTAAAGTTTATGAATGGCCCTGGTCGAAGGCGATGCCTATATTCGAAGCCTTGAAACTAGCCTGGGATCGCATCCAGCCGTGCGAGGTGGACATGCTTGCTACGACGCCCGATGCAAGAATGTATTACTGGACTCTGCCTGAACAGATGCGTCAGGCGTGTCACCTTCACGACAGAGTTCCGCGAGCCGAGGCGCTTGAGGCGATGACGCATGCGCGTGTAATGCTGGCTCCCTCACTCGTAGATGGAACACCAAACTCCATGTTTGAGGCTATGGCTGCGGGAGCACTGCCCATTGTCTCACCATTGGAGACGATCCGCCCTTTGGTTGAGGACGAACAAAACGTGCTCTTTGCCCGCAATCTCTATCCAGAGGAGATTGCGGCTGCGCTCATACGCGCGATGACGGATGACGCGCTGGTGGACGATGCAGCGCAACGCAACCTCGAACTGGTGAGACGCATCGCCAACCGCGACGAAGTGCGTGCGCGCGTGGTTAAATTCTATGAATCATTGGCAGACAGCTCTCAAGTTTAATAGAGCGTGTTGAGAGAATGAGATTAAGGCCGCCTGGAAAGGCTTCAAGACGGTTGCGCGCAACGTGCAGGAGTTCCTCAAAATTTAGATGGCAGTTTCCTCTAATCCTCAACCTGATATGATAACCGACAAGCCCAACACCAAGACGCGGCCCCTTGTCAGCATTATTATTCCAACGCATAACTATGGAGCATTTATCAGTGAAACGCTGAACAGCCTACAGCACCAGACGCTCACGGACTGGGAGTGCATCGTGATTGATGACGGGTCAACCGATGACACGGCTGAGGTCGTGGCGAGCATTATTGAGCGCGACCCGCGCGTTCACTATACCTGGCAGCCCAACCAGCGTCAGTCGGTCGCAAAGAACACTGGCCTTGCCCAGGCCCGTGGGAAATATCTTCAATTCCTTGACGCCGACGATCTCATTGAGTCTCGCAAATTGGAGCGTCACGTCGCGTATCTCGAAGAGCACCCTGAAGTGGATATTGTTTACGGAGGCGTCAGATACTTCAGAACGGATAATACAAGCGAGCGTCTCTATTCGATGGAGGCGGATAATTTGCCCTGGATGCCCCAGGTCTCCGGCAAAGGCTTAGAGGTTTTGAAAGCTCTCGTGCGTCACAATATCATGGTGATTAATTCGCCACTGGTCAGGCACAGCATCGTCGAAAGGGTCAGCTTCTTCGACGTGAGGCTGCCCCCGGCGGAGGACTGGGATTACTGGTTGCGCTGCGCTCTGGAGGGAGCATGTTTTCAGTTCGTTGACATCGAGGAGACGTTAGCGCTCGTGAGGATGCACTCAACCAGCTCAAGCCAGAACCGGTTGCAGATGCACAGGGTCGGTCTGTTGATTCGCAAGAAGTTGGCCTCCCTGGTTAAGGACAAACAGATTCTCTCTCTTAATCGTGAGTTGCGCGCCAGGGAAGAAGGAGATTTCGGGATGATGGAAGCGGGACGTAGGAAATCATTCAGGGCCGCATGGCATTTGGTAAGCTCGGCACGGTTCGAACGCAGGTGGAGATGGAAAACAAAACTATTCGCATGCGCCCTGGTTGCTCCCCTTGTTTCAGAAACGAAGCTACGATCCCTGCTTACCTCTTAAGTCAGGCAATCAGTTAATAACCTGTGACCTAAGAAGCAAAGGATGAATGAAAATCAATTGCCGTATCCGAGGCAGCGCGCAGGTTCCTGGTAAAACCTTTCACCGATGAAATTTTCCGTCGCAATGTGCACTTACAACGGTGCGCAATATCTGCGAGAGCAGCTTGAAAGCATCGCGGCACAGGCGCGCGCGCCCGACGAATTGGTGGTCTGCGACGACCGCTCCACGGATGAGACCGTCAAGGAGGTGGAGGAGTTTGCCGCGCGTGCCGCGTTTCCCGTCCGACTCTACATCAATGAACAAACCCTTGGATCAACGAAGAACTTTGAGCGGGCCATTGGGTTGTGCGGCGGGGAGATTATTGCTTTGTCGGACCAGGATGATGTCTGGGAGGTGGAGAAGCTCAAGCAGATAGAAGCGGAATTCTTAACCAGGCCGGATGTCGGTCTTGTTTTTACAGATGGAGAGGTCGTAGATCAGGATTTGCGCCCGCTCGGTTGGCGTATTTGGCAGACCATCCAATTCAATGAGAAGAAGCAAAAGCTCTTCAGAGAAGGTAAATGCTTTAGCACCTTGTTGGACCGGACTGTCGTGACGGGGGCAACAATGGCCTTTCGCGCTTGCTTCAAAGAGTTAGTGCTGCCCATTCCGACCGATGTTATGCACGATGGCTGGGAGGTGATTCATGACGGCTGGATCGCTCTCCTAATTGCGGCAGTGGCTGAGCTGGCCTTTATTCCTGAGCCGCTCATTAAGTATCGTCAACATGCCAGGCAACAACTGGGCGTGCTCTCTGTGCTGACAGCAGGTGACGAACAACCGTCTATCACCGGCATTGCGGCCTTACATGCGGCGGCGCAGCGACGCAACTTTTTTGGGACAGAGATTCATTACTTCAAATCTCTCTACGAGAGGCTTCTTTTAAAAGGCGGCACGTTCTCTTGTGGTCAAGCCCTGACTGAGTTAAAGGCTCGGATAAGCCATCTGGAAGCAAGAACCGGGATGCCTGAGAGGCGGCTCAATCGTATACCGCCTGTGCTCAAAGAACTATTAACGCTCCGCTATCACCTCTACTCAAAAGGAATATCAAGTGCTATTAAGGATTTGTGGTTTCAGGTAAGATAGTATAAAACTGGTGCTTTTCAGAGAAGCTTTAAGCCTGAAGCTGTAATCACTATCAGGTAGATCAAAGGGTTAAAATATGTCTACTCCGCTCGTTAGTATTATCATTCCCACTTACAATCGCCGTCGCTGGATCGGCGAATGCCTGGACGCTATCAAAGCACAAACCTACCCGCACATCGAGACAATAGTAGTGGATGATTGCTCCGCTGATGGGACTATTGAATGGTTACGCGCGGAACCGAGTTACCAATTCGCACAGCTTCACGTGCAGCCGCAGAACGCGGGCGCTTCGGAAGCGCGAAACGTAGGCATCCGCAAATCGCGTGGTGAATTAATCGCTTTCATAGATAGTGATGATGTGCTGGCGCGCGACCACGTGGAAAAGGCCGTGGAGATTTTTCAACGTTATCCTAATGTTGGTCTCTTCTGTTGTGATTCGACGATCATCGGGCCGGATGGCGAGTTGCTCTACGAAGGCCGGACGTGGCACGAAATTCAAAGCGAGTTGAAGCATTATCCGGTCAAGAGCGGGCTGCGGCCCCTCGAAGAGATTTTTCTCTTCTCCAACTGCTTTCCAGGCTTCACGCTGACCCGTGAAGCCTTCGACCGCGTTGGCTATTTCGACCAGTCTATCTTTCCGATGGATGATTACGACTTGGCGTTGCGCGTGGCGGGAGGCGGTTACGGCGTCTATTACGCTCACGAACCGCTGGCGCTGCGCCGTGACCATATCGGCCAAGCCTCCGGGTCGGCCAATTCTGTCAAGACCTGCCGTGAACAGATACGCACTCTACGCCTGGCGCTAGAGCGCAACCCAGAACTGCGCTCGATGGGATCAAGGCTTCGCAAGCGAATGGCGGAAGCCAAGCTGGAATTGGCGGTCAGCAGAATCTATGCGGGTGAGCGCGCCAAAGGCTTAGGGCTGCTCTTTGAAGCGGTGGCGACTGACCCAGCGAAACTGCTCGACGTAGCGCGCCTCGGCGGGCGTCGGCTCCGAAATCTAGTCGCTTCGGCTTGAGAGATTTTCATGCGTATCTGTTACCTCGCGGATGGTCGCTACATCCACGCGCAACGTTGGATGTCATTCTTCAAAAATCAGGGTCATGAGATGCACCTCGTCTCGTTCGCGCCGATGGAGCCTGAGCATGTACGCGCGGTTGAAGATGTCGGCGCTATCTACCACGGACAGATCGGAGGGTTTCACCTCAAGCGTTTCTGGCTCACGTTGCGTGACCTGCGCTGGATGGTGCGGCTCCTGCGCCGGGAGAAGATCGAGATACTGCACTGCCACTATCTCAGCTCCAATGCCTGGTACGCTGCCCTCAGCGGCTTTCGCCCGTTCATCATCACCGTGATGGGCGGCGGCGATGTGCGCGGCCCCGGCTGGCAACCGACGGGCGCACGCGAACGCCTGCTCACCCCTTTTGCGCTACGCCGCGCCGCCCTCGTCACCTCCTGGTCGAAAGTGATGGCCGAAGCCGTGCGTCCCTTTTGCCGCAACGATGCGCGCATCGAAGTCATCCACGGTGGCATTGACCTGAAGCGGTTTCACCCCGGACCAAAGCCCGTGTATTTAAGTGAAAAGTGGCAACTCCCGCCTGGGGCGAAAATCGTATTCAGTCCACGCCTTATGCGCCCGCTGTCGAATATCACGCAGATCGCCGCCGCCGCAGGGCGCTTGCTTGAAAGATTCCCGGAAACTTATTTCCTCTTCGCCGCGCCTGGCGAGGAGCGTGACGAAGCTTACGAAACGGAAGTGCGTAGGGTCTTGCATGAAGCGGGCGCGCAAGGTAATGCACGCTTCATTGGACCGATACCACACGCTGAGATGGCAGACTACCACCGGCTCGCGGATGTAACTGTTTCAATTCCGAGTACGGACGGCACGCCTATGACTGTGCTTGAGTCAATGGCCTGCGGCACGCCCGTCGTCGTTAGTGACATTCCCGATTACGACGCGAGCTACATCGAGCCAGGGCAGACGGTGCTCATGGCCCAAACGGGCGACCCCGATTCATTGGCGAAAGCTTTGCTCAGTGTGTTCGAGGAGCCGGAGTTAGCCGGTCGGCTGGCGGCGGAGGCAAAGCGTAGGGTCGAGGCCGAAGGCAGCTATGAAGCGCAGATGTCACGGATGGAGCAGCTTTACCGAGAGCTTGTCTAATGCATACATTAACGCGACCCCGCCCCAGCGCACCCGAACCAGACGGCCCCGCAGCTCCCGAAGGCGCGAGCGGGCTGGGGACTTCCCCTTCTGTGTCGCCGTCTCTCGCAGGACAGGCCGTATCCCGAACGAGGCTGAAGCAGTTGGACGTGCTTAGGGCTGTTGCCGTGCTCCTGGTCCTCTGTGCGCACGCTCCTTCCTTCGAGTGGCTGCAAAGATGCGGGTGGATCGGCGTGGATTTGTTCTTCGTCCTCAGCGGGTTCCTAGTCTCCGGTTTGCTCTACAACGAATACAAGAAGCACGGCTCACTTAGCCCGAAGCGTTTCCTGTTGCGGCGCGGGCTGAAGATTTACCCGGCGTTCTACGCCTTCGTGCTTGGATCAGTCGTACTCATGGTGCTGGCGCGGATGGAGATTCCGGCAGACCGGCTGCTCGCCGAAGTCCTCTTCGTGCAGAACTATTACGCAGGCTTGTGGGGTCATACCTGGTCTTTATGTATAGAGGAGCATTTCTATCTCCTGCTGACCGCCGCTTTGTACCTGCTCTGGCGGCGCGCAAAGCAAGGCTCGACGCCGTTTGACGCCATCCCGAAGATCACCCTGTTCATCGCCATTGCTGTTTTGGCCGCGCGCGTCGTCACGCACCTTTTTGTCGTCCCGTTCGACTTTCAAACCCATTTCAAGCCAACACACCTGCGCATTGATTCGCTGCTCTTCGGCGTCTGCCTGGCCTACTTCCATCATTTCCATCATGAAAAGTTCTCTCGCCTCGTCAGGCGCTACGCCCTGCCCATCCTGATCTTCAGCCTCGCCGCGCTCGCGCCGAGCGTCGTCTTCCCGGTTGACACTGCCTTCATGTCCACGGTCGGCTTTACGCTGCTCTACCTGGGGTTCGGCGGCGTGCTCCTGCTGGCGCTCTACTTTGACAGCCAGTGGGCGTCGCCCGTGCGCAGAATCTTCCGCCCCGTTCTCAACCTTCTGGCGTGGGTGGGCGCTTATTCTTATTCGATCTATCTCTGGCACCTGGTGGTGGCAAGCTTCGGCCTCTCGCTTGTGCGGCGCGCATACGCTTTCGCTGCCACGACTTTGCTGCCGCAGGGCGAGGGACAGCAACCGCCTCATCGTCTCATAGAGTTCGCCATCTACGTCGTGAGCAGCGTGGCGCTCGGGATCATCATGGCAAAGCTCGTGGAGATGCCGGTGCTCAAGCTGAGGGATCACTACTTCCCGGCGAGGATTTGAGGAAGTCAAAGGACAGAGATCAAAAAATGACTCAGCAGCAGCACAAGACCAAGTACCGCCCTATGATTCGCGGGATGTTTCGTAAGCTCCGAAGCTCACAACCTTTCAACTATCTGACGACGACGATAATCAAGATTGTCTTCAGCCCCTTGAGGACAACGCCGGAAGCACTGATCAAACATCTGCCGCGCACTGGACTGGTGCAGACTCGCCTGCCGAACGGCAGCATCTTGCGTCTGTGGTCGCGTGGAGATGACAACACGGCGAACCTTGTTTTCTGGAGAGGCTGGAACGGGTACGAGCCGGAGACGACATCAACATTTTTCAAGCTCGCGCAGAGTTCAAAAGTAGTCATAGATGTTGGCGCACACGTCGGGTACTACTCGCTCGTCGCCGCGCTGGCAAACCCGGAGGCGCAAGTGCTGGCCTTCGAGCCACTACCGGAAGCAATCCACCGCTTCAAGCAGAATGTGAGAGAAAATAATCTCTCAAACGTCCAACTCTTTGAGTGCGCCCTGGCCGATTCTCCCGGCACGGCCACCCTGTTTCACGCCCCTCCATCTGCCGACGGCATCCCAAGCTCTTCGGGACTGTCAGAAAAATTCTTTCAATATCCATTCTTCGTCGAGAGCGGCGTAACCGAGAAGACGGAAGTGCCGGTCAAGACGCTTAATCAAATCATCGAAGAGCGGGAGATACTTCGCGTTGATTTAATCAAAATGGATACAGAGACGACAGAGCCGAGTGTGCTGGAGGGAGCATCCGAGATTCTTCGGCGCGACCGTCCAGACCTGATCTTTGAAGTGCTACCCGGCCAGGGAACCGGGCCCGCCATCACCCGGCAACTGAAGCCGCTCGGTTATAAGTTTTACTTGATGCGAGACACGGGGCTGGAAATACGGAATGAGGTTGAGGATGATCCGGTTTGGTGGAATTATCTGGCGCGTGTGGAAAATTAGAAAGGTGAAGTAAGTTTATAACTGAAGGAAAGATTCGGCTAGAATAGATTAAAACCAGCGATGGCTAATCCACTGAAAAAGTTGCGCGCTAGGCTGGCCGCACCGCCCGAGCCCTTTCTGGTAACGAAGCGGACGAAGCGCCGCGTTCAAGAGATGGTAGATTCGATGCCCGAGCAGGCCGCCATCTTAAACGTCGGCGCTGGCTACACCTACTTTGGGCCGAGGGTCGTCAACCTGGACATCTTCGATTCGGGGACGACCAACGTAATTGCCTCAGCTCTGGCCCTGCCCTTCCCCGATGGAAGCACCGACCTGGTGATTTTGCAGGGTGTGCTAGAGCATGTGGAAGATGCCGGGAAGACACTCGCAGAGTGCTATCGAGTCTTAAAGCCTGGAGGACTCTTCTACACGGAGATGCCTTTCTTGCAGCCTTACCATGAGTCACCTATTGATATGCGCCGGAGCACGCGACCCGGCCTGGCGCACCTTTGCGCGCCGCTCGTCGAGGTTGAATCGGGCATACACATCGGTCCGGCCTCGGCCCTGACCTGGATTATTAGAGAACTCCTGGCGGGTCTCATTTCAGCCGGACGCCCGCAGGTTTATCCGAAAGCTTTTAGTCTCGTCGGCTGGGTTGTGTTTCCTCTGAAATACGCCGATTATTTACTGGAAAGGCTCCCTAACTTGCATAGGATAGCAAGCTCGTGTTACTACCTGGGGCGGAAAAATAAGGAATGACATCCAGCTCGCTTGAACTTTCTCTTCCGCGTGAAGTCGCCCGTGCAGACGCGGAGGAACCTTTGCACGTTGTTCATTTAATCGAAGCGCTCGGCCCCGGTGGAGCTGAAAGACTCCTCTACACTAACCTGAAGCACTTTGACCGCGAGCGCGTCCGCAGCACTGTCTTCACTGTTTTCCCGCATGCTACTCACTGGGCCGAGCCGATTCGCAAACTAGGCATAGAGGTTCTGGGCCTCAACTGCAAGGGCGCGCGTGACCTGCCCGTTGCAGCGGCGCGTCTTCGCTCGTGGCTACGCAGTCATCCGACAGATTTAATTCACACACATCTCTGGGCAGCCAACATTACCGGGCGCATGGCCGGACGACTTGCCGGAGTGCCTGTCATCAGCTCAATTCACAATCCAGATCATGAGCCTGAGGTATGGGCGGACGGGGCGGAGGTCAGTCTGAAAAAGCGGAAGCTGGCGCGCTCTCTTGATCGCTGGACTGCGCGCTACGGCTGCGAGCGGCTGATTGCCGTCAGCGAGTATGTCCGCCAGAGCGCCCATCGTCATCTACACTTTCCACTGGAACGCATAGACCTGCTCTATAATCCAATTGATGTTGAGGCTTTGGAAGCGCCAGGAGGTCTTGAGCGCGCGGAGCTGCTTCGCGAATGCGGGCTGGATGAGACCAGCCTTTTGTTGTTAAATGTGGCGCGCGTCTCCCCGCAGAAAGGCTTGCTCTTTGCGATTCGAGCCTTGCCTTCTATCATACGCTGGTACCCGTCGGCCCATCTTATCTCAGTGGGCGCGACAACTGACCCGCAGTGGTTGAGCCAACTGCAAGCGGAGGCGAGCGCCCTGGGCGTGGCCGCTCACGTACACTTTCTAGGCGCGCGGCGCGATGTCGCAGATTTCTTACGAAGCTGCGATCTCTTCATCTTTCCCTCGCTGTATGAGGGACTGGGCATCGCATTGCTTGAAGCGATGGCTACGGGTTGCGCGTGCGTGGCAACGAAGTCGGGGCCAATCCCTGAGATCGTGCGAGACGGCATAGATGGTTTGCTGGTTGCCCCGGCAGATAGCGAGAGCTTGTCTGAGACAGTCTGTGCTTTGCTAGCAGACCCGGCGCGGCGCTTGGCTTTGGGACAAGCTGCCAGAGCCTCTGCGCTCGCAAGATTTCAGCCGCAAGCTGCGGCGGATAGATTGACGGAGATTTACAGCTCAGTAGTCAATAACTATAAGACCGAAGCGAAAGCGTCTCGCTCTCACGGTTGAGCACTAATGCGCGAGAGCTTTTGAGATGCTAAATACTATTTTCGTAAGGGGAATTAAGTAGATGAGAACGCCTGCTACGCAGCACGACTCCAGCCTGGTGGTCGAGCATTTCGATAAACTGTCAGCCAACCGGGATTGGTCGCACCTCTATTCGGTTGCCGACGGTAGAACCTATCACTTTCATGTGCGTCGCGCTCGCGTGCTTGAGTTGTTACCGGAGCATTTGGGGCGCGTGGTAGACGTAGGGTGCGGCCCCGGTGTGATGGTCGAAGCGGTGCTGGAGCGTGGCGGCACATTTGAGGGGCTGGACCTGTCGCCGGAGATGGTGCAAGAGGCAACCGAGAAGTTCGGTCAACTTGAGGGCGTGAGCTTTAAGACGGGAGACATCGAAGCGTTGGATTTGCCGGACGACTATGCGGATCAATTAATTTGCATGGCGGTCATCGAGTACCTGAAAACTCCTGATCGCGCTCTAGAAGAGATGGCGCGCGTCCTTCGTCCCGGCGGGCAGGCGATCATCACAGTGCCGAAGCGTTTGCACCTGGATCGTATGACCATCTCTTTGTCCGCGCCCGTCCGGCGCATCGCGCGAATGCTCGGAGCGGCGAGCGCAGACCAACTGCCCAGGCTCTGTCTGCAACCAGATGAATTGGACGAGGCAGCGGAGAGAGCCGGACTAATCCCTGACGGCGGCGCACAATATCATTTCACTCCGTTTCCATACCCGCTGCCGCGCCTCGCGCCCCAGTTGTTTATGCGCCTGAATTCGTCGTTCGAGCGGTTCTATACGACGCGCCGCACGTTGCCGTCGTTTCTGGCTCATGGCTACATCGGGCGTTACCGAAAGCCCACCTCCTAGCTGAATAAAGAGAAGTATCTTCAAGCCGTGGTAACTGCTTGAAGATAATTTAAGAGAGATGAAAAGTCTTGCCTTTACAATTTTTCATGCCCTCGGTCTCGTCCGTTTTGCCGCCTGGTGGAATCGTCGCCGGGTGATAATTCTCTGCTATCACGGCGTGACGGAGAAGCAAGAGCGTAGTCTTCTTGATCCATTCGGGCTGCACATTCGGCACGAACGCTTTACTGCGCAACTGGACTACTTGCGGCGGCATTATCATGTCATCTCGTTAAGCGATTATCTGAAAGCCAGAGACGAACGACGTGCGCTGCCTGATTATTCAGTAGTTCTAACTTTCGATGATGGTTATCGCAACTTTCTGACAGCGGCGATGCCGCGCCTTGCAGAGCGCAAGATGCCTGCTTCCGTCTTCGTTATTACTGAGCGCGTGCGCAGCGACGGCCAAAAATTAGAAGGCGCGTGGGCTGAATCAGACGATGTGGCATATCTGTCCTGGGAAGAAGCGCAAGCGTTAAGCAAGGAGCAGGCTATTGAGTTCGGGTCGCACACGTGTTCGCATCCTAAACTGTCGCAACTCTCACTGGAGGAGGCCGAACGCGAACTTCAAGCGTCGCAGGCTGTCATCACGGAGCATATAGGAAACGGCGCGCTCCCTCTGGCTTACCCTTACGGTTCTTATTCAGAAGCGATTATCGAGAAGGCACGCGCACTTAATTATACCTGCGCGCTGACGACTGATGCCGGAACGAACGATCCACAGACCGACCTCTTCGCGCTACGACGCATTTTAATAGGCGATGACGATGACAAAGTATCATTCGCGGCGCGCGTCTCAGGGCTCACCGGATTGTTGAGTCGCCTCTTCAGCCGACTACAGTTGAAAAGCCTTGTGCCATTGAAGTCGCTTCGAGCGAAACGCTCTGACGCTTATATTGATGGGCCGAGCGGAAGATGAGTTAAAGAATGCGCACCCTTTATCTCTGCTACTTCGGCATCCGCGAGCCGCTCGTGCAGTCACAGGTTCTGCCATACTTGCGTGAAATCAAGCGAGATGGGATTGAGATAAACCTGTTGACCTTTGAGCCTGATCTAGGTCGCCGCTGGACAAAGCAAGAGCTTGACGAGATGCGCCTAAAGCTGGCAGCCGACGGCATATCCTGGTTTTACCTGCCATATCACAAGCAGCCATCGCTTCCGGCTACTCTCTATGACATCTTTGCCGGAGCGCGAATGGCCTCGCGCCTGATTCGCACGCACGGCATAGAGGTGCTGCATGCACGCAGTCACATAGCCGCCGCCATGGCTTTTTTTGCCAAGCGCCTGAGCGGCGCTCTTCTGATCTTTGATATTCGTGGGTTCATGCCGGAGGAGTATACGGACGCGGGCATCTGGCCTGCCGGGGGATACCTCTACCGTTTGACCAAAGCTGCGGAGCGGCGTCTGCTCGGAGCCGCCGATGGCTTCGTCGTCTTGACTGAACGCGCACGCGAAATTCTTTTCCACGGAGACTCCCCTACAGACCCTCTGGGGCGTCCGGTTGAGGTGATTCCCTGTTGCGTTGATCTCAAGCGTTTCAGCGCCGCCGATGCTGTTTCCAGGGAAGAGGTACGGCGCGAGTTGAATGTGACGGAGCGTCGCGTCTTCGTTTACGTGGGTGCACTGGGAGGATGGTATCTGACCGATGAGATGGCAGATTTTCTGGCGCTGGCGCACGAGCGAGACCGAAGGGCGTTCTCGCTCGTTTTGACGCAGAGTCCGCCGGAGATGATGACTCGGCGGATGCAGGCGCGCGGCCTTGCCGAAACAGATTATCTAGTGCGCCGGGTTGATCCCCGGTTGATCCCGCGCTATCTCAAGGCAGCGGATGTGACGCTCTCTTTCATCAAACCTTGCTACTCTAAATTGTCATCATCTCCGACTAAGATTGCAGAGTACCTGGCAAGCGGCCTTCCGGTTATTTGCAATGCGGGAATCGGCGACCTGGATCAGGTCATAGAGGAAGACGGCGTGGGCGTTTTAATCCGGGAGTTGAATGAGGAAGCCTATTTGCGCGCCTTATCGGCAATCGAAGTGTTGGAGCATGATGCCGAGCTAGCCGAGCGCTGTCGTGCGAGCGCGCAGGCACGCTTTGACTTGGAGACTGTCGGCGGTGCAAGATATCGTCGTCTTTATCATCATCTAAATGGCAGCGCGACGCTTGGCGAAGGCTCGAACTGAGCGCGCAAAAACCCACGGCGAAGGCTTTCCAGACCTTTGCTGGATATGAGAATTTGATTCTGTTATCATCCACGCCAACGCACACATTATTTTTCAATAGTGACAACTTTTTGAATGGGCTAAAAGGCAATGCCCTTATTGTGTTTAGCGCGAACGCTGTAGATTACTGACTGATTTCCAGGATAGGAGAGCGAGTGGAGAATTTGAATGTCTTAGTGACGGGAGGCGCAGGCTTCATCGGCTCGCATCTGGTTGATGCGCTCATTGAGCGCGGACACCGCGTGCGTGTTCTGGATGCCTTGATTTCGCAGGTTCATGCGAATGGAAAGCCTGGTTACTTAAACCCTGAAGCCGAGTTTATTCACGGCGATGTGTGCGATACGGAGACCGTCTCGCGCGCTCTAGACGGCATTGATGCCGTCTATCACAAGGCTGCCGAAGTCGGCGTGGGCCAATCCATGTACGAGATTGAGCGGTATGTGCGGGCTAACGACCTGGGCACTTCTGTATTGCTCGAAGCGATAGTCAAGCGCGGGGGGTTGCGCAAACTCGTCGTGGCATCTTCGATGTCTATTTATGGTGAAGGCGCTTATAGCTGTATGAGCTGCGGAATCATCAACCCGAAACTGCGAGGCGTCGAGCAACTCCTGGCACGCCGTTGGGAGATTGAGTGTCCGGTTTGCGGGAGCGATCTCTCGCCGATTCCGACAAATGAGGACAAACCGCTCTTCCCTTCTTCCGTCTATGCGATTACCAAGCAGAACCAGGAACAGTTTTGCCTCGTCGTCGGGCGCGCTTACAACATCCCAACGGTTGCTCTGCGTTACTTCAACGTCTATGGCACGCGCCAGGCGCTCTCGAATCCTTACACAGGTGTTTGCGCAATCTTCTCTTCAAGACTTCTCAACAACCAGCCTCCTATGATCTTCGAGGATGGAGAGCAGGCGAGGGATTTCGTTCACGTCAAAGATATTGTGCAGGCAAACTTGTTGGCGCTCGAAACCGACCGCGCCGATTATCAAGCTTTGAATATCGGCACGGGCAGGCATCTTTCTATCCGGCAGATAGCCCAATTGCTGGCTCAGGGGTTGGGGAAAAATATCGAGCCGGAAGTCGTCGGCAAATACCGCGAGGGCGACATCCGGCATTGCATCGCGGACATCTCACGCGCTCGCCACCTGCTCGGATATGAGCCGCTGATTACGCTCGAAGAAGGGATACCTGAACTTCTCGGATGGGTTCGTGAGCAGAAGGCTATGGATCAGATGGCGCAAGCGACCGCGGAACTTGAGAACCACCATCTCGTCCGATGAATCAACGAGCAGCGGCGCAGGCTTTGATTGATTTTCCCGCGCGCCGAACGATGTCCGCGCCAAACCTCCGCTCACTTCCCAGGTGGATGAAATGTCGCAAGCGCAGGTGATTACTAATCGTCACGGCTATCCCACACTTGATTTTCCATGAAAGTCCTGGCCTTAGCATCATATCCGATTGAAGCTGCGGCGACGCGCTACCGCCTCAGCCAGTTCATCGGCCCGCTGGCTGAGCAGGGCATTGAATTGGACGTGCGCCCGTTTCTCGATTCGCGCCTCTTCGCTTCGCTCTACCGGCGCACCGGTTTAGCGCGCACTGCGTTTGGGCTGGCACAGTCTGCCATGAATAGATTTTTTGATCTCTTTAGCGCACGCCGTGCGGACGTGCTGCTAGTGCAGCGCGAAGCCACGATGTTTGGGCCACCAGTTATTGAATGGCTCTCTACTCGCGCGCTGCGCTGCCCGATGGTTCTCGACTTGGACGATGCTACCTACGTCTCATATACTAGCCCAACGTATGGCCGTCTCGGCAGCGCGTTAAAATGGTTCGGCAAAACGGATGATCTGATCCGTTGGGCAAAGGTGGTGACGTGCGGCAATCGCTCAATCGCCGAGTATGTGTCCAGTAAGGGAGCGCGCGCCATCATCATTCCGACCGTCGTTGACACGGACCGTTTTCGACCAGTTGGCTATGAGGCGGAGAAAGACCTGTTGACGCTCGGCTGGATCGGCACGCACTCGACATTTTCATTCTTGGAGACAATCTTCCCTGCGTTACAGCAGTTGGCGCTCACGCATCCATTCAGACTCAAAGTGGTCGGAGCAGGCCGGAAAGAGATCAAGATTCCGGGCGTAGAAGTTGAGAGTCTGGATTGGAATCTGGAACGTGAGATAGAGGACTTCCAATCTTTCGACATCGGACTTTACCCGATTGATCTCGAACGTTATGGAAGCGAGTGGGTGAGCGGCAAATCCGGCTTTAAGGCCATACAGTATATGGCGGTCGGTATTCCTTATGTTGTCACGCCCGTCGGCGCATGCGCCGAAATCGGCGAAGTGGGTGTCACGCATCTTTGCGCCGCGACGCAGGAAGAGTGGCAAGAGTCTCTGAGGAAATTAATCTCGGACGAAGGTGCGCGGCGGCGCATGGGAGAAGCAGGTCGCCGACATGCTCTGGAGCATTACACGGTGGCGGCGCAGGCCGATAAACTTGCTCAAGCCTTGCGCGAAGCAGCCGGACAAATTTTATGACGCAGAGAGAAACAGACGCCGCTGCGACTTTGAGGCAGAACGCTGCTCCGGCGCTCTCTTCCGCGGCGCAAAAAGAGGAAGCGACTAGGGCGGAGATGGTCGAGCGCAGTCATGCGTCGCGGAAGGCACGACCAGTTTCGCGTCTGCGATTAGCTGTCTTAGGTTTTATTGCGCTGCTGCCCTCTTTTTTGAAGCGTCCCTGCTATCGCCTGTTCTTCGGCTATCGCATCGGCAAGCGCGTGCGCATTGGCCTCACTATCCTTGATGCAGGGGAATGTGAAATAGCAGATGATGTCCGCATCGGACATTTGAATCTGGTAATCGGGGTGAAAAAAATCAGTATCGGGGATCATGTGCGCATCGGGCATTTAAATATACTGCGTGGGGGCGATGAAATCCGCCTGGGTCGCTACTGCGAGATTATCAGGATGAATGAGATCAACTCGATTCCCGAACCTGATGCGGTCAACCCTGTGAACCCTAGGTTTCTGCTTGGTGAGGGCAGCATTATTACTGCCGGTCATAAGATAGATTTTACGGATCGTGTGGAATTTGGCCGTCGCACAATTCTGGGCGGGCGCAACTCATCTTTGTGGACACATAACAGGCAGCGTACACGCCCCATCGAAATCGGCTCGCTCGTCTACATTGGCTCTGAGATTCGCATAGCTCCCGGGGGAGCTATTCCTTCACGCTGCATTGTCGGCATCGGAGCGGTAATCACAAAGCGTTTGGAAGAGGAGAACTATTTAATCGGAGGTGTCCCGGCAAAATTAATCAAGCCGCTCGGCGCAGAGGATATTTTCTTGATCGAACAGAAGACTCGCCCCGACTTGCCGGACGATATATAAAGGATGGAAGCTGAAGGGATGAGTTAATATTAGTATTAACTCATCCCTTCAGCTTCCATCCTTTCTTCCGCTCTTCCACCCTGAATTTTATGAATGCTCTACTCACACTTTTAGCATTGCTATTAAGCGCAGGCGTTTTATTGATCGCCCCTGCGGAGGGCGGCGCGGCCCTGCTTGTGTGCGCTTTCTGTGCGTGCCTCGCCGGTTTGGTTATCTCGCGCGTCCAAAACGATAGATCGCTCCTCTTACGGTTATTTGTCGGCGGTCTGCTGGTCAGAGTCCTGGTCGGCACAATGATTTACGTCTTCCACCTGCAAGAATTCTTTGGCGGTGATGCTAACACTTATGACTTCTTCGGCTACTCTCTATTAAAAGTCTGGCAAGGAGAGAGATACTATCAGGCTTTAGTTAACAATTTTGTCGGTGAATCCGGCGCTGGTGCCTGGGGCATGCTTTATCTGGTTGCCATCGTTTACAGAGTAGTTGGGCGCAACCCGCTGGCCGTTCAGTTTGTCAATGCGGTCTTAGGCGCGTTCACTGCTCCCGTGATTTTTCTATGCGCGCAGCATATCTTCACCAATCGCAAAGTAGCGCGCCTTTCCGGATATTTCGTTGCTTTTTATCCTTCGCTCGTGTTGTGGTCGGCGCAAGGCTTGAAAGATGGACCTATCGTTTTCCTGCTGGCGATCTCCATGCTGGCGACTCTCAAACTGGGCGAGAAATTAAGTTTGAAATACTTGCTGATACTTGCCTGCTCGCTATTCGCTACTCTTAGCATGCGATTTTATGTCTTTTACATGCTATCGGCAGCAGTGGGTGGAGCATTTCTGATTGGAATGCGGCAAGCCTCAGCGCGTAGCATTATGCAGCAGTTTATGGTGATTGTCGGAATGGGGATGGCCTTAACCTATCTTGGCGTACTGCGGAATGCGAGCGCGCAGTTTGAAACATACGGCAACCTGGAAAAGGTGCAGAATAGTCGTTTGGACGCAACGCAAACTGCGAATACAGGGTTTGCCAAAGATGTTGATGTCTCGACGGCTTCGGGAGCACTGAGTGCTATTCCCACCGGCGCTACTTACTTGCTGTTTGCTCCGTTTCCCTGGCAACTGGCGAACCTGCGCCAGAGCATTACCTTACCGGAGATGGTGATCTGGTGGGCCTCGTTTCCGCTCCTCATCCTGGGATTATGGTTCACGATCCGGTATCGCCTGCGGCAATCGCTTCCCATCTTGCTCTTCACATTCATGCTCACGTTGGCGTATTCGATTTTTCAAGGTAATGTCGGAACGGCCTATCGCCAGCGTGCGCAGTTGCTGGTCTTCTATTTCATATTTGTCTCGGTCGGATATGTACTGTTGAAGGAGCGGCGGGAAGATCGGCGGCGAAGAGAGTTGTTAGCTGAGAAGCAGTTGACGATGAAGAGTCATCGCCGGCAGTTACGAGAGAGCAACTGAATGTGCGGAATCGCGGGAATAGTCAATCATCATGGGCGCGCTGTTGATTCGGGCGTGCTGGCGCGCATGTCCGACGCAATTCGTCATCGTGGCCCGGACGAAGATGGACATTATCTCAAAGGCGCAGTCGGATTGACGATGCGACGGCTCGCCATCATTGATTTAAAGGGCGGGCAGCAGCCGATTCATAATGCGGACAGCCGGGCCTGGATCGTTTTCAACGGTGAAATCTACAACTACCGCGAATTGCGCGAGAGTCTGGAAAAGCTAGGGCATACCTTTTATACCAACTGCGACACCGAAGCCATCATTCATGCTTACGATCAATACGGCGCAGACTGCCCTAAGCACCTGCGTGGGATGTTCGCCTTCGCCATCTGGGACGAGCGCACGCAGGAACTGTTTTTAGCTCGTGACCGCGTCGGAAAGAAACCTCTCCTCTATTCGCTTGTCAATAATCAACTGATCTTCGGCTCCGAGTTCAGCGCCCTGCTTGAGCACCCGGACATCAGCCGCGATGTCGCACCGGAAGCGATTCATTACTACCTCTCCTTCATGTGTGTGCCCGCTCCGCTCACGGCCTATCGCGCTATTAAGAAACTTGAGCCGGGACACTCCCTACGCTTCACGCGCACGGGCGAGATCAAGATTGAGCGTTACTGGCAGCCGGAGTTTTCACCGAAGGTCAAGTTAAGCGAGGAAGAGGCTGGCGAGCGCGCTGTGGAAATCCTGCGCGATGCTGTGCGTGTGCGTTTGATGTCGGAAGTCCCGCTCGGAGCTTTTCTCTCCGGCGGAGTTGATTCTTCGGCGGTCGTCGCCCTGATGAGCGAAGCAACGAGCGGGCCGGTCAAGACTTTTTCCATCGGCTTTGAAGAGCAGGATTTCAGCGAGCTGCATCATGCCAGACGTGTTGCGGAGCACGTCGGGGCAGACCATCACGAGTTCATCGTGCGGCCTGATGCGATGGAGGTGCTCCCCATGCTGGTCGAGCACTACGGCGAGCCTTACGGAGATTCGTCGGCTATTCCGACCTATTATGTCTCGCGCGAGACCCGCCGCCATGTCACGGTAGCCTTAAACGGAGACGGTGGCGACGAGTGCTTCGCCGGTTATGAGCGTTATGCGGCGATGCGCCTGGCAGAGAATTATCGGAGGCTCCCCGGCCTGCTGCGCGAGGGTGTGATTAAGCAAGCCGTCAACCTGCTTCCTTCGTCCGAGCTTCGGCGTGGTCGTGTCCGCAGCGTCAAACGCTTTCTGCAAGCGGCCTCCTTGCCGCCAGTCGAGCGTTACCTGCGCTGGGTCAGTGTGCTGGATCGAGCGGCGAAAGACGAGCTTTATACGGATGAGTTTCGCCACCAGATGCGCGGCTACGATCCGGCCAGGTGGCTCTCGCCCTGGTTCGCTGAGGCCAACGGCGCGGGCGTCGTTGACGCAAGCCTTCTGACGGATACGATGACCTATCTGCCGAATGATCTGTTAGTCAAAGTGGATATTGCGAGCATGGCTGTTTCGCTCGAAGCGCGCTCGCCGTTTCTGGATCATCACGTCATAGAGTTTGCGGCCAGCTTGCCGGAGAAGTTTAAGCTGCGTGGCTTGACGACCAAGTATCTCTTGAAGCGTGTGCTCAAAAAACTCGTGCCGGTGGAAAATCTTAATCGTCCCAAGATGGGCTTCGGCGTGCCCATCGGCCACTGGTTCCGCGACCGTATGAAGAAGTTTCTGGGCGAAACGCTGCTCAGCGAAAGAGCGCTCAAACGCGGCTTCTTCAAAAGCGAAGAGGTCAAGCGCATGTTTGAGATGCACACCGAGGGCAAGCACGATTACGCGCACCAACTCTGGACACTGCTGATGCTGGAATTATGGTTTGAAAGATTTATTGATTGAGTGTTCATTTCAAAACCTGAGACAGTTCTTTGCGCCTTCGTTCCTTCTTTGCGTCTTTGCGTCTTTGCGAGAAACGTTAGCTTTTCGCGCAAAGACGCAAAGAGAAAACTCAAGGCGCAAAGAACTGTCTCTTAAAAGTAGCTTGTGTTTTGAAACGGCCTCTAAATAGTCAATAGCTGGCAATCAGATTTTTACCAGCCACTGGAGGATTTTGAATGAAAGGTGTTGTCTTAGCTGGCGGCCTGGGAACGCGGCTCTTGCCTCTGACCGCAGTAACGAACAAGCACTTGCTGCCTGTCTATAATCAGCCGATGGTTTATTATCCCATCCAGACGCTGGTGAACGCCGGGATCGAGGAGATAATGATCGTCACGGGCGGCAATTCCGCAGGCGACTTTCTCAAGCTTCTGAAGAACGGCAAGGCTTTCGGTCTCAAGCATCTCAACTACACTTATCAGGAAGGCGAGGGCGGGATTGCAGCGGCGCTTTCGTTGGTCGAAGACTTTGCCGATGGCGAGCCGATCTGCGTTGTGCTCGGCGATAATATTATTGAGGGAAACATCTGCAAAGCAGTGCGCGCCTACCGGCATCAGGGCAGCGGCGCGAAGATTATCCTGAAGAAAGTTTCAGACCCGCAGCGATTCGGTGTGCCGGAACTGGATGGCCCCCGTGTCCTACGCATCGAAGAGAAGCCCGCTGCTCCTAAATCCGATTATGCCGTCATCGGCATCTACATGTACGATGCTGAAGTGTTCAAAATCATTCGCACGCTCAAGCCTTCAGGTCGTGGCGAGTTGGAGATCACGGATGTGAACAACGCCTACATCGAGCGCGACGAGATGTCATGGGATGAGCTGGAAGGTTGGTGGACTGACGCTGGCACGTTCGAGAGCCTGCTGCATGCGTCAAATCTAGTCGCCGAGACCGGCGCTAATAAGGTGGAGAATAAAGATGCAGCCCAAGCGGGATACGGAAGCTGAAATTTTTAAGCGCGGCGCGATTCAGGGTGTTGTTGTGCGCGACCTGCGAAAATTCGTTGACGAGCGTGGATGGCTCACAGAGTTGTTTCGTCATGACGAGATGACGGAAGAGTTTTATCCGCAGATGGGCTACATCTCTCAATCAGAGCCACACGTCCAGCGTGGGCCGCACGAGCATGTTGAGCAGGCCGACTTTTTCTGTTTTATAGGGCCGTCAAACTTTAAGATGCGCCTCTGGGATAACCGCTCCGACTCTGAGACTTACCGCAACATGATGACTCTCTTTGTCGGCGCAGACAATCCGAAATCCGTTCTTGTTCCTAAAGGAGTCGTCCACGCTTATCGCAACGTCGGGCATGGCGTTGGTGTCGTCATCAACTTTCCCAACCGCCTCTTTATGGGTGTGAACCGGAGCGAAGAGGTTGATGAAATCAGGCATGAAGACGACCCCGACACGATTTTCAGAATAGACGATTAAAAAGTCTGGAGTCTGGAGTCTGGAGTCTAAGAGTCAAAGACAAAACGTTCTTCGGCTTTTGACTCCAGACTCCAGACTCCAGACTCCAGACTTATGAAGATTGTTCGTATCATCGCGCGGCTCAATGTTGGCGGGCCAGCGCGTCATGTCGTGTGGCTCACTGCCGGAATGCGGAATGCGGAATGCGAATCCGTCCTCGTAGCGGGAGTTGTGCCGCCGGGCGAGGACGATATGGGTTACTTCGCTGCCGAGCACGGAGTCGAGCCGCTCATCATTCCTCACATGAGCCGCGAGATTTCTCCGAAAGATGCGCTGGCGATCTGGAAACTCTATCGCCTCTTTGTGCGCGAGCGCCCCGACATCGTACATACGCACACGGCGAAGGCCGGAACGGTCGGACGTATCGCTGGCTTGCTATATCGCTGGCTGACGCCCGCCACACTTATCGGGCGGCCACGCCGCTTCAGCTTCGTACACACGTATCACGGCCACATCTTTCATAGTTACTACGGCTCTCTCAAGACACGTATCTTTCTCACGATTGAAAAAGCTCTGGCGCGCGTTGCGACCGACAGGATAGTTGTTATCAGCCCGCAGCAATTTCGGGAAATCAACGAAGAGTTCGGTGTGGGGCGCACGCGCCAGTTCAAAGTCATCCCGCTCGGACTCGACACCGGCATCTTTGCCGATTGGCAACAGCGCAGACATTTGATGCGTGATGAATTGGGGGCGAGCGAATCGGATGTGCTGGTCGGGATCGTCGGGCGGTTGACGGAAGTGAAGAATCATTCGCTCTTTCTTCAAATGGCCGCGCGCTTCAAGGAGACTTATGGGGCGAAGGAAGATGCGCGGCGTGTGTCTTTCGTCATCATCGGCGACGGGCATCTGCGGGAGAAACTTGAAGCTGAAGCGCGCGAGCTTGGCCTGGATGGTGAGATAAAGTTTCTGGGAACACGTAATGATCCTGAGAACTTTTATCCGGCGCTCGATGTTGTGGCGTTGACTTCGCTCAACGAGGGCACGCCGCTAACGCTCATTGAAGCGATGGCGAATGCGCGCCCCTTTATCGCCACTGCGGTCGGTGGCGTGATAGACCTCCTGGGCGAGAAGGCATCAGAGGAGTTTTCGCCCGCGCTCAAAGAAGATGCAGGTGATTTCCAGATATACGAACATGGCATCAGCGTTCGCCCGAACGACGCAAAGAGTTTCTGCGATGGCCTCGCGTACCTCGTCGCTGCCGAGGACGTGCGGCGTGAGATGGGGAAACGTGGGCGGCGTTTCGTCGAACAGAACTATTCTAAAGAGCGTCTGCTGGTGGACGTGACAAATCTTTATCACGAACTGGCTGAAGAAGCCTCGGAGTCTAAAGTCCAAAGCAAGAAGTCGCAGGTCAAAAACGAATCTTCGACTTTGAAGAGCGGACTTTAGGCCCAAAGGTTTGAGCCTTATTCAAGAAAGGGAATTTAACAATTGCGAGTTTTAATCACAGGCGGGTCGGGTTTTATCGGCTCACATCTTTCGGATGCGTATCTGGAGCGCGGCGATGAGGTCTTTGTGATAGATGATCTCTCGACCGGCAGCTTCGATAACATCGCTCATCTGAAGAAGCATCCGCGTTTTCACTACACCATTGATTCCATCAACAACCAGCCGGTCCTGGCCGAACTCGTTGACCAGTGTGATGCGATCTTTCATCTGGCGGCGGCTGTCGGCGTCAAGCTGATTGTGGAGAGTCCGGTCAGAACAATCGAGACCAACGTTCACGGGACGGAGGTTGTGCTCTCGCTGGCGAACAAGAAGAAGAAGAAGGTGCTGGTCGCTTCGACTTCGGAAGTTTACGGCTTGAGCGCAGAAGTCCCTTTCCGCGAGGACGGCAATCTGGTGATGGGCGCGACGACCAAGGGGCGTTGGTCTTACGCCTGCTCGAAAGCGATTGACGAGTTTCTGGCTTTGGCTTACTGGAAAGAGAAGAAAATGCCGACGGTGGTCGTTCGTCTCTTCAATACCGTTGGACCCAGGCAGACGGGGCAGTATGGAATGGTCATCCCGACGTTCGTTAAGCAAGCTCTGGCGGGGCAGCAGATCACTGTTTACGGCGATGGCAAGCAGACGCGCTGTTTTGGATATGTCGGCGATGTCGTCGGCGCGCTCATCAAGTTGATGGATCACGAGGATGCGATCGGGCAGGTCTTTAACATCGGCTCAAGCGAAGAGGTGACGATTCTTGAGTTGGCAAAGCGTGTCAAGGAGCTGACGCGCTCGGAATCGGAGATTACGTTTGTGCCGTATGACGAGGCATACGAGGAGGGTTTCGAGGATATGCCGCGCCGTGTGCCGGACATCTCGAAGATCAATTCGCTTGTCGGGTTTCAACCCAAGGTGTCGCTCGACGGGATTCTACAGAGTGTGATTAGCTTCTACACCGGGCAATCACTTACTGCAAAAAATCCTGGCGGATAGTTTTTGAAGACAGAATAAAGCGAATAGAGAAGATTTCAATTGAGCGTAAGGGATAACGAATGACAATTCACCACCGCAGACACAGTGCCAGCATAGAGGATGCACAGCGAAGTTAAAGCCTCTGTGCTATCTCTGTGTCCTCTGTGTCTGCGGTGGTGAGTCTGTCTTTCCACACACGCAACTGGAAATTTCTCTAGTGCCCGAAAGAGATGATGCACCTTAAAATTTAGAAGCAATGAAGGAATATCTCAATGGCTGTTTTAGTGACAGGGGGGGCTGGTTATATTGGTAGTGCGACGGTCGAGATGCTGCGCGCTCAGGGTAAGCAAGTAGTCGTTCTCGACAACCTTGTTTATGGACACAGGCAAGCGGTATTTGAAGACATCCCTTTTTACGAAGGCAGCATTGGCGATGCGGAACTCATCAAGCAGATTGTTCTCAAACACGAGATTAAAGCCTGCGTGCATTTTGCCGCATTCGCCTACGTCGGCGAGTCGGTCGAAAAGCCTGCGCTCTACTATGAGAACAACGTCGCTCAAGGCATGCGGCTGCTCGACGCACTGATCGCTGCAAACGTTAAGCAGATCGTCTTCTCCTCGACATGCGCGACCTACGGCGAACCGCAACGCTTACCTCTGGACGAAAAGCACCCGCAACAACCGACCAATCCATATGGAGCGTCGAAGCTTTTCATGGAAAGAATCATGAAGGATTACGACCATGCCTACGGCTTGCGCTTCGTTGCGCTTCGCTATTTTAATGCTGCCGGGGCGACCCCTACATGCGGCGAAGACCATGAGCCGGAAACGCACCTGGTACCGCTCGTCTTGCTTGCGGCGCAAGGCAAGCGCTCACACATCTCTGTTTTCGGTGAAGACTATCCGACTCCCGATGGAACATGCGTGCGCGATTACATTCATGTTGACGATTTGGCGAGCGCGCATCTCGCTGCGCTCGACTACCTGGAGAGGGGCGGGGCGTCAACGGCCATCAATCTAGGCAACGGGCAGGGCTATTCTGTGTTAGACGTGATTGAGACGGCACGAGAAGTCACGGGCAGAAACATCGAAGTTAAAGTCGAGCCGCGTCGTGCAGGCGACCCATCGCACCTGGTTGCCGACGCGACGAAAGCGCGTGAAGTGCTGGGCTGGCAGCCGCGTCATCCTTCGCTCAAAGAGATTATAGTTGATGCCTGGAAGTGGCACGAATCACACCCGGATGGCTATCAGGAAAGGTGAGGGGAGAGAATGAGAATACTTGTCACAGGGGGAGCGGGTTTCATCGGTTCTCATTTATGTGAGCGACTGCTTGGCGAAGGGCACGAGGTAATCTGCCTAGACAACTTTTTCACAGGGCGTCGCCAGAACGTCCAGCACCTGTTTGATAA
Source organism: Acidobacteriota bacterium (assembly GCA_032159825.1). Classification (GTDB taxonomy): domain Bacteria; phylum Acidobacteriota; class Blastocatellia; order Pyrinomonadales; family Pyrinomonadaceae; genus QHXM01. Next base: position 240,990 of record JAVHWL010000019.1, read on the forward strand.
TCGCAGTTTCGAGTTGCTTCGCCATGATGTGATTGAGCCGACCTTGCTTGAAGTAGATCAAATCTACAACCTGGCCTGTCCAGCCTCGCCCATTCACTACCAGTACAATCCGGTCAAGACGGTCAAGACCAGCGTCATGGGGATGATAAATATGCTGGGGCTGGCAAAGCGTGTTCGCGCGCGTATTCTTCAAGCCTCGACCTCTGAGGTCTATGGCGACCCGGAGGTTCATCCGCAGGTTGAAGGTTACTGGGGAAATGTTAATCCCATCGGAATCAGGTCATGTTACGACGAAGGCAAGCGATTGGCAGAGACCTTGATGATGGATTATCACCGGCAGAACGGGGTTGACACGCGCATCGCGCGCATCTTCAACACCTATGGGCCAAGGATGCTGGAAAACGATGGGCGCGTGGTGTCGAATTTCATTGTTCAGGCATTGAGAGGTGAAGAGTTGACCGTCTATGGGTCGGGCCAACAGACGCGCTCTTTCTGCTACGTGGATGATCTGGTCGAGGGGTTAATCAGATTGATGAATAAAGACGGGGTGTATGAGCCTGTTAATCTGGGAAACCCCGGCGAATTTACGATTAAGGAACTGGCGGAAGAGGTGGCACGCATCTGCGGGGTGGAGATCAGCATCAAGTACGAGCGGCTGCCGGAGGACGATCCGAAGCAACGCCAGCCTGACATTACGCGCGCGCAACAGTTACTTGATTGGAACCCGACCATCCCCTTGCGGGAAGGTCTGAATAAAACCGTCGCATACTTCTCCGGGCGCAGAGGGTTGAGATAAGTGTGTTTTGCGCGACGGTCGCCGCTTGATTTGTCGTCTTTAATCGAATAGGGTTTCAAGTTCTCAACGAGGAAATCGTCTCTACTGCTGTAATGATTGATGCCTTTTAAGCCGATACAACTTATTCCTGTAGCTGCCTCGTTCGCGCTTGCTCTCATCCTGACGCCGATTGTTCGCAGCCTGGCGCGGCGCTGGGGCGCTGTCGCTCGTCCGAAGACTGATCGCTGGCACAAGAAGCCGACGGCGATGCTCGGCGGCGTTGCCATCTTCCTCGCAGTTGCCCCGGTCATTCTTATTTACCTCCTCTTTGTTCCGGCCAGGCCGGAGGAAGCTCTCAATCATAGTTACGCTTATCTCTGGGTGGTGCTCGGAGCCAGCGCCTTTCTCTTTGCGATTGGCCTGGTTGACGACCTGTTTAATGCCAAGCCTTATCAGAAACTAATCGGACAGGTGATGGGCGCAGCCTTCGTTATTTATTATGGCTTGAGCCTGCCCTGGACCGGGTCTGTCGCCGTCAACATGGTGATTACGATTTTCTGGCTCATCGGAATCACTAATGCCGTCAACCTGCTCGACAACATGGATGGACTGGCCCCAGGTATCGCGGCCATCTCGTCCATCTTTCTGGCCGCCAACTTTTTGTTTAGCTCTCAGCCGACTGAGGCTTTGATGTTGGCGGTCTTCGCTGCTGCCTTGATCGGCTTTCTGGTTTACAACTCCAACCCGGCCTCGATTTTTATGGGCGACTGCGGCTCAATGTTCATCGGGTTCTTTCTGGCCGGAACATCTTTGATGAGCGCATCCGGCGGGCGCTCGCGCAGTTTTCTGCCTGTCCTTGCCGTGCCGATTCTTGTTCTCTTTATTCCCATCTTCGACACGACATTCGTGACGCTCTTGCGAAAACTCTCTGGCCGCTCGGCATCGCAGGGAGGGCGCGACCATACATCGCACAGGTTGGTGGCCCTCGGCATGTCAGAGCGGCGCGCCGTCTGGATGCTCTATGGATTCGCCGCGCTCTCCGGCTTGCTGGCGATGCTCGTGCGCGAGATGCATCTGGACGTGAGTCTTGCCGCGATCATCGGCTTCACAATCCTGCTGACGCTGCTTGGGGTTTATCTGGCAGGCGTCAAGGTTTACGACGAAGAGGAAGTGAAGGTCGCGCGCGACAAGCCGCTCTTCGCTTTCCTGATTGATCTCTCTTATAAGCGGCGCGTCTTTGAGGTCTTGCTTGATCTGGTCTTGATTGTTCTCTCCTATTACGGCGCTTACGTGCTCAGGTTTGGCCCGATGGCCGAGAGCATGACGTGGAGAATATTTTTACGAACGCTGCCCGTGTTGCTGTTCGTCAAAATGGCTGCGTTTCTGGTGATGGGTATCTATAGAGGTCTCTGGCGGTATACGAGCATTGATGATCTGGTGGTCTTCGCTAAGGCCGTCATGGTTGGCTCAATCACGAGCATGCTGGTGATTCTCTTTGCCTTTCGCTTTGAGGGCATTTCGCGCACGGTTTTCGTTCTCGATGCGTTGCTGATGTTCATGTTGCTGGCCGGAAGCCGGATGGCTTTTCGCTTATTCCGGCAAATTCTCCCGACTACGACAGCGCGCGATGGCTGCCGCGTGTTGATTTACGGCGCGGGGGATGCTGGCGAATTGCTCTTGCGTGAAATACTGAATAACCGCGACCTGCAATACGCGCCCGTCGGTTTTGTTGATGACGATCCAAACAAGAAAGGCAAAGTTATTCATGGCCTGCGTGTCTTCGGCGGTAACGGCATGCTCCGCACCGTGTGCAAAGAGCAACGAGTTGAGGAAGTTGTTATCTCAAGCTCCCGCTTCTCTGAGGAACGCATCGCAGAGATTATCAGCGATTGCCAGGAGGAGCAGGTTTCTCTCAAACGTATGCGTATCAGGATAGAAAACATTAGTGATAAGTGATAGGTGATAGGTGATAAGAGAAATGCTCTTTTCCATCACCCATCACCTATCACTTATCACCCGTCACTGCTCCTTATCGTGTCTCAGTCAACATCAAATCAACTGAAATTAGTGGATATACGAAAGCCGTTGCTGCGCGTGCTGCTTATTGTTCCGGTCGCGCTCTTCTTGCTGTTTTCGTGGTATGCGGTTCGCTGGTACATAGGCGATTTCGTCGCAGAGTTTGCGCCGAACATGGAAGAAGGGCAGCAGCTCGATGTCGCGCTGGCGGCCTTGCGCCTTGCGCCCGACGATCCCTGGACTCATTGGGTTGTGGCCGGGCTGAAGAAGAGAACCTTGCTGCCGGGAGACCTTGAAGATGCCCTCCATCATTATGAGGAGGCTGTCAGACTTTCGCCTAATGACTATCGTTTCTGGATGGATTTGGGCCGCACTCGCGAGGATGTCGGAGATGGCGCGGGTGGAGAAAAGGCTTTGCGCCGCGCTGTTGAGCTTGCCCCTTCTTATGCCTACCCGCATTGGTATTTGGGAAACCTTCTGTTGCGCGCGGGACGGAGCAATGAGGCTTTCGCAGAGTTGCGGCGCGCGGCAGATGCAAACTCGGCGCTGCGCCCACAGTTATTCAATACGGCCTGGACATTCTATAGTCAGAACATTGATGAGATTAAAAAAGTGATTGGCGATTCTGCCGCAGCGCGTGCCGAGTTTGCTACTTATCTCCTTGGGGGGCAGCGGCTGGATGAAGCTCTCAACTTATGGGCTGGCTTAAAACCCGCTGAGAAGAAAGAGCAGAGTGCGTCGGGTGAAGCGATTATGAAGAGCCTGATGGAGCAGAAGCGCTACCATGCGGCCTTGAGCATTTTTAGCGATCTGAATCCTGACGCTAATTCAGCAAAGGCTACACAATTTGTTAATGGCAGTTTTGAAGATGACATTGACACAGCAGCGGGAGTGAGCTTTTTCAACTGGCAGATCAAGTCTGACCCGCAGGCGCAGATAGCCATTGATGGGAGGATAGGGCATAGCGGCGCACGCAGTCTGCGGATTCTTTTCAAAGCGCCCTCGACGCTTCCCTTTAACAATGTCGCGCAGACAGTTTTGGTTGACCCTGCCACGCAGTACCGCTTTGAATGCTATGTTCGGGCGGAAGATTTGAAGAGCGCGGGAACACCCATCATACAGATCATAGACGGGCTGGATGGTAAGACTGTTTTAGGCGCTTCACAGCCACTCGCCAACGGCAAGTATGACTGGCAGCAAGTCATAATCAACTTTAAGTCGCCGCCAAAGACAGAGGCGGTAATAGTGCGTATTGTGCGCGCGACGTGCGGCACGGACGCCGTCTGCCCTATTTTTGGCATAGTCTGGTATGACGACTTCAATCTCCAAAGCAGCGACGGAGCAACTAGCCCGCGAGACAGCCGCAGCAGTGGAAACAAAATCCACAGCTAAACGCTCTGTCGAGCCTGTGCGGACGCTGGCGAGCCGCTTCATCATCTTAATCCTCTGCATCACCATAGTGCTCTCGACGCTTGCCTATGGCACGGTGCATTACTGGTCGCTCGCTATCTTTGAGCTTGGCTCATGTGTCCTCGTTCTGCTGTGGGCCGTTGACGCATGGCGCAGCCGCACGTTCCGCATCAGTCGAAACCTTTTGCAAGTTCCGATAGTCGGTCTGTTGCTGCTGGGCCTCATACAGCTTCTACCCATCAGGAGCAACGCGGACACAGGAGGCGCGCTTCTCTCCTCGCCTGTCAGCAGTCTCTCGATTGATCCATACTCGACACGACTTGCGCTCGTTCAAATAGTTGCGCTTTTGATTTACTTCGCCGCCGCGCTTGCCTTTATTGATAGTCCAAAGCGTTTACGCTTGATGGTGCGGACTGTGACTATCTTCGGTTTCTTGCTTGCCTTCCTCGGCATCATTCAGTATTTCACCAGCCCAGGGAAAATCTACTGGTTGAAAGAACTGCCGCAGAGCATCCCGTTCGGCCCGTTCTACAACCGCCACCACTTCGCAGCCTACATGGAACTCGCCATGAGCGTGCCGCTCGGACTGCTCTTTTCAGGAGCAATCGAGCGCGACAAACGCCCGCTCTATATCTTTGCCATCGTCTTGATGGGGATCGCGCTGATTATGACAAGCTCGCGCGGCGCAATGATTAGCGTTGTGGCAGAGGTGATGTTTCTAGTTGCCTTCATGGGCTTCAGGCGAGATAAGGAGACGGAAGATAAGGGAGAAAAAAGCAGTCGCGTTCGGACAGCGCTCACGCGCGTCGGGCTGGCACTGGCTCTTATGCTCTTTCTTGTCGGCGGCGCGGTCTTGTTCGGAGGCGAATCGGCTTTGAGCAGGATGGTCGGAACGGTGAACATGGATGATCCGACGACGGGACGCGCGCATTTCTGGGGCGTGACGCTCGACATCATACGCAGCCACCCGGTGATAGGCTCAGGTCTTGGCTCCTTCGGGCTGGCCTACACACAGTTTGATTCGCGCAACGGCGCGTTTCGGCTTGAGCAGGCGCACAACGATTACTTGCAGGTGATGTCTGACGCTGGAATCATCGGCGCAGGCTTGGCTCTCTTCTTTATCGTCGCGCTCTTTCGGATGGGCTTTGCGCGCAGAGAGACGGATGATCTTTTCCGGCGCGGTGTGGCAACCGGCGCGCTCGCCGGATGTTTCGCCGTGCTCGTTCACAGCTTCTTCGACTTTACGTTGCACACCACTGCCAACGCACTACTATTTCTGATGCTGGCTACGCTTGCGACTATCAATGGGCGAGTTGAGCAGGCATCACAATCTCGTCGTCGCCGTCGCCGCAGCAGATTGACCAAACAGCCGGATGTGCCCGACGTTTACAGTAGCGTCTTGCCGCCGCCGCCCGGTCGTTAAAATTTTCGTCAATGAAGAAGAGCTTGCTACAACTCGTCGTCTGCCCCATGTGCCAGGGAATGTTAACCGCTGAAAGTTTTCAGGATACTGAAGGCGGCGAGATTGAGGATGGTGTGATTCGCTGCGCGTGCGGCACAAGCTACCCCATCATCGGTGGTATCCCCCGGCTGCTTCCGCCTGTTCTGCAAAGCATGTTGTGGGAGATGCATCCTGAGTTTTTTAGTTCTTACCGTGCGCGCTTGCCGAAAGAGTTGTTGCCGGATAACGGGATGCAAGCTGACAAATCAAGTAAGGATTTTGCGACGAAAGCGCAGTTGGATACGGCTCGCAGCTTCGGTTATGAGTGGCAGGCATTTTCTGAGATGCTGCCGGACTATGAATCAAACTTTCGCTGGTACTTCGAGCGTTTCCCGTTAGATTCGTTTGCGGGCAAGCAGATTCTGGACGCCGGCTGCGGAACGGGGCGTCATACCTTTCACATGGCCCGAAGCGGCGCGGCGGAAGTCGTGGCGATGGATTTCAGTCAGGCAATAGAAGTCGCCGCACACAATAACCGCGAGAATCCGAATACGCATTTCGTTCAAGCGGACATTTATCATCCGCCGTTTCCACCGGAAAAATTCGATTTCGTTTATAGTCTGGGCGTGCTTCACCACCTGCCCGATCCCGAAAAAGGTTTTCGCGCATTGCTGCCGCTCCTGCGCGCGGGCGAATACATAAATATTTATCTTTACTGGAATCTCGAAGGCGAGCCGGCGTGGCGACGCGCTGCGCTTTCGGCTGTGACCGGATTTCGGCGCGTCACAACACGGATACCGCATGCGCTACTCAAGAAACTGTCCTGGATGATTGCTGCCGGATTCCAGGTTGCGTTGGTGCTTCCCAGCCGCGCGCTTGATCGCTTTGAGCGCACGCGCCCATTGGCTGACCGCGTGCCGCTCGGACACTATCGCAAATACTCTTTTCGCGTCCTCTACACAGATCAATTCGACCGCCTCTCCGCGCCGATAGAGAATCGTTATGGGCGCGCGGAAGTTTTCGGTTGGTTTGAGCGCGCCGCTCTGGAGGATGTCGTCATACTCGGCGGCGCTGGTTGGCGCGCATCAGGAAAACGCACTACTACAAGAGAGTCGCTGCAAGAGCAGGAAGCAACGGCGAATCCTCCGGCTACGACGCCAGCGTAGTTAATGAAAGGGCTGCTGAACTTGGTCGAAACTGAACCATTAATCTCTTTCACATCAGAGACCCCGGTTTCATCAGATGGAAAAGTCAAGACTCCATCGTCTGAGCGGTCTTCGCGTCGTCTTGCGTCTGCTATCTCTCTCACTAGTATCGGCTCGGTTATGACGTTAGCCATCAGCACCCTGGCTAACATCGCCATAGCTCGCAACGGAGGGCCGACGGGTTATGCGACCTTCGTCGCGGCCAATATGTTGATCTTCGTCAGCGGTGTGCTTTGCTCGTTTGGTTTGCCTCTGGCACTCGCTAAATATGTTGCCGTCGAGGAGGAGGAAGGTCGCCACGAAAACATGCGGCGCTGCTGCATGACTGCGCTTGCTCTCGTGCTCCTGGTTGCATTAATCAGCGGCCTTGCGATCAGCGTCAACGTGCCGCGCCTGGAACGCTACCTCAACATCTCTATCGGCCCAGGCTTCGCTATCGCTTTTCCGCTGGTGCTTCTCTGTACGGTGGCGGCTGACTGTATTTCGGGAATTTACTATGGCCTGTTGCGCCCTCAATCCGTGATTCTCATCACAACCGCCGGGCAGTTGGCAATGATATTCTATATTCTGGCGCGTGGCACCGGAGTAGTAGCCTTGCCCATCTGGGGAGCGGTGGCCGCTTCTTACATCTGCTCTGGTCTTACGGCAGGCTACAAATCCTGGCGCGACCGGCTGCTCAGCGCCCCTTCATCAATCAGCGAAATTCGGCCAATTCTGAAAGAGGTTCCGCCGACGGCAACTTTTACTTTCTTTACAACCTTTTCGGCCTGGAGCGACCGTTGGATTGTCGGGACTCAGTTGGGAGCAGTTGCTATGGGTTCATACGCGGCGGCGGTCGTCGTTACCCAGGCAGCCTTACGTGTCCCTACGCAGGTTGCTTACTTGCTCGTTCCTGCGTCAACTAAAGTTGCAGTAGGAGGAGCAGAACAGAGCGCGAGATTCAACAGAGCCATCCTCGGCGTCTTCGGAATTTTCGCCGCGCTGATAACCGTCGTGATAGTCCTCGCGCCAGCTAATATTGTGCGATTGATCTTCGGCCCCGAATTTACTCTGGCGGCTCCTATTCTGCTGATTATGGCCTTCAGTCTCTTATCCTCTGCCATCAGTATTCCGTTCATCTCAGCATTAACCGGCTCAACCCGAAGTCGTCTCGTCATCTTCCTATTAGGAGTGATACTTCTGCCGCGCGTTCTTCTGCTTCTATTTTTGACGAGAGGCTGGAGCTTGCTGGGAGCGGCCTTAGCCACAGTGTTATCTGATGGCTTGCTGGCGCTGTGCTGTATCCTGCTTGCTCGCAGGATAGGGCTGAACTTTTCGCTGCGCCCCCTGGCCCGACCCTACCTGGTCGGGGCGCTTGCTTTCACGGTAGGCTTCGCGGCGCTCCTGCTGAACGCTCCGCACCTGCTTGCAGTCGCGTTAGCTGTGGCCGTTTTCACGCCCGTCTTATGGCAGGCCGCGCGATCTTTACGCGCATTGATTAAATAATGGGGAAGTGGGGGCGGGTTCGAGTCATCTCGGCGGTCGGTTTTGTTAGCAACCCTTCATTCGGGCTGGGAGATAAAGCCATCAAAATTGACATACCTTCCGGCTTCAATTAAAGTCTCGACGAAATCTTCGCTTTCGCTGTTTATTATTCTGAGCGCTACTTGGACATTAAAGTTTTGCTCCGGCCTATTTGTGTTTCATCCCCTCTTATAATCTCTGATGATCAGCGGTCGAGATATTATCTGCATTGCCAGCATCGAATGGGACTTCCTGTGGCAGGGTCATCAGGAGATCAATTTGCGGCTGGCGCAAGCTGGAAATCGCATCCTCTATATTGAGAACACAGGGGTGCGCTCGCCCAGAATCAAAGATGCCAGGCGCATCTTGAAGCGTCTCAAGCTGTGGCTGAGTTCGTTGCGTTCGGGAGGCGTGCGCCAGGTTGCTTCCAATATCTACGTCTGCTCGCCTCTCGTTCTGCCGCCGTTTGGGCCGCGATGGCAACGCCAGATTAACCGTAGATTGCTCTTGCCGTTGGTTCGGCGCACGTCGCGCCGCCTGGGTATGACAGACGTTTTGCTGTGGACTTACTTGCCGACAGATACATCTGTTGATCTTGTCGAGATGCTCCGCACACCGCGCAGTGTCGTCGTCTATTACTGCATCGCTGACTTCAAACAACTCACGCCGCGCGTTAACAAGCTCAGGCAAAGCGAACAGGCAACGGTAGAGGCGAGCGACCTGGTGTTCGCTCAAGGACCGGAATTGGCTGCCCACTGTGTTCAATGGAATAGCAATGTGCATATTTTTCCGTTTGGCGTAAGCCTTGATGCCTTTCCCCTGGCGGAGAATGGAAATGGCCGCTCGTCGCCGGATGGCGCTGATGGCCGTTCGGCTTTGACGCCTTTGCAATCAATGCCGCATCCAATCATCGGGTACATTGGAGGGTTGCACCGGCATATAGACTTTGGGCTGTTGACTGCGATAGCACGCGCGCGACCGGATTGGTCGTGGGTTTTTGTCGGCGCGATTCAAACTGACGTGGCGGAGTTGGCGGACTTACCTAATGTTCACCTCCTGGGACAACAACCACATCCAGACCTGGTTCGCTACATCCGCAGCTTCAATGTCTGCATCGTCCCGTATGTGAATAGCCTGTACACGGCAACGGTAGTGCCGACGAAAATAAATGAATACCTGGCCGTCGGAAGGCCGGTCGTCTCGACCACGCTGCCAGCCGTGTGCGACTTCAACGAGCAGCACAACGTCTTGCTGACTTCTATCGGCCAGCCGGATGATTTCCTGCAAGCCATCGAGCAGGCATTGAATTCGCCGACGGATGCGGCAATAGCTGCGCGCCGCCGCGAAGTGGCGGCACTGGGCGACTGGCAGGCGCGCCTGGAAGCTATGAGTGAGCTGATCGAGGTCGAGTTGCAGGCCAAAGCCGAGCCGACTGAGGGAAAAGTTTCCTCTTGATGGCTAGAGCTTATCTATGAAAAATTTTGTTAGAGAACTGCTGCATAAAGCTCACCTTCGCGGCCCTGCTTTCATGATCTACTGGTCTGCGAGGCCGCGCGCTATATTTCATAACATTCCCTATTGGATTAAGGGCGCACCGGACGACTTGCCTGTTCCGCCGTTAAAATTGCGGGCACGGGTCTGGGGTGAATACACCGACATACGCCTTTTCCTTCAACCTAACCAACAGATTCAGCAAGTGCTCGACATCCTGGCTCAACATGGGGCGAAGGTTGATGAGTTCGAGGCGATTTTAGATTTTGGCTGCGGGGCCGGGCGCGCTCTACGGCAGTTTCCATACTTGGAACGCCATTTAATCAAGGCCAGGATATACGGCACAGACATTAACCCTGAGCAAATCGCCTGGTGCAGGCGGAATCTCTCTTTCGCCGAGTTCGATGTGAATCAGCCCTACCCGCCGCTGATCTACGACGATGCTAAATTCGACTTCATTTATACCTATTCGGTCTTCACGCATTTGCCCGAAGCGCATCAACTCTTATGGATAGATGAGCTTTCAAGAGTACTTAAACCCGGCGGATATTTGCTGCTGACTACTTGCGGTGAATCTTACTTCGAGACACTTAGTCAAAACGAAAAGGAACAATTTCGTGCCGATCATTTAGTGGTCAGGCATGGCGAACTGGCCGGAGTTCCATCAACCTACAACGACTGCATTGTTTTTCATCCAATGGCTTACGTAGGCGAAACCCTGGCGAAGGAATTTGAGATTGTGCATTTCTTTCCAGGCGAGGCTTCACCATCCGGGCCTAAGGGTGAGATGGATCATTATTTTTTGAGAAAGCCATTTAAGAATAATGAGGCGGGATAGCATTTATTTGACAAGAGCATATCCGATGAAGATCGGCATCTCTCTCCCAGTAGCCGTCAACGAGGCTTTGCTGCTCGAACGGTAATCACAATCTCGTAATCAGCGTCGTGGTAATCCAATTCCTCCGGCGTCAAATCCTGAGTAGCCATCCCATGTAAGTATGAGATTGCCACTAACACGTTGCCGTGCCCGTTTACCTGAATATTCTCCGCCGGGAAGACCTCTTCGCAGAGTCGTCGTACTGAGCGAGTTGTGAAGCGCCAGTAGTCGCCCCAGTGATCCATGTCGTAACGGCTAATCTGGGAGATGCCGGGAAAAGATGCCAGCAAGACGCCGCCGGGCTTCAGTGCGGCATAGCAGTTGGCGATTGCCCCTGAGATGTCATAGATGAGTTGAAAAGTTTGAGTCACGATCATGCAATCGAACGCGCCTTGAGGGATACCCTGGCCGGTTGCCAGGTCGCCTACAAGCGTAGCCTGCGGGTTGCCCGGCACAACGTGAAGCACATCTGAGCGGGCTACGCTGTCTCCGCCAAACTTACGAGTGTACTGAGGCTCCAGAATTTCCAGCACTCGTCCCCGAATATCTGCGCTCCGGGTCTCCATGAAGGCTTCGATGTAGTAGCGGTCAATGCACTGTCCGCGATCAAATCCGAAGATGCGACTGATGGGCGTCAGGCGTCGAAGATTGAGCCAGTTGATCGCTTTGCGACGCCGCCACCAGATTCTAACCGGCCTGTAGATCGCTGGCGGCAACATCTTCTTAGTGATGCTCTTTAAGAACTCAGTTTGCTTAAGGGTCAAGAGGCTCTCTCGGCTATCGAAAATTAAAGGGCTACGCTATTGTTACCCAATGTCAGTTTTGAATCAAACTGCGAATCGCCGAGCCTTCACGAATTAAGTTGAGCCGTATTATGAATTGGAGAAGAGTTGCCGTCAGAACAGTCTCCGAAGTCTCCGCGCTGAGCAGAACCCGGATGAAGCCTGGCTTCCGTGTCCTGCTTTACCACGCCGTCGGGTCACGTCTGGCCCACGATTCCTACGGCTTTAGCATTAAGCCGGAACAATTTGAGCGCCAGATGGAAGCCTTAGCGAAAAACAAGCAACTTGAGATACGCAGCTTCTCTAAACCACAGCCTTCCCAATCGCCTCTCTGTGTGGCGGTAACGTTCGACGACGGTTTCAAAGATAACCTGCGCACGGCTGCGCCCATTCTTCTCAAATTCAACATTCCCTTCACGGTCTTTGTCACTGCATCCTTTATCAAAAGTGAGGCTCAAGAATATCTGACTCCCTCAGAGTTGAGGGAGTTAGCTTCCTTACCGGGAGTCACGATTGGCTCTCACGGCATGACCCACCTGCCGCTCGCTCAATGCGACGATTCTACTTTACGGCAAGAGCTATCCGGGAGCCGGTCATATATTGAAGACGTGATTGGAACTCCGGTTACGGCGATTGCTTATCCTCATGGCTCTGTGGATGCACGTGTCCGTGATGCGGCGAGCGATGCAGGCTACGTCACAGGGGGATGCAGTCTTTTCGGCATCAACGACGAAGGCAGCGATCCTCTTTTATTGCGTCGTTGTGAAGTGGTTGCGAGTGACACCGAAAGAGCATTTCATCAGAAATTGAGCGGTGCGTGGGACTGGTATAGCTGGCACCAAAAAAGAACCCGGCCTTATGAAGCATCACGCTCTAGTCTCCGGCTTCAAATTCTTTGATCTCTAATCTCTTCTTTAAGCCGCTTGCCGAAAATAGGCGCATCATTCCTTCCGCCCCGACGATTATTATTAAGACCCAGAAGGCATATCGCATCCGGTACAAAGCGGCTACATTAACTACCACCAGACCAAGCGCAGTCACACCTGCCCCGGCAGCTAACAGCAGAAGCCAGGCAGGTAGATTGCCCTTTCGTCGCCACAAGCCCCAGACAGCCAGAAGCTCTATGACATACATCATCAGAGTTTCCAGGCCGCTGACTACTCTCCCTATTAAGCCTGCCTGTAGTCCGGCAACAAACCACATGTTCGGGAACGGGGAAAAGAACCCTACGATAGCTGCGCGCGGAAGGTAGCGGATAATATCTCCCGAACTGGAAAACTCCACGTCGGTGTCAACGTTTGATCCCGCGCCAGGATAACTTGTAACGAAGCTGCGGCGCAGTTGAGTAATCCTCGCCGGTAGAGGCGCGCCCGGTTGCGCTTGCAGCTCGGACGTTTCGCCCATCCGGGGAATGGTGATGACGGCTATGAGCAAAAGGGCTGCGCCCGCGAGATTCCCTCCCATGAAACGCTTTTCCCGGACCTGCCTGGCAACGAGCAAGCAGACTCCAATCACAGCAATGGCGAGCATCACTTCCCACATCTCGCTCCTCAAGAGCCAGAGCAACCAGACAACAACCGCTCCGATAGCCCCCGCGCCTATGCCTCTGAGCCATGAGTAGTCTCTCGTCAGCCACCGCGAGCAGATGAGCGTCAGCGCCAGGACAGCAGCGATGAAGAGAGGGTCTCTGAATAGTTGAGTCGTATGGAGCAGGAATGAGGGCCAGAGCGCGACGATCATAGCGGCGAGAAGACCTACGCGCCGGTCGAACACCTCTTGTCCCAGCGCGAAGACAAGATATAAGATTGATAGATAGTAGATGACGTTGAGCGGCTCGGCGCTTAAAATGTTATAGCCGAGCCAGGGGCCAAAGACGGCGAACGATAGCGAGTAGAGCTTGAGGTGAAATGGATTGACAAGGACCTCGGAAGACGCAGCCAGCCAGGAAATAATTCCTTGGTGGGAGAAAATTCCGATGAATGAGATGGCCTCGGTGCGGTAGCTCAGGCAATCGGCGGCGAATGTGATTCCAATCCCGTTGGTATCGAGCATGCCGGGTAAGAGAGCGAAACGGCCAACCAGAAAAATGCTCACTGTCAATGTCAGATGCGCGCCCCCGGCTGCCAACAACACGTTCCGAATAGAGAGGTGTTCCAGCAAATTTAACCTCAGAATTATCGAACGAGAATCTCTTTTTCGCATCATGCGATCCTATCAGATCAGATGGGATTCGATGAACAATATCAGACATTCTGCGATAGCGGATAAGGCAATTTAGCTCGCCCGGATGAAAGTTTTAAGAACAGACTTATCATCGCTTTTCTGCTCATGGAGTAAAGATGACCTTACTTGAGATGATGCGCAGCGGCGCGGATCGAACCGTTCTCAAGACGCTCAACATCACGGTTGAATCGGCGGAGCGTGAAAAGGTGGTGCTCTCGATGCCCGTTGATGAGCGCGTTCACCAGTACACGGGGCTGCTTCATGGAGGCGTGTCGGTCGTCCTGGCGGAGACGGCAGCCTCCATCGGCGCGGCTCTCAACACAGACCTTGAAAAGTACACGCCCGTCGGCGTCGAGATCAACGCCAATCACCTGCGCTCGGTCAGTCGTGGCCGAGTCACAGCCGAAGCCGTGCCCGTTTACCAGGGCAGGCAGATGTGTGTCTGGGCAATCGAGATACGTGATGAGCGCGAGCGGTTAGTTTGCGTTTCGCGCTGCACGCTGGCGCTCAAGCCCGGCAGCGCATTATCATCTGCGGAGTAAAAGTTCTGGCTCTGTTGGGTAGTCAAATCTAATGGCGAAGTAAATGTCCCGAAGGGACAATTGAAAATAGCCCAGCAATTTATTGCTGGGAGAGATAGCAGGAAATTTAGTTGAGTCCCGTAGGGACGACTGAAAGATTCAATCGTCCCTACGGGACTCAAATCAAATTCCACGCTTGATTCCCAGCATTAAAAATGCTGGGCTATTTTCAATCGCTCCTATCGGAGCTAAAACCTGCGTCTCGCGTTGATCGTCTCAGTCGAAAATTAAAGGAAAGGCCGACATCTGTTCTCGGTATCACGACGCCCTGCGATGACCGACTCAACCAGCGAATCACAACGCACTCTGAACACGATTCCGAAGCTCTGCCTCGCCGCGATTGCGAGGTACGCGAAACGAGACGCGCTCAACACAAAGCGCGCGGGCGAGTGGCTGCATATCCCTGCCGAAACATTTACGGAGCGCGTGCGCCACATCGCGCTTGGCCTGGCCGAACTCGGAATCAAAGCCGGAGACCGCGTTGCCCTGCTCTCCGAAAATCGCCCCGAATGGTCAATCGTTGATTTAGGGATTCTCAGTCTCGGCGCAGTCAACGTTCCCATTTACACGACACAATCGGTCGAGCAAGTGCGCTACATCCTCACGGACTCCGGCGCACGCGCCATCTTCGTTTCAGGCCGCAAGGTCTTGAAACACGCATGGCCCGGAATCGAGGGCGTTGAAACGCTCGAAAACATGATCTTCTTCGACCCTGAAGCAACAACACAGGTTGAAGGCTCTCTCTCTCTGGAGGAATTAGAAGAGCGCGGGATGCAGCGCGAGCGTGAAGAGCCTTATGCCTACGATGCTCTCACAACTCCCGGACGCGGGCTTGAGCTGGCGACCATCATCTACACTTCGGGCACGACGGGCGAGCCGAAAGGCGTGATGCTCACGCACGATAATTTCATCTCCAACATCCTTTCTATTTCCGGCTCGCTTCCCATCACGCATGAAGATGTAGCGCTTTCCGTCCTCCCGCTTTCGCACATCTTCGAGCGAACGGTCTTTTACGTCTTTTGCTGCACGGGCGTCTCCGTCTATTACGCTGCCTCGTTCGATCAGGTCGGCGATCACCTGCGCGAAGTCCGTCCGACGATCATGACTGCCGTGCCGCGCCTCTTCGAGAAGGTTTACCAGCGCATCGTCAAGAAGGGCATGACGGCAGGCGGGTGGAAGAGCAAGCTCTTTGCGTGGGCATTGGAAGTCGGCCACGATTATGCCGTCCTCAAAGACAGGCGCGACCCCGTGCCGCCGCTGCTTGAACTCAAGCACGACATCGCAAACAAGCTGGTCTTCTCGAAATGGCGCGCAGGCGTCGGAGGCCGATTGCGCTACTTCGTTTCCGGTGGAGCGGCGCTCTCCCCAACACTCTCCTACGCTTTCTGGGCCGCAGACATTCCGATTCTTCAAGGCTTCGGAATGACAGAGACGTGCATCGTCTCGGCGAATCGTCCTGACAACAACAAGGTCGGCTCGGTGGGCCTCGTCTTTCCCGGAATTGATGTGAAGATTGCTGACGACGGGGAGATTCTGGTGCGCGGGCCAAACGTGATGCGCGGCTACTACAATCACCCTGACGCAACCGCCACTGTGATTGAGGACGGATGGTTTCAGACGGGCGATGTCGGCAAGCTGGACGAAGAGGGACACCTTTACATCACCGACCGCAAGAAAGATTTGTTCAAGCTCTCGAACGGCAAATACGTCGCGCCGCAACTCGTCGAGAGCTTGATTAAGCAGAGCGAGCTTGTCGGTCAGGTCGTCGTCATCGGCGCGGGGCGCAAACAGCCCGTCGCCCTCGTCGTCCCTGATTGGGAGGCATTGGCGAACGCAATGTCAGAGGCAGGCGGAGCGAAGCCCGCAACGCGAGTTGAATGGAGCCGCGACCCGGCAGCCATCAAGATTGTGCAGCGCGAGGTGGCGCAACTCACAAAGGAGCTTGCGGACTACGAGCGCGTCCGCCGCGTTGCGCTGCTCAGTGAAGATTTTTCGATTGACGGTGGAGAACTGACCCCGACGCTCAAAGTCAAACGCCGCATCGTTGATGAAAAGTATGGGGAGTTAATCGAACAGCTTTATAACGAATTAAAAATTAGAAATTAAAAATGCAAAATGGAAGAGAAAGCGCGCGCCTCTCATCTTCCCATTTTGCATTTTTAATTTCTAATTTTTAATTTACTCTTGCCCTTTGAGTGATGATTCCTGCATTTGCGGGTCACGCGGGTTAAAGGGCGTGGCTAGATACTTCTTGGCTGCGACCTGCGAGTTGTCGTAGTTGATTCCGCTCTGAAGAGCCTTGTTGTATTCGTTGACGGCCTGGGCACGCATGCCGCGCGCGTCGTAAGCGTTGCCGCGCTTGATGTGCGCCCACGCCTCTATCCAGGATGGTTTCAGGTTGCCGTCGAGCGCAGCCTGAAAAGCGTCGAGCGCCAGTTGCCAGTTGCGCTGCTCGATGAACAGCAGGCCCAGGTTGTAGTTGACCCAGGAATTCGACTTGTCCAGCTTGAGCGCGGCTTCGAGTTGCTGCTGGGCTTCCGCATACTGCCCTTCACGAAACTGCTCTATCCCGCGACGCGCGACGACAGAGACACGCAACTCATCCGACATCCGCAGGATTCTGTTGTTCGGGTCAATGACGACTTCGATGGGCTGCCCCGTGGAGGTGAAGTCGAAATCTTCGCTCTTCTCTTCCAGGCGCAAGGTCGTCATAGGATTATCGCCGCCCTCGGAGCGCAGCATCACTTCGACGGGTATGTTCAGGTTCTCTATGTTCTGCTTGATAGTCCCGCGCGTGCGGAATTTTCCGGCGCGTGTGCGGATGATCTGGTAGTCAACCGTAAACTCAGGGACGCCCGTTCCTTCAACCCACTGCGCGAAGAAGTAGCGCATGTTCTGCCCGGCAATCTGGGTCGTCAACTTCTCGAAATCATCAATCGAAGCGTTCTTGCCGCGATATTGTTCGAGGAAAGTATGCAGCAGTTGGTTGAACTTCTCTTTGCCGATTAGCTCGCGCAACATGCGGAAGACCATCGCGCCTTTGTAGAAGACGATGGACTGGTAGGCTGCCGATTGATCGTCGAGCGCGGAGGGCGCGCGAGCAATCGAGGCTGTCTGCTCGAAGGTCAAAGCGCGCTCCTGCTCGTCGCGTTGCGCTGCGTCGAGCGCGCCGGCAGAGAGGGTTGCTTCACGCAGGGCAAACGCGCTCCATTCGGCCAGTCCTTGTGAAATCCACGCATCGTCGAAAGACTTCAAGCCGACGGTCTGCCCCCACCATTGAAATGCGACTTCGCGTTGCAGACGCTCTTCCGGCACAGGCCGCGCCGGATCAAAAAGCTTCGAGGCGAGAAAGAGCATGCCGAGCGCGGAGTAAGTGTCCAGGCTCTCATCGTCAATCTGCGCGACGACGAGGTGTGTGCCAAAAGAAGGTTGACCATAGGCTTGCGTGTAGGACTGGAGCGCTGTGCCCATCAACTCAGCGTAGCGCTCAATGCGGTTCTCGCTTCCGACCTTCGCGTAAAACTGTATGTCGTAGTTGCCGAAACGCAGGGTCTTCGTGATGTATTGTCCGGCGATGAAATTACCGGGCAGCCCTGGCTTGCGCTGAACGAAGTGAAACCGCGTGTTTCCATCTTTGCCTACTTGCGGCACTACAGGGTCGTCGCTCGCTCCGGCAACCTGTAAGCCTGTGGGCACGATGATCGTAATGTCCGAGGTCGCGGGGTCTGCGGCGTAATCGTGGAAAGGAAACCAGCGCGCGGCATACATGAGGTAAGAGCCTTCCGTGCCGACGTAGGCCAGCCGCTTGGTCGCTAAGGGGCCGCCTTCAGGCGACTGTAGGCCACCGCTCCAGCTAAAGCGCAGGGTGATGGGCTGGCCTGCGGGTACGACTTCGCCCAGGTCAACACGTATGTTCGGGCCGAGTGAAGCGTCAGCGCCCGCCGCATCCTGCACGAAATTGGTCAGGGGCTTGCCGCCCCGCTCGATTTTTTCGACCTTGAGCGAGCCGTTTAGCTCGAAAATGATTGAGCGCGTGGCGTCAAGCGGCGTAAAAGTCACTTCCGCGCCCGCACGTAAGAGATGCTGGTCTGGAACCAGTTGTGCCTCGATACGGTAATTTGTGACATCGAAGCGAGCGCGCCCCGTCTGTTGAGCCTGCGCTGTGGCAGGAATCAGCAGGCAGAGGAGAGTTGCAGCGTAGAGCGCCAGAGCGCGAAGGCGAATTTTCGTCATAAACCTCAAGTCCGTTGGAAACATTTTCCAGGCAATTTACGTTAATTATACACGCAGCCCACTGGTCGAGCGAGAGTCTTGCTATGCTTGCTCGCCCGTCTTCATCCCAAACTAATCGCCGCCTGAGACAAAGGATTTAATGGTGCGCGAGACCGGGCGAGAATCTTTCGTTTCTTCCTGTGCGGTCGAGTTTTTGATGATGAGAGCAGGCTTGCGGTTGGCTGTCCTGGGGTTGGTTCCGGTAGCTTTCAAGGGCGCTTCAGCCGGAGTGTCGGCTTGACATGGCCGGAGCGAGCCGATTAGAGTCAGACATTCTTCGCCGGGGCTGCCCGTATCTCGAAAGCGTTACAAAGAGACTGCGGGACGCCTGAGCTTCTGGAATCCGAGCTATCTACCCGTTTTTCGTACAGACCCGGTCTCCCCTATGCCCATGTACGCTGATGGCCTTTGATAAGTCTGTTCGGTCATTCAGACTATTTTGAAGTCTGAAGAGGAACGCGCCCGGAGTCGCACCTGTGCCTTGCAGAGTTATCGAAGATAGGAAAACATCTGAGCGAATCTGGCCAAGGTAATTTTAAGCATCTCTTTTGTCCTAACAAGAAGGAGTCAGTTTATGAGATTGAAACAGCAGTTTTTGATTGGCCTGCTGACGTGCGCTCTGCTCGCTAGCGTCAGCATCCTGGCAGTGCCCAAAGCAGGCAACGTTCACGTTGACTTCAAGGAAACGAAGTTGAAGAACGGCCTGCGCGTCATCACGGTTGAGGATCACAGCGCGCCTGTGATCGCCCTCGACATCACCTACAACGTCGGCTCGCGCAACGAGCGTGAGGGTCGCACGGGCTTTGCCCACCTCTTCGAGCACATGATGTTCAAAGGCTCGGAGAACGTCGGCACGGGCGAGCATTTCTACCTTATCTTCAACAATGGCGGAAACATGAACGGCACGACCAACGAGGATCGTACCACCTACTTTGAGGCTCTGCCTTCAAACCAGCTTGACCTCGCGCTCTATCTCGAAGCCGACCGCATGCGCAGCCTGGTCATCAGCAAAGCGAATCTGGACAACCAGCGCAACGCCGTTCAGGAAGAGCGTCGTCTGGGCGTTGACAACCAGCCTTATGGTGAGAGCGGTGAAGTCCAGCAGCATTTGATCTACGACAACTTCGCCTACAAGCACACGGTCATCGGCTCGATGGAAGACTTGAATGCCGCGAGCGTGGAGGACGTGGCCGCATTCTTCAAAACATACTACGCGCCGAACAACGCCGTCCTGACACTCGTCGGCGATTTCAACACGGCGGACGCGCTCAAGAAGATCAAGCAAAGTTTTGAACTGATCCCGCGCCAGCCAGACCCGCCGCCCGTTGACATGGCCGAGCCTCAGCAGACGGCTGAGAGACGTGCCACTGTTGACGATGCGCTCGCGCGCTTGCCGCAGGTAGACCTTGCTTTCAAGGCCGTGCCCGGCAACACGCCGGACTTCTACGCGCTTCAGGTTTTAGCAGCGTCGCTTCAAAGCGGCCAAAGCTCGCGGCTCTATCAAACGCTCGTCAAGGACAAGCAGCTTGTCACCAACGTCAACGGCTTCATGGACGAGAAACGCGGGACAGGCGCTCTCTACATCTCAGCCACAGTTAAGCAGGGTGTGAAGACTGCTGATGTCGAAGCGGCGATCTACGATGAGATTGCGCGTCTTCAGAAGGAAGGCATCGCCGACTGGGAGCTTCAGAAGGCGAAGAACAACACACGTCGCGGCTTTATCAATGGCTTGCAGAGTTCGCTTTCACGCGCCGTCCAAATAGGCGTCTGGACGGTTTACTACAACGATCCGAACCTGATTAACACGCGGCTCGATAAAGTTGGTGCAGTCACCAAAGAAGATGTGCAGCGCGTGGCGAATAAATATCTGACGGCGGCAAACCGCACAGTCGTCATCACCATGCCGAAGGCCAAAGGCCCGGCGACTGCCGTCAAGCAGTAAAGGAGATCGAACGTCATGAAGAAGTCTACGGAATTTAGAAACAAGCTGTTTGCGCTCGTTGCGCTCGTGGCGCTTGCCTCCACGTCAGTCGTGGCGCAGCGCGGCGGCGCTCCGCAACAGCAGGGCCAGTCGGTCGTCGGCGCGGACATCAAGGGTCGCGCGCCCGTCAACAAAGAGATTCTCAAAGTTAAACTGCCGAAAGCGCAGGAGGCTACGCTTTCCAACGGCCTGCGCGTCGTTCTGTTGGAGAACCACCGCGTTCCCACTTTCACGATGCAGATGGTAGTTTTGAGTGGTGGTCTCTCAGACCCTGCGAACTATCACGGGCTGGCGCAATTCACCGCCGCACTGCTCCGCGAGGGAACAGCGACGCGCAAGAGCAAAGACATCGCCGAACAGATAGACACGCTCGGCGCGACACTCAATGCCGGAGCCGGACTTTCATCATTCACCAGCACCGTCACCACAGCCGGTCTGGTTGAAAACTTTGACCCGACCCTAGACATCTTCGCCGATGTCATACGCAACCCGAAGTTCCCGCAGGAAGAGGTTGATAAATACAAGACGCGGCAGCTTCAGCAGCTTCAGTTTCAGCGTTCGATTCCGCAGTTTCTCGCGGCAGAGCGTTTTCAGCGCGCGATCTACGGCGAGCATCCGGCTGGCCTGATCGTTCCGCCGAATGAATCAATCAAGCGCATCACGTCTGCCGATCTAGCGGGCTTCCACTCGACCTACTATCGCCCGAACAACGCGATGGTGACAATCGTCGGCGATGTGACGCTCAAGGAGATTATGCCGAAACTTGAAAAAGCCTTCGGCGACTGGCAGAAGGGCAATGTGCCGGAGACGAAGATTCCGGCTGCGCCCGATCAGGGTGCGATGCGGATTCAGTTGATTGATCGTCCAGGCTCCGTGCAGACGGTTCTTCAACTCGGCAACCTCGGCATCGAGCGCACGAACTCTGACTACTTCGCAGTGCTCGTGATGAATCAGATTTTAGGCGGAGGCCCGGCAGCGCGTCTCTTCCTCAATCTGCGCGAGAAAAATGGCTACACCTACGGCGCATACAGCAACTTCGGTGGCTCGAAGTTTCGCGGCACAGTCACTTCAAGTTCTGAAGTCAGAACGGACGTGACCGAAGGCGCGATGCACGAGTTCATGTATGAGCTGAAGAGAATCCGCGATGAGAAGGTCAGCCCCGTGGAGCTTGAGAACGCCAAGCGCGCTATTGTCGGCGGCTTCGCTCTTTCGCTTGAGCAGCCGAACGCGCTTCTCCAGAACATCGTCACGCAGAAACTCTACGACCTGCCAGCCGAATACTGGGACACGTACCCGCAGATGGTCTCAAACGTCACAGCCGAAGACGTGCAGCGCGCCGCGCAAAAGTACGTCAGCCTCTCGAACCTACAGATCGTCGCCGTCGGCGACGCCTCGAAAGCTCGTGAGGTGCTGTCGAAATACGGAACCGTCGAAGTCTACGACGCCGAAGGTATGCCCGTAACAGAAGGCAAGAAGCCGCCAACGCAGTAAGAATTAAAAATTAAAAAGGTAAAATGCAAAATGGAAGACGAAGAGTAAGTTCTTCGTCTTCCATTTTGCGTTTTTAATTTTCAACTTTGCCTGTCTTCAGTGTTCGCGGCTCACGCCTTTCGGCAACTCTCCCTGATAAATTTCCGCGCCCGCCGCGACGAACTCCGCAGCTTTCTCTTTCATTCCTGATTCAAGCGCGGCCTGCTCGTCCAACTCTTTCTGTGCGGCGTACTCGCGCACGTCCTGCGTGATTTTCATGGAGCAGAAGTGTGGGCCGCACATTGAGCAGAAGTGCGCGAGCTTTGCGCCCTCCTGTGGCAGGGTTTCGTCGTGATACTCGCGCGCGACTTCCGGGTCGAGCGCGAGATTGAACTGGTCTTCCCAGCGAAACTCGAAGCGTGCTTTCGAGAGCGCGTTGTCTCTGAGTTGCGCGCCCGGATGTCCCTTGGCTAGGTCTGCTGCGTGCGCGGCCAATTTGTAAGTAATCACGCCATCTTTGACATCCTTCTTGTTGGGAAGGCCGAGATGCTCTTTCGGCGTGACGTAGCAGAGCATGTCGGATCCGAACCACCCGATCATTGCGGCGCCAATCGCGCTCGAGATGTGGTCGTAGCCCGGCGATATGTCGGTGACGAGCGGACCGAGTGTGTAGAACGGCGCCTCGCTGCACACCTCCTTCATGCGCCGGACGTTCATCTCGATCTGGTCCATCGGAATGTGCCCGGGCCCTTCCACCATGACCTGCACGTCGCGCTCCCAGGCGCGCCGTGTCAGCTCGCCGAGCGTGTCTAGCTCGGCGAATTGCGCGCGGTCACTGGCGTCGGCAATGCATCCCGGACGAAGGCTGTCTCCGAGCGAAACTGTCACGTCGTACTGGCGAAGAATCTCGAGCACATCGTCGAATCGCTCGTAGAGCGGATTCTGTTTGCGGTGCGCCATCATCCACACCGCGTGCAAGGATCCACCCCGACTCACAATGCCGGTGATGCGGCCGTGCACGAGCGGGAGATGCTCGATCAGGATTCCGGCGTGGAGCGTCATGTAGTCGACGCCCTGCTTCGCCTGGTGCTCGATCATGTCGAGCAAGTCGTTGGCGGTGAGCTCCTCGAGCTGCTTGTCCCATTTGCCGTCCGGACCGCCCTGCACCGCCTGATAGATGGGCACAGTGCCGATTGGGACCGACGAAGTAGCGATGATCGCGCGGCGGATTCCGTCGATGTTGCCGCCGGTGGAGAGATCCATGACCGTGTCGG